>NZ_LMKR01000008.1:0-60733 GCF_001421585.1 Sphingomonas sp. Leaf23 | reverse complement strand
GGCGGCATGGCGCCCGCCGAGTTCACGAACCGCCCCAGCCACGGGCATGAGGACACCGAAGCTAACTTATCAACGGCCTGAAAATGGGGAGCACGTCAACTGCTGCCAGAGTTAGCAGGCCGAGCAAGGGGTGCAGCGCATCGGCACCGTCGGCAATCGGGTGAACGCCGATTTACGGGACGTGCCCTCGGGACCAGGAAGCGGGACCCCGGATCAAGTCCGGGGTGACGTTGGGGGTGTGGCGGGGATCGTGGCGGTATTATGCCATACCATATTGATACCACCTCTTTACTTAGTACCGGCAGGTATACATACTCCAACCAACCGCAACATGCGGACGAGACATCGACCGGAAGAGTCGGCGGTGCGAGACAGGGAGCAGAGCATGGGTTCATCGTTCCGGCATTCGACCGCGCTGGCGGCGCTGGCCATGGCGCTGGCGGGGTTGCCCGCGGTGGCGATGGCGCAGACGGCCCCTGCCGCCGCCGACACCGCGCCCGCCGCCGGTGAGGAGCAGGGCGAGATCGTCGTGACCGGCACGCGCATCCCGACGCCGGGACTGGTGTCGAGCAGCCCGGTGGCATCGACCGGCGAGCAGCAGATCCGGTTGCAGTCGGCGCTGACCATCGAGGATTTCTCCACCAAGCTGCCGCAGCTGTCGGGTGGCGTGCGGCAGGGGTCGCAGGGGAGCGATGCGTTCGGGGCGCAGGTGCTGGAGCTGCGCAATTTCGGGCAGAGCCGGTCGCTGGTGCTGATCGACGGCACCCGCGCCGCGCCGTTCAGCTTCCGCAACTCGGTCGACGTCAACGCCATCCCCGCCTCGCTCATCAAGCGGGTCGATGTGCTGACCGGCGGGGCCGCCGCCGTCTATGGCGCGGACGCGGTGGCGGGCGTCGTCAACTTCATCCTGAACGACGAGTTCGAAGGGGTGCGCGGCACCGCCGCCAGCCGGCTGTCGGTGCGCGGCGGCGCGCAATATGGCGGGTCGGTGATGCTCGGACTGGGTGTCGGCGACCGTGGCAACCTGGTGTTCGCGGCCGATTATACCCAGCGCGACGGCATCCTGGCGCGACAGCGCGACTGGGCGGCGACACCGAACCAGACCATTCCCAATGTCGGCGGCGTGTTCACCGATGTCGCGAGCGGGCGGCGGTTCGGCTTTACCGATAGCGGCGCGTTCACCACCAGCCCGTCGGCGACGTCGAACATCTCGGGCAGCTATCCACTGGTATCGCCGCTGAAGCGCATCAACCTGGCGGCGCTCTACAAATACGCCATCACCCCGGCGGTCGAACTGTACGGCCGCGCGATGTTCACCAATGCGCGCACCGAGGAAACCGGCACGCCCGGTGCACAGCCCGCCAGCGTCAGCCGCACGGTCGGGATCAACGCGACCAACCCGTTCCTGACCGATGCGATCCGCAGCCAGCTGACATTCGTGAACGGCGTGGCGCAGGTGAATGTCAGCCGTTCGCTCGCCGAACTGGGCCTGATTACCTATCGCACCGAACGCGATACGCTGCAGCTGCAGTCGGGGCTGCGCGGGCCGCTGACCGGCGCGCTCCAGTGGAACGTCTATGCCCAATATGGCCGGTCGGTCGAAAACTCACTGATCGGCGGCGACGGGCTGGTGGCGAATGCCAGCGGGGTCAATAATTTCGCATCGATCGTCAACACGGTCGACATTTTCGGCCCCAACCGCCCCGGGATCGCCGCAGCGCTCGGCAGCCCGATCAACGGGTTCAACCGCAAGCGCGACCAGTTCGTGACCGCCGCGACGGTCAGCGGGACGCTGGACGATGTGTTCACGATGCCCGCCGGGCCGATCGGCTTTGCAGTCGGTGCGGAATATCGCCGCGAGACGGCCAGCATCCAGCAGGATAGCGCGCTGTTGTCGGGCAACACGTACCGGCAGGGCGTGCAGGCGGCGTACACCGGCACGTTCGACGTGAAGGAGCTGTACGGCGAGTTGCGTGTGCCGCTGATCCACAATACGCCGTTCATCCGCCAGTTCGACGTGGGCGGGGCGTATCGCCTGTCCGATTACGACCTGTTCGGCACGCACGGGACGTGGAAGGTCGAGGCCAACTGGGCGGTCGATCGCAATTTGCGGCTGCGCGGCACCTATCAGCGCGTGCTGCGCACCCCCAATTTCGGCGAGTTCGCCGCCAGCACGTCGTCGTTGCCGTTCAGCAATCTCGTGACCGTCGACCGACTGAAGCCGCGCTATGGCGGCGACCCGTGCGTCATCGGCACCGGCAACCGGGCGCAGTGCGACCGGCTGGGCGCGCCGGCACAAGGGGCGGCCAATTCGACGGCGGCAAGCTACCTGACCGGCAATTATTTCTACGGCGGCAATCCGGATATCCAGCCGGAGACGGGCTTCACCAAGACCATCGGCGGCGTGCTGACCCCGACGTTCCTGCCGGGCATGAACGTGACGGTCGACTGGT
This sequence comes from Sphingomonas sp. Leaf23, assembly GCF_001421585.1. Taxonomy (NCBI): domain Bacteria; kingdom Pseudomonadati; phylum Pseudomonadota; class Alphaproteobacteria; order Sphingomonadales; family Sphingomonadaceae; genus Sphingomonas; species Sphingomonas sp. Leaf23. Next base: position 58,280 of record NZ_LMKR01000008.1, on the reverse strand, counting down.
ATGAGCTGGACCTGCGCGGTGCGGTGGGCGTGATCCAGCCGATCGCGGCGATCACCAGCTGCTACATCACCAATCCGAGCGCCGACAATCCGCTGTGCAACCTGGTGACGCGCAACGCCAATGGCAGTTTCAAGGACGCGTTCGTCAACAATCAGAATCTGGGGCGGCTGCTCCAGCGCGGGCTGGACGTCGCGGCCAGTTACACGCTGCGTCCCGAATGGATGAACGGCATCGGGCTGCGCGCCAGCTATCAGGGCAATATCGTCACGTCATACCTGATCCAGGCGAACCCGACGGTGAACGCGGTCCAGTGCAAGGGCACGTTCGGCGCGACCTGTTCGAGCGACGGCACGACCCTGGTCCAGCCCGATTACCGCCATACCGCCGGGATCGGCATCCTGTTCGACCACGGCGTGATCCAGTTCGACTGGCAGCGGATCGGGCGGGTTAAGTCGAGTGCGTCGGGATCGACCGAGACGATCGCCGCGCAGGACACGTTCGACCTGTCGGCATCACGCGATTTCACACCGGCGATCACGATGAGCGCGGGCGTCTACAACCTGCTCGACCGTCGTCCGCCGCGCGTGTCGGCAGGCGGGGTCTTCAACACCTTCCCCGATACCTATGACATTCTGAGCCGCACGATCGGGTTCACGCTGACGGCAAAGATGTAAGGGCGATGCACCTGCCCTTTTCGCTGGCCGACTGGCTGGTCATCGCTGCGTATCTGTTGCTGCTGATTGCCGGGGGGTGGATCTTTACCCCCCGCAACACCGCGTCGGCGCACGACTATTTCCTCGCCGGGGGCAATGTGCCGGCATGGCTGGCGGCGGTGTCGGTTTTGTCGGCGACGCAATCGGCGGCGACGTTCCTTGGCGGGCCGGATTATGGTTATGGCAAGGACCTGACCTACCTGACCGGCAATATCGGCGGGTTGCTGGGCGCGATGTTCGTGGCGCATGTGATGATCCCGCGTTTCTATGCGATCCGCGCAACGACGGCGTATGAGCTGCTGACGATGCGGTTCGGCATCCGCGCGACGCGCTGGGCCGGCGGCATGTTTTTGGTCGGGCGGGTCTTTGCCGGGGGTGCGCGGGTGTATCTGGCGGCGATCGCGCTGGCGATGGTCATCACCGGGTCGGTCGATGCGACCGGCATTTTGATCGCTGCCGCGCTGTTGGTGGTGGCGAGCGTCCTGTTCACCTTTGTCGGCGGGTTGAAGTCGGTCCTGTGGAACGACCTAATCCAGTTCATCGTGTATCTGGGGTCGGCGATCGCGGTGCTGGTGTTCCTGCGGCTGTCGATCCCGGCGTCGAACGAGGCGATTATCGATGCGCTGCGCAGCGCGCCGGGCGGCGTCGACAAGCTGCGGCTGTTCGACCTGTCGCTGGATGCGTCGCGGCCGTTTTCGCTGCTGGCGATCGTGACCGGGATCACGCTCCTCTACATCGCCAATGCGGGCATGGACCAGGATACGACCCAGCGGCTGCTGGCGTGCAAGGATGCGAAGACCGGTGCGAAGGGGCTGTACCTGTCGGTATTCGCGACGATCCCGACGGTCGGGCTGTTCATCGTCATCGGATTGTTACTCCACATCTTCTATAACCGACCCGACCTGATGGGCGGTGCCGCCGCCACGGCGGGCCAGGCATTCGAGGGTGAGAAGATCAGCATCTTCATGCACTATATCCTGACGGAGCTGCCGGGCGGTTTGCGCGGGCTGGTGACGATCGGCATCTGCGCCGCCGCGGTCGCGACGACCAATTCGGCGCTGAACGCGATGTCGTCGGTGCTGGTGCAGGACTTCTATCGCCCGTGGCGCGAACTGCGCGGGAGCGTGGCGGAGCGGCATTATGTCAGCGCCGGGCGCGCGGGCATGGGCGTGATCGGCCTCGCCATGCTCGTGATGGCGGTCGCCTCCTATTACTGGCAGCGGCATAGCAGCATGGGCCTGCTGGAGTTCGCGTTGCAGGTGATGGTGTTCACCTATGCCGGGCTGCTGGGGGTGTATTTCACCGCGTTGTTTACCGCGCGGGGGAACACGAACTCGGTGGTGGCCGCGTTGCTGGTCGGCTTTGCGGTGATCGTGCTGCTGCAACCGGGCATCGCGCGGGCGATCGGGTTGCCCGGCATGCTCACCGGCCTCGCCTTTCCGTTTCAGCTGTGCATCGGCACGCTCGTTGCATTCCTCGTCTGCGCTGCCCCGGCGGGGCGGGGCCAACCGGATGGACTCCTGCCATGAATACCGAAACGCTGGACCCGCGCTATCAGGGCGTCGAACACTGGCCGACGACCTGCGCGGTCGAGGCGATGCTGGAGGGGCAGATGGCGGCGATCGCCGCGCTGCAGACGCAGACCGCCGCGATTGCCGCCGCTGCGGATGCTGCTGCGACCAGGCTGGCGACGGCCGGGCGGCTGGTGTTCGTGGGGGCCGGCACGTCGGGGCGGCTGGCGGTGCAGGACGGGACCGAGCTGCACCCGACCTTTGGCTGGCCGGGCGAGCGGCTGGTGTTCCTGATGGCCGGTGGTGCCGACGCGCTGACCCGCGCGCGGGAGGGCGCGGAGGATGACGCCGATGCCGCTCGGGCGGAGGTTGCCGCGGCCGGGATCGGCGCTGAGGACGTGATGATCGGCGTGGCGGCGAGCGGGCAGACGCCCTTTACGGTCGCCGCGATCACAGCGGCACGGGACGCGGGCGCACTGACCATCGGCATCGCCAACAACCCCGCCACGCCGCTGACGCAGGCCGCCGAGCATGTCGTGGTCGCCGCTACAGGCAGCGAGATCATCGCCGGATCGACCCGGATGAAGGCGGGGACTGCGCAGAAGGCCGCGCTGAACCTCTTGTCGACCACGATCATGATCCGCTTGGGCCTCGTCTATGACGGGCGGATGGTCGCGATGCGGGTGTCGAACGCCAAGCTGCTGCGCCGCGCGCGGGCGATGGTGGCGGAGCTGACCGGGGTTGAGGCGTCTGCCGCCGCCGATGCGCTGGCGCGCGGCGGCAACGACATTCGCCGCGCGGTGCTGATCGCGCGCGGGCTGGCGCCGGATGCGGCGGCGGCGTTGCTCGACGCGCATCATGGGCGGCTGGACGCCGCGATCGCGGCGATCGGCTGATGCGCCAGATCGCATGGCCCAGCAGTGACGAGGACACGCCGCTCTACCTGCAACTCGCCCGCAGCCTGCGCGATCATATCAGCGACGGCGGGATCGGGCCGGGGGGCGCCCTCCCGTCCGAACGCGACCTGAGCGAGATGGCCGGCCTGTCGCGGGTGACGGTGCGCAAGGGCATCCAGCAGCTGATCGACGAGGGCATCGTCGTGCGCAAACAGGGGTCGGGTACCTTCGTCGCCCCCCGGATCGAGGCGCGCGGCAGCCGGCTGACCAGCTTCAGCGACGACGCCCGCCTACGCGGCGAGGCGCCCGGCGTCGTATGGATCTACAAGAGCTATGCGCTGCCGACCGAGGAGGAGGCCGCCGCGCTGGAGGTCGCGGCCGATACCCGCGTTGCGCGGCTGGGCCGGGTGCGGCTGTCGGGCGGCGATCCGCTGGCGATCGAACATGCCGTGGTGCCGGCCGAGTTCATGCCCGACCTCGCCCGGCTGCAGGATTCGCTGTACGAGGCGCTCGAGGCGCATGGCTTTCGCCCGGTCGGCGGCACGCAGCGGGTGCGCGCCTCGCTCGCCACCGCGACCGAGGCGGGGATATTGTCGATCGAGCAATTGTCCGAAGTGCTGCGCATCGAACGCCGCACCCGCCTGTCCGACGGGCGGATCGTCGAATTCACCCGCTCGGTCTATCGCGGCGACCGCTATGAATTCGTCACCGAGCTGAACGAGGTATAGGCTGACGCGATGCAGCGTCTCCATATCGCCATTGCCGGCTGCGGCCCGGCCGGTCTTGCCACCGCGTTGCTGCTGCACCGCGACGGACACCATGTCACGCTATTCGAACGGTTCGATGTGCCGCGTGCGGTCGGATCGGGGCTGATGATCCAGCCGACCGGCTTTGCCGTGTTGCGCGAACTCGGGCTGGACGGCGCACTGCTCGACCATGGCGCGCGGATCGACCGGCTGCATGGCGAGGCGGGCAGCAGCGGGCGCGTGGTGCTGGGCGTGCGCTATGCCGCGCTTGGCAAGCGCGCCGGGTTCGGCGTCGGGGTCCACCGCGCCGCGCTGTTCGCGCTGCTCCACGATGCGGTCGCGGCCGAGGGGATCGCGATCGAGACCGGCTGTGCGGTGATCGGCAGCGACGCCGCCGCCGGCGGTCGCCGCCTGCTGGTGCTGGAGGGCGGACGACGGACCCCGCCGTTCGGCCTGATCGTCGATGCGCTGGGCACGCGCACCCCGCTTGCCCCACCCTGCGGCCGGGCGCTGGCCTATGGCGCGCTGTGGGGCACGCTCGACTGGCCCGAGGACGCCGGCTTCGACCCCGCCGCGCTCGAACAACGCTATCGCCGGGCGAGCGTAATGGTCGGCGTGCTGCCGATCGGGCGCTTTCCCGGCGCGCGGCGGCGGCAGGCGGCGCTGTTCTGGTCGCTGCGTGCCGATCGGCTGGCGGCATGGCACGCGGCGGGGCTGGACGCGTGGAAGGCGGAGGTCGCCGCGCTATGGCCGGCGACGCAGGCGCTGCTCGACCAGATCGCGTCGCCCGAGCAACTGACCTTCGCCCGCTATGCCCATCGCACGCTCAGCACCCCCGCCGAGCCGGGCATGATCCATATCGGCGATGCGTGGCATTCGGCCAGTCCGCAGCTGGGCCAGGGCGCGAACATGGCGCTGCTCGACGCATGGGCGGTGGCGCGGGCGCTGCGGCGGGCGTCCGATATCCCCGCCGCGCTGGCCGATGCGGTCGCGATGCGGCGGCGGCACGTCCATCTCTATCAGGCGCTGACCGCGCTGTTCACGCCGGTCTACCAGTCCGACAGCCGCGTCCTGCCGTTCGTGCGCGACCGGATCGTCGGGCCGCTGTCGAAACTATGGCCCGCGACGCGTATCCAGGCAGCGATGGTCAGCGGCCTGATCGGCAGTCCGATGCGGCCGCTGTTCGACTGAGGCAGCGGGAAGGCCGACCGGGCCGGCAATCTCAGTCACCCCACCCCACGACGTCGTGCCCGCCATAGACCATGCGGCGGATCGTGGGCGAGGTCAGCGCGGCGCTGAACCCCGCCGGCGGGGTGCTCGCCTCGTCCAGCAGCGCGAGATGCGCGGCATCGAGGTGCAGGTCGGTGGCGGCGATGTTGCTGTCGAGCTGCGCGACCTTGCTGGCGCCGATCAGGGTCGATCCGACGCCCCGTTGCGCCAGCGTCCAGGCGAGGGCGACCTGCGCCACCGGGCGGCCAAGGTCGGTTGCCACCTGCTCGACCGCTTCGAGGATCGCCCAGTTACGATCGGTGAACTTGCTGTCGCCGAACGGATTCGCGCCACTCAGACGCCCCTTGCCGGCGATATCGCCGCGCCGGTATTTTCCCGACAGGAACCCGCCGGCCAGCGGGCTCCACGGCATGATGCCCATCCCGCCATCGCGCGCCGCCGGGAAATGCTCCGCCTCCACATCGCGCGCGACGAGCGAATATTCGACCTGCAGCGCGATCGGACCGGGGACGCGCCGTTCCGCCGCGATCGTCGCGGCCTTCGCCGCGACCCATGCCGGCATGTCGGACAATCCGTAATAGCGGATCTTGCCGGCGCGTACGAGGTTGCCGAGCGTCTGGACGATCTCCTCGACCGGCGTCACCCCGTCCCAGATATGCATCCAGTACAGGTCGATATACTCGGTCCCCAGCCGCCGCAGCGAGGCGTCGAGCGCGCGGTGGATGTTCTTCGCCCCGGCACCGCCCGCATTCGGATTGCCCCGCCCCGCCTGCGCCGCGGCCAGCGGACTGGCCGATCCATTGAAGGCGAACTTGGTCGACAACACGATCGCGTCCCGGTCGCCGCGCTCGGCGATGAACCTGCCGACCAGCCGCTCGCTTTCGCCGCCCGCATAGATATCGGCGGTGTCGATGAAATTGCCGCCGGCGGCACGATAGGCGTCATACACCGCCCGCGCGGTCGCTTCGTCGGCACCCCAGTCGCCGGGGCCGAAGGTCATGGTGCCCAGCGCCAGCGGGCTGACGATCAGGCCGGAGCGGCCAAGGGCACGGAAAGCAGTCAGGGACATGGCGAATCTTTCATAGCGGTCGTTATGGAAGTCATGCTAGGAGTCGGGCTGACCGTCAACGAGTTTCCGAGTGAATACTATGAAAGTGGATCAGGCCCCGGCCGCGCGAAAGACCAGGACCGGCCGCCCGCTGTCGTTCGACCGGGATGCGGCGTTGGAACGCGCGATGCTGACCTTCTGGCGGCATGGCTATGAAACCACGTCGATCACCGACCTGACCGATGCGATGGGGATCAGCACCCCCAGCCTGTACGGCGCATTCGGTGACAAGCGGCGGCTGTTCCTCGAAGCGATGCAGCGCTACGCCGGCGATCCGGCGGCGACGGCAGCGGCGATCGACGCCGCGCCGACCGCACGGGCGGCGGCGGCGGAGCTGCTCGCCGGAGCCATCGTGCGCTATACCGGCGAGACGACCCCGCCGGGCTGCCTGCTGGCCAGCGCGACGGCCAGCGGATCGGCCGCCTCCGCCGAGGTCCAGCGGGCCGTCGCCGATATTCGCGGTTTCGTGATCGACCGGCTGCAATCGCGGATCGCGCGCGATGTCGCGGCGGGCCTGTTGCCGGCGGCGACGGAGGCATCGGCGCTGGCCGGGCTGGTGATGGCGATGCTGCAGGGACTGTCGGTGCTGGCGCGCGACGGGCTGGACCGGGCATCGCTGCACGCGATCGCCGAAACCGCACTACGGGCCTGGCCGGAAGCGGGCGGTCGCAACGGCGATGCGCTTGCGACAGGCGCATAACGAACCTATCTAAAGCGCGTAACGCATATAAGGTTGCCGCGATGGATGAGGCCGCTTTCCTCGACAGCTATGACCCGACAGCGTTCGAGCGGCCATCGGTGGCGGTCGACCTGATCCTGACCAGCGTCGTGGACGGTGCGCCCGCGGTGCTGCTGCACCGGCGCGATGCGCCCCCGTACCGGGACAGCTGGGCGCTGCCGGGCGGGTTCGTCGGTATCGGCGAGAGCATCGACGATGCGGCGCGGCGGGTGCTGGCGGCAAAGGCGCGGATGGATGGGGCCTATCTCGAACAGCTCTATACCTTTGGCGCGGTCGAGCGCGATCCGCGCATGCGCATCGTCAGCGTGGCGTATTTCGCGCTGCTCCCGGCCGAGCGTTTCGCCGCTGCGCCGGGCCTGACGCTCGCGCGGGTGGCGGCAGACGGGGATGGCGTGGCAACCGCGTGGGTGGATGGCGCCGCCGTCCCCCTCGCCTTTGATCATGGCGCGATGCTCGACCTTGCGATCCGGCGGCTGCGCGGCAAGCTGGACTGGTCGCCGGTCGCCTTTGCCCTGCTGCCCGAACGCTTCACGCTGCGCGCGTTGCAGGACGTGCACGAAGCGATCCTGGGCCGTGCGCTCAACAAGCCCGCCTTTCGCCGCCGGCTGATCGAGAGCGGACGGATCGCCGCCACCGGCGAGCGCGAAACCGGCGCATCCTTCCGCCCGGCCGAACTCTATCGCTACACCGGAGGGCGTTGACGGCCCCGGTCAGGGGGCTGCACCCGTGCGTGCGTCAGGCGATCGTCACCGCATGGGTCCCGCCCGCCTGCTGCACGAACCGGGTGCGACGCCCCGTAAAGCGCTCGATCACCGCCGCCGCCGTGCGGGCATGCTCGCTCGGCTTGACGGTAGTGAACGCGCCGCCGCCCGCCAGCGCCATCGGCAACAGCAGTTGGTCGGCGAGATACGGCCCGGCAAACGCATCGCATGCCAGATAGCCGCGCATCCGCCCGATCGCCGTCTTCGCGACGCGCTCGGCGGTTACGCCCAATTGTGCGAATCCGCTGACGATCTCGGTCGCCTGTTCGAACCGCGCCTCCAGCAGCAGGATGTTGCCCGGCCCCTGATCAACGGGCAGTTCGCGGACGAAGCATTCGCGGTCGCTCCAGTCGAACGCCTTGCGCACCATCGCAATCTCCCGCTCGGCGATCGACAGCGGCAGTGCCGCGATCAGCGCGCAGGCCGATACACTGACCGGCGCACCGCGCGTCAGGCACGCGATCGGCTGCAGCGAACCGGGGGTGATATCCACCTCGATCCGCCCGCCGCCGCGCGGGTAGAAGCCGTGCCGGATCAACCGCGCCTCGACCTGTCCGCCCATCCGCCGGACGACCGGCAGGAAGCAGCGATCGATGAACTCGAACGGCGGGGCCAGCATATTGTGGGTGCCGCCTTCCAGCACCAGTCGCGACGGCGCGTCGGCGAGCAGCAACGGCATCAGCACCGTCTGCAACACCAGCCCCGTCGATCCCGCCGTACCGACCGAAAAGCGATAGTCGCCGGCGACGACCCGGCCGGGACGGAAGGTCAGGTCGCACGATCCGACGACCAGCCCCTCGCAGGTCGCGTTCCCGATCGCGCACGCCGCCTCGATCGCGGTGACGTGCTGGCGCATCAGCCCCGGCTTCGACCGTTTGGCGCGGATGTTCGTGATGCGAACCGCCGTACCCGTGACGAGCGACAGCGCGCACGCGTTGCGCACGACCTGTCCCCCGCCCTCGCCTTCGGCACCGTCGATTACGATCATGTGTTCACCAGATGCAGGAACAGTGCCTCCGCCCGCTCGCGCGAGCGCGGATCGATGGTGCCGCCCGGCACCTCGCCGGCGCGGGAAAGCTCGTCACGGATCAGCGCGTCGAGCGCGGGGATGCGCGCGGTATTGCTTCGCTCGTTGCTCCGCCGCTTCGCCGCCACGAGCGCCGCGATATCTTCCGCCAGCGCGTCCGACAGGCCGACGGCATCGACCAGCGACTGCAGGTCCATCGGCGGGCGGCCCCTACCCTCGCGCCGCAGCCAGCGGATCGCGAGCGCCGGACGCAGCGCATAGAAATATTGCTTCACCGGCACCGCGCCGTCATCCTCCAGCCAGCGATCGGCGGCGTTCCGCCCGAGGCTGGCATAATGCAGGGCGAGCGATCGCGCATCGATCACGCTGTCGGCCAGCGCCGCGAGGTTGGCGACGATCGCATCGTCCGGGCGATAGCGGATCGGGCTCTCGATCCATTCGCTGACGACGGCATTCGACTTCAGCAGCAGCCCGAGCGCCTTGCGGATGTCCCAGCCGCTCAGGTCGATGTCGTCGACGATCGGTGCCTCGATCACGTCGCGGCCGGGCGTCAGTGACAGATACCAGTCGCGCGGCCGGACATAGACGAAGCGCACATCGTAATCGCTGTCGGGTGACGGAAATCCCCATGCGCGCGAGCCGGATTCGACCGTTAGCAACAAGCGCACCCCCTCGTTCGCCTCGACGGCGGCAAGGCGCGCGTCGATCTCGGATCGCACCCCGGCGGGAATGGCTTCGTTCGTCAACGGCAACACGGTTCGTTCCTTTCATCCTTCCGCCCGATCAGGCAGCCGGCGAAGCGGCGGCGACGGGCTCCCCGCCCGTTGCCCCGCCTCACCCCTTCACGCACACCACCTGTTTCAGGGTGTGGACGATCTCCACCAGATCGGCCTGTGCGGCCATTACGGCTTCGATCGGCTTGTAGGCCCTGGGCGTCTCGTCGATTACGCCCTCGTCCTTGCGGCATTCGACGCCCGCCGTGTCGGCGATATGTTCGTCGAGCGTCACCAGCTTCTTGGCCGCCGTCCGGCTCATCACCCGACCGGCACCGTGCGAGCAGCTGTCGAACGACTCCGGGTTGCCGAGGCCACGGACGATGAACGACTTCGCGCCCATCGATCCGGGGATGATCCCCATCACGCCCTTCGCCGCGCGCACGGCCCCTTTCCGCGTCACCAGCACGTTCTCGCCGAAATGATTTTCGCGCGTGACGTAATTGTGGTGGCAGTTGACCGCCTCCAGTTCCGCCTCGAACGGCTTCGTGATCACCTTGCGCAGCGCAGCGATGACATTCGTCATCATCATCCGCCGGTTGAGCGCCGCATAATCCTGCGCCCAGCCGACCGCCTCGACATAATCGTCGAAATGGTCGGTTCCTTCGGGGAAATAGGCGAGGTCTTCGTCAGGCAGATTCAGGTGCCATTTGCGCATGTCCTGCTTCGCCAGTTCGATGAAGAACGTGCCGATCGCATTGCCGACGCCGCGTGAGCCCGAATGCAGCATCACCCACACCGCACCCGCTTCGTCCAAGCACAGTTCGATGAAGTGGTTGCCGGTGCCCAGCGTCCCCAGATGCACGAGGTTGTTCGTGTTCTTGAGCCGCGGATGCTTTTCGCACAGCCGATCGAAACGCTGGACGAGCGTCGACCACGCCGCGACGATGGCGGGCGGAGGCGAACCCCAGCTGCCATTGTCACGCTTGCCCCGCCCGACGCTGCGCCCATGCGGCACCGCCTGCTCGATCGCCGAGCGGACACCCTCCAGATGGTCGGGCAGGTCGCTCGCCAGCAGCGAGGTGCGCGCCGCCATCATGCCGCAGCCGATATCGACCCCGACCGCCGCCGGAATGACCGCGCCCTTGGTCGGGATCACCGACCCGACGGTCGCGCCGATGCCGATATGGACGTCGGGCATGGCGGCGACATGTTTGAAGATGAACGGCATCTGCGCCGCCCGCGCCAGCTGCGCACGCGCTCCGTCCTCGACGGGCACGCCGCGCGTCCATGCCTTGATCGGCACGCCGCCGGGAACGTCAGTATATTCGTACGTCGTTGCGGTCATCATGACCTCCTTTAGATTTCGGTGCCGGCGACGAGGATTGGCGAGACGTTTCCGGGTTGCCCCGGGGCGGATTCGAACCGCCTGAACCGATGTAGTCCCGCCGGCATTCGCCAGCTTGATAGGGTCACGGCGACGAGGGGTTGACCGGACATCTCCTGCTCTAACCACTGAGCTACCCGACCGAAGCCGGGGCGGGATTCGAACCCGCGACCTGGGGATGAAAAGTCCATGTAGTCCGGTCGGCATTCGCCGTGTTGAAATGGGCCGTAGCGACGAGAATTGGCGAGACGTTGGTCGACCTTGAGCTACATTCCCATGGCGGGATTCGAACCCGCATCTCCCGGTTGTCCGGGTGCTCTACTCTCCGGTCTGGCACGGGATGTAGTCCCGCCGGCATTCGCCACGGCCTTCCTTCAAACCTCCGTTTCGTTGATGCGTTCTACCCAGTCGCGCGTCTGCCCGGCGGCAAAGCGCGCGATCGTGTCGAACACCGCGTCGGAGAATCCCCCGACATTCAGTATCTCCGGCCGGCCCGCCGCCTGGGTGGTCCCATGCGGCTGGATGTCGACGCAGACGAGCCGCGCCGCCGGGTTGCGGCGCTTCAACCGGTCCCATTCGCGCATCGTCTCCGTCGCGCCATGCCGCGTGGCATCGACCCATGACTCATTGTCGGAGACGATGACCACCAGGTCGACCTTTGCCCCCTCCCGATTGAGCCGGGCGAGCGGGGCCGATACCGTGGTGCCGCCCCCGCCCACCGCCGCCAGCCGCGCCGCGTTCACGGCGAGACGGGCATGGGGATCGAGCGTGCAATTGACGACATCGACGGCGAACGGCAGCACGCGTGCATGGCCGTTGGTCCGCAGCATCGCCGAGGCGACCAGCGCCGCCACATCGACACAGCGCACCGTCGTCGACGCGCCCTTGCGATAGCCGGTTACCGGCGACTGCATCGAACCCGACACATCCGGACAGACCACGACGTTGCCCGGCACCACCGGTACGCTTGCCAGCGACGCCTCCAGCGCCGTCTCCAGCGCGGCCTGCACCGCCAGCGGCACCCCGCCCCCTACCGATCGCAGCGCGACCAGCAATTGGTAGGGCAATGCCCCCGGTGCCGGTACGGCCAGCCGCGCTGCGACAGCCTCGGTCACCCCCGGCACTCCGAATGCGCCGCTCCGCGCCAGCGTGTTGAGATTGATCCGGAGCGCCTGCCACCCCATCCGTGTCGCCAGTTCGCCCCATTGCTCCGCGCACAGCGGAAAGGCGGTCAGCCACTGAAACGGCACGGGCGGCAGCGGCAACGTGGTATCGCGCTTCCACGCCTCGAAGGCGGCGATCTCCACCGGCAAGGCGGCAAGGTCGTACGGCTTGCCGATCAGCCAGCCATAGAAGGCGCGCCGCGTCGCATCGGCCGGCTTCGGATGCACCATGCGGACGATATCGGCGAGGCTCGGGTCGTTGCCGGTCGCCGCCGCCATCAGATCGCGCATCGACGCCCGCTCAAGCCACTGCGTCACCAGCCGCTTCGGCCGCGTGCCGAGCGACGTCCGCCCGACCTGCCCCGAACGCAGGATCTGCACATAGCTGCGCAGCATCCGTCCGGTGTCGACGACCTGCCCGAACACCGGCACCGCAAGGTCCGGATCGGCAATCGTCAGATAGGCGGCCAACAGCGCCGGCATGTCCTTCATCGCCCCCGCCCGCCGCGCATAGATCGCGGCCTTCGCAACGAACATCGGATCGCAGGCCCGCGCCGCCGCCAGCGCCTCGACAAGATGCTGCTCGGCAGGCGCGTAGAAGCTGTCGGCCAGCGTGCCGGTTGAGACAAGCTGCGCCAGTTTCGCCTCCGGGCCATAGGCATAGGCCGCCGCCCCTGCGCGGTTCAATGCGTCGGTGCGCGGCAACAGCCGCGCCACCGCGCTTGCGAACAATCCTCTGTTGGCCATCGTCCAACTCCCTTCAAAATCCGGTCAGGGCGGCAGTTCGACCTGCGACATCCTGCTCCCAAAGCAGGCGCGCTTCGCGGACTGGGCCACGCCCTGTTCGCTTTGGGGGCGGTCGGCCCATTCCGACCGCCCCTGCCGCGCATCGGGCCGTTCGATACCATGCGACCCGATGCCGAATACTTTGCGAGAGACGTGCCAACTTCCCCCAGACAACCAAAATTACCTATAATATCGTTTATTTTCAGATTTTTATTGGATTAACGGGCAGATCGAACGTATCGGCGGCCGGAAAGCTGGCTACCGGATAAACGATCGACAGCAATCGTATTTTATCCCATAGGATAGACATGCGCCCAACGACCGTTATCGGCTTTCTCGGCTCCACGCTCGACGCGAGCAAGTTCGGCCCGTCCCGCTGGTCCAAGTGGCGACCAACCGTCGGCCTGACGATGCACGAGGATTTGCGGGTCGACCGGCTGGTCCTGCTGCATGGCACGCGTCACGAGCGACTGGCCCATTATGTCGCCGAGGATATCGCCTCGGTTTCCCCCGAAACGCGGGTGGAGCCGCATGTCCTCGACTTCACCGATCCGTGGGATTTCGAGGAGGTGTACGGCAAGCTGCTCGACTTCGCGCGGGCCTATCCGTTTGATCCGGAAAGCGAAGATTATCTCATCCACATCACCACCGGCACGCACGTCGCGCAAATCTGCCTGTTCCTGCTGAGCGAGGCGCATTACCTGCCCGGTCGCCTGCTCCAGACACAGCCCAGCCGGGGCGGGGGCAGCGCAGCGGGCAACTGGAACGCGATCGACCTGGACCTGTCGCGCTACGACAGCATCGCCACGCGCTTCGCCGCCGACCGCGCCGAAGGCACCAGCTTCCTGAAATCGGGGATCGACACGCGCAACACCGCCTTCAACGCGATGATCGACGAGATAGAACAGGTCGCGATCCGCAGCCGCGCGCCGCTGTTGCTGATGGGGCCGACCGGGGCGGGCAAGAGCCAGCTCGCCCGGCGCATCTACGAATTGAAGCGCCTGAAACGGCAGGTGAAGGGCCCGCTGGTGGAGGTGAATTGCGCGACGCTGAAGGGGGACAGCGCGATGTCGGCGCTGTTCGGCCATCGCAAGGGCGCGTTCACCGGCGCTGCCGCCGATCGCGCGGGCCTGCTGCGCACCGCCGATACCGGCGTCTTGTTCCTTGACGAGATCGGCGAACTGGGCCTCGACGAACAGGCGATGATCCTGCGCGCGATCGAGGACAAGCGCTTCCTGCCGGTCGGCGCCGACCGCGAGGTCGAAAGCGAATTTCAGCTGATCGCTGGCACCAATCGCAACCTTGCCGCCTGCGTGGCGGAGGGCAATTTTCGCGACGACCTGTATGCCCGGCTCAACCTCTGGACCTTCGCCCTCCCCAGCCTTGCCGAGCGGCGCGAGGATATCGCCCCCAATCTCGACTATGAACTCGATCGCCATGCCGAGCGCGAGGGCGATCGCATCACCTTCAACAAGGAAGCGCGCGACCGTTATCTCGACTTCGCGACCAGCGGCCAGGCGCGCTGGCCCGGCAACTTTCGCGACTTGGCGGCCAGCGTGACGCGCATGGCGACCTTCAGCCCGGAAGGCCGGATCAACGTGGAGTGCGTCACGACCGAGATCGCACGCCTGCAACGGCTATGGCGCGGCGGAACCGAAGCACCCGACCCGTTGACCGGCCTGTTGACCGCCGGGCAGCTGGAGGCGCTCGACCCGTTCGATCGCGTTCAGCTGGCCCATGTCGTCGAAACCTGCCGCGCCAGCCGGTCGCTGTCCGACGCCGGCCGCACGCTTTTCGCGGCGTCGCGTCGCCAGCGAAGCTCGACCAACGATGCCGATCGCCTGCGCAAATATCTCGCGCGGTTCGATCTTAGCTGGGCGCACATTGTCGACTGACTCCGGTTCGCTCACCCAAACAACGACATCTCTTCAAAATCATCTTGTACCGATCGGTATAGCTGTGTACCTATCAGTACAAGATCAGCGCAGGCGCCCCGCGCCAACGCGTGTCACGACCGGAAAGGAAGCGAGATGTCCCGTCCACCCCTGCCCCCCTTCACCCACGACAGCGCCGTCGAAAAGGTTCGGCTGGCGGAGGATGGCTGGAACACCCGCGACGCGGCAAGGGTCTCGCTCGCCTACACGCCGGATACCCGCTGGCGGAACCGGGTCGAGTTCGCCGCCAATCGCGACGAGGCTAAGGCTTTCCTGACCCGCAAGTGGAACAGGGAACATGACTATCGGCTCATCAAGGAATTATGGGCCTTTACCGGCAACCGTATCGCCGTCCGCTATGCCTATGAATATCGCGACGACAATGGGCAGTGGTTCCGCGCCTATGGCAACGAGAACTGGCTTTTCGCCGAAGACGGGCTGATGGCGAACCGCCATGCCAGCATCAACGAAATGCCGATCGCCGAGTCCGATCGCAAGTTCCGCTGGCCGCTTGGCCGCCGTCCCGACGACCACCCGTCGCTGAGCGATCTCGACCTGTGAGGGCAAAGCGCGTCCTCACCGATCGGCAAAGCGCCCTGCCCGCGCTCGCCGAGGCGTTTCGCGAACATGGCTATGACGGCGCGAGCCTGGCCGTGCTGACGCAGGCGACGGGCCTGGGCAAAGGCAGCCTCTACAACTTCTTTCCCGGCGGGAAGGAGGAGATGATGGCGGCGGTGCTCGACGATATCGACCGCTGGTTTACCGAGGCGATCTTTCGGCCGCTAGAGGACACGACCGACCCGGCAACCGCCATCGCGGCGATGTTCGATGTCGTTAGCACCTATTTCCTGTCCGGCAGGCGGGTGTGCGTCATCGGCAGCCTTGGCCTGAACGCCGCCGGGGAGGTCTTTGCCGCGCGGGTGCGGCAGTATTTCGCGCGCTGGATCGGGGCCGTCGCCCGCTGCCTCGAACGGGGCGGCGTCCCACCTGCCCTGGCGATCGAGCTTGCCGAGGAGGCGGTGTCGGGAATCCAGGGCGCGATCGTCCTGACCCGCGCGCTGGGCGACGAAGCGGCCTTTCGGCGGGTCGTCGACCGGCTTCGATCGTCGCTGCTCGCCGCGCTCGATCGCGGCGGTTGAGCGACGAAGGGGTCGGCCGCATCGGTAGCCGGCCGAACCGCTCCAAGGAGACATGCATCCCATGGCACAGACGTTCCTGAAGACCATGTTCGGCCCGGGGTCGCGCGCGTTGCAGGCGCTGGACGGCTCGCGCGCGTCCTATGCGCGGATGGAGGCGCAGGCGGGCGAGGCCGACCTGCTGACCGACCGGGAAGCGGACTTCATCGCCGCGCGCGACAGCTTCTACATGGCCAGCATCAGCGAGGAAGGTTGGCCTTACCTGCAGCATCGCGGCGGGCCGCCGGGGTTCCTGCGCCGGTTGTCGGGCAACCGGATCGGCTTTGCCGATTATCAGGGCAATCGGCAGTTCCTGTCGATCGCGAACGTGGCGCGCGACGACCGGATATGCCTGTTCCTGATCGATTATCCGACGCGGCGCAGGCTGAAACTGATCGGACACGCGCACACCAGCGACGACCCCGAACAGGTCGCGGCGCTGATGCCGCCCGGATATGCGGCCAGGGGCGAACGGGCGTTCGTCATCGATATTGTCGGGTTCGACTGGAATTGTCCGCAGCACATCATGCCCCGCTTTACGGCCGCCTCGGTCGAGGCGGCAACGCAACCCCTCCACGAAGAGATCGCCCGCCTGCGGGACCGGATTTCCGCTTTGCAAGGAGCACGACCATGACCGACAAGCTGACGATCGGCGTCCACCATGTCGGGCTGACCGTGCCGGATATCGATCAGGCGCGCCGGTTCTTCTGTGACGTGCTGGGCTTCGATGTCGTCGGCGGGAAGCCGGAGTATCCCGCGGTTTTCGTGTCCGATGGCCGCATCCTGCTGACGCTGTGGCGCGCCGCCGATCCGGCTGCGGCACGCCCGTTCGACCGGCGGGCGAATATCGGACTGCACCATTTGTCGCTGGCGGTCGCGGACGATGCCGCGCTCGACGCGGCATGGGCGCGGGTGGGTGCGCATGCCGATGTGGTCGTCGATGTTCCGCCCGTTGCGATGCAGCCGGGATCGGCGACCCGGCATTTCATCGTGTTCATTCCGGGCGGCATCCGACTGGAATTCGCGACCCCCTTCGTGCCGGATTGAAGGGGGATGCGGTGCCCGTCATTTTGCTCGCATGGATAGCCTTCACGCCCACCAACCGAACGGGTGCGACCGATTTTGTGCCGTGATCCAGATGTTCGGATTGTAGACTGGCTGGGGCGGCAGGACCGTCACGCCAATAGATTAACCATCTAAGCCCATGTTTTGTCGTGGGATCATCTGAGGCTCGTTAATCAGGATAACCATGCACTGGTCGCATGGAAAGGCATCGGACTTAAAAAATCCACGGCGGCCGGCGACTGTTCAAAATTGACCTGATCTGCTGATACCAACGCGGTAACTCTCGCCAACCCTGCCCGCTTGCCGACCGATCCCAGCCGAGGCCATTCCGTAGCGGCGCTCGACTTCAGGTCACCCGCCTATTTCCCCGATACTCCATGTCCCATGGAGCATTTGGGGAACAGGAACCGACAGGACTGAGCAGACGCGACCGAAACGCAACTCTTCTCTTCGCATGTTCGTTTGCGAAAAAGGGGCGCCTCAGATCGATGACACAATGATATAGGCCCCAATCGCAATCACCGCGGCGGCGAATCCACGTTCAAGCAATCCCTTGCGGGTCCCAAGAACCTGACCTAGCGCGATGCCGCCGATCGTCCCGACGATACCGCCCACGACTAGCAGCGCCGTCACGCCCCAATCCACGAGTCCCGACATGGCATAGGAGGTGGCGGTCGTCAGCCCCAGCACGCTGACAACGACCAGCGACGTGCCGATCGCGAACGGCAGCGGCATCGCGGTCGCCAGGATCAGCCCCGGCACGATCAGGAACCCGCCCCCGATGCCGAAGAACCCGGCGGCAAGCCCGACGCCCAGCCCGATCGGGATCAGGCGCGGCAGCAGCGTAATGGCGCTGTCACGGGTCAGGCGCACATTGGGCGCTTCCGCCGTCCGATGCTTGCGCAGCATCGACAGCCCGACGCCGATCATCAGCAGCCCGAACAGGACGAGCAGCCGCTTGCCGTCGAACGCCTTGCCCAGTTCCGCTCCCAGCGCCGCGCCGATCATTCCCGACACCGCGAACACGCCGGCGCAACGCCATTTCACCCGGCCGGCGCGGGCATGGCCGATCAGGCTGGCCAACGCGTTGAACGTGACGGCCACCGCCGCCGTTCCGATCGCAGCGTGCGGCGATCCGACCCCGACGACATAGATCAGGAGCGGCACGGCGAGGATCGACCCGCCCCCGCCGACGAGGCCAAGGATCAGGCCGATCACCCCGCCCGATGCGAGCGCGGCGAGGGTGGCGGCAGTGCCCATGTCCGCCTCAGGCCGCCGCGCGCCGGTTCCACGGCAGGACGCGCAGCAGCTTGGCCATGCCGCACCACCCCGTCACGCCGGCGAACATCAGCCCCGCCCCCACGAACGCCGGCAGCCAAAAGAAGCCGGGCGCCACGAACGTGCCAAGCAGCACGCCGGTCAGCACCAGCGCACCGGCAGTAATCTGGACCTGCCGCATGATTGCCAGCGGTTGCGATCGATCGGCGACGGTTGGTTGTCCTGTCTGCCGCCACGCATCGATGCCGCCCCCAAGGATGTAAGCGGGTGCGCCACCCGCTGCTGCGCCAAGCTGCGCGGCATTGGCGGCGGTACGCATCCCCGACTTGCAGTGGAAGACGACCGGGCGGCCGTCACGCGGCAGATCGCCGATCCGGTCGAGCGGCACGTTGATCGCGCCGGGGATGCGCTCGCGCGCATGTTCATCGCCCCCGCGAATGTCGATCAGGCGCGCACCGGCATCGATCGCGGCGCGGGTGTCGGCGGGGGAAAGGGTCGCAAGCGTCATCGCATCAATCCTTGCAATAGAGCTGATAAAGGGTGGCGAGCAGCGTTTCGACGCGGGCGTCCGCAATGGCGTACCAGAGCGTCTGGCTCTCCCGCCGGTAGGTGACGAGGCCTTCGTCGCGCATCTTTGCTAGGTGCTGCGAGCAGGCCGATTGCGACAGGCCGACATCACGCGCCAGATCGCCGACCGTCACCTCGCCATGCTCGACCAGCTTGCACAGCAGCATCAGTCGACGCGCATTGCCGATCGCCTTCAGCATGTCGGCCACCTGTCCGGCCTTCGCCTCGAATGTCGCCAAGTCCATTGGCTTGAGCATCATTGCCACTCCATTAGGTATTGCTTATGTAGCATCATCTAATATATTAGCAAGCCCTAACGGAGGACATCATGACCCAACCTTTCATCGAGGCGTTTTTCGACGAGCCGACGAACACGATCAGCTACCTCGTCGGCGACCCTGCAACGCGGATCGCAGCGATAATCGATCCGGTGCTCGACTTCGACTTGGCGAGCGGCGTCGCCGACACCCGCTCGGCCGAGCGGATCGTCGCCTTCGCCCGCGCGCAGGACTGGCGGATCGCGATGGTGCTGGAGACGCACGCCCATGCCGACCATCTGTCGGCCGCTCCCTTCATCAAGACGCATAGCGGCGCATGGATCGGGATCGGCGCGCATATCCGCGACGTGCAGAAAATCTTCCGTCCCGTGTTCGCGATGGATGACTTGAAGACCGACGGATCGGACTTCGACCGGCTGTTCGAGGATGGCGATCGCTTCGCGATCGGCGCGCTTGAGGTCGAGGTGCTGCACGTCCCCGGCCATACTCCGGCCGATATCGCCTATCGAATCGGCGATGCGGCGTTCGTCGGTGATACGCTGTTCATGCCCGACTATGGCACCGCCCGCGCCGACTTCCCCGGCGGGGATGCGCGGATGCTCTATCGCTCGATCCGTCGCCTGCTGGCGTTACCCGACGCGACGCGGCTGTTCCTGTGCCACGACTACAAGGCGCCGGGTCGCGACGACTATCGCTGGGAGACAACCGTGGGCGAGCAGCGACGGTCGAGCGTTCACGTCCATGACGGCGTAAGCGAGGAAGATTTCGTCGCCATGCGGGAGCAGCGCGATGCCGGGCTGTCCGTGCCGAAGCTCCTGCTGCCCTCGATCCAGGTCAACATCCGCGCGGGCCATTTCGAACCGGCCGAGGCGAACGGCGTCACCTACCTGCGTATCCCGGTGAAGTGCCGCGATGGCTGAGGTTCCGCGATCCAGTGTCCAATCGGCGGATCGGCGCTGAGGGGAAAGACGCTGCCTGCCCGTACACCCATGTGCCGACGGCTAGAAGGAGAACATGACCGAGGCGTAGCCGGAACTGACATCGCGCGGGTCGGGTGCGTTAGGCGCTTCGCGCAGAAACCGCCCCTTGAACAGCCGCGCATAGCCGAGATCGAGCGCGAGGATATCCGCGACCAGGTCATATTCGACCTGCAGCTGCATCTGCTGCCCGGCGTTGCGCCCGGCGCGCCCGGTAGCGTCGCGCACGTCGCTGTTGCTGAAACGATCGACCGCACTGGCGAGGCGGAGCAGGCGGTAATCGCCCATCACCGACAGCCCGCCTGTCGGGGCAGCCTTCAGCCGTACGCCGGGAGAGCATGTTCGACCGGTCCGCCGCGCCGAACAATTCCGTCGGCCCGAATTCGAACCGTCGGGCGCCGTACAGCGTGTCGAACCGTCCGATCCGATCCTCCCGCCTGTTGCCGGTATAATAGTCGAAGAATGCGGTCAGCTCGGGTTTCCATCCGCCTGTAAAGCGATAGCCAATGTCGCCATGGAAACCATAGGCCTCGACCGGCACGACCGGTTTCCACTTTCCGGACTGCCGTCGCGCGCGCGTCCATATTGCGCCATTGCCTCGACTTCGAACGTCATGCCCTGGTCGGCCCGGGCGAACAGGCGCACCCCCGGCGTGAACAGTCGCCGGTCGCTGCGATCCGCCTGGCTTTCGCCGCGTTCGAGCAGACCATAAGCATAGGTTTCGAGACGGATTTCGCCGCCGAGAGGCAGGCGGTTGAAGGCGCCGAACAGTTGCAGGTCGGTATTCTCGCGATCCCATTGCGGCCGGTTGTGCCGGATCGCGGTGGTGCCGGTCGGCAACCGGACGGTAGGCATGGTCCAGAAAGCGACGAATGCGCGATCGTCGTCTCCCTCGCGCGTCAGCCGCAGCCCGGTGAACGACGTTGCCGAGGTCCGAAACCCCTGCCGCGCGACGAGCCGTTCGGACCCCAGTTGCATCGTCATCCGACCGGCCTTCAGATAGCTGGTACTACCGCTACCCAGTGCCTCGCCAAGATCGCCCTGGGCATAATATTGCGAAAACTCGAGCGCATTCACAACATCGGTCCCGACCGACGATCCGCGCCGCTGGAAATAGGCGCGGGCGTCGTGGAATTCCGCACCAAACCGCACCGGCCCGGCCCGGCATCATATTCGGCGAACAGCGTCGTGCGCAGCGCCAGCACCTGATCGCGGTTGACCGCGTCCTCGCGAAACTGACCGTCGATCGCCTCGAACCGGGCACGGACGCTGCCCGACAGGTGCCAGTTATCGGGCGCGCCGACCGCTTCGTGCAGCAGACCGTCCTCGGTGATCTGCGCCACCGCTGCGGATGGCATGGCTACCGTCAGCAGCGCCAGCAATCCAAAGGATGTGATGTTGGCCAGTTTGCGCACGCCTGCTCCCGTCGGCGAGCTGGTTCCATGCGGCGCTTCTTCGAAGTCCCGCCCGCCATCCGGCTTGAAATATCGACCTTGCCGATCGATCCACCGCACGGCGCATGTCAGGGGCGACGTTGCTCCTCGTCATATTCCTGCAAGACCTCCTTCACGTCGCGGCGGTCCTCGCGCGATACGGATTCGGGGCGCTTGCTGTCCGCAGGCCGTCCGGTCAGGCACAGGCGGGCATGGACCGGCAGATGGTCGGAGCCGACATCCTCCAGCACCGCCACATCACGCACCGCAAATTCCGGCGTAACGAACAGATGATCGAGCGGCCAACCAAGCAGCGGTGTTCGTGCCGGAAAGGTGGCGAACGTGCCGCGCCCGATGCGCGGATCGAGATAGCCGCCGACGCGCTTGAACAGCTGTGATGTGTGCGACCATGCCACGTCATTGAAATCGCCGATCGCTAGAACCGGCAGTCTGGTGCGGGCAGCGCGCCGTGCCGAAATCGCTATTTCGGCGTCGCGTGCTTCGGTATCCTGTCCTGGCAAAAGTTGGCCGGGGATGCAACGCAACCAACCGGAACGGGTCCCCCGCCGTCATTTCGGCATGCATTGACGGCGTGTTCTTTTCGGCGATCGTTTCGATGCTGGCGTCGCGCATCGGCAGCCGGGTCGCCAGGATCATACCATAGGTGTTGCCGAGAGGGCGTTCGAGCCGGTTTAAATAGCGTGCCAGTTGCGGTGCCAGCGCCGCTGCCCAGCGCTTGTCGGTTTCCATCAGCAACAGGAGGTCGGGGCGGACCCGATCGATCAACTGTGCCGTCCGGCGATATTCGCGATTTGATTCAAGGACGTTCAGCGAGAGTATACTGAAGCAACGATCCGGTAAGGCGGAACCGACTTTCGCGAACGCCAATTCCGTTCGGGCGAGCGGCGTATAGGGATAGATGCGATATAGCTGCCACCCCGCAGCGACCGCGCAGCACAGTGCGACCCAGCGCCCAACCCGTCGATCCAGCCACAGTGCCGCCCCTCCGGCGAACAGCAGTGCCACGAGGATCTGGACTCGCGGGAAATCCCAGATCCTGATCCACCATTCATTCGATTCGACGATGCTGAGCGCGGTGACCAGGATCAGCAATCCGGCAAGGGCGCGGACGAGATAGACGAGAATGCGCATGGCAGGATTCCAGAGGTGGCGCGGTCGAACGGCGATCGGGCCGCTGCATCGTTCAGAACGGAAAGAAGACCGGGATCGTCACGATCGCAACGGCGAAGGTGATGAGGTTCAGGGGCAGGCCGACCTTCACGAAGTCCATGTAGCGATAGCCGCCCATCTGGTAGACGATGACGTTGGTCTGGTATCCGAACGGCGTCGCGAACGCGGCGCTGCCCGCCATCATCACCGCGACCAGGAACGGGCGGGGGCTGACGCCGAGGCTCTCCGCCAGCGCGACCGCGATCGGCGTGACCAGAACGGCCACGGTCGCATTCGACAACAACTCGGTCAGCACCATCGTCACGCCGTACAGCACGATCAGCGCGGTCAGCGGTCCGAACTCCCGCATCGATCCCACGAGCGCCCCGGTCGCCGTCGCGGCGAGGCCGCTTTGCTCCATCGCCAGCCCGATGACGACCATGCCGGCGATCAGGATCAGTATCTGCGGCCGCAACCCGCCATAAGCCTCGTCGGCGGTGATGACGCGCAGCAGGATCAGCAGCACGGCCCCGGCAAAGGTCGATGCGGCAATCGGCGCGATGCCGGCGGCGGCCACGGCGATCGCGCCGGCGAAGACGGCGAACGCGATCGCCGCCTTGGCAGGTTGAAAGACGCGATGTTCCGCGAACAGCGTCGGATCGCCGACCTGGGCGTTCGGTACGTCGACGTCGCGTCGGTCGGGAACCGGGCTGTCATCGGCGATGCTGCCGCGCATCAGCTTGCCACTGAACAGGAACAGGTAGATCGCGCCCGCCAGCGCGATCGGCAGACCCACGGGGGTGATCTCGAAGATGCCGAAGCGCGGTTGCCCGGCATTGCGCGCCATGTCGTCGACCAGCAGGTTTGTCGACGTTCCGATCAGGGTGCAGCAGCCAGTCAGCACCGTAATGTACGACAGCGGCATCAGATAACGTTTGGGCGGCAGTTTCAGGGCGGTCGCGACATCGCGCACGACCGGCGCGCCCAGCACGACGATCGGCGTGCTGTTGAGGAAACAGGACGCGACTCCGATCGCACCCAGCATCAACCAGATGCCGGCCGACCCCAGCCGCTTGCACATCCTGACCGCCGCCTCGATCGCGCGGTCGAGCAGGCCGGACAGTTCGAGGGCATAGGCGATGACGAACAGCGAGGCGAGCGCGATGATCGCCGGGCTGGCGAAGGCGCTCTGCACGTCGATCGGCCGCACGACGCCGGCAATCAGCAAGACGGCCGCACCGCTCAGCGCCACGACGTCCGAGCGTACCTTGTCCCAGATCAGCGCCGCGACGACCAGCACCAGCACCAAGAGCGTCAGCACCTGATCGAAGGTCACGCGGGTATCGCCCGGGCAGAGGAAATGCCGTGATCGGGCAGCACGTCCGGGATTACATCGTCGGATGTCATGGCCTTGGGTATGCCAATTTGGCGGGCTTTGCTATCGGTGGTGTATGAACGAGCCAACCTTGCGGAACAGCCGGCTTGCGCTGGCAGGCGGCCTGGCGATTGCCTTCGCGGTCGGCGGAACCGGGTTCCTGATCGGGCGGGGCACATCCCCGCGCGAGGTCGCGCCGCCCGCCGCTGCACCGGTCGCGACGGCACCTGCGGTTGTCCAACCGGCGCCCTCGCTGCCCGACCCACGCGATATCGTCAAAACCCGTGCCGACCTGATCGCACTGGCATCGCAAGCATCGGATGCGCTTGCATCGGGCCGCCCGCTGCCGAAAGCGGCGGCCGATCTGGCAGGGCAGCGGTTCGAATTGCGGCTTCCCTTCGGATGTCGCGGGCCTTCCGATGCGGACAGCGACAGCCCGATGCGCTGGCGCTACGATGCCGAGGCAAAGGCGCTGCGGGTCCATGTCGCGCCAGTCGTCTGGAACGGCGCGGATCTAGGCGCGTCGGAGGATGGATCGGTGATCGGCACGATCGCGGAAGGGTTCTGGATTCCACGCCCGTGGACGGCGAGCGAAACCTGCCCGGCGGCGCAGGACAGCGCCGCGCCCACCGGCGCCGATGCGGTCACCCTGCCAGGACAGACATTGGCGGTCGCCCAATTTGCCGATGGTGCCGGGCAAGGGCTGCGCGATGGAAAGCCCTACGAGACCGTAGTGCGCGCGGACCCGGACGAGGTGCCCGCGGATCAGGGTCTGCAACTTCGCCTGCGCGGCAGGATCGGCGGAACGGCGGATCGATCGCCCGTGGCCTGTCGACAACCCGCCGGCCCCGAGCAGCGCCCGATCTGCGTCATCGCGGTGACGCTGGACGATGTAGCGATCGACAACCCGCAAACCGGCAAGACGCTGGCCACCTGGAGCGCCGATCGGGCTAGCCTGCCCGATCGATAGGGCAAAGCGGGTTACCGACTGGCCGCGGCGATCACCGCCCGCGTGACATCGCCCATCAGACGCATCCGCGCCGGAATGGGCTGGCGCGTGCTCGCGATCATCACGGCAAGCGCATAACGATGCCCGTCCGGCGCCACGAGCAGACCGACGTCGTTATAGCCGGTAGACAATTTGCCGAGATCCTGCCCGGTCCCGGTCTTGTGTGCGAGCGTCCAACCGGGGCGAAGGCCGGACTTCAGGCGTAGCGGACCGGTCTTGCTCGCTCGCATCAGCGTCAGCAGCGATGTGGTCGACCGGTCGCTCAGCAGCCGGCCCTGCGCCAGCAACGATAGTCCAAGCGTCACGCCATTGGCCGATGCGCCGTCCAGCGGCGCTTCGAGATAGCGGCGCAGCGCCTTGTCCCGCGCCGCATAGGTCAAGGCGGCGCGCGCCTGCAGGAACCCCCAGCCACCAGCCCATTCGGGACGCCACGCCAGCCCGGCGGTACGCGCCTGCAACTGCCGTTCGCCGGGACCGAAGCGAACGCCGGCAACACGCTTGTCCTTCAACATCCGATTGACGGCTGCGGGACCGCCAATCCGCCACAGGAGGACGTCGTTGGCCGTGTTGTCGCTGCGCGTCATGGCCCCGCGCAACAGATCGCCGACCGTGGTCCTGTAGCCGGCCTTGCCCACCACCGTCCGGATCGGTTGGTGGAACACGGTCAGATCGGCGCGGGTGACGGTCACCGGATCAACAAGCGACATGCGTTTGCGGTCGATCGTATCCATGACCCCGATGGCGACCCATAGCTTGCTGACGCTCTGCTGCGGACGCGGGATGTCGCCCTGCCAGTCGACGACCCAGTTTTCGTCGATATCGCGCACGCTGATGCCCACTTGGCCTTCGAAACCTGCGCCTAGTGCTTGCACGGCGTTCAGCAGGTCCGCCGATGGCTGCGGTCGGGCGACGACCAACGGCGCTTCGGGAATGACGGATGCGGGAGCACGAACGGCAACCGGGACACGAGGCAGCGGGACGGCAGGTCGACCGGCCGGAACGCAGGCGGGCAGAACCGCCAGGACAGAAACTGCACTGGCGCAGCGAAACAACAATCGGATCGTCAACAGGGCTTCCCTTTTTGGGTCTTGTAACCAACTGACGAGAAAGCGAAAATCTGCTCAAAACGCCTTCGACGCAGCCGCTGCTCCGTCCAGCGCAGGGAAGGTTCGTTCCGTTCCGGTCGCAGCCGCCCGCATCAAGGTTTCGTGGCGATACTCGACGGGTCGGTGGCGGTGTCGATCGCCGTGCCGGCTTCCTTTCGCTCCGAATAGCGATCGACCAGCTGGGCGGTATGCGGGCGCAGCAGGACGGTGAAGCGCACCAGTTCCTCCATCACGTCGACGATCCGGTCGTAATAGCTCGACGGCTTCATGCGGCCGGCATCATCGAACTCGGCGAACGCCTTGGCGACCGACGACTGGTTAGGGATCGTTACCATCCGCATCCAGCGGCCCAGCACGCGAAGTGTGTTGACGCTGTTGAACGACTGCGATCCCGCTGACACCTGCATGACCGCCAGCGTACGACCCTGCGTCGGGCGCATCCCGCCCATGCTGAGCGGTAGGTGATCGATCTGAAGCTTCATGATGCCAGTGATTTGGCCGTGGCGCTCGGGGCTGCACCACACCTGCCCCTCTGACCACATCGATAGTCCGCGCAGTTCGTGGACGGCCGGGTGATCGTCGCCCGCATGCTGGTCGGGTAGCGGCAGCGTCGATGGATCGAAGATACGCGTTTCGCAGCCGAAGAAACGGAGCAGCCGTGCTGCTTCCTCGATACACAGGCGCGAATAGGATCGCTCGCGCAGCGATCCGTAGAGCAGCAGGATGCGCGGCGGCGGATCGCCAGCCCCCAGCCCGAGGGCGGGCCGATCGCGTGCATAGCGCCGGTCGAGCGCGGGCATATGGTCGGGGTCGGCAAGGTCGCGGACAGGCATCAGGCAATCCCAATTCGCAGCGCGAGCGCCGCCAGCGTGATGAGCAGGACAGGCACGGTCAGCGTGACCCCGACCCGGAAATAATAGCCCCATCCAATGCGCACGCCTTTTTGCCCGAGGACGTGGAGCCACAGCAGGGTCGCGAGCGAGCCGATCGGCGTCAGTTTGGGTCCGAGGTCGCAACCGATCACATTGGCGTACATCATTGCTTCCTTGACCGCCCCTGTCGCGTGCGCGGCATCGATCGACAGCGCCCCCACCAGCACGGTCGGCATGTTGTTCATCACCGACGACAGAACCGCCGCGATGACGCCCGTACCCAGTGCCGCGCCCCACACGCCACCTTGCGCGGTGCGATCGAGCAGCGCCGCCAGATGATCGGTCAGGCCGGCGTCCCGCAGGCCGTAGACGACCAGGTACATGCCGAGCGAGAATAGGACGACCTGCCATGGCGCGCCGCGCAGCACCTTGCCGGTCTGGATGACATGGCCTCGCCCCGCGACCGCCAGCAGCAGGATCGCGCCGGCAGCGGCGACGGCGCTGACCGGCACGCCGAGCGGTTCGAGCAGGAAGAAGCCCGCGAGCAGGACGGCCAGGACGATCCATCCGGCGCGGAAGGTCGCGCGGTCGCGGATGGCGTCGGCGGGTGTCCGCAATGCAGCCACGTCATAGTCGGTTGGAATGTCGCGTCGGAAAAACAGCAGCAGCGCGCCCAACGTCGCGGCGATCGACACCACATCGACCGGCACCATCACGGCCGCGTATTCGCCGAAGCCGATCTTGAAGAAATCGGCCGACACGATGTTGACGAGGTTCGAGACGACCAGCGGCAGGCTGGCGGTGTCGGCGATGAACCCTGCCGCCATGACGAACGCCAGCGTCGCCTTGTCCTCGAACCCCAGCGCCCGCAGCATGGCGATGACGATCGGCGTCAGGATCAGCGCCGCGCCGTCATTGGCGAACAGCGCGGACACCGCCGCGCCGAGCAGCACGATCAGGACGAACAGCCGGCGACCATGCCCCCCGCCCCAGCGCGCGACATGGAGCGCCGCCCATTCGAAAAATCCGGCTTCATCGAGCAGCAGGCTGATGACGATGATCGCGACGAACGCGCCGGTCGCGTTCCAGACGATGCCCCATACCACCGGCACGTCGGACAGCGTGACCACGCCCGCGAGCAGCGCCACCACCGCCCCGCCCATCGCGCTCCATCCGATGCCGAGGCCCCTGGGTTGCCAAATGACGAGCGCGATCGTCGCGACGAAGATCAGGACGGCAAGGAGCATCAGGCGACGCGCTGGCCCGAAGCATCAACCACCTGTTCGCCGTCTTCCTTGGCGAACGCGGCGAGCTGGGCACTCGGCAGCAGATCGAGGACGGCTTCGGACGGGCGGCACAGCTTCACGCCGAGCGGCGAGACGACTAGCGGCCGGTTGATGAGGATTGGGTGCGCCATCATCGCGTCTATCAGCGCGTCGTCGGACAGCGACGTGTCGCCCAGCCCCAGTTCCGCATAGGGCGTCCCCTTCTCGCGCAGCAGCTCGCGCGGCGTCATGCCGGCGCGGTCGATCAGTTCTGCCAGCAGCGCGCGGGCCGGAGGGGTTTTCAGATATTCGACCACATGCGGCTCGATGCCGGCATTGCGGATCATGGCGAGGGTGTTGCGCGACGTACCGCACTCGGGATTGTGATAGATGACGATGTCGACGGCCACGGGACGTCCTTTCAGCAACAGGGGGTCAGTTCGGCAACGAGCGGCGCGCACAGTTCCGCGTTGCCCGCAGCAATCCTTGACGAGGAACAGTGTCAGCGCGCGCAGGCCGTCGAGATCGGCGCGGTAGATGATCGACCGGCTATGACGCTCGGAATGGACCAATCCCGCGCGGGCGAGAATGCCGAGGTGCGCCGACATGGTGTTTTGCGGCACGTCGAGCTGACGGGCTATTTCACCGGCCGCCAGTCCGGTTGGTTCATGGCGGACAAGCAGGCGAAACACATCGAGACGCGTTCCCTGTGCTAGCGCGCCAAGCGCAGCGATAGCCGAATCGGTTTCCATATATCCAGCATAGTAGATATGCGGGCTAGAACTAGGGTTGATTTGTCTGCCGCAACCGGACCTGCGGCCGGGGCATGACGAACCTGGGCATGATGAAAATGATAGCCGTAAAGCCGGAAACCATCAGCGCCGCATCTGATTCCGTAACCCACCGAAGCAGAAATTACCCGAACACCATTTGTGCCGGAGGTCGGCATCGCCGATGCCGGGGAGGAAGTCCTCCGTACTAAAAAAACCGAAAACCCGAATAGATATGGCGATCGCAGCATTATGCCCTAAGGTTTCGCTTTTGCGCAATATTATTGCAAGAATTTTCCCCGATAACCCTAATTTTGCCTCTCCCGTGGCGGTAAGTCAGCTTAAAAGGACACATAGTTTCATTAATTTAAGCCTAAAAATTTTGATATGTTTGTTATTTAGTGTCCTAGTGTTGGAATATAGTTACGTTATCGAGAGTTATTCGGGTTTTCGGGTAAATTTTGACCGCGACCTGTGATTTTTGCCAGGAAAAGGCTGCTTTCTCTAAAAAACGCCGAAATTAGGGTTATCGGTTTTTTAGGCGCAATACCTACAATATGGTGCAACTGCGTTTCACCATATTGTATGCGGCGTCGCCTTCGGCGCCGCTTGGATCGGCGCTGATGCGCCGAGTTTGGCATCGCTCTCGCGATGCCAGCGCTAACGCGGGAGTTGCTGCTTCGCAGCGTCGGACGGGGCACAGCCGCCCCGCTACCCTTCGAGGTCCTGTAGGACATACGGGTTAAGAAACTGACGCTTGTGCAGGAGGCCACGGTCGACAACGGAAAGGGCAGCTTCGTCACACACGGCGTCATAGCGATCGATAATGGTCGCAATTTGGTTGTCGATGATGGCGTCAGCCGCCTCGCGGGTCAGCAGGAAAGTACCAGCTGCGTCGAGGCAAAGCCTTAACTGACTGTCGCGGCGCGCGCCATGGATCAGCATCGCTTGGCCCGCCGCGCCACCCGCGCGGGCTTGCGGACAGATGTCATAGGCAGGCGTCAGCGCCAGTGAGCTGCCGCTCCAAAACGCCGCGTGGTTGCGCGCATGGTCGTCAGTGTTGCCGCAGAGGATATTGAAGACCAGCCGGCCGAACAGCTCCCGCAACGTCTCTCGCGGTTTGGTGAAGCGGTGGCGAATGATCTCGGCCAGCACCTCATAGCTAGCGTAGCGTGCCATCATCTCGTCGAGTTCGAGCAGCGTCAGCGCCGACACCATCGCCCGGCGCGACCACCCCTCGCCGACGGCCACACGATCGAAGCGCTCGACCAGCAGCACGTCCTTGCCCTGCGCCTGCACCAGCCGTACCGGCGCGACGTTCAGCCCGGCCTTGGCGGCGAGCCGCATCGCGACATATTCGGCCTTCACGACATTATGGACGTCGCCAGCTGCGGGAAATTTGGCGACATATTTCGTCGTCCCGTCGGTCAGCAGCGCCTTGGGCCGTGCGCCGCCCAGCGAACTGCCATGATGCAGCGCACGGTCAAGCTCAGGCGTCAGCGGGATGCCGGCCTCGACCCGCTCCGCCGACTGGACCAGTTCCTCCAGCGTCGCGCCGATCGCAGCGCGCGGAACATAGTCGGTTGCCGAGGCCTGAAAATCGAGCGCGCCGATCCGATCGGACCCGGACTCGAGCAGATAGCTCAGCTCGTCGATGCGATCGACATCGCCATCCCGCGCCTGCCGCCCCAGCAAACGGTTGAGGATGACCCGACGTCCCCAGGCATCGGGCGCGGCATCGCGCAAGCTGCTCGGTATCGAAAGACCGGGCAACGGCACGATTGCGCCCGGGACGAGCGGCAGTTCCGGCAGGTACAGCGGCATCGCGTCCACGCGTGCCAGATAGCTGCGGCCATAGTTGAACGACAGCCTCTGCCCGTCGCGAAAGATACGGCCCGCCACGACCGGCTCGGTGTGTCCGGGCAGCCAGACCCAGACGAACGCCTGATCCGCCATCAGAAATCGTCATCCACGGGAGCCCGGCGGCTGTGAACAGCAGCGGGCAACAGCGCGAGCCGATCGGCCACGCGGTTAGCCTCGCGCGCCACTTCCTTTTCGTCGAGGCCGAACAGCGGCACCTTCAGAATCGCCGCCAGTTCGAACACGGTACCGATCGCACAACCCGGTTCCCCGCGTTCGACCCGCACGAGCAGGGATCTTGATATTCCCGCCCGACCGGCGAGGTCCGCTTGCGATAGGCGCTGCTCTGTTCGCGCGGCGCGTAGCGTATCGGCCATTAACTTGAGCGCATTTTCGGCATATCGCGACTGGGCTACCATTCCCAATATTTAGCATCAAATATGCGTCATATCTACTGATGTGTCGCATATTTGATCCATCACTCGTCCGCGAAGAAGTCTTCGTCCAGCCGCTTCACCACGATGGTGCGGCTCACGCGAACGCCGACGCCGTGTTCGATCATTAGTTCGGCGAGGCGCGCGCCGTCGATCAGGACCACGCGCTGCGGCAAATGGCGGACGAACTCGATCGCGGGGGCGCTGAAGCTGGAGGTGGTGACGAACACGCCCTTGGTCGCACCGAAGCCGACCAGGCTGCCGACGAAGCCCTGCACGTCGGGCCGCCCGACGCCGACATGCGGGGCATAGCGCTTCGCCTGGATATAGATGCGGTCGAGGCCCAAACGATCCTCGTCGATGACACCATCCACGCCGCCGTCGCCACTGCGGCCGAGGCTGAGCGCGGCACCCTCATGGCTGCCCCCATAGCCCATCGCCACCAGCAGATCGACGATCGTGCGTTCGAAAAAGGCCGGGCTCTGCGCCAGCACACGCTGTAGCAGTTCGGCCTTCAGTGCCGCGTGGAGGACGCCCTGCGCGGCGTCGATCTGCTCCTCGGGCGTGGCGGTCGCGGTGGCGGCGGCTTCGGCAACCTGTGCCTCGGCGGGCGAGGCCTGCGGGTCCCCGGCATAGAATTGCGCGAAGGCGGGATAGGTCTTCAGCGTCTCGACCGTGATCGTCGCCGGCTGGGTCGAGAGCAGCGCCTTTCCTTCTGCGCTGGCGACGAAGCGGCCGCGTTCGGGACTGTCGATCAATCCCGCCTTGGCCATGTAGAATTTCGCCCAGTGGATGCGGTTGTGCAGCACGCGCTGCCGCCCGCTGGGCAGCATCTCCTCGCGCTCCGCCTCGCTCAGCCCGAGCTGATCGGCGATCGCCACCGCCGCATCGGGCACGCGCGTGACGCTGGTGGCGGCGAGGCGCAGCACCGGCAGCATCAGCGTCTGATAATCGGGAATGGCCATGTTCTCCTCCCCGCTCAGCCCACAGCCTTGCGCGCACGCCCGCGCTTCGCCTTGGGCGCGGCGGCACGTTCGGCGCGGATGCGGTCGAGCAGTACGCTAGCCGGCTCGTCCTTCGGGTCCTGCGGCACCAGCTCGCCGCGAAACGCCTTGGCGAGGATCGCAGCTTCAAGCCGGTCGAGCAGCGCGCGGGCGCGGGCGGCTTCGGCTTCGAGGCGGTCGGCGCGGGCGAAGGTGGCGCGAAGCACCGTCGCAATCTGCCGTTGTTCAGCCAAGGGTGGGATTGGCAGCACCATTCGGCGGAAGGAATCCAAGCTGATTTTCTGTTGGGCCACACCTTTAGTTGCGGCTCTAATCTGCTCCTGCACACACGGAAAACGAAGGCAGAATAGGAGATAATCCGGTTCTGCGAGTTGGCTGTGCGCGCGGAGCTTGATGCAGTCCGCCGTAATGATCGCACGCGCGTCGCCGGTGAAAAGCGCCACATCGCCCGGCGGATCGCCCATTTTGGTCACAAGCAAGTCGCCGCTCTCGACCATATGCGCCTTTAATTTCTCAGCCTTTTCGCCGTTAACATATTTCGCGCCTAACTCGCCGAACTGTTGCGCCCTTACATCTCGCACAAAGACGAGACGCGTTCCCGACTCGCGGTAGTCTGCCTTGACCAAGTCGCTCCCGAACGGACCAATGCCGATCGAATGGGGCGCGTCGGCAGCTATTTCGTCCGGAGAGACTTGCGCCCATGTCTTTGGCAACGCAAAATTGAGGGAAATGCTAACGACCCGCCGGACAGGTTTAGGTCTCTTTGTCCTAAGATCCCTCACCGCATCAAGAGCGTCGGCAGCGCTTGACGTAGCAAGCTGTGCTTCCCGCCAAGACCCAGATAATGAACCGAACTGGGCAAGGCTCAACGCATTTTGCCGCAGGCTTTGAGCTAGCATCGGGATGCGATCAAGATCATCCCGTGCCCTTGCAAGACGGACAGCCAGACCGTCGACTTTCGCGACGATACGCCGTTGTTCGGCTGCGGGGGGCAGCGGAAAAGGTACTCGTTGCAGGGCCACCTGCGGCAGATGCTTGATCGTAGTCCCCGTGAAGAGGTGGGAAAGTCCATCTCTTGCAGCAAGATGGGTGAAAAGCGCGGCGATGTATTCGGCGTTCACTGCGTCAAGCGGCCGGACGCGATGAATCGCCTTTTGGAAAACCAGATCCCGCTCGCCCCCACGCCAAACAGCACACCGTCCCGGCTCGCCCCCCTCACACACGAACAGGTCGCCATCGCGAACCGCCAATTCGTCACGCTCCTCAGCCGTGACTCGCATCTCGAGTAAATCCGAGAGATCGAAGGCACCCCACCGCACATTGACGTTGCGAAGATAGGCGACGGGCTCACCCTTATTCTTGTTCGCGTCGAGCATCTTGCCGAGCTTCGTCGCGGAGACGTCGCCAACGGTCGTCTCAATCCACCCCGTCGGCAACGTCATTCCGCCGCCTCCACGATTACCGGCTCTTCAGTCTCGCTCCCCAATTCTGCCACCAGCGCGCCGATTTCCTCCAGCGCGGCCAGCAGATGACCCTCGATCGCCGCGGCGATGTCCTCGGGCGTGTCGAGGCCGTCTTCGGCGTCGGCGCTGGTGTCCTTGAGCCAGCTGATGTCGAGATTGTCGCCCCGCGCCTCCAGCGCGGCGCGGTCGAAGCGGCGGAAGCGGCCGGTTTCGCCTTCGTCGGTGCGCGCCGCGCGGCCATGCGGATCGTCGCCGAACGCCGCCACGAAGCCTGCGAAGTCGGCGCGCTTTAGCGGGTTGGTCTTGCCATAGGCGGGCGCGCCCGCGCGCATGTCGTAGATCCACACCGCCTGGGTCGCGTCCTCGGCCGGATCGGCTTCGGTCGATCGGGTGAAGAACAGGACGTTGGTCTTGACCCCCTGCGCATAGAAGATGCCGGTCGGCAGCCGCAGGATGGTGTGCAGGTCGCAGCGGTGCATCAGCATCCGCCGGAGCGCCTTGCCGCGCCCATCGTCGAACAGGACGTTATCAGGCACCACCACCGCCGCGCGGCCGCCGGGAGCGAGCGCGCGGATAATGTGCTCGACGAACGGCAACTGGTAGGAGGAGACGCGGTCGGTGATGGTCAGGTCGTCACGCGTCGGCGGCCCGCCCGCCGGGCCGAAAGGCGGGTTGCTCAGAATCAGGTCGGCGCGTTTGAACGCCGCCTCGCTGCCGCGCGGCGACAGCGTGTCGCCCAGCACCAGATCGGTCGGGTCGATCTTGTGGAGGTGCAGGTTCATCAGCAGCAGGCGGAAGGTGTCGGGGACGTTCTCGATGCCGCGAAACGCTTCGCGCAGCTGGAACGCCTGTTGCTTGGGCGACAGCTCGAAATAGTCGTCGGTGCCTTCGCGCATATGGCGGTCGGCGGCGATCAGGAAGCCGCCCGTGCCCGCCGCCGGGTCCTGAATCACCTCGCCCGGCTGCGGCTGCATCAGCGCGACCATCACGTCGATCAAGACGCGCGGGGTGAAATACTGCCCTGCCCCGCGCTTGGTCTCCTCCGCCATTTTCTGCAGCAGGCCTTCATAGGCGTCGCCGAACGCGTCACGCTCGGCGGAAAACCAGTGCAGCCCGTCGATCGCGTCGATCAGGCGGCGCAGATTGGCCGGCTCGCGCACGATGGTCGAGGCGTTCTGGAAGATGGCGACGACCGAACGGTCGGGGACCTTGGCGGGATCGCCCAGGTCGATCAGCGCGCGCTTGTAGACGGTCAGCAGTTCCGCCTCGTTCGCCGCCTTCAGCCGAGACCAGCGATAGGCCTCGGGAATGCGGCTCTCGTCCTTTTGCTCCGACGCCATCTTCAGGAACAGCAGATAGGTCAGCTCGGTGACGTACTGCTGATAGGTGATGCCGTCCTTGCGGAGCATGGCGCAGAGCCGCCACAGCTTGTTCACCAGTTCGGCGGAGGGGTTCACGGGGCGTCGTCCTTTGTCGTCAATTGGGGCGGATCAGGCCGCCTGGTCGGTATCGCGGCTATCCCAGATGGCGACGTTCAGGTCCATCAGCACATCGCGCAGGTGGTGGTCGAACTCGCGATCGATCGCGTCGAACCCGCCATTCTGGGCGAACAGCGGATCGGACAGGATCGCGGGATCGCCGACCGGCTGTTCCTTCAGCGCGCGGCCGATGCGTTGCAGCCAGCGGCGCTGGATCGGCGTCCAGTCTCGGCTCGCCAAGATGCGCTCGACCCCGCTCTCGACGCGCGTGGCATAGGGGACCAGCGGATCGCCGAGCGCCGCCTGCCGCACGAAACCGATGATGTGCGCGGCGATGTCGGCATTGCGGACGCGGCCATAGGCGGCGCGCAGATGCGTTTCGGAAAAGCCGTGCGTGTCGAGCAGGACGGAAATTTCCTTCAGCTCGGCGCGGGTCAGGTCGCGCGGGCGCTGCGTCGCGGCGATCAGCGCGGGCACGACGTTCATCTGGCTTCGGACATAGGCCTCGAAACTCTCGATATAGTCGGCCGGGCTCGCGTGATCGGGGAAGACGTCGTCGACGCCGATCAGTTCGTCGTCATGGGCCGAAATGAAGACGCCGGGATCGGTTCGCTCGCGCGGTCCCTGGTCTAGGATGTCGACCAGTGATGGATGCCGCTCAAACAGCGCCAATGCCTCGGCGGGCGTGGCGTCGCGCAGGCGATCGGGCAACGCATCGGGTGCGCCAAGCAGTTGCTCGATCCGCTCCCGCGCCGTTGGAGCAAGCCGGGGCAGCCGCTGGCGCAGCTTCACCACTATCTGGTCGCGGACGAAGGCGCGATCTTCCTCTTCGGTGGCGCGCGCCAGGTCGCCCAGCAGCGTGGCGAAGCTTAGCGCCGGATCGACCACCACCGGCCGCATATCGGTCACGTCCTGAAGATGCGCGTAGAGGTCGACCGCGTCGAAGATGCGAAAATGGGTCTTGCCGATCTCATCGCAGCGCCGCGTCGCACGGCCGATCATCTGGTCGTAGAGAATACGGCTGTTCACCCGCCGCACGAAAACCAAGTTGGTGATCGCGGGCACGTCGATGCCGGTGGTCAGCAGATCGACCGTGACGACATATTTGGGGCGCGGGTCGTTCTTAAACGCCCTGATCCGCTCCAGCGGGCGATCGACGGTACCCGTGATCTTCTCGACCAGTCCGCCGGGCAGTGCGCCGTATTCCTCGGTCAGCGCCTTCGCGAGTTCGTCGACCAAGATGTCGGCATGGTCGTTGCTGACCGCGAAGATCAGCGTCTTGCCCGGCTGGTCGGGCGGGCATTCCTGCGCCACCGCCTGCGCCACTGCACGGTTGAACGCCTGGGTTAACACCTTGCGATTGAACGCCGCGACCTCGAAATCGACTTGGTCGGGCAGCGTCATCAGCTCGATCTCGCCAGTCTGGCGGTCGACGATCTCTACCTCGTCGCCCGCGTCGAAGCGGATCCCGGTCTGGCTGAGCGCGGTGGTGATCCGGCGCGGCGGACGATGGTCGATCAGCCATCCGTCGATCACCGCCTGCCGATAGCCATAGCGATAGACCGGCAGGCCGAAGATCTGCGTCGTGTGCAGCGCGGGCGTCGCGGTCAACGCCACCGTCGCCGCGTCGAAATAGTCGAGCACTCGGCGATAGGCGGACAGATAATCGTCGAGATTGCGGAAGCCGAGATCCTCTTCGCGCAGCTCGGCGTCCAGCGTGTAGCCGCGATGGGCCTCGTCGACGATGATGAGGTCATAGGTGCCAGGCGTCGGGCGCGCTGCATCGGGATCGTCGAACAGGCGGCGGATCATCGCCTGCACGGTCGCGACCTGCACCCGGTCGACGGCTTCTGGCAGCTTCTTCTCTAGATCGGCAACGCCGAACACCTGGTCAAATTTCAGGAAGCCGCTGGTGTCGGTCACGCTCATGGCGTCAAGCGTCTGGCGACCCAGCGCGCTGCGATCGACCAGGAACAGGATGCGGCGGAAGCGATTGGCGCGCAGCAGCTCGTACATCAGCGCGATGGCGAGGCGCGTCTTGCCCGTGCCCGTGGCCATCGCGACCAGCATGTCGCGCCGACCGGCACGGATCGCGTCCTCGACCGCGGCGATCGCGTCGCGCTGATACGGGCGCAGGCCGGCGACCCCCAGTTCCTGATCGGCGACATGCGCACCGGCCGGGACGATCGCCTGTGCCAGCCGCTCCTCCAGATCGCGCGGACTGAACCATTCCGGGAGCGCACGCGGGACCGCGCCCGGCGTGCGTGCATCCCAGAACCAGATGCCCGATTTCGTCGCCAGTTGCTTCACATAAGCGCGCCCGTTGGTCGCAAACAGGAACGGGACGCGATAGCGGTGTTCGCCGTCCAACCACGGACCGCCGCCCGGCAATTCGTCGGGCGTCAGCGCGATATCCTGGGCATAACGCCGCGCCTGTCCCAACATGGCGGGGACGTCGGTCTTCTTTTTCTTCGCCTCAACGACACCGATGCAACGGCCGTCGATGAACAGCGCATAGTCGACCCGCCCCTTCTTCGTCGGCCATTCGGCGATCGCCATCGCCTCGCCATAAGCAGGCCGGGCACCGGCGGCGTGGGTCAGCGTCTCGCTGTCGACGGTCCAGCCGGCAGCGCGCAGTTTCGCGTCGATGAGAACGCGGGTGGCGTCCTCGTCCAGCTCCACCTTCTCTGCCGCGCGCGATGCCGCCGCGGACAGCAGTTGCATGTCTTGGGTCGGCGCCGCCTGTGCCTCGGCTCGGATCGCGGCCAGTTCTTCACGGGCCTTGGCCAGCGCAGCTTCGGTCTCTGCCGCATAGTTTTCCCAGAACGCGCGCTGCCGCTGCTGCTCGTCGATCGATGCCGCCAGTCGTTCCCGTTCCGCCTCGGCATCCTGCGCGCGCAACCGGGCCTGCGCCTCCGCGTCATGGCTGTCGGCAACCGCGTTGCGTAATCTGGCAAGTTGTTCGCGCAACGCGGCATCGGCGTCTGCTGGCGCAATCGGAGGCACGAACGGACCGGGATCGAAAGACGCCGCATTCCGATAGGTGCGATGGTACCAGACACCGATCGCGCTCGCGAACTTCAGCGCGTTCAGGGCATCGCTTGCGGACCCGCGGTCCTCATGGGCAGCGGCATTGCCCCAGCGCCTGATCTGGAACAGCAGGTCCGCAACCTGCTGCGGGAATATATTGCGAGCCTTTCCCTCGCGCAGCACCTCGTCGAAGGTCGCCGACGACGAAGACGACAGGCCATGGCGCGCTAGAACCTGTTTCGACAGCGCCTCGCCGAACAGTCGCAGTTTGAGCAATGCGGCCGGCGGATCGGAACGGAAATAGCTCTCCGCCAGTGCGCCCAGCCGCGCCAACTGGCCATCGCGGGCCGCCAAAAAACCGAAATTGCCGCCCTGCTCAGTATCCACATCTGCTTGTTAGCACGGCCCGCATCGTCTTCAATCACTGACGAAATGGATAATCGCGCAGAGCAAGGCGGCGATGCGAGGTTCCGGTGCGCGCCAAATTTGAGCGATTACCGTATCGGCAGCATCGAAAAGAGCGCCGGTAGCGCTGAACTAGAGGGAAGGCGAAGCGAAGGTTCTGAAGAGAGGAAAATGAGAGTTGGCACCCGCCGGCTCTGCCCTTGATCGGGATCTTCACCGTCGACCGGCGCTGCCGGCCCTTCCCCACCATCCGTGATCCTCACCCCAACCGCTTCGCGCGGTTTCGGCTGAGGGTGCGCGCCTGGAGCACAGCACACATGCGTCCTATACCTATCATCGCCTTGGCGAGCGTGGCTCGCCTCGACGGCGGCCATCGTCTCAGTACCAATCGGCAACTAAATGCCGACACGATCACCGCGGTCCGGCAAATCATTCGCCGCCTCACCCAAGTGATCCCCTTCGGCCAGGGCATCGCAACGGCCCTCCGCCCCTATTCCGCCAGGTGGTTGGTCGGAGCCGATCACCCTGCCGTCCAGCTCCATATCGCGGACCTGCTGCAAGCTGCCGATTGATCCAACCCGGCCGCACTGCAGCCAATTCCTAAGGAAAACACTATGTCTCTCATCGACCTGTCGATCGAGGCGCGAGGTTTCGCGCCCTCATCGATCGCACTTGCTGTGCGTACCATCGGCGCCTGTCCCGCTGCCGGACACCGGCCAGATGCTCGCATCCTATGCGGGGTCGGCATGCTCACGGTTACCCCGGATAATGACGACTACCGCTTTGTCGGCGACGCTCGCTGTCTTGGCGAGGACGACACCGTCAACGACCTGATCAACTGGCTCGAGCAGCGCATTCCTGCGGACGGCGTTATTATCAGTTGGGATAATTGGGGCAGCGTTCCTCGCCGACTACAGGCGCTCGCGGATCTGACGCAGCATCCACGCATCCGTTCCGCCGCTGGCGACACGGCCGGGCGGTGGCGCGACATGCCGCGCGGGCACACATGGCATGTCCGTCAGGCGCGTGCGCCTCATATGCCGTGCATCTGCGGCCCGGGCACATCCGTCACCGAATGCGACGCGGCCATGCCGACCGTCCTGCTGCCGGAGCCGGCAACCACCGCCGTGGAACTGATCAACGAGGCGGTGGCCGGGTGGCAGTGCTGGGCGAGATTGTTCGGCGATTTCGATGACGCCATTCACCCTGCACAAGCCGCGCTTCGCACCCTCGACCGCTGGCGCATCCATCGGCCCGCCACCCGCTGACCTTTCCTTTCCTCGACACGCGGGCGCGACAGCCCGCCGGAGAACCACTATGCACCACGACCTGACCTCGCTCTGGAAGAGCAACACGCCCCGCTTCGTCGTCATTCTTGATGCCGAACTCGCCTATGACCATGAAGCGCACGCGCGTTACCAGGCGGCCGAACGCTTCCTGCCCGCCGATGCCGCGCATCTTTCTCCCCGCGAACTGCGTACCGACCCGCGCGTGACGCCGCGCTGGCCCTGCCACCGGATCACGACACTGAGCTGGCTGGTAATGACCGAGGCTGCGGACGGCCTGCGCCCGGTTCGGCTGGAAACGCGCGGTCTGCCGGAAATGGATGAAGCCGCTATCCTGAAAGCCTTCT
Organism: Sphingomonas sp. Leaf23; assembly: GCF_001421585.1. Classification (NCBI taxonomy): domain Bacteria; kingdom Pseudomonadati; phylum Pseudomonadota; class Alphaproteobacteria; order Sphingomonadales; family Sphingomonadaceae; genus Sphingomonas; species Sphingomonas sp. Leaf23. The sequence goes on along the minus strand of NZ_LMKR01000008.1, from coordinate 17,919 downwards.
TCGCCGATATGGAACAGCTCGGCCGTGCCCAGCTAGTGACATGGGGCGGGTTCCATTCCGACCTGCCGCAGATCCTGATCGGGGCGATAGATGCCGGGCTGCGGTTGCCGGCAAGCCTAGCCGGCCTGCTGTCGCCATGGCGGCGTGATGTTTCCGGGCACGTCGATCTTTGCACCGAGATGTGCGGCGGGGCCGCACCAGCCCATCTCGCCGAAGTCGCCGCCCGGCTGGGCATTCCAGCGAAACTGACCTCCCGGCCGGATCTTGTTTCCCAACTGATGCAGCACGGCAAATGGTCGGCGGTCCGCTCGGTTTGCGAGGGCGACGTACTGACCACAGCGGCGCTGTTGATGCGCTGGCGCCATCTGACCGGCGGCACCACTTCCGTGCTGGAGGCGACGCGGCGGCTGACCGGCTTCGTCGCCGAGCACTGCACCCACCGGTCTTACGCCGCCGACTGGGGACACTTTGGCGACCGCGTGCTTCACGACGTCATCGCGACAGAAACCCATAAGCAAGAACTGCTCGCGCCCTGAGCCAGACCAAAACTGACAGAGATAAAGCGCCTATTGGAGGGCGGAAAACAAGAAGATCGGCGCGTGGCTCTGCCTGCGCCGATCACAATCAAAGGAATTGAATATGATCGAACATACGCCTCAGCAGGTGGCCGCCAACCTCATTATCGCTACCGGCCATCTATTGACCGGCTCGTTCGGCCGGCAAGCCGATCTTGATGACAATCTTACGATTATTGTTGGCCCACCGATCCACCCTCTCAATCTGCTCCACTGGACCAATTGGGTTCAAAATTCGCGCCGGAACATCATTCACATATTCTTTTCGCAGGATTGTAATGGCGTTCCCAACGTCGCGCTGATTTTCCTCGACGGCGACCGCTCCCTCGTTGCCGAGCACTGCTGGCTCTGGCTGCCGCAGAGCGGCGGCCGTTGCTGGATCATCCCTGATGGCGAAGGTTGGGGCGCATACCGGCTCGACACCGACCTGAAGCTGCGCCGCCATTCACGCGCCCCGGCGCGCGGCGAAAAGGCGATGCAGGATGGCTGTCTTCGCGCCTATCAGCGCTTTGCCGATATCCTAGACGGACAGAGCACCAGCAGCGTCGAACTACCGTTGCCGGAGCGACTGCGTACCGCAGCATGATACCATCATCAGCCTCGTTGGTGTGTAAGACGCGCTTACCAGCAACGCTGACGGGGCTGTTACGTCGTTTGGCGGTCAAATGGACGATGTCATTCATATGCCCACCGTTTAGTAGTCCGCTTTCGACCAAAATTGGCCGTCCGCGTTCACTCCGGCAAATGTCTGGTTCCGACAGTAGCCGCCGTTCGCCCTGATCAAACCACGAGACCGGAACACGCCGAATGGACGACCGTCTGCGCCGCCTCCAAATGTTCGGCGGCGAACTGGCATGTCGGAACTTTTGTGGACGGCGAAATTGCCGCTATCGGGAAGGCCGGAAGCGGACGTTCGTTCAGCCTGAACTGATCGGTTGGCGTTGGTAAATCGCAACTGCAATTTAGCATGAAATTTCGGGAGTTTAGCCCACCCGCGCGCCATGAACCCGATCGCTGGTCGCGGACGATCGCGTGGATGGCGTCGGCTTCGCCAAGCCGCTAGATCGCGACGAGTGACCTACCGGTGCGACGCCAGACCTCATTTATTGAGCCCAAGGGCGCCTCCGCCCCGTTTGAATGTTTCGACAGTACGGCACGATCGTAAAGGTAGCCGAGCGCCAGGACCTACAGGCGTGGGCTTTGTTCGGGTGCGTGTGGCGCGTGGCACGAATGCTCACCTTCCAATCTTGAGCAGGCAGCGTTCAAGATGCCCATGTTTAACGTCCCCGCGAAGGCCGCAGATAATCGCGCGCAATGTCGTTGGACAGGTCGCTGCGATCCGTGGATCGTGACGCCAATGGCACCCTGCGAGCGCGCGGTGGCGGCGGTCCTCGAGAAGACGTGTACGTTTTAGGGCCGCGCCGACATTCGGCGCATCGCCGAGCCGGCGAGCATCAGCTGGCGCGGTGAAGCGCTGGGTGTCGGCGCGGCATATCACCGTGACAACGCTCTCCATGTTAAAGGACCCCACCGTCTGCCTCCGTTGCCGCAGCGCGAAACCCCAGCGCAAATGCGCTAAGTGACTGCGAATGCCACTGCGCGCAGCGGTTTCGTGCACTTGGTCTTGGCGCTGCCTGCTCGCTCAAAGCTCAACATTTGATTTGAACACGCTACATCCGGCACGACCGTTTCCGGGCCTTCTCATCCGCAACTATCCCGCCTTAGCAACGGGCCGGGCGGGATAGTCTGTGCTGATCAGGCGACGATCAGATCATTCTCGACGGATGTGGCACCAGGAGCCGCCCACGCCGTCGATGCAGCGGTTTTCCGCTCGGCCAAAGATCCGACGGTTCCGGTAAGCGTCACGCGGCCACCCTGCGCCCGGACATGCACGTTTTCCTCGTCGAAAAACCACGAGCGGTGAAGCGCATGCTGAATTTTGTCACTAAGTCGGCCGGTATCGACGTGGGACTTGATCGTGATCTGGTTGGAGATCCCTGCCACGCCCATGAGGTTGCGGAGCTCGCGTTCGGCCGCCTCTTTTTGATAGTGCCAGTCGACTTCGCCGGTGAGCGTCAGCCAACCCTTTTCTACTTTTACCTTCACGACGTCGCGCGGGGTTCGAGTGTCCCAGGCAAGCCGATCCACCGCGGCCTTTGCAATGTCGGCATCATCGCGGGTTATCAAAAATGGGAGCCGGACCTCGATTTCCTCTGCCACAGCCTTCACGCCCTTGACGCGCCCTGTTGCCATTTCGGCCGCATGCTTCTGTCCGTAGCTCTCGACATGTCCGGTCAGGGTGACCGTGCCGTTGTCCGCAGTTACACCGATATGTGCGGCGGTAATGCTCGGCTCCCACTTCAGTTCGGCAAGTACAGCCTTTTGCAGTTTATCGTCATGCGACATGATGTAGCTCCATAAACGAGTTCGTTCGGCATGCTTGCCTAGTCTATCCTCTGGGTGACAGACTCGGAAACTACGCAGAGCAGGCAAGAACGCCGGTCCGGGAGCCTAATTTGCACGGATTTTTCACCATTATATGCTGGGAATTACGTAGTTTCCGAGGATGCGTCCTAATGCCTATAGCGTATATTCCGGGTTTTGCTTAGCGGGATAGGAGCAGTAGTCCGGCGAGTATCCTACCGGCTCCCGCCGTCCTCCGCTGCTTCGCAAATGATCGGGCAATACGATGCGCATACAGGACAAGGCCGCAACGCAAACCGGGCGGCATGCTGTCATCCTGTGTACTCCCGATCCACACAGCTTTAACCGTGCGATCGCCGACTGCTATTGCGAAGAGGTTCACGCGGCCGGACAGGAAACTGTGCTGCGCGATCTGTATGCCATGCATTTCGATCCAGTACTGTATTCGAATGAGCGACCAACCCTTGCAACACTGGTGCTGGCAAAAGATGTGATCGCGGAAAAAAATATCCTGTGGGGATGCGACGTCTTCGTCCTGATTTATCCGATCTGGTTTGGTTCGGCTCCTGCCATGATGAAGGGGTATGTCGAGCGCGTATTCGGTGCCGGCGTAACGCCGGAAGACGTACGCCGTCAGGACAGAGGCACCCTGCTGGGTGGGAAAAGATTACTGAGCTTCACCACCTCGGCAATGTCGCAGTACTGGTTAAGTGAAGCAGGGCAGGATATTGCGCTGACAACGATTTTTGACGACTACATTGTGCATGCGTTCGGCATGCATGCGCGGGAACACAAGCGGTTCGGGCAAGTCACTAGCGAAATGGACCAAAAATCCGTAGAGCAGCATCTTGCGAGGGTTGCAAGACAGGCGCAGCGAACATGCGGGCAGGTCGCATCAGCCGTGAGAAAACCTACGCCCTAGGCACGTCCAAACGGCATACGATGTCGGTACTGCGCAATCTTAAGTGTTCCGATGCGGTGGCTCGTCACCTCTAGGTATATCCCGACCGTGTTGCCCCGACGCGCCAAGGCCTATCGAGATAGGCAGCCGTTCGAGGACGATCATTCCGATCGTCTGGCGCACCGAATCAGGAGATCGCGATGTACACGGACCCGGACGAAGCCGCCTATTGCATCACGCGGATCGCACGCTCTCGGGCGCTGGCGGCGGCGTCGATCGACAGCGGCGCGCGCGCTTCGCATGCCGGTATTGCCGATGCGTATATCAATCGACTGACGTCGCTGACCAGAACGCCGGTCCGGATCGTGTTCGATGTGTAAGTCTGGCGTACAGCCGACGGCTGCCGCGTTTCGCGCCGAAGCGCTCGCGCGTTGGGATAACGAGGGCGGGGCGTTGTCTTACGGCGTGACGGTCGTACCGCCCGTCGTCGACGCCAGCCATCACTTGTCCCATGATGAGCTGGTCCATTTGCGAAGTCGGGTGATCGCGCTGGAACAGGCAATGATCGCAATGATGGCCGGCGGCTCTGACGACCAGCGCGCCCTGATCCACGATATGGCTGCGTTCGTTCGTCCGCCGATGGATGCCGTGCAAGACCCGCTGATGATGCACGCTGCCGATCTGATGGATCATATGGCCGATCGGGCGACGCTCCTTGCCCGCGTTCTCGGCTGAACGGGCTTTAGACGGTCGTCAAAGGCGGCGTGTGAGATTGGCGAGACTGACGGCCGGTGAAACCCGGCCCGCGATATCGCCGCATTCCTGCTCCAGATCGGATCGCACTTTCTCTATCTCACGATCGGTCAGGTGTTCGATCCCGATGAACTGCGATCGGGCCGCGTCGACGGCCCGGATCAATTCATCCAGTTTGGCCTGCATGGCCGCTGCATCCCGGTTCTGTGAGTTCTGGATCAGGAAGACCATCAGGAACGTGACGATCGTCGTCGCTGTATTCACGACCAGCTGCCATGTGTCCGAATAGCCGAAGAGTGGCCCGGTAACCGACCAGAGGAGGATGATTCCGACCGCTGTCGCGAAGGCACCGGGTTGGCCGGCAAACCCGGCGATCCGCGTAGCGGCGACCGTGAAGAGGCGGTCAAGCATCGTCAGCATTCGAAGAAGAACCGGCGGGCCTGCGCGCAGGGGCGTCGCCATTGATCGATGCGGCGATTGCGATCAGCAGCGCGCGATCGCCGATGCCGCGCTGGAGCACGGTGTCGCCGTGACGTTCGGCCTCGGTCAGCACCGGGCTGCCGGGGGCAAGGCCGTCGAGCAGCAACGCCCTGCCGCGCCAGCCACTGGTCCGCATTTCGCGGAGGAGGGCAAGACCGTCGATAGCCTCCATTTCCATGTCGAGAATGATGCAGGGATAGTCCCGCGCGCGCGGATCGGCGAGCAGGGCGGCACAGGTGGCGTAAGACCGAACGGCATAGTCTTCGGAGCGGAGCATCAGCTGTCGGGCGTGACGAACCGCGGTGTCCCCATCGACGAGCGAAACGCCGGTCGCTCCCGGCGACGCGGCGCTGGTTTCATTCTGCATGCGAATATCCTTGGGTTTCTGCATGGATCGCATGCCGGTAAGGTCATGTCTGTACGTAGAAGACGAGGGCCCGGCCGGTTATCGCTCGGCTCCGTCGTCGCCGAGGCCCGCCGCGAACGCGATCCGCAGGACATCGGACAGACTACGCGCGGACAGCTTGTCCATCAGGTTGGCGCGATGAACCTCGACCGTCCGCGTGGCGATGCCAAGCTCGAACGCGATCAGCTTGTTTGGTCGTCCCAGTACCATGCCATCCAGAACATCGCGCTCGCGCGGTGTCAGCGCTGCCAGTCGAACGGTTGCTTCGGCGGCGGCGATCCGGCTGCGGTCGGTCCGTCCGGCGAGTCCCAGTGCTTCGTCGATCGCGGCCAGCAGCGCTGTCCGTTCGAACGGCTTTTCCAGAAACTCTATCGCGCCGGCCTTTACCGCGCGTACTGCAAGCGTCACGTCGCCATGGCCGGTCAGCATGATTACTGGAAGCGCGATACCCTGCCGGGAAAGCCTTGCCTGTACCTCCATTCCGTCGATCTCCGGCATGCGGACGTCGAGCAGCGCGCAGCCGCTGGTTTCGCGAGTAACGGAAGCAAGGAATTTCAGGCCGGACACATAGCTCTTGACGCTGTAACCAGCCTTGCGGAGCAGGAAGCCGACCGACTGCCGGATCGCTTCGTCGTCGTCGACGATGTGGACGGTGCGGGCGGGATCAGACATCCTCGCGGCCTGCCAGCGGAACGCAGAAATGGAAGGCGGTTCCCGACCGGGCGCCCGCTTCCGCCCATATCCGGCCGCCATGCGCTTCGACAATCGTCCGGCAGATCGACAGGCCGAGACCCATGCCATCCTCCTTGGTCGTCGCGAAGGCTTCGAACAACCGGTCGCGAATGTCGGGGGACAGGCCGGTGCCCGTATCGGTCACGGTTACGCGCACCCAGCCATCGCGATCGGCCGCTGTCGCGATGATCAGTTCCTTGATGGGCGACGACACCATCGACTGAATCCCGTTGCGGATGAGGTTGACCAGCACCTGCTGGATCTGGACGCGGTCGACCAGCACCGTGTCGAGCCCCGCCGCGATCGGCATGGTCACATTGACCCCCGCCTCATGCGCGCCAAGCAGGGCAAGGCTGGTGGCTTCTTCCACCAGCATGTCGAGCCGTTCCGCCTTGAACCCGGTGTCGCCGCCATCGACGAATGCGCGCAGCCGGCGCACGATCGTGCCAGCACGAAGCGATTGCGCCGCCGCCTGGTCGAGGGCTTCGGCGATCTCGCCGAGCAGAACGTCGCCGGTATCGCCGATCATAAAGCGCATCGTTTCGAGATAAGCGGCGATGGCGGTCAGCGGCTGATTGATTTCATGCGCCAGCGTCGAGGCCATCGTCCCCATCGCGCTGACGCGGGAGACATGGATCAGTTCAGACTGCAGTTCCTGCATCCGCCGTGCGGTTTCGTGGCGGTGGGTCAGGTCGCGCACGAAGCCGGTGAAAATCCGCTCGCCCGCGATCACGGCCTCGCCAACGGCCAGTTCGATCGGAAAGGTGTCGCCGTTGGCACGTTGCGCCGTCGCGATGCGGACATTGCCGATATTGTGGGGAATGCCGGTCCGGAGATAGGTTCGTAGATGACCGTCATGCTCGCGTCTGTCAGCGGGCGGCATCAGCATGCTGACATTGCGTCCGATCACGTCTGCCTTGGCATAGCCGAACAGCCGTTCGGCAGTGGTGCTGAACGAGGATACGATGCCGCGTTCGTCCATCACGATCATGGCATCGGGAACGGTCGCGAGGATCGAGCGCAGATGATGTTCGCGCCGGACGACCGCCGCTTCCGACGCCTTCTGGTCGGTGACGTCGCGAATGACCTTGCCGAAGCCGCGCAGCTCGCCGGCCTCGTTGCGAAGCGCGGTGATTGTCACGCTCGCAAGAAACTCCGACCCATCCTTCCGAAGCCGCCAGCTATCTTCCGCAATGCGGCCGAACGCCGCCGCCCGGATCAGGTCATCGGCCGGTTTTCCGACGGCGACATCGTCGGGGGTGTAGAAGATCGCGGAATCGACACCGATGATTTCCGCCTCGGTCCACCCCTTCATTCGCTCGGCACCGCGGTTCCAGATCGTCACCCGTCCGTGCGCGTCCAGCATGTAGATCGCATAGCCCATCGCCCCGTCGATCAGCAGGCCCAGTTCCTCGGCCACGACCGCATTCCTGCGGGCGACGGCGTCGGCATCCAGTACGCTGCCGCAGGGCAGAGCGTCGTTCACGACGGCGGCGCGGTCTGTTTGCGGGTACGAAAATCGATCACGGGACGGCTCCGATCGGGTCATAGCCCGAACCGTCGGCAACCCATGCCGGCTCAACGCATCGCGACGCGATCGGGCGCAATGTCAGGCCAGCGGCCGGAGCAGCGTCATGGTGATCTCGCCAGCAACGAGCATCGAGAGCACGCCACCTCCGATCGAAACCCGTCGGTTCATACTGGCGATTGGCTGCAGAAGGGCGTGGAATGCGTCGATCATGATCGTCGTCCTCGATGTCTGACGGTGGCCTGCTCCCTATTGCGGATCGATCCTATTGTGGTTTCACACATTGCCGGACGGGCGCGAAGACAATCACAGTACGGGGACCATCCCGCACGGTCCGCGTAGTTCCCGATGCTGGGGTCACTCTCGTCAACCGCTATGTCCGGCGTTTAGCAGCCGTATTGGCTGGTATTCAGATCGGGGTGGCAACCCATGTCGATGACCACGCCTACTTCGACAGAGATATTCGATGCCCGCTGACGCGCATCGCGAGGGGCATGTCGTCAACCGCATCGGATGGCTGCGTGCGGCGGTTCTTGGTGCCAATGACGGGATCGTTTCCACCGCGAGTCTCGTGCTCGGCGTCGCAGCCGCGAATGCGCGGACATCGAACATTGTGATCGCCGGAACTGCCGGACTGGTGGCGGGGGCGATGTCGATGGCCGCGGGCGAATATGTCTCTGTCAGTGCCCAGGCCGATACCGAAAATGCGGAGATCGGGCGGGAGCGGCGCGAGCTTGCCGTCGATCCGGTCGGTGAACTGGCCGAGCTCGCCGGGATCTATGTCGAAAGAGGCGTCGACCACGCGACGGCGGTCGCGGTCGCTACGCAATTGATGGCGCACGATGCATTGGGTGCCCATGCCCGCGACGAGCTGGACCTGACGGTGGGCGCCCGCGCCCGGCCGGTACAGGCAGCGCTGGCATCGGCCGCGAGTTTCACGGTAGGTGCCGCGATGCCGTTGCTGGCAGTCTTTGCGATGCCGGCCGATCGGTTGATCGCGGGGGTGGCAAGTTCGTCGCTGCTGTTCCTGGCAGTTCTGGGGGCGTTGGGGGCCAAGGCGGGGGACGCCGCGGTGTGGCGCGGCACCTGCCGCGTCACCTTCTGGGGGGCGTTCGCAATGGCAGTTACCGCCCTGATCGGTCATCGGATAGGCAGAACGATGTGATCGCATCTTTCGGCGGAGATTGTCGTCACCAGCTCGGATCACAGCTGCGTAGTTGCCGATGCTGATACCGGCTCGTTCCGGTCAATAGGGTTCGTTCGCCGCTTGCGCCCGCCCCGTTGGGATCGCGCAGGGTCGGCCGTCAGCATCGGATACGACTTATGATGACCATCACTCGCGCGACCGACGTCCGAAGCCGCGACCGGTCCGGTGCGATCGGCAGGCAGGCGTTCGGACTGTTGCTCGCCATGCTGGCACCAGCCACAGCGTCTGCGCAGACCCCGCCGGTCGTCGTCGCCGATGGCCGGATCGAGGCGCTGAAGGCGGGTGAATATCTTTGGGCACCCGGCATCGCGCCTGAGGGTCCGGTTACGATCATCGTCAGCCTCAAGACGCAGAAGGCCTATGCCTATCGCAACGGCGTAGCGATCGGCGTGTCTACGGTTTCCACGGGCGCCGAGGGGTTCACGACGCCGACGGGGGTGTTCACGGTCCTGCAGAAGGACGCGGATCACGTGTCCAACCTGTACAAGGACGCTGCGATGCCGTTCATGCAGCGGCTTACCTGGAGCGGGATCGCGATGCATGCCGGCGAACTGCCGGGCTATCCCGCGTCGCATGGTTGCATCCGAATGCCGATGGCTTTCGCAAAACTGCTGTTCGGGATCACCCGGATGGGTATCACGGTCGTCATCACCAACGACGCACTGGTTCCGGTGACCGTTCAGGCGCCGGCGATCCTGATGCAAGGTGCCACGCGACGTGCCGCTGCTGCCTTTGTCTGGACCCCGGCCAGATCGCCGACCGGTCCGGTGTCAATCGTCATTAGCGGTCGCGACAAGCGGGTCGTCGTCCTGCGAAACGGTATTGAAATCGGTTCGAGTGCGATCCTGCTCGACGCGCCGATCGAACGTACCGCCGCCTTCACGCTCAAGTCGAGCGATGCGGCAGGCGGGCATTGGCTGCGCCTGCCGCTGCCCGGCGAAACCCGCACCGGCGAGTTGACAGTCGAAGATCGGGACAAGGCACGCCTGCCCGCCGGTTTTCGCGCCGCACTGGCAACGATCCTGACCCCCGGCGCGACGTTGCTGGTAACCCGCGAGACGCTGGCGAGCGCCGGGACCGGCACGGCGGTCACCATCATCGAGGCTGATCGACCGTGATCCCGGCGAGGCAGCGTGGCAGGGGCGATACTGTGCCGCCGCCCGCGTGGCATGCAATGTCGATTGCCGACGTTGAACGCCGCCTGCAGACATCGGCCGGTGGGCTGGTACCCGATGAGGCGGCAGTACGATTACGGTGCGATGGTCCGAATGCACTGGCCCCGCCACCCGCTCCCTCGACCCTTTTGCGGTTCGTGCGGCAATTCAACAGCCCGCTTATCTATCTGCTGATCTTGGCGGCAGCCGTATCGCTCGGTCTTGGACACAGAACCGACGCGGGCTTTATCGGTGTGGTTCTGGTCATCAATGCGCTCATCGGCACCATTCAGGAGGGGAAGGCCGCAGACAGTCTGGCTGCCTTACGGACCATGATGGGGCATAGCGCGCCAGTAAGGCGCGGCGGCGCTGTATCGGTCATCGATACCCGCGACATCGTCGTCGGGGACAGGGTCGAGCTGGAAAGCGGAATGGCCGTCCCTGCAGACATCCGCTTGTCGGAAACTTCCATGCTGCGAGTGGACCAATCGGCATTTACCGGGGAATCGGTTCCGGTCCTCAAGGATGATGGTGCGACTTTGCCCGAACGGGCGTCGCCCGGCGATCGGACGACGATGCTGCTGGCGGGTACGATGGTCGCCGAAGGCAGGGGCAGCGGCATCGTCGTCGCGACCGCTGACAATACTGCGCTCGGCGCGATCGATGCGTCGCTGCGCGATGCGAAGGCGACGCCTCCACCACTTGTCGTGCGCCTTGATCGGCTTGCGCGGCAGATCAGCATCGCCGCCATCGCGTTGATCGTGCCGTTTGCCATCGTTCTGCTGATGCAGGGGCGGCCGGGCGACCAGATCCTGCTGCTGGCGGTGGCGCTGGCGGTTTCGGCGATTCCGGAAGGGCTGTCGATCGCGGTCACCGTCGCGCTGGCGGCGGGTACGCGCCGGATGGCGGCGCGCAACGTCATCGTCCGTTCGCTGCCGGCGGTGGAGGGATTGGGCGCCTGCACGATCATCGCCAGCGACAAGACCGGCACGCTGACCCGCAACATCCTGTCAGCCGAGCGCGTCCTGCTGACGGACGGCCAGGATATCCGGCGGGCGGATTGGCCAGCGCATGCCAACGCGCTGGCCGCGATCCGTTATGCTGCCGCGCTGTGCAACGAAGCCTCGACCGGTCCCGACGGCGTGGCCGTCGGCGATACCGTCGACGTCGCGCTGCTCGGCTTCGCAGATGGCGGCGGCATCGATCTGCAGGCGCTGCGCGCGATCGTCAGGGTCGCTGCGTTGCCCTATGAGCCGGTCCGCAAATTCGCGACCGTCGTCGTCGATACGCCGCAGGGTCGGCGGCTGTTCGCGAAGGGGGCACTCGAAACCATCCAGACAATGTGTCGGCCGATCGATGCCGCCCTGACCGCGCGCGCGCTTGCCATGGCGGAAGCAGGCTACCGGATTATCGCCGTCGCCGCTTCCGATGGATCGACGGCGGTCGACGCGACCGCGCCGGGCGCTCTCGTCCTGTTAGGCTGGATCGGGCTGATCGATCCGGTCCGGACCGAAGTGCCCGCCGCGATCGCACTTTGCGCTGCGGCAGGTGTCGGCGTCCGCATGGTGACAGGCGATCATCCTGCCACTGCACTTACGATCGCGCGCGGGCTGGGCCTTGCGGTCCGCAAGGATCAGGTCGTCACCGGTACGCAGATGAGAGAACTGGCGGGCGAGAATTTGGCATTGTCAAGAATGGTGCTCGCCGGCCGCGTGTTCGCAAGGATCGAGCCGGTCCAGAAGCTGGAGATCGTCCGGATCCTCAGCGCCAGCGGCGAACTGGTCGCGGTTACGGGCGACGGCGTCAACGACGCACCCGCATTGCAGGCTGCGCATATCGGCGTGGCGATGGGTCTGGCCGGGACCGATGTCGCACGCGGCGCGGCGGACCTAGTGCTGGCGGACGACAATTTCGCATCGATCGTGGCGGGGATCGAGGAAGGCCGGGTCACCTATGCCAATGTGCGGCGGATCGTCATCATCCTGCTGGCCACCGGTATGGCGGAGATCGGCATGTTCCTCGGCGCGGTTGCGTTCGGTTTGCCGATGCCGCTGACCGCCGTGCAGTTGCTGTGGCTCAACCTCGTCACCAACGGCGCGCAGGACGTGATGCTGGGTTTCGGTCGTGGCGAAGGCGATGAATTGTCACAACCACCGCGCAGGCCGGACGAACCCATCCTCGATCGCAGCGCGATCATGCTGATGATCCCGCCCGCGCTGGTGATGACCGGGTTCGCACTGTTCCTGGTTCAGGCCCTGCACCGCGACGGCCATCCGTTGGCCGAAATCCAGAACGCCGTCCTGCTCATGACGGTCCTGTTCCAGAACGTCTATGTGCTGTGCATGCGCAGCGAGCGGCGGTCCATCCTGCGCGAACCGATATTGTCCAATCCATGGCTGCTGCTGGGCATCGCCGTCGCGATCACGTTGCAACTGGCCGCGATGTTCTGGCCGCCCTTGGGCAGCATCCTCGGGACGGGACCGGTATCGGGGCGCACGCTGTGGTTCTGTCTCGGCGCGACGGTTTCGACGGTGGTCGTCACGGAAGCGACCAAGCGCGCCGTCGCTGGCGTCCGTCGGGAACACCCGGTTCGTTCCTCAGCGTGACTATTGCATCGCCGCGAGCAGCCGGTCGACCGGCATGGTTGCAAAGGTCGTGAAACTGTCGGCTACGGCGTAAGGCAGGATCAGCGTCCGGCCATGGAGGAGCGCGCCGCAGCTATAGGTGACGTTGGGGACATAACCCTTGCGCTCGGTCGGACCGGCCCGGATCAGCGGACGGGTTGTACGACGCAGCAACCGCGACGGATCTTCACGATCGAGCAGGCACGCGCCGATCGCATAATTGCGCATCGCCCCCACTCCGTGGGTCAGCACCAGCCAGCCCTCCGCAAGCTCGATCGGTGAACCACAATTGCCGATCTGGACGAACTCCCATGGCCATCGCGGTTCAATGATAGTCGTGCCGGTTGACCAGTCGTACAGGTCTTGCGACCAGACGAGGGAAATGGTTTCATTGTCGGCGCGACTGAGCATGGCATAGCGGCCGCCGATGCGTCGCGGGAACAACGCCATCCCCTTGCCGGCACCGGCCGCGCCGTGAAGGGTGTCGAGCGTGAAGGAGCGGAAGTCGGCCGTTCGCAACAGCTCCTGACGAATGCCCTGCGCACTATACGCGGTATAAGTGCCGATCCACGACAGCGTTCCGTCATCGTCGACAAAGCGCACGAGACGCAGGTCCTCGATCCCGTTGCGTTGCGCCGGGGTCGACGGAAAGATGACGATTTCCGACAGGGCGTATCCGTCCTCGCACTGCATCCGGACCCTTGCGCCCCGCACGCTGGCTAAGGCCGCATCCTCGACCTGCGGGACGATCGCCCGCGCGCCCTGCGGTTCGAGGACGATATTGCCATCAGCATCGCACACGCCGGTCCGGAACGCGATCGAGGAGACATGTCCTTCGCCAACCGCGCGTAGCGACAGGACGAAGCGTATCGAACCCGCCGCGATGCCCCACTGGTCAGGGTGCGGCACGATGCTGGGGTTGAAGAGGGCCGCTGCCTGATAACCATATTCCTGGCAGAAATAGGCACCGATCAGCAGTGTGCGCGCGTCGCCAACCGGTTGATCGAGGCCGATGATGCCCTGCACCTCGGCATAGCGCCGCGCGAACATCGCCTCGACCTGCGGCTGATGCCCGGCAAAGTCGCTGCTCAGCGTTTGTAGTTCGGCCGCGACGGTCGTATCATCAAGCGCCACGACCCGCGCCGCGATCCGCCGCGCCCGCGCATGTTCTTCGTCGGCGCCCGGCACATAGGGCCGGATGACGACGCGGGATGGATCGGGGCGCAGGACGATGTCGAGGCGATGAACGAACGCGGCATTGGACAATCGACGGCTACCTTGATGATCGGACCTGTCACGATGGCTGCCGGCATGGAAATGGCGCAGTGCTGCTCGCCAACGCGCGTATCGCGAGGGCCATGATGTCGTTCCCCAGCGTACGATAGGGCTGCATCGTCAGGCGCCCCCTGCGTCAAAGCACCATGCGCAGCACGATCAGCGTAGGATCGCCGGGACAGGGCGACGCCGACCAGCCCATGTCGCGTTCCAGTTCGATCGCCTGGTGATTGTCCCGGCTTTCGATGGATTCCAGGGTCGCGATGCCTTCGGATCGTGCGAACTGCACCACGTGCTCGACGAGCGTCCAGCTGATGCCGCGATGCTTGAAATCCGACCGGATCGCCACCGCCACCTCGGCATTGGTTCGCGTTTCGTCTGCGGCGATCATCGCCGTCGCGATGACCAGACCGGTACCGCTCTCGATCGCCAGAAAGTTTTCGACGCGGTGGTGATCGATCGTCACCAATGCCGTCAATTGGTCGTGTCCGACCTTTCGAACCGTACTGAGAAAGCGAAACCGCAGATCCTCACTGCTGACATGGGTGAAGAACTCCGCGAGGGCAGGTTCGTCGGCCGGTGCCGCCGGGCGGACATGGAAGCGATATCCGTCCCGCGCCGTCAGGTCAGCACTCCAGTCGGCGTCTGATGAGGGCGATGCAGATGGCCCCGCAGGGCGGGGGGTGGCCATGTCGATCACACAGGATCCTCAGATAGCAATTGCGGGCGATGGCTGTGCCGCGACACACCCTCGCCCCAGATTCTAGACGGCCGAACCCTGCTAACGCAGACTCGGGAAACACGTAGGAGCGGTAGGCGCCAGGTGTTCACAAACACCGTCCGCGCGCTGCGTCGTGTAGTCCCCATGGCCCTGCGTAGTTTCCGATTCTTTGCAAACGCACGCCACGCGCTAATTTAATAGGGTAAGGTGGAGTTCAACCCGCCGTTCACCTCCTTTTTCAGGAAGTCACGATGCCCCATGACCGCGCGCTTCAGAAGGCCGTTCTTACCGAACTCGAATGCGAACCTAGCGTAGATGCCGCGCACATTGGCGCGCCTGCCGTTGGCGGCGTCATGACGCTGTCCGGAACGGTATCGTCGATGGCGGATCGCGCTTTCGCCTGCCGCACGGCATGGAACGCAAAGGCGGTTTCGACAGTCCAAGATCTTCTTGCAGTCGCATGAAGATGAACGCTCCATCGGTTTTTAGCCGGTTGGAGCGTGGACGGCAGCTCCGCATTGCCCTGCCAAATTTTTCACTTGGTCTTGTCGCTGTCACGGTGACAGCGATGTTTATATGGTCGATCTGGGCATTCGCTGGCGCCATCCTCTGGAGTGTCGTCGCTGCGATCATGTTCTCGCCGCTGAATGATCGTCTGCTGAAGATTTTCCCAAGGGAACGAACCGTTGCTGCGATCCTTACGCTTCTCGTCATCATCGCAATGGGCGTTCTTCCAGGCGTAGCACTGTTCATGTTCCTGCTCGATCAGGCGGGATCGATGTATGCGGAAGTGCAGTCGGGAAAACTTGATATCCCGGCAATTTTCGAGCGAGTTCAAGCTGGGCTGCCCGATTGGATCATTGCGGCCATGCGCCGCACCGGCGTAACCGATCTGGCGTCGCTGAGGGAACAACTGTCGATCGGCCTCACGGCGAGGCTGCAGATGCTCGCGTTGCATGCGATGACCATTGGACAAGGCGTTGCCAGCTTCCTTCTGTCCTTGGCTACGATGCTCTATCTGACCTTTTTCCTGGTGCGCGACGGACGTTCGATGGCGACCGCAATCGCCAGCACCGTGCCCCTTGCCGTCGACGACCGCCGGATGCTCGCGGACAGGTTCGTCAGCGTGGTTCGGGCTACGGTAAAAGGCGGGGTGCTCGTCGGTGCGGCGCAGGGGTTCGTCGGAAGCGGCATCATGGCCTTGTTAGGGGTTCCCAATGCGCTGCTTTGGGCGGTGGTGATTGCGCTTTGCTCGTTGCTGCCCGCAGTGGGAACCGGGATCGTGTGGGTACCGGTTTCCATCTATCTCTTCGCAACGGACGGCATATGGCATGGCTTGATCATGGCCGTGTCCGGGTTGGTTATTATCGGCTCGGTGGACAATGTTCTGCGGCCGATCCTGATCGGGCGCGAAACCAATATCCCCGATTTCCTTGTGCTGGTGACGACCCTTGGCGGGTTGGTCGCCTTTGGATTCAACGGACTCCTGATCGGCCCTGTTCTTGCGGGGATATTCATCTCCTGCTGGGATCTGATCGGTTCAAAGACCGGCACATTTTATAATGGCAAGGGTCGGCGTACTGTTAATGTTTAGATCCATCCCAAATAGGCCATGTAAGCCTAGCGGGAATTGTGGATTCAATTTTGAGGAAATGATGATGAGAAGTTCCATTTTTTACGCTGCAGCAGGTTTACTTGGGGCAGGTTGCAAACAATTCCCGATCCTGCAATCGGTGATGCTGTGACGACACACGCGGCAACGCCATCTTCGAACAGGATCGCATTTATCGGCGCCGGCCATGTCGGTGCGACCGCGGCTTACGCGATGATGCTTCGTGCTCTGTTCCGCGAAATCGTTCTGATCGACAGCAATGAAGCCTTGGCCGAAGCCGAAGCTGCCGATATTACGGATGCGAATGCACTAGCGAGACCGGCGCGGATTTGGGCTGGGTCCTACGCGGACGCTGCCACGGCCGGGATTGCGGTCATAACCGCCGGGGCGGCATCACATGGCAGCGAAAGCCGCCTGTCACTGGCCTCTGCCAGTGCGGGGATCGTAATCGAGTGCGTACAGCGTCTGGCGCGTGCCGGGTTCTCCGGGGTTCTTGTCATCGCTTCAAACCCGGTCGACATCATGACCACGCTGGCGATCCGCCATGCTGGACTTCCCCGGCATCGGGTGATCGGGACCGGAACGCTTCTCGACACCAGTCGCCTCAAGCAGGTTTTGTCAGCGGCTCTTGATGTATCGGCCAGCGCCATCGAAGGGTATGTTCTCGGCGAGCACGGCGATAGCGAGGTTACCGTTTTTTCAAGCGTTCGGATCGGCGGGCAATCGATTCACGACTTTGATGAGGCTGCGAAAGCGTTGGATCTACCCGCGATCGGAGCGCAGGTCCGCGACGCGGCATACGGGATCGTTCGAGGCAAAGGCTTTACATCATTCGGTGTCGCAACCGCCATCGTGCGCATTTGCGAAGCCATTGTTCGCAACGAGCGATGCGTACTGCCTGTCAGTACATGGATCGATCAGCATTTTGGTCATAACGAACTATGCTCGAGTCTTCCGTGTATTATTGGTTCGGGCGGTATTGAACGCGTTATCGTACCGGTACTGAATGCAAACGAGGAAGATGCACTGTCTTCCTCAGCGCGAAAGCTCGGCGACGCACTTCGAGCGTTAGATGGGCTGGCAGGTTAATACTTGGTAAAGATATCGGATAATATCAGAATCCAGACCTTGCTTTGCGTGATCCTGTTCGCTGCGCTGAAGCTTTCGATAATGTACTTGTGATGAACCATGCAGCCTTAGATTAGCCGTTATGCAGGTTGTTTGTTCCTGAGATATGACAATGACATATTTTGATTTTTACATGCCTTCTGTGCGAAGCGCATTGCCTTGAAATTTGGATGTTATAAGATGGAATAGTAAACCATGGTTGCTTAGAGGTCCTGTCGTGCAGAACTAACGAGTGGCGAAACCTCAAAAGTGCGGAGGCACATTCGGGTGTCCAATTGTGGGCGCATTCCGCCTATAGCAGGTGACGTGCTCCCCGGGAATCATGCCACTGGTAAGTTAGCTCGTCAGATGGAGACGAGCGATGCGGCGAGGCCGTTTTACCGAGGATCAGATCATAGG
>NZ_LMKR01000007.1:0-107569 GCF_001421585.1 Sphingomonas sp. Leaf23 | reverse complement strand
GCCTATGATCTGATCCTCGGTAAAACGGCCTCGCCGCATCGCTCGTCTCCATCTGACGAGCTAACTTACCAGTGGCATGATTCCCGGGGAGCACGTCAGCGACACTGAACGTTCAGACCCATGTCGGTTTCAAAGATAGGTTTCGTTACATATTCACGCGAAAAGGAGATGACTGGCGCCTCTCCAAAAGACAGATATTTGACGAAATTTCTGACGGTTGGAAATCGCATCATATTTGATAGGGCAGATACGCCTGACGTATTTTCCATATCCGATCGATAATGGCATCAATCCGGGAATATATCGTGGCGGACGCTTCAGCAGCACGAAACAGGTTCGTCGAATTCCAAACGGTGATGAACCGGTGGGAACTTTATTATTTCCCGCTCATCCAATCCGATTGGTCGCAGCATGCGGAGCAGGCCAGACACGATCTTCGCGCGATCTTCGACGAATATGTCCACGGCTACCGCTCCGATGCAGGGCGCATGGCCGGGCCCGATGTCGGGTTTCCGCCCGATCACGATCCGCAGTGTGACCTGATCGAGAGGGTCGAAGCCGGTCGTTCGAACGTGACGATCCATGTGCGGAAGCAAACGCAGTTCGGCGACAGATTCCGTCACATCCTCAGCCTGCATGATGGCCGCTGGATGATCGAGAAAAGCCATATTTTCCGCGACCAGACCGGGAAATGGGAAAGATACCTGCTGTAGATAGGCATCGGCCGACATGTCCCGAGTTATAGCGGGTCCCGGCCATGGGATTACACCGCTAGCCGGCAACGATAGTCACACTTCGCCAGATGTCCTAAATCGACAGGTTAGCTCGTCGATTTCCTTCGCTGCACCGCCTGCAACATTCCAGAATGCCGGAGATTCTACCGTACCTCGTATCGAGAAGTGGGAAGCATGGCTTTGCACACCACATTCGGCTCGTCGTCGCTGTCCGATCACGACGTCATGTCCACCGAACGCGTGATAGGCCCGATCCCGGATACCCTTCTCGCAATCTACCGTCGTCAGAATGGTAGTGTCATGGAACGATCGCTGTTCGTCAGCGATGCCGGGGATGACTATGCCATGGACTATCTCTTCCCCATCCCGGAAGAAGGATTGGAACCCGCCGGACAGGATATCGTGCGCGTCAACACCGCGTTGCAGCAGCAACAGCTGATCCCTGCCGATCATCTGGTGTTCGGCATGGATGGCGGCGGCAACTATTTTTCGGTTGCTCGCTGTGATGGCAGTGTCTGGTATCATCCGCTCGACACTTGGGAAGAAGACCAGTCGCCCGCGGAAAACCATGCCCGCACCATGGAGCGGCTCAGCGATCAGGTTACCGATTTCTTCGACAAGCTGACCGAATAGTGAGGGCCCCCGCCACCCTCACCGCAACAAATTCGCCCGCGCCAGCTCGATCACCTCGTTGCCGCGCCCGCTCATGATCGCGCGGAGCGTGTAGAGGCTGAAGCCTTTCACCTGTTCCGCCTTGATCTTGGGCGGCATGGCCAGTTCCATCGTCTCGGTCACGACATCGACCAGCGCCGGGCCGTCATGGGCGAAGGCGGCGCGCAACACGTCCTCCAGTTCGTCCGACCGGGTCACACGGCGTCCGAAAAAGCCCATCTGCGCCGCGATCGCCCCGAAATCGGGGTTCTTCAACGCGACATTGGTGTCGACATAGCCCGCCGCCTTCTGCTCCAGCTCGACAAAGCCCAGGGTCGAATTGTTGAAGACGACGATCTTGATCGGCAACCCCATCTGCACCGCGGTCAGCATGTCGCCCATCAGCATGGTCAGCCCGCCATCACCCGACAGCGACACGACCTGCCGCTGGGGAAACGCCGCCTGCACGCCCAGCGCCTGCGGCATCGCGTTCGCCATCGACCCGTGGTTGAACGAGCCCGTAAGCCGCCGCTTGCCGTTCATCGTCAGATAGCGCGCCGCCCACACCGCCGGGGTGCCGACATCGACGGTGAACGCCGCATCGTCGGCAGCGACCGCATCGATCACCCGCGCGACATATTGCGGATGCAGCGGCTTGTCGCCGTCGCGCGGGGTGGCGAGGTCGTCCAGACCCTTGCGCGCATCGGCATAATGGGCGCGTGCCCTGGTCAGAAAACCCTCGTCACGGCCGGGCGCGATCAGCGGGGTCAGCGCCGCCGCCGTCTCTGCCACATCGCCGACGATGCCGATGTCGATCTGCACCCGCCGCCCCAATGCCGAGGGGTCCCGGTCGACCTGCGCAACCTTCGCCTTGTCCGGATAGAAGTTGCGATAGGGGAAATCGGTGCCGAGCATCAGCAGCGTGTCGCATTCCATCATCGCGTGATAGCCCGACGAAAAACCGATCAGCCCGGTCATGCCGACGTCGTAGGGGTTGTCCCATTCGATCCATTCCTTAGCCCGATAGGCATGGACGATCGGCGCCTTCAGCTTCGCCGCCAGCGCGACGACCGCGTCATGCGCCCCCGCCACACCCGCGCCGCACAGCAAAGTCACCGCCGCTGATCCGTTGAGCAGTTCGGCGAGGCGCTCGATTTCCCCCGCCTGCGGCACGATGCGCGGGGGGAGGGGGGCCGCGAAGTCGGCGCGCGTGCCCTTCGGCGCGTCCTTCAGCGCGACATCGCCGGGAATCACCAGCACCGCCACGCCCTGTTGCCCGATCGCGGTGCGCAGCGCCCGATGGAGCAGTTCGGGCAACTGTTCGGGGGTCTGCACCATCTCGCAGAAATGGCTGCATTCGCGGAACAGCTCGGTCGGGTGCGTCTCCTGGAAATAGTTCAGGCCGATCTCGCTCGACGGGATATGCGCGGCGATGGCCAGCACCGGCACGCGGTTGCGCTGGCAATCGAACAGCCCGTTGATGAGGTGCAGGTTGCCCGGCCCGCAGCTGCCCGCGCACACCGCCAGCTTCCCCGTCGCGGCG
The DNA here is from genome assembly GCF_001421585.1 of Sphingomonas sp. Leaf23. Lineage (NCBI taxonomy): Bacteria > Pseudomonadati > Pseudomonadota > Alphaproteobacteria > Sphingomonadales > Sphingomonadaceae > Sphingomonas > Sphingomonas sp. Leaf23. The sequence goes on along the minus strand of NZ_LMKR01000007.1, from coordinate 104,641 downwards.
GCCTCCGCGCCCGCCGAAAAGGCGGCGACCTCTTCATGGCGGACATGCATCCAGTCGATCTGGCCCGAGCGGCGCAGACTGTCGTTGATCGCGTTCAAACTGTCGCCGGTCACGCCCCAGATGCGCTCCACGCCGGCGGCGACCAGCGTGTCGGTGATGAGGTCGGCGATCTGCATGGGATGTCCTTCGCGAAACGGGTTCGGGAGGGGAAACCGGCGAGCACGCGATTGGCTTCGTGCGAAGTGCGCAAGATGGGTTGCGAAACCAACGCAACGCCTTCGCCGCCTCGACGGTTCAGCGCGTGCGGCAACCACAGCGGGGGTGGAATGGACAAGCGACAATTAGGTTGGGAACGTCATTCGATCGACCTGACCGGCCCGCAGAGCCATGTGCTGGTGAGGGAGCCGGGGGTCGGATCGCTGTCGATCGGGCCGGCATCGCCCGGCCGGCAGGTCGACCTGGTGGTCGCGGCGGACGATCGGATCGACTGGCACGTCTTCGACCCGTTTCGCACGCTCTCCGATTATCCGTGGCCGCGCTTCATCACCTATACCGGCAGCGATGGCGGGCTGTTCGACTGGGCACGCACCCGCAGCATCGAGGATGCGACATGGGTCCCGCTGCTGACCGGGGACCGAACGATCGATGCGCGCGATTCCCGGCTCCACAAGCTAAGGCTGCACCTGACCGAACCGGGCGGTCGGCTGCACCTGATCCTGCCCGACCGGTCGGCATCGCCGCATTTCACGCTGGAGCTGGAAGGCGATCTTTCGCGCTTTTCGTGCGAGGGGGTGGCCCCGAAATATCTGACCCTCGCCCCCGCCACCCGGCGACGCGACGCGAACCGGCCGGTCGATCTGCCGGCGCGGGGGGTGCTCGAGCAGGTCGAGCGCCTGACGCTATGGAACGACCCGCTGGCGCAGCCGGTGTCGTTGTGCTGCCTTGCCCACTTCCCGAACCTGCGCTCGCTGACGCTCAGGGGCGCGATCGCCGATCTCGACCGGCTTGCCGATCATCCGCAGCTGACGGGGCTTGAGCTTCGCGACATGCCCGACCTCAGCGGCCTGCCGCCGCTTGCCACCTGGCCCGATCTGGACGGCTTCATCGCGATCGATATCGACGATGGCGTCGGCAAGCGCCTGCGCCGCGAACTGAACGCCCGCGCCAGGCAACGCCCGTTCGCCACCCACGCCCGGATCGCAAAGCTGCGCCAGCCCGACTGGTGGGCGCGCGAATATGGTCGGCCGTTCGCCGCCTGGCCGCCCCGCCGGGCGAAAGCCGCCAATGCCGCGTTCGACACCGCACAGGCCGCGATCGCGGCGGCGACGGCGCTGGCTGAGGTTCAGGCGGCGATCACCGCCTTTACCCTGCATTTCAACAAGGTGAAGGGGATCGAAACCACCGAGCGCGAGACGCTGGCGGACGCGGTGTGGCAGCTGGGCCGTGCCGATGCGGCGACGGCGCTGGGCACCACCGATGCGCTGGCGCTGCAATGGTTCGACGCCGCGCGGGACTATTAGCGCCCGGCCGTCACCCCAGCGTGCAGACCTTCTGCACAATGCCCTCGGGCGTGCGATAGGTGCGGAAGCCCATCGCCTCGTAATAGCGTAGCGCGCCGGCGTTGTCGGCCGCGATATAGGCGTCGATCTTGGTCAGCCCTGCCGCCTGTGCCGCCGCGTGGGTAGCGCGGAACAGCGCGGCTCCCACGCCCTGCCGGTGGGCGTGCGGGGCGATATGGGTGCCGATGATGCCCCAGCCCGGCGGCACGGCGTAACGGTTGCCCGCCTCCGCCCGGACCAGCGACTGGAACCCCATGACCTCGCCCGCCGCATCGATCGCCACCGTGCAACATATGCCGGCCGGGTTGGCGATATAGTGGTTGGTCACGAACGCCACGTCGCTTGGCCGTTCGCGCCCGGTTCGGGCGATGATCGCGCGCAGCACGCGGTGCATCCCCTCCGCATCCGCGATCGCTGCCCTGCGTGTCTCCATATGCCCTCCCGATACGCGATGTATTACAATGGTGTGTCGTTCGGGCAACATATCGTTACAATATGTTAGGACTTGTATCGGCCTGCTTTACTCGGGTGAGACACTCGAACATCTGTCGCGCATGACGCGGCGGTTCGGGGGGGATCGTTCGCCTCGACCGGAGGGAATACAACCTATGAAGATCGTTTTCGGTCGCTCGCGCTTCGTCGCGGGTGCCGCCACCTGTGCGCTTGCCACCGCGTTGATCGCCGGCCCCGTCGCCGCGCAGACCACGCCCGCCACGCCCGGCACCCTTGATGCGCGCGACCAGGCGACGAACCCGACGACGACGCAGGGCACTGCCGACCAGGGCGCCGACGACACGATCGTCGTCACCGGCTCGCTGCTGCGCCGCACCGACAGCGAAACCCCCTCGCCGGTCACCGTGCTGACGTCGGACACGCTGGCGAAGGCCGGCATCACCAACGTGTCGGACGCGATCCGCTCGATCTCGGCCGATGGCGCCGGTTCGATCGGCACCGGCTTCCAGAGCGGTTTTTCGGCCGGCGGTTCGGCCGTGTCGCTGCGTGGCCTGGGCGTATCGTCGACGCTGGTGCTGATCGACGGGCTGCGTTCGGCCAATTTCCCGCTGAACGATGACGGCCGCAACGCCTATGTCGACCTCAATTCGATCCCGTTCAGCCTGGTCGACAAGGTCGAAGTGCTGAAGGACGGCGCATCGTCGACCTATGGCGCCGATGCGATCGGCGGCGTGGTCAACGTGATCCTGAAGAAGCACTTCACCGGCATCGACGGCCTGGTCGAAGGCGGCGTGGCGGAACGCGGCGATGCCTCGCACCAGCGCGCGCACCTGACGATTGGCACCGGCGACTATGACGCCCATGGCTGGAACGTCTTCATCAACGGCGAATATCAGCGCGACGGCCGGGTTTCGAACCACAGCCGCGGCTTCCCGTACAACACGCAGGACCTGACCTCGATCGGCGGTCTCGACAACAACCCGTCGGACAATTCGCTGACGGTCAATGTCCCCACCGCCTATGTCACGCGCGTTCGCCAGACCGACCTGAACAACCCGCTGAGCGGTGCGGCCGGTTCGCCGCTGACCAGCCAGTATCGCGCGCTGGGCCTGGGCAACTGCGCCCGCGACACCTTCACCCTGAACACGACCGCGGTCCAGGGCACCGGCTGCAAGTACGACCTGGTCGACCTGTATCGCCAGATTCAGCCGCTGCAGGAACGCTATGCGCTGAACGCGCGCCTCAGCGTCCGCCTGAGCGACACGACCGAAGGCTATGTCACCGCCAGCTACAGCCGCAGCGACGTCAGCATCAACGGCACGCCGTCGGTCATCCGCGCGACGCAGCCCTTCGGCGCGGCACCGTCGGTCGCATCGGCGAACCCGGGCATCGTCCTGCCGATGTACATCTGCTCGGCCGGCACCAACTGCGCCACCGCCGCCGATCGCCAGCTGAACCCGAACAACCCGTTCGCGGTGGCCGGTGCCGATCCGACGGCCAGCGCCGCGCGCATCTATTACATGTTCGGCGACATCGCCGGTGGCAGCGACCGCAAGAACGAAGTGTACCGTGCCGCCGCCGGCCTGACCGGATCGTTCGACGACGAACGCTTCGCGTGGCGCGTCGACGGCGTGTACGCCCGTGACGAGATGCAGATCACCCAGCACGGCCTGCTGAACATCCAGCAGCTGCTGCGCGCGATCAACACGGGCTCGTACAACTTCGTCAATCCGCAGGCGAACAGCCAGGCGGTGCGCGACCTGATCGCCCCGGACAAGGTCACGCCGTCCTTCTCGACCATGGCATCGGCCGATGCGTCACTCAGCGCGCGCCTGCTCGACCTGCCGGGCGGCCCGCTCCAGCTCGCCATCGGCGGGCAGGTGCGGCGCGAGACGCTGGAAAACAACAACCAGAACGTGAACCTCGACACGTACGGCCTGACGACCGCTTCGGCGTTCGGCGCGCACACCGTGTCGGCGGCGTATTTCGAACTGGGCGCCCCGATCGTCAAGCAGCTCGAAGTGAACGCGTCGGGCCGCTACGACCATTATTCGGAAGGGTTCAGCCACTTCTCGCCCAAGGTCGGGGTGAAGTTCACGCCGATCCGCGAACTGGCGTTCCGCGGCACCTATAGCGAGGGCTTCCGCGCGCCGACCTTTGCGGAATCGGGCGCACGCAGCCAATATGCCGGCTTCGTCACCACCACGCCGCCGTGCAACTTCATCCTGCAGCATGGCGGGACCGGCACCACCACGTCGTGTTCGGCCAACGGCAACCCGTACAACCTGCAATATTCGCTGGGTCGCGGGTCGGCGGGCAATCCCGACCTGAAGCCGGAAATCTCGCGCAGCTTCACCGCCGGCATGATCTTCCAGCCCGTCCGCTGGTTCAGCTTCACCGTCGATTACTATAATGTGCGCAAGAAGGACCTGATCGTCAGCGGCCCGTTGGTCGGCGATGCGGTCAAGGCCTATTACAACTCGGCCAACCTCGCCGCCGCACAGGCCGCGGTCGCGGCGATCGGGCAGGGGTATTCGGTCAACAGCGTCGATGCGGTCGATCCGAACTTCCCGAACGCGCTGCCGCGCGTGCTCATCATCAACGTGCCCTATGTGAACGCGAATTACTCGACCACGTCGGGCATCGATTTCGCGGCGACGCTGACCGCGCCGATCGCGGACGACGCGAACTTCACGAGCCGCGTCGAGGTGACCCACATCCTCGAATACAACCTCAATGCGGGTGAGGCGAACGGCAACGTCCAGAACTATGCCGGGACGATGGGGCCGTACAACCTGTCGTCGGGCAACGGCACGCCGGCATGGCGCGGCAACTGGCAGAACACGTTGCAGGTCGGGCCCTACGCCCTGTCGGCGACGACCTATTATGTCAGCCGGATCAAGGCGGTGTCGGAGGACCAGAACCTGCCGCGCGATTGCGCTACCGGCAATCTCTACACCCGCTCGGCCCCGCAGAACCAACAGTTCTGCTACGTCAAATCGTTCATCAACGTCGACCTGAACGGCACGGCGAAGGTCAACGACAACTTCTCGTTTTTCCTGAACGTGAAGAACCTGTTCGACGTGAAGGCTCCGCTGGCCCCGGCCGCCTATGCCAGCGCGCCGAACTTCCTGACGACGTGGCATTATGCCGGCCTGATCGGCCGTCAGTTCCGCGCAGGCGCGAGCTTCCGCTTCTGATCGGTTTGCTTTAGCCAACAGCGAAACGGCGGTCCTCCCGACAAGGGAAGGCCACCGTTTTGCGTTGCGAGCATTACTGGAGCGTACCCCCGCGCAGGCGGGGGTCCAGGGCCACAAGCGTGTCCCTTACCCGATGCGGTGCGCCCGTGCCTCGCCGAACAGGTCGGCGGTCATCAGCTTGTCCCATGCGCCCACGAAGTCGCGCACGAAGCGTTCCTGCCCGTCCACCGCCGCATAGACCTCGCTCACCGCGCGCAGCTGGTTGTTGGCGCCGAAGATCAGGTCGTAACGGGTCGCGTCGTAGCGTTTGTTCCCCGATGCCCGGTCGTTGACCGCGAAACGCTGCCCGGCCTCGTCGGCCTTCGCCCACACATGGTCCATGCTGGTGACGGTAACGAAGAAGTCGTTGGTCAGCGTTTCGCGGCGATCGGTGAACACGCCCGCCTCGCTGCCGTCCCAGTTCGCGCCCAGCACGCGCAGGCCGCCGGTCAGCGCCGCCCATTCGGGCACGCTCAGGCGCAGCAACGCCGCCTTGTCGAGGAACAGCTGTTCCGGCGCGACACGGCCCGCCGTCACCTCGGCGAAATGCGGGTCGGTATAGTTGCGGAAGCCGTCGACGACCGGGCGCAGCCATTCGAAGCTGTCGGCATCGGTCAGCTCGTCGGTGGTGTCGCGCCGCCCGGCGGTGAACGGTACTTCGACCGCGTGGCCGGCATCGGCCGCCGCACGCTCGATGGCGACGACGCCGCCCAGCACGATCAGGTCGGCGAGCGACACGCGCTTGTCGCCCGCGCCACCGTCGAACGCGGCCTTCACGCCCTGCAACGCCTCAATGACCGGGCGGGTACGGGCGTTGATGTCCCAGTCCTTTTGCGGGGCGAGCGCAAGGCGCGCACCGTTCGCGCCGCCGCGCTTGTCGCTGTCGCGATAGGGGAGTGCGGCCGACAGCGCGGTATAGGCGAGGTCCGACACCGACAGGCCAGTGCCCGCAATCGTCTGCTTCAGCGCGGCCACGTCGCCCGCATCGATCAGCGCATGGTCGCGCTCCGGAATCGGGTCCTGCCACAGCAGGTCGGGGGCGATCGTCGCCTCCGGCCCGATATAGCGCTCACGCGGCCCCATGTCGCGGTGGGTCAGCTTGTACCACGCCTTCGAAAACTGCTCGGTGAAGTAATCGAAGTCGTTCAGGAACCGCTCGCAGATCGCGCGGTAGACCGGATCGACCTTCAGCGCGATGTCGCTGGTCATCATCATCAGCGGATGGGTCTTGCCCGGAATATGCGCGTCGGGGGTCTGCGGCGCGTTTTTGTCGACCGGGGTCCATTGCAGCGAGCCCGCCGGGCTGCGCGTCTGTTCCCATTCGTTGCCGAACAGATTGTGGAGATAGTCATTGTCCCAGCGCGTCGGGTGCTGGGTCCAGCTGCCCTCAATGCCGTTGGTCATGGTGTTTTCGGCGTTGCCGCTGCCTTCAGGGTTATGCCAGCCCAGGCCCATCGCCTCGACCGGGGCCATTTCGGGCGGCGCGCCGATGCGATCGGGCGGGACCATGCCGTGGCTCTTGCCGAACGCGTGACCACCGGCGATCAGCGCCACCGTCTCCTCGTCGTTCATCGCCATCCGGGTGAAGGTCACGCGGATATCGCGCGCCGATGCTTCCGGATCGCCCTTGCCATACGGCCCTTCGGGATTGACGTAGATCAGCGCCTGGTTCGACGCGGCCAGCGGCTGTTCGAGGTCGTAATCGGCATCGCCATTCTGGCCCCGCCAGCGCTTGTCGCGCATCGTCATCGAATCGAACGATTCGATATGCTCGGGGTCCCACACTTCCGGACCCCAATAGGTCGCGTCGTCGGCAATCCACGCATCCTCGCGCCCGCCGGCAAAGCCGTAGGTCGGAAAGCCCATGATCTCCAGCGCGCAGGTGCCGGTCAGCACGATCAGATCGGCCCACGACAGCGACGCGCCATACTTCGCCTTGATCGGCCACAGCAGGCGGCGCGACTTGTCGATATTGCCGTTGTCCCACCAGCTTTCGATCGGGGCGAAGCGCTGCATCGCCTCACCCGCACCGCCGCGCCCGTCGGCGATGCGGTAGCTGCCGGCCGAATGCCACGCCATGCGGATCATCTGCGGCCCGTAATTGCCATAGTCGGATGGCCACCAGTCGACCGAGCTGGTCAGGAAGCCCTTGATTTCGTCTTTCAGCGCGGCGAGGTCGATCTTTGCGAACGCCGCCGGATAATCGAAATCGGCGCCCAGCGGGTTGGCCGAGGGGGCATTGCGGGCGAGCAGCTCGATGCGCAGCCGGTCGGGATACCAGTCGGCCAGCGTCGGCGGGGTGCCGATGGTGCCGCCGATCCGGTCGCCGCCAAAGGGGCATTTGCCAGCCAGCACCGTCTTGTAATCCTGCATGTTCGGCCTCGTTCTCGCCATGGTCGCGGGCGCTTGTCGGATGGGGGCGCCCCGAACCGCGAAACCACGGCGGCGGGACACAGGGGTCGACCGCCGGGCAGAACGTATAACCTACGCGCAGGTTGCGGATGTTGGCGGACCAACGCGGCACCTTGCCCGCACCGCCCGCTTGCGGCTATGGGCGCACCATTCGCAAGGACCCGGTGCAATTCCGGGTGGCTATTCCGGCCGCCGATCCGCCGGACAACATCCCCCGCAGCCATGATCCGCGCCCGAGTGATGCGCGCTGCGGCCCGATGTGGAATTTCCATGACGTTCCATTTTGCAACCTACCGCCGCCAATGGTTCGGCGGCGCCGTCCAGATCCGCCGCGACGTGCTCGCAGGGGTCGTCGTCGCGCTGGCGCTGATCCCCGAAGCGATCGGCTTTTCGATCATTGCCGGGGTCGACCCGCGCATCGGCCTGTACGCCTCGGTCGCGATCGCGATGACGATCGCGTTTCTGGGCGGCCGGCCGGGCATGGTTTCCGCCGCGACCGCCGCCGTCGCGGTGCTGGTGGGGCCGCTGGTCCGCGACCACGGCGTCGAGTATCTGTTCGCCGCCACCATCCTGATGGGGCTGATCCAGATCGCCGCCGGGCTGCTCCGGCTCGACCGGGTGATGCAGTTCGTGTCGCGCTCGGTCATCACCGGCTTCGTCAACGCGCTCGCCATCCTGATCTTCCTGGCGCAGCTGCCGCAGCTGACCGGGGTCAGCTGGCACAGCTATGCGCTGATCGCACTCGGCCTCGCCATCATCTACCTGCTGCCGCGCATCACCCGCGCGGTGCCGTCGCCGCTGGTCGCGATCCTCGTGCTGAGCGGCATCAGCATCGCGATGGGCCTGCCGGTCAACACGGTCGGCGACATGGGGCAATTGCCCGAGGGGCTGCCGAGCTTCGCGCTGCCGCAGGTGCCGCTGACGCTCGAGACGCTCTGGATCATCCTGCCCACGTCGCTGACCATGGCGGCCGTTGGCCTGCTGGAATCGCTGCTGACCGCGCAGATCGTCGACGACATGACCGACACCGACAGCGACAAGGCGCAGGAATGTGCGGGCCAGGGCGGCGCGAACATCGTCGCCGCGCTGTTCGGCGGCATGGGCGGCTGTGCGATGATCGGGCAGTCGGTCATCAACGTGACCTCGGGTGGTCGCGGGCGGCTGTCGACCTTCGTTGCGGGCGCGTTCCTGCTGTTCCTGCTCGCCGTGCTCGGCCCCTGGGTCGGGCGGGTGCCGATGCCGGCGCTGGTCGCGGTGATGATCATGGTGTCGATCGGCACGTTCAGCTGGAATTCGATCGCCAATCTGCGGCGCCACCCGCCGACCTCCTCGATCGTCATGCTGGTGACCGTCGCGGTCGTCGTCGCGACGCACGACCTGTCGCTGGGGGTGCTCGCCGGCGTGCTGCTGTCGGGCGTGTTCTTCGCAGGGAAAGTCCAGCGGATGTTCGCGGTCGAGCGGACCGAGGATGCGGCCGGCGTGACCTACCGGGTGAGCGGGCAGATCTTCTTCGCCTCGGTCGACCGCTTCCGCCGCGCCTTCGCCGTGGAAGCGCCGGGGCTGGTCATGATCGACGTGTCGGCGGCGCATTTCTGGGACATTTCCGGCGTCGATGCGCTCGACAAGATCGTCGCCCGCCTGCGCCAGCAGGGCGCGACCGTCACCGTCATCGGCTATAACCGCGCCAGCGCCGATCTGATCGACCGCTTCGCGCTCCACGACAAGACCGGCGTCGAACTGGGCGTCGTGCCGCATTGATCCACCGGCACTGGCCTTCGCAATGGCCACCCCCGAAGCCACCTGCTCTCGCCGGAGAGCATCGCGCCGGCGCAAGCCGGTGCGCCCCGCAGGTTCCGCTGGCGGTCGGCTTTTGGATGCGTGCTGCTCTTTCCTCATCATAGCCGTCAGGCTTGGTGCCGTTGGCCGGCAAGGCCAACGACATTTGTCGTCCTATGATAAGACTCTGATAGCGGTTGCGGATCGGAATGAGACTCGCACGCGGCACGATCGATAGCTGCGCCGAGGGAAGCCAACACCCGACCAAGCGCACCACCCAGCGTGACTTCGGCCAGCTCCTTGCAACTGAGCGTCGCGCGCATCGCCGCGAGCTCGGCTACCGCTTCCGCCTGATGCACGATCGCGTCGCACGGAAGCGGTGCTGGGTGCAGGCTGCGCGGCAGCAAGCGCAGCAGCTTGCCCGGCAGCAGTGCGCGATAGATGTTCGAGGTCTGGCGATAGCGCGGGCCGCTGCCAGTCGTGCGGCAGAAGCGCCGCTGGCGGATCAGGAACCCCGCCGTCTCCAGCGCCGACAGCGCCCGCGCCACCGTCGCCCGGCCGAGCGCGGTCGCCCGGGCCAGATGGTCATAGGTCGGAAAGACCTTGCCGGCATTCAGCCGGGCGAGCGTGCAGATCTCCTCGAACACACGCACGGCGGCTGCGGTGAGGCCGGCCAGCGCCGCCTCGGCTGCGTCCAGCATCCGCCCCTCCGCGCGCGCGGTGCGACGGGCACGGCGACCGGCATCCAGCGCGGCGCGCGCGGCGCGCAGCAGCCGGTCGGTCTCGCCCTTGGCCGGCACCGCAAAGAAATTGTCCTCGACCGTCCCCGCCTCGACGCTGCCGCGCCGTACCGGCATGCCGGTGCGATGCAGGCCGCCGCGGCGCGGTGCCCGCGGTTCGGTCGCCGTACCGCTCCCCACCACGCCGATGCGCGCGCCCTGGTCCAGCGCGCCGATGCGCGCAATCGCCTGCGCCAGAATGAGCGCCATCATCGTCCCCCTTGTCCGGGGCCGGGACCATTTTTGCAAAAAAGGGGCGTGGCGCGAAGCGCGCGTCCTTGAACCGGCAAGCGATCGGGGGTATTTGGAGAACCTGTTGAGATGAGTTCGACGTTTGGCGACGTCGCTCCAAATACCCTTGGGACGCCCGGCCTTCGTGCCGGGCTTTCCTTTATGTGGTCACGGCTATTCCCTCATCTGCCGGCCCCGCTGCCGACTGCTGACGCGACCTTTGCAGATGAAATCCAACATCGGAAGCGTTCCCGGTTCGTGCTTTCGAGTAAGAAAGCCGAAATTGCACCCGTTTCGGCGCAAACTCCGCCGTTCGATTCGTGCTTTCGAGTAGGAAAGCGCCTGTCGATTCGTGCTTTCGGATAGGAATACGCCGCGCAACTTCGTGCTTTCGGGTAGGAAATGCGCCGCTCAACCAGCGGGTGATTCGCCGGCTTCCGAATCACTGCCGCCCAGCTGCGCCGGACGCCGGGTCAGCACCACCTGCACCGGTGCGCTGCGCCGCCCACGCCGGGGGGCATCGCTCTCGTCCATCGCCTGTTCGATCAGCTCGAGCCGATAGTCGGGGATGCTGTCGGCCGCCGCTATCTGCTTCAAAGCATTGCGGAAATTAGGAAGGGGGTTCTGGTAGCCGATCTGCAGGCGGAACGTCGCGAGGTCGGTTTCCAACCGCTCCTCACCGCTCGATCGCGCCACTTCATAGATGCGCCGCTCGATCGGGCCGAGCTGGAAATACGCCGCGGCATAGTCGAGCACGTGCCGGTCGAGCAGGATCGCGCGGAACAGCCAGTCGCACAGCCGCACCTTGACCGCCTTCAGCCGCCGCTCGCCGCCGCGCGTGCGCGAATAATGCAGCTTGGCCTCGGACAGCCACGAGAAGAAGCCTTCCTCGCCCTCACCGCCCGCTTCGATGTTGGTCTTGATCTGCGTACCCTGCAGCCGCTCCAGCGCCTCCGACAGTCGCCCGTACGACCGGGCCGAGTGATTGGCCCCGGTCACCGTGAACAGATCATGCGCGGTGAAGACGAAATCCTGGGTGACGCTCTCACCCACCTCGATCTTCGCCAGCATCAGGCTGGCGATATAGAGAACGATTTCCTTGTCATAGATGGTCGCGACCCCGCTCGCCGACGGGCGGACCTCGATCGTGACGTTGTTCGCCTGATAGGTCAGCGGCTTCATCCACGCATTCTTGGCCAGCGCGAAGAACGGGAACGCCATCAGCGACCGCTCGCCCCGAATTTCGGCGGTCAGCGGGCTGTCGAGCCGGAACAGGTCGCCTTGCGGACGGGTGGGGGTACGCGGAGCGGGAGGCTTGCGGGTCATGGGGTATTTCTACTCGAAAGCACGAAGATGCGACGGAAAACCGGGCCTGTCCGCACGGGGTGCTGGCAGACGACCGCGCCCATTCGTGCTTTCGAGTAGGAAATGGTCGGACGGGCACCGGCGGCCCGCCCGGACGATCACCGCCGCGACCGCCCGGCGGCACGCGCCTGTTCACCGGCGACCTCGAACGGCGATGCCGCATTGGCCTGCGGGTTGTAATAGCGGTCGATCCGGTTGCGTATCCGCGACTGCACCCGGTTCTGAATCCGCCCATTGATCCGCGCCATCGGTTCGATGCCGGCATCCTGCGCGATCTGCTCGCGGGTCTGTCGCTGACCGGCCTGGCCGGCCGCCGAGCGGGCCGTTTCACCCTGGCGGGTTTCGGGGAGCGGCTGCTGGACGGGCGGTGCCTGATCCTGCTGGTCTGAATAGCGGTCCTGCGCCATGGCAGGAGCAGCGCATAGGAACAAGGCGACAGACAGGATCGAACGCATCGACGGCGTCATACACCGATCGGTGCCTTTCGCATAGCGCACCCATGGCCACCCGACGGCGGTCATGGGTGAAAAGGGTTCAGCGTCCGGCGGTTGCCACATGGTCGAGGAACCAGCGATACGTCTCACGTACGCCATCCGCGAGCGCGACCGATGGCTTCCAGCCCATGGCCTCGAGCCTGCTCGAGTCCATCAGCTTGCGCATCGTACCGTCGGGCTTGGTCGCATCAAACACGATCTCGCCTTCGAATCCGGTAACCTGCGCAACGAGCCGCGCCAGATCAGCGATCGTCACATCCTCGCCATAACCGACATTGATGTGGCTCAGCATGGGTTCGGTGTTGGCCTGATAAAGCTCGGGCGGTAGATCGAGGATAAACAGTGACGCCTCTGCCATGTCGTCGACATGCAGGAACTCCCGGCGCGGCGTGCCCGTGCCCCAGATCGTGACCTGCTTGGCTCCTGCCTCGGTCGCCTCATGAAAGCGCCGGATCAGCGCCGGCATCACATGGCTGTTCTCGGGGTGGAAATTGTCACCGGGCCCATAAAGATTCGTGGGCATGACGCTGCGATAGTCAGTCCCATACTGTCGGTTGTAGCTTTCACACAGCTTGATCCCTGCGATCTTAGCGACCGCGTAAGGTTCGTTGGTCGGCTCTAGGATGCCGGTCAGCAGGGCGTCCTCGCGCATCGGCTGAGCAACCGCACGGGGATAGATACACGACGAACCGAGGAACAGAAGTCGACGAACCCCACTCGCGAACGCCTGATGAATGACATTACATTCGATCATCAGATTTTCGTAGATGAAGTCGGCCGGATAGGTGTTGTTGGCATGGATGCCGCCTACCTTGGCCGCCGCAAGCACGACCCCATCAACCGCCTCGGCCACGAAGAAATCACGCACCGCATGCTGATCGGTAAGGTCGAGCTCGGTCCGCGTACGTGTCACCACCTCGACGCCGCGTTCGGTCAGCTTGCGCGCGATCGCACTGCCGACCATGCCGCGGTGTCCGGCCACGAAAATCCGCATGGGTATTCCTTACGATTCGAGCGAGACGGGCAGCGCATAGCCGTGCTGCTTGAGCAGCGCGTGGCGCTTCGCCGACTTCAGATCCTCGGCGACCATTTCCTCGCACATCTCCTGCACGGTGATCTCGGGAACCCAACCCAGCTTGTCCTTGGCGCGCGTTGGATCGCCCAGAAGCGTATCGACCTCGGCCGGGCGGAAATAGCGCGGATCGATACGGACGAGAACGTCACCCGTCTTCACCGACGGCGCATCCTCGCCTTCGACCTTGTCGACGATACCGATCTCATCGACACCTTCACCCTCGAACCGCAAGGTGATCCCGAGGTGCGCGGCCGACCAGGTGATGAACTCGCGCACCGAATATTGCACGCCGGTGGCGATGACAAAATCCTCGGCCTGGTCCTGCTGCAGCATCATCCACTGCATACGGACATAGTCCTTGGCATGGCCCCAGTCGCGCAGCGAGTCGATGTTGCCCATGTACAGGCAGGGTTCTAGGCCCTGTGCGATATTGGCGAGGCCGCGGGTGATCTTGCGGGTCACGAACGTCTCGCCGCGGCGCGGGCTCTCGTGATTGAAGAGCACACCGTTGCAGGCATACATGCCGTACGCCTCGCGGTAGTTGACCGTGATCCAATACGCATAGAGCTTTGCGACGGCATAGGGCGAGCGCGGATAGAAGGGCGTCGTCTCGCGCTGGGGGATTTCCTGCACCAGGCCGTACAACTCCGAGGTCGATGCCTGATAGAAGCGCGTCTTCTTCTCAAGGCCCAGGAAACGGATCGCCTCAAGCAAGCGCAGCGTACCAAGGCCATCGACATCGGCGGTATATTCGGGCGCCTCGAAGCTTACCGCTACATGGCTCTGCGCGCCGAGATTGTAGACCTCGTCAGGCTGGATTTCCTGGATGATGCGCGTCAGGTTCGACGTGTCGGACAGGTCGCCGTAATGCAGCTTCAGATCGGGCGAGGGCGCGTGCGGATCCTGATAGATATGATCGATGCGCTGGGTGTTGAACAGCGACGCGCGCCGCTTGATCCCGTGCACCTCATAGCCTTTTTTCAGCAGCAATTCGGCCAGATACGAACCGTCCTGGCCCGTGATGCCGGTGATGAGTGCGACCTTCTTCCCGCTCAACGTTATTTCCCTTGTATCTCAGACGATCCGCAGCGCCGCCTGATCCGATGCGGATCCGGCGACACGAACAAATCTGTGCGCTCATTCTGCTCGATAGCGCCAGCGGTACGATTAGCAATAACTGCCTTTTTGATTGGAACAGCCAAGCCCTGCATATTCATGCGCTTGACGCCACACCCATGCAATTGACGATGCGGCTAACTGGCCAGACATATTTCCAGCATGTTCACGGACAAATGCACACGGTCTTGGAAATTTTCTGCCACTGGATCATCGGCAGTAGTGGATTAGCGCCCCTGTATAGCAGGAACGAGTTGCACGCGCTCGATTTGACCGCTCACCCCACCGATATTGGACGATGGTCGTATGACCAGACGCAGCATCTGAGCAGGGCAATCGGCCCCAACGGCCATGTCGCCAGCGAAGCGTCCGCCGTTTTGATCCGAAGCGGGCATCTCCACATGCCCTATTTCACGGCCATCAGTGCAGATAAGCTGCCAATAGGGCCGCTCACCCAGCGCCTGACTAATCCCAGCGCTCACACCTTCGAGACGGTAACGTCCGGAAGGCAAGAGTTGAGTTTGTTGGAGGACTGCACCTCCTACAGTTGAGGAAGCGGCAAAATCAAAAACCCCACCCTTTGCCAAACTTTGGATCGACGCGCTGATACCAGTATCGTTCGCAACCGGAACCCAATCAAATGCTGCAGGCGTCTCGACGCTTGAAACAAATTCAGGGTCGCGCGATCGATCGCGCGCTACACCCTTATGAAACGAAGCATAATATGCCCAGCCATCCTCGAGCTTCCCTGAGTTGACAAGGGCATTGACCATGCTGATCTGCGCCGCCTGGGAAATTGGTACGCCGCGTTCGGCAAGACGACGAAGAAAGACCGAACTGACAACAGGCGCCTTGTTGACTGCAGCAAGATACCCGATGAATGCTTCACTCCACGGCGGACGAGCCGCAATTGTGGTGCTCAATGCCTGCGCCAGTGCAGGATCAGAAATTGCTTCGGAAAGTATCGGAAAAAGAAGCGCAGGTGCCGCTTTTTCCGTCCGCAACGCGATATCGTAATGGTGCAGAGCGCCGGCAACGTCGTTGCGGCCGACAGCATCTTCGATCAGCCACAAACGCGTGCCGAGTTCACGGCGTGACAGGGCATCCGAATGGACGAACAGCTTGCGCGCGGCAGCGGTGTCGCCACGAAGCTGGACGTTAAGAGCAAGGGCAGTCAGCGCCGGAACTGCGAGCGCTTCGTCGATAAGCGCTTGCCGGGCGAGCAGGGTCGAACGCGCACGCTGGTCGGCAAGCGGAGTACCCGCCGCAATCTGCTCAGCTAACTCGCCCGCAATTCGACCGTCGTTAGGCGCTAGAGCATATGCTCGCTCAATATTCGACTTGCGGATGGCAAAGGCCGCTGTTTGCATCGTTGAAACAACGCCAAGGACACCAGCAAGGGCAGCAAGCCCACCACGAAGCGCCCATTCAGCAAGCGGGCGCTTCGTTGACCGACGGGGGGACCGAGCCGCTGACATCATCCTTTGTCACGACCATAGCCATAGCCATAATCATAACCATAGCCGTAATGGGCTTTGCGTGCCTCGAACTTGGTAAGAACACCACCCAGGATATGCGCATTTGCACCGAGCAATCGCTGAAGCGCCGTCTTGACTAGACTGGAGCGAATCCCGTGCGATTCCACAGCGTACACTACGCCTTCTACCCGGCTCGCAATCAACGGGGCGTCGGCCAGTCCCATTACCGGCGGGCTGTCGATCACGACATGATCGTAGGTCTCAAGCAATCGGGCGATCAACAATTCTAGGCGATGACCAGTAAGCAGTTCGGCAGCATTCGGCGGGATCGGCCCAGCAGACATGGCCGTGAACCCCAAGTCGCGCATATCAAACGTGAGTTGGTTGATATCATCTTGGCCGGCAAGGAAGTTCGACAAGCCTCGATCATGATCGACACCACCCAGATGATGCACCGACGGAGAGCGCATATCGCCATCGACCAAAATAACCCTCTTGTGCGAGCGCGACAGGAGCGTCGCAATGGCAAGGGCTGTAGTCGACTTGCCTTCAGCCGGTCTTGTAGACGTAACCGATAGCGACCGCGGCACCCCATGCTCGGTGGTAAAACCAAGGCTCGTTTGGATCGCGAGATAGGCATCGACAAGATCGGACTTCCGATCCATCAGCGCTTCACGCGGCTCGACATCGTCAACTCTTGGCACGGAACCAAGCAGCGGCAGACCAAGCCGGCGCTCCACTTCACCAGGGTCGGCAATTGCTTCGTCCATTTGCTCAAGCGCGAAAGCAAGAACTGCGCCGAGTACCAGCCCCGCCAGGAGGGAAACAGCCAAATTCAGCAGCAAACGCGGGCTAGACGGCTTTTGCGGAACATCGGCAGGATCTACGATCGCAACGTTGTTTACACCCACACCGCCAGCAACGCCGATTTCCTTGAAGCGCTGAAGCAAGCCATCATACAGCGCGCGATTGGTATCTACCTCCTGCTGATAGATATTATACTGAATGCTACGGCGACGAAGGTCTAGATAGCTGGATTTCAGCCCTTCAACGCGCTTCCGCAGAACATTCTCCCGCTCGGCGGCCTGACGGTATTCGGCTTCAACTGTTCCCGAAACCCGACTTTCTTCACGGCTAATCGAAAGATCAAGCTGATTGAGCTGCGACTGAATCGCACGCGCCGGTGGATAGCTGGGCTCGAACTGCACCATCAGCCGCTGATACTCGGCAGCCAGTTCAGCGCGGCGCTGGCGCAACGAATTGATCGCTTGGTTCCGCAAGGCTTCACTCGACTGACCGCCCCGCCCAGCCTCTCGGAAACGCGCCTCAGCAGCGATCCGCTCAGCAATCGCTTGGGACAGCGCACTATTTAGCGAGGCAAGTTCGTCGGCTACGATCGACCGTTCACTGGTCTGATTGTCGCCAGTCCCCTGCGCGGGCAGATTGATGATCCGCTGCTGCTCGGCATAGGCCACAAGCTGCCGTTGCGACTGGTCCAGGCGCTCCTTGGTCTGAGCCAATTCACGCTGAAGCAGATTCCTGCCGTACGAAGTTGCCTGAACCTTTCGCTCTAGATTGGTCTGGATGAAATTTTCCGCCCAAGCGTTTGCAACGCGTTGCGAAAAGACCGGGTCCGGACTGGTGAAATGAATTTCAACAAGGCGTGACAAACGTGCCGGAGCAATAACAAGGCTGTTCAGCAGAATTTCGCCGGCAATGCGCTGCCGTTCGGCACGGCCCGCCGCAGCATAGCGGCCATTAATCTGCTTGAACGCTGCAGCATCCTGATTAACACCAAATCGTTCGAAGAACGCTTTGTCATCAACGAAGCGAAGCTGCGTAGCCACGCGTTCGGAAAGCATTCGCGAACGCAACAGGCCATATTGAGTCTGATAGAACTCCTGATCGGCAACGCCGGCCTCTCGCTCAACGCCCTGGAAATTAGTAACCTGACTCGATTCTCGTGAAATTTCGATCGTCGAGGTTGCGGTAAACTTGGGCGTCATCAGCAATGTAGCGATCAGGCCGAGAATACCGAACGCAGCCATCGCGCCTAGGATAACGTACCGCCAACGTAACGCGATCCGCAAATACTGACGTATAATGGGCATCTTGTCGTTGTTTGCAGACGCCGAAAGCGCACTTGGCGATAGACCAGGGCGAAGCGTAGGACTGAGCGTGTTCATCGGTAGGCCTTACTGCAGCACGGCGATCAGCGGCGCCGCAATCAGCGGCGACACCGAAACAAGGTCGCGGAAAAGTCGCCGCTGCGGGGAGTCGCCGACGATAATGACATCATTGGCGTAGACGGACGGGTCGTCATAGGCGCCACGGCGGATCGCTGCGATGTTATAGAGACCGGCCATGCGACGCTCACCCACGGTTCGCAGGATAACAACGTCGTCCTGGCGGGCAAACTCGGTAAGTCCCTTTGCAGATGCAACTACGCGCATGAGGGTCATCTGATTTGTAACCGGATAAAGACCCGGCTCAACGACCGAGCCATCAATTGTCACGACTTGACTAACCGAACTTTTGATATTCACGGTCACTTGCGGATTGCGGACGTAGTGCGCGCGCAGCGCCGCCTCGATCAAGCCCGCCAATTCGGCGGCAGTCTTGCCACGTGCATCGATGGTGCCAGCTAACGGCATCGCAATACGACCGCTGGCGTCTACCAGCATCTCCCGATCCAATTCGGTAATGCCGAACACGCTGACTTCGATCGTATCCAGTGGCCCGATCAAAGCGGGCCGGTCGGCGGCGATAAGGTCGCCACGGTTCGGTGGCGGCAGAACACCCGTGCCCTCGATAACGGTCAGGCTGCCGGTCGACTGCAACGGCTCGTGAGAGGCGCAGCCAGTCGCCACGAGCGCAAGGCACAAGGCAGGGATTGTAAAGCGCATGCGCGTGAGGGTTCCGCAGAAGAGGGGAGAATGCCACCGCTCTATAGTTTTAGGGATCACAACGGTAAAGCGGCCTGCGAACGGATTGGACGAGCTCGTGCCAACCAGACTGCCGCGATGACAATGGCAGCCATGAACGTCGGTGTCCGTGCCGGATAATCAGTAACGCTGGCAGCGAGGATCAGGAAAATAATCGCCGAACCCAAGCGCCCCAAGAGCGCTCCGTCGTTATCCGATCGCCAGACACGGATCGTGGACACCAGCCACCACATGATAGCTGCGGCCAGCACAGCAACACCAAAAATGCCCGCGTCCAACAAGATGCCAAGGAAGTCGTTATGTGCTTGGTTGAAATATGTGAGCTTGAGAAGGGCGAACGGTTCGTGGATGCGGAATACGGGATCAAAGCCGCCTAGGCCTGATCCAAACGGGAAGTACAGGCCGATCATCGACAGCAGGGTCGGCATCGCCCGCGACCGCATGTCCTGATCGCTTTCGAGCGCGATCAGGCGGTTGATTGCATCAGCACGGTCGGCTGCAAAGCTCAGCATAACAAAACCAGCGACAATTATGATCGCCAGCACAGCCAGTGCCGGCAGGAGCCAACTCGGTCCCCCTCTTAGCCGTCGCCGCAAACGCCTGCCGACAAGCACGAGCGCCAACGCCAGGGCCAGACCGCCCAGCAGCATGCCGCTACGCGATCCTGTTGCGAGAATCGTAAGCTCAAAAAGCAAGACTAGCCCGGCGGCCAACGGACCACGCCAGCGCAATGCGTCACGATTAAGAAACGCCCAGACCGGAGCTATTAGGCAACCGATTGCCAAGAAGAGCGCAAAATGATTGCGATTGGCGAAAATGCTACTGACGATCCCGGGCGTATCGTTGAGAAAAGGACTATTAAAGCCCGCACCCGAGAATTGCAGAAGCCCTAGGATAACCGCAGCGCCGATCATGGTCAGCAGCATGCCCGGCATCCAGCGATTCACCCGGGGGTCTGCACTAACCAGCAGTGCAAACATCGTGACCGGTACGACCAGCGAGAAAAGGGCGTTACGCGTTGCACCTGGCGTCATTGTCAAAGGGCGCCACGGCACGGCTTCACCCGGAATCAGGAGGATCTGACGACCAGGCAGCGCTTGCCACAAGGCCGGCGGTAGCGGAACCAACTGAAGCATCGGCAATGCGATCGCAGCAAGGATCAGGAGCAACACTGGACGCAGGCCATCCAATGCAGGCCGCGGGCTTGCAAAAATCAAAGTGGCAAGGATCACCCACGAACCTGCTCGTACCACGACTTGCCCCATGGCATCAGCACGCGAAGCACCGCCTGCAACCCAGAGAAGCACTATCATCACTATCGCGAGCATGAGCGATAGGCTGGGTTTAGAAAGTGGCCGCTGGGCCGATCTCGAATGAACCATGCCCGCCCCGTTAGTCGATCGTCACGAAATTCAAAACCGCGAAGGTGGCTTTCGAAAGCCCCTAAGCCTCCAGGCTTAGCGAAAAAAAATTGCCTTGAGTTGAACCCGCAAGATCGGGCGGGTCTCTCGAAAACAGGCATTAAGCACTAATCCGGTTGCTAATTGCGTCAGCACAGCTGCGAAAGCTGCACCAATCACACCGAATGCCGGAATCAGGAGAAGGCACGCGCCGACATTCACAGCCGCCCCAACCAGAGCTTGATAGACACCGATGTGCAGCAACCTGCGATTGACCAGCGCACCGCTGACCGCTTGGCCGAGTGAGCTGAATACGGTCGCCCAACCATGGACCATCAGCACCGGGCCTGCGGCGACAAAGGCGCTACCATACAGAATGTTGACTGCAGTCGGCGCCACCGCCGTAACAATCAGCGCCACCGCAACCGACCCCCAGGTAACGACCCGGACCACAAGAACGAGCGCAGTGTCATAGCGATCGTTGTTGAAATGAAACGTATGCGCCAAGCGCGGCGTTACCGCCAACATGACGGCTGTTATCACGAGATACCAAGCTTCGATCAGCCGGGTGGCGGCGGTATAGATGCCAACCTCGGCATCCCCCAGCATCTGGCCGATCAGCAGCTGGTCGGCGCGCATATATACTCCAATGATGGCAAGCCGCAGGATTTGGGGTGCTACCTCCCGAAAAAGACGCCTCATCTCCTCAACCCGCGCGTCGCTGATTGAAAAGCCATAGCCGTCATGAACGGCGGCAGCATACATCAGCGCAGCTACAACAAATAGTTCGAGCGAATATAGCAGAGCGAAGGTGACTATACCGGCGCCCATCAGGATAGCGCCGACTTTTATTACCGAGAAGAGAAGGAAATTGAGGTTGCGTAGCAGGACAATACGGCTGACTTTACCACGGCTTTGATACTCGGAATCGATGACATCCATCGACTGCGCAATTTGCGCGCTCGCCAAAAACGCCATGATGACCCAAGTCGATGGCTCAGTCGGGCGGGTCACGATGATGAACATCATCGACAGCAGCAGCACCAACACCGCGCCTCCCACTCGGAGGATGAAGGCGCTAGCCAGGATCAGCCGCTTCCGCTCGGGCCAACCCACCAAATCCCGCATCAGGATTTCGGGCAATCCCAGCGTCGACGCGAACGAAAACATGGTTGCAATCGCTTGAGCGTAGTTGAACAATCCGAACTTCGTCGGCCCTAAATAGCGGGCAATCCAGATATTGATGAATAGTCCTACACCAAGCCGGACCACACGATCGGCAACCAGCCAGCTCGCATTGGCCGCAAGGCTACGCAGCACTGCGCGTTCCTTGAGCGTTGCCCGCAACGCGCTTGGGCTGAACCTGGCCAACTGCGCGGCAAATCCCTTCGGAGATGCACCCGCTTCCTCATCAGGTACCGACATTGCGCACCGTATCGATCATTCGCAATGCCTCTGCACGGGGGGACAACACCTCTTCGTACCAGCGCAGGCCTGCCCCCTGTAGCGCCTGAAGGCGTTGCGGATCACGCAGCAGCGTCTCCACATGCAGCAATCCCTGATGCCAGTCGTCAATGCACTGGATAGGGGCATCCCGGTACAGGAAAGTATCGGGTAGGCGTTCGGAGACGACCACCGCCCCCGCGCGCAATGCCTCAAGATGGCGGAACGTCTCGGCACTAACGAACCCACGCGGTGCAAGGACGATCCGGCTATCGGCAAGCAGGCTGCCATAGTCGCTACGGCTCAGTCCCTGACCAAAACCATTTGTAAAAGTGACAATGCGCCGACCTGTATCGGCCGCGCTGAAATCCTGCTGCAACAGCCCCCGCAAAGGCGATCGCATAAAGAGATGAAACAAACGATTCCGGGCCAGCGCTGGAAATCTTCGCAGCAGTGGATGAAAGGCAAAATACAAAGGATATCGGTTACGGTTCAAATTTCCGGTAAACAACAAATCGACCGAACGTTCAGCCATAGGCTTGGGAAACGATGCCGGTACGCCATTCGCCAATCCAAGGCTCATGGTAAATATGTTGGAGCCAGCTATTTCCGTGCGCATGCTGGGCTTGAAGATGGCAATATACTGCGAGGATAATGCGGTCGGCGTTACCGAATCCGCCTCATCCGACAGAAAAATCAGAACCTTGCGCTCATCGACGAAATCCGCGGATGCGGGACGCTGCTTGGCATCGAGCGGACTGAAAACGTAGAAGCGGACATCCTGCAGTTCCGGCGGCAGTCGCTCGGTCAGAACCTGGAATATTTCCGCCAAGAAATCCCGCTGGATGAGATTGTCCCACTGATGACCCGAATTCGGATCAAGGAACACGGGACCAATAATATGGGCTGACTCGGCAGGCATGTCCAATGCCCTATGCCGTCATCGCTTATCGAGGCAAGGCGTATGACGACCTTTGCCGGCCGATCAGGCGATCTTTTAGCCCAGGTAAATCTCCTGCCGAGAGAACCCTCACAGCGGCGCAAGCGCAATCAACGCAGGAGGCTGCTCCTCAAGACCGACCAATGACACGCGTTCGGAGGACTGGCCGTCGAGGATCACAGGGCCGGCGGCTTCGACATGCCATATGATACGCGGCTTGCCTTGATAACGGACGATCTGGCCCGGCCGGGGCATTGCACCACTGCGCCCCCATCCCCCCATCGGAGCAATCGTACCCCCTCCTGCCTTCGCCACACGCCAACCCGCAGGTTGCCCGCGGACGACGTCGCTGTTGTCGATGAACGTTCCCGCAGGCCACGTTCCCGATCGTGGCTGTCCCGATGAGGACAGGCGCAATGGGCCCCCTACGACCTGTGGCGTCCGGATTTCAGTACCGCGTACCATGCTGGCATTGATCGCACCCAGTGCGATGAGGGCTCCGCTATCCGGCGCGGCTTGCGCATCAATGTCGCAATGGTCGATCAGATAGGCGTAGAAATCGACACCATCAACGCCTGGAGGCGTAGACGGCGACTGCCAGGACCAACCGCGTAGCACGGGTTGGCGCCGGGGATTGCGACGATCGAAATCGACCTGTGCGATACCCGAACTGACAACCATCGAACCGCCTTGGCACTGCAGGTTCTGAAAATACGAAGTGCCAATCGGCGCATCAAGGAAATGGACGACACCGCTAGGCCCGAACACTTCGAAGTGGCATCCAAACCACCCAACCGGCCCATTGAATATACCCTTCTCGGGTGCATAGGTTACCAGACGGGTGTTAGCTGCTTCCCCGGCAATAATGGTGCAGCCAAAGAACATTGCTCCCGCACTACCGCGCAGATGTACCGGAGCAGCGTCGGAATAAGGCGTGTAGAAATCGCAGCCGAAGAAACGGTTATCGGTATTGGGGCCCTCTACCCAGTTCTTATCATCGCCGAGACCTGCGAGTTGCGGCGCATGGCTTGAGATCAAACAGGCATGCCGGGCGGGCGCATGGGAGTTATGGAAATGACATTCGCTCCACACCATGCTCTCAGCCGCCACGGACACGACAGCCGCATGAGCAAACGCCCCCTGCACCCGAACATCGCGTAGGTGCGTGCCGTTACAATTGGGACTTTCACGCCGCCGCGCGAGGAGCAGACCGATCCGCGACAGCCGTGTCGTACTGTCGATCGAGATTGATTCCATTCGAAAACCCGAACGGCCCGAAGCATCTATGAGCACTGCATCCGTCATCATCGGTATGATGCTGGATACCGCCGGACCAGCCCCGAGCAATCGCAGAACCGAATTAAAACTAGCGGGATCACGATTGACGCAGGACAGGGTACGCACCGCATAGCGCCCAGGGGGAAACCATATGGTTCCACCGTCATGCTGGGCTGCAGCACGATCGATGGCGCGCTGGACGGCGGCCGTGTCGTCACTCTTTCCGTCGCCCACCGCGCCCATATCCCGGACGGAGATTAGATCGCTTGCCGTGGATTGCGGCACAGACTGGGCGCAAGCCGTAGGCACTCCGGCCAAGCCCGCACCCGACAAGGCGGCTCCAAGCGCGCGACGGCGGGTCAGAAAGAAGTTGGTCATCGCGGGCCTGCTACCATACCCGCCGATCCAAGCGAACGACTAGTGTTGCCGGTTGCACCCCCCGAACCCCTTCGGCTATGCGCCAAGCACCAGTTTGTCGCCAACAAGGTTGCCCAGTATGTTAACGGCCAGTCTGGCGCTAGCCGTAGCGCTGATCTTCCTGTCGCGCAGCGTAAGGGGACCAATCTGGGCAGCCGGTTTTGCGTGGGCCGTCTGTATTGCTCCTATCGTCTTGGGCATCATCGATTATCGCTATCTCGATTATAGCGACTCTAGCCTAGGCTTGGTCCTTTCGATGGCAATGCTCGCCTTTGCCGCCGGCGCCGGAATAGAGCATTTCTATCGCGGGCCAATCGTTCGCCTAAGCGTGCCTACCACCGTAGCGCAGCAGGATTTTCAGGCGATGATGCCGATAGCCCGTGTCTGCTGGCTGATCGGCATGATTGGCGGCACCTGCCTGGTCCTGGATTTCGTTATGAACGGCGGCGGCAGCCTGTTGAATCTGGCAGATCTTCGTGACAGTTTCGTTAGTAAGGAGTCAGCAAGCGCACTCTCACGTGCTGCATCAGTCATGACATGGGCATGTCTTTTTTCTTATCTGTTCGCGTTGATATTTCGCCGAGAACTGGGTGTTGAAAGAACAATATTCTTTGCCTTGCCGGTAATAGGTTTCCTGTTGAATGCCGTTCTAGCTGCCGGCCGCCAAGCCGCGCTTCAGATGATCCTAGTAACGGTTATCGGGCAGATATTCTGGAAAATACGCACTCCCGATGCCCCATCTACTGAAACAAAAAACAAGAGCGGTTCTGGCTTTGTTCTTGCCATTTCGGGCCTGATGGTAGCCTATATGGGCTATGTAGCGATTGCCCGAAACGATAGCAGAATTTCCAGTGTTAAATCGGAAGTTTTAGCACGATTGTTCGACTTTGATCTTTCTGGGACCTTTGACGCAATCATTAGCCTTTTTGGAAATGGCGTAAGAGAAACAGTCATCGAAGCGCTCGTATATTTTTCCAGTTCGATAGCTTTGTTCGATCGATTTTTAAAGACTGATCTTTTCGGCATTTCTAAAGGTGCAATGAACTTTCCGTTCTTGTATCGTCAGATCGAACCACTGACGCATATTAACGTCGCAGACATGTATCAGCTCCGCGTAGCGGCACTAGACTCACAATTCGTGATTGGTGTCGGCTGGACCACCGCGATCGCGAATATCATTATGGATTTCGGATATGTCGGAATGGTGATTTTTTTGATGGCTCAAGGGTTTTTGAGCGCGATCGCTTGGCGGGCAGCGGTAAGTGGAGGATCTTTCCTTGACTGCGTACTTGCGACACTAGGATTGATTGGTGCAATCTACTTACCATTGATTCCCGCTTTTTCGGATAATAATATCTTTTTTCTCTTATTGTTTTGCTTGGCAGTGAAATGGTTTGATGTGCGGCGGTCAGGGCTTATCCAACCGAGCAAGGCAACGTTCTAATGCTGCGTCACCTGATCAACCTTTTACTGTGGGCAATGCCACCGAGCCGGCTTTTCGCTCTTCGCCGCATCATGCTTCGCATGGCCGGCCTCAATCTCGATGAAGGCGTATCTGTTTGCGGCCAAGGCTGGTTCTTTGGTCCTGGCCAAGTGTACATCGGCAAGGACACCTGGCTCAGCCCAAGGGTTCTTATCTACACCCATGCTGACGCTCCCGTGCGTATCGGCCCTTCGTGCGATATCGGACCCTTCGTGCGCATTCTCACGGGCGGGCACGAGATCGGCCCTGCCGATCGTCGCGCCGGTTCCGGTACGGCGCGCGCCGTATCCATCGGTCCTGGCTGCTGGATTGGCGCAAACACTTTGATCTTGGGAGGCACTACAATCGGCGCAGGTACCATCGTGGCTGCAGGATCGGTCGTTACCAGCGACCTTCCTTCAAACTGCCTTGCCGCAGGGGTTCCTGCTCGCATCAAACGCATGCTTGACGCATGACCAAACCCGAACTGTTCATCCTGTGCAACGCCGTCGCCGATGAGGTGAGGCTGGAACGTGGCATCACCACCGACAGCCCCGCGGCGACGCGCAAGGTATCAATGATGGCAGAAGTGCTTCGTACGGTTGGCGTCCGCACAATCCTGCTCAGCCTAGGCCGAGGGCGCCAGGATGGCTCGGGTCGATACTTCCGCCCGCGGATCGGCAGACAGCGTGGCGTAGCGACTGTTTACGGGGGAATGCTACACCGCCCGATCCTGTCCGAGTTGCTATCCTGCTGGGCACCGTTACCGATACTCTGGCGCAGGCGTCACAAAGGGCAGGGGAGCTTGTTATTGCTCTATAACCGGATGCCGGCCTATGTGCCGGCGATCTGGCTTGCCCGGCTACTCGGCTATCGGATTGCACTAGACCTTGAGGACGGTGAAACGGTTCTGAAGGGCTGGAGTATGCGGGCAATCAAGGCGCGAATGCTGATTGCGCTCACCGATAGTGCCTGCAACGCCGGCGCGCTACTCGCATGCGAAGCACTGTCGCTCGCAACGCGGTTACAGCCTCAAGAAGCATATTATGGTGTCAGCAGTAAGCCAGGATCGACCAGGCTTTTTGACAAGCGCGAAATTCACCTTCTGCTAGGGGGCACAATAGCGCCTTCGACCGGTGCCGACATGCTGGCCGCAGCGATTGAACACCTACGCCATCATTCGTCATCAAAGGCACGCCCTCTTCACTTGCACGTTACCGGTACCGGCGAGAGTCTTGCGCAGTTCACACGACTATCGACAGACAATTCACATGGTCCAACGGTGACCGTACACGGTAGACTCGACAATACGGGCTATACAGGTCTTCTTGCGAAGATGGACGTCGGCCTAGCCTTGAAACCCAATAGCGGGCCATTGGCACACACTACCTTTCCTTCAAAGGTGGTAGAAATGGCGAACGAAGGATTGCTGGTACTAACAACCGACATCAGCGACGTACGGACCGTACTTGGTGCTGGCGCCCTGTACCTTGAGCGCGACGATCCTGTTTTGCTTGCCGAAAAGTTGCGCTGGATTGCCAACAATCCGGCCGAGGCGGCAGCAATCGCACGCGGCGGTATGATCAATGTGATTGATCAATGCAGTCCTGCGCGCGCGGGCGCCAAGCTGCGTCGTTTCCTGTTTCCGGAGATCGTGTGACAATACGCTATATCTGTTGGCAGCCATTACTGACCGATCATCAGGCATATACCTATTCGGCATTGCGTGACGAAGCGGATGGACAGCTATCCGTTAATGTCAGTCGTACACACGACTCTATCCGTGACGCGCAAGGATGGATCAGTACGGGCGGCAGCAATTTTGAAAAACGCCAAATTCCCGAGAAAAACTGGCAAGAATGGGCTGAGGATCAATTTAACCGCCATCCCGATGCAATCCACCTGTTTGGCAGCCCCTTTGAACAGCGTCGACAGATACAGATCATGGCAATGGCCTGCCGAAAGGGGTGCAAGGTCGCCATCATCTCCGAACCGTTTTCGACGAATCATGTTGGTTATCTGGCGGATAGTGGAAAAATCCGCGGATGGTTGAAGGCAAAATTACGACCACTGTTGTACCGGGCGTACGGCTTTTATTTCGGCCGCCGAATCCATGCTGTGTTCGGTATTTCCCCTCTCGCTTGCGATCAGTATGCTACAATGGGAGTAGCGCCCAAGCGTATTTTTCCCTTTGGCTATTTTGTACCCTCTTTGTCCATTACACGGATTGCCCCAGAACCTAGCCCAACAGCCTCTTTGCGACTGATCTTTGTCGGCGCGTTGATCGCTCGAAAGGGTTTGACGATTGCGATCGACGCCGTTCAAAGATTGCGTCACGAAGGGCACGACGTGACGCTTGATGTATATGGCGCCGGTGACCCTGCAGGCTATTCGCTTGACGATGCGGTACGCTACATGGGCGTCATTCCATTTGGCCGCGCAGGTGAGACTATAGCTGGATACGACGCTTTGATCGTACCTAGCCTTTTCGACGGGTGGGCAGTCGTTGTTAACGAAGCGCTTCAGAGCGGCACGCCAGTTTGCTGCAGTGATTCCGTCGGTGCGGGGGCATTGGTACGGACACACGGCGCAGGCGCGACATTCCCGGTCGGTGACTTCACAGCGCTCAGCGCAGTGCTACGGCAGTGGATGAACGATCGCGACGCACTGGCCGCTGCACGAGCGGGTGCCCGGACAGTGGCCCCGCTGCTGGAACCGGTCGTAGCCGCACGCTACATCCATCAGGCGCTCATAGCACTGGAGGGCGAAGCCGCACGCCCTGAAGCTCTTTGGTATCCGTGGCGCGATGGAACACCGGCGTGAAGGTCAGCAATAGCAGAACGTTGCGGATCAGCCTTACCAACGTGACCGGGCTTGGTGCCACGCAACTTGTTCAATCCCTTCTTCCCGCTCTAGAGCGGGCGGGATTGGTCGGTGACATTCACCTTCCGGCGACTGGCCCCTTGGCACACTACGAGCGGCATTCGCCAGGCCCTGCCCCGCTACCGATCCGTCGTCGCTTACCCAATGCGTTGTCGCGGCTTGTAGAGTGCACGGTGCAGGCCGGTGCCTTCGATGGCGATACGCCGCTACTCGTACTTGGGGACCTACCCTTGCGCATTCGAGGACGACAGATCGTTTTTGTGCACACCCCACACCTCTTGCTGGAACCGGCGGGTGCCTCGCCAGCGCAACGCATCAAATTCGGCATCGCCCGAACCATCTTCCGCATGAATGCCAAGCGCGTGACCGCTGCCATTGTCCAGACAGAGACCATGCGCATCGGACTTGAGGCTGCATATTCCGCTCTCAAGGGGCGCGTTCATGTCATCCCACAACCTGCGCCGGAATGGCTCCTCGAATCCGGACTACGTCGAACGGGACGGGTAAGATCTGGCAAGCTACGGCTCTTCTACCCCGCAGCAGGCTATCCGCATAAGAACCACGCACTTCTGTACGATGCCGCCACCCAAGCGACGTGGCTGAACCTTGTTGAAACCGTTGTCGTCACCCTCCCCCGGACGATCGATCGCCAAGGCGTCTACCCAGCAGGACGGCTAGAACCAGCTGCAATGCGTAACGAATATATGCAGGCCGACGCACTGGTTTTCCCCTCGCTCGCTGAGAGCTACGGACTGCCCCTGGTCGAGGCAATGTGGCTAGGGCTTCCGATACTGTGTGCAGATCTGCCCTATGCGCATGACCTATGCGGCGACACCGCCATATATTTTTCTCCCAACGATGGGCGATCATTAACGGCCGCCGTCATCGAACTTAATCAACGCCTGGCAAGGGGGTGGTGGCCCGATTGGATGGAACGGTTGAAGAATATACCGAATGGATGGGACGGAGTTGCAACTCGTATGACTGAGCTTGCCCATTATGCCGGACAACCATCCTCGTGATCATTTGCTTACATCGCCCAATCGCTGCAGGACCCATGGCATGAAGATTAGCATCGTCACCGTAAGCTATAACGCCGCGGCTACGATCGCTGACACGATCGCTTCGGTCCAAGCGCAAGATCATCTCGACATTGAACACATAATCGTCGATGGCGCTTCGTCCGACGGTACTGCCGAAGTCGTAGCGCGCATGGCGGATGCACGCACCCGGTGGATCTCCGAACCGGATCGTGGACTGTACGATGCCATGAACAAGGGCATCGCCCTGGCAACGGGCGACGTCATCGGCATTCTCAATGCGGATGATTATTTTGCCAATACCCGCTCGGTGTCTGCCATTGTCGACGGTTTCGCCAACAATCCGGATCGTGACGCGATACTGGGGGACATTGCGTTCGTCGATGAACACCAGCGGATAACACGCCATTATCGCAGCAGCAGATTCAGGCCGGCACTAACTCGATGGGGGTGGATGCCAGCGCATCCTGGCATGTATCTGACCCGTGAAGCATATGATCGGGTCGGTTCTTATCGCACAGATCTCAAGATCGCAGCCGACTTCGATTTTGTAGTTCGCGCCTTCAATGTAATCGGCTTACGCTACGACTATCTACCGCGGGTACTTGTCCATATGCGCCTTGGCGGCGCGAGCACAGATGGGTGGCGCGCAAAGCTGACAATTAATCGCGAAGTCGTTCGCGCATGTCGAGAAAATGGCATCTACACCAACCTTGCCATGATCATGAGCAAATACCCGTTGAAGGTGCTGGAGTTTCTTCAATGAAGATCGCATTGACCGGAGCAACTGGCTTTGTCGGACGAACGCTTGTGCGTCGCCTTGAAGATGCTGGCCACGATGTCGTGCGGATCGTCCGTCATAGCACAGGAAATGCCGGAGATATCATTGCAGGCCCGCTCGAAAGAAGCGATCCTAATTTTTTGTCGACGAGCCTGAGTGGAACTGACGCTATCGCGCATCTAGCTGCGCTGACGCATGTGGCCACAAATGCGAAAGACGCGCGTGAAGCATTCTGGCGCGTAAACGTTGAAGGTACGCGGCGGCTACTCATGGCCGCGACTAGCGCCAAAATTCCGCGGTTCGTGTATATGAGCTCAGTCAAGGTCAACGGCGAAGCAACTCTGCCTGGACAACGATTTTCTGGCGCAGATGTACCACAACCCGAAGATGATTATGGTCATACGAAGCATGAAGCGGAACAATTGGTTCGTGCCGCGAGCATCGAAAATGTCGTATTACGCCCTCCAATGGTATACGGCGCTGAGGTCGCAGGTAATTTCGCACGCCTTGTGGATTCAGTCCGCCGCGGCGTTCCATTGCCATTAGGACGGATCGACAATCGCCGGAGCCTGATTTCGGTCGATAATCTTGCCGCTGCGACGGCATGCGCGCTGACACATCCAGATGCAGGGGGAGCAGTGGTAACGCTCAGCGATGGTGAAGATTACTCCACGGCCACACTGGTACGGGCGATCGGTGATGCTATCGATCGCCCTGCTCGACTGCTCCCTGTTCCCGTTGCGCTACTGCAGCTTGCAGGGAGGTTGACGGGCCGCACTGGAGTTGTCCGACGGATCGTAGGCAATCTACAAGTTGACAACGAGGAAGCCTGCCAACGTTTGGGCTGGACGCCAAACGACACCATCCACACAGCATTGCCACGCATGCTAAAATCTTATGACCCAGCAACGTCGTAAAGAATTTTCTTTGCCAAATAATATTCCGGCGCAGCTTCAAAGATTTCCGATGATCTAGGATATTGCTGTTCGTTCGCGACGCTCCAGATACACATGATCCACAATCCCGGCATTCGGACTAAATTCTTGAACCGCATCACACAGGATCGCACGGACCTGTTCCGGTTGGCCTGATCGAACTGCACCGCGTAGCCGATCGAGCTGTTTGTGCAGCTCATCAGGGGCCAAGAATCCCTCGATAGCTTTGCGGATACGCGGATGTTCCGTAACGATCGGAGCATCTTTAATCAAAAGCTCTTCGTAAAGCTTCTCACCTGGCCGCAAGCCAACCGTCTTTAGTTCGATGTCACCAAACGGATTGGATGCATCACGTACTGTCAGCCCGGACAGTTCGATTATGTTGCGAGCAAGGTCGATGATGCGGACGGGCTCACCCATATCCAGCACGAAAACTTCGCCACCCGACGCCATTGCTCCTGCTTGGATGACAAGTTGCGCCGCTTCGGGAATCGTCATGAAAAACCGGGTTATACGCTCGTCGGTAATCGTCACAGGGCCACCCGCAAGAATTTGCTGGCGAAATAGCGGAACAACCGATCCCGAAGAACCAAGAACATTTCCAAATCGGACCATTGATAGGCAGGTTTCACTGCTATCCTGCGCCAATGCCTGCAATACCATCTCAGCAAGTCGCTTCGTAGCTCCCATGATATTGGTCGGACGCACCGCCTTATCTGTACTAACAAGAACGAAATGTGGAATCTTATATTCTACGCATGTCCGGGCAACCATCATAGTCCCGAAAACATTATTCTCTACGCCTTGTATTGGATTATGCTCAACCAGCGGTACATGTTTATATGCAGCTGCATGGTACACTTGGCTGGGTAGCCAAGACGATATTACCTCCTCTACCCGGCGCTGGTCGTAGACCGAACCTAGCAACGGGACCAATTCGGTCGCCCAGTCCACTCCCTCATCCCGATTTTTTTCGAGAAGCAACTCCAGTTCGCGATGAATACTATATAATGCGAATTCGTTGCTATCAAACAATAGGAGCTTACTGGGCCGGGCTGCAATAATCTGACGACACAATTCTGATCCAATCGACCCGCCAGCGCCGGTAACAAGGATTTTTCGACCGTGAACATGCCTAATCATTAGTTCGGACTGCGACTGCACAACGTCGCGTCCAAGCAAATCATTAATATCTAGATTGGTGACATTGCTTGACTGGTCACTAAGCGCCAGTTCGATAATATCGGGAAGCGTACGAACACGTACTCGCAGCGCTCGCAAGACTGACAATATTTCATTTCGACGTTGCTGGGTAGCCGAAGGGATTGCAAGCAAAACTTCATCTATAGGGAGTTTTTCGGTCAGCTTTAGTATTTGGCTTGGTGGATATACCCGGATGCCGTTTATAGATGCGCCGTGCAACTCGCGAGCATCGTCAAGGAAACCAGCAACTTTCATTTCGCGCCGGCTCTGTATTGCTGCAGCTAGCTGTCTACCCGATACCCCGGCACCATAGATCAATACACGCGGCCTATCTCGGAAATTATTGCCAAGATCGAGCATGCCGTTAAGGATTTGATGTGCGCTGATACGCGCCAGAACCATAAAGACAAATAACAGTATTGGCTGAATTACTCCAACCGTACGCGGGATCCCGGGCACACTCCATGCTGTAAATATCGAAATATAAACTAACGCGTATATCAGAGAACTGAATAAGATTTTCAGCGAAACCGCACTTTCGTCGTGGCGAAACACAGGCCGATATACACCGGCCAGTGCAAAAATTGGCAAGGCCAACCCGATTGATCCGAATACGGCAAATCCTGGCGCTCCATACAGTGGAGTCCATTCGCTGAGGCGTAAAAAGTAGGCAATCCAGACGGAAAGGACGCAGAGGCTTGCGTCGACCATTATGATCAGAGTCCGTTTCATCCACCTGGGCAGCCCAATGGCCACGTGCGCTAGAGTTACCAACGGCATGAAAATTCTCGGTCTTTCATCTTAACGCATATAACGCGCGTATCGGGGACGCCTTATCGCGGACTGCTTCGCTTGACCAGTCGATGACATACCACGTACGGTCCCAGCCATGCAGCGGCATCCGTCACAATCCATCGCAAAGCGCGGCTTCGATCTGGCATTGGCGCTGGCGTTGGCGATACCCGCAATAGCGATTTCCGTCCTAGCGATGTTTTTCATCTGGGTTGATGATCGGGCAAATCCCATCTTTGTCCAGAAGCGGCTAGGTCGGAACGGCGCACCTTTTCACTTGGTGAAACTGCGGACGATGCGCGTTGGCACAGGTGACCGCCCCTCCCATGAGTCACAGACGACGAACATCACGCGGATCGGCGCGTTGCTGCGACGCACAAAGCTCGACGAGTTACCACAGCTATGGAATGTCTTGCGTGGCGAAATGAGCTTTGTCGGCCCTCGACCTGGCCTGCCCAGCCAGACAATTCTCGCGGAGGCGCGTCGTCGCCATGGCGTAGATCGTCTGCTGCCTGGTATCACTGGCGTTGCGCAAGTGGCAGGCGTTGACATGTCCACGCCTGAATATCTCGCGGAAGTCGACGCCGGCTATTTGGGAAAATGGTCCCTCGGCAGAGACCTTGCCCTGCTATTGCGTACCGCTAGCGGCAGCGGTCGCGGTGACGCCATAGGGCGATAGGCATCATGGCGGCGTTGACCAGTTGTCTGTTTGCTGGGCCGCTTAGAGCTAGAAAATTCCAGTTATGCAGGATGGTCTTGGTGACGTGACCCCCGTTTCTTCATCCAACTAGAACTAGAGACCGGCTCCTCGAAGGGACGGACAGATGAAGCGGAAGCAGTTTTCGGAAGAGCAGATTATCGGCATCCTGAAGGAGGCCGAGGCGGGCGCGGTGGTGACGGAGCTGTGCCGCAGGCACGGCATGTCGAGCGCGACGTACTACGCGTGGAAGGCCAAGTTCGGCGGTCTGGAGGTATCTGACGCGAAGCGGCTGCGGGCGCTCGAGGAGGAGAACGCGCGGCTCAAGCGACTGCTAGCGGATACGATGCTCGACAACGCGGGTCTGAAGGATCTGCTATCAAAAAAATGGTGACGCCCGCCGCGAAGCGGGAAGCGGTCGCGCATCTCCAGACGACGCTGGGGATGAGCGAGCGGCGGGCGTGCATGGTCGTCGGGGCGGATCGCGCCAGCATGCGATATCGCTCGTGCCGGGATGATGATGGCGACCTGCGGTCGCGTTTGTGCGAGCTGGCGCAGCAGCGCCGGCGGTTCGGCTATCGGCGGCTGCACATCCTGCTGCGCCGGGACGGCATCATGATCAACCGCAAGAAGACCCAGCGGCTATATCGCGAGGAGGGACTGACCGTCAGGCACCGGAAGGGACGCAAGCGCACCGTCGGCGCGCGGGCGCCCGCGCCGGTACTGGCACTTCCCAACCAGCGCTGGAGTCTGGACTTCGTGCACGACCAGCTCGCCACCGGTCGCCGGTTCCGGGTGCTGAACGTCGTTGATGACGTGACGCGCGAGTGTCTGGCAGCGGTAGTTGATACGTCGATCTCGGGCCGACGGGTCGTGCGCGAGTTGGACGATCTTATCGCCAGGCGGGGGGTGCCCAAGATGATCGTTAGCGACAACGGCACCGAGCTGACGTCGAACGCGGTGCTGGCATGGTGCGGCGATGTCGGCATCGAGTGGCATTACATCGCACCCGGCAAGCCGACGCAGAACGGATTCGTCGAGAGCTTCAACGGTCGCATGCGCGACGAACTGCTCAACGAGACGCTGTTCTTCACGATCGGTCAGGCAAGGGCCATCCTCGCCCGCTGGGTCGATGACTACAACACCGAGCGCCCACACTCCTCGCTCGGCTACGCCACACCGGCGGCGTTCGCCGCCGAACTAGAAAAGCAACGGGCGGGGTTAACCCCGCCCGTTGCTTCACCTGCGCTCATGCGCGACAACACCCGTCGGTCTCTGGTTGCCGCTGGATGAAAGGCGGGGGTCACGTCACCGGCGGCATCCAGTTCCACGGCATGAGTTCGTCCCAGCGGCTCGCAGGCCAGTCGCCCGCGACCCTGGCGATGACGTCGACGCCATTGGCCTTGCAGGTCTGGATGACGGTGTAGATGGCCGCGGCGCGCTCGCCGCCTGCGCGAGAGCCGGCGAACAGCCAGTTGCGGCGTCCGACCGCGACACCGCGCAGCGCACGCTCCGCGATGTTGTTGTCGATCTCCAAGCGACCATCGCCCAGGAAGCGCGACAATGCTGGCCAGCGCTTCGTGCCGTAGGCGATGGCCCGGGCCATGTCGGACTTCGGTGACAGACGGCGCAGGGCGGCGTCGAGCACCTCGCGCAAGGCGTCGACCAGCGGTCGACTTTTCTCCTGTCGGGCTCGACATCGCATGTCGGGTGCTTGGCCGCGGATCTCGGCCTCGACAGCGTAAAGGGTGCCGATCCGCTCGAGGATGTCGGTGGTCAGCGGCGTGGGCGACCGCTCGTGCAGGTCGAAGACCTTGCGCCGGAAATGTGCCCAACACGCGATTTCGGTCACGCCGCTGCGGTAGAGCCCATCATAGCCGGCATAGGCATCGGCCTGAAGGAAACCGCGAAAGCCGGTGAGATGGGCCATCGGGTGCGCGGCGGTGCGGTCGGGCGTGAAGCGATACCATGTCGCGCGCGGTGCCGTGCTGCCGGATGCCTGGTCGTCGACGGCGTAAACCCACAGCCGCCCGTTGGCGGTCTTGCCCCGGCCGGGGTCGAGCACCGGCACGGGCGTGTCGTCGGCATGGATCTTGTCGGCCTTGAGGACTTCGTCGCGGATGCGGCTGACGATGGGGTCGAGGAGTGCCGCAGCCTGTCCGGTCCAGCCCGCCAGCGTCGAGCGGTCGATGTCGACCCCTTGCGCAGCCATCATCTCGGCCTGGCGGTACAGCGGCAACTGGTGGTCGAACTTGGAGACGACGATGTGTGCCAGCGTGGCGAAGGTCGCCTTGCCCCTGGCTACCGCGCTGACCGGCGCCGGTGCCTGGACGATCTTGTCGCAGGACCGGCAGCTGTATTTCGGGCGGATGTTGCGCACGACCCGCCAATGTACCGATACGATGTCG
This sequence comes from Sphingomonas sp. Leaf23, assembly GCF_001421585.1. Lineage (NCBI taxonomy): Bacteria > Pseudomonadati > Pseudomonadota > Alphaproteobacteria > Sphingomonadales > Sphingomonadaceae > Sphingomonas > Sphingomonas sp. Leaf23. The sequence goes on along the minus strand of NZ_LMKR01000007.1, from coordinate 68,040 downwards.
AGCATCTCGTGCACATCGGACCCAAGCGGACGCAGCGCACCACCACAGTCCGGGCAGGTGCAGGCGCCCGATGCCGGCTCGTGAACGACTTCCTCGCGCGGCAGATGTCCGGGCAGGCTGCGGACGGATGCCGGTCGCGCCGCTATACCGGGGTCGGCCGCCTCAGGCCCAGGCGCATCGCGCTCCGTCTCCAGTTCCTCCAGCGCCAGTTCGAGCTGCTCGATCTCGCGGCCCAGCTTCTCGGACGAGGCGCCGAACTGCATCCGCCGCTTCCAGCGCGTTCATCTTGTCGGCAACTTCGGTTGGGACGCCAGCGCGCTTGCCGCCGTTCACCTCCGCCTTCTTTACCCACTCATGCAGCGTCTGCGGAACGCAGCCGATCTTCTCGGCAATGGAAACTATCGCTGCCCATCGCGATGGGTGATCGCGCTCGTGGTCCAGCACCATCCGTACCGCTCGCTCGCGGACCCCGGGCGCAAACTTGTTCGTCGTCTTGCTCATACAGGATCCACCTTCTCAGGAGTTGGAGCCTCCGACAAATCCAGGGCGGTTCGCAGGTCTATGCTGTCGTTATCCGTAAGGGTTATGTGTGTCCCTATTCACACGGTGGCATGTTGGTCGCTGCTGGACACTATCGATGAACCCAAAATCGTGTAACTCGACGAAAATGGCGAGCTGTTAGCAGCCGAATAGACGGATTCGTGCTGAGGCAATAAGGCAATTGCTACAAGGGATTTTACATCAATATGAATGGTCGGTTTAAAGCGCTTACTCGACGTGATGCCGTTCGATCTTTTGCAGGATTAGGGAGCGCTATTCTACTTTCGGGGTGTGGAGGAAGCAAGGAAGGGGGGACAGTACAAGTTCCCACGCCTACACCCACGCCCACGCCCACGCCCACGCCCACGCCCACGCCCACGCCCACGCCCACGCCTACGCCTACGCCTACGAATAATGCACCGTTCACCATTGCGGTTGCGGGTTCCAGTAGTGCTCAGCAATATCTCGAACTGTACGACGGACCTGCATCGGACGCTCCGGTGAGTATTCTTAATCCCGATGGAAGCTTTAGCCCGCTGATAAGGGGAGCTTTTGGCAAAACTGCTGGCGCGTTGATTCATGCCGCTACCGGGCGCCCGGTACGATTCGTAGGTGGGGGCATAGGAGGCACCACGCTGGCTGCATGGGCCAGTTCGGAATCTCCCCAACGCGCTGCGTTGGTTGCAAAAATAAAGCTTCTCGACAGAGTTGACTGCGCACTTATCCAACTAGGCAGAAATGACGCCGGCGCACGTATAATAAAGAACACGGAAACGCAGGTCGATTTATATAAGAGCCTCGTTTCGGCGATACGCAAAGAGACGGGATATCCACAACTTCCAGTATTTATCGGCACATCTCAAGATGTTAGAGCTGGTGATATTGTACAAATTCAACAGTTGGGATGGCAGCGTACGGCTGAACTGTTACTAGTTCGCGATGATTCTACCGTAAAAATAGGGTTTTCGACATACGATCTGGCAACTTTTGATGGACTACATCAAACAGAGCAAAGTCAGATTACATCAGGTACCCGGTTTGGTAAGCGAATCATTTCATATCTAAACAATACAGAGCCATATATTGGACCAAATATTGGCAGAGTAGAAACCATAGACGATTCAAGCACAAGGTTCTTTATTCAAAGCGAACAGACTAAAGATATTGAAATAATTCAAGCTACGACTGCTTTCGTATTTTACGCAAACGGAAAACAGTATCAAATTAACAATGTGTATAAAGAATCCAATAGATCGTTTATTGTGCAGCACGAAAAGCGGAACGGCGTAAACTTAGAGTACACTTATGCAATATTTTCTGTTACAGAACCGTTGCAAGGGGTTCGTGATAGCTTGGGCGATAAGCTGCCACTGCAATCCTATTCGTCGACTGTGTAAGGTTATAGGAATTGAAAGTAGAGCCTGCATTTGTTAGTCGTATTAGAGGGCTAGACCTTTGGCGCAGCATTTTGCTGCTCATGGGTGTTTTTTTGCATGCTTCTTTAGCAGGCCATCCATCCGAATGGGTTGGTGTTGTGACACGTAAATTCCGGATGGAAACATTTTTCCTGATATCTGGTATTTTGTCGCAGATTTCTTTCTCGAAAAGAGGAAGAAATCTGTGGCTTAAAGAGCGCTCATTGCAGCTTGCGGTGCCAGCGATCTTTGGGGTTTTGGTACTCAATCAATTGTGGCTAATATTGCATCGTATAAATACAGGTATTAATCCAGAAAATGTAAGATTCTGGTATCAACCACCTGTGATGCATTTCTGGTTCTTGTTTGTACTGCTAGGTTGTAGCATACTTCATGGCTTTTACTATGAAAGATACGCAGGAAATATCTTTTTTAATAAAGTATTTAACCGCCCACATATAGCATATATTATGATTTTCTCGTTTTTAGGACTGCTACTGCAGGCAAGCGGGATAGGCTTAGCTGCAAAGCTAGAAGAAAATCTAATAATCGAAAGATTAATACGTGACTTCTCGGCAACATTTTTAGCAATGCCGTATTATTCAATATTCTATTTTTGGGGTGTCGAGATAGCAAAATCCCCAGTAGAGCATAACATTGTATCAAGAATAAATTATAAATATATAATTTTATTAATATTAGCTTTTGTAGCTATATTTATAGTTTCTGCAAAATATCCTATATTTATACTAAATCGGGAAACTTACGAAAGCCCGTTTTACTCAGAGAACATTTTTGAAATCACGACTAGAGCGATATTAGCTCCAATACTATCTATTTTGATAGTACAGTTTGCTTATAGCATGAAAAAAACCAACTCTTTTTATAAGTTTTTGGCACGCGCAGGGTACACATTATATGTTACCCATTTTGTATTTATTGCTTTAGCAATATGCGTAGGCCAAGAATTATATGGGAAGGCAGGTTTTTCCTATTCAACAATAGTGTTGGTTACTATATTTTCATGTTACGCGATGCATTATTTTATTGTAGAGCGCTTTAAAACTGCGAAGTTTCTTCTAAATGGAAGCACGAAGTCCGTCACGCAAATGACTGCATTCGCAATAATATCTAAAGCTCATAGAAAGAAATTTTAGAAATAATCGGCTATTGCAATTGGCGTTCGCCCTATTCGCCATTCATAGCTGAAGATACCGGTTGAATTGCTATTCGGTGGTATGTCGGAAAGAATTATCATATAGGATAATGATGCTTGGTGCTATGGTCAGGACTCGTTGATTACAGCCAGAAGATGATGGTGGCAGCGAGGGCGATGGCGGAGAAGAAGGCGGTCGGGCAGCGATCGTAGCGGGTTGCGACCCGGTATGCAGGGCTGAATGCCCTTGCCCTGGAGAGCGTCGCGGAACCAGTCGGCGTCGTAGCCGCGATCACCGAGCAGCCACTGTGCCGCAGGCATGTCATCGAGCAGCGCAGCCGCCCCGGTGTAGTCGCTGACCTAGCCTGCGGTCATGAAGAAGCTCAAGGGCCTCCCGCTCGCGTCGGCGATGGCATGGAGCTTTGTGTTCATGCCGCCTTTGGTGCGCCCGATCAGGCGGCCGAGACCCCCTTTTTAACCCGCAGGCTTGATGCCATGCCGTGCGGTGCGCCTTCAGGTAGGTCGCGTCGATCATCAAGGTCTTGGGCTCCGCATCGACCGCCGCCAGCCCCTTCATCATGCGCGTGAAGACGCCTCGCTCGCCCCAGCGCTTCCACCGGTTATACAGCGTCTTGTGAGTACCATACGCGCTTGGCGCGTCTCGCCAGCGCAGCCCGTTGCGGTTGACGAAGACGATGCCGCTGAGCACCCGCCGGTCATCGACGCGCGGCTTGCCATGGCTTTTGGGAAAGAACGGCCGCAGCCGCTCGATCTGCTCATCCGTCAGCCAAAAAAGGTCGCTCATTCGGGTCTCCTCGCAGAGCCTGAATCAGATCGCGATCCCCATATCAATGGGTCCTGACCCTAGAGGGGTTTCCGCTCCTTTTGAATCGTTGAGGATTCACACGGGCGAGGTTTTCTGATTCAGGCTCCGGGCTAGGTTAGGCGGCCAGCAGGATGCCGCTGGTGCTGTCACAGGATCTTCGGAAGCGGGTGGTCGCCGCGATTGATGGCGGGATGTCGTGTTAATTTGCGGCAGCGCGGTTCGGGGTGAGCGCAGCGAGCGCGATCCGTTGGCGGCAGTGGGTCGTCTGGCACGGCACGTTGGCAGCCAAGCCGCAGGGCGGCGACCGTCGCGCGGGCCGGATCGACGCACATGCGACTTTCATCCTAGGCGCGATCGAGGCGAAGGACGACATCACGCTGGTGGGGTTGCGGGCGTTGTTCGCCGAGCGCGGCACGCCCATCGGGATCGAGACGCTGTGGCGGCTCTTCGACCAGCATCGGATCAGGCACAAAAAATGATAGTGCATGCCACCGAACAGGACCTCCCCGACCTCCTGAAGAGCTGGGAAGAGTGGTTCGATGGCCAGCTCGATCTCGATCCCGAACGCCTGATCTTCATCGACGAAACCTGGGCGTCCATTAACATGGCACGTCGCCATGGTCGCTGCCGACGCGGCGAGCGGCTGCGCTCGGGCGTGCCCTGTGGACACTGGAAGACGACGGCCCTTGTCGCCGGCCTACGCCGCACCGGCATGGTGGCGCCGATGGTGCTCGACGGCCCGATCAACTGCGATGCATTCGTTGCCTATGTCCGCCAGGTGCTGGTGCCCGATCTTTTACCCGGCGACATCGTCATCATGGACAACCTGTCGAGCCATAAGGCGTCCACCGCACGCCACGCCATCGAAGCGGCGGGCACGAGCCTGCTCTTCCTCCCGCCCTACAGCTCTGACTTCAACCCGATCAAGCAGGCCTTCTCCAAGCTGAAGGTCCATCTGCGCAAGGCCCCCGAGCGCACCATTCACGGCATGTGGGACGCCATCGGCCGCATCCTCGATCTCTACCCCCCGCATGAGTGCGCCAACTACTTCGCCAACGCTGGCTACGATGCAGACTGATCGGAAACCGCTCTAATCCCGGTCTTGCGGCACACCTCACCAACGCTCGTGCCGTCCTCGGCCTGCTTCGGCACCAAGACGATCTGCGCCTCCGAAAACTTCGACCTCTTCATCGCTCGCCCCGCTTCCAAGACCATCCTTCATACCTGAAATTTCCCGGCTGAAAGCTGGCCCAGGAAACATGCAGCTGGTCAACGATAACGGTCTCTGATTGCCGCTTGATGAAAAACTGTGGTCACGTCGGGCCGTTACTCCGCCTGATCCTTCGCCGCGCGCTTTACCTGGCCTTCGCCCATGGCCGATACCAGCACGTCGCCCTGCACGGTGAAGTTGTCGGCCGGGAGGGTGGCGACGCGCTTGCCGACGGCCATCGTCACCCATTCCACCCGGCCGGCAGCACCCCGGCGGATCGACTGGATGCGGCCGATCGCTTCGCCCTTTGCGTCGCGGACGGTCTGGCCGGGGTTCAGTGCGGGGATCGCGCCACTGCCCATCAGCGACAGCGCGCCCTCGCCCGATCCGCTGCCCGAGGCGGAGCCGCCCCCGACCGCGCCGTTCGCCATGCCCGAGGCGCTACCGCTGGCGGCACCGGTCAGGGTGCCGGCACCGTCGCGAACCTGACCGATCGCGCCTTGCGCCCGGTCGCGGGCCGTGCCGACCGTGCTGGCCGCCCGGTCGCGGGTGGTGGCGACGCCGCGACGAACCCGGTCACGCGCCGCGCCGGCGGTGTCGCGGACGGCATCGGTGCCGATCAGCTGCGCATCGACGCTGCCACCTGCACTGCCCGATCCGCTGCCCGAACCGCCGATCGTGCCGCCCAGCGCCTGGGCGGTGCCGTCGACCGCGCCGTCGCCGCGTGCCGATCCGCCGCCGCGCACCCGGCCGCTGCGCCGGTCGACCTGCCGTTCGGTGGTCACCTCGCCGCCGCCGCGCCGCGCGGTGCGCGCGGTGGTGTCGGCGCGGTCGCGAACCGGGGCGACGGTACGGTCGATATTGCCACCGAGGTTGCCGCCGATCCCACCGCTCAGGCTCCCGCCCAGCCCGCCGGTCAGCCCACCGCCGCCACCACCACCGCCCAGCAGCTGGGCCGAGGCGGGGGTCGCGATCGCGGCGGCAAGCGCCGCACCCATCAGGAACATGGTCTTCATCGCTGTTCTCCTGCGTTCGTGCGCCGCGAGGGGCGCTTCGGGAAGGAGAACGGGTGCCGGTTTCGCTTTAATCCCGATGAGTGCGATTTTTTTCGGCGGGGAAGTGCGACGCCCCCTATCGCGCCGCCGTCACCGCCGACGCGCCGCGCACCTTCTTCGCGACATATTCCGCGAATCCCCGGGCATAGGCGTCGCGCAGGTTGGCCTTTGCCGCGTCGGCCTGATCGGGCGTTTTCGCCGGAAAGATCGCCAGCGGGTTCTTCACCTGTCCGGGGAAGCTGCGCGGCCTGGCGCCACCATCACGCCCGAAATCGCGAAAGGTCCATCTGGCGAACAGGTTGGTGCCGACCAGCGGTTTCCTGACGTAGAACAGCTCACCCCCGACCAGCTCGGCATAGCAGGGCGTGGTGGCGGCGCTCAGCCGCCTGCCCGCCTTCAGGCTGGCCTGCATCGTGCGCAGCGCCTGCTTGACCGCCGGATCGGCCTTGGCCGCCGCATCGGACGGCACCGCCGGTTCGACGACGATGGTATAGCCGGTGAGGCCCAGCATCCCCGCCGCATCGGCGGCACGCAGCGCCGCCACCTGCGCTTCGGGCGACAGGTCGTCGTGCATCCGATCGGTGATCGTCGCGACCTTGCCCTTGTTCGCCGCCTGATCGATCACCCCGCCCAGGGCCCCGCCGAACATCCCCAGGCCGCTCATCTTCATACCGCGATAGGTTTCGCTCGGCCAGATATGCAGTTCGCAGGTCTGCCCCTGTGCGGTGCCCGACGCGAGCAGCGCCAACGCGCCCATCCAGAATGTCATGTGCCTTCCCCCGTTTCCCTACCGAAACGTATAATCCTCGGGGAAGCGGGCGGAAGGGCGCTGCGGTGGAGTTGCCTCCGAAACCGATCTATCCCTACCGCACCGGCGTCCGGCACGCCCCGCACAGCACGCCGCGCCCGGTGCGGCCGCCGCGCTTCGCCTCGCGGTCGAGCGCCTTCATCGCCGCCGCCGCATCCCCGCCCCACACCGCCGACAGCCGCGCGGCGACCAGCGGCGCGGCGAACGATGTGCCGCGCACGCCCAGCGCCTGTCCCGCCGCGTTCAGCGCCAGCATGTCCGCCCCCGGTGCGGCATAGTCGAGGTGGCTGGCCCGCCCCGCCTCCAGCAGCACCCGCCCGCGCCCGTCGACGCCGGTGACGGCGATCGCCTGGGGATAGCTGGCGGGATAGGCCGGCGGGGCGGCGGGGCCGTTATTGCCGACCGCCGCGACGACGACGGTCCCCCGCGCCCGCGCCGCCGCGACGAACCGGCCGAGCAGCGCATTGTCGGGGCCGGCAAGGCTCATCACCACCACCGGCACCTTGGTCTGCACCATCCACGCCAGCGCGCGGGCAAGCGCACTGGCGCTGCCGCCCGCCGGGTCGCTGCCATAGACGTCGGCGACGTGCAGCGCCGCGCCGGGCGCGCTGGCCCTGATCCCGCCGCCGCCGGTCAGCAGCGAGGCGACCGCCATGCCATGGTCGCTGGCGCGCGGGGCGCCGCTGGCAAAGCCCTGTTGCGCGGCAAGGCCGGCGGTGCCGGCCGAAACCCCGCCGTCGATGATGCCGATACGCTTGCCGCCGGTGCCGGGGGCCGGGCCATCCCCGCCCCGTACCCCGGCCTCCGCCGGGATGCGGGCGGGCACGACCTCCCCGCTCGCGCTGTACAGCGGGTCCAGCGTCACCCGGTCGGTGCCGGCGATCTTGCCCAGCACCCGCGCCGCCGCGACCGCCGACAACCCGGCCGGCGCACGCAGCCGGGCAAAACCGATGCCGAGATCGTCATAGCGTTCGTTCACGATTACCGAAAACCCCGCGCGCTGCGCCAGCGCCAGCAGCGCCGGATCGGGATCGGCCAGCGTCACCTCGCCCGCGCGGACGGGATTATCGTCGCGGTCCAGCTCGATCCGGTCGGGAAAGCGCCGCGCCAGGTCGCGGGCGCGCGCGACCGACTGCCGCACCAGCTGGCGCGTATCGGCCACCGCATCGTCGATCGGGAGCGCGCCGCGAAGGTCGCCCACCGCCTCCCCTACCCGACCGGGCAGCTGGGGGAGCTGCGGCACCTGTGGCAGCAACTGCGCCGACGCCGCCGTCGGCAGGGCCAGCGCCAATGCCACGCATCGCAGGAATTTCGATCCTGTCATCACACTCCGCCTTCCCTGCCCGCGCCTTGCGTCCCCGCCGACATCACCCGGCGAATCCAATCGCAGCTAGGTTTTTCGTGCGCCATGCCGGATGAAACGGGCGACGCCATCCGTTTCATCCCCGAAGCCCGAAAGGACACCGTTGCGCTTCGAAAACGAATTGCTGACGCATCTGCCCCGGCTGCGGCGTGTCGCCCATGCGCTCGCCCGCAACCCCGCCGATGCCGACGACCTGTTGCAGGCGGCGGTCGAACGCGCGCTCACCCGCCGCGACCAGTGGCAGGCCGGCACCAAGCTGGATGCATGGGCGATCCGCATCCTGCGCAATTTGTGGATCGACACGGTTCGGGCACAGGCACGGCGGCGCGAGACCTTCGTGCCACCGGAGGCAGGCGACGCCGTGGGACGGCAGGGCGAACAGGAAATGACCGTGGAAATGCACAATATCGGCCGGGCGATGGGCAAATTGCCGCCCGAACAGCGCGAGGTGATCGCGCTGGTGATGGTGGAGGGCTTTGCGTATCGCGAGGCGGCGGAGATCCTCGATATTCCGATCGGCACGCTCACCTCGCGCCTGGTGCGCGGGCGGGAAGCGTTGCTGGGGCATCTGGGGGAAGCGGCATGACGATCGATCCCGAAACGCTGGCCGCCTATGCCGATGGCGAGCTGGACCCGATCGCTGCGAAGCGCGTCGAACGGGCGATGGCCGACGATCCATCGCTCGCCGCCGAGGTCGAGCGCCACCGCGCGCTGACCGCCCGGCTGCGCGGCGGCTTCGCCGGCCTCGACACACAGCCGATGCCCGCCGGGGTCGAGGCGCTGTTCGCGCGCGCCGACAATGTGGTGCCCTTCCCGACCCGCAAACCCGCGCCGAAGCCACAGCGCTGGTGGGGCGCGGTCGCCGCCAGCCTCGTCGCCGGGCTGCTGCTCGGGCAACTGGTGCCGCGGTCGGGCAGCGATCTGGGGTTCGAAGGCGGCACGGCGGTCGCGCAAGGCAGCCTTGCCCGCGCGCTCGACACGCAGCTCGCCTCGACGCAGGGGGCGCAGGCGCCGGTCAGGATCGGCATCACCTTCCACGACCGCGCCGGCGCGCTGTGCCGCACGTTCGAAACCGGCACCACCGGCGGCATCGCCTGTGCCGGCGACAGCGGCCCATGGCGGGTGCAGGCGCTGCAGGGCGGTGCGGTGGCCACCACCACCACCTATGCCCAGGCCGGATCGCCGATGGCGGCGGTGCTGGAACAGGCGCAGGCGATGGCCGCCGGCGACCCGCTGGATGCGGCGGGCGAGGCGGCGGCGCTGAAAGGGCGCTGACGTCCGTCATTCCGGCACAGGCTGGGATCTCCCCGTTGGGACAGGTTACGCCCGCCACAGGGAGACCCCCGCCTGCGCCGGGGTGACGAAGGGGGGATGCTACTGCCCCCCCACCCCGTTCGGTTCGAGCAGCTTCGAGCCTGTCGAGAAGCGTCGGTCGAGAACCCTCGCCGCTTACACCCCCGGCCGCAACTGGCACAGCCGCTCCCTTGCCCCTGCCAGCACCGCCGCATGGATCGCTTCCGGGAAGCCCGCCGGCAGCCCGGCCTCCACCGTCGCAAAGGCCGCATCGAACCCGGCACAAAGCTCGTCCATCGCCGCTTCGACCGCCGCCGCCGACAATCCAGCGGCGCGGCCGGTCTCGACAAAATGCCGCCCGTGCAGGTCGCCGATGCGATATTTGCGCGACACCCCTACCGCCATTGCCAACTTATACTGTCTGCGCTCGATTTGGCCGGCGGCAAGGCTCGGCTGCGCGGTCAGCACGTCGTAGAGCGGGGTCAGGCGGAACCGCCCGCCGGGCGACAGGAAGATGCTGAAATTCTTGGCATGACCATCGGTCGCACCGATCAGCCAGAACAGCATCTGCGCCTTCAGGAACGTCCGTCGGTCGCCCCCCGGATCGTCGCTGCCCGCCAGCAGCCTGGCGACGTCGACGATCCCCGGCCCACCCTCGCTTTCATATTTGGCGGTCGGCGGGACCGACAGCGCCTGGCACATATCCTCCTGCGGCAGGCGCAGCAGCCGCCCATCCTGGGTCCAGCGCCGATCGAAGCGCTCGACCGCCAGTACGGCGGCATCGCCGAAGCGCACGATCTCCGCCGCATTCACCGGCAGGCCGAACGCCGCCAGCAGCTTCAGGCAGTAATATTCATTCTCGACACTGTCCGTCAGGTCGATGCCGTTCGGCAACGCGCCTATCCGGGGTTTCAGGATATGCGTCGTCGGCGTCGTGCCGATCGGCTTCATCCAGCGCCCCTCATGGTACAACAGCGCGGTCTTTTCCTGCGTCCCCGCCACCGAGATGCGGAACGCGGCATCGCGGTCGAGGCCCAGCGGCGCGCGCGCCAGGTCGGCGATGATCGCGGCGACCTCCGCATCGTCGACCGGCACGCCGGTCACACCCATCGCATCAGGCGGCTCGATATCGTCGGGCACGAACTGCAACGCGCCGACGCAATCGCGGCCAATTTCGCTCAGCAGGCTGAACGCATCGGTTCCCTTGGCCCCCACCCGTTCGGCGACGCGGGTGCGGATCGGGCGGGAATCGGGCAGCAGGTTCTCGAACACCGCCAGCACCCGATCGCCATGATAGCCGCCGGGACGCAGCGGCAGCGACAGCGACACCGGGATCGCATTGGGCAGCGCCAGCCAGTCCTCGGCGTAGGCGAATTCGATCGCCCCACTCGCCTGCCGCGTCAGCCGCCCGACCTGGCGATTGTTGAGAAACACGTTGAGCGGCGCCCGCGCCGGCCGGCGCGGCATCAGAACAGGTCCTCGATATCCTCTGGCCCGCTGCGGGTCCGGGGGGCCACCATCAGTTCGAGGTCGAGTGCCGCCAGCACCGCGCACAGCGTGTCGATCCGGGTGGCACCATAGCCGTTCTCGATCTGCGAGATCGTCGCCTGCCGCAACCCGGCCTGCTGCGCCAGCTGCGTCTGGCTCCACCCGCGCGACAGCCGGGCGCGGCGCAGCGCTTCGCCGAATTGACCGGGGGTGCGCGCAAGCTGGGACATGGGGATACTATACGCCATCCCGCATATTCCGACAATATACCTGTTGGCGTATATCTTCGAAATATACGCTAGATTCGATAGGATTATCGCCCCCAGCGCGCACTCACCGCCACCTCGTCGAACAGATGCCGCCCCAAGATCACTAGCGCCGCGCCGCTGCTCGCCCCGACATAGGTGACCGCACCCAGCCCGTACGCCAGCAACCCCGCCGATTGCGGCGGCACGTGGAGCGCGTAGAGCCAGTGCAGCGCCGCCCCCGCCACCATCAGCAACACCAGCCCCATCAGGCGCAAGGCCAGGTCGCCCCGGCGGGTCAGCCACTGCTCCATGCCACGTCTCCCTTGCAAACGTGGCACACCAGCTATCGGGCGCGGCATAGCAAGACGAGAGCGATTTCCGCCTTTCGCATAGCGCCGGCATAATCGCGCCCGGTCACTATGCGCGCGCTATGCAATTCCCTGGAATCGCTCTCGAAACCCAATGCGGCGGGGCATAGCTGACGGTGGCGGGTGCAGGACGCCCGACCTTTGGAAGACCGATTGCATGTCACGCGAACCCAATCCGGAGCCCGACGAACCGGCGACCATCTATGTCGGGCAGGACGCCGCCGGCCACTGGCTGGTGCAGGACAGCGGCCACCGTCTCGAAGGACGGTTCGTGTCGCGCGATGCCGCGATCGGCTATGCCCGCGGCGAATGCCGGATGCACCATGCCTGCCTGTGCATGGCGACCGCGCCGCTGGTGCCGTTCGTGTCCTTTGCGCCGCTGACCGATGGCGAACGGGTGGCGGCATGAGGACCGCCGCCCGCATCGCTCCCGCCGCGCACCGCATCGCGCCGCGCCCGGCACCCATTCGCCGCGCCGTGCGCGCCGACCCGCGCTGGCCGCACATCGTCGCTGCGTTGCAGGCATTGCGCGACGCCCATCGCCATGCGGTGCGGATCGTCGATGCCGATTGCGCCTGCGGCACGCTGCTGATCGAGGTCGCGCGCCATGCCCGCGCGATGGGCTTCACCGCGATCGAGGGGCGCGGCATCGACGGGTCGCCGGCGATGATCGGCCGCGCCCGCGCCGCCGCGGCGCGGATGCACGACCCGGCGATCGGCCTCGCCTTCGACATGACCGACATGCGCGGCGCGCTGTTGCAGGAGGCGGAGGCCCCCGCCGACCTGCTGCTGTGGCATGGCGGGCGCGATGCCGATGCGACCGGCATGGCGGCGGCGCTGGCCGCAGCCGCTACGCGGGTCATCGCCGATGGGGACAGCGCGCCATGACCCGCCGCGACCTGCGGTGGAAGGCGGCCGGGCTGGCGCTGCTCGCGCTGTCATGCGCGATGGCGCCCGCGCTCGACGGATCGCTGCTGGCGCTCGCCTTCCTGCCGCTGGCGCTGCTCGCGCTGCCGCTGCTGCTGCACGGCAAGCGCGTTGGGCAGATGGTGCGCGCCGGATGGCGCGGCCATGGCCGCACCGTGGAGGTCGTCCATGCCGCCCGGCTGCGGCGGCACCGTTAAGGGAGCGATAAGGGCTGTCCCTTTCCCCCGCCGCCCGCTAGGCCATGAAAAAATGCTGGGGGGCGAATAACATGCGGTTCCGTATCTGGATTTCCACGCTCACGCTGCCGCTGGCGGCATGCAGCGGTGGCGGTGGTGCCGGCGGGATCGTGTCCACCCCGGCTCCCGCCCCGGCATCCACCAACACGACGATCACCGACCTGCAGGCCAGCCAGAGCTTCGCGAACGACGCGACGCAGAGCGACGTGTCGTTCAATACCGTCTCGAACACGACCATCTCCGGCCGCGCCGCCAGCACGCCGCTGACCGTCCGCTACGACGCGGCGAGCGGCAGCTACACCATTTCGGGCGGCAGCTTTTCCGAAACCTTCGGCGCGGCTGACAAGCAGGCGACCTCGGCGCCCGGCGAAACCCGCTATGTCCGGACGAACGGCAATGAATCCAGCAGGCTGACGCTGGTGACGACGCCCTATAACGGCAGCATCAGCAACCGCTATGTCGGCATGGGCTATCTGCAGCGCAACGTGCGCTCCGATGGGCGGCAGGATACGCGCTACACCGCCTTCACCTATGGTCTCGATACGCCGGCCAGCGGAATGCCGCGCACCGGCACGGGCAGCTTCGCGACCGATGTCCTCGGCCTGTCGTCGGTGCCAGGCGAGGAACCCGAAAGCTTTCAGGGCCGGGGACGGTTCGACGTCGATTTCATCAACGGCATCTTCTCGACCTCGACCTCGGTCGTGCGAACCGGGCTGGTATCGGGCAAGGGCGCCGTCGGCGGCGGGATCGACCTGGTCGGCGGCGGGCGGCTTGCCGCGACCGACGGCACCTTTGGCGGCGACATCGTCTACAGTTCGGGTTCGCGCCAGATCGGGGGCAAGCTCGCCGGGCGCTTCTATGGTCCCAACGCCAGCGAACTGGGGGCCAGCTTCTCCGGCTCGGCCAGCGACGGCAGCGCGTTCAACGGCGCGATGACCGGGCAGAGCGACACCAGCCTCAATGCGGTCAACCTGTCGTTGGCGCGACTGGTCACGCCGCAGCTCTTCTATGCCGATACCACCACGCTGACGGTTCGCGCGCCGCGCAACGGCACCGCTCCCTATGTGTCGGATTATCCGGGCAGCATCGGCTATGGCGTGTCGCGGTCGCAGTTCACCGACAAGACCAGCGGCAATGTCAGCTATGGCCCGCCCACTTCGGGGATAGCCGGCGGCGACTATACCGTCACCTCGATCGTCGACGGGAACGCCAATTTTACCACCTATGCCCGCACGATCGCCGATCAGCCGACCCGGCTCGAACTGTACAAGACGGGATCGGACAATCGCGAACTGGCGCTGACCTATGCCAGCTTCGGCAAGCAGACGTCGTTCCGCAATGACGATCCGTTCGCGACCGACACCAACCGCTCGTTCTTCATCTATGGCTTCGCCACGCCCAGCGGCCTGTTCGCCAACCGCACCGGCACCGCCAGCTATGCCGGCGTCGCTTATGGTGCAGCGGCCGATCAGCAGGGCACCTTCTACGACGTGACCGGGACGTCGCGCCTGAATGTCGATTTCGGTAGTCAATCGATGTCGGGCGCACTGGCGCTGACCGGACGCAACGGGTCGACCCCAATCGAATTCGGCAGCTTCGATTTCGGTGGAAAGATCTTCAGCTACAGTTCGTCGGGTGTCGCCGACATCCGGCGCGGGTCGGGACAGTCGATCGGCGCGATGCTCGTCAATTTCTATGGCCCTGCCGCCGATGAAGCCGCCGGCATCTTTCGCCTGCGCATTCCCGATGGGGTCGGGGCCAACATGATCGTCAACGGGGCGATGGTCGCAAAGAAGCAGTGACGATGCGACAGCGTTGGGTTGCGGGCCTGCTGGCGGTCGCCACGGCCTGCGCGCCGGGGATCGCTCCCGCACAGGAGCGGCGCGTCGATGCCGTCGACCTGTTCGCACTGGCCGGACAGGCGGCGGACGGCGGCCGCACCGAAGAGGCGCTGCAGCTCTACGACGCGCTGTCACAGGACCCCGATGTTGAAGTGCGCAGCGAGGCGCGGTTCCGCAAGGGACAGCTGCTGGCGGGCCTGCACCGCTATCGCGAAGCGGCGCAGGTCTATCGCAGGCTGCTGGACGACAAGCCGCAGGCGGGGCGGGTACGGATCGAACTGGCGGCGATGCTGGCGCAGATCGGCGACGAACCGGGCGCCCGGCGGCAGTTGCGCCTGGCGCAAGCCGGTGGCCTGCCCGCCGAAGTCGCCGAACAGGTGTCGCAATTCTCCCGCGCGCTGCGCAGCCCGAAACGCATCGGCGGTTCGCTCGAAGCGACGCTGGCCCCCGATACCAACATCAACCGCGGCACGCAGTCGCGCACGCTCGACACGGTGATCGCACCGCTGTTGCTGAGCGGGGATGCGCGCGAAACGTCGGGGATCGGCCTCCGGCTGCGCGGATCGGGCTTTGCCAAGCAGCCGCTGACCGATCGGCTGTCGCTGACCGCACGGACCAGCGGATCGGCCGACCTGTATCGCGGCGGACGCACGAACGACGTGCTGGCATCGGCATTGCTGGGGGGCGAATGGCGGGGCAGCGGGGACCAGTTGTCGGCCGCCTATGGCGTAACCCGACGATGGTATGGCGGCGAAGCCTTTGCCGACAGCCGATCGATCACCGGCGAATGGCTGCACCAGGTCGACCGGGTGACGCAATTGTCGACCAATGTCAGTCGGGGGACGATCCGCTATCGCCGCAACCCGTTGCAGGACGGGACGCTGTACGATGGCAATGTCAGCGTCGAACACGCGCTGTCCGCCCGCACAGGCTTCGCGATCGGCATCGGCGTCACGCGACAGGATGCGACCGACCCCAGCTATGCCTCCACCGCCTTTGGCCCGCTGGTCTATGGCTGGCGTGAAATGGGGCGCATGACGCTGTTCGCATCGGCCACGGTGCGGCGGCTGATCGGGGACGAACGCAATTTCCTGTTTCTCGACAAGCGGCGGGAACGGTTCCTGTCCGCGCGCGGCGGGGTGATCCTGCGCCAATGGGCGGTACGCGGCTTTGCGCCGACCCTGCGCGCCGGATATGAACGCAACCAGTCGACGGTCGCGATCTTCGACTATCGTCGCGCCTATGGCGAATTCGGGCTGACGCGCAGCTTTTGATTCACCCGATCGATCGAACCGTGTCGCATTGATTCAAACAATCCATGCGACACGCCCGTGCGCCCGCGCGATAACGGGTCCATGGAGCTGCCCTTCGTGCCCATCGAGCTGACCGCCCGCAATCCCGCACGGGGGATCGCACGGCGTTGGCGCGTGGTCGTCTATCGCGACCTGTTCGGGATGCTGCTCGTCGAGACGCAATGGGGCCGGATCGGGCGCGCGGGGCAACGACTGGTGCGCGCGTTTGCCGACGATAGCGCCGCACTGACCCATGTCCGTCGTCTGCTCGCCCGGCGGGCCGGCGCGCACCGTCGGATCGGGGTCGGCTACAAGCCAAACTAGGGCGCGCTAAATTCCTACGCTGTTGCTGGACATATAGCCCTGCGCCATTCTCCTAGCGAAGACAGGGAGATTACGCATGGCATTGTCGTTGGCGCTGATTCTGGCGCAGGTCGCCGCGCAAGGATCGCCGCCCCCCGAACCGGTCGTACAGGCACCGGAGGAGGACGCCCGCGCCGACACCGGCCGCCTTGCCCCCGCCGCCACCGGCGAGATCGTCGTGACCGCCAGGCGGCGTGCGGAAACCGTGCAGCAGGTGCCGATCGCGATGTCGGTGATCGGCGGCACGACGCTGGCGGACACGGGCGCGTACAACGTCAACCGCCTGACCCAGCTGCAACCGACGCTGCAATTCTATTCGACCAACCCGCGCAATTCGGCCGCCAACATCCGCGGCCTCGGTGCGCCGTTCGGGCTGACCAACGATGGCATCGAACAGGGCGTCGGCATCTATGTCGACGGCGTCTATTACAGCCGCATCGCGTCCGCGACGTTCGACTTCACCGACACCGAACGCATCGAAATCCTGCGCGGGCCGCAGGGCACGCTGTACGGCAAGAACACCACCGCCGGCGCGATCAACATCACCACGCGCAAGCCCAGCTTCACCCCCGAAGCACGCGTCGAGCTGACCACCGGCAATTACGACTTCATCCAGGCGAAGGCGTCCGCCTCCGGCCCGCTCGTCGGCGACACGCTGGCCGCGCGCATCTCCGCCTCGGTCACGTCGCGGCGGGGCACGATCCGCAATACGGTGCTGGGCGGCTATGCCAATGCGCAGGATAACCAGAGCGTGCGCGGGCAGCTGTTGTGGAAGCCCGCCGCCAACCTCGATATCACGCTCTACGGCGATTACGGGCATCAGAACCCCGATTGCTGCGCGCAGATCTATGTCCGCACCGGCACGACGCAGCGCCCGCTTGCCCGCCAATATGCCGCGCTGGCCGGCGCGTTCGGCTATCGGGCGCCCTCGACCGACGCGTTCGACCGGCTGACCGACCTCGACACGCCGCTCAGGGCACGACAGGAGCTGGGCGGCGTCTCGCTGGTCGGCAATCTCGATCTGGGCGCGGCGACGCTGACCTCGGTCAGTGCGTGGCGCTTCTGGAACTGGGACCCGTCGAACGACCGCGACTTCACCGGCCTGCCGATCACCACCGTGTCGGCCAACCCGTCGCAGCAGCGCCAGTGGAGCCAGGAACTGCGCATCGCGTCGAACGGCAAGCGCGCCGTCGATTATGTTGCCGGCCTGTTCTATTTCCACCAGACGATCGATACGCAGGGGTTGCAGGTACAGGGGCCGGCGGCGTCGCGCTTCCTGCTCAATCCCGGCAACCCGCCCTTCGGCAGCAATGGCTGCGCCACCGCCACGGCCAATGCGTGCAACCCGGCGGTGCTCAACGGCCTGACCGCGCGCAACACGATCGGCTTTTCGAACACCAGCGCGGCGGTGTTCGGCAAGCTGACCTGGCACCTGACCGACGCGCTGTCGATCGCGCCGGGCGTGCGGGTGAATTACGACAAGAAGACCGGCGATTACGTCTCGGTCGTCACCACCGGCACCGGTGCGCTGCTCAACTGTTCGGCGGCATTGCAGGCCGCCAGCAGCGTGACGCGCGACCGCTGCGGCGTGCTGGCGCCGCAGTCGTACCGTCCGGATTTCGACGACTGGAACGTGTCGGGCGACGTCACCATCGCCTATGACGTGGCGCGCGACGTCCATGCCTATGCGACCTATGCCCGCAGCTATAAATCGGGCGGGATCAACCTGTCGGGCCTGCCGCTCGATGCCAACAACAACCCGATCCTGGCGGCCGCGCAGGTTAAGCCCGAACGGGTCAACCATTACGAACTGGGCGTAAAGACGCAGTGGTTCGACCGGCGGATCACCGCCAACCTCGCCGCCTTCTGGACCGATATCGGCGATTATCAGGCGACGGTGACCAACGGCCAGCTCGGCGTGCTGCGCGGCTACCTCGCCAATGCCGAGGCGGTGCGCACGCGCGGCATCGAGCTCGACACCGCCTTCCGCCCGACCGAGCGGCTGAACCTCTATGCCAACGCGGCGTACACCGATGCGAAGTACGTCCGCTTCGTCGACGCCCCCTGCCCGCCCGAACTGGCCGGTGGCACGGCAGCGGCAGCGGGGCAAAGCCCCAGCGCGCCGGGCACCCCCGGCGGGATCAGCCCGACCGCCTGCGATGTGTCGGGGCAGCGGCTGCCCGGCATCTCGAAATGGGCGTTCAGCTATGGCGCCGAATACACCCTGCCGGCAAAGATCGGCACGACCGACGGCAATACCTATCTCGGCTTCGACGGCAGCTATCGCTCGCGCTTCTCGTCCAACCCGTCGCCCTCGGCCTACACCTATATCGACGGCTACAGCATCGCCAATTTCCGCCTCGGCTACCGCGCCGACGACGGATGGAACGCGTTCCTGTGGCTGCGCAATGCCTTTGACCAGAATTACTATGAGCTGCTGGCGACCCAGTCGGGCAATACCGGCCTGATCGTCGGCCAGCCCGGCGATCCGCGCACGTACGGGGTGACGGTGTCGGCGTCGTTCTGAGGGATGCGCGGCGGGCGTGGGATCAATCGTCCCACCCCGCCACATCGCCCCCGGCGAACGACGCCAGCAGCGCGGCACCCGGTTCGCGCAGTGCCTTCGGCACGGCGGCCAGCGCCGGATCGTCGATCCGCATCGCCGGCAACCGCGTCGCCAGCATCCGGGCCAGCGTCTCCGCCTGAAGCCGGTCGCGGCGCTGCTTCATCACGTCGCGATCCTCGCGCTTGGCAATCCACAGCTTGTGGCAGAGGAACGCGCGGGGATCGGGCACCGCCATCCACAGCGGCAATCCCCGTTCATCGATGACGATCCGTTCGACCACCGGCACGTTTTCCAGCCACGCCAGCCCGGCGATCTCCACCGCCACCAAGTCGTCGGCCGGATCGCCGATCCGCGCCAGGGACCGCGCCTCGGCGGGAAAGCGCGTCGTCGGGGTGATGAGGTCGACCATATAGCCCGCATCGTTGACCGCCCGAAAACTGCCCGGCGCGGTGGCGTGGAAGCTGCCGTCCAGTCGCTGCAACAATCCGATCAGCCCGTCCGCCCGCATATCGCCCACGATCTTCAACGATCGGCGCGCATCGTACAGGATGTCGATGTCCATCGTGGTCATCGCCTCCGCGCCCAGCTGCACCCCGCCCATCATTTCGTAGGCGTAGAGCGCATGGGTCCCAACGATCTTCAGCCCTCGGCCCAGCATCCCTTCGCGGTCGAGCCGGCGGAGGATCCGCGCCGACATGACCGGCACCCGGCCCAGACGCAGCGCCCGGTTGACCGGCGCCATTTCGCGCAACCGCTGGTCGAGCCGGTCGCGCCGGTCGCGTAACGTATCGCGCCCGGCATGGAAGGCGGCATGGGCTTCGCGCGTACGATCGTCCTCGCCCCCCAGGCTTTTCCAGACACCATCGGTCTTGCGGTACAGATAGGTCCGCTCCTTGACCGTCTTCCACGCCATCGACCCGGCATAGCGCGTGGCCAGCTCGCGGATCGTGTCGCGATACGTCGCGTAAAGCTGCTCGCAATCGATCAGCTGCCGAGTCTGCTGCGCGCTCAGGTCCAACATGGGCGCGAGCGTTATCCCTTTTATGGGAACAATCAATGCAAAAGGGATAACCTGGTTTCAGGAAGGATCAATAGGCCCGATCATGGTCAGCACCGGTCCCGGTCCCATGGACTGCCGGGCGCGCCCCCCGCGATGCATATCCACCCAATGGCAGGTCGAGAATATCGCGCATCGCCGGGTCGCGTTCGACGATATTGCGCAGCGACACGGCCCGCGCCTCCGCCATGTCCGCCGATTCAGGGCCGGCATCGTGAAACTGCCATGCGCCGTCCTCCACGTCATGTAACACGGATGCGATCCACGCCCCATCCTCGACGATCGCCCGCGTTGTGAACACGGCGACATCGGGCGGATCGGCGAACGGCCAGTCGGTCATTCCTGCGGCGTACCATCCGCCAGCCAGTAGCACCATGCACCGACCTTCTCGCCCTTGTCATAGGCACCCTCGGCCGCCAGCTGGCCGTTCGGATGGAAATCCTGCCACGCCCCCTGTTCGCGCCCATGGTCATAGGTCCCGCGCGACGCTGGCGTGCCGTCGGGATGATAGGCCAGGAACGGCCCGTGCCGGACCCACCGATCCCCGGTCTCGGCCAGATAGCGCGCATATCGAAAGCGCACCGTTCCGCTTGCATCCGGAATTTCGGCGATAGACAGGTCGCGCCCCGGCCCCGCCGTCATCGACCGGGACGGTCCGCTACATGCCCCAGCTCCAATGCCGACAGCTGCGTCGCACGCTGCGCGATCCTGCGCCCAAGGGTCACCTGTTCCATCCAGCGTTCGGGAATACCCCGCAGTCCGTGGATCGCCCCGGCCAGCTGCCCCGCCACCGCCGCCACGCTGTCGGCATCATCGGCCAGATTGGCTGCCAGCAGCACGGCTTCCTCGAACGTTTCGCCATGCCATACCGCCCATAACGCCGCCTCCAGCGTATCGATCACATAGCCCGACGACCGAATCTGATCGCGTGTCTTGTGCTTATATTCGCCTGCGTTGATGATCTGGGCACGCGGGCTGAGCGTGGCGATCCATGGAGACATCACGACCGCGCGCGGGGCACCGCGCAGCGCGTGATGCAGGCGCATTCCCAACAGCTGGCAGGCAGAGATCGCTTCCAACGCGGCATGGGTCGCGCGGCTTTGCCCACCCGACAATCGCCACGTCACGTCCAGCGCGCTCCGCGCCGCGATCGCGACCGGCGCGACGCGCACCAGCGATCCGTTCCCGGCGGTGTGATCGCTGGCATTGCCCTGCCACCGGCCGTCCTCGGCCTCGTGCCCTTCGATCGCGGTACGGGTCGCGTTGCCGATGTCGAAACAGCGCCCGTTCGATGCGTTATACCCCTCGCGATACCAGCGGACGAGGAGGCGGGCGAAGGTGCGCGGCTGATACCTGCGATCGGCCAACAGCGCATCGGCAAGGCACAGTGCCATGCTGGTATCGTCGGTCCATTGCCCCGCATCCAGTCGGAACGGGCCACCACCAACCATGTCCTCGACATGGCGCGCGTCACGCGGTTGGAATTCCAAGGTGGTGCCGACCGCATCACCGATCGCCAACCCCAGCAGCGCCCCTTGCGCCCGGTCATCGGCGTCTTCCGGCGACAGCATGTCGTGCGGCGTGGTAAGCCAGGACTGCACATCCCCCCGGTCGCCGACGCTGCCCCGACCGGACTCGTCACCCGCCATGCGGCCGCGTAATCCGGGCGACGCCGCCGGCGACAGATGCCGATATCGGGCAAACACATATTCGGCGATGGCCGCGTCGGAAGCGTGAAGGTCGATCAATGCTCCCCTCCCTTCACGTGGCACGCGGACATGCAGCGCTATACCATCGATGGTCGCGCCGGATTGCAATAGTCTAGGCCGCCCTCCTCGAACTGCGCCTCCAGCGCTTCCAGCCCGTGCCGCGCCTTGTACGCCTTCTCCGCCGCCGTGATCGGCACCAGCCAGTAGAAGTGAACCGTATCCCTGCCGATCGTCCCGATCTCCAGTTCCGGTCCATCGAGATACGGCAACGCGATCAGCCCATGATCGCACGTCGCTCCCGGCAACCACGGACGACCGAAATTCACGCTGTCGCCCAGGCCGAGGCGCGTTCCGGTTCGATGATAATACGCCACGGCATACAGGATCTCGGCGATCGCTTCCGAACGATCGGGCGAGAATAGGTGCAGTTCGATCGGCGCGTCGTCGCCCGGCTGCGCCATGCCGACCGTCGCATAGGTCCACATGGCTCGTTCGCCATGGGGCGGGAACACCACCACGTCGAAGTCCGCGGGAAGCTCGGACACGGGGCCCAGATTGAACGAGCTGGCTTCCCCGGCGCGGCCCCAGCATGTTTGGTAATGGCGGCGGATCGACCCGCTCCACGTTACGATGCTTCCCCGTCACGTCGGCGTATCGCCCCCGCCCAGCAACCGTTGCAACAGGCCCATCATGCTCCTCCTCGCGTCGGGGACATGGGGGACAATACGCAGCAACCGGCGGGGACGATGCAACGCCACCGCTATTTCGGCAGCCCGACCGCCAGCATCCACGCCCGCGCCTCGTCGATGTCGAGGAAGGTGCGACAGTTGGGTGCACGCAGATAGCGTTCGGTCTGCATCTTGCCGAGATTCGATCCGGCGACGGCGGCGATCGGCGCCCTAGTCAGCTGCAGCGCGCGCGGCATCATCGCCGCCAGCGTGTCGATGACCCCGGCGGGCTGGATCGGCGCGGCGCGCAGGTCGACCAGCGTGTAGAAGACCCCGTGGCGCAGCCGCAGCGTCGTCCCCTTCGCCAGCAATTCGGCCGCAAAGCGCGTGGTCAGCGCGACCGACCAGAACCCCGTGCTGGTGATCGTCAGCAGGTGGGCGGCCGGGTCATGGTCGATGGTATAGCCCCCGGCCATCGCACCGGGCGTCGCTCCGCTCATGGCCGCTGGCGCAACGACAGGGCGGTCAGCGCCGGATACAACAGCGCCTGTTCGCGCCGCACCCGGTC
The DNA here is from genome assembly GCF_001421585.1 of Sphingomonas sp. Leaf23. NCBI lineage: Bacteria > Pseudomonadati > Pseudomonadota > Alphaproteobacteria > Sphingomonadales > Sphingomonadaceae > Sphingomonas > Sphingomonas sp. Leaf23. The sequence goes on along the minus strand of NZ_LMKR01000007.1, from coordinate 45,043 downwards.
GGCGATCCCCGCCGCCACCCGCGCCGATGCCGCGCGATAGCCGGCCCAGTCGGCGGCGATCCGGTCGAGCGACCAGGCCGCGATATGGCCGCTGACCGCAACCCGCTTTTCCGCCAGATCGCGGTCGAGCGCGGCGATCCCCGCCGCCACGCCCGGCAGGTCGGCCGCGCCGAGCGCCGGAAACACCACGTCCTTCAGATAGGTGGATCGCCGCATGCTGATCGCCATCAATTGGTGCCGGGCATGGGCAAGCCGCGCGCAATCGGGCACGCCCGCACGGCACAGCGCACGCATCGCGTCGATTTTCGACTGCAGTTCGACATAGTGGCCATCCAGTGTTTCGATCATGATACCCGACACGTAAGTCGGCCGGCGCTAAACCTGGCTTGTATAATATCCCGTTACGGCAACGGGTCCGGTACGTCCCTGTGCACAGCCTTGGCCGGGCTGCGGCGCCGTCAGCCCTTCGCCGTCGCGTCGAACAGCGCCGGCCCGAGCCTGTCCGGGTCGATCGGATCGCTGCGGCACACGATGTCCGCCCCCTCGCCGCGTTCCAGCAGCGTGATGAGGTCGGGCGCGATCCATGGCGCGTCGTCGTCGAGGAACAACGATCCGGTCGCCACCAGATATAGCCCCAACCCCGCCATGCCCGTGCCATGCACGATCAGCTCGCCCCCGCCATTGTCGCCAATCGCGACTGCGCCGGGCAGGTGGGCCGAGACGCCATAGGCATCGTCCATGCCGATCGCCTCATCCGGGCCCCACAGCCGCAGCTCGCCGCGCCGCTGCCACAACAGCACGATGCCGGTCGCGCGGCCCATGATCGCCAGGTAACCGGGCGGCAGGGCGGGATAGCGCGCCAGAACCCGCGCGATCGCCGCCGCCGTCGCGGGCGAACCATAGGCGTAAAGGTGGTAGTCGGGCGCCAGCGACAGCATCACCCGAACCGCTGCGCATCGAAGATCGTGGCGACTTCCACCCCCGCCATCCCCGGCAGCGCAGCGCAGGCGGCGGCGGCGGCATGATAACCGGCAAGATCCGCCGCCTTCCCCAGACAGCGCTTCTCCGCATCGAAGGCATTGGCCTGCGCGATCAGGAACCCGGTAAAGTCGCGCGCCAACGCCCGGATGCGCGGCCGTGCGGTGATGTCGAGCAGCCCGATCCCCTGTGGCGACACGAACACCGGCCCCGCACCATGATCGCCGACGAACACGATATCCGCGCCCGTGTCGAAATCCTGCCGCACCCGCGCGTCATGGGCCGCAATCCGCGCGCGGGCATCCGCACCGTCCGCCGGCGCGAAGCGGAACGCGCCGATCTCCTTGCTGCACAGATCGACCACCGCCAGCGCCGCATCGACCCCGGCGGGCAGCCCGGTCGCGACCGGGTGGACGGCGGGCGCGATCACGATCGTTTCCGCCAGCTCGGCGTATAGTTCGGGATCATCGTCCCTGAGCGGCGCGAGCCAGCGTGCGGACAGCGCCGGCAGGTCGGACAGCGCATCGATCATGCCAGTTCGCCGATCGTCACGCGGACGAATACCGCGAACGACGTCGCGACCGGGCGGACGCCGCCATCGGTCGCATCCAGTTCGACCACCTGCCCGTCCGGCAGCGCGAAGCCGTGGCCGACCCCCCGCAGATCATCGCCGAACAGCGCGACCGCCGCGTCGCTGTCATACAGCTCGCCTGCCGGGACCAAGCCGTCATGGAGCTGATAGCCACCGCGCAGGCTGCCCGCGCCGATCGTGCCGAGAAACGTCAGGAAATCGCCGGGCACCCCCGGCCAGTCGCGCGCGATCGCCGCGATCCGCGCCCCCGGCACCGGGACCAGCGCGTCATACGGCGTTCCGCTCCCCCTGGCGGCGGCAAGGTCGCCGAACCCGCTCATGCCGTGCCCGTCACCAGTGCCCAATAACCGGCAAAGTCGGGCGCGACGGGCGTGATCCCCGCCTCGCCCTCGATCTCATGGTCGATGAACACCACCGCCGGTCGTTCGGGGTCGAGGCGGAAATCGAATGCCCACACATCGCCACCGGTATCGTCGGAAAAGGGCAGCAGCCCTGCGGGATAATAGTCGCGCATCGCCCGCCAGCACTCCTCGATGCAATAGCTGCGGTCGCCATCGCCCACGCGGTCGGGGGCATTGGCCAGCAGCAGCACGCCGATCGGCGGTGGATCGCCCTCCCCTCCCTCGGGGACCTTGCCCTGATGCGCCACGACCAGCGCCCAATAGGCATCGGGCAAGCGGCCGCCGATCGCCGCCTCGATCCGCGCCCGGTCGCGGTCGTCGGGGGGCGGCACATCGTCCGCCACATAGGCTCTCCACAGCAGCATGGTCACCCAACGCGGACGGCCCGGCCTTGCTCCCCCCACCCCTTCGGGCACGTGGCGGAACCACAACCCCGCCCGCTCGCTCCACTCCCATGACCGACGAACCCCTTCGCCCCGGCCGCGCCGTGCCCAGCGGCCGTTTGTCGCGCCTGTCCGGCTTCGGACGCCTTGCCGGCGGCATCGCGGGCGGGATGCTGGCCGAGGGCGCGCGCCGCATCGCCAGCGGGGAGCGGCCGCGCATGGGCGACCTGATCCTCACCCCTGCCAATGCGAAACGCATGGCCGACCGGCTGTCGCACCTGCGCGGGGCGGCGATGAAGCTAGGGCAGATGATCTCGATGGACGCGGGCGACCTGTTGCCCCCGGAACTCGCCACCATCCTCGCGCAATTGCGTAACCAGGGGCAGACCATGCCCCCGGCGCAGCTCGACAAGCTGCTGATCGCCGAATGGGGGCCGGACTGGCGCGGCAAGCTGGCGAAGTTCGACGCGAACCCGATCGCCGCCGCCTCGATCGGGCAGGTCCATCGTGCCGAGCTGGCCGATGGCCGGCGCCTCGCGATCAAGGTGCAATATCCCGGGGTGCGCGAAAGCATCGATGCCGATGTCGACAACGTCGCCACGCTGCTGCGCGTGTCGAACCTGTTGCCGCGCGAACTGGACCTCAAACCCCTGCTCGCCGAGGCGAAGCGCCAGCTGGCCGACGAAGCCGATTACGCGCGCGAGGCCGACGCGATGCGCCGCTATGCCGATCGGTTGGCGGGCGATCCGCGTTATGCCGTGCCGCGCCCGGTCGAGGCGCTGACCACCACCCGCATCCTCGCGATGGACTATATCGACGGCACCCCGATCGAGGGGCTGGCGACCGCGCCACAGCCGACCCGCGACGCCGCGATGACCGCGCTGATCGACCTTTGCCTGCGCGAACTGTTCGACTTCGGCGAGATGCAGACCGACCCCAATTTCGCCAATTACCGCTGGCAGGCGGATAGCAGGCGCATCGTCCTGCTCGATTTCGGCGCGACTCGGGGCGTGCCGGCGGACACCGCCAATGCGTATGCCCGCCTGATCGCCGCCGGCCTTGCCCACGACCGCGATACGATCCGCGACGTGGCGGTCGAAACCGGGTTCCTGGGCGCGGCGGCCGTGCGCGCCCACCGCGCCGCCGTCGACCGGATCATCGCCGCGATCGACGACGCGATGGCGCGGCCGGGCCCATTCGACTTCGGCGACCGCGCCTTCGTGCCGGTGGTCCGCGAAGAGGCAAAGGCCCTCGCCGCCGATCGCGCGACGTGGCACGTACCGCATGTCGAAACGCTGTTCGTCCAGCGCAAGATCAGCGGGACAGCGCTGCTCGGTGCCCGGCTGAAGGCGCGGGTCGATGTGCGGGGGATGGCAGCAGAAGCGACAGGTCGACGTGTCGACATGTAGAAGATGTTAGTTACCGAGGATTTCCGGATAATCCCGCGCGCCATGCAGCACATGGACGATGACGACCGCATCCTCCTCCACCCGATAGAAGATCAGGTAATTGCCGTGGAGACAGCGGCGCAGTCCCGCCGCTGCATAGCGTTCGACCACGGGAAAGCGGTTCGGAAACTCGGCCAGGGCCAGGCAGCGATCGCGCAACACACGCACGAAGCGAAGCGCCGCGCCGGGATCGTCGATCGCGATATGATCGCCAATCTCCTCCAGGTCGCGCTCGGCCTCATCGGCGAAGCGAACGATCATGCGGGCCGGTCGACCATGGCGGCATATTTCGCTTCGAGCCGGTCAAACACCTCCGTGGCGGGCGTCGTCCGCCCCGCATCGGCATCGGCGATCCCGCGGGCGATCGACGCATCGAGCGCGGCCAGGCGCGCCTCACGGTCCTGGATCAGCCTGACCCCTTCGCGCAGCACCTCGCTCTTCGAATTATAGCGCCCCTCCGCGACCAGCTTCGCCACGAACCCTTCCAGCTGCTTTCCCAGATCCGCGCTGATCATCGCCATTCTCCTTAAGCGTGGCAGCCTAAACGCTTATCAACAGTTGATAAAGCGTCCAATGATGATTGCTGCATCGTCGTCTGCGAACGGCCACCCTTTCACCCGATGACAATCTTTGCCATACTCCACCCGGAGGCTCCCATGGCATCGATGAACATCTCGCTCCCTGACCCCTTGCGTGCCCAGGTGCAGGCCCGGATCGACAGCGGCCAATATGCCAGCGCCAGCGATTATGTCCGCGACCTGATCCGCCGCGATCAGCATGCCATCGAGGACGAGGCACGCTGGCTGCGCGATCTGGACGCATCGATCGCCGACAGCCTGGTCGAGATGCGCGCCGGTGGCGGCGTCGATCTCGACACCGCCTGCGATGCGGTGCTGGCCGACGTGGCTGCCGACGGGCGCCCTGCGTGACACGGGTTGTCCTGTCGACCCGTGCCCATGCCGACCTGACCGCCATCGGCCGCTTCATCGCACAGGATAATCCGCCACGCGCCGCGACCTTCGTCGCCGAACTGCGGAAGATCATCGCGGGGCTGGCCGACCTGCCCCACGCATTCCCGCTGGTGCCCCGCTACGAACGCGACGGAATCCGCCGGCGATCGTGGAAAGGCTATGGCATCCTGTATTCCGCGCTCCCCGATCGGATTTTCGTGCATCGCATCCTGGGGCCGGGACAGGACCATGACCGCGCGCTCGGGCTGCGCTGACAAACCGCTTTCCTACACGCCACGCCCCCATCACTGTCGTTCCGCATCCCTCTGCCCCCGCCCCGTCCCGCACCGGGGACAGGCCCGGAACCGCACGGCACACAAAAACGTGGCGAGTGTGAACTTTGTGAACTTTGGCGTGCCGGCGCATCCGGCACCGCCCGGCAAGCAACTGACCATGAGAGGATTTGCAGAAATCATATCGATATTCGACCACGCGGCAGGATGTTCCGCGACATGGCGGATTTGTACCAGATCGTACCCCTGATACCGCTATCGCAAGAAAATAACATTTCGTTTAGAAACGTAAGCGTAACGGCCGGACGAATGGAGTCCGCCGTATGCGTTTCATCACCTGCCTGACCGAAGAACATGACCTGGCCCTGGTCGGACTTGCCGCATGGTTCTGCCTTGTCGGATCGCTGATTACGATCCGACTGCTCGACCGTATCCGCCATGCCGAACGCGGCACGCGCATCGCGTGGGTGTTCCTGGGCGGGGCGGCGACCGGGGCGACGATCTGGTGCACCCATTTCATCGCGATGATCGCCTATCAGCCCGGCGTCGAGGTCGCCTACGAACCACGGCTGACCGGTATCTCGCTGCTGCTCGCCATCTTCGGCAGTGCGGGCGCGCTGCACCTCGCCACCCGCCGCTGGCTCCCGATGGCGGCGGTCGGCGGCGCGGTGTTCGGCGTGACGGTCAGCGTGATGCACTATGTCGGCATGCAGGCGTTCGTCGCGCACGGCATGGTGCGCTGGTCGCAGGGGCATGTCGTGATGTCGGTGCTGTTCGCGGTGGCGCTGGGCGCGCTGGCGTTCGATCGCGCGCGCAGTACCGGGCGCTTTGCCGGGCCGTGGTGGGCCAGCGGATGGATGGTCGCCAGCATCGTGCTGCTGCACTTCACCGGCATGGCGGCGATGGTCGTCACCCCCTTTGCCCCCGTCGCCGGCGAAACGGGATCGAGCACCGCGACGATCGTGATGGCGATCGCGGTCGCCGGGGTCGGGACATTGGTCGTCGGCACGGGCCTGGCCACCTATATCCTTGACGCACAGGCGCGCGCCGATACCCGCCGCCGCCTGCGCGAGCTGCTGGAGAGTAACGTCGACGGCATGGTGATCGTGCAGGGCGGCACGGTGCTGGCGGTCAACGCCGCCTTTACCGCGCTGGTCGGTGGCGACGCGGCGGTGATCGGACAGCCGCTGGCGCGCTGGATTCCCGACATCGCCACCGCCGATCCCGACCGCATCGCCCAGCTGACGCTGCACGCGCACGACGGCAGCGACATCCCGGTCGAGATCACGATCCGTTTCGACCAGCGGCGCGCCTGTCCGCAGACCATCTATTCGATCCGCGACCTGCGCGCGCGCATCGCGCAGGAACGCCGCATCGCCCATCTGGCGCGCAACGACAGTCTGACCGGGCTGCCCAACCGTACCTCGTTCCTCGAATGGCTGACGCGCCAGACCGGCCCCGACAGCGCACACCGCGCGGTCGCGCTGCTGTCGATCGATCTCGACCGGTTCAAGGAAGTGAACGACATGCACGGCCATGCCGCCGGCGACCGGATGCTGACCCGGATCGGCGAACGGATGAAGGCCGCGTTGCTGCCCGGCGAGTTCGTCGCGCGCTTGGGCGGGGATGAATTCGTCGCGGTGCTGCCGGTTGCCGAACCCGACGATGCCGCACAGCTGATCGACAGGCTGCGCGATGCGATCGGCGCGCCGGTCCTCGTCGACCCCAGCGGGATCGAGGCGCAGTGCGGGATGAGCGTCGGCGTGGCGCTATGGCCGCGCGACGCCACCGAAATATCGACGCTCATCAACAATGCCGACCTGGCGATGTACCGCGCCAAGGCGTCGATCACGGTCGATGCGTGCTTCTACGAAGAGGAAATGGACAAGACGGTGCGGCTGCGCCGGCAGATGGTGCAGGAATTGCGCACCGCGATCGACCATGGCGAATTCGCGCTCCATTGGCAGGTGCAGGAATCGGTCGGGACCGGCGCCGTCATCGGGTACGAAGCGCTGCTGCGCTGGACCCGCGCCGATGGCAGCAGCGTGTCGCCGGCCAACTTCATCCCGCTGGCCGAGCAATCCGGGCTGATCCTGCCAATCGGCGAATGGGTGCTGCGCACCGCCTGTGCCACGGCGGCCAGCTGGGCCGAACCGCATCGCATCGCGGTCAACCTGTCGCCGGTGCAGCTCGGCCATGTCGACCTGCCCCGCCTGGTGCAGCAGGTGCTGCTCGACACCGGCCTGTCGCCCGCGCGGCTTGAACTGGAGATCACCGAAACCGCGATGATCACCGATCCGGTGCGCACGATCCACATCCTGCGCCAGCTGAAGGCGATCGGCGTGTCGGTGGCGATGGACGATTTCGGCACCGGCTATTCGTCGCTGTCGACGCTCCGGTCGTTCCCGTTCGACAAGATCAAGCTCGACCGGTCGTTCATGGCCGAACTGAACGGCGCGCCGCAAGCGGCGGCGATCGTCCGCGCGGTGCTGACGCTGGGCGAGAGCCTGAACATTCCCGTCCTCGCCGAAGGGGTGGAGACGCCCGAACAGCTCGCCTTCCTGCGCGAACAGGGGTGCGACGAGGCGCAGGGCTATCTGCTCGGCCGACCGGGCCCGCTGCCCAGGCAGGGACAGGCGGATGCTGCGCGGTTGGCGGGATAGGATCGGCCAGGGTTCGTCATTCCCGCGCAGGCGACGGTAGCGAACCTGCGCCCTCCGCCCCCGGCAAAAACCGGTAGACCGTGCCGCGCGAAATTCCCAGCTCGCGCGCGATATGCGCCGGGCGCACCCCTTGTGCCGCCAGCGTCCGTACCGCTTCCGGGTCGATGCGCGGCTTGCCGCCCTTGTAGACGCCGCGCGCCTTGGCCGCCGCGATCCCCTCTGCCTGGCGTTCGCGGCGCAGGTTCGTCTCGAACTCGGCGAATACACCCAGCATGTCGAGAAACGCCTTGCCCGCCGCCGTGCCGGTATCGATCGGCTGCTCGGTGGCCTTCAGCGCCACGCCCCGCCCCTTCAACTCATGCACGATATCCTGCAGATCCTTCATCGACCGCGCGAGCCGGTCGATCCGGGTAACGACCAGCGTGTCGCCGTCGCGCAGGAAGTCGAGCAGGATCTGCAACTCGCTGCGCCCGGTGCGGCCGGTCGCCGATTTCTTTTCCGACCGGATCGCCTGACACCCCGCCGCGCGCAGGGCGGCTTCCTGCACGCGCAGGTCCTGATCGTCGCTCGACACGCGGGCATAGCCGAACAAGGCCATCGCAGCCCCCTTTCTGTTCGATCAGGTTCTAGACCCTTTGCACGAACTGTTCAATATCGCTGCGAATGACCCTGATCGAACGGTTGCGGGTGTTCCAGTGTGGTGCGTTGTCAGGGTATACCCTTATTATGCAGATTAGATGGTAGGGTGACACCCCTATTCGATTTTGGTACCAATAATGCTGTTCGTACCCATTGAGGATCAGGGTCATGGAAGCGCAACGGGTTCGTATCGTCGAAGGGGGCAAGCTGGTGATACCGGCGGCAATGCGTCGCGAACTGGGTATCAGCGCCGGAGATACCGTCATGGTCGATATCGACCACGGCGAGCTGCGGGTACGCTCGATCAACAAGGCACTCGAAAATGCACGGTCTATTCTTCGCCGGTACATACCCGAAGGCGCGAGCCTGTCGGACGAGCTGATCGCGGATCGTCGTGCCGAGGCGGAACGTGAGTAATCGGATCGTACTCGATGCGTCCGCCCTGCTCTGCCTGCTGAATGAAGAGCCTGGCGCGGATCGGGTCGCAACCGTCCTGACCCGGTCAGTGATCGGCGCAACCAATTTGGGCGAGGTGGTGTCGAAGCTGCGTGAACATGGCCTGACGCTGGCCGAAGTGCAGGAAGTGCTGGGCGGGCTGCACCTCGACGTCCGGCCCCTGTCGACGGCACAGGCGATGACGATCGGCGACCTGCGCCCGGCCACGCGTCCGCTTGGGCTGTCGCTGGGCGATCGCGCCTGCCTCGCGCTGGCGATAGAGTTGGGTGCCGAGCTTTACACCACGGATGCCGCGCTAGTGCAGGTGGAGGTCGCAATCCCCGTTACGAACGTCCGTCACTGACCGGCGGGCCATCCCCCACACCATCATCGTGGCCAATGATCTTCTGGCATAGAAGGCTGTCAGTCTGCGGCGAGGCAGAAGGGCAGCCCTTTATAGCGTGGGTTCGGCTCAATAGAGGCCGAGAGGTTAGATCGGCCGATCCTGTTGCGCATCACCCTCCTGCGCCAGCCCGACATTTGGCGACGGCAGCGGTGCCCATCCCGACTGTCGCAATATCCGCGCGATCCAATCGGCGACGTTTCCGGATTCACCGCTGCAATACCAGTCGAAGCCGTCAGCTTCCTCACGAATCCACGCCACGACATCGCCTGCCTGCCGAAAGGAATAACGAACTTCCTGGCCGCCAGGTCCCTGCCACGTCACGCCGGCAATGGCACACCACAGATCAACCCCGCATGCTCCGTCCGCCCGAACCCTGTCGCCCAAAGCATCGTCGAGGAGCGCTTCGAACAGCTTGTAGGGCCGACGCACGCGACTGCTTGCCACGCCGCGCAGATCGTCCTTTCCGGAAAACATGGTCTATCTCCAGCGGGCCAGACGCGAACAGTAACATGAACCGGTCCATCCTGCCGCTCCGACGCAATATCCGGTCACAAACCAAGTCCTATGTCACGGGTGCGGCTCATTCCCGAAAGATCGATCGCGAGCTGTCGCTCTGGAACCTGCTTCTCCAGCGCCCGCTCAAGCGCAGGCTGCTGCTCCATCCGCTCGATCAGCCGCGCCATCTTGCGTTCCGCCTGACCGGTCGCCTCCTGACCGACCGCGGCGGCGCGGTCGGCCGCGGCGGCACGCCAGTCGGCGACGAAGCGGGCGGCATGATCGGGACCGCCGCCGCCCCGCACCCGTCCCTCCTCAACCCAGGCGCGCCACGCCCGCTCCGTCCCGCCAGTCGCGATCTCACGGGCAAGGTCGGGGGTCCGATCAATTATGACACGCACATCCTCGGCCCCGCCCCGCCGCAGCAGTTCGAGCATGTCGGCGCCGGCATGCATCGCGCGCACGTCGGCGCGATCGGGCCATTCGCGGTTACCGCGAGCCGTTTCGACGGCGATGAAGGCCCGCGCATAGGCGCCAATCGCCTCCGCGTCGCGCGACGGCGGGTCCGGCAGCCGGATCGGTGCTTCGGTTGAGTCCTGGGCACTCCCCTGCCCCGGCACATCGCTTGCCGCCGTTTTCTCGCCCGCTTGCCTGCCCGCTACCTTTTCCAGTCGTCGGCCATCGTCGACGACCAGCGTCACCCCCTCGCGCATGCGGGTGGCCAGCACCCGCAACAGGCTGGTGGTAATAAGTTTGCCCTCGCGACTGTCCGCCGCGACGATACCCAGATCGCTGGTCGCCCCCTGCGCAGCATGGGTGCTGGTCGCATAGGCGAGGTCGAGCCGCTTGAGCATCGGATCGCCGCGCTCCAGGCGAAACTCGCGCCCATCCGAAGTCATGATGGTCAGCGCGTCAGGAGCGATCCGCAGCAGCCGGGCGGTATCGGCATTGACCAGACCCCGCCTAGGGTCGTTGGCGGTCCAGCGTACCGGATCGCCGGCGTACAGGGTAATGTCCTGCCGCTCGTACACCCGCACGAAATCGTCGACGCGGTTGGCGGCCAGCCTTGCCGGGCGAAATTGCTCGTGCCGCCCATCGGGGCGGCGCAGGGTGACGGCGTTGCCCGTCACACCCGTCACCACCGCGAAGCCGGGGCGGATCCCTTGTGCGACCACACCACGGCTGAACTCCACAATACGATCACGCGAATAATGCTCAGGTAGCCGCTGCTCCTCGCGGGTCAGATGTACCGGCGACAGCACGCCGAATCTGGCAGGGGTGCGCCCAAGCTCACCCGCGGCCATCCGCCGCTGCTGGACTTCGCCGTTGATCGCGGCGCGCAACTGTCTGCCCGATGCATAGATGCCGGTGCGTTCACGGTCCTGCATCGACAACGCCATCCAGCGGTCGGCGACGACCGCGGCAGCGGTGCCCGGTGCCTCGATGGTGTCGGGTTTAAGCAATTGCATCAGCGCGGGCACGTCGCCGGCCTGTGCGGCGGCATGGATGTCGCGCATGCGCGGTGTCGTCGCGCGGACATTCTCGTCCATGACTGCGGTGAGGCTGCCGATGCGCAGGATGACGTCGAACGGCTTGCCCGCCTGCACCGCACCCAGCTGCTTGCGGTCGCCGACCAGTACGAGCCGGTCGACGGCGTGCGCCTGCGCGACGTCAATCAGGCGTTCCATCGTGCGATTGTCGATCATCGACGCTTCGTCGACGATCAGTACCGCGCCACGCAGCGACGTACCCGTCCGGAATTCATGGTCGCGCAGGAACGACGCGATCGTGCGCGTATCGACACCGGTATCGGCCCCGAGCCGGCGGGCGACGCTGTTCTGGACGGCAAGGCCGATCACCTGCCGCCCTTCGGATGTCGCGATCGCGACGACGGGTTTCAGCATCGAGGACTTGCCCGCGCCCGCCACACCCTGCACCGCGACGACGCGGTCGCGGGTGGTCAGGATGGTCGCCGCCGCCGCCAGCTGCCCCTTGTTGAGCCTGCGGTTCATCGCCTCGAGCGCCGCCTGCTGGATGCGTGGCTCGCCATCCTTCACGGCGATGATCGCAGGCACGGCATCACGACCGGCGTGAACGCCCGCGACGATGTTGCGCTCGATGCTCAGCGCCTGGGTCGTTGTCATCATCAGCCCGTCGTTGCCGGCGATCAGCAACCCGCGTGTCGCCAGCAAGGCGATGCGCTGCTCGACTGCGGTGACCGCGACCGGCGCACCCATGTCGAGCGCGGTCTTGAGCACATCGCGCGCCGGAAACGCCGCCTCGCGTTCGCCGAGATGGCGGATGGCGCTTGCCACGGCATGTGCCGCGACGAAGACGTCGGGACGCAGGCGTCCGGCACGCTCGGGCACCAGCGGATCGGGGCCGGGACCGATCCGGATGCCCAGCTTCTCCGCCAGCGCGATCCCCTGTGCCGCGATGCCGCCCGCCCCCCGAACGAGACGTTCCCACGCCGTTGCCCGGCCCGGACCATTTCTCTGTGCGACCGCCACCATCGCCGGCAGATCGATACCTGCTCCCCGCGCCCGCTCACCCCATTCCGCGCGTAGTACATCGCGGTCGATTTCGGCCGGTTTGGCTGCCCGCGTGCCGAGCGTCACCGCCGAGCGTGCCTCGGGCGTGCGATGCTGCATCGCTGCCATGCCGGCGTCGATTTCCGCCGAACGGATCGAGAACTGCTCGATCACATCGCGGGGCACGCCAGTTATCTCGAACTGGCCGTGCTTCGCGACGCGCTCGGTCCCATAGCCGAGCTGCTCGACGGCTGCGCGCAACGTCGCGTTGTAGACCGATGCGGCAGCGGTATAGCCTGCCCATAGCGCATCGTTGTGCAGCGCCCGCCAGCTACCATCGGGTGCCTTGGTCGCATTGGCGATGATCGCATGAATATGGGCCTGCGGGTCGAGTGCGCGACTGGTGTCGTGCTGGAACAGTGCGACGACCAGATTGCCGCTTCTCACCACCTCCTGCCGGCCGTCGCGACTGACCCGCGTTTCGGCGAGGTTCGCCTCCATCCATCCAAGCGTCGTCCGCACCGCCGCCATGTGCGCATCGAGCAGCCGGACATCGCCACCGACATAGGCCAGCAGCGACATCGATTTGGGCGCGGAAAAGGTGAAGTCGAGGCCGGCGCGGTGCTTGCCGTTGGCACCCGCCGGAATGGTTTCGCCATCCGGCAGTCTGCCTGCCAGTATCGCCTCGAACTGCTGATGCCCGACCGGTCCGTCCAGTCCCAGCGCCTCGGCCCCCTGTCCCGCCCACAGACTGGCCTCGGCGGCCTGTCCGTCGGTGTAGTAATTGTCGGCGGCATAGTAGCTGGCGGCACCCGATGCGGAACGGACGACGGCCGGGGTCAGCATCAGTCGACGATACCCTGCCCGATCTCGATCGCGCGCTTGCGCCCCGAGACGAAAATCTCACACGTCGTCAGCCGCCGATAGTCGGCGAACCGGTCGGCGCGGTCAACGCAGGCCTTCACCCGGGCAGCGTTGTCGGCCACCCGTGCGGTGGAATTCCAGTGGCGCAACGGCCCTGCCCGCTTGCTGTACCGTTCGAACAACAGGTTGGAGGCGGCGATACCATCGCCGGGCGTGCCGAGCGCCACCTGGCTGACCGCCGCCGCGGCCACGCCGTTGGCGGGGATGAGCATTAGCGCCAGCAAGGTCGATAGGACACCGACCCCCGCCCATCGCGCCCGGTCCGAACCGACCGGGGCTGCTGTTGCGGGTATCGGCATCCACCACGGTAGTTCCGCCGACCGGTCATGACGGCGCGGAATGGCACTGCCGACGATCGGTTCGTCACGCGGGCGAAGCGGGGCGGTGACGGCCGTGGCGGGAGATGCCGTTGCGAAAAGATCGGTGGACGGGATCGCAGCGGTATTTGCCGGCAACCGCGGCACCGGCTCGCCGCCCGTCAGGCCGTGCGGCAAGGCGGCTGCCGGCGTTACTCCCTGTTGTGCCAGACCGAGCTTGGCGAGGCGCAGCATCGTCGCGGTGAGATGCTCGCCCGCCCGCTGTGATTCCGCCTCGAAGATCTCGCGATCCTCCCAGCTCATGGTCACCGAGATCATCGGCTTGCGAGGGGCGGCGCTCATGCCGCGTCGATCGGCGTGACGATGGCCGTCAGGGTTGAGGGATTGTTCATGCTGCTGCTCCCGGTTGCGATGCCCGCCATCCGAACGAGCGGCGGTGACACGATACGGAGCCGATAGAAAGACGGTCATGCGACGCAGCACAAGGTCGTTTTCGCGCTATTCAGGCGTCATACGGCGTAGGATGTCGTACCGATCGTGCCTACCTCCGTATGACGGGATCATATCTGTTGTATATCAGCAGCTTACCCTTGCTGAACACAGCGTGATGTGTGCCTCCTGAACCTTGGAAAATCGTGATTGGCCGCTGTGATCCAATGTGGATTCCGGTACCTGTTACGGCTGTCCGGTGGGGTACCCGGGCCGGCGTGACAGTCGGCCAGCAGATCATGACCTCCAACCGCGCTGTATCGATTCTTTGCCGATAACCGGCTCCCACCGGGAAAGGGCAACCAGCATCACCGCGATCATGCTACGGATAAAAGGTGGGCGTGGCCACCAACCACGCCCCACCCCCCTTAATCGTGCCGCAGCGCCCAGGCCGGGGCCGCCCGACTGGCGCGCAGCGACTGGCCGAGCACGGTCAGCACCGCGACCGCCACCGCCACCACGCTGGCCCCGATAAAGAACAGCGGCGACAGCGCGATCGCATCCTCGAACCCGGCCAGCCAGGTGCGCATCGCAAGGAACGCCAGCGGCCAGGCGACGAGGTTCGCGATCAGCACAGGGCGCAGGAACTGCCCGACCAGCAGCTTCACGATATCCCCCGACGACGCGCCCAGCGTCTTGCGGATGCCGATCTCCCGCGTCCGCCGCGCGGTGTTGAACGAGGCGAGGCCCCACAGCCCGACGCAGCCGATCAGCACGGCAAGCCCCGCGCCGATCCCGAACAGCCGCGTCGCACGGTCGTCGGCTTCGTAGAAGTCGGCGAGGCGTTCGTCGGCGGTCTGTCCGGCGAACGGTACCTGCGGCACCATCCGCTGCCACAGGTCGCGCACCGCCGTCAGCGCGGTGCGCGGGTCGCCGCTTACCCGGATCGCGATGACCGAGGTTTCGATCGCCTCCGGCGAACGGTAATACAGGTAATAGGTCGGCGAGACCGGGCTGCGCGGCGTGTCGAAGCGCAGGTCGTCGACCACGCCGATGATTGTGCGCGGCCGGTCGCCGCCCACCGTCTTGCCGATCGCATCCTGTGCCGATGCGAAGCGCAGCGGGGTCAGTGCCCGGCGGTTGATGACGATGTTGGTCGGATTGGTCGGCTTGCGCCCGGTGATGTCGTCCGCGCCATGCGCGTCGTCGAACCACCGCCCGGCGATCAGCCGCGCGCCATGCGTTTCGAAGAAGCGCGGGCTGACCCGTACCCACGTCAGCGATGGTCCCGATCCGGCGACGCCGGGCAACGGCACGTTGGTATTGTTGCCCTCGCCGCTGCCGCCGGGCGTCGCATTGGCGATCGTGGCGTCCTTCACCTGCGGCAGCGCGCGGATAGCGGTGAGGATGGCAGGCTTGCGCGCCGCCGGCACCGCCGGGTCGGTACCCGACGTCACCAGCAGCAGCCCATCGCGCTGGAACCCCAGGTCGGCAGCGCGGACGTGCCGCGTCTGCGCAACCAGTACCGCGGTCCCGATCATGAAGGCGATGGCAAGGCCGAACTGCCCGATCACCAGCGCCTCGCGCACCCGCGCCCCCGCCCGTCCGCCACCGGGCGAGCGCGCCGATGCCAGCACCGAAGCGGCGGGAAAGCGCGACAGCAGGATCGCCGGATATATCCCCGCAGCCATGCCGACGACCACCGTCAGCACCGCCAGCGCCGGCACTACCTGCGCATAGGGCATCGTCAACGACAACCCGCCCGCCGCATTGACCAATGGCAGCCCCAGTTCGGCAAGGATCAGCCCGAACAGCGCCGCGATGGCGACGGTCAGCACCGCCTCCCCCAGAAACTGGCGCACCAGCGTGGCACGGTCGGCGCCCAGAACCTTGCGCATCGCGACTTCACGGGCGCGCAGGCCGGCGCGGGCGGTGGCGAGGTTCACGTAATTGACCACCGCGATCAGCAGCGTCAGCACACCCACCAGCCCCAGCGTGACGACGGTCGTCTTCGCGCTGCTGCTGTCCTGCCCCTGCGGTTCAAGGTGCAGGTCGGTCAGAGGCAGGAGTTGCAGATGTTGGAAATCCGATGGCTTGCCACTGCCGTCGCTCAGTTCCTTGCCGCGCCGGTCGACGAACGCGGTCAGCTTGCCTTCGAACGCACGCGCGGCAGCAGGGGTGTCGAACCGCAGGAAGGTGGACAGCGACGCGCTGCCCCAATGATACCAGTATCGGCTCGCCATATCCTGCGTGATCGGCATCAATACCGACAGCTTCAGGTCGCTGTTGTCGGGCAGGTCGCGGAACACGGCGGCGACGCGGTATGTCCGCACCTTGTCCATCGACACGACCAATGTCTGCCCGATCGGATCGCGGGTACCGAAATAGGCGCGCGCGGTCTTCTGGTCGATCGCGACATTGCCCGGTTGTGCCAGCGCAGTCGCCGCATTGCCCGCGACCATCGGCAGGGGAAAGACGTCGAAGAACGCCGCATCGACCTGTCCCGCATCGACCTTGGTCGCGCGGCCGTTCATCAGGATGGAGCCGGCCCCCTGCCCACCACTGATCCGCGTGCCGACGACGCCCGGAAAATCCTCATGCATCTGGTCTAGCAGGCCACCCATCGTCGTTGCATAGGCACCGTCCGCCGGGCTGTCGGGCATGGTCCACACCGTCTGCACGACATAGACCTTGTCGTGATCGGGCAGCCATTTTTCATAGCTGGTCTCGTACCGGACATAGAGGCCGAGGATCAGGAACACCGCGATCCCGACCGCGAGGCCGCCGATGTTGAGCGCGGCATAGAGCTTGTGGCGCACAAGCGAGCGATAGAGCGACAGCAAAGCGAAGCGGTTCATGGCGTGTCCCCTCTTTCCCGTGTCAGCCGCAGGTGACGCGGGCCATGCCGCTCTTGCTCACCGAACAGGCCGGACGGCCGGTAACGGTCACGCGCGCGATGCCGCTGGCGTCGATCCCCGCCGGGCCGTCGACGGCGGCGCGCACCGATCCGGTGCCGCTGGCGCGGATCGACAGCGCCTGCGTTCGAATTGTCGACGTGTCGACATTGCCCGTCCCGCTGGCCGCGATCGCCAGCGCATCGGCCCGGCCGGCGGCGGTGATCGTGCCGGTGCCGCTCAGGTCCAGCGACAGCCGGGCGGCCTGCACGCCGTTCAGCTTTGCCGTGCCCGTCCCCGACAGGGTGACGACCGCGCGATCCGATCGCAGGCCGTCGATGGTCAGGCCGACGGTACCGCGCATCGTTGCGGCAAAGGTCGGACTGTTCAGCGCGGCGATGCGTACCGATCCGGTGCCGCTCGCCTCGATCGCCTGCAGCCGTGGCAGGGTGATGGCGATGGTCGCGGCGGGCTTGCCCGCGCGGCTGTCGCAGGTGCCCTTCGCACGCAGCAGCGTCAGCACCCGACCGCGCACTGCGACGCCGATCGCGGCGAGCGACCCGGCCTGCCCCTGTGCCCGGACGGAGAACCCTGCGCCGAAGGTGATGGCGACATGATCGCAGCCCTGCACGGCGATGCGGTCGAACCCGGCGGCGGCGAAGCTGCGGACGTCCTGCGCCATGGCCGGGGTCGGCAGGAGGGTGGCGAGCAGCGCGAGAGGGAGGAGTTTCATGGGGAGGTCTCCGAAGAGGAAATGGGGAAGACTGGGTTCGTGGCCCTGGCCCCCCGCCTGCGCGGGGGTACGTACGGGTTGGGGGCGGACCACGGGAAAGCTCACATCGCCCGCATGGCGCTGGCGACGATCCGCCCATCGAGCATGTCGATCCGCCGCTTCGCCATGTCGGCATGCGCGGGCGAGTGTGTGACCATCACGATCGTCGCGCCTTCGCCGTTCAGGCCCATCAGGATGTTCATCACCTGCTCGCCATTGGCGGTGTCGAGGTTGCCGGTCGGTTCGTCGGCCAGGATCAGCTTCGGATCGCCGACGATCGCGCGGGCGATGGCGGCGCGCTGCTGCTGCCCGCCCGACAGCTGGTGCGGGAAATGACGGGCGCGGTGGGCGATGCCGACCTTGTCCATCGCCGCCGCCACCCGTCCCTTGCGCCCTCCGCTGCTGGCGCCGACATCGCCGCGATAGGCGAGGCCCAGCGCCACATTCTCCTCGATCGTCAGCTCGTCGATCAGGTTGAAGCTCTGGAACACGAAGCCGAGCGTCGATCCGCGGAACTTGGCCAGTTCGCTCTCGCCCATCGTCGCGAGGTCCTGCGCGCCGAACAGGTACTTGCCCCCGGTCGGGCGGTCGACGGTGCCGAGCGTGTTGAGCAACGTCGACTTGCCGCAGCCCGACGGCCCCATGATCGCGACGAATTCGCCCGCCTCGACCGCCAGGTTGATGTCGGCCAGCGCGGTCGTCTCCACTTCGTCGGAAACATAGCGGCGCTGGATATTCTCTAACCGGATCATGGGCTTCCCCCCTTATCGGATGTTGATGGCGTCGCCCTTCACGGACGACAAATTGGTGGTGACGATGCGGTCGCCGGGGTTCAGCCCCGACAGGATCTCGACCGCTTCCGGATTGCGGCGGCCGACCTTCACCGGGCGGCGCGTGGCATGGGTGCCATCGGCATCGACGACGAAGGCGAACGCGCCATTGTCCACCGCCAGCCACCCGCCGACCGGGGCCACCACCGCCTTCGACGCGGCACCCAGCGTGATGCGGATGTCGAGGGTCTGGCCCCGGTTGAGGTTCGCGGGCGTGGTGTCGAAGGTCAGTTCCACCCGGAACCGCCCTTCCTTCACGGCGGGCAGCACTTTGCTGACGGTCAGGGTCGCGCCTTCCGCGCGTGCCTTCTGCCCCACCGCCACGCGGCCGAGATAATATTCGTCGACATCGGCGGTCAGCTTCCACGACCCTTCGCTGTCGACCTGCCCCGCCGGATCGCCGGGTTTCAGCGTCTGGCCGGGTTGCAACGTGAAGTTGGTCAGCCGCCCGGCCGCCGGCGCGCGAATGGTCAGCGCCGACAGCCCGCCGCGCACCGCCGCAAGGTTGCCCGACAGCCGTGCCTGCGTGTCCGCCAGGCGCTGCCCCTGCGTCGCGGTGATCCGCGCCTCGGTCCCCGCCCCGGCGCGCAGCTGCGCCAGGCGCCGCGCCTGATACTCCGCCTCGGCGCGATAGCCCGCGACCCCGGCCTCGGTCACGATCCCCTTGTCGAACAGCTGCTGGCGGATCGCCAGGTCGCGCCGCGCCTTGATAAGATCATATTCCGCCTGCGACACCTGTGCCGAGCGGTCGAGCCGGCTGCGCTCGATCCCCAGCCCTTCGCCGGCGATGCTGCCCAGCTGGCTGGCGATCGCCGCCTCGCGGGTCAGCACGTCCAACCGCAGTTCGGGATTGGCGAGCGTGGCGAGTGGCTGGCCGGCGGCGACCATCGCCCCGTCCTGCACCAGCAATTGTTCGACCTGCCCGCCCGACAGCACCCCGACCAGCGTGGTCAGCCGCGGCGCGACGGTGGCGCGCACCGGCAGGTAATCGTCGAACGCCCCGCGCGTGACCTCGCCCGTCTCGATCGCGCTGGCGGCGATATCGGTCGATCCGGCGGCGGGCAGCCAGCGCCACAGCGCCACCGCCGCCAGCACCGCCGCGACCACGATCCACGTCACGCGCCGTTGCCACCATGCACGACGGGGCCGCGCGATGCGCTTGTCCATCGCCGCGCCGGGGGGTGTTTCGGTGGTGCTTGCGCCCTGTGTCGCTTCGGTCATCATGGACCCAGTGTCACCGATCGGGGCGGAAAATCCTAAGTGTCTGAACTATCGCCATATTCCACCGACTGTCCGCCGGGTGACCGTCCGGTCGTGGACAGCCTGTCCGGAAATGGACAGTCGCCGGCAGCGTCAAGCGGCCTGTCGGTGCTGCTGATCGACGACAATGCCAGCATCGCCGAATCGATCGCGCTGGCGCTGCGGCTCGGCCGGCACCGGATCGACTGCGCGTCCGGACCGGAGGAGGCGCTGTCGCGCCTTGCCGCCACGCGCTACGACGTGATCCTGCTCGATATGAACTACGCCGCGAACCGCACCGACGGGGCAGAGGGGCTGGCGCTGCTGGCGCGCATCCTATCCGACGATCCGGGGGCTGCCGTGGTGGTCATCACCGCGCATAGCGGGGTGCGGATCGCGGTAGAGGCGATGCGCGCCGGCGCGCGCGACTTCATCATGAAGCCGTGGCGCAACGCCGACCTGCTCGCCCGCATCGCCGCCGCCGCCGCGCCACGCGCGGTGACCGCGACCGCCCCGGTCGCGGCGGAACCCGCCCGGCTGCTGGGCGACAGCCCCGTGATCGAGCGGCTGCGCGCGCTGATCCGGCGGATCGGCCCGACCGAAGCCGGGGTGGTCGTCACCGGCCCGGCGGGATCGGGACGCGGGCTGGCCGCCGCCGCGCTCCACGCCGCATCGCCCCATGCGGCGACGGCGATGCCGGTGATCGACCTGCGCGACGATGCGGCGTGGGGGCTGCTCGACAATCCCGCGCCGACCTTCCTGCTGCGCCATCCCGACCGGTTGGGGGAGGTGGCGCAGGCCCGGCTGCTCGCGCGGATCGCGCCCGCGACGCGCTGCATCGCCATCGCCGACAGCGCGGCCGGCATTTTGCCCGCGCTCGCCCGCCGCATCGCCACCGTCGAGATCGCGGTGCCGCCGCTGGCGACGCGGGCGGGCGACGCGCTGCTGCTCGCGCGCCATTTCGCGCGGATCGCGGCGGTGCGCTATGCCCGGCCAATACCCCGTTTCACGCCGGCGGCGGAAGCGCGCATCCTGTCGGGGCCATGGGCGGACGAGGTGCGGGGGCTGGGCGCGGCGGTCGAGCGCGCAATCCTGCTGGGCGAGGGCGATACGATCGATGCGGCGCTGCTCGCCCCCGATCCCGTCGTGGCGGTGGCAGAAAGCCCCGCCGCCCGCTTCGACCTCGACGAGAACGAGCGCGCGGTGATCGAGGCGGCGCTGCGCGAACATCGCCACAATGTCAGCCACGCGGCGGCCGCGCTGGGTCTGAGCCGGGGCGCGCTGTACCGCCGGATGGCGCGCCATGGGTTGTAGGGGAGGCCGGCTTCGGAGGTGGGGCGGTCGGGCCCGACCATCCCCGTCCCGTATCCCCGCGCAGGCGGGGATTCAGATCCCCAAGGAATCCCCTGCGTTCAGGACCCTGGCCCCCCGCCTGCGCGGGGGTACGATGGAGGCCGGGCGGGTCGGTCGTTCCTTCGCCGGGGTACGAGGGGGCTTGGAGCAATCGGCCCTGCCGGCGCTGTCACCCGTATCGAGCCGCCGACCATGCTGACCCCCGAGCGTCGCCGCACCCTTGCCGCGTTCGGGTCGGGCGTCCTCCTCACCGCCGGCGGGGCCGCTGCTCTGGCCGCTGCGCAGGCGGGGATGTGGGGTACATTGCTCGGCGCGGGCGGCGTGGTTGCGTGGGCGCTGGCGCTCGGCTGCTGGATCGCGGCGCGGCGGGGCGTCGCCCCTGCCCCGACCCTTGCGCGGGCGAGCGACGGGCCGATCGCCGCGCTGCTCGACCAGGTGCCGGTCCCGCTGCTGCGGATCGAGGGCGATCGGGTCCGCGCGATCAACCGCGCCGCCCGCGCGCTGTTCGTCGCCGACGACCGCATCCCCGCGCCGCCCGCCGCCCTCACCGATCCCGCCCGGCACCATCTGCGCCATGCCGGGCGGCGCTGGCGGATCGATGCGGTGACGCTGGGCGACGCGCACCGCCTTGCCGCGCTGATCGATGTCGATGCCGAGGAACATGCCGCGCAGGAGCGCGCGCAGGACGAGATGATCGATATTCTCGGCCACGAACTGCTGAACGGCCTGTCGCCGATCGTGTCGCTGGCCGACAGCGCGGTGACGGCGGCGGCACAGGGCGATGCGATGCTGGGCGATATCCTTGCCACGCTGGCCCGCCGGGCGGAGGGGCTGGAGGGCTTTACCCGCGCCTATCGCGCGCTGGCGCGGCTGCCCGATCCGGTGGTCGCCCCGGTCGCGCTGGACGAACTGGCCGATGATCTGGCGCGGCTGTTCGCCGGGCGCTTCGGCGAAACGGTCGCGCTGGCGGTGCGCGCGGACGGCACCGCGACCCTCGACCGGGGACAAGTCGTGCAGGCGGTGTGGGCACTGCTGCAGAACGGTGCCGAGGCCGCGCTGACCGCCCCCGCCCCGCCCCCCACCCCGCCCAGCGTCACGCTGTCGATCACCGGCGGCGCGCGGCTGACGATCGAGGTCGCCGACAGCGGCCCCGGCATCGCCGCCGCCGACCGCGCGCGGATCTTTCGCCCCTTCCACACCGACAAGGCCGGCGGATCGGGCATCGGCCTGACGCTGGCCCGCCGCATCGCCCGCGCGCATGGCGGGGAATTGGTGCTGCTCGACACCGGCGAGACGCGGTTCCGGCTGACGGTGCCAGCGTGATCGACATGTCGACAGGTCGAGCGGTCGACGTAGGTGGCGAGCGTCCGGAGT
Organism: Sphingomonas sp. Leaf23; assembly: GCF_001421585.1. Lineage (NCBI taxonomy): Bacteria > Pseudomonadati > Pseudomonadota > Alphaproteobacteria > Sphingomonadales > Sphingomonadaceae > Sphingomonas > Sphingomonas sp. Leaf23. Next base: position 22,697 of record NZ_LMKR01000007.1, on the reverse strand, counting down.
TGGCGGGGAAGCAGCCTTGCCGCCCCCGGCCGATGCGATCTGTTCGCACGATAGCTGCTTCGTCCCGCCCGGTACCCACGCCGTACCCCCGCGCAGGCGGGGGGCCAGAGTCCCGAGCGGAGGCCGCTGTTCTGCTTGGCCATGGGCCCCCGCCTGCGCGGGGGCACGGTGGTGTCTGGGCGGCCGGTCGGACCATCATGCCAACGCGACATCTTAACCATCCGACATGTCGACACCTCTACCTGTCGGAACGTCGATGAACGACCCTACCCATGGCTGGGAGGCGGTTGCCGGGCGGTTCGCCGCGATCCGCAGCGATGTGGGCGTGGACGTCGTGCGCCGCTGGGCGGTGGACCTGCCGCCGGGGGGTAGCGTGGTCGATATCGGGTGCGGCAGCGGACGTCCGGTCGCGCTGGTGCTGGCCGGGGCGGGGTTTGCGGTGTCGGGCATCGACCCCTCCCCGACCCTGCTCGCCGCGTTCCGCCGCGCGCTGCCCGGTGCACCGGCGGCGTGCGAGACGGCGGAGGCGAGCGACTATTTCGGGCAACGCTTCGATGGCGCGGTGGCGATCGGGCTGTTGTTCCTGCTGCCGCCGGCGACGCAGGCGGTGGTGATCGGCCGGGTCGCGCAGGCGTTGCGGCCGGGTGGGCGGTTCCTGTTCAGCGCGCCGTCGGTTGCCTGTCGCTGGACCGACACGCTGACCGGGCGGGAGTCTCGGTCGCTGGGCGAGGCGGGGTACCGCGTGCTGCTGGAGGAGGCTGGATTGCGGTTGATCGACGGCCATGAAGACAGCGGCGGCAATCATTATTTCGCGGCGGTCGGATAGGGCGGCGGTGGAGCGGGACCGGTGGGCAAACTTACCATGCTCGCCGTGCCCCCGCGCAGGCGGGGGTCTAGGGTCCCGAGCGCCGGCCGCTGCTCTGCCTGGCCCCGGGGCCCCGCCTGCGCGGGGGCACGGCGAATGGACGGGGTTTGTGAAGGCTTCGATCGGGTCCGGGGCGGCAATCGGCGTGGCCGACACTCACCCAAGAAACGGCGGAAAACCGCCAAAGGTCACTAAGTTCACACTCGCGCGCTATTTGCAGCGGCGCGCGCGGGGCGTGGTGGGTGCCGACGATGGGACAGAGCGTCGGGCGAGCCTGTCACGGTATCGCAATGTAGGAAAGGGGAGCCCGCGCGACGTCCGTCAGTGGCCGTAGCGCTTGACCCCGCGCTGGCGCAGCTTGCGGCGTTTGCGGCGGTGCAGCACGACGCCGAGCGCAGGCCCGCCGATCAGCAACACGATGCCGATGATGGCATAGGCAAGAAGTTCGCGGGAGACGTCCATGCCAGTTTCTTGCAATCCGGTGACCGGATTGTCCATGCCGCACATTAACTTTTGTTCATTTGCACGCGTCGTTCACCGACAAAATATGCCGCACCACCGCATGACGCGTCGACAGGTCGACAACCCGACAGGTCGACGCCTCAATCGCCGATGGGACTTTCGCCATATTTCCGAAGGACATCGTTGAACGCCTCCGCCATCAGCGCCTGCAGGCTGCGGTCCTGTCGCCGGGCCAGCATGTGCATCGCCAGCGACATGTCGGGGGTGAAGAAGCCGGCGATCTGCTTGCGGCCCTGCCGGCTTGCCGGGCCTTTCGTGTCGGCCGCAACGGGCGCGGCAGGTGTCGGCGCGGGAGTTGCCGCCGGGGCGGGAGTGCGGTCGCGCAGATTGGCGAAGGACGGCTTGCGGCTCATGACGCGACCTTTCTGAAGCGGGGGGCAGGCATGTCGAGCTGTCGACATGTCCACTTGTATAGTTCGCGGACTTCCTCGGCGGCCTTGCCGGCGGGTTCGCTTTCCATGACCGTCCGCCCCTCGGCGCTGGCATGGCGGTAGGCGGCGCGATCGGGCAGCAGCACGGGGCACGGCGGCGTGCCGAAGCCATCGACCAGCTCGCCCGCCTCCTGATAGATGCGCGGCGCATTGGGCGGGCCGGCGGTGAACACGACAAAGGCCGGGCGACGCAGCAGCTGCACCAGCTTCGCCGTCGTCTGGATCGCCGACAGGTCGAAGGCGCTGGGCCGGCACGGGATCAGCACCAGGTCCGCCGCCTCCACCGCCGCGCGCGCCGCGCTGTCGGCGTGCGGCGGCGTGTCGATCACGATCACCTCCGCGCCCTGTTCCTTCGCCGCCGCGATCTTGGCGGCCAGGCGGGGCGGGGGGCTGTCGATCACCTCGGGCGGGGCTTCCTGCCGCCACGCCGCCCATTGGCTGGCGGTCGCCTGCGGATCGGTATCGACGACCAGCGCGACCCGGCCCGAAGCCTGTGCAGCGGCGGCCAGATGCAGCGCGAGCGTGGTTTTCCCCGCGCCGCCCTTTTGCGAAATGATGGCGATGGTCGGCATGTCGGCGCTTCTACGTGTCGACATGCCGACAGGTCAAGCTGTCGGATGATCGACATGTTGCATCGACCGCAAAGACACAGTGCCGATGTAATCGTCGTCAAAAAGGTTGCCGGGCGGTGATTGAACGTTTGACAACGCGAGAAATTATTTAATATCAATTTTATTAAATAGAAGCGGGGTGCCACGTCGCGCCACCGCAGCATGGGGAGGTTTTCATGCGTCACGGTTCGTCGTCGATCGTCCGTTCGATGCTGCTCGGGGCAGTGTCCGTCCTGGGGCTTGCCACACCGGCATTGGCCCAGAGTGATCCCACCGCCACCGCCGATCAGGCCGAGGCACCCGCCGACGACATCGTCGTTACCGGCATCCGCGCCTCGCAGGCCCGCTCGGTCGAGATCAAGCGCAATGCCGACAGCGTGGTCGAGGCGATCAGCGCGCAGGACATCGGCAAGCTGCCCGACGTCACCATCTCCGACTCGCTGCAACGCATCCCCGGCGTGCAAATCCGGCGTGAGGCGGGCGAGGGCGGCGCGGTCAACATCCGCGGGCTGCCGCAGGTCACGACCCTGATGAACGGCGAACAGTTCCTCGGCGCCAATTCGGTGACGACGGTACAGCCGAACTTCACCGACATCCCGTCGCAGCTGTTCTCGGGCGCGACGGTGTTCAAATCGCCGACCGCATCGCTGCAACAGGCGGGCCTGTCGGGCACCGTCGACCTGCTGACCCGCCGGCCGATGGACCTGAAGCAGGGCTTCACACTGTCGGCCGCTGCCGAGGGGCAATATGGCGACAAGACCGAGAAGTGGAGCCCGTCGGCCAACGGCCTGATCGCCTATCATGGCGACCGGTTCGGGGTGCTGGTTTCGGCGGCCTATAGCGACCTGACGCTCGGCAACAGCTTCCGGGGCATCCAGGACTATGGCGTCGCGCTCAACACCGAAGCCGGCAGCGCGACCAACCAGGGCGCGTTCGCGACCGGCAACAACGGCGTCAGCCGGGGGCGTGCGGTGCGTAACGGCGCGGGCACGATCATCGGCTATGACGTGAACGGCGACGGCGACGCCAATGACGCGTTCATCACGCCGCAGTCGCACACCGCGTGGAACCGCATCACCAACCGCGAACGCTTCGGCGCCAACGCCTCGCTGCAGTTCGAGATCAACGATGCACTGAAGCTGACCGCCGACGGTTTCTACACCCGCCAGACGCAATATGACCGCACCGCCGGGTTTCAGTTCCAGAATGTCGACTGGCTGTCGTCACCGTTCCTGCCGACGAAATCGCGCGATACCGGCGCGGTCGTGAACGGCTACAACGTCAACACGGTGCAGCAATATACCTATAGCCTGCCCAGCTTCGACAGCTATTCGGAAACCTTCCGCACCAAGAGCGAGTCGCAGAACTACAATGTCCAGCTCGACTGGCAGCCGAGCGACCAGTTCAAGGGCACGATCCGCGGGATCTATGGCAAGGCATCGCGCAAGCGCGACCAGGCCTACACCCAGTTCAGCCTGACCAACGGCACGCAATGGGCGTATAACGGCGTCGGCAACTATCCGGCATCGGTCGGCGGCGACCGCCAGTTCAATCCGACCGGTTACCAGATCTACAGCCAGACCGCGACCGTCGACTATTCGAGCGGCGCGCCGGTGTTCGGCTTCTCGCCCGCGTTCCTGGCACAGGCGTCCGATCCGTCGCGCTATGGCCTGAAGACGATTTCGTCGGAGGGCAACCAGTATCAGAATGGCGACCTGTGGGCGGTGCGCGCCGACGGCGAATACAGCGCCGACAATGGCGTGAAGCTGGCGTTCGGCGGACGCTATGGCGAACGCAGCGTCGACCAGTTCACGTTCGATCGCGTCTCGCCCTTCTATGCCGGCAACACCGACAATGCCGCCAATCCGGCGGGCGGGTGCCTGGTCAAGTGGAAGGCGTTCGACGTCAACCTGAACGACAACAAGTGCGCGGTGCGCGATGCGCAGGGCAATGCCTATACCGCGGGCTATACCCGGCAGGCGAACGACCCGATCTTTGCCGGCCTCATCAAGCAATATGCCCTGCCCGCCGGCGGCGCGCCCGCGCTCTATGCGCTCGACCCGCACGCGATGGACGACAGCGAGGCGTGGCAGAATAAATTCTATCCAGGCAGCCAGAACCTGGTGAACCCGGCCGACAGCTTCACGGTCAATGTCAGCCAGATTTCGGGCTATGGCCAGGTGTCGGGCGAAGGCGTGCTACTGGGCATGCCGTTCCGCGCCAATGGCGGGTTGCAGGTGGTCAACACCCGCCTGAACGTGCGCCAGAACATCGTCGGCGCGCCGCAGCCTTACGGTGTGTCGGGGGTCGATGCCGGCGACGTCGTGACGAAGCGCGAGTTCACCGACTTCCTGCCCGCGTTCAACGTCGCGTTCGACGTGACCGACAAGCTGCGCGCCCGCGCCGCCTTCTCCAAGACGATGACGGTCCTCGACTTCCTGCAATGGGGCGGCGGCCTGAACGTCAATTACGCGATCAACACGCAGGTGAACCCGGCCCGGTTCGAGGCGCGGACGGCGGATTCGCGCGGCAACCCGAACCTGAACCCGTGGCGCGCGACCAATGCCGAGGCGAGCCTGGAATATTATACCGGGCGCTCCAGTCTGGTCGCGGTCGGTGCGTTCTACATCTCGGTCGACAGCTTCATCACGACGACGACCGAGACCCGCACCGACATCCCTGACAATGACGGCGTGATCCGCCGCCCGGTCATCACCAACACGCTGGCACAAGGTGAAGGCGGCACGCTGAAGGGGATCGAGGCATCGGCGCGCCAGTCACTGGCCGATTATGGGGTGAACGGCTTCCTCGGCGGGTTCGGCGTCGATGCCAACTACACGCTGTCGCTGGGCGATGCGGGGCAGGTCGACCTGGCGGGCAACAAGATGCCGTTCCAGGACAACAGCAAGCATCAGGTGAACGCGGCTTTGTGGTTCGAGAAATACGGGTTGCAGGCGCGCGTCGCCTATAACTTCCGCTCGAAGCGGCTCGCCTCGTCCAACTATGGCGGTATCCAGGGCCTCGCCCAGTATCAGGAGCCGACCCATTATCTCGATGCCTCGATCAGCTACGACATCACGCCGCAGTTCAGCGTGTACGGCCAGGCATCGAACCTGACCGGCGAGACCGAGCGCTATTACCTGACTTGGCAGGATCAGGTGTTCAACGAGAATATCTATGAGCGCCGCTTCATCGCCGGCGTGCGGGCGAAGTTCTGATCGGGATGGCGACGTGTCGAGGTGTCGACATGTCGCCACACCTCACGCGTCACCCCCGCGCAGGCGGGGGTCCAGGGCCTCATACGCCAACGCTGTTCTGCTTGGCTCTGGACCCCCGCCTGCGCGGGGGTACGGTGGTGAGCGATACGAACGCCACGGGCGACACGGGCGAACAGGGGGGAACGATGCCGCACGAACCGGTTCGATCGATCGTCATCGTCGGCGGCGGCACCGCCGGGTGGATGGCGGCGACCTATCTCGCGCGGCGGCTGACCCATCTGAACCTGTCGATCACCGTCATCGACAGCGCGGCGATCGGCACGGTCGGCGTGGGGGAAGCGACGGTGCCCGCGATCCGCGATTTCCTGTCGGCGATCGAACTGGGTGAACCCGATGTGCTGCGCGAGACCGGCGGCACGATCAAATACGGCATCCGCTTCGATGGCTGGGGCGGGGAGGCGCATCGCTTCTTCCACCCGTTCGGCCTGTACGGCGTGGGCGCGGGCGGGGTCGCGTTCCATCAATACTGGCTGAAGCTCCACGCCGCCGGGCGCGCCGGGCTGATCGGCGATTATTGCCTCGCGACGCAGCTGGCGCGCAACGGGCTGTTCCTGCCGCCCGCCGACCGGCCCGCCAACGACCTGGGCGTGTTCAACTTCGCGCTGCATTTCGATGCGGCGAAGTTCGCGGCGCTGCTGCGCCGCCTGGCACTCGCCAACCGCGTCGCGCATCTCGACGGGCGGATCGAACAGGTCGCGACCGATCCGGCGCGTGGGCATGTCACCCACGTCACGCTCGACGACGGACGCGAGATCGCCGGCGACCTGTGGATCGACGCGTCGGGGTTTCGCAGCCTGTTGCTGGGCGAGGCGCTGGGCGTGCCCTATGTCGACTGGCGCCACTGGCTGCCGTGCGACCGCGCCGTCGCCATTCCGTGTCAGGCCGCGCCGGGCGATCCCGTCCCTTATACCGTCGCCACCGCGCGCAAGGCAGGGTGGCAATGGCGCATCCCGCTTCGCCACCGCATCGGCAACGGATCGGTCTATTGCAGTGATTTCCAGTCGGACGGCGATGCCGAGGAGGCGCTGATCGCCAGTCTGGAGGGCGCACCGCTGGCCGACCCCAACCGGCTGCGTTTCACCACCGGCCACCGCGAGCGGTTCTGGTCGGGCAATGTCGTTGGCCTCGGGCTGGCGTCCGGCTTTCTGGAACCGCTCGAATCCACCAGCATCTCGCTCATCCAGTCGGGCCTCGAACGCTTCGTCGCGCTGTTCCCCAACAAGGACTGCGACCCGCGCCTTGCCGCAACCTATAACCGGCAATCGGTGCTGGAGTTCGAACGGCTGCGCGACTTCCTGTTCCTCCATTACCTTGCCAATGGTCGGGACGAACCCTTCTGGCAGGCGATCCGCGCGGTCGAACCGCCAGAACCCTTGCAGATCAAGCTGGACGCATGGCGTTCGGGAGGAGAATTCGTGCGCAACGAGTGGGATACGTTCCAGGACCCGAGCTGGCTGAGCCTCTATGCGGGGTTCGGCGACCTGCCGCAGCGCCATTCGCCGCTGGCCGATGCCATCCCCGCCGACACGCTGGCCGACAGTTTTGCGCGGATGCGCGAGGCGATCGGGAAGACGTTGGCCCATGCCGAACCGCATGGGGTGTTCCTGAACCGGGTGGCGGGCGCATGAGCGGCGCCACCCACACCCGCGCCGTCGTCGCGATGAGCCTTGGCGGGCTGTTGTTCGGGTTCGACACCGCCGTCATTTCGGGCGTGACCGATGCGCTGCGCAGCAACTATGCGCTCTCTGAAGCGGGGCTGGGCCTTGCCGTGTCCGCAGCACTCTGGGGCACGCTGGTCGGGGCGTTGTTCAGCGGCGCGCCGGGGGACCGTTGGGGCAGCCTGGCCGTGCTGCGCGTCATCGGCTTCCTCTATGTCGTCTCCGCGATCGGGTGCGCCATCGCCACCACGCTGACCGGCTTCGTCGCGTTTCGCGTGCTTGGCGGTCTGGCGATCGGCGCGTCGTCGGTGCTGGTTCCGGTCTATATCGCCGAGATCAGTTCGGCGAAGCGGCGCGGGCTGCTGGTCGGGCTGTTCCAGTTCAACATCGTCGCGGGCATCCTGATCGCCTATCTCAGCAACTATCTGGTCGCGCAGGCGGTCGCGCCTGACATCGCGTGGCGGTGGAAGCTGGGCGTGGCGGCGGTGCCGGCGGCGCTGTTCCTGATCCTGCTGACCGGCCTGCCGCAGAGCCCGCGCTGGCTGAGTGCGCGCGGGCGGAGCGACGACGCGGACCGCGCCGCCGCGCGGCTTGGCCTCGACGCCATTCCGGCGGGGGAGGGTGGCGGCACCGGGCGGCTCGACTGGCGGCTGCACGCCACGCCGATCCTGCTCGCCATCGCCATCGGGCTGTTCAACCAGCTGTCGGGGATCAACGCGATCCTCTATTACCTCAACGACATTTTCGCCGCCGCCGGGTTCACCGGCGTGTCGGGTGACGTACAGGCGATCGCGATCGGCGTCGCCAACCTGATCGCGACCGTCATCGGCATGGGCGTGATCGACCGGGTGGGGCGCAAGCCGCTGCTGATCGGTGGCGGCCTCATCACCGCGATCGCGCTGGGCGGGGTCGCCTTGGTCTATATGGGGGCGGCATCGCCCGCACTGCTGCTGCCGCTCCTCATCCTGTTCATCGCCGCCTTCGCCATGTCGCAGGGTGCGGTGATCTGGGTGTATTTGAGCGAAATCTTCCCGACCGACGTGCGGGCGCGCGGACAGGCGATCGGCAGCGCGACGCATTGGGTCGCCAATGCGGTGCTGTCCTTTGCCTTCCCGCTGGTGGCGCAGTGGGACCGCGCCTTGCCCTTCTGGGGCTTTGCCGCCGCGATGCTGGTGCAGGCGCTGCTGGTCTGGCGCTTCTTTCCCGAAACCCGTGGCCGCGATCTCGAAACGATCAGCGCCGACCTGACGAAAAGGACTTCCGCATGAAACTGGGCATCATAGCCGCGCTGCTGGCCAGCGTCGCCGGGGCAGGCATCGCCGGGGCACAGGTGCCGGTGAATCGCGGGCCGTACAATGCCAGCTTCCTGCCCGGCGGCATCGGCATCGAACGCCCGGTCGAGGGGCCGGTGACGCAGGCCGGTGCGCCGTACAGCGTGACATTGTGGGTGAAGGGCGATGCGCGACAGGCGGGTATGGTGCCGCTGGTGGCGCTGGGCGACGCACGGGTGTTGGCGCTCCGCGACGGGCGGCTGACGCTGACCGATGGCAGCGCCACGCTGACCGGCCCGGCGATCGCCCCCGGCCGCTGGACGCAGGTTGCCGCCGTGTCCGACGGCACGCGCGCGACGCTGTATGTCGACGGTCGCCGCGTCGCGACCGGGGCGGCGCGGTCGGCTGCGACCGCCGGCGTGCTGCACGTCGCGCGCGCGGTGCCGGGCCAGCCCCATTTCGGCGGTACTTTGGTCGGCGTGACGCTGCACGACCGCGCGCTGTCGGCCGCCGACATCGCCGCGATGCCGCGCCCCGACTTCGCCAATGTCCAGCTATGGGAGGTCGGCGTCAGCTGGCCGTTCCAGAAACAGGCCAATATCGGCCTGACCCAGCAGCAGGACGCATGGACCCTGCCGCAGACCAAGGGCGACGCCTATAGCGCGCCCACGTCCAAGCCGCTGCCGACCGCCCCCGCCATGCAGCCGACCGCGCCAGGCCGGTGGCAGATCAATGGCTGGCAGCTCGCCGCCGCGCCCGATGTGGCGGGCGACGGCGCCACGCTGTCGCGGCCGGGCAATCCCAAGGGCGACTGGCGCGCGGCGACGGTGCCGGGCACGGTGTTGCAGACGCTGGTCGACCGCGGCGTCTATCCCGATCCCTATTATGGCCTCAACAACCTGAAGATCCCGGAGAAGCTGGCGCGGCAGGATTACTGGTACCGCACCCGCTTCACCGTGCCGGCGGAAGCGGTGGGCCGGAAGCTGACGATCGTGTTCGGCGGCATCAACTATGCCGCCGACATCTGGCTCAACGGTGCGAAGCTGGGCAGCACGCGCGGCGCGTTCATTCGCGGCCAGTTCGATTTCGTGCCCCAGGCGGGCGAGAATGTGATCGCGGTCAAGGTCTCGCCGCCGCCGCACCCCGGCATCCCGCACGAACAATCGGTCAGCGCGGGCGTCGGCGAAAATGGCGGGCAGCTGGCGATCGACGGCCCGACCTTCGTCGCGACCGAGGGGTGGGACTGGATTCCGGGCATCCGCGACCGCAATACCGGCCTGTGGCGGCCGGTCGAGCTGGTCGCGCACGGCAACGTCCGCATCCTCGACCCCCATGTCGTCACCGACCTGCCGCTGCCGCGCACCGACCGCGCCGACGTGCTGGTGACCGTACCGATCGACAATAGCGGCCCGGCGACGCAGGTCACGGTGAAGGTCGCGTTCGAAGGCGTCGCGGTCGAAAAGAGCGTGACCGCGCCGACCGGGCGCAGCGAGGTGCGCTTCACCCCCGCCGATTTCCCCGCGCTCCGCGTCGCCAATCCGAAATTGTGGTGGCCCAACGGCTATGGCGACCCGCATCTCTATCACGCGACCTATCAGGTCAGCGACGCCAGCGGCGTGTCGGACAGCAAGGCGCAGCGCTTCGGCATCCGCGAGGTCAGCTACGACCTGTCGCTGTTCGATGCCGCCGGACGCTTACGCCGCGTCAACGTGCAGACCACCGATGGCGGCCTGTCGGGCCAGAAGCTGATCGACGTCCGCCACGGTGCGATCAAGCAGTCGCCGACCGGATGGGCGGAATCGCTGACGCCTGCGGGGGAAGTGTCGCGCGCGGTCACCCCGATCGCCGAAACCCTGCCCGAACCGCATCTGGCCATCCGGGTGAACGGCGTGAAGATTGCCGCGCGCGGCGGCAACTGGGGCATGGACGATGCGATGAAGCGGGTGAGCTATGCCTGGCTCGCCCCCTTCTTCCGCCTCCAGCGCGAGGCGCACATGAACGTCATCCGCAACTGGATGGGGACCAATACCGAAGAGGAATTCTACGACCTGGCCGATGAGAACGGCATGATGGTCCTGAACGATTTCTGGCAATCGACCCAGAATTTCCAGATCGAGCCGGACGATGCATCGCTGTTCCTCAGCAACGCGCGCGACACCATCGCCCGCTATCGCAACCACCCGTCGATCATCCTGTGGTTCGGCCGCAACGAAGGCGTGCCCTATCCGGCGCTGAACGAGGGGCTGGACGATGCCGTGTTCCAGCTGGACGGCACGCGCTGGTTCACCGGCAGCTCGAACGTCGTGAATTTGCAGGGGTCCGGCCCGTATAACTACCGCGCACCGGAGGGGTATTTCACCGATCTCGCCACCGGTTTCTCGGTGGAGACGGGCACGCCGTCGCTGTCGACGGCGGAATCGATCGCGTCCTATGTGCCCGCCGCCGATCGCTGGCCGCTGGGCGACGTGCTGGCCTATCACGACTGGCATTTCGCCGGGAACGGCGACACGAAGACGTTCATGCAGACGCTGGCGACGATGTTCGGTCCCGGCCGCGACTTCGCCGATTTCGAGCGCAAGGCGCAGATGATGAACCTCGAAACGCACAAGGCGATGTACGAGGGGTTCCTGGGCCATTTGTGGACCAAGAATAGCGGGCGGCTGCTGTGGATGACGCACCCGGCCTGGCCGTCGAATGCGTGGCAGATTTATTCGTGGGATTACGACACCCACGCCGCCTATTACGGGGCGAAAAAGGCCGCCGAGCCGCTGCATGTCCAGCTGAACCTGCCGGGCAATGAACTGGTGGTGCTGAACACGACGCAGGCCGATGCGAAGGGGTTGACCGCGACCGTGCGCGTCGTCGGGCTGGACAATGCGCAGCTGTTCACGCGGACGGACCGCGTCGACGCGCTGGCCAACCGCGCGACGCCGCTCAGCCCCGTGCCGCTCGACCGCCTCTATACGGCGCATCCGGTGGTGCTGGTCCGGCTGACGCTCAACGATGCGGCGGGCCGGCGGGTGTCGGACAATTTCTACTGGCGCGGGCGCGATGCCGCTTCGTACCAGGCGCTGAACGGCCTTGCCCCCGCCACCCTCACCGCGCGGATGGCGGCCCCGGTGGTCGACGGCAGCGACCGGATGGTCACGGTCGACCTCGCCAATGACGGCCAGGTGCCCGCGCTCAACGCCAAGCTGACGCTGCTCGGCCCCGACGGCAAGCGCATCCTGCCCGCCTTCTACAGCGACAATTACGTGGCCCTGCTGCCGGGCGAGAAACGGACGATCACCATCCGTTATCCGGCCACCGTCATCGCCGCACCCGGCGTGACCTTGCGCGGGTGGAACATCGCGGAGGTACCAGTCGCGCGCTGATCCTGCCGGGCAGACCCGGCCTGCTTCCATGACGTACCCCCGCCAGCGCGGGGGTACGTACCTTGGGGCAGCGATCACCGCGATCGTTACGCTCCCGCTTGCATCCTGCGAATGCTACTGATAACTACTCTCAACATCATTTGATGGGGGAGTTTCCATGTCGTTTCCGTTCGTCGTCGCGGCACTGGCCGCGGCGGCTCCCGTCGTCGTGCCCGGCATGCCCGAGGCCGATCCGCAGGAGATCGTCGTCACCGGCACCGCCGGCGACAACGGCTATGTCCCGCAGGACAGCGCCATCGCCAAGACGCCGGCACCGCTTCGCGACCTGCCGCAATCGGTGGCGGTGGTGGGTGCCGAGGTGCTGCGCGACCAGCGCGCGCTGTCGGTGCAGGACGCGCTGAAGAACGTCGCCGGGGTCGGCTTTGCATCGGGCGACGGCCAGCGCGACCAAGTGACGATCCGCGGCTTTTCCGCGATCGCCGACCAATATGTCGACGGCTTCCGCGACGACGGCCTGTATTTCCGCGACCTGTCGAACGTCGAGCGGATCGAGGTGGTGAAGGGCCCGGCGGCGGTGCTGTACGGGCGCGGATCGTCGGGTGGCCTCATCAACCGCGTGACGAAGAAACCCGATGGCGACGTGACCAGCGCGGCGATCAGCGGCGGGTCGTTCGGCAATGTGCGCGGCGAGTTCGATATCGGCCGGGTCGATAGCGACAGCGGCGTCGGCGTGCGGGTGACCGGCGCGTACCAGGACAGCGACAGCTTCCGCGAACAGGGCCTGCTGCGCCGCACCGCCATCGCGCCGTCGTTCGTGTTCGGGCGGGGCAAGGCGACGTCGCTGCTGGTACAGGCCGATTACCTGGCCGACCGGCGGGTCAACGACTTCGGCATCCCGGCGGTGAACGGTCGCCCGGTCGCGGTGAACCCCCGGACCTATTATGGCGCGGCCAATGCCCGCACCGCCGATGCCGTGCGCTCCGAAGTGCTGGGGCAGGGGGCGACCGTGCTCCACCGCTTCTCGGACAGCCTGAGCTTACGCAACGGCTTTCGCCACTATGGCTACCGCCTGCGCCGCCGCAATACGATGCCGAGCGCCGTGAACGCCGCCGCGCGCACCGTGACGCTCAGCCATGGCGGCATCGACCGCACCGAGGATGGCTGGTCGAACCAGACCGAGCTGACCCAGCGCGCAACCATCGCCGGCATGGACCACAGCATCCTGTACGGCGTGGAGATCGCGCGACAGGTGAAGGATGCCCGGACCATCGCCACCCGCGTCGTCGCGGTCACCTCGCTGCTCGACCCGGTCAACCCGGTGGTCGACAATGCGAGCTTTACCGCGCTGTCGGCGAACCAGCGCAACCGGCTCGACACCACCGGCCTCTATGTCCAGGACCTGATCGATATCGGGCATGGGTTCAAGGCACTGGTCGGGCTGCGCCACGACATCTATCGCCAGCGCACCGATCAGCGGCTTGCGGGCCAAGCCGATTTCGCCCGCACCGATCGCAACTGGAGCCCGCGCGCCGGCCTCGTCTTTCAGCCCGACGATGCGCAATCCTATTATGCATCGTGGAGCCGCAGCTTCCAGCCTTCGGCCGAGCAGTTCGGCCTGGCGGCGACCACGGCCGACATCGCCCCCGAAGAGACGACCAACCGCGAGATCGGCGCGAAATACACGCTCTTCGGCGGCCGGTTGGGGCTGCAGGCGGCGGGCTTCATCCTGCGGCGTACCGGCATCAAGGGCACCGATCCCGTGACGCAGGCCGTGCTGCCGATCGGAACGCAGCGCACGCGCGGCATCGAGCTGTCGGGGCAGTTCGACCTGGGTGGCTGGCGCGCGGTCGCGGGCTATGCGTATCTGGATGCAAAGATCGTCGCCTCGGCCACGCCGTCGCTCATCGGGCGCGGCGCGACGCTGACGCCGACCCATCAGGCGAATGTGTCGCTGGTGCGCGATTTCGGCCGGTTCGGCCTTGGCGGCGGCGGCAATGTCGTCGGCGATCGCTGGGCCGACCCGGCGAACACGACGACGCTGCCGGGCTATGTCACCGCCGATGCGCTCGCCTGGGTCGATGTCGCCCCGGCGATCCGGGTGCAGGTCAACGGCTACAACCTGTTCGACCGCCGCTACATCGTGGCGGGCCATGGCAGCTCGCCGCTGCTCAACATGCCAGGTAGCCCGCGATCGGTGCTGGCGACGGTGCGCCTCACGCTATAGCATCGCGCGCCAGACAGGTCTGTCCACCGGCGGGCCAGGGGTGTCGATGTGTCGACATGTCTAATGATCGAGGTGACGCTATGGCAGGCAGCGCGCGTATCCTGGCCCTTCTCCTCCTGCCCCTGCTCGCAGCGGCACCCGCCCCGGCGACCAGCGTCCGCTGCCGCATCGCGGTGGAGGGCGGGCCGGTCATGGGGGGCTGGGCCGGCGGATGCCGCGCCGGGCTGGCCGACGGACTGGGCGCCGGGCGGGTGCGCTTCGCAGATGGCGAGACGGGCGTGCTCGCCGGGCGCGCGCGAAAAGGCCAAGGGGTCTTAGGGATCGCCCTGCTGGATGAGGGCGGCTTCAGGCTGGTTGCCGCCGTACCGGAGCCGGCAACCCCGATGATGGATCAGGCCTCGGCGACATCCGAACGCGCCTTCCAGAACAGCTTCGCCGGCGCCGCCACCGCCGCCGAGGCGCACCGCCGCGCGGGCAATGCCGCGTCGGCCCGCTATTACCGGCAGTTGCGGGTTCGGCTCATCAACGGTCAGCCGGAATAGCGCGTCAGTGCACCGTCCCTGCGGCACGGTCGACACCGATCAGCTTCGGATCGATATCCAGATGGCGCACTGCCTTCTCGACGATCTTGGTGGTGAACGGCGGGAACTTGGTCGACAGGACGGGGTACCGCGCGATCTCTTCCTCAGTTGCCGGCCGCTTGCTCCGACCATTCGCAAGATCGATAAGCTGATATACCGGCCGTGACCGCATAATGAACAACGCGACGTCGGGATGGACGTCGTTGGGCATATGGTGCGGTGTAAGCTTCCATTGCTTATCGGGCATCTCCTTCAAGCGACTGAATTCGGCACCGCTGACTAGCATGTCACGCAGCACAATGGGTACTGCCGATATATTGGCTGGCACGTCATTCATATCACAAACCAAGTCGAACAAATTGACGATTATCCCTGCCTGCTTGTCAATCAGCGTAACGTAACCGAATGCATACCCCCCTTCGTATAGCGGGACGTAGAAAATCTGCCCCACGACCGGCCGGTCCCTACCGCTCATCCGCAACCTCCATCCACGTGCATCCGGTCCAAATCAGGCGGTTATTTGCAACAAGGGTAGGCGCAGCCGGTTCGAGCCGCTACCTAGACGTGTAACGATCGACAGCGGAGAGAGACCACGCATGGCGTATCGGATTGCTGAAGGATCGCTCGCCGCGCCGATGCCGTGGCAGGATCAGAGCATCAACGTGCTGCTGCCCCGCGACGCCAAGGTCATGGGCACCAGCCTCGTCATCGCCCGCGACCGGTTGCCGATGGGGATGACGTTCCAGGACTATGTGATCCAGCAGCGCCAGAATTTCGCAGCGCAGCTTGCCGGGTTCGAGGCGATCGCCGACGCCCCCGGTCGCATCGACGGGCATGAGGCACATTTCATCGAACTTGCCTGGAAGACCGACGGGAAACCGATCCATCAGGTAATGGCCATGGTATTGCACAGCGACAATGCGATCCTGAACTTCACCGGGTCGATCCCGGGGGGGCTGGAGGTCGAAACGCGCGACGCGCTGATCGCCGCGATCACCTCGTTCAGCTTCGCCGCCGCATAACGGACGCGACGGCGTGACGGGACCCGCGACCCCCGCCCCGACGCCCACCGCCGACGCGAAGCTCAGCGACCTGCGCGACCGGACGGCGGCGTCGAGCAACGCCGGCACCGTATCGGCGATCGCCACCACCGGCCATGTCGTATCGGGCGGGATCGTCGCGGCCGGCGCCGCATCGGCCGGCATGTCCGGCGGGATGGCCGCGGTTAAATGCTTCGCCGGGCGGATCGCCGCGCCGATCGCAGGGGCAATGGCGGGGGCGGCGCTTGCCGAAGCGGTCCATGCGGACGAGGCAGCCTTCTGGGTAGCAAAACAATTCGGCGCGAAACGCATCGCATCGCCCGGACCACAGCCCGCGCATATTGAACACCAGATCGCGCACGACAATACCTTCAACGGCCTGCTCGCCGGGATCGCGGCCGGGATCGTCGTCGGCGCGGTGGTGGCGGTCAGCGCGGCGGCGATCATCGGCACGGCGGGCATGGCGGCACCGCTGGTGGGCGCGGCGGTCGCGTTCGGCGCGGGCGCGGCGGGCGGCTTCGTCACCACCGCCATCGCCGGTGCCGGTGCCAAGACCGCCACCCTGTCCGGCCCGATCAACACCGGGTCCCCCAACGTGTTCCTGGAGGGGAAGAAGGCCGCGCGCGTCACCGACACCGCCGCCTGTACCAAGCATCCCGGCACCCCGCCCTCCGCGATCATCGAGGGCAGCGAGACGATCTACATCAACAGCCTGCCCATGGCGCGGATCGGCCACAAGCTGTCGTGCGACGCCGTGGTGCAGGAAGGGTGCACGACGATCTTCGCCGACAATACCACCGGCAGCTATGGCACGCCCGATGCCGCGCTGTCGGTCGCCGAACAGCTGCTGCTGTCGGTCGCCGAGGTCGCGGGCATGCGGTCGGCGACGCGCAAGGGCGGGCTGCTCGACGGCCCGCTGCGCCGGCTGTTCGGTGAGCCGGTCGATGTCGTCACCGGCGACTATGCCGATGCGCGCACCGATTTCGAATATCCGGGGCTGCTGCCGCTGCGCCTCGATCGTACCTATCCGGGCAGGATGCGGGTCGAAGGGGCGCTGGGCCCGCGCTGGATCTGCAACTGGTCGCAGCGGCTGCTGCTCGACGCGGCGGCGGGGACCGTCCTGCTGGAGGATGCCGGGGGACAGCGGCTGCTGTTCGCGATCGGCGACGACGCCCATGTCGATGCCCGCCACCTGAAAGCGCCCTATTACCACCTGACCGGCACGCACGATGCCTTGCGCCTCTACGACAGTCGCAGCCAGCAATTCCTGTTGTTCGCGCCCACCCGCGATCCCGCGATGCTGTTGCTGGCCGGAATCGAGGATCGCAGCGGCAACCGCATCGCCTTCGCCCGCGATGCCGAGGGGCGGCTGCGGCAGGTCCGCGTTCCCGACGGCACGACCTTTCGCATCGACACCACGCCGCAGGGCTGGATCAACGCGCTGTGGATGGAGGGCGAGCGCGAGCCCGTCGTCCGCTATCGCTATGACGCGGGCGGGCAGCTGCTCGACGTGCTGGGCAGTTTCACCGGCGAATTCCATTATCGTTATTCGCGCGAAGGCTGGCTGAACGGGTGGCAGGACAGCGGCCCGACCAGGGTCGAGATCCTGTACGATGCGGCCGGGCGGGTGACCGGCACGCGTACCGGCGACGGCATGTTCGACGACCGGTTCCTCTATTTCCCGGAACAGCGCCTGTCGCGCTATGTCGATGCGACCGGCGCGGTCACCAGCTTCCGCTACGACGCGAACAACCTGGTGGTCGAGGAGGTCGATCCGCTCGGCGCGCGCACGATCAGCGAATGGGACGCGCTGGAGCGGTTGCAGCGCCGCATCGACCCCGCCGGCCGCGAAACCCGCTTCGCCTATGACGGTGACGGCCGGCTGATCGCGCAGACCGACTGGGCCGGGCGCAGCGCGGCGTGGCGCTATGATCGGTGGGGGGCGCTGGTGGCGTTCGCCGGGCCGGAGGGTAGCGCGGCGTGGACGCGCGACGCCGCCGGCAACATCACGGCATGGACCGGCACCGACGGCATCCGGGGCACCGCCCGCTACGACGAACGCGGCGCGCTGGTCGAGGAAAGCGTCGTCGGCGCGGGCACCACCCGATATGAAAACGATGCGGCCGGTCGCCCGGTCGCACGTCACGACCCGCCGTCCGCCACCGGCGCGGCGCGGGTCACCCGCTATCGCTGGGACCGGTTCGGGCGGCTGCTCGACCACACCGATCCGGCCGGGCGCACCAGCAACTGGTTCTATGACCGATCGCCCGACAATCCGCGCGGCGCGGTCAGCCGCACGCGCATGCCCGATGGCGGCGAAATCCGCTTCGCCTATGATGGCGAAGGGCTGCTCGCCGCGCGCATCCGGGGCGACGGACAGACGACGCGCTTCGTCCATGGCGCGTTCGATACGCTGCGCCAGACGATCGATCCGATGGGTGCCACTACCCGTTTCGGCTATGACGGCACCGGCCGCCTGACGATGATTACCGATGCGACCGGGCAGGCATGGCGCTTCCGCTACGATGCCGCCGGCCGGCTAGAGGCGCAGCTCGACTGGGCCGGGCGCGAGACGCGCTATACCCGCGACGCGGTCGGCCGGGTGCTGGGCAAGCGGATGCCGGATGCGACCGAGCAGCATTTCGAATGGGACGACCGCGACCGCATCGTCCGCGTGATCGCCGGCAGCGACGCGATCACCTATCGCTACGACGATGCCGACCGGCTGACCGGGGCCACGACATGGCAGCTGGCGGAGGACACCCCCCGCCGGATCGCCGACGTCACGCTCCGCTATGACGGCAAGGGCCGGCTGATCGCCGAAGAGCAGAACGGCATCGCCGTCACCTATCGCTATGACGATGCCGGGCGCTGTATTGGCCGGACCAGCCCCAGCGGCGAAACCGCGATGCAGTTCGACGATGTCGGGCTGCTGCGCCGGTACGACAGCAACGGCCACACGCTGCGCTTCGCCCATGACCCCAGCGGGCTGGAAACACTGCGCGAAACGGCAGCGCTCGGCACGCATACCGCGTTCCAGCTGGCGCAATCCTATGACCCGGCCGGTCGCCTTGCCGAACAGCGGGCCGGGGGCGTCGCGGTCTTTTCGGGCACGCGCGAGACGCCGGACGCGCTGCTGCGCCGCTATGACTGGGATCGCACCGGGCGGCTGACCGGGATCGCCGATGGCGGATCGGTGGCGGGCACGGGCGAGACCCGCTTCCACTACAACCTGCGCGACCAGGCGGTCGGCGTCGAGCGCGGCGGGATGCGTGAGGCGTATCGCTACGACGCGCTGATGAACCTTGCCGAAGGATTGGCGGGCGAGCACCGCTACTGGCACGACTGCGTGGTCGAGGCGGGCGCCAACCGCTTCCGCTACGACGCGCGCGGGCGGATGGTCGAACGCATCCTGTCCGAACATGGCTTTCGCCCGCGCTGCTGGCGCTATCGCTGGGACGGGTTCGACCGGTTGGTCGGGCTGGAGACGCCCGACGGCGCGCGCTGGCGCTACAGCTACGACGCATTCGGCCGGCGCGTGGGCAAGGCGCTGGTCGGCGGCGGCGACGCTCCGGGAACCCGGCGGGTCGACTATGTGTGGCAGGGCATTTCGCTGGCCGAGGCATGGCACCATGCGGGCGGCGAGGACGGGCAGGACCGCCTGTCGATCGAACGCTGGCATTTCGAACCCGGTGGCCTGCGCCCGCTCGCCAAGGAGCTGGTGCCGGCCGGAGCCGATGCGCAACCGCTTGCCGCCGAGGGCGAATGGCTCCCGATCGTCGCCGACCAGCTGGGCGCGCCGCACGCGCTGTTCGGCGAGGACGGTGCGTGCCGCTGGCGCGCCGAGCCCGAACTATGGGGCCGCACCCGCACCGCCCGCGCCCTGCTGCGCGACCGGCAGGCGGGGGGCGATGCAGACGAGGCGACACCCTGCGCGCTGCGCTTTCCGGGGCAATGGGAGGACGCGGAAAGCGGGCTGCACTATAACCTCAACCGCTATTACGACCCCGATACCGGCCAGTATCTCTCCCCCGACCCGATCGGCGTGGACGGCGGGCTGCGCACCCATGCCTATGTCCATGATCCGTTGCGGTGGATGGACCCGGAGGGGTTGGCGGAATGTAATTGGGGTGCATGGTACGCGCGTCAAACCAATACCCGACCCCCGACCGGTATGCCGCGACCCCATGCCCACCATATCGTTTTCAAGGGAGATTTCGATAACATTCCTCCAATGCAAACCGCTCTAGGGCGTAGCAGGGCCGTAATGGCAAAGTACAATATCGATCCGGTCAATGATCCCGATGCCCTTATGTGGGCACCAAATCGGGGACATAGTGTCACCAATGCAAGACAGGTGGCCGACGGATTGGAAGCTGCAGATACCCGTATTTCCAGTCAGAACTTATCACCCGCCGAAGCAACCAGTGCCATGAAGGGCGAACTACAAAAAATTGGCTCATCCGTATTTGGCTGGCCTTGAGGAAGGAAGATCAATGGATTGGGAAGCTATCGAGAACCAGCTTGTACAAGCTGTCAGGCAAGCATTTGACGATTTCGTGGCCGAGAACGGGATCGATGGGCTGTATGCTCTTTGCCTATCTATCTCCGAAGACGGTATGGGCCTTGGCCTGAACGCCACTACCGAGTCCTGCTTTAACGAAAAGCTATCCAGCGAAAGCGCTATTGAAGAAATAACGCCGCAATACAAAAGTTATCTGCGCTGGTCTCCGGCGGAATGGTGTTTTGAAGGGGTTGGCGATGATATTTTTCAGCCGATAAATGATACATTTACGCAAGTCGCATTAAATGACGAAATAAACGACTCTGACTTTCTCCAATTGATCAATATTATGATTGCTTCGCTTCGTAAGCTCCGTGAATCTCAAGCAAAATTATTGCATGACATTACGCTGTTCGTTACCGTAACGGATAGTGATGAAGCGAAAGAAATAGAAAATCGCTCTGCTATCGAGATAAATCCTCCAGAATTAACTCAAAACTTCGTTTCACGCATTAGCTAAGATATATTAGAATAATAATTACAGGGAAGCATTGCTCTCTGGAATTATACTATTAAGATACGTTGCCATATAAAACTTACATCTCGAGAGTTAGCAGCAGGCTCATCTCATACAGCATTTAACACAGGCAGGTATGGGGGACAGCGCCATGAACCTGATTGAAGATATAAATTCCTTTGTGGAAGGCAAAATTTCAGCAAAAGGGCTCTGCGAAAAGGTTACGTCAAATCCCGAGGCAGAAGATAATTTCGAAGGATTTTATTCCAAGCCATATACCAACGACGGATCATTGTATTTATACATAATCAGTCAAAACTATGACAACCCAGCAACAAGCGTCAACCTGCAGGATGTTCTTACAAAATTTCTAGATTGGAAGGGTGTTTCCTACGCCCAAGACAATTCTACCCTGCAGGAATATGAGCTTATACTAAAGGCAATGCCGTCCTGGCTGAACCCTCCTGAATCCTACGTAAAAAAGATGCAGGCTAAAATAAGCGGAAACAATGCCAAAAAATCACGCGGCATCGTGAAGGATGCGATAGCACAGGATTTTATATTTCTGGGCAAACCACCAAAATGGCTGCAGTCCCCCACGTGGCTTTTCGAAGGGGAAAGGCCCCTGATATTTGTGGGGCAGTTAAGTCTGAATGGCTTAAAGCACGATACATCTCAACTGTACGTCTTTATCGATCCGGAAGACGATACGACACGTTCCATCGTTCAAACCGCGTGATGCAACACATGCACCTGCTGCCGGTGGCCAGGATGCATTGGCGGCAGGCGCAGCGAAATACGCAGGAACCCGGCACGACCCGATGACCTACGCCGAAGCAGCCCAGAACCTCGTCCGCGCGGGAGCGGAGACAGGCGTGGCGATCGCCTTGCCTCGTCCCGACCAGGCGGTTGATTGCGCCATCTTCGGTGATGCCCTTGCTCGGGAAATCGAGGCAACAGGCTATCCTGCGGGCGCCGAACTCCCGTTCATCGTGGAAGAACTCTATTTCTATCCGCTGGATGAACTGGCCGGACGTCAGGCAGGCTATCGGTATGATGCCCGCACTGGCGAGGCGTCGGCGAACTGGGACGCGAGCCATCATGTGATCGCCGACTGGACCGCCAATCCGATCAGCATCGGTGCGAACGGCGCGATCCATTATGCCCGCCACGGCGAGGGGGACTGGACCTACGCCCTGATCGCGCCCGATCTTTCCGGCTTCTTCGATCTTCTGGCCGCCTGGCTACGCTATTTCATCGTCGAACGCGGCGGCAACCTGTTCGACGACGATTTTAGCATCGACGCCGCCACCCGCGACGCGGTTCGCGATATGATACGGAAGACCACCGGACTGGACGCTTCCGATGCGGCACTTGCCCTTCTGCTGGGAGAATGATGCATTGCCCGTGGCACGCAGCGGACACTTGCAACGCTCCACCCCAGGGAATCCAGTATGACGGAAGAAGAGATTTGCCTGATATATCGCGCCTTTTCTTCGGAAATGAAAAAATGGAACGATAAATTCTATCCTCTTATGGAGGAAAATATCGCAGCGGTTAGGGGTCAGGCCATTGACGAACTCCGACCTGTTTTCGACTGCTATGTGTGGGATGATGCGACCCGGCGGGAGGACATGCTACATGCCCCTTCTGCCTGCTTTCCTTCCGACTATGATCCCGAAACTGAAACGATCGAAAAGGTCGACCTTACTCGTAGCAAGGCGATGACGTGCTCCCCATTTTCAGGCCGTTGATAAGTTAGCTTCGGTGTCCTCATGCCCGTGGCTGGGGCGGTTCGTGAACTCGGCGGGCGCCATGCCG
>NZ_LMKR01000006.1:0-201067 GCF_001421585.1 Sphingomonas sp. Leaf23 | reverse complement strand
GATGCAATAGCATCGTGACCGACGAGCAACGCAGTCCCGGATCGAAAGCGCCCCGCCGCGTCAGCGGTCGCCCGCAGGGCGATGACGGTGGTGCAAGATGGTCGGAAACCGCTCTAGGGCCGGAACACCGTCTTCAGGTTCATGAACTCGTGCAGCCCGAACGGCCCGAGTTCGCGGCCATGGCCCGACCGCTTGATCCCGCCGAACGGCGCCTCGGGCGACGACGCCAGCATCTGGTTGATCGCGGTCATCCCCGCCGCGATGTCGCGGACGAAGCGGTCCTGTTCGGCCACGTCGTTGGTCCACACTGCCGAACCGAGGCCGAACGGGATGGCATTGGCGATGTCGATCGCCTCGTCGATATCGGCCGCGCGAAAGACCATCGCGATGGGGCCGAAAATCTCCTCCGCCATCAGTGCGCTGTCGAGCGGCACGTCGGTCAGGATGCCGGCGGTCAGATACGCGCCGGGCAGGTCGGGCTGCTCTCCGCCGAACAACAGCGTCGCGCCCTGCCGCTTGGCCTCTTCGAGCTGCTTCAGCACCGTATCGCGCTGTTCGAAGCTGCTGAGCGGCCCCATGTCGCTGTCGGGATCGGTCGGGTCGCCCGGCTTCACCGCGCGCATCGCCGCCGAAAACCGGTCGAGGAACGCGTCGTAGATATCGGCATGGACGATCATCCGCTTGGCGCAGATGCACGACTGGCCGCTATTCTGGATGCGGCCGGTCACCGCCGCCTGCACCGCCGCGTCGAGATCGGCCGACGGCATCACGACGAACGGGTCCGACCCGCCGAGTTCCAGCACCACTTTCTTCAGGTTGCGCCCGGCCTGTTCGGCGACGGAGATCCCCGCCCCTTCGCTGCCGGTCAGCGTGACGGCGACGATGCGGTCGTCGGCGATCAGGTCGGCAATCGCCGAGGACTTGATCGCCAGGTTCTGGAACAGCCCCTCGGGCGCGCCGGCGTCGCGCGTCATCTCCTCCATCAGCGTGACGACGCCCTGCACGATGCTGGCATGTTTCAGCAGCGCGACATTGCCCGCCAGGATGGTCGGGGCCAGGAAGCGCACCGCCTGCCAATAGGGGAAGTTCCACGGCATGATCGCCAGCACCGGCCCCTGTGGCAGCCACGTGACCTCCGCCGTGCCGCCACCGGTCAGCGCGCTACGCTGCGGCTCCAGCATCGCCGGGCCGTGATCGGCATAATGGCGGAACGCGGCGGCGCATTTGTCGACCTCGGCCAGCGCGGATGTCAGCGTCTTGCCCATTTCGTCGGTCGCCATGCGGGCAAGCCGGTCGCGATTGGCGTCATAGGCATCGGCGATCCGGCGCAGCAGCGCGACACGCTCGGCGATCGGGGTCAGCCGCCAGCGGGCATAGGCGTCGGCGGCCAGCGCGATCTTGTGGTCGAGCTGGTCGGCGGTCAGTTCGGCATGGGTGGCGAACTGTTCCCCGGTGGCGGGGTTGGTGCTGTGGAACATGCGGCTCCGGGGGATGAAGGTTGCGCGGATCGACACTCAACGCCGCGGGCGGGCACGGGTTGCGACGGCGCGATACCAACGGTTGGGAAAATCCGCTGTGGATTGGCGGCACATACCACAGCTACATTTGTAGTCATAGTGTAAGCCATTGATATTGCTTGTTCCGTAAAACTGGCACGGCGGATGCAAAGTAGTTGGCATCACCGGAAGCAACGCCGGAATACAGGGAGAAAGCACATGACCGCCATCCGTTTCGCCGCTTCGATCGTCCTCGGCCTGGTTGCCACCACCTCGGCATTTGCCGCCGAACCCAATGCCGCGCCGACCCCGACCCCGGTCGCCGTCGTCGGCACCACCGCCGCCGCGCTGCCGATCGCGATCACGCTGGCCGCAGGCCCCGCCGCCGTCGCGTACAAGGCATCGCCGAACGCCCGCTACTGCTTCAAGACCGAAACCACCGGCAGCCGCATCCTGACCCGCGTGTGCAAGACCCGCAGCGATTGGGAAGCCCGCGGCGTCGACCTCGACCGCGCGCTCGCCGGCCGCTGATCGGCATACGCCCCAAACGCCCCGCGCCGCCCCTGCTGCACCCGCAGTGGGGGCGGTGTCGCGTTACCAGCCCATGGTGCCGGGCCCGCCCTTGAACGGGCCGGCCAGATCGGGGGTGATCCACCCACCGTAAAAGCCGCCGGGCTGCGGCACGACCGGAACCCCGTCGACGGTGCAGCGATCGAACGGTGCGGCATAGAAGGCGATATGGTCGGCAAGGATGCGGAACGCCGGGGTCGGATCGGCATAGCTCCACCCGACGCGGGCCAGCACGGTGTCGCCCACGACCACATCCCAATAGCGCGCCTGCCCCTTCCATTCGCACAGCGACCGCCCCGGTGCCGAACGCAGCAGCTCCATCGCGATGTCGGCGGGCGGGATGTAATAGCTGGGCGGGTGGCTGGTCTCCAGCGTGCGGACGGCGCGGGTCGTGTCGGCGATCACCTGTCCGCGGTGTTCGATGCGGATGCGCCGGTCGCAGGCTTCCGCGATCGCCGGGCGCGGAAAGTCCCACACGCTCACCTGCCCCGGCGCGACGGGGTCGCGGCGCGGGATCATCGTACCCACCGTTGCAGCGTCGGACGGACATGCAGGAAGCGCAGATACAGCGCCTCCAGCCAGCGCAGCACCACCTGGTTACGCGCGGCAAGGCCGAACGGGCGCAGCAGCGGGATCGCCCGCCACATCGCGGCGAACGCCGCCGCACCCGACACGATCCGCCCGGCTTCGCGGGCATGAAAGCGTGCGAGCAGCGGCCGGCGGTCGATCGGGCATGCCGCCTGCGGATCGCCGACATTGACGAAATCGATCCGCCGCCCGCGATCGAGCCGCCGCATCAGGGCGATCTCACGCAGGCACAGCGGGCAGGTGCCGTCATACCAGACGGTCAGCCGGTCAGACATGGTTCAACTGATAGAAAACCAGCAGGGCGAGGATCGCCATCATCAGCACGACCCCCAGATAGGTCATCAGGATCTTGGCGGGGCGGGACATCGGACGCAACCTTTCCGGGCGGCACGCCGCCCTTTCCTGTGTCGCGTCGCAACATGGGGACCATGGCCATCGTCGCACCTGTACCAACGGGCAGCCGGCAACGGCACGCCCGGTAATATGACGCACTTTCAGTCACTTGCTTGAACCGAACAGCGCCATCCTGCCCCAAGGGGCGGCAACCCGACGCACCACCCGCCGGTTGGTTCCCGTGAGCGGCAATGACAGGAGAACGTCATGCATCATCCACAAACCCGCCCGACGGCGGCGGCAGTCGGCATCACCCCCGACAGCGTGATCGCCGGGCGCGATGCGACGCTTCGCGAACGTGGCGCGGCGTTCTTTGCGACGCGCGGCGGCCTTGCCCTCGACCACGACCGGTCGGGACATCGCCGCTTCCAGTATCTCTACGAAGACCTGTTGATGTGAAGGAGTGCGAACGATGCGCAGGATCGAACAGAAGGAACGGACGGCGATCAAATGGGCGGCACTGATGTTCGTGCTGTTCTGGATCGGCATCCTCGCGTTCCGCATCCTCACCATGGCGACCCAGGCGAAGGCGGAAGGCTATTTCACCTGACGGCGTGGGCGCAGGGGTTCTCCCCTGCCCTATAGCCCCTGCTCCACCGCAAGGCGGATCGCCTCCGCCACGGTGCGACAGCCCAGCGCCTGCAACATCTCGGCGCGGTGCAGCTTCACCGTGCGCTCGCTGATGCCCAGTTCATAGGCGATCTGCTTGTTGAGCAGCCCGCGCATCACGCCGTCCAGCACATCGCGCTGGCGCGGGGTGAGCGCGGCGATGCGCGCGGCGGCATCGCTGTCGGGGCGGGTGCCGACCTCGATCTGCGACCCGAGCATATATTGCAGCGACCCGTCCTCGGCAAAGATCGGGGCCAGCATCACCGCGTTGCGGAACGGGGTGCCGTCCTTCTTGTAGTTCAGTACCTCGACCAATGTCGCACGGCGTTCGCGCACGGCGGCGCGCAGTTCCTCGGTCGCGGCCTCCTCGGTATCCGGCCCGCGCAGGAACCGGCAGTTGCGGCCGAGGATTTCATGTTCGGCATAGCCGGTCAGGTCGATAAACGCCTGGTTGCAGGCGACGATCGGCGTGTCGGGGAGATTCGGATCGCTGACGACGGCGGCGACGGCACTTCCGGTAATCATCTCGCCTGGGGACATCGTGCTGACCGAACCGACCGGCGGCCCCGATTGGCCGCTTCGTACTCGCCTTTGCACCGCTAAACGCCGGGGAGCAACATCGTGTCCATCCCGTGCGTTGCATCGCAGCGAAAGCGGGTAGCGAACTTAAGGAACAGGCATGGGCGATATCGCGATCATCGGGGCGGGCATGGCGGGCCTGAGCTGCGCCACCGCGCTCAAGGCGGCGGGGCGGACGGTCGCGCTGTTCGACAAGGGCCGCCGGCCGAGCGGTCGGATGGCGAGCCGGATCGTGGGCGATTTCGCGTTCGATTTCGGCGCGCTGTACATGACCGCGCGCGACGAGGGTTTCATCGCGCAGTTGGCGGCGTGGGAGGCGGCGGGCGTCGCCGCGCGCTGGCCGGCGGCGGGCGACGATGCGTGGGTCGGCAGGCCGACGATGGAGGCGCCATTGATCGCGATGGCGCAGGCGCTGGACGTGCGCTGGTCGACCCATGTCTATGCGCTGCGCCGCGACGACGCGGGCTGGTGGTTGCCGCTGGAGGCGGAGGCGGCCGGGCCGTTCGCGGCGGTCGTGCTGGCGCTGCCCGCCGAACAGGTCGCACCGCTGGTCGCGGAACGGGACGACACGCTCGCCACGCTGGCGCGCGCGCACGCTTCCGCGCCATGCTGGACGGTGATGCTGGGGTTTGACCGCCTGATCGATGCGCCCGCGCTGCTGGAGCGGGACGGGATCATCGACCGCGCGGCCCGCAACCCCGCCAAGCCGGGGCGCAGCGGGGGCGAGGCATGGACGATCCACGCCGACGCCGACTGGTCCGCGCAGCATATCGAGGCGGAACGTGACTGGGTGGTCGAACAGCTGACGGCGGCCCTGGCAAGCCGCGTCGCGGGCCTGCCCCAACCGGTGCATGGCGCGGCGCATCGCTGGCGCTATGCCCGGTCGGACGGCGCGGGGATCGGCTGCTATCATGCCGACAGCCTTGGTGCCTGCGGCGACTGGCTGATCGCGCCCCGGGTCGAGGCGGCGTGGCTGTCGGGGCAACAGCTGGCGGCGGCGATGTAGTGGAAAGTAATACCATTATCCCCACCCGTTCGTCCTGAGGTGCCACTGAGCTTGTCGAAGGGGCGTATCGAAGGACCGCTCGTGGCGAGGTGCTTCGATACGGGTCTTCGACTTCGCTCAGCCCCTACTCAGCACGAACGGAGGATTTTGCGGCGGCGATGGGATAGGCGTCGCCGCGTACCGATCCGGTCCTGTTCCGCAACCTATTCCGGTTCGCGCGCGTTACGATCCGGCTGCGGCAGAATCCGCGCAGCATCCGGGGGCTGACAGGAAACATCATCATGGGCGACACGTCCGATTTCGAACTATCGCGCCGGGGCGTGCTGACCGCGGGTGCAGCGGGCGCGGCGCTGGCGGCCAGCCCGATGGCGGCGGCGGCACAGGGTGCAACGCCCGCCGCCGCCCCGCCGACGATGCCGGTGCGGCTGAAGGTCAACGGACAGGTGCGCGAACTGACGCTCGACACGCGCACGACCCTGCTCGACGCGCTGCGCGAACACCTGAACCTGACCGGCACCAAGAAGGGCTGCGACCATGGGCAGTGCGGCGCGTGCACGGTGATGGTCGAGGGCAAGCGGATCAACAGCTGCCTGACGCTGGCGGTAATGCACGAAGGCGACGCGATCACCACGATCGAGGGGCTGGGCACGCCGGACAAGCTGCACCCGATGCAGGCGGCGTTCGTCAAGCATGACGGATACCAGTGCGGCTATTGCACGCCGGGCCAGATCTGTTCGGCGGTCGCGGTCCTCGATGAGATCAAGCGCGGCGTGCCGAGCCATGTGCAGGGCGACCTGACCAAGCGGCCGCAGGCAACGAACATGGAACTGCGCGAGCGGATGAGCGGCAATATCTGTCGCTGCGGCGCCTATTCCAACATTGCCGATGCCATGGCGGAGGTCGCAGGCGCATGAGAGCTTTCACCTATGAGCGCGCGAAGGACCCGGCCGAGGCCGCGCGGATCGTCGCCACCCGCCCCGGTGCCAAGTTCATCGCCGGCGGCACCAACCTGCTCGACCTGATGAAGCTGGACATCGAAACGCCCGCGCATCTGGTCGACGTACAGGATTTGAAGCTCGACCGGATCGAAAAGACGTCGGACGGCGGCCTGCGCATCGGCGCGCTGGTCAGCAACACCGATCTGGCCGCCGATGACCGCGTGCGGCGCGACTATGCCGTGCTGACCCGCGCGATCGTCGCGGGCGCGAGCGGACAGCTGCGCAACAAGGCGACGACGGCGGGCAACCTGCTGCAACGTACCCGCTGCCCCTATTTCTACGACACCAACATGGCCTGCAACAAGCGCAAGGCGGGGTCGGGCTGTGCCGCGATCGGCGGCTATTCGCGGCAGCTGGGCGTGATTGGCGTGTCGAACGCCTGTATCGCCACCTTCCCCGGCGACATGGCCGTCGCGATGCGCGTGCTGGATGCGGTGATCGAGACGATCGATGGCAACGGCGCGACGCGGCGCATCCCGATCGCCGACTTCCATCGGCTGTCGGGCGACCGGCCCGACCTCGACACGGTGTTGCAGCCCGGCGAGCTGATTACCGCCGTCACCCTGCCCCGTCCCTTGGGCGGCAAGCATTTCTACGAAAAGGTCCGCGACCGCGCCTCCTATGCCTATGCATTGGTGTCGGTCGCCGCCGTGATCCAGCGCGACGGCACCGGCCGCGTCGCGTTCGGTGGCGTGGCACCGCGTCCGTGGCGGGTGGAGGCAGCCGACGCGCTGCTCCGCCAAGGCGCCGCCGCCGTCACCGCGCGCGCGTTCCAGGGCGCGACACCGACCAAGGACAATGCGTTCAAACTGCCGCTCGCAACCCGCGCGCTGGCCTCCGTCATCGCGCAGGCGAAGGGGTAATTCCATGAAGTTCGAAACCCCCGCCGGTACCAACCCGATCGACCGGCAAGCGGTCGTCGGCCGTCCCCGCCCCCGCATCGACGGCCCGAAAAAGGTCGCCGGCCTTGCCCCCTACGCGTTCGAACATGCCCGCGACGTGCCCGATGCTGCATACGGCGTGATCGTCGGCGCGGGCGTGGGCAAGGGGACGATCCGTTCGATCGACCTTTCCGCCGCACGCGCCGCGCCGGGCGTGCTGGCGATCGTTACCGCCGACAGCGCGGGCCCCTTGGGCAAGGGGCGGATGAATACCGTCAAGCTGCTCGCCGGCCCCGCGATCGACCATTATCATCAGGCGGTGGCGGTGGTCGTCGCCGAAACCTTTGAACAGGCGCGCGCCGCCGCCAACCTCGTCCGCGTCGATGTTGCCCGCGCCAAGGGCCGGTTCGATCTGGAAGAGGGCCTGAAATCCGCCAAGCCTGCCCCGGGCGACGATGGCAAGCCCGAGGCACGGGTCGGCGATTTCGAGGGTGCGTATGCCAGCGCGCCGGTCAAGCTCGACGCCGAATATACCACCCCCGACCACAGCCATGCGATGATGGAGCCATTCGCCTCCACCGCGCGCTGGGACGGCGACCGGCTGACCATCTGGACCTCGAACCAGATGGTCGACTGGGGCCGCGGCGACCTGGCCAAGACGCTGGGCATCCCCAAGGACAAGATCAGCCTGCAATCGCCCTATGTCGGCGGCGGCTTCGGCGGAAAGCTGTTCCTGCGCGCCGACGCCGTGCTGGCGGCACTGGGCGCGAAGGCGGCGAAACGCGCGGTCAAGATCGCGATGGCGCGGCCGATGATGGCCAACAACGCCACCCACCGCCCCGCGACGCGCCAACGCGTCCGTATCGGCTGTACGCCGGACGGCACGATTACCGCGATCGGCCATGAAAGCGGATCGGGCGATCAGCCGGATGGCGGCCCCGAAGCAGCGGTCAACCAGACGAAGCTGCTCTATGCCGGCGCGAACCGGTTGGCGGCGATGCGGCTTGCGGTGCTCGACCTGCCCGAAGGGAACGCGATGCGCGCGCCGGGCGAGGCACCGGGCATGATGGCGCTCGAAGTCGCGATGGACGAAATGGCGGAAAAACTGGGGATGGACCCGGTGGCGTTCCGTATCAAGAACGACACGCAGGTCGATCCGGCAAACCCGAACAAGCCGTTTTCGCAGCGCCAGCTGGTCCGCTGCCTGACCGAAGGGGCCGAACGCTTCGGTTGGGTCAAGCGCAACCCGAAGCCCGCACAGGTCCGCGACGGCAAATGGCTGCGCGGGGTCGGCGTCGCATCGGCGTTCCGCAACCATGTGAACATGAAATCGGGCGCGCGGGTACGGTTGGAAAACGGCCGGGTCGTGGTCGAAACCGACATGACCGATATCGGCACCGGCAGCTACACGATCATCGCCCAGACCGCCGCCGAGATGATGGGCGTCGGCGTAGAGGCGGTCGACGTGCGCCTGGGCAACAGCGCCTATCCGGTCTCGGCCGGGTCGGGCGGGCAATGGGGCGCGCCCAACAGCACGGCGGGCGTCTATGCCGCCTGTGTCGCGCTGCGCGGGCAGGTGACGCAGAAGCTCGGGCTTGGTGCCGACGCAGTGTTCGCGGATGGCAAGGTGACCGGCGGCGGGCGTTCCGTTCCGCTGAGCGACGCCGGCAGCCTTAGCGCCGAGGACAAGATCGAGTTCGGCGCACTCGACAAGCAATATGCCTTTGCCACGTTCGGCGCGCATTTCGTCGAGGTCGCGGTCGATGCCTATACCGGCGTCACGCGGGTGCAGCGGATGCTGGCGGTATGCGCCGCCGGGCGGATCATCAACCCGACCTCGGCGCGCAGCCAGGTGATCGGCGCGATGACGATGGGCGTCGGATCGGCGTTGATGGAGGAGCTGGCGGTCGACCCGCGCTTCGGCCTGTTCGTCAACCACGACCTCGCCAGCTACGAAGTGCCGGTCCATGCCGACATCCCGCACCAGGAGGTCGCGTTCCTCGCCGAAGCCGATGACAAGGCGAACCCAATGAAGGCGAAGGGTGTCGGCGAACTGGGCCTGTGCGGCGTCGGCGCGGCGGTGGCGAACGCGGTCTACAATGCCACCGGCATCCGCGTGCGCGACTATCCGATCACGCTCGACAAATATCTGGACAAGCTGCCGGCGGTGGTCTGAGCGGGGTCGGCCGGTCCGTCGCATCGTCCGTCACCCCGGGTCAAGCCCGGGGTGACGTCGGGGGAGAGGGTTCAACCCCCTCCCCTGCCCCTCACCGTGCCGCCTCGGCCCGGCGGTCGTGGTCGACCATCCGTTCGATCGGCATGTCGCTGATCGGGCCGGGCGACTGATCCTGGCGATTGTGGGCGAACAGCCAGCGACTGGCCAGCCCGGCGACGACCGCGCCCGACAGCGGCGCGATCCAGAACAGCCACAGCTGCGACAGCGCCCATCCGCCGACCAGCAGTGCCGGGCCGGTGCTGCGCGCCGGGTTGACCGACGTGTTGGTGATCGGGATCGAGATCAGGTGGATCAGCGTCAGCGCAAGGCCAATCGCAAGCGCGGCGAACGGTGCGGCCGAACGGCTGTCGGTCGCGCCCACGATCACCAGCAGGAAGCCGGCGGTCAGCACCGCTTCGGCGACGAATGCGCTGGTCAGGCTGTAGCCGCCGGGCGAATGTGCGCCATAGCCGTTAGCGGCAAGCCCGCTGGCGGCGAGGTCAAAGCCCGGCTGCCCCGATGCGAGCAGCGCGACGACCGCCGCGCCCAGCGTCGCGCCGACCAGCTGCGCCACGATATAGCCCGGCAGGTCACGCGCCGGAAACCGGCCCGCGACGACCA
Organism: Sphingomonas sp. Leaf23; assembly: GCF_001421585.1. Lineage (NCBI taxonomy): Bacteria > Pseudomonadati > Pseudomonadota > Alphaproteobacteria > Sphingomonadales > Sphingomonadaceae > Sphingomonas > Sphingomonas sp. Leaf23. The sequence goes on along the minus strand of NZ_LMKR01000006.1, from coordinate 191,111 downwards.
GCCCGACGCTGACTGCCGGGTTGAAATGCCCGCCGGAAATGAACCCGACGGCAAAGGCCATGGTGAACACGGTCAGGCCAAAGGCGAGGGCGACGCCCAGCAGCCCGATCGAACCGGGAACATTGCCGCCCGCCGCCAGCACGGCGGCGCCACAGCCGCCAACGACGAGCCAGAAGGTGCCAAAGGCTTCCGCCGCCAGGCGGCGCGCGGCGGCAATCGGCCGCGGACGATCGGGTGCAGTCATCATGCGCTCCAGGAAAAATACGGAGAAAGATAACGGGCGGCGGAACGCCGGAGCGATCCGCCGCCCATGCCGGCCAGCTGGGCCGGTTACGCGTTACTTGCCGCGCAGGGTGTTGATGATCGCGATGGCGAGCACCCCGCCCAGCGTCGCTGCGGCGAACGGACGTTCACGGATGAACCGGCGCGCTTCGTCGATCAGCGGGCCGACCGATCCTTCGACGGCGTTCTTCGCATCGCCATAGGTCTTCTGCACCGTACCGCCCAGCTGGTCGGCCTTGCCCTCGCCGCGCAGCTTCTCGTTGCCGGTCGCAGCGCCGATGCCTTCCTTCAGCTTGCCGCCAAGGTTGGTGGCCGAACCGGTGAGCGTGTCGATATTCATTGCAGGACTCCATCAGGTTGCGGGTTGCGGGCCGATGGTCATGCCGGGGAAAATACCCGGTACAATCCAGCGCCCGTCCGCCATTCGCCAGTATCGACCGGGGCGATGCCAGTACCGCCCTGCCGAATCCCCTGACGAAGACGACGCCGCATCAATTGATCGCGCGCTGAAAATATCCTGGTATCTTTGTACTAGTGACAGCGTATTTTTGCGTCCTTGCCCCACCGGTTCGGGAATACTGGGCGATGGCCGGCCCATACCGGGTGCAGGATCGGCGCTTCATCGGGGATCGAGTCTGTCATGCGGCAGCCAAGTGCCATTCCCCCTCTCCCGCCCTCCAAAAATCCGACTGCGCGGCAGGACTGAATCAATCCGCCCAATCGCTTGCCGGATTGAAGCTGTTCGTGGCATAACCGCGGCATCAGGGTTCAAACGGGCGGATGCTGCGCAGCATGAATGCAATCACGGCACAGATCGGCGATCTGGCGGACGCGGGCGAGCGGATGATCGAGCGGCTGCGGCGCAAGGCGTTCCTGCCCGAAAGCCGCAAGGGGCTCAACGTCCGCTTCGGCATTGCCGAGGCGGCGCAGCTGCTCGGCTGTTCAACCAACCGCATCCGCATGGCGGAGGAGGACGGGCGGCTGCCCCCTGCCCCCGCTGCCGACAATGGCCGACGTCTGGGCTACAGCGTCGAGGAACTGCTGCACATGCGCGACGTGCTGGGCGCGTCGCCCGCGCGGGCGCCGCTCGACGTGCCGGCGGTGATCGCGGTGCAGAACTTCAAGGGCGGGGTCGGCAAATCGACCGTCACCACCCACCTCGCCCATTATTTCGCGGTGCAGGGATACCGGGTGCTGGTGGTCGATTGCGACAGCCAGGCGACGACGACGACCCTGTTCGGCTTCAACCCGCATTTCAACATCACCCGCGAAGAGACGCTCTACCCCTATCTCTCGATCGACCCCACGCAGAACGACCTGTCCTATGCGGTCAAGGCCACGCCGTGGCCGAACGTCGACCTGATCCCGTCGAACCTCGAGCTGTTCGACGTCGAATATGAGCTGGCGGCGGCCGGATCGGACGGCGCATCGGTGCTGGCGGCGCGGTTTCGCAAGCTGAAGCAGGGCCTGATCGACCTGGCGCGCCACTACGACATCGTGCTGCTCGACCCGCCGCCCGCGCTCGGCACGATCAGCCTCGCCGTGATGCAGGCGGCGAACGCGCTGCTGGTGCCGCTGGCGGCGACGACGCCCGATTTCTGTTCAACGGTCCAGTTCCTGTCGATGATGGACCAGGTGCTGCAGCAATTGGGGACGGCGGGGATCGAGGTCGACTACAGCTTCGTGCGGCTGATCTGTTCGAAGTTCGACGGCAACGATCCCAGCCACGCGATGGTGCGCGCGATCATGGAGCAGAGCTTCGGCCCGGCCCTCCTGCCCGTCCCGATCCTCGAATCGGCCGAGATCAGCCATGCCGCGATGCGGATGATGACGGTCTATGAGCTCGAAAAGCCGATCGGCACGCCCAAGACGCACAAACGCTGCCGCGCGAACCTCGACGAAGCGATGGGGCAGATCGAGCAGCTGGTGCGGCAGGGTTGGGGGCGGGTGACGCCGGCGAGCGAAGAGGAGGTTCTGAATGCGGCGGTTTGAGCGGTTTGACTGCGCGCAGCGCGGCGAACGAGCGCGCAGCGCCAGTCCGCTCAAACCGCTCGCCCGACGGGCCAGCAGCCCGTTCGACGTGTTCGCGCAGGCGGACACGGCGGGGTTTGCCACCACGCGCGCTACCCTCCCCGTACCCCCGCGCAGGCGGGGGTCCAGGGTAACGACAGGACAGTGCCTGCGGCTCTGGACCCCCGCCTGCGCGAGGGAACAGCAAGGTTCCGGGTACGCCGCTACGCCCGCCCCCACTTTCCTACAACGAAAAGTTCTGCATATGTTCCGCGCGGAGGTACCCCATGGCGCGTAAGCAATCCGATTATCTGGCCGCGTTGCTCGACGACGGTCCGGCCGACACCCCCGCCCCTGCCCCGCCCGAGCGCGGGCCCGAGCGGTTGCGCGGCACGACGCTGCTGGGTCGCGAATCGGCATTGGCGCGGGTGGCGTCGGGCGAGGTGCGGCAGGTCACGCAGCTGCTGCTCGATCCGGCGCGCGTGCGGATCTGGCCGGGCAATGCGCGCTCCTACGCCCATCTGACCGAGGCGGGATGCCGCGAACTGATCGATTCGATCATCGCCGAGGGTGGGCAGAAGGTGCCGGCGGTGGTCCGCCGGGTCGAGGGCGATCCGGCCTATGATTACGAGGTGATCGCCGGCACGCGGCGGCACTGGTCGATTTCGTGGCTGCGCGCGCACAGCTATCCCGACATGCAGTTTGTCGCGCAGGTCGCGACGCTGGACGACGAGGCGGCGTTCCGGCTCGCCGATCTGGAAAATCGCGCGCGGGCCGATGTGTCGGACCTCGAACGGGCGCGCAACTATGCGGCGGCGCTGAAGACCCATTACGGCAACCACGCGACGCGGATGGCCGAGCGGCTGAAGCTGTCGAAGGGCTGGCTGTCGAAGATGCTACGGGTGGCGACGCTACCCGATGCGGTGGTCGCCGCGTTCGCCTCGCCGGCCGAGGTGCAGCTGAAGGGCGGCTATGCGCTGGCGCAGGCGCTCGACGACAAGGGGCAGGCGGCGGCGATTCTGGCCGAGGCGAAGGTCGTGGCGCGCGAACAGGCGGCGGCACGGGCGAAGGGCACGGCCACCCTGCCCGCCCCCGACGTGCTGCGCCGGCTGCTCGACGCGCCGTCTCGCGGGAATACGAAGGTGCCGCCGCATGTGTGGACCTTGCAGGCGACGGGCCGGCCCGCAATGAGCGTGCAGACGTCCAACCGGCAGGGCGTGACGCTCCGCCTCCATGCCGGATCGGGCGCAAGCGTCGATGACCTGGCCATGGGGCTGCGCATCCTGCTCACCGAACTGGAGGCGCAGGGGCGCGGGCTGCAGCGGTGATGCACGAAGTTTCCCCGGGGAAACTTTTCGGTCGGTACGCCGTGTCGTTGGCGGGGCGTCGGACGATCGCCCTGCCCGCAGTATTTCTGCGACCTTCGCGCTCCCGCGTGAGCCTTATCGTTAGGACGAGGCAAGTTTCCCCGGGGAAACTTTTGGTCCACTACCTCGCGGTAGCCGGGTCGTTGCTGCCGCACATAAGCCTTGGGACTTCCCGCCTTCCCGACCCACACGGAAAAGTTTCCCCGGGGAAACTTTCGGGCAACGCCGCATGACCCGCCCCGCGCCCGACAAGAGCAGCGAACAGTTCGACCTGTTCCTCCCCTATCTCGCCGACCTGCCGTTGCGCGATCAGCGCGAGATGATGGAGCGGCCATTCTTCAGCCTTGCCAAATCGAAACGGGTCAAGCCGATCGATTACCAGAGCCCCGACGGCAAGTTGTGGGTGCATGTGTCGGCCAATGCCGATTATGGCATGGCGACGATCTGGGACGCCGACATCCTGATCTATTGCGCGAGCGTGCTGGCCGACATGGCCAGGCGGGGGGTCAATGACGTGCCGCGCAAGCTGCACCTGATGCCCTACGACCTGCTGCGTGCGATCGGGCGGCCGACGACGGGCCGCGCGTACGAGCTGCTGGGCCAAGCGCTCGACCGGTTGGTGGCGACGACGATCAAGACCAATATCCGTGCGGAGAACAGGCGCGAGGCGACGTTCAGCTGGCTGGATGGCTGGACCCAGCTGGTCGATGAAAAGACCGAACGGTCGCGCGGCATGACGATCGAGCTGTCGAACTGGTTCTGGGAAGGGGTGATGATGACCGGCGGCGTGCTGTCGATCGACCGCGCCTATTTCGACCTGACCGGCGGGCGCGAGCGCTGGCTGTACCGCGTCGCGCGCAAACATGCCGGCGGCGCGGGCGAGGCGGGCTTTGCGATCTCGATGCCGACGCTGTTCGAGAAATCGGGCGCGGAGGGGCAATATCGCCGCTTCAAGTTCGAGATCGCCAAGATCGCCGAGCGCGACGAGCTGCCGGGCTATACGCTGCTGCTGGAACAGGGCGAGGGCAAGCGCGAGCCGATGGTCCGCATGCGACGGCGCAGCGACGCGGTGCGCACCGCCAGCGTCGCGCCCTCCCCTGCCCCTGCTCCCGTGCCGGTCAGCAGCCCCGCGCCGTCGCCCGCGCGTACCGAGGAACTGGTCGATGCCGCCGCGATGATCCGTGCGTCGATCCGGGGCCTCGCGGCGCGCGCGCATGACGGCGAGATCAGCACCCAAACGCTGGAGATGCTGCGCGGCGAATGTCCGGGATGGGACTATCACCAGCTTCACGCCGACTTCCGCTCGTGGATCGACGGCGATCCGGCCCGTACCCCGGTCAATTACCAGGCGGCGTTCATCGGCTATGTCCGGCGCTTCGACGCGAAACACCGCCACGAACTGGGGCGATAGCGGCGGCGGCTTGCGTCGAAGCGCGGCCCCCTGCCCCCGACGGTTGGCGGGACCGCGCGACGGCCGGGCGTTGCGGCCGTCCGGTGACGGCTTCCCCGCATTGGCCCCAAGGGCATGCCGACAGGAATCCGAAGCGCCTCACCTCCCCGCAAGGAAGCAAAAGCTGGGTCACGCGGCGAGGAAAAGCTACGCCCGCAAAAGGGTCAACTCCCCCTTCCCTTTTCAGGGAGGGCAAAGACCGAATGCCGGTCGAACCGGAATTATGGTCCATGCGGTTTGCGCTAGACGTCATCCAAGCAAAGGCTGGAATCTGCCAGCTCCCGGCAACAAAGGAGCCGGTTGAGGCCACCTGCGTCGGCTCGACGATGCTGGTCGAACCGACTAGCCATAATCTCGGTGACACTTACCCCCGCGCAGGCGGGGGGCCAGAGCCGCAAACGACGCCCTTCCCTTCCCTTGGCCCCCCTGCGCGCGAAGGTACGGCCTGCGTGCTGATTGGACACAGGGTTACCGGCAAGACAGGCGTAGCGCCCCCCTGAAAGGACGGAAAGTGAATCTCTTGCACGGACGCGGATCGACGCAACAAGAAGTGGGACCGCATTCGCCAACCGGCCGATTGCCCTAAAAGCGTTCCCGAAGTGTCGGCTGTGGTGACCCACCCGAACCGCATCCGTGCCATTGTTGGACAGCGGTTGCCCGGTTTGAACGAGTTCGTCGCCTGCCCGGTGCGAATTGATTCAAACGCACCGCCGGTTTCGCCCGATTGCGGCAGGCATCGACACTCCGGGAACGCGGCTCGACCTTTCGGGAACGGTTGCCCGCCACATCGGGAACGGGACCGTCGATCCTTCGGGAACGAAATGCCGATCCTTCAGGAACGCGTGCCGCCCGGCGAATCGCGGGAAACTGCCGAGTTGGGCACCGTCCACCGCCCCTTAACCCGCTAACCTTCTAAGAAACCGTCTAACCGGCGGGATGGGTTTGATTCTTTTGGTTGGAAGAAGGGCAGGGGCACCCGGCTGCACCGGAACTGCACAACCCCTGCGCGAAACCTCCCGCAGCGGCGGACCACCCGTCGACCGCCCCCTTCTATCCCGGTGGCTCCTGTCGTCAAAAGGGAGCCGCACGATGCGCTTCAGTTTCCTGTCCAAGGTCGCCGCCACGGTCGCAGTCGTCCTGTTGTTTCACTGGCTGTTCCCCGATGGGTTCGAGGGCGCCAGAGTCGGTGCGCTGGCCGCGGCGTGGCTGGCATTGCTGGTGATGGCCCGGCGCGATATCCGGCATAGCCGCGCGGCGTGGGGGGCGGTCGGCGCGGCGCTGCTGTTCGCCGCCATGTTGTTCGACGATCCGGGGCCGCTGGCATGGGGGCTGTTCTGGGCCGCGCTGTCGGTTGCCGCGTTGCTGCCAAAGGTGCGGGCGTTCGACGATGCGTGGCGTTGGGCGATGCGGCTGCTGGTCCACGGGCTAAGCACGCCGTTTGCATTGCCGTTTGACCTCAAGCGGATGGGAGCCGTGCGGGGCAGGGGCGTGTCGCCGGTGCGTGTCGCCGCCGTGTTGGCGCTGCCGATCCTCGGCAGCATCCTGTTCCTGACGCTGTTCGTCAGTGCCAACCCGTTGATTGAAAACGCCTTTAGCACAATCCAACTGCCCGAAACGTGGCAGATGACGCTATGGGCGGTGGTCGCGCTGGCGGCATGGCCGGCATTTCGCCCGCGCGGGGCGGTGCTGCGGATCGCGGCATGGCTGCCCGAGCCTGAGCCGCGGATTCCGGGCACGTCGCTGCCCTCGGTCATGCTGGCGCTGGTCGTGTTCAATCTGATCTTTGCCGTACAGAACGCACTCGACATCGCGTTCCTGTGGAGCGGGGCGGGGCTGCCCGACGGCATGAGCGCGGCGGAATATGCCCATCGCGGCGCCTATCCGCTGATCGTCACCGCCTGTACCGCCGGCGTGCTGGCGCTGGCGATGCTGCGGCCGGGCAGTGCCAGCGCCGGCAATCGCTGGGCGCGGCGGCTCGTGACGCTGTGGGTCGCGCAGAATTTGGTGCTGGTCGCCTCCAGCGCGCTGCGTACGATCGACTATATCGACGAATCGATGCTGACCGCGTGGCGGATCGCGGCATTGTTGTGGATGGCGCTGGTCGCGCTGGGGTTGGTGCTGATTGGATGGCGGATTCTGGGGGCCAAGAGTGCGCGGTGGCTGGTCAACGCCAATGCGCTGGCGGCGGGACTGGTGCTGAGCGTTTGCGGCGTCGTCGATCTGGGCGCGGCGGCGGCGGCCTATAATGTGCGGGCCAAGCAGCCCGAGGCGATCGACCTGTGCTACCTGCGTGCGATCGGTGACGGCGCGCTGTTGCCGATAATCCAGCTGGAGAAGCGGCCAATGGCGGGCGTGACGCGCGACCGCGTTCGCGTCGTTCGGCAGCGGCTGTTTGCCGACCTGGTGTGGCGGCAGTCGCATTGGGGCAGTTGGACGCCGCGGGGGAGCCGTCGCCTGTCCGCCGCTCGCGCCCAGCTAGGCCGCGCGGCAGATATGCCGATCGACCCCCGCAGCCGCGACTGCGGCGGATCGTTGTACGAACGGGTGCAGCCTTGACCTGCGCCCCGCTGGCGCTGATCCAGTGTCCCATGCCGCGCACGATCCTGATCGCCGATGACGACCCGCATATCCGCCAGCTGCTGGCGTTCGCCTTTGCCAAGGCGGGGCTGTCCACGATCGAGGCGGGCGATGGTGAGGCGGCGCTGGCCATTGCGGCTGCGCAGGCGCCCGACCTGATCGTCCTCGACATCAACATGCCGCGCATGGACGGGATCGAGGTGTGCCGCCGTCTGCGCGCGAGCAGCGACGTGCCGATCCTGTTCCTGTCGAGCCGCGACGACGAGATCGACCGTGTGCTGGGGATCGAGCTTGGCGCCGACGATTATGTGGTGAAGCCGTTTTCCCCGCGCGAGGTCGTGGCGCGGGTGATGGCGATCCTGCGCCGCGTCGGCACGCGCCCGCCGGCGGTGGAGAGCGCCGCCGCGCCGCTGGTCCACGGCCGGCTGCGCCTCGACCCCGATGGCTGGCAGGCGAGCTGGGGCGACGCGCCGGTCGCGCTGACCGTCACCGAATTCGGCATCTTGCGCACACTGGCGGCGATGCCGTCGAAGGTGTTCAGCCGTGACGCGATCATCGACCGTCTGCACGGGCCGGGCTTTGCGATCACCGACCGCACGATCGACAGCCATGTCCGCAACCTGCGCGCCAAATTCGCCGATCTGGGCGCGAACGACGTGGTGGAGACGCGTGCCGGCGTCGGTTATCGCCTGGGGCAATGCGGCGCGTGATCGCTGCGGTGAAGGCGGTGGTCCGGCGGCACTGGCCCCGGCTGCGGCTGCGCACGATCCTGCTTGCGACGTTCGTGTTCGTGGCCGCGCTGCCGGGGTTCGGTGCGCTGTTCCTGCGCGTGTACGAAAACAGCCTGCTGCGCCAGACCGAGACCGAACTGGTGGCGCAGGGCGCGGTGCTGGCGGCGGTGGCGGCGCGCGACTGGCCGGGCGGGGAGGGGGCGGGAATCGTGCGATCGGGCTATGGCTCGGCGCTCGACCTGCGGCTGTCGCGCATCCTGCCCGAACGGCCGGCGGCGGTGGCGATGCCGGGCGCGGACCCGCAGGCGCAGCGCTGGGCGGAGCGGCTGTCGCCGGTGCTGGCGATGACGGCGGCGACGACGCTGGCATCGATCCAGCTGCTCGATCCGGAGGGGCGCATCCTGGCGCGCGGGGCGGCGGGCAGCGGCTATGCCGATCTGGCGGAGGTGCGCGCGGCGCGGGCCGGACAGGCGGTGACGACTCTGCGCCGTAACGCCGCCTATCGCCCCGACTATCCGTTCGAATGGCTCAGCCGCGCGTCGAACCTGCGCATCCACCATGCGCGCCCGGTGATCGTCGGCGGGCGGGTGGTCGGCGTGCTGTTGCTGGCGCGGTCGCCGCGCAGCCTGTTCGTGGGACTGCATGAGGATCGCGGCAAGATCGCGTTCGGCATCGTCGCGATCTTTGCGACGCTGGTGGGCCTGAGCGGGCTGTTGTCGCGCGGGATCGTGCGCCCGGTCGAGGCGCTGCGCGATGCGACGCGCGCGGTGGCCGGCGGTGGCGGCCATGTGCCCGACCCGCCCGCGACGGCGGCGATCGAGATCCAGGCGCTGTACCGCGATTTCGGCACGATGGCGCAGGCGATCACCCATCGGTCCCGCTACCTGCGCGACTTCGCCCATGCGGTCAGCCATGAATTCAAGACGCCGCTGGCCGGCATCCGCGGCGCGGTCGAGCTGTTGCAGGACCATGGCGACATGGGGGCGGACGACCGGGCGCGCTTCCTGGCGAACATCGCCGCCGATGCCGACCGGCTGAACCTGCTGGTCAGCCGGCTGCTGGAGCTGGCCCGTGCCGACATGGCGACGCGTGAGGCGGGGGCGGCGACCGACCTGACCGACGTGCTGGCGCAGGCGGCGGATGCCAGCGTGCTGGCGGTCGCGCTGCCGAGAGAACCGCTGCCCGCCGTCGCCGTGCCGCGCGGGGTGGTGGAGACGGCGCTGTCGACGCTGATCGACAACAGCCGACAGGCAGGCGCGACGCACATCGCGATCACGGCGGCGGTTGCGGACGATTCGGTCGCGCTGACGCTGGCCGATGACGGCCCCGGCATCGCGGCGGGCGATCGGGAGCGGGTGTTCGAACCGTTCTTCACCACCCGCCGCGCCGCGGGCGGCACCGGGCTGGGCCTGTCGATCCTGCGCTCGCTGGTCGAGGCGCATCGCGGCAGCGTCGGTTTGGTGCCGGGGCAGGGGGCGGTGTTCCGGTTGGTGTTGCCGGTGGCGGGGTAGGAACAGCGCGTCGATGGCCACATACGGCCATTGTGGTCGACATACGCGATGGAATAGGCCATATAAGGCCGATGCTATACACCCCCGTCGAACTCGCCACTGCATTGGGCGACCGCATCCGCGCCCGGCGCAAGGCGATGGGTATGACCCAGGCCGACAGCGCGAGCCGTGCCGGCGTGTCGTATCGCACCTGGCGGCGGATGGAGGGGGAGGGGAAGGCGTCGATCGACGATCTGGTGCGTGCGGCGATCGCGCTGCGGTGCGAGGATGCGCTGGACGCGCTGTTCCCGCCGCCCGCCGCCGTCAGCATGGACGCGCTGCTGAGCGACCAGCGAAAGGCAAGCCGGTGAGGCTCGCCCCCGGACAGCCGCTGCATGTTGCGCTGCATGGGGAAGCGCCGGCGGCGCGAGTGGCGATGGCGGGGGGGCTTGCCCAGCTCGAATGGACCGCGCCGGCGATCGTCGACGCCCGGCGGCTGTCGCCGCTCCATTATCCGCCCGAGCCGGGGTTGCAGGCGGCACGGACGCGCGCGTTCGACGGGCTGCATGGGTTCCTGGCCGACAGCCTGCCCGAAGGCTGGGGCGCGCTGCTGATGCGGCGGCGGCTTGCCGCGCTGGGCGTCGATATGGGGCGGCTGTCGGCGCTCGATCGGCTCGCGCTGGTCGGCGATCACGGGCGCGGGCGCCTGACCTTTGCTCCGGCGACGACGCCGGTGGCGGAGGCGGAGACGATCGACCTCGACGCGCTGGCGGCGGAGTCGCAGGCGATTTTGCGCGGGGAGGGCGGGGCGCTGGGCGACCTGCTCGCCGATCTGGGCGGGGCGTCGGGTGGTGCCAGGCCGAAGGTGCATGTCGGCTTCGGCCCCGATGGCGCGATCAGCATCGGCGACGGCGAATTGCCGCCGGGCCATGCTGCGTGGATCGTGAAGTTCCGCGCGCACGCCGATCCGGTCGATATCGGCCCGGTCGAACAGGCCTATGCCATGATGGCGCGCGCCGCCGGGCTGACGATCGGCGAAACCCGGCTGATCGCGGCGCGCCACGGCCCGCCCTGGTTCGCGGCGCGGCGGTTCGACCGGCCGGGGGCGGGGGCGCGGGTGCACATGGTGTCGCTGGCCGGCGCGATCGAGGCATCGCCGCAGGTCGCGGGCACGATCGATTACGACATGTTCCTGCGCGCGACGCGGGCGATCACTCGGGACGAGGGGGACGTCGTCGCCGCCTTTACCCGGATGGTGTTCAACGTACTGGCGGGCAATCGCGACGACCATGGGCGGCAGCATGCGTATCTGATGGACGATGCCGGCGACTGGCACCTCGCCCCCGCGTACGACCTGACCTTTTCCGACGGGCCGGGCGGCCAGCACGACCTGGCCGTGGCGGGGGAGGGGGCGATGCCGACGCGAGGTCATGTCGACCGGATCGCGGCGGTGCACGGCATCGCGCCGAAACGGGTCGCGGCCATCGTCGAACAGGTGGCCGATGCGGTTGCGGGATGGCCTGACGCCGCGCGCGACGCCGGGGTCGGCCGCGATACGACCGCGCTGGTCACCGCCAGGCTGGCGACGATCCGCGCTGGCTTTGCCGGGTAGGGCGGGGTGACGCCGGGGGGCGGGGGTCGTAAGGGTGCCGGCATGGCTGGCCTTTCCCCCCGACCCGGCGTGCTGCGCCGCTGGACGCCCGCGCGGTGGCGCGCCTTGTTGCGGGCGCGGGGGCCGCGATCGGTGCAGTTCCGCACCCGCACCGCGATCCTGGCCGGGGCGATCCTGATCGGCATCGTCGCGACGCTGTTCGCGATGGCCTCCGACTGGGCAGGCGAATTGTTCGGCCGGTATTCACGCGGGGCGCCTTGGTGGCCGCTGTTGACCACGCCGCTCACCTTCATGCTGCTGGTCGCGCTGACCCGGCGCCATGCCCCGCTGGCACGCGGGTCGGGCATTCCGCAAGTGATCGCCGCGCAGGCCGATCCGGGCCGCGCGACCGCCACGCTGATCTCGGTACGCACCGTCGTTGCCAAGGCGGCGTTGACCATCGGCGCGGTGCTGGGCGGTGCATCGGTCGGGCGCGAGGGGCCGACCGTGCAGCTGGCGGCGGCGGTGATGGGGGTGACCCACCGCGTGCTGCGCGTGCCGCTGCGGGGCGGGGTGCTGATCGCCGGCGGTGCGGCGGGGGTGGCGGCGGCGTTCAACACGCCGCTTGCCGGATTGCTGTTCGCGATCGAGGAACTGGCCTCGGCCTACGAACAGCGTGTCACGCTGCTGGTGCTGGCGGCGATCGTGATCGCGGGCATGGTCGCGCAGTCGGTGCAGGGCGACTATCTCTATTTCGGGGCGATCGGCGCGCATATGTCGCTGGGTGCCGCACTGATGGTCGTGCCGGTCGCGGGCGTGCTGGGCGGCGTGTCGGGCGGGCTGTTCTCGCGCATCCTGCTGGGCGTCGCGACCGGGGGCAACCGGGTGAGCCGCTGGGCGCGCACGTTCCCCGTGCGGTTCGCCGGCGTGTGCGGCGGCGTGGTCGCGCTGCTGGGCGTCGCGACCGGGCTGACCTGGGGCACGGGCTATTCGGCGGCGCGGGCGATGATCGTCGGCGTCGACGCGCCGCTGTGGTTCGGGCCGGCCAAGCTCGCCGCGACCGCCGCGACGGCGATCGCCGGGCTGCCAGGCGGGATTTTCGCGCCGTCGCTGGCGGTCGGCGCGGGCGTCGGCAATCTGCTGCGCGAGGTGTTTCCGGGCGAACCGGCCAGCGCGGTCGTGATCCTTGGCATGGTCGCCTATTTCGTCGGTGTCGTCCGCGCGCCGCTGACCGCCGTCATCATCCTGACCGAAACGACCGGCAGCCGGGGGCTGATGCTGCCGATGTTCGCCACCGCCTTCATCGCCGATTTTGCCAGCCAGTGGGTGTGTCGGGAAAAGCTGTATCATGGGCTAGCGCAGGGATTTGCCCTGCCGCCGCCAAAGTGACCGCGCGGGCCTCCTGCGCGGCGATGCGCTCCGACAAGTCCGCGACGGGCGGGACGATGCCGGTCAGGAACAGCGCGGCGCGCGCCTCCGCCAGATCGGGATCGGCCATGGCTTGCGCCAGCACGGTGGCGAGCAGCGTCGCGACCGCATCCGGCGCGGCGGTGACGAAGGCGGGGGTGGCCGCCGGCCCGGTCGTGTCGAGGATGCGCACCAGCGCGGCGTCGGCGGGATCGTGGCGGGCGATCGCGGAAAAAGTCACTTCGTCGATCGCGGCGACATCCGCCTCGCCCGCGCCCACCGCGCGCACGCTGGCGGCATGGGCGCCGGTTTCGATCACCGCGCCGAATAAGGCGTCGCCTGCGGCCAGCGGTGCGACCCGGTCGCGCAGCAGCGCCATGCCGGTGTTCGACCCCGGATCGTTGATCGCCGCCACCCGCCCGGACAGGTCGGACAGGGTGCGCGCCGGATCGTCGCGGCGCACCACGATCAGGCTGCGATGCTCGCCCGCGCGCTCGGTGTCGGCATAGACCGGATGGGCGAGCAGGCGCAGGCCGGGATGCTCGCGTGCCCATGGCCGGGTGCAGATCATGCCGAAAAACAGCCCCGGATGCGACCAGATCGCATGCGTCGACACCCCGCGCGTCAACCGTTCGGGCACGCCCGGCAGCCCATGGTCGCGCAGCCGGTCGCGGATGCCCGCCCATAGCCGGTCGTTGGCGTCGTGCTGCGCCGGATGGTCGTACATCCCCAGCCACGCGATATTATCCATGGGCGCGGTCCCGCAGCGCCGGGTGGCGCACCGCATCGTGCGGGGCGATCGCGAACCGGCGCAGCACCTCGCGGTAGCCGCGATAGCGCGGTTCGGGCCGCTCGGCACGGGCGCGCTCGATCGTCGGCAGGCGATACCATGGCGCGGCGGGCACGGCATGGTGCGCGGCGTGCAGGTTGTTGTTGAGGAACAGCAGCGCCAGCGGCCCGCGCGACGCGACCGTGGCGGCGCGCGACGGGCCGGGGGCGTCGGCGCGATGTTCGGCAAAGCCGCGCAGCAGCGATGCCGCCTGTCCCGGCAGCACGAAGCACAGCAGATAGGTCCCGACCGGCAGCGCGATGAGGTGCAGCCAGCCCAGCACCAGCGCGACGCCGATCAGGTGCGGCCCCCATTCGCGCGCAACCCCGGCGGGATCGCTGCGCAGCCGCCGCGCCTCGCCGGCCAGGAACAGCGCGATGGCGGCAACCGGCCCCACCAGCAACTGCCCGACCAGCGTCGCGCGCCACCGCGCGACGACCGCGACGATCCCGCCACCATCCGCGACATAGCGCGATTCGGGATCGTGGCCGGGATGGGTCGGGTGCGGCGATCGGTGATGCGCCTCATGCGTCCGGCGATACGCGCCATAGGGCAGCCATAGCGACAGCGGCACGCCGCCGATCAGGTCGTTGACCCTGCGCCACCGCGTCGGATGGCCGTGGATCGTCTCATGCTGCAACGACCCGTGCCACGCGACGAACCACCCGCCCAGCAGCGCCAGCACCGGCCAGGGGAGCGCGGCATGGGCGGCGGTCACCGCCAGCCACCCGCCATGGATCGCCACCGCCAGCACCACGGTCGGCCATTCGATCGATCGGACCCGTTTCGTCATATTCCCATCGTATCAGTATGATTATCGGACTTGCAAGGGGCTGGGCGTCGGGTCCGATAGTTTCGACCCGCGTTTCCCTCTTGTGGGCGTATCGATAAACGGCAATGATGATGTCCTTGATGGGGGGATCATCGATGCAGCATGCCCTGCGCCTCGACGGCGTGGTGAAACGGTTCGGCGCCATGACGGCGGTCGACCATCTGAGCTTCGCCGTCGCGCCGGGCGAGGTCTTCGGCTTTCTCGGCGGCAATGGCGCGGGCAAGACGACCTCGCTGCGCATGGTGCTCGACATCATCCGCCCCGATGCCGGGCATATCGAGGTGCTGGGCAAGCCGCCGGGCCGCGAATCGAGCGGATCGCTGGGCTTTTTGCCCGAGGAACGCGGGCTGTACCGGTCGATGACCGCGCTGGAGACGGTGGTCTATTTCGGGCGGCTGAAGGGGATGACCGCCGCCGATGCCCGTGCACGCGGCCGCGCGCTGCTCGACCGGTTCGGGCTGGGCGCGAACCTGACGACCGGGGTCGACAAATTGTCGAAGGGCATGGCGCAGAAGGTGCAGCTGGCCACCGCCGTCATCAATGCGCCCCGCCTGCTGATCCTCGACGAACCCTTTTCCGGCCTCGATCCGGTCAACCAGAGGCTGCTGGAGGACGAGATTTTACACGCGGCGAAGGGCGGGGCGGCGGTCGTATTCTCGACCCATGTCATGCAGCATGCCGAACGGCTGTGCGACCGGCTGCTGCTGCTGGCGAAGGGCGCCAAGAAGTTCGAAGGCACGCAGGACGAGGCGCGCGCGACGCTGCCCGCACGGCTCGACGTGGTGGCGCGTCAGTCGCCCGCGGGGCTGGAAGGCGTGGCGTCGGTGCGGGACAAGGGCGATGCCGGCGATGGCTGGACGCTATGGGAAGTGGCGCTGGCGCCGGGGCACCACCCCGCCGACCTGCTGCAATTCTGCACGACCACCGGCGTGCCGCTGCGCCGGTTCGAACAGCATCGGCCCGGCCTGCACGATGTCTTCCTCCATATCGTCGGACAGGCGGAGCCACGCGCATGATGAACCATATCCTGCTGGTCGCCGCGCGGGAATTTCGGCAGATCGCCGCCACGCGCAGCTTCTGGGTCACGCTGCTGATCCTGCCGCTGGCGTTTGCGATCGGGCCGGTCGCGTCGCGCTTCCTCGACAATTCGGATACGCAGCGCGTGATGCTGATCGACCGCAGTGGCGGCACGACGGCGCAGGCGATCGCAGCGCGCATCGACCTTGACGAACAGCGCCGCGTGCTGACCCAGTTTTCGCGCTACGTCGAAAGCAACCGGTTGGAGGGCGTCGATCCCGCCGCACCCTGGGCGCGGCACGATCGCTGGTACAGCGACGCCGATGTCGCGGCCTTTACCGCCGCCGGCGGGGTGAATGCCGCGTTGGCGAAGGTGCGCGCAAAGGGGGGCGAGGTGCCGGACTTCGACGCGCCCGATCCGCTCTATGCCATCGTGCCTGCGCCCGCCCCGGTCGCCGCCGCCCCGCCCGAACGGATCGGTGCCGCGCTGGAAGGGCTGCTGCGCCCGGCCGAGGGGAGCAAGGCGAAACCGCTCGACTATGCGATCTACATCCCCGCCGATTTCGGCCGCTCGCCCGAGGTAAAGTTGTGGGCCAACGGCGCGCCCGCCAGCGGCTTCGTAACCATGGTGCAGGGGCTGCTCGCGCAGGAGCTGAAGGTCCGCTATCTGCAGGCGAACGGCGTCGCTGCGCCGGTCGCCGCCGCCTCCACCCGGATCGCGCCCGCCATCGCCATCGTCGTGCCGCCGCGCGGCAGCGGGCGCGAACGCGTGCTGATCCGTTCGATCCTGCCGCTCGCCTGCGCCTATATCCTGCTCATGTCGCTGATCCTGTCGGGCAGTTGGATGTTGCAGGGATCGGTCGAGGAACGCGGCAACAAGCTGATCGAAACCGTGCTTGCCTGCGTCAGTCCCAACGAACTGATGTACGGCAAGCTGGTCGGCACGGTCGGCATCGGGTTGTCGATGGTCGCGACGTGGGCGGTATGCGGGCTGGTCGCCGCCTTCGCCACGCAGGGCGCGATCGCCGAGATGATCCGCCCCGCGCTGGAACCAGTATCGTCGTTCGGCGCGATCGCGACGATCCTGTATTTCTTCGTCGCGGGCTATATCCTCGTCGCGATGATCTTCCTGACGATCGGGGCGATGTCGGATTCGATGCGCGATGCGCAGGGGTATCTGACCCCGGTGCTGATGGTCATCATGATCCCTGTCACGATCCTGGTGCAGGCGGTGCTGCGCGGCGCGACCGGCCCGGCGGTCGAGGTGCTGACCTGGGTCCCGATCTGGACGCCGTTCGCGGTGCTGGCGCGGCTCGGCACCGGCATGCCGCTGTGGCAGGTATGGGCGGCAGGCGCGCTGACCGCCGCGTTCATCGTGGTCGAAGTGATCCTGCTCGGCCGCATCTTCCGCGCCAGCCTGTTGGCGGGCGGTGGCCGGCCGCAGCTCGGCGCGCTGATCGGGTTGATGCGGCGGCCGGGGTAAGGGTCAGGCGCTGATCGCTGCGCGGTCGCGCCACGGGTCGAAATAGGGGTGCGCCAGCACGCGGCGCGCATTGCGTTCGCCGATCGCGGTGTCGTTGACCAATCGGCTGCCCGCGACGGTGCGGTAGCAGGCAACGCACGTCTCCAACCGGACGAAGCGCGCACCGGCCGCCGCCGCGCGGGTATAGAAGTCCCAGTCGTTGCAATTGTGGAAACTGGGATCGAACCCCTGCACCCGTTCGACCATCTGGCGGCGGACGACCGACCAGCTCGGCCCGATCACCCCGCCGCTCATCAGTCCGGCGCCGATACAGCCGCCATCCCATCCGCATTCCGGCGCACCCGGAGCGGCGTCGCCCTCGATCCGTGCGAAATGGCCGACGACGATATCGTGGCCGGCGGTGGCACTCGGCGCCAGCAACGCCCGCGCCGCACCCGGCAGCCACACGTCGTCGCTGTCGAGGAAGGCGACCCATTCGGCGGTCGCCAGCGCCACGCCGCTGTTGCGCGCCTGCGATGCGCCGACGTTGCGCGGCAGGATCACCGCCTCCACCCGGTCGTGCGCCGCGGCGAGTGCGCGGATCACCGTCGCGCTTGCGTCGCTCGACCCGTCATCGACCACGATCACCCGGCACGGCGCATGGTCCTGCGCGAGCACGCTGTCGATCGCATCGGCGACGACATGCGCGCGGTTGTGACAGGGGATCACGACGTCGTAGGACGCGAGGCGGGGCGGAACATGCTGCATGTCCGCCCCTTGGCCCTTGGCGCGCCGTCGATCAAGGGTCAGCGCGCACCGATCCCGACGCGTGCCCCGGCATAGAAATACCGCCCGACCGGCGAGATCGGCAGGTTGGTTTCGAACCCGATATCGGGCCGCTGGTCGATCAGGTTGTTGACCCCGCCGTAAAAGGCGAAGCGGTCGTTGACGCGCACCTGTGCCTGCACGTCGTGGCTCCACAATTCCTTGTACCGGAAATAGCGCGGATCGACGAGGGTCGGATTGCTGTCGGTGTCGATCCGGGCAAAGCGGCGGACGCCGTTCTGCCAGCGCAGGTTGTAGCTGAGCGTCAGCGCGCCGCTTTCCCAGCTGGGCGAGAAGGCGAGCGTGTAGCGCGGGCGGAACGGTTGATCGACGTTGTTTTCGGCCACCGCACCCGGTGTCGCGACCTGTTCCAACCGGTCGAGATACCCACCGACGAGGCGCAGGTCGAACCGGCCGATCCGCGCGGTCGTGAAGCGATAGGCGATGTTCAGTTCGGCACCGGCGGTGCGATAGGCCGCGACATTCTGCGGCTGCACGACGAAGCCGGCGATGAAGCCGCTGCCGCGCGCCCGGCTGATCGCGGTGCAATAGGCATTGTCGAGGCTGGGCTGGTCGACGCACAGCTCGGCGATCTTGTTTGCGTCCGGCGTGGCGATCGCGTCGGTCAGGTCGATATCGTACCAGTCGAACGCGATCGACAGGCCGGGCACGATTTCGGGACGCAGCACGACGCCGGCGGTCCAGGTCCGCGCGACTTCCGGGCGCAGGCTGCGATTGCCCGATTGCGTGCCCGGAATGAAGATCGTGGCATTGGGATTGTTCGCGGCGGTGAAGGTCGCCGGATTGCCGCCCGCCGCGGTGATGAGCGACTGGCAATTGGCGGCGCGGAATTGCGTGCCGAGGGTGCGGTTGGCTAGGTAACATGGGTCGGAGAAGAAGTTGCTGGTGCCGGTCGCCGCGCGGAACAGTTCGCCGATATTGGGCGCGCGCACCGACCGGCCGTACGACCCGCGCACGCTGATCGCGGGGATGGGCGCATAGATGCCGTTCACCTGCCACGTCCGCGTCGTGCCGATCGTCGAATAATCCGACAGCCGCCCGGCGACGCCGACCGACAGCAGGTGCGCGAACGACACGTCCTTCAGCAGCGGCGCGTTCAGTTCGCCGAACGCTTCCCACACGTCGAAGCTGCCACGCGACGGGGTGGGGATGATATATTCGTCATATTGGTAGAAGGCATTGTCGAGCAGCGCCTGTGCCGGATCGAACCGGCTCGACTCCTTGCGATATTCGCCACCGGCGGCAAAGGCGACCGGGCCGCCGGGCAGCGTGAAGACCTGTCCGAAATCGCCGGTCAGTGCGGCGTTGACGACATGCTGTTCGAGCCGCGCGTTGCTGACCGGATTGCTGAGATAATAGTCGAACGAGCGGCCATCGACGGTGCGCCCGCCAAAGGTGTTGACCGGCACGCAGCCCGCCGCCCGCGCGCTGGCCGAGCGGCACACGATCTGCCCGCTGGCATCGCGAACGGCGTCGAGCGCTTCAAGAAAACGCGTGTTCAGCCGGTCGTTGAGCTTGGTCGCGCGGACGTCGGTGCGGCCATAGGTGTAGCTGACGTCATAGGATGCGTGGTCCGACACCCGTCCGCTGACGTCGAGCACGCCGCGCCACGTCCGGCGGCGGTCGGTTTCGCCGCGCCTGGGAATGTCGAAATTGTTGCGGCTGATATCGACCGAGGTCAGGCCGGCGGCGCGCGCGGCGGTCAGGATCGACAGCGGGATATACGGATTGTCGAGCGCGATGGTCGCGGGATAATTGCCGCCATAGCCGCTGAAGCTCGTCACCTCGCTCTGGACGAACTTGCCCTCGGCCGACAGTTTGAACGCGTCGGAAAAGTCGAACCGGGCAAGCGCGTTGACCGCGTGGCGTTCGGTGCGCGGCAGGATGTCGCCGACATAGCCCGCCACCGGCGTATCGTCGCCACCGACCGAATAGCCGTCGTTCAACAGGAACCGGCCGGGGGTATAGGCGGCACCGTCGCCGCGAAACACCTGGTCGCCGATCACGACATAGCCCTGGTTCGATCCGTAGGGGTAGCGCAGGTCGCGGACGGGCGCGACCTTGTAACTGCCCGAACGGGTCGGATCGTAATCGTCGGTGTTCACGAAATATTGCCGCTGGGCGAGCGCCAGATAATCGCGGTCGTCGTTCGCCAACGGATCGTCGGCGTTATATTCGTAAGCCAGCGTCAGGTTGCCGCGCCCATCGGCGAAATTGCGCCCGGCGATGACCGATGCGAAGCGGTTGCCGGCATCGCCGCGTTCCGAAATCCCCGCCTGCACCCGCGCCGCCACGCCATCGAAATTGCGGCGCAGCACGAAGTTGACGACGCCCGACACCCCGTCCGCGCCATAGATCGCCGATGCCGCGCCGGTCAGCACGTCGACCCGTTCGATCAGGTCGGTCGGGATGGCGTTGATATCGACCGCCGCCGTATCGGGCTGTCCCGCGACATGCCGCCGCCCGTTGACCAGCACCAGCGTGCGGTTGGGGCCAAGGCCACGCAGGTCGAGCAGGTTCAGCCCGACCTGCCCCAGCGCGCCATCGGCCTGGCTGCGCCCGGCGGTGCGCGTGCTGTCGAGCGAATTGGTCAGCGCCGGCACGCGTTGCAGGAAGGTGGTGACATTGGTCGTCCCCGATTGCCGCAGGTCGGCGGCACCGAACGACACCACCGGGTTGGGCGCGGCGTAATCGGGGCGGGTGATGCGCGATCCGGTGACGACGATCTCCTCGCCGCCTGTGCTGGCGGTGTCCTGTCCGTCGCTGGCCGCTTCGGTCGGGGCGGCGGGCGTGGTCGTCTGGGCCTGTGCATGGGCAGCGGCAAGGAGCGCCACCCCGGACAGGAGGTGGCGGCGCGTGATGGTCGGCATGGTCGAAACAGTCCCCCTGGACCGTTCGATCTTTGTCGAACGATCTTCACCACCACAACGCACCGGCGGGCAGATCGATACCGTACGGCGGCGGACCATGTTTTGCGAAGTTTCCCGATGTTTCCACGACATCGCGACTGGCGTGGACGCCGGCGATCCGGCACGGTCGCACGGTGACGGGTCCCCGGACATGCAGCGGGCCGACCCGCCGGACCATGCTGGCGCTGTTGCCGGCATTGGCGGTCGGCGGCGGTTGCGGCGCGGCGGCGGGGGTGGCCCCGTTGCGCGTGTGGGCGATGAGCTATGAGGGCGATTATTCGCCGCACCTGATGCCCGACTTTACCGCCGCGACCGGTATCCCGGTCGATGTCCAGTCGCTGCCGACCACCGCTTCCCACGAAAAGCTGCTGACCGCACATGCGGGCAACGCGCTGCCCGACGTCCTGATGCTGTTCAACGGGTGGGTGCGCGAATTCGCGATGATCGGGGCGGTGGCGCCGGTGCCGTCGCCTGCGCTGACCGCCGGGCTGATTCCGGGCATGCGCGAGGCGCTGCGCATCGACGGGATCGATTATGCCGTTCCCTGGTCGGTCGCGCCGCAGGTCCAGTATTTCCGCCGCGATATCGTGGCCGCCGCCGGCTATGCCACGCCGCCGCTCGACTGGGCGGGGTGGCTGCGGATGGCGCGCGCGATCAAGCGGCGACGGCCCGACGACTATGTGTTCCTGATGCTGCTCAACTGGCCGACCGCGCTGCTGACGATGATGACGCAGGCCGGTGCGACGATGCTGCGCGACCGGGCGACGCGCGGCAATTTCCGATCCGACCCGGTGCGCCATGCCTTTGCCTTCTATGCGCAGCTGTTTGCCGAGGGGCTGGCCCCGCGCGCGCTGTCGACCGAGGTGCAGGACCCGCTGGCGGCGTTCGCGCAGGGGTATTTCGCGATCTGGCCCAGCAGTCCCACGACGCTGCTCGACCTCAGCCGTCGCGCCGGGGAGATCCCGGCGACCCGCTGGGGCACCGCGCGGCTTGCCGGGCCGAACGGTCCCGGCCCGGTATCGGGCGACAGCGCCAGCCTGTGCGTCGCGGCCGGCACGACCCGGCCGGCCGCCGCCTGGGCGCTGGTCCGGCACATGACGTCGCGGGCGAGCGAGCTTACGTTCCAGCGGATGATCGGCAACCTGCCCGCGCGGATCGATGCATGGAATTCGCCGCAACTGGCGCAACCGGTGCTGGCGGCGTTTCGCGAACAGATGACGCAGCCCGCGCCGATCCCGCCCGCGGTCGAATGGGAACGCATCCAGATCGAGGTGCAGCTGGCCGCCGAGCGCGTGGTGCGCGGCATCCAGACGATCGACGAAGCGCTGGGCGCGCTGGACGCGCGGGTCGACCGGTTGCTGGCGCAGCGCCGCGCACTGGTCGATGCGGGAAAGATCGCATGACGCGCGAAGCCCGCGCCGGATGGCTGTTCACCCTGCCGGTGCTGACGATCATCGTCGCCGTGTTCGTGCTGCCGACGTTGCTGGCGATGGCGATCGCCTTCACCGATTATTCGATCTATGCGCTGGCCGATCCGGGCAACCTGCACGTCGTCGGGTTCGCCAATTTCGCGACGCTGTTCGCGACGCCGCTGTTCTGGCGTGCGATCGGCAATACGCTGCTCTTTGCGCTGCTGGGCGTGCCGATGGCGATCGGCGCGTCGCTGTTCGCGGCATTGCTGCTGAACGATGCGACCGTCCGGTGGAAACCGTTGTGGCGGGTCGTGCTGTTCGCGCCCTATGTCACCAGCATCGTCGCGACCGCCGTCGTGTGGCGGTTCCTGTTCAATACCCGGTTCGGGCTGGTCAACCAGGCGCTGGGCGTCGTCGGCGTGCCCGCCATCGACTGGCTGGGTGATCCGGCCACGTCGATCCCGGCGATCCTGATCTTCGTGACGTGGAAGATATTCGGCTACAACATGATCGTGTTCACCGCCGCGCTGGCCGCCGTGCCGACCGACCTGATGGAGGCGGCGCGCCTCGACGGGGCGGGGCGCTGGACGCGGTTCCGCCATGTCACGCTGCCCGCGATCGGGCCGACATTGGTGCTGGCCGGGGTGATGAGCGTCGCGGGGTTCCTGCAGATCTTTGCCGAACCCTATGTCATGACGCTGGGCGGGCCGGCGCAGAGTACGACGACGATCCTGTATTTCATGTTCGACGAAGGGTTCAAATGGTGGAACCTGGGACAGGCGAGTGCGGTCGCGTTCGTCCTGTTCCTGATGATCCTGGCGGTGACATGGGTTCAGACGCGCTATGCCCGGCGGCGCGAATGGCTGTGAACAGGAAACGCGCGATCGTTGCCAACGCGCTGGTCGTGGCCCTTGGCGTGCTGACGATCGCGCCGCTGGCGTACATGGTGATCGTGTCGTTCATGCCGCGCGGTGAATCGACCATGTTGCCGATCCCGCTATGGCCGTCGCGCTGGAGCCTGGAGAATTATCATGAGCTGCTGGTGCGGCGGCAGATCGACGGGGCGTGGTTCGATTACCGCATCCTGCCCGCGCTCAGGAACAGTATCGGCGTCGCTGCGCTCTCGACGCTGTTCGGCCTGCTGCTGACCGTCCCGGCGGGCTATGCGATGGCGAAGCTCAAGTTTCGCGGGCGCGAACGGGTGCTGAAGCTGCTGATCGCCGCGCTGGTCGTGCCGGGGCAGGTGGCGATGCTGCCGCTGTTCCTGATCTTTCGGCAGCTGGGGCTGGTCAACAGCTATGCCGGGGTGATCCTGCCGGGGCTGGCGGGCATTTTCGGCGTGCTGTTCGTGCGGCAGGCGATGCTGGCGATCCCCGACGAGCTGATCGACGCCGCGCGGATGGACGGGGCGGGGGAGGGGCGCATCTTCATCGGCATCGTGCTGCCGCTGCTGACCCCAATCGTCATCACGCTGGCGCTGTTCCTGTTCCTGGGCAGTTGGAACGATTTCCTGTGGCCGCTGATCGTGCTGGCCGACCAGCATCGCTATACGCTGCCGGTCGCGGTCGCCGCGATCGCGCGCGAACATGCCGCCGATGGCGAATTGATGATGGCGGCATCGGTGGTGACGACGATGCCGGTGCTGCTGCTGTTCCTGGCGCTCCAGCGCTTCTACCTGACCGGATTGCTGGGCGGCGGGGTCAAGGGATAGGCACGGCCGTCGGGCGCGAACAGGTGCGTGTCGGCGGGCGGCACCGCAAAGCGCAGCACCTCGCCCAGATGCACCGCGCGGTCGCCGGGCAGTTGTGCGACGATCGCCCCCGCATCGCCCCGCCGCCCGAGATGCGCGAACGACAGCGGGCCGAGGCGTTCGAACAGCTCGACCGCGCCGACGAACGCGCCGTCCGGATCGGGCAGCAGGTGTTCGGGCCGCACGCCCAGCGTCACCGCGCTGCCGATCGCGCTGTCGGGCACCTGCGCGCTGGTCCGCACCACTGCGCCATCGTCGATCCGGACGCTGGCGCCCGCCGCGTCGACATCGACGATGGTGGCGGGCAGCAGGTTCATGCCGGGCGATCCGATCGCGGCGGCGACGCTGAGGCTGGCGGGGCGGCGATAGACGTCGAGCGGCGCGCCGACCTGTTCGATCCGCCCGGCGTGCATCACGACGATGCGGTTGGCGAGGGTCATCGCCTCCAGCTGGTCGTGCGTGACATAGATCATCGTCATGCCGAGCTGCTGGTGCAGCCGTGCGAATTCGTGCCGCATCCGCGCGCGCAGCGCCGTGTCGAGGTTGGAGAGCGGTTCGTCGAGCAACAGCACCTGCGGCCGGCGGACGATGGCGCGGGCGATCGACACCCGCTGCCGCTGACCCCCCGACAGCGCGCGGGGCTTGCGCGCCAGCAGCGCGGTCAGGTCCAGCATCGCCGCCGCTTCGCGCACCCGCTCCGCGATTTCGGGCTTGGGCAGGCGCGCGACCTTCAGCGGAAAGGCGATGTTGTCGGCGACGGAGAGGTGCGGATAGAGCGCATAGGACTGGAACACCATCGCCACGCCGCGCGTCGCGGGCGGGGCATGGGTGACGTCGCGGCCGCCGATCGCGACGGTGCCCGCGCTGGGGCTCTCCAGCCCGGCGATCATCCGCAGCAACGTCGACTTCCCGCAACCCGACGGCCCGACCAGCACCACGAATTCGCCCGCCGCGATGGTCAGCGTCGCGGGCTGTACCACGATGGTATCGCCGAACCGCTTGGTCAGATCCGTCAGTTCGACATCGGCCATCATGCCCCTCCGTCCGTCGCCACGACCGGACAGCGCGTCGCCAGCCTATCCTGTTGCAACCGGTAGCGGATTTGCGCGCGGGGTCCAGCATCGGTACGATCGGGCATCCCTGCATCCGCCTGGAGTTCGTGCCCGATGAAGCGCCTGATCCTCACCACCCTGCTGCTGTCGACCGCCGCCGTCGCCGCGCCCGCGCCAAAGGCGCCGACCTTCGACACGCGGCGCATCTCGCGCGATATCGAAACGCTGGCGAGCGATGCGTATGAGGGGCGCGGGCCGGCGACGCCGGGCGAGGAAAAGAGCATCGCCTATATCGCGCAGCAGATGAAGGCCGCCGGGCTGCAACCCGCCGGGGACAAGGGCAGCTGGTATCAGGACGTGCCGCTGCTGAAGTCCGATATCGTCGGCACGCCGCAGCTGTCGATCACGGCCGCCGGCACGAAACGCCCGCTGACCCAGGGCAGCGAGATCGCGGTGCGCGCGGCGATGACCGGGCAGACATCGGTCGCGATCGCGAACGCGCCGCTGGTGTTCGTCGGATACGGCGTGAAGGCGCCCGAGCGGAACTGGGATGACTTCAAGGGCGTCGACCTTAAAGGCAAGATCATGGTCGTGCTCATCAACGACCCCGATTTCGACGGGGGCGAGGGCGATTTCGGCGGCAAGGCGATGACCTATTACGGTCGCTGGACGTACAAGTACGAGGAAGCGGCGCGGCAGGGCGCGGCGGGTGTCCTGATCGTCCACGAAAGCGCGCCCGCCTCCTATGGCTGGGCCACGGTCAAGAATTCGAACACCAACACGATGTTCGATATCGTGCGCAAGGACCCCGCCGCGTCGCATGTGCCGATGGAGGGCTGGATCCAGCGCGACCTGGCGGCCGATCTGTTCAAGCAGGCCGGGCTGGATTTCGAGGCGGCGAAGGCCGCCGCGCGCAAGGCCGATTTCCGCGCCATCCCGCTCAAGGCGACGCTGGACGCGGCCTATACGGTGAAGCCAGAGGTCATCACCTCGCACAATGTCGCGGGTATCCTGCCGGGCGCGAAGCATCCGGACGAGACCGTGATCTATTCGGCGCACTGGGATCACCTGGGCGTCGGACAGCCCGATGCGAAGGGCGACCGCATCTATAACGGCGCGCTCGACAATGCGTCGGGCGTCGCCGCGTTGCTCGAACTGGCGCGGGCATATGGCAGCGCGCCGAAGCCCGACCGCTCGGTCCTGTTCCTGGCGGTGACGGCGGAGGAAAAGGGGCTGCTGGGGTCCGAATATTACGCCGCCAATCCGCTGCGCCCGCTGGCGACGACGGCGGGGGTCGTCAACATGGACGGCCCGTTCGGCAGCGAAAAGACCCGTGACTTCAGCATGTACGGCATCGCCAAACTCGACCTGCTGACGATGCTGACCGAAACGGCGGGCACCGAGGGGCGGCGCTACACCCCCGATGCGCGGCCCGAGGCGGGGCTGTTCTATCGCTCCGACCATTTCTCGTTCGCCAAGCGCGGCGTGCCGGCCCTGTCCTACAGCCCCGGCCGCGACCTGGTGGTCGGCGGCGCGGCGCGTGGCAAGGCCCTGGAAGACGCCTATACCCGCGACCGCTATCACCAGCCCGCCGACCAATATGATCCGAAGTGGAACACGGGCAGCGTGCAGAGCGACATGACGATCCTCTACACGCTCGGCCGTCGCCTGGCCGATGGCCGGGTCTGGCCGAACTGGTCGACCGACAGCGAATTCCGCGCGACGCGCGACCGGACGGTAAGCGCGCGGGGGAAATAGGGGGGACGCTACCGCACCGGTGCCTGCCACGGCACCGGTGCGGTGGCCGGTTTCCAGCAGCCCTCCAGACTTTTTGCAAAGGCATCGGCCCACGCGCCGGCCGTGCCGGGCTTCAGCCAGCCTTCATAGCTGTGGCTGAGCAGGTAATCGCCTATCTCCAATCGGATACTGTCGGCGTGCAATATGATTTCCGGCAAGCGCCGGTCGAAATCGATTCCCGCGGCGAAGCGTAACGTGCCCATCGTCGCGAGATGCGCCATCGCCTTCGGGCATCGCCGCACGTCCGCCTCGACCCATTCCAGTCCCGCACCGTCCAGTCCCCGGCGCAGTTCGTCGTCGCTGGCAACGCGGCGCTGTTCCAGCGTCCCGATCAGGCGATAACCGCGCAGGCGCGGGCGGTCGGGTTGGCCGGGAAAAGGCGCGCGGAGCATCCGGGCGATCAGCCGCTGGCCGCAGTCGAGGTCGGCGTCGACCGACCCCGGATCGGTTCGGCAGCCACGCCGCACCGCAATAGCATAGATCGGGACCCGGCGATCGTCGCCGACATAGCGGATGGCGATCGCCGGTTTCGGCGTATCGGCAAAGAACCGTGCCGGATCGAACGCCAGCACCCGCGTCCGTTCCGCGACGTCGTAGCGCGGCGCGTCCTGTGCCGGGGCGGGCGCAGCGATGGCGAGGGCGGCAAGCGGTGCGAGGCGGAGCATGACGCATCCTGCCACGGCGCGGGTTGGTACGACAGGCTGTATTGCGACCAAGGAACCTCGCCCCCGCCCGCCGGTTCGACACGCCAGTATACTGAACGTGCGCGCGGCGCTGGTTCCGTGACGCTTTCTCGCTATAGGCTGCCCCGATGAACGAACTGTGGAACCATATCGTCGCCGATTTCGCCAATATCGGCAGCCCGTCGGCGCTGGCCGCCTTTGGGCAGGTCGTGTTGATCGACATCATGCTGGCCGCCGACAACGCGATCGTCGTCGGTGCGCTTGCCGCCGGGCTGCCCGCCGAGATGCGGCGCAAGGTCATCCTGATCGGCGTCGGCGCGGCGCTGGTGCTGCGCGTCGCCTTTGCGCTGGTCGTCACGCAGCTGTTGCAGGTCACCGGCCTCGTCTTTGCCGGCGGGTTGCTGCTGGTGTGGGTCGCGTGGAAGATGTGGCGCGAGCTGAAGGAAGGCGGCGATGCCGGCGACGAGGCCGCCGAGCTGAAGGCCCGCGCGCCGCGCACCTTTGCCAGCGCCGCCTGGGCGGTCGCGGTCGCCGACGTGTCGATGAGCCTCGACAATGTGCTGGCCGTTGCCGGTGCGGCTCGCGAGCATCCCGGCATCCTTGCCATCGGCCTGATCCTGTCGGTCGCGCTGATGGGTGTTGCCGCCAACGTGCTGGCCCGCGTGATCGAGCGGTATCGTTGGGTCGCCTATGTCGGCCTTGCGGTCATCGTCTATGTCGCGTGCAAGATGATCTACGAAGGGCTGGTCGACCCGTCGCGCGGCGTGCTTACGCTGTTCGGGTAACGCATTTACCGCCGTATATATGGCCGTCGCCCCGGGCTTGACCCGGGGTGGCGCTTGCTTTCCGTCGCGCAAGAAGAAGCGGGACCCCGGATCAAGTCCGGGGCGGGGCGGGCGTGATGCGTGCCTACCCCAGCGTTCTCAGCAGCGATTCCCACCATGCGACGCCCGGATCGAACGTCGCCACCGGCACGCGTTCGTTCAGCCCGTGGGCGAAGCTGTCGCTGGGCTTCATGAACACCCCGCCGACCCCGAAGCTGGGGATGCCATAGGCGCGGAAGTGCATCGAATCGGTCGCGCCCGCTTCCTGCGCTGGCACCACCAGCAGGCCGGGCGCGCGCTTTGCCACCGCCGCCTTCACCGCGCCCAGCACCTTGGGGTCAAGCGGGGAGGCGCCGGCCTCGATCGTGCCATTGTCGTTGAAGCGCACCGTGACCTTCGGATCGGCGGCCAGTGCGACCAGTTTCGCCTCGACAGCGGCGCGCGGGGTGCCGGGAAAGATGCGGCAGTTGATATTGGCGACCGCGCGCTGCGGCAGGGCGTTCGGCGCATGCCCGCCGTTGAACATGGTGGGCACGCAGGTGGTGCGGACCTGTCCGATATAGCGTTTGTCGGCAGACAGGATGTCGGCAGCGGCGGTGTCGGCGGGATTGGCGGAGAACGCCCGCATCGCCGCGCCCAGCGGCCCCGGCGTCATCGTCGCGGTGCCCGCCAGCGACGCCTTCGTGATTTCGTTCTGTTGTGGGGGGAAGCGATAGGCGGCGATGCGGGTCACCGCCGTCGCCAGATGGACGATCGCATTGTCCGGCCCCGGACGGCTGCTGTGCCCGCCGGGATCGGTGACGCTCAGATGCCAGTCGCCATAGACCTTTTCCGCCGCCTGCAACGCATAGACCACCGGCTTGCCATCGTCGCCCAGCTGCCCGCCGCCGGCATCGGCGTTGAGCACCAGCGCGGCATCCTTGAACGCCGCCGCCGCCGCCTTCGTCGTCTGCATCGTGGTTTCCTCGTCGCCGGTCAGCACCAGCACGACGTCGCGCTGCGGCACCCATTTCGCACGGCGCAGCTGCATCAGCGTGGCGACCGCCATCGACAGCCCGGCCTTGTTATCGAGACTGCCCCGCCCGAAGACATAGCCGTTCTCGACGACCGGCGTGAACGGATCGCGGGTCCAGTCCTTCGGATCGGCGGCCACCACGTCCATATGCGCCAGCACGACGACCGGTTTCGCCTTGCGGTCGCGCCCCGGCGTGCGCGCGGTCAGATAGCCGGTTTCGCCGAGCGCCACGAACTGCACCTCGGCGGGCGCGAAGCCGGCGGACAGCAGCTTCGCCTTCAGATACGCGGCATAGGCCGGCACCTGTCCGTTGCCGGCGACCGTCTGGAACTTCACCCCGTCGACCAGCAGGGTCAGCGCTTCCTTGCCCCCCGGCGTGGTGGCGCCGTCCTGTGCCTGTGCGGCGCCCGCGCACAACATGGTGGCCCCGATCGTCGCAAACAGTACGCGCATGATAGTCTCCATCCCCGGTTCGCCCAAGG
The DNA here is from genome assembly GCF_001421585.1 of Sphingomonas sp. Leaf23. Classification (NCBI taxonomy): domain Bacteria; kingdom Pseudomonadati; phylum Pseudomonadota; class Alphaproteobacteria; order Sphingomonadales; family Sphingomonadaceae; genus Sphingomonas; species Sphingomonas sp. Leaf23. The sequence goes on along the minus strand of NZ_LMKR01000006.1, from coordinate 161,296 downwards.
GTGCGCGGTCCCGCCCGATCCCGCAAGGGGCACATTGGCGGCGGAAGGCAGATCGCCCTTCCGGCCGTACCCCCGCGCAGGCGGGGGTACGTATCGGGGCGGATGGCGCATCCTGCCCGGAGCGCCGCCGCTACCGCCCGCCCTTGCAGCGATGCGCCAGCGCGGTCTGTTCCAGTTCCTCCAGCTCGGCGACGGTCTGCTCCAGCGCCTGGCGTTGCAGGTTCAGCGCGTCGATCCGGCTGCGGCAGCGTTCGGCCAGCGTCCGCATCTGTTCATCCTGTCCGGGGTCGCTGCTGTAGAGGTCGAGGAATTCCTGGATCTCGCGCAGGGTGAACCCCAGGCGCTTGCCGCGCAGGATCAGGCGCATCCGCACGATGTCGCGGTGGCTGTAGGCGCGGTTGTTGCCGACGCGCACCGGGTGGATCAGCCCCTTGTCCTCGTACAGCCGCAGCGTGCGCGGGGTGATGCCCAGCGTGTCGGCGACGGCGTGGATGCCGCTCAGTTCCTCGTCCATCACCCTAGTCCCTGTCGGCCATTGCGCCCCGTCCATATACCCTATAGGTAACATAGCTATCGTATAGGGCATATAGCCATGACACGCATGGCAGACCGTGGAAAGGATCGCTTCGATGAAGGCCGTAATCGCAGGCTATGTTCGCTCCCCCTTTCACCTGGCGGGCAAGGGCGCGCTGGCGCGGGTCCGGCCGGAGGATCTGGCGGCGCAGGTCGTGCGCGGCCTGATCGAGCGCACCGGGGTCGATGCCGCGCTGATCGAGGACGTGGTGATGGGCTGCGCCTTTCCCGAAGGGGAACAGGGCTTCAACGTCGCGCGGATGGTGGCGCTGCTGGGCGATTTGCCGCTGTCGGTCGGCGGCATGACCGTCAACCGCTTCTGCGGATCGTCGATGAGCGCGATCCATATCGCCGCCGGGCAGATCGAGGTCGGCGCGGGTGAGGCGTTCATCTGCGCGGGCCTCGAATCGATGAGCCGGGTGCCGATGGGCGGCTACAACCCGCTGCCCAACCCTGCGCTCGCCGCCAAGAGCGCCGGGGCCTATATGGGCATGGGCGACACCGCCGAGAATGTCGCGACCCAGTATCAGATCACCCGCGATGAACAGGACGCGTTCGCCGTCGCCAGCCAGCGCAAGGCCGGTGCCGCACGCAGCTCGGGTAAGCTGACCGACGAGATTATCCCGATCCAGACCAAGGGCGGCGTGGTGAGCGAGGACGGCACGATCCGTCCCGACACCACCAGCGAAGCGCTGTCCGGCCTGAAACCCGCCTTCCGCCAGGACGGATCGGTCACCGCCGGCACGTCGTCGCCGCTGACCGATGGGGCGAGCGCGGTGCTGGTCACGTCGGAGGAATTCGCGACGAAGCACGGCCTGACCATCCTTGCCCGGATCAAGTCGATTGGCATTTCGGGCTGCGCGCCGGAAACGATGGGGCTGGGCCCGATCGGCGCGTCGAAAAAGGCGCTGGAGCGTGCCGGGCTGACCATCGACGATATCGATGTGGTCGAGATCAACGAGGCGTTCGCGGCGCAGGCGATCGCCTGCATCCGCGACCTTGGCATTAGGCAAGACGCGATCAACCTCGACGGCGGGGCGATCGCGATCGGCCATCCCTTGGGTGCTACGGGCGCGCGGATCGTCGGCAAGGCGGCGGCGCTGCTGGCGCGCGAGGGCGGTCGCTATGCGCTGGCAACCCAGTGCATCGGCGGCGGACAGGGCATCGCCACCGTGCTGGAGCGCGCATGATGGACGCGGCGATCCGCAAGGTCTGCGTCATCGGCGCAGGGGTGATGGGCGCCGGCATCGCCGCGCATGTCGCCAATGCCGGGGTGCCGGTGCTGCTGCTCGATATCGCCAAGGACGGTCCCGACCGTGACGCGGTGGCCAAGGGCGCGGTCGCGCGGATGCTCAAGACGGACCCTGCGCCGTTCATGTCGAAATCGGCGGCCAAGCTGGTCGAGACCGGCAATATCGACGACCATCTGGAGCGCATCGCCGAATGCGACTGGATCGTCGAGGCGATCGTCGAGCGGCTCGATATCAAGCAATCGCTCTATGCCCGGATCGAGGCGCTGAAGCGTCCCGGTACGGCGGTATCGTCCAACACCTCGACCATCCCGCTCGACCATCTGGTGGCGGGGCGGAGCGAGGCGTTTCGTGCCGATTTCCTCATCACCCATTTCTTCAACCCGCCGCGCTATATGCGGCTGATCGAGATCGTGCGGGGCACCGACACCGATCCGGCGGTGGCGGGCAAGGTCGAGGATTTCGTCGACCGGCATCTGGGCAAGCGGATCGTGCGGGCGAAGGATACGCCGGGCTTCATCGCCAACCGTATCGGCACCTATTGGCTGGCGGTCGCGATCAACGCGGCGATGGATTTGGGGCTTACCGTCGAGCAGGCGGACCAGATCGGCGGGCGGCCGATGGGCGTGCCCAAGACCGGTATTTTCGGACTGGTCGATCTGGTCGGCATCGACCTGATGCCGCTCCTGTCCAAGAGCCTGACCGCGACGCTGCCGCAGGGTGATCCCTATTTCGACACGGTGCGGCCGATGCCGCTGGTCGACAAGATGATCGCGGAAGGGTTCACCGGCCGCAAGGGCAAGGGCGGCTTCTATCGCTTCGACAAGGCGACGCGGACCAAATATGCGATCGACCTCGACACCGGCGAGTATCGCGAACAGCAGACGCCGGCCGACCTGCCCGCCGATGCGGCGAAGTATCTGGGCAAGCTGATCGAACTGGACGGGCCGTCGGGCGATTATGCCTGGGCGATCCTCGGGCGCGTGCTGCCCTATGCCGCGATGCTGGTGGGTGAGGCGGCCGACGATATCGTCGGCATCGATGACGCGATGAAGCTCGGCTATAACTGGAAATATGGGCCGTTCGAGCTGATCGACCGCATCGGCGCGGCGAAGCTCAGCGGCCGGCTGCGCGCCGAGGGGCGCGACGTCCCGCCGATCCTCGACACCGTGGGCGACCGGACCTTCTACCGGGTCGAGGGCGGCAAGCGGCAATATCTGACGCTGGATGGCGCGTACGCCGATGTGGTGCGCGGGGAGGGCGTGCTGCTGCTCGCCGACGTCAAGCTGCGGTCGGAACCGGTTCTGCGCAATGAATCGGCGGCGCTGTGGGACGTGGGCGACGGCGTCGTCTGCTTCGAATTTACCGGCAAGAGCAACGCGCTCGACGACAAGGTGGTCGCGCTGCTGAACGAGACGATCGCGGTGGTGAGCGATCGGTTCAAGGCGCTGGTGATCTATACCGACGCGGCGAATTTCTCGGTCGGGGCCAACCTGTTCCTGGCACTCTGGGCGGTGAAGTCGGGCGCGTGGGAGCAGATCGAGCAGATGATCGCCGGCGGGCAGGCGACGTTCAAGGCGCTGAAATACGCGCCGTTCCCGGTGGTTGCGGCGCCTGCCGGCATGGCGCTCGGCGGCGGGTGCGAGATTTCGCTCCACGCCGATGCGATCCAGGCGCATGCCGAGACCTATATGGGGCTGGTCGAGGCCGGTGCCGGCCTCGTCCCCGGATGGGGCGGGCATGGCGAATTGCTCGACCGGATCGCGAAGGCGAAGGGCACCCCGCGCGGGCCGATGCCGGCGGTGGGTGTGGCGTTCGAGACGATCTCGACCGCCAAGGTGTCCAAGTCGGCGGCGGAAGCGCGCGAGCTGCACTTCCTGCGGGCGCGCGACGGCATCACCATGAACCGCGACCGGTTGCTGGCCGATGCCAAGGCCAAGGCACTGGCGCTGGTCGAGGGCTATGCCCCGCCCGAACCGCCGGTCTATCGCCTGCCGGGGACAAGCGGTCGCATCGCGATTGCCGACGTCGTGCGCGGCTTCCGCGCGAAGGGGCTGGCGACGCCCTATGACGAAGTGGTGTCGGGCCGCGTGGCCGAGGTGCTGACCGGCGGCGACACCGACATCATCGACGTCGTGACCGAAGACGCGCTGCTGACACTGGAACGCCGCGTGTTCCTCGACGCGATGCGCGACACCCGTACGCAGGACCGCGTGACCCATGTGCTGCAGACGGGCAAGCCGCTCAGAAACTGACGCTCCTCGTCACCCCGGATCAAGTCCGGGGTGACGTTGTGTTTGGGTTGAGAGGCGCGAAGGCTGTGCGGGGGCACGGGCGCGCCGGCGCGACATCGGGGCGCAAACAGGTGCCGAACAACCATGCCGACAGGTAGTTCTGCACGATAGCCGGAACGATACCGTACCGATACTATCGCACCATGTCCCTGACCGCCCGTCCCGCCGCCCCGCTTCTCTCCGCGACGGAGGAGCGCACCTATCTGATCGGCCGGTCGGAAGTACATCGGCAACTCGCTGAAAATACCACCGAAATAGAAATACGCGCGATTCATTTGCGCATGTCGCGACTGTACGCCGAACAGGCGGCCCTGATCGTGATGGTACTTTCGGACTAGGTAATCCCGCAAAGATACCAGGAACGCTAGTCCTTCCGGTCGGTTGATGCGCCCTGACCGGTCGCGCCCCTGCGGCCGTGTCGTGGGAGACCGGTCCATGAAGGCAGTTGCGATTACCCTGCTCGGCACGCTTGCGCTGGGCGCCTGCGCCGCGCCTGCCACCCGTATCTCGACCGGACTCCAGCGCTATGGGCTGGACGCGCAGCGCGCCGATTGCGTCGGCACGCGCCTGCAGGGCGACCTGTCGCTCGGCCAGCTGCAGCAGCTCGGCCGTGCCGCCGCCGCGTACAAGAAAGACGATCCCAACCCGGCCGCGCTGACGGTCGGCGACCTCGTGCGCGTGGCGGGCGAGATCAAGGACCCGGCGATCGCGCTGGCGGTCGGCAAGGCCGCCGCAGGCTGCAACGTCCTCCCCTGATCCTCCATTCGGAAAGGAAAGCATCATGAACAAGGATGAATTCGAAGGCGGCGTCCGCTACGCCACCGGCAAGGTCGAAAAGACCGTCGGCGATGTCGTCGACCATCGCGGCCTGCAGGTCGACGGCGTGGTCGATCAGATCGCGGGCGGCGCGCAGCATAGCTATGGCCGCGTCCGCGAGATCATCGAGGATGCGATCGACAGCGCGCCCGCAATGGCCGACGAAGCCCGTGCGAAGCTGAAGACCGCCGACCGCCAGGTCGCCGACCGCGCACAGCACGGTGGCAAGGTCGCGCAGCACACCGTCGAGGACAACCCGCTGCTGTGGGCCGCCGGTGCCGCCATCATCGGCTATGGCCTCGCCTGGCTGCTGCACGGGCGTCGCGGCTGATCGCACGATGGACGAGGCTGCGTTCAAATCCCTGCGCGAGACCGCCGACCTGCGCCACCTGCGCCAGATCGTCGCGGGCCTCGACGAAGGGGTGATCCTGATCGATCCCGACCAGAGCCTGCTCTGGGCGAACGATGCCGCGCTGTCGATGCACGGGGTCGGCGACCTCGCCGAACTGGGCGAGACGGTCGAGGAATATCGGTCGCGGTTTCAGCTGCGGTATCGCAACAACCACCGTCTCGAAGCGGATGACTATCCGCTCGAGCGGGTGGTGGCGGGCGACCGTTTTTCCGAAGTGGTGGTCGAAGTGACCGTCGCGGGCGAAGACGAACCGCGCTGGGTCCATCAGGTGCGCAGCCTTGTCCTGAACGACAGCGACGATGGCGAACCGGCCTGTCTGGTGCTCATCATCCAGGACGTGTCGGCACGGTACGAGGCGGAGGACCGGTTCGAACAATCGTTCAACGCCAACCCCGCGCCCGCCGTCATCTGCCGCCTGAGCGACCTGCGCTACGTAAAAGTCAATCAAGGGTTCCTCGACATGACCGGGTTCGACCGGGATCAGGTGCTGTCGAAGACGGTGTACGACATCGACGTGCTGCGCCTGGGCGATCGGCGCGATCTGGCCAAGGAACGCCTGGGCGAAGGGCGCACCATTCCGCAGATGGAGGCCGAACTGGAACTGCCCGACGGCGGGACCAGGCTGGTCATCGTCGCCGGACAGCCGATCGACATGGGCGAACAGCCGTGCATGTTGTTCACCTTCGCCGACCTCGAGCCGCGCCGCACCGCACAGGCCGCGCTGCACCACAGCGAGGACCGTTTCACCCGGATGTTCCAGCTGGCACCGGTGCCGATGGCGATCGGCGCGCGCGACGGGCATCTGCTGTGCGAGGTGAATGCCAGCTTCACCGCGATGACCGGCTATTCTGCCGACGAGATCATCGGCCGCCCGCTGGGCGAGGTCGAATTGTGGGAAAGCAGCGAAATCCGCCATGGCATCGAACGGGCGATCGATGCCGGCCACGACCTGCGCGGGCACGAGGCGCGGATTTTCGCGCGCGACGGCGCGATGATCGACTGCCTGATTTCGACCGAGGCGATCCGTCTGGGCAAGGATGCGTGCGTGCTGTGGGCGTTTCAGGACATCACCCAGCGCAAGGCGACCGAGCTGGAACTGGTCGAGGCGATCGAGGCGGTGATGAAGGACACCAGCTGGTTCAGCCGGTCGATCATGGAAAAACTTGCCCGGTTGCGCACGCCGCAGGCGGCGAACGACGGCCCCGGCCTCGACGACCTGACCCCGCGCGAACGCGAGGTGCTGGCGCTGATCTGTCGGGGATATGACGACAAGACGATCGCGCGGACGCTGGACGTCGCGAGCAACACCGTGCGCAACCATGTCGCGCGCATCTATGCCAAGATCGGGGTCAATCGCCGCATCGCCGCCGTCGCCTGGGCACGGGCCCGGGGCTTCGATGGCGACACGCTCGACCGGCCAACGGAACAGGAGGCCGCACCATGACACAAGACAAGAAGCGCTCTTCCGAAGAGCAGGCAAAGGCCGCCGCGAAGGCGAAGGCGTCGGTGCTGGAGGCGATCGGTACGCTGATCGGCGACGACACCGCCCGCCGCGACGGGGCCAAACAGAAACAAGCGCCGGACGCCACGAAGCCGGACGCAGCAGGGGATGATGGGAAGGGAGAGCGCTGATCCAGCGCCCCGACCCTCAGGAGTTCAACAGGAGACATCATGGTTCACAATGTTACCAACGGCCTTGGGCCGATCGACGAGACGCATATCGGCAAGACCGCGACCCGGCTGTCGTGGGGCGCGATCTTTGCCGGCGTCGTGCTGGCCGTCGCGATCCAGCTGGTGCTGGGCATCCTCGGCGCCGGCATCGGGCTGACGATGGTCGATCCGGTCGACGGTACCACGCCGGGGGCGGCCGGGTTCGGCATCGGTGCGGGCATCTACTGGCTCATCACCACCGTCATCGCGCTGGGTGCGGGTGGCTATGCCGCCGCACGGGTCGCGGGCGTGCATGAACGCTTCGACGCGCTGGTCCACGGGCTGGTCGTGTGGGGCGTCACGTTGATCCTGACGCTGTACCTGCTGACCTCGGCGGTCGGTGGCATCATCGGCGGCGCGTTCCGCACGGTCGGTGCGGTTGCCGGTACGGCGGGCAGCGCAGTCGGTGCCGCAGCCTCGGTCGCGCCTGCCGCTGCCTCGGCCGCGGGTGTCGATGCCGGCGACGTGAAGGAAGCAGCGCGCGACGTGCGCAGCGAAGCCGCACAGTATCTGTCGGACGCGCCGAATGATCCGGCGCAGATGACCCCGGAACAGGCGCAGGCCGAAATCGCCAAGCAGCTCCCCGCGCTCGCCCGTGGCGGTGCCGAGGGCCAGCAGGCCGAAAGCCGCATCGTCGATGTGGTCGCCGCCCAGCGCAAGATCAGCCGTCCGGAGGCGCAGGCCCAGGTGACGCGCGCCAAAGCACAGTTCGTCCAGACCAAGAACGACGCCGTCGCGACCGCCAAGTCGGCGACCGACAAGGCCGCAGGCGCTGCCGCCGGCACGTCGTTCATCCTCGTCTTCGCACTGCTGATCGGTGCGGCGGCCGCAGGTTTCGGTGCAACCACGGCAACCCGTCGTCGGTTACGCTGAATGTACAAGCGGCGGGCCGGCGTATCTGGCCCGCCGCACCCGGTTCCTACTGCAAGGGAGAAATGACATGACCAAGAAGATCGCCCTCGGGCTGGTGCTCGCCGCTTCGGTATCGCTCGGTGCGTGCAATACCGTGAACGGTGCCGGCAAGGACCTGAAGTCGGCCGGTTCGGCCGTCTCGGGCGCCTCGGGCCAGGCAAAGAAGTAAGGCGTCTTCCTGCGCCGTCCGGCATCGGGCGGAGCGGAATCGTCGAACGACCGACGGCGCGGTGGGTAACCACCGCGCCGTTTTGGTGTGCGTGGGGCTTCCTGATTAGGGGATAGTCAAAACGGACGACAGGCCCGCCCACCCTCATGATCGGGATCGAACAGCGAGGCGCTCTCAGCCATACATGACGGCTATCCGTCTCTTCGGTATCGATGCGCCGGAGATGCCCAGCCACTCCCGACGCGGCCAGCGGGGCGTTGCGGGTGACCCGGTTGCATCCGGGGTGGCGGTAATCGCGCGGGGGCTGGCGACGATCGAGCGGCGCGGCTGCGATCATTATGGTCGGACATTGGCACGAGTGCGGCTGAACGGCGTTGACGTGTCAGATCACATGCTGAACTCGGGAACGGCACAGCCATACCGATGGGAGACGGAGATGGGTTTGCGGCCACAACCGGAACGTCTTGCGACCGATCCGATCAATCGTGCGGCATTGGTAAGGGTGGTCGACAGTGTGCCCGAAACGCGCGGGATGGGCGTGCTGCTGCGCCACCGCGGTCGGATCGAAAAGCTGCGTGCAGTCGGCGGTTCGGGCGGGTCCATCCTGTTCGAATTGCGCGAGCGACAGATCAACCCGGCATATTTCCAGCGATTGCGACCGGATCGGGTGCCGTCGCTGACCGCCGGGCAGCGTCAGGCTGGGTGGAGCGTGATGCGGCAGGGATCTCAGCCGTTGGCAGGCGTCTGGCCGGGCGGGGTTCCGTCGCGTCCGACGATGCCAGCACCGGTTTCGCGAATACCTAACCGGAACGCGAGCAGCGTGCCGCCGAGCGAATGGCGTTCGCTCGGTCTGAATTGCGCCGGGGCAGTGGTCGGTTGGATCGGCGTGGTTGGCACGGGCGCGCTCGCACCATTCACCGGCGGCTTGACGGTTGGTGCCACCATCGTGCTGTATGCCGGCGCATTGGCGGGCAGCGGGCAGTGCATGGCGTCGGTCTACCGCGTCAACAATGCGCGCCGTGGCCGGAGCGACATCAACGAAACCCTCGACAAAAGCCCGGTCTATATCTGGTCGATGCGAGGGGCCGACGCGATCGGTTTGGTCGGGGCAGCAGGGGGGCTTGTCGGCGTCGCGAAGACAGGCGCGGCGCTGAGCAAGACCGGCGTCAAGGCTGGAGACCTTGCGGCTAGATCTTTGACCCGCGCCGCTCGCGCCGAGTTGAGCGCAGCGATGGGCATTAACGGCGTGAAGCTGGGCACCCGAATGATCAACAAGGTGGTACGCCAGCGCCTGCTGGACGGTGCGGGGGGCGTGCTGGGGGTGGTAAGCAGCGCAGACGGCGGTCTCATCCGTGAGCTGATCGTGTGGGTGATCGCGGACAAAGAGAAAGGGAACGCATGATAGACAATTATGCGCAGCGTCTAAAGAGAGACCGCTGGACCGGATGGGCCGTCGCGATCGCGGTGTTCGCCATCGTGCCGTCCATGGTGGGTATCACCACCATCCTGCTGCCTGGGTCGCATACCGACGTGAAGGTCAATCCGCTCTACTGGCTCATCCTGGCGGTACCATTGCCCTGGACATCGGCGCTTTTGAGCTACCGGCCCGGCCCGCTGCGCTGGTTGCGCGCGGCGCTGCTGTCGACACCGGCGCTGGCGCTTGCTGTTGCCGGGATCGCCTGGGCTTCGGGGCTCGGCATCACGCCGTATCTCTACATGATCGCGGTAACTGCCGCCCTTTGTCTTGCAGGCCTGTGGGCCTATCCTCGCAGCATACTGGCGCGCGAAGGCGTACCAGACGCGAACGGAAACCGATCGGTCTGACCGGCTCCCCGCACTACTGCTATGCACCGCAGCAATCCCGACCTACGCTGACACGATCACCACGCACTCGAATTCGATTGCGAGCGCCACTTTTATATCGTATACGATCGGCGCTAGTTATGGAGGTTGATGTGGTTTCTGGTTCGAGCATGTGGACGGGCGTCTATCCTGCGGCGACGACGCAGTTCGCGCCGGACGGGTCGGTCGATATCGATGCCACGCAGCGCGGGCTGGTCGCGCTGGTCGAGGACGGCGTCGACGGGCTGATCCTGCTCGGCACCTGTGGTGAGAACAACTCGCTCGACGTCGCGGAAAAGCATGCCGTGCTGCGCGCCGGCGTCGAGGCGGTCGGCGGGCGCGTGCCGCTGGTGTGCGGTGTGTCGGAATTCACCACCCACCGCGCGGCGGCCTTTGCAAAGGAGGTCGAGGATATCGGCGTCGACGCGCTGATGCTGCTGCCCGCCATGGTCTATGTGCCGACGCCCAACGAACTGGCGACGCATTTCCGCACCGTGGCGGAGGCGACCGGCCTGCCGATCATGCTCTACAACAACCCGCCGGCGTACCGGGTGTCGGTCGATTTCGCGACGCTCGAACTGCTGGAGCCGGTGAAGAACATCGTCGCGGTCAAGGAAAGCGCGCCCGATCCGCGCCGCTTCACCGACGTCATCAACCGCTTCGGCGACCGCTATGTCGTGATGGCCGGCCTCGACGACGTGGCGCTGGAGGGCATGTTGCTGGGGGCCAGCGGTTGGGTGTCTGGCCTGACCAGCGCGTTCCCGCAGGAATCGGTCGCGCTGATCGCGGCGGTCTATCGCGGCGACTGGGAAGAGGCGCGGCGCATCTATCGCTGGTTCATGCCGCTGCTCCACCTCGATGCCGAACATGACCTGGTGCAGTCGATCAAGCTGGCCGAGGAGATCATGGGCCGCGGGTCGGAACGCGTCCGCCTACCGCGCCTGCCGCTGGAAGGCGCACGCCGGGCCGAGGTGATCGCGATGGTCGAGAAATGCGCGGCGACGCGGCCGGTGCTGAAGACGGCACCCCTGGAGACGGCGGCGGCCTGATGCGGCACACCTTCTTCTGCATCGACGGCCACACGGCGGGCAATCCCGTCCGCCTGGTGGCCGGGGGCGCGCCGCTGTTGCGGGGTGCCACCATGGCGGAGCGGCGGCAGGACTTCCTCGCCCGCTTCGACTGGATCCGCACCGGCCTGTGCTTCGAGCCGCGCGGGCACGACATGATGTCGGGCGGGTTCCTGTACCCGCCGTGCGGCGATGCGGATGCGGCGATCCTGTTCATCGAAACGTCCGGCTGCCTGCCGATGTGCGGGCACGGGACGGTCGGGATGATTACCTTCGGGCTGGAACACGGCCTGATTACCCCGCGCGAACCCGGCCGCCTGCGCGTCGAGGTGCCGGCCGGGGTGATCGAGATCGACTACGTGGCCGACGGCAACCGCGTCCGCTCGGTAAAAATCCGCAACGTCCCCGCCTATCTGGCGCGGCAGGGGCTGGAGATCGACGTGCCGGGGTTCGGGCCGCTGTCGATCAACGTCGCCTATGGCGGCAATTATTACGCGATCATCGAACCGCAGGGTGCCTATACCGGCCTCGATGATCTGGGCGCGGCGCGGATCGTCGAGCTGAGCCGCACGATCCGCGAACTGGTGCGCGGCGTCTACGAACCGGTCCATCCGCTGGAGCCGACGATCCGCGGGGTCAGCCATGTGCTGTGGGCGGACAAGCCGAGGGGCGACGGCGCGGACGGGCGCAACGCGGTCTTCTACGGCGAACGCGCGATCGACCGCAGCCCGTGCGGCACCGGCACCTCGGCACGTCTCGCCCATCTGGCGGCGACCGGGCGGCTGAGCGTCGGCGATACCTTCGTCCACGAAAGCTATATCGGCAGCCGCTTCGTCGGCCGGGTCGAGGGCGCGGCGATAATCGGCGAGCAGGCGGCGATCGTGCCGTCGATCGAAGGGTCGGCGATCGCGACCGGCTTCAACACGATCTGGATCGACCGCGAAGACCCGTTCTTCGCCGGCTTCACGGTGGTATGACGACGCCATAACGACAAACAGGAGGGGCGCATGGCACGAGGATTACTGGGACCGCTCAAGCCCCTCGACGCGAACGAGGCCGAACCGGATCGCAAACTGCGCAAGACGCTGAGCTGGCCGCACCTGATTGCGCTCGGCATCGGTGCGATCGTCGGCACCGGCATCTATACGCTGACCGGTGTTGGTGCGGATCGCGCCGGGCCGGCCGTCATCCTGTCGTTCGCGATCGCCGGGGCGGTGTGCGCCTGCGCCGCGCTCGCCTATGCCGAAATGGCCACGCTGATCCCCACGGCGGGCAGTGCCTACACCTACAGCTATTCGGTGATCGGCGAGAGTGTCGCGTGGATCGTCGGGTGGAGCCTGATCCTCGAATATTCGCTCGCCTGTTCGACGGTCGCGGTCGGGTGGTCGGCCTATCTGGTCGGATGGTTGCAGAGTGCGGGCGTCCACCTGCCCGCGATGCTGTTGTCGGGGCCGCATGGCGGGGGCATCGTGAACCTGCCCGCCGTGCTCGTCGCGCTCGGCATCGCGGGGATGCTGGTGGCGGGCACGCGGGAGAGTGCGACGCTCAACATCGTGCTGGTCGCGATCAAGATGGTGGCGCTGGCGGTGTTCGTCGTCGTCGCATTGCCCGCGTTCAACGGCGGCAATTTCGAACCGTTCATGCCCTACGGCTTTGGCAGCCAGGTGCAGGGCGGGGCGACGCGCGGGGTGATGGCCGCCGCCGCGATCGTGTTCTTCGCCTTTTACGGGTTCGATGCGGTCGCGACCTCGGCGGAGGAGGCGCGCAATCCGGGGCGCGACCTGACCATCGGCATCATCGGGTCGATGGCGGCGTGCACCGCGATCTACATGGGTGTCGCGGTCGCGGCGATCGGCGCGGTCAGCTATATCGATCTGGGCCGCTCGGCCGAGCCGCTGGCCTATGTACTGCGCACGCTCCAGCATCCCTTTGCCGCGTGGGCGATCGGGCTGGCGGCGCTGATCGCGCTCCCCTCGGTCATCCTGGTGATGATGTACGGGCAGAGCCGCATCTTCTTCGTCATGTCGCGCGACGGGCTGTTGCCGCGTTCGCTCAGCCGGGTGTCGGCGCGTACCGGATCGCCCGCGCTGGTGACGATGGTGACCGGGGTGTTCGTCGCCGCCGTCGCCGGCTTCTTCCGCCTCGACGAGATTGCCGAGCTGGCCAATGCCGGCACGCTGCTGGCGTTCATCGCGGTCGCGGCGTGCATGATGATCCTGCGCCGCCGCGCGCCCGACCTGCAACGCGTGTTCCGCTGTCCCGCGCCGTTCGTCGTCGGCACGCTGGCGATCCTGGGCTGCCTCTATCTGCTGGTCAGCCTGCCGGTACACACGCTGGAGCGGTTCGCGCTGTGGAATGTCGCGGGGATCGCCTTCTACCTGCTCTATGGCCGGACGCGCAGCATGGTGCGGGCGCGCGCGTGACGGCGACGGCGATCGTCATCGGCGACGGCGTGGTCGCACTGAACGTCGCGCTGGCGCTGCAACGACGCGGCACACAGGTGACGATCGTCGCGCCCGATGCGCCATGGCGCGGCGCGTCATGGGGCAATGCCGGGCATATCGCGGTCGAACAGGTCGAACCGCTCGCGTCGCTGGCGACGGTGACGAGTGTGCCCCGGCGGCTGTTCTCGCGCGGCGGTGCGCTGGCGCTGCCGCCACGGGCGATCCGGACATGGCTGCCCTTCACGCTGCGGCTGCTCCGCGCCGCCGCCCCGGCACGGTTCGCGCGCGGGAAAGTGGCGCTGTCCGCGATGCTGGCGACCGCGATTCCGGCGTGGCAGCGGGTGCTGGCGGCGGCCGGGCGGGGCGACCTGTTGCGCGTCGCGGGGCATTTCGTGGTGTGGGAAACGCCCGAGAGCGCCGCGCGGGGCCAAGCGGCGTGGGCTGCGGCCGATACCGGCACCGCGACCTGTCGCCCGGCAACGCCCGACGAGCTGGCCCGGCTTCAGGCGCTGACCACGGTGCCGATCGCCGGCGCGATCCGCTTCGAAGGCAGCGGACAGATCGTCGATACCGCCGCGCTGGGCACCGCGCTGCTCGGGCAGTTCGTGGCGAGCGGCGGCACGATGATCCGCACCCGCGCCAGCGCGATCGTGGAGGCGGACGGCGGCGCGCGCGTCGTGCTGGAGCAGGGCGCACCGATCGAGGCGGCGGTGGCGGTGGTCGCCGCCGGGGCGGCATCGGCCGCGCTGGTCAAGGCCGTAGGCCTCACCGCGCCGCTGATCGCCGAGCGCGGCTATCATGTCGAGGGCGATCCCGGCGACTGGCCCGCCGACCTGCCGCCGGTGGTGTTCGAGGACCGCTCGATGATCGTCACCCGCTTCGCCGACCGGCTGCGCGCGGCGAGCATCGTCGAATTCGCCCGCGCCGACATGGCTCCTGATCCGCGCAAATCGGCGCGCATCCGCGCTCATGTCGCTGCCCTTGGCCTGTCGCTCGCACCGCCGGTCGAACCGTGGATGGGCGCGCGGCCGACGCTGCCCGATTACCTGCCCGCGATCGGGCGGCGCGGCGCGGTCGCCTATGCGTTCGGGCACCAGCATCTGGGTCTGACGCTGGCGGCGACCAGCGGCGAGGCGCTCGCCGCGCTGCTGCACGACGCCCCGCCGCCGTTCGACCTGTCGCCCTTCACCCTCGATCGATTTCGGTAGAGTGGGACGACATGCGCCCCACCCGTTTGTGCTGAGTAGGGGCTGAGCTTGTCGAAGACCCGTATCGAAGCACTTGTGGCGGTCCTTCGATACGCCCCTTCGACTTCGCTCAGTGGCTACTCAGGACGAACGGGTACGCCTGAAGTCATCATGCTCGGGCACTTCCGCCAATTTCCAAAGGAAGTCCAAGCGATGGTTGCGCTGGCGGACAGGGGGAGTAGGTGTTCGGACACGGTATACCACCGTGCACCGGGACTTTCCGCATGACCGCTATCGTCGTCCGCAACCTTTCCGAACAGCTGGTCGACCTGCTGCGCGACCGCATCCTTGCCGGACAGCTGGATGCCGACCGCGCGATCCGGCAGGATGCGCTGGCCGCCGAACTGGGCGTCAGCAAGATCCCGCTGCGCGAGGCGCTGACGAGGCTGGAACAGGAAGGGCTGGTGCGATCGCGCGCCAATCGCGGCTATTTCGTCCGTGACCTGACCATCGATGAGGCGGAGGAGGTCTATGCCCTGCGCCTGAAGCTGGAGCCGGAGGTCGCCGGCGTCGCGGCGATGCGCGCGACCGAGGGTGAGCGGACGCTGGCGATCGCCACGCTGGCGCAGCTGGACGAGGTGACCAACGCGCATGGCGACGGCGTGGGCGCGTTCAACCGCGCGTTTCACCTGGCGCTGCTGCGGCCGTCGCGCCAGACGATCACGACGACGATGCTGGAGCGGTTGCATGTGCTGGGCGAACGCTATGTCCGCCGCCACCTCGAACCGCTGGGCCGCGACCAGCGCGCGAACGACGAACATGCCCGGCTGCTCGAATGCTGGCTAGCGCGCGATGCGGCGGCAGTCAGCGCGCGGATGTACGCGCATATCGAACAGACCGTGCTCGACCTGCGCCGCGAATTCGCCAACGACGGCGGCGACGCGGCGTAACGCCGCCGCCCTGTGACGTTGGCGTCCCACCCCTTCGTTCGTGCTGAGTAGGGGCTGAGCTTGTCGAAGACCCGTATCGAAGCACCCTTGGCGGTCCTTCGATACGCCCCTTCGACAAGCTCAGTGGCACCTCAGGGCGAACGGGTATGTATTTTCCGCCAACAGCCCCGACGACCGATTCCGCCTCTTTTGCCGCAACTTAGCGCAATGAAGCCACACACCACGACCCCATGTTGCACTTTTTATGCATGGATATCGTATAATATATTTGAGCATCGCGTTGGGTTATGGCATTCTTGCCCGACAATCATGGGGGTGACGATGCGACGTACGACGAGATTGCTGGCATCCGCTGCGGTGACCGCGCTGGTTTTGGGGAATGCGCTGCCCGCGCTGGCGCAGGCGACGACCGGGGGGCAGGTCGCGGGGGACGCATCGGCGCCCGGTGACGATACCATCACCGTGACCGGTTCGCGCATCGCGCAGCCCGGTGCCAAGAGCAACAGCCCGATCACGACCGTCGACGCCGCCGAAATCAAGCTGCAGGGCGCGACGAACATCGAAAGCGTCCTGAACCGCCTGCCGCAGATCACCGCCGATTCGAACGAGAATGTGTCGAACGGGTCGGACGGCACGGCCAGGGTCAATCTGCGCAACCTTGGCAGCAACCGCAACCTCGTGCTGGTCAACGGCCAGCGGCTGTTGCCGATCCAGGCGACCGACCTGAACTTCATCCCGTCGTTCATGATCCAGCGGGTCGACGTGATGAGCGGCGGCGCATCGGCCGTCTACGGGTCGGACGCGGTGTCGGGCGTCATCAACTTCGTGCTGCGCGACAATCTGAACGGCGTGAAGACCGACGTGCAATACGGGTTTTCGGCGCACCACAACGACAATGCCGGGTACCGCGACCGCGTGCGCGCCGCCGGGTTCACCCCGGCGCTCAGCAGCCCGGTCGACGGACAGCGGTTCGACGCGAATATCGCGATGGGCGCGAACTTCGCCGAGGATCGCGGCAATGTGACCGCCTATTTCGGCTATCGCGACGTGCGGCCGATCCTGCAGTATAACCGCGACGTGTCGGCCTGCGCGCTCGACCCGGTGTTCAGCGGCAATCCGTCGGCGGCAACCGCGCTGACGTGCGGCGGGTCGTCGAACAACCAGTTCGGCCGGTTCGTGCCGCTGCGCGACGGCATCGCGGCCGGCGGGTACAACAACACTACCGATGGCAACAAGACCTGGGTCCAGTACAACCCCAGCTTCCGCTACAATTACGCGCCGCTGAACTATTTCCAGCGTAACGACACCCGCTTCACCGCCGGTGCCTTTGCGAAATATCAGGTGAACCCGGCGGCCGAAATCTATGGCAGCTTCATGTTCATGGACGATCGCACCAATTCGCAGATCGCTCCCTCGGCGCTGTTCCAGGGCTATCCCTATTCGATCAACTGCAACAACCCGCTGATGAGCGCGCAGCAGGCGACATTGCTGTGCGGCGCGGCGGCGGCGGGGACGAACGTCACGCAGGACGTCTATATCGGCTATCGCCCGGTGGCGGCACCGGCACAGCCGCGCCGCGACGACCTGCGCCATACCGATTACCGCGTGACCGGCGGGGTGAAGGGGCAGATCGCGCCCGGCGTGCGCTATGACGCGAACGCGCTGTTCTCGACCGTGATCTTCAACGAAACCTACCAGAACGACATCGACCCGGCCCGCGCCAACCGCGCGCTGAAGGTCGATCTGGTCAACGGTGTGCCGACCTGCCGTTCGGTGATCGACGGCAGCGACCCGAGCTGCGTGCCGCTGAACGTGTTCCAGTTCCGTGGGCCGAGCGCCGAGGCGCTGAACTACGTCTATGCGCCGACCAGCACCGAGGGGCTGGATCGCGAGACCGTGCTGGCGGGCACGATCAGCCTCGATGGTGGCGAATTCGGCATGAAGCTGCCCTGGGCCGAAAACGGCATCGGTGCGGTATTCGGCGTCGAGCATCGCCGCGAGAGCCTGGAATTCCGCGCCGACGCGCTGGCGATCGCCAAGGGGACGAAGGAAATCTCCGGCGCGTTCAACGTGACCGAAGGGTTCACTGAAATCCGCGTGCCGATCGTCGAGGATCGCCCGTTCTTCGACGAATTGTCGCTGACCGGCGGCTATCGCTTCTCGAAGTACAGCACCACCGGCAAGGGGATTTCGACCTACAAGGGTGAGATCGCATGGGCACCGTCGGCCGACCTGCGGCTGCGCGGCGGCTATAACCGCGCCATCCGTGCGCCCAACATCTCCGAACTGTTCGGTGCGCAAAGCCCCGGCAACGTGACGACGCAGGACCCGTGTTCGGGCACCAATCCGGCCGCGACCTTCCAGCAGTGCCAGCGCACCGGCGTCACCGCCGCGCAGTACGGCAAGATCATCGAATGCCCCAGCGAACAGTGCACCGGGTTCTTCGGCGGCAACCAGGCGCTGCGCCCCGAAGAGGCCGATACCTATACCGCCGGCATCGTGCTGACCCCGCGCTTCGCCAAGCGGCTGATGCTGTCGGTCGATTATTTCAACATCAAGGTGAAGGACTATATCGGCGTCATCCCGGTGTCGCTGACGATCAGCCAGTGCATCGCGACCGGCGATCCGTTCTTCTGTTCGCTGTTCAACCGCAATCCGCGCAACGGCGTGCTGTTCGGCGGCGATGCGGCGACGGCGGGCTATGTCACCTCGACCACGCAGAATACCGGGTCGCTCGGCACCAGCGGCCTCGACGTTGCGGCCAGCTATGCGTTCGATACCGCGATCGGCCGGTTCGGTGCGAACATGGTGGGCACGTGGCTGCGTAACCTGACCACCGAACCGCTGACGGGTCTCGGCAAATATGACTGCAAGGGCCTGTATGGCGGCACCTGCGGCCAGCCCAGCCCCGAATGGCGGCACCAGGCGCGCTTCACCTGGACCTCGCTCGACGACAAGGGGTCGATCTCGCTCAACTGGCGCTACATCGGCGCGACCGACCTGTCGTTCAACACGACCGATCCGTTCCTTCAGGGATCGACCTACAAGGTCAATGCGCGCCTGCCGGTCGCCAATTATTTCGACCTGGCGGCCAGTGCCAGCGTGCTGGACGACGTGACGCTGCGCATCGGCGTCAACAACCTGCTCGACCGCGATCCGCCGGCGATCGCGCAGGGCGTGCTGGCATCGTTCGGCAACGGCAACACCTATCCGGGCGTGTATGACGTCGCGGGCCGGACCTTCTTCGTCGGGCTGTCGGCGGAGTTCTGACGAACGGGCGGCCGGGGCGTATGCTCCGGCCGCCGCATGCACGGAAAGAAGTACACATGATCGGTCGCGTCGCGCTTGCCCTGCTGGTGTCCCCCTGGGCGATGGCGGTCGCGACCGCGCAGACCGCTGCGCCTACGCCCCCGGCGGAATGGGAACGGCCCGAGGTGATCCGCATCGGTGCCGAACCGATGCACGCGACCTTCGACGGATATGAAACGGTGGCGCTGGCGCAGCGTGGCGACGCGCACGCCTCGCGCTATCACCTCTCGCTCGACGGGCCGTGGCGGTTCCACCATTCCCCCACGCCGGAGGCACGGCCGGTGGGGTTCGAGCGGCCCGAGTACGATGTCAGCCGCTGGGGCACCGTCGCGGTGCCGGGCATTTTGCAGGCGGAGGGGCAGGGGACGCCGGTGTTCGTCGGCAGCGGCTATCCCTTTCCGATGGACCAGCCCCGCATCGACCACCGGCTGAACGAGGTCGGATCGTACCGGCGCACGGTGATGGTGCCTGCGCACTTTGCCGGGCGGCGGCTGCTGCTGACGATCGGTGCGGCGGGCGCGGCCTATTATCTGTGGGTCAATGGCCAGCGGATCGGCTATTCGGAAGACTCCAAGCTGCCCGCCGAATTCGACGTCACGTCCGCGATGCGCACCGGGGCCAATACGGTCGCGATCGAACTCTATCGCTATGCCGATGGCAGCTATCTGGAGGATCAGGATTTCTGGCGGGTCAACGGGATCGAGCGCAGCGTGACGCTGTACGCCGCGCCCGCCACCCATGTCCGCGACATCGATGTGCGCGCGGGACTGGCCAACGGCTATCGCGACGGGACGCTGAACCTGACCGTGGCGCTGGGCGGCAAGGCGGCGGCCGGAATGCGGGTGCGCGCACGGCTGCTGGACGGCGACCGCACGCTGCTGGTGCGCGAGGGCACCCCCGATACGGCGCGCGCGGTGCGCTTCGACGCCACCCTGCCCGCGATACGGCCGTGGAGCGCGGAGACGCCCGACCTCTACACGCTCCTCCTCGAACTGATCGATGCGCATGGACGGGTGGTCGAGGCGACGCAGCGGCGCATCGGTTTCCGCACCGTCGCGGTCGTCGATGGCGAGGTGCGGGTGAACGGCCGCCGGATCACGATCCGCGGCGTCAACCGCCACGAACACGACCCGCGCACCTTTCGCATCGTGTCCGACGCGACGCTGCTGCGCGACCTCGAACTGATGAAGGCGGCGAACGTCAACGCGCTGCGCCTGTCGCATTATCCCAACGATCCGCGCATCTACGACCTTGCCGACCGGGTCGGGCTGTACCTGATGGACGAGGCCAATATCGAGAGCCACGGCTATCTGAGCCAGGCGCAGCAGAGCGGCGATGTCGAAGGCACGCTGCTCGGCTACAAGCCCGAATGGAAGGCCGCGCATCTCGACCGGGTGGAGCGCATGGTCGAACGCGACAAGAACCATCCCTCCATCATCTTCTGGTCGCTGGGCAACGAAACCGGCATCGGCTCCAGCTTCGAAGCGGCGGCACGCTGGGTAAAGGCGCGCGACACGACCCGGCTCGTCAGCTTTCTGGGGCACAGCATGAGCGGGTGGCGCCACCCGACCAACCCCTATGTCGATATCTTTGCGCCGATGTACGACGATATCGAAAAGCTGGTCGATTATGCCGAGCGGCCCGAATATACGCAGCCGCTGATCCTGTGCGAATATGCCCATGCGATGGGCAACAGCCTGGGCAATTTCCAGGACTATTGGGACGTCATCCACGCCCACCGCAAATTGCAGGGCGGGTTCGTCTGGGACTGGGTGGACCAGACGATCCTGCGCAAGGACGCGCAAGGCCGCGACTATTGGGCGCAGGGCCGCGATTTCGTGAAGGATGGCGACGACAGCCCGGTCGGCGACGGCGTGATCGGTGCCGACCGTGTCCCCGACCCCGAATATCACGAACTGGCCAAGGTCTATGCCCCGATCGCGTTCGAACGCGCCGGCGATGGCTACCGCGTCATCAACCGCCACGACCATATCGACCTGTCGCGCTTCACCCTCGACTATGCGCTGCTGGAGGATGGGCGCGAGGTCGCGACCGGCACACTGACGACACCGGCGGTCGCGGCAGGCGCACGCGCGCCGCTGTCGATCGCGCTGCCGGCCCCGCGCGATCCGGCGGCGGAGCGGATGCTGGTGCTGCGCGCGCGGGCGGGCAGGGGGGCGATCCCGCTGGTCCCCGCCGGCCATGTCGTGGCGTGGGAGCAGTTCGCGCTGTCGCCACCGCGCGCACAGCCGGCGTTCACCGCCGCCGCCACCCCGGTCGATGCCGGTGACACGCTGGCGCTCCGCGCGGGCGATGCGGTGCTGGAGGTCGACAAGGCGACCGGGCTGGTGCGGCGCTATGCCCGCGGTGCCACGACGCTGCTGACCGGCGGCGCCCCCGATTTCTGGCGCGCGCCGACCGACAACGACATCGGCACCGGCCTGACCAAGAGCCACAAGATGTGGCAGGTCTTCAGCCAGCAGCGCCGCGTCGACGCGATCGCCATCGACGGCGATGCGATCGTGGTGACGCACGACATGGGCGTCGGATCGGTCAAGGTCACGACGCGCTGGACGATGGATGCGGCCGGGGTGGCGCGCGCCGCGCTGCGGTTCATGTCGCTTCGCGACGACTTGCCCGATCCGCCGCGCATCGGCGTACAGTTCGCGATGCCCGCCACGCTCGACCGCATCCGCTGGTATGGGCGGGGCCCGTGGGAAAGCTATGCCGATCGCAAGACGTCGGCGCTGATCGGGCGCTATGCCGGGCTGCTGGCCGACCAGTATCACGGCTATGCCCGGCCGCAGGAATCGGGGACCAAGCAGGACGTGCGCTGGATCGAGGTTACGGGCGCGACCGGCACCGGGCTGCGCGTGGCCGGCGACCGGCCGCTGGCGGTCAACGCGCTGCCCTTTCCCTATGCCGACCTGATGGAAAAGCCGCCGGCTGCGGCGCACAGCAGCGATATCCGCCCGCATGGCGACGGCACGCTGCTGGTCGATGTGGCGCAGGGCGGGGTGGGCGGTGATACCGGGTGGAGCACGGACGGGCGGCCGCACCTGCGCTACCGCGTGCCGCTGACCCCGGTCGACTGGACGATCACGCTGGGGGCGGTGCGATGAAGCGGACACTGTGCGCGCTGCTGGCCGGGGCGACGCTGCTCGCGCTGGCCCCGCCGGTCGCGGCGCAGGGCGACCCGCGCATCGCCCGGTCGATTGCGCTGCGCGACCAATGGCAATGGCTGACCCGCGACATCGCCTTTCCGGCGGAATGGGACGCCGACGGGCGACATTTCCATTATCGCAAGACGGTGGCGGGCGGCTTCGCCTTCGTCGATGTCGACGCCGCGACGCAGGCGAAGGCGGCGGCGTTCGATGCGGCGGCGGTGGCGCGGGGGCTGGGCACGGCGCTGGGGCGCACGGTCGATCCGCTGCGGCTGCCGTTCGACGGCTTTGCGTTCGAGGACGGGCGCGCCGCGATCCGCTTTGCGATCGACTATGCGCCGTGGCGCTGCACTCTGGGCACGGTACGCTGTGCCCCGGTCACCGAGCCGCAGCGCCGCCCGCGCGGGTTCGACGTGGTGCGCGACCTGACCGTGCCTGCGCTGAACGTGCCGCACCGCGCACCCGATGGCATGCGCGAGGCGCTGGTGATCGACGACAATCTGGTGGTGCGCGCCGCCGGCAGCGGTGCGCAGGCGTGGCGCAGCCAGGATGGCAGCCCCGGCGATTTCTACGATCCCGAAACCATCGCGTGGTCGCCCGACGGCAAATGGATCGCGCTGTACCGCGTCCGGCCGGGCTATCGCCGGATCGTGACGCGCGTCGTGTCGTCGCCCGCCGGACAGGTGCAGCCGGTGCTGGCGCAGCAGCTCTACCCCAAGCCCGGCGACGCGATCGACCACGAACGCCCGGTCGTGTTCGACGCAGCCACTGGCCGGCGGATCGAGGTGGACGACGCGCTGTTCCCCAATCCGTGGCAGCTCGGCCCGATCGAATGGCGCAGGGACGGCGGCAGCTTCGCGTTCGATTACATGCAGCGCGGGTTCCAACATGCGAAGGTGATCGCCGTCACCGCCGCGACCGGCGCGGCACGGGCGGCGGTGACCGAGGATGCGGCGACCTTTATCCACAACGAACGCCGCTTCGCACATGACGTGGGGGGAGAAGGGCGCGAACTGATCTGGGCGTCGGAGCGCGATGGCTGGCGGCACCTCTACCTGATCGACGCGACGACCGGGCGGGTCAGGCGGCAGATCACGCGCGGGCAGTGGGTGGTGCGCGATATCGCGCGGGTGGACGACGACCGCCGCCGCATCTGGTTTTCGGCCAGCGGCACGGTGCCGGGCGAGGACCCGTATCACAAACACTGGTTCCGGGTAGATTTCGACGGGCGCAACCTGACCCGCCTGACCGATGGCGACCAGACGCACGAGGCGCGGTTCTCGCCCGACGGCACGCGCTTCGTCGACGTACATTCGCGCACCGACGTGCCCGAGGTCGCCGACCTGCGCGATGCGGACAGCGGCGCGGTGATCGCGACATTGGAGCGCGGCGACGTCCGCGCGCTCACGGCGGCGGGCTATCGCCCGCCCGAACGCTTCGTGGCGAAGGGGCGCGACGGCACGACCGATATCCACGGGCTGGTCGTGCGCCCGCGCGACTATGATCCCGCCAGGCGCTATGCGGTGATCGAGAATATCTATGCCGGCCCGCACGACAGTTTCGTGCCCAAGGGCTATTGGCCGTTCGGTGCCTTTTCGGGCGGGGACAAGGCGATGGGGATGCAGCAGATCGCCGATCTGGGCTTCATCGTCGTGATGATCGACGGCATGGGCACCGCCAACCGGTCAAAGGCATTTCACGACGTCGCGTGGCACAATCTGGCCGATAGCGGCTTTCCCGATCGCATCGCGTGGATCCGCGCGCTGGCGGCGAAGGAGCGCGCGATCGACTTGTCGCGGGTCGGCATCTATGGCGGGTCGGCGGGCGGGCAGAGCACGCTGAACGCGCTGTTGTTCCACCCGGACTTCTACAAGGCGGGGGTGGCGTTCGCCGGGTGCTTCGACAACCGCATGGACAAGATCGACTGGAACGAACAATGGCTGGGCTGGCCGGTGAACCCCGGCTATCTGGCGGCATCGGGCGTGGTCCATGCCGACAAATTGCAGGGCAAATTGCTGCTGGTGGTCGGTGAACAGGATTCGAACGTCGACCCCGCCTCGACGATGCAGGTCGTCGACGCGCTGATCCGCGCGGACAAGGATTTCGAGCTGCTGGTGATCCCGAACGGCGAACACGCCGCCGGGCGTTCCACCGGGCCGGTGGCGTACGGCCAGCGGCGCGAATACGACTTCTTCCTGCGGACGCTGGGCGGCACGCGGTAGGGGCGCGAAGGGCCTGTCCTACAGCGACCCGACCTGCCACAATCCCTGCCGTTCTTTGACAGCCGGGCCGCTATTGCGCAGCACTCGCAACGTCATGCGAAAGCGTGGCGAGTGTGAACTTTGTGAACTTTGCCCGAAAAATCCTTTGTTTTCAGGGGGGGCAGGGATCGGCGGCGCTATCGCGCGCGCAGCGCCACCGTCGTCGGTGCGCCCGACAGCGCGATCGTCGTGAAGCCGCGTTCGGCCGTGCCGCGATCGATCGTATAGGGCGCGCCGCCCGCCGGTGCCTCGACCAGCAGGTGCGCGGCGGGGGTCGTGGCGGTGGCGGGGTCGAGGGTCAGTTCGATGCGGCGCGCGGCGGGCAGCCAGCGGGCGCGGGCGATCGTGCCGGCGGCCAGCGTGATCCACTGCCCGGCGGGGGCGACGAACAACCGGGTGCGCGCGCCGTCGTGCGGCACGATCTCCACGCCCGCGCCCGCTTCACCGACGGTGCCGCCGAACCCCAGCCAGCCAAAGGTCGCATCGCGCACCAGATAGGTCGCGGCGGCATAGGCATGGCCGAAATAGCCCATGCCGTAATCGCCGCTATACGCGTCCCAGCGCATCATGTCGGGTTCGGAATGGAACGCGGCGGAGGCGAAGCCGTCGCGGTCGATATTGGTGATCCCGCCCATGAACCCGCCATAGGCGACGCGCAGCAGGTGCAGGTCGGCGGGATCGCGGCGGAACGCATCGAACAGCGGCACGGCGTTCAGCGCCGACCCGTAATGGTGCAGCTGCCGTTCGATCCGCGGCACCTTTCCACCGTACAGGAAATCCCAATAGCGCCGGGCATTGCCGTTATAGCCCCAGTGCGGCACGGTCGGGTCATAGCCCAGGATCACCTCGCGCGTGACCGCCGCCTCACGGGCGTGGCCGAAATGTTGCATCCACGCATACACCTCCGGCTGCCCGGTCGAATCCCACGCCATCTCGCTGCCGAATGGATAGGCGAGGGTGCGCCAATGGTCGGCGCGCGCGCGCATCAGCGCCTCGATCTCCGCCGCCTGCGCGGTCATCCCCTCACGCTGCAGGTCGGTCAGGATTTCGAGGAACACCTCCCCCTCCATCTGCCCGAACTGCGCATAATGCGGGGCGTCGCGCATCATCGCGACGGTCGTGCGCGCGGCTTGGGTAAGGTAGAAGCGCCAGTCGTGGCGCGTGACCAGCCCGGCATGGTGCCGCGCCAGTCGATAGAGCACCCAATGCCCGACCGCGACATGGGGGTAATTGTACGAGCGGCCAAGGTCGTCGGCCTGCTTGCGGTTCCACGATGCCCAGGTCGACCAGTCGGTGCCCCGGTCGTAATAGCCGGCGAACGCCTTGGGATCGTAATAGAACAGGCTCTTCTTCACGCCGCCGCTTGCCGTCTGCAACTTGCCCAGCACGGTTGCGTCGACCATGTGCTCCAGCTTCACGACCTCTTGGCGCTCGGGATGGTCGAGCTGCTTCATGATCGCGGCGACCCACGACCCGCCGCCGCCCTCGTCGCTCATCCCCGCGATCCACACGCGCTTGTCCTGCGTGACGATGCGGTTCGTGTCGCGATCATAGGTCAGGATCGCCGGCGCGCGGCGGAACGGGTCGGCGGGGTCGTCGAACCACTGACGCGTCGTCGCGAAGCGGCCGAGATCGGCCGACACCTGCGCCAGCGGCTTCGTCACGTAATAATGCACGCTCTGCACGCTGCCATCGGCATAGGTGATCGCGACGCGCGCACGGCCCCATCCGGTGCCCGTCACCCGCCAGCGCCGCCATCCCGCGGGGCCGGCGACCGGGGTCAGCGTCAGCGCATCGGCCGGGGTGACTGCGACGCCGCGCACGGCTTGGTCTGCACGCACGAACAGGTCGGCGGGGCTGTCGGTCGGGACGACATAGCCCGGCAGGCCGATGGCGAGCGGCCGGCGCTCCGCCTGCAGCGTGGCCTCGATCGCGCGGATCGACGGCGCGCTGACGAGGCGGACGCCGATGCTGCGCCGCTCGCCGGGCGCGAGGGTGAAGCCGGTCGCCGGGTTCCACGGCTGTCCCGCATCGGCCATGGCGCGACTGGCGACCATCCAGTCGTAAAAGCCCTCGAACGTCTGCTGCCGCTTCGTCGCGTCGGTAAAGATATCGCCCGCCGCCGCGCCCTTCGCATCGCGCAGGATGCGATATTGCTCCAGCGGCGTGCGCCCGTCGGGCAGGACCAGCAGCGCCGGCCCCTTGCCGCTCAGCCGCGTGACCTGCAGATAGCCGGCGTCGTTGCCGATATAGGGGTCGACGAAGCTGGCGTGCGCATGCGCCTGTTCCAGCGTGCGGTCGGTGATGATGTTGTCGAACACCATCGGCATGCCCAGCGCCCCGATCTCCACCGGGGTAGTGCCGCGATTGTGGAGGGTGAAGCGCAGCACCGGCGCGCCCCGATCGCGCAGCCACGCCCGCTCGATCGACAGCGGCAGCCCGGCGCCCATCGTCGCGGTCAGGTCGGCGCGCGCCAGCACATTCCCCCCGGCGGGCAGCACGCGGACGGGCACGCGGTGGCGATAGGAGGAAAAGTCGCGCCACGCGCCGCCGGGGCTGCGCAGCCGCAGATGCAGGTCGCCGATCTGGGCATAGCCATCGCCGCGCCGCGCCGCTGCCCGGTCGCCCGGCACGAAATCGAAATCCGGTTCGCTGCGGGGCGACAGATGCAGCAGCGTCTGGT
Organism: Sphingomonas sp. Leaf23; assembly: GCF_001421585.1. Lineage (NCBI taxonomy): Bacteria > Pseudomonadati > Pseudomonadota > Alphaproteobacteria > Sphingomonadales > Sphingomonadaceae > Sphingomonas > Sphingomonas sp. Leaf23. Next base: position 134,253 of record NZ_LMKR01000006.1, on the reverse strand, counting down.
GCAGCGGGTCGAGCGTCACCGTCAGCGCGCCGGCGACCTGGGGCACAGGGCCGGGCGCGGGCGTGGCGGCCCCCAGCATCGCGCCCCCGGCCAGTACCGCCGCCACCCCGCTGCACGCTGTCAAAACCCGCCGCATCGCGTCATCATCCCTGTCGTCCGATCGGTTGACTCCGACCCAGTTCCGCGTATCGTATACTATATCTTTGGGAGATGGAAATGCTGGTTGGTCGTCGTGCGTTCCTGTTGTCGTCGGCGACGCTGCCGATGCTGACGCTGCCCGCCGCGGCCAAGCGTGGGGCGGGGCTGCCGGCAAAGGCCACGCCGTTCCCGCTGTCGGCGGTGCGGTTGCGCCCGTCCGATTACGCCCGCGCGGTGGAGGTGAACAAGGCCTATCTGATGCGGCTGTCGCCCGACCGGCTGCTCCACAATTTCCGTGCCTTTGCCGGGTTGCCGACCAAGGCACCGGTCTATGGCGGATGGGAAAGCGATACGATCGCCGGCCACACGCTCGGCCACTACCTCTCCGCGCTGGCGCTGATGCACGCGCAGACCGGTTGCGCGGAGTGCGCGACGCGCGCGGCCTATATCATCGGCGAACTGGCGCGGTGCCAGGCGGCGCATGGTGACGGCTATGTCGCGGGCTTTTCGCGCAAGCGCAAGGACGGCGCCATCGCCAACGGGAAGGAGATCTTCCCCGAGATCATGGCCGGCGACATCCGTTCGGCCGGGTTCGACCTCAATGGTTGCTGGGTGCCCTATTACAACTGGCACAAGCTCTATACCGGGCTGTTCGACGTCATCGACCATATCGGCCCGAACGACCGCGCGATGGCGATCGCGACCGCGCTGGGCGGCTATATCGAACGCGTCTTCGCCGCCCTCTCCGACGATCAGGTGCAGGTGATGCTGGCCTGCGAATATGGCGGGCTGAACGAAAGCTTCGCTGAACTGCACGCGCGCACCGGCGATGCGCGCTGGCTGCGCCTGGCCGAGCGAATCTACGACAAGCGCAACCTCGACCCGCTGACGCAGAAGCGCGACCAGCTGGCGAACTTCCACGCCAATACGCAGGTGCCCAAGCTGATCGGCCTCGCCCGCCTGCACGAGATCACCGGCAAGCCCGAACAGGCGACCGCCGCGCGCTTCTTCTGGGAACAGGTCGTGCGCCATCACAGCTATGTGATCGGCGGCAATGCCGACCGCGAATATTTCAGCGGCCCCGACACGATCGCGCAGCACATTACCGAGCAGACGTGCGAGTCCTGCAACACCTACAATATGCTCAAGCTGACCCGGCATCTGTTCGCGTGGGAGCCGGACGGCGCGCTGTTCGATTATTACGAACGCGCCCATCTGAACCACATCCTTGCGCATCAGGAGCCGGTAAACGGCGGCTTCACCTATATGATGCCGCTGATGTCGGGGACGAAGCGCGAATATTCGGCGCGCGACGGCGAGGAATTCTGGTGCTGCGTGGGGACCGGCATGGAAAGCCATTCGAAGCATGGCGAAAGCATCTTCTGGTCCGGCGACGACACGCTGCTCGTTAATCTCTACATCCCCGCCGATGCGACATGGGCGGCGCGCGGCGCGACGATCGGGCTGGCGACCGGTTATCCGTTCACGGGTGAAGCGACGCTGACCTTCACCACGCTTAACCGGCCGGGCAGCTTTCCGGTCGCGCTGCGCGTGCCGGGCTGGGCGAAGCGGCACGACGTGCTGGTGAACGGCAAGCCGGTCGATAGCGCGGCGGCGGGTGGCTATGCGATCGTCACGCGGCGGTGGAAGGCGGGCGATGCGGTGACGATCCGCCTGCCGCTCGACCTGCGGATCGAGGCGACGCCGGGCGATGCGCAGACGATCGCGTTCCTGCGCGGGCCGCTGGTGCTGGCGGGTGACCTTGGCCGGGCCGACGGGACGTGGGACCAGCCCGACCCGTCGATGGTCGGCGACGACCTGATCGCCGCCTTTGCCCCCGTCGCGCCGGAGGCTGCGCAATATGCGACGAAGGGAATCGTGCGGCCGGGCGACCTGAGCTTCGTACCCTTCTATCGCCAATATGACCGGCGATCGGCGGTCTATTTCAAACGCTTCAGCGATGCGCAGTGGAAGACCGAGGAAGCCGCGTTCCTCGCCGAACAGGCGCGGCAGAAGGAACTGGCCGCGCGGCAGGTCGACGTGATGCACCTGGGCGAAATGCAGCCCGAGCGCGATCACCAGCTGACGTCGGACATTTCCTATCCGGTCGCCTATCGCGGGCGCAACGGCCGCGACGCGCGCACCGGCGGCTTCTTCGAATTCACCATGGCGGCAAAGCCCGGCCCGCTGGTGTTGCAGGCGAGCTATTGGGGCGACGAGCGCAAGCGCAGTTTCGACATCCTCGTCAACAACCAGCGGATCGCGACGCAGACGCTGGACGGCGACCGGCCAGGCGCGTTCTTCGACGTCGACTATCCGATCCCGGAGGCGCTGACGAAGGGCAAGGCGCAGCTCAAGGTCCGCTTCGTGCCGCATGACAAGAATACCGCCGGGCCGGTCTTCGGCGTCCGCCTGTTCGCGGCGAAGCGGGGCGTGACGGCGTGAGCGACGCGCGGGTACACATGACGCTGGACGCGGTGCGCGCCTATGCCCGCGCCACGCTGACGCGGGTCGGGCTGGCCCCGGCGCATGTCGCGGCGGTGGCGGAGACGATCGTCGCGGGCGAGCGCGACGGGTGCGGCGCGCACGGGCTGTACCGCCTGCTGGTCGCGGCGTATTCGGTGGGGTGCCGGGTGGTGGTGCCCGATGCGGTGCCGGTGCTGGATCGGCGCGCGGGCGGCGTGGTGCGCGTCGACGGGCGGGGCGGCTTTGCCCAGCTGGCGTTCGACACCGGGCGCGACGCGCTGGTCGATGCGGCCCGCGCCAACGGCATCGCCGCGCTGGCGATCACCAACGTCGTCCATTTCGCGGCGCTGTGGCCGGAGGTGGAGGCGCTGGTCGAACGCGGGCTGGTCGCGCTGGCGGTGACCGCCAACCACGCCTGGGTCGCGCCGGCGGGGGGGACGCAGCCGGTCTTCGGCACGAACCCGATCGCCTTTGGCTGGCCGCGCGCGGGCGGGGTGCCGTTCGTGTTCGATTTCGCGACCAGCGCGGTGGCGCGCGGCGAGATCGAACTGCACCGCCGCGCGGGCTCTGCAATTCCCGCGGACTGGGGACACACCCCCGATGGCAGCGACACGACCGATCCGGCGGCGGTGCTGGCCGGCGCGATGCGGACGTTCGGCGGGCACAAGGGGTCGGCACTGGCGCTGATGGTCGAATTGCTCGCCGGGCCGCTGATCGGCGACCTGACCAGCGCGGAATCGATCGCGTGGGATGCGGGGCGCAAAGGGTCTCCGCTGGGTGGCGAACTCATTATCGCGCTCGACCCCGCCGGGTTCCTGGGCGACGCGGCGGCCGAACAGATGGCGCGCGCGGAAAGCGTGTTCGCCGCGATCGAGGGGCAGGGCGCACGCGTGTCCGGCGCGCGCCGCCACGCCCTGCGCCCCGTCAGCGAACGCGACGGGGTGTGGGTGTCACGGGCGCTGCTCGACGACATCGACCGGACGATGGGGGACGTGGCATGACGATGATGGTGGCGATGGCGCTGATGCTGGCGGGGCCGGGTGCGGTTCCGACGACGACGGCAATCCCTGCGCGCGACGCAGCGTTCCGGCGGTTGTCGGACGGCGAATATGCGTGGCGGCGCACGCTGACCGGGCCGGGCGAGGACGCGCCCGCCAGCCCGAACGCGACACTGCCCGACGTGTCGCCGGCGGCGCAGGCGGCAATGACCCGCCGCTGGACCGATACGCTCGCCGCGCTCGACCGGATCGATCCGGCGACGCTCAGCCCGGCGGCGCGCGACGACTATATCGTCTATCGCGCGCAGGTCGCGACCCTGCTCGCGCGGCAGCAGTTTCGCGAATACGAAAAGCCGCTGAACGCCGATACCAGCTTCTGGATGAGCGTCGCCGACATGGCGCGCGCCGACTATCGCGACGAGGCGGCATTGCGACTGTATCTGTCGCAGCTGGCCAGCCTGCCGCGCTATTACGACCAGCAGATCGCCAATATGCGCGCCGGGCTTAAGCGCGGCTTCACCCCGCCGCGCATCACGCTGCAGGGGCGCGACACCGGCGTGGCCGAGGTGGTGAAGGCCGGCGCGGGCGAGGCATCGCCCTTCTACGCACCGTTCAAGACGCTGCCCGCGACGATCCCGCCCGCGCGACAGGCGGCGCTTCGGGCCGAGGCGAGGCGGGTGATCGCGGCGGCGGTGGTGCCGGCGCACGCCACGCTGATGGCGTTCCTGCGCGACACCTATATTCCGCGGGCACGCACGGGGCTCGCCGCCTATGACCTGCCCGACGGGCGCGCCTATTACCGGTCGAAGGTCCGCGAGTTCGTGACCCGCGACCTCAGCCCGGAGGACATCCACGCGATCGGGCTGCGCGAGGTCGCCAAAATCCGCGACCGGATGCAGCAGGTGATGACGCAGGTCGGGTGGCAGGGCGACCTGCCGTCGTTCCTGAACCACCTGCGCACCGATCCGCAATTCTATGCGAAGACGCCGCAGGAGTTGCTTGACCGCGCGGCATGGATATCCAAGACGTTCGACGGCAAGGTCGCGACCTATTTCGGGCGGCTGCCGCGGATGCGCTTTGCGATCAAACCGGTCGCCCCCGATATCGCGCCCTTCTACACCAGCGGGCGCGGCGGGCCGGGCATCTATCTGGTCAACACCTATGACCTGCCATCGCGTGGGCTCTATTCGCTGCCTGCGCTGACGCTGCATGAAAGCGCGCCGGGCCATGCGTTCCAGATGCCGTTCGCGATGGAGCTGACCGACCTGCCCGAATATCGCCGCAACGAATATCTCTCGGCCTATGGCGAGGGCTGGGCGCTATATTGCGAGGCGCTGGGCGAGGATATGGGGATGTACGCGACCCCCTATGAAACGTTCGGGATGCTCAGCTACCAGATGTGGCGCGCCGCGCGCCTGGTCGTCGACACCGGCATCCATGCGAAGGGGTGGACCCGCGAAGCGGCGCAGGCGTATCTGCGCGACAATACCGCGCTGTCGAACCACGAGATCACGACCGAGGTCGATCGCTATATCGCGTGGCCGGGACAGGCGCTGAGCTATTATATGGGCGAGCTGGCGTTCCTCGACGCGCGCGCGCGGGCGCAACGGGCGCTGGGCGACAAGTTCGACTATCGCGCGTTCCACGATGCGATGCTGAGTCTCGGATCGGTCCCGCTGCCGATGATCGACGCGCGCGCCGACCGCTTCATCGCCGACAAGGGCAAGGGACCATACCCGATGCCGTGACGGGTGCGCGCCCGGTCAGAACCAGGCGCGCACCCCCGCGACGACGCTGATCCCGCCGCTGTCGCCCCCGCGCGCACGGGCGAAGCGGGCGGTCGCGCCGAAGCGGCGTTCCCATGCCACGCCGAGATAGGGTGCGACTTCGCGGCGCCCTTCGTAGCGCAGGCGCAGGCCCGCCGCGACATCGCTCAGCCCCGCGCCGGTGCCGGTCGCGGCCACGTCCTGCGCCGCGACATTCGCCTCGATCCGGGGTTGCAGCACCACATAGTTGGTGATGCGCTGGTCGTAATAACCCTCGATCCGGCCGAGCAGGTCGCCCTTCGTCGACAGGAACAGCGCGCCGCCGACCTCGAAGAAACCGGGGGCCAGCCCCTCGATCCCCAGCGTCGCATAGGTTTGCGACGGGGCGGGGCGGATATTGTGGCGGATGCCGGCCTGCAGGTTCCAATAGGGATCGAGCGCGCGGGCATAGAGCGCCTGCACCTCCGCGGTACCGACCGCGCGGCCGATATCGCCTTCGCCCTCCGACTTCAGCCACAGCCGGTGGAGATCGCCGCCGATCCAGCCCTGCCCCTCCCAGCGATAGCCGTCGCGCCCCTCGCGCAACTGCACCTCGGCGATATCGAGCAGCAGCTGGTGAAAGGTCATGCCGCCATGTTCGCGCGTCAGGTGGTTCGCACGGGCGGCAGCCATCGCCTGCGCCCCCCAGAACCGGTCGGCCAGGTGGTCGCGCGCCGGGGCGGGGGCGGGCTTGTCGCCGGGCGGCAGGTCGGTGCCGACCGGATCGCCCGTGCCCGCCATCCCCGGCATGGCGTGCCCCGCATGCGGGTCCGGCATGGTCATGCCCGACATGTCGTGCCCGGCATGCGGGTCCGGTGCCGCCTCGGGCATCGCCATCCCCGGCATCGCCGACATATCGTGCCCCGCATGCGGATCGGGCGTCGTCGCCGGCTTGGGCGACCGCTTCGTCGCGCGCTTCACCGGCGCGGCGGGCCGGGGCTTTGCGGCGGGCTTGCGCGCCGGTTTCGCCGCCGGGCGGGCGGGCATCGTCATGCCGGGCATGTGCATGGAATGGTCCATCGTCTGCGCGACCGCCGGCAGCGGCGACAGCAGCGCGACCCCGGCGAGCAGCCGGATCATGCCGCCGCCTCCGCCCGGCGCACTTGCACGACGCGCATCATCCCCGCATGCATGTGATAGAGCATGTGGCAGTGGAACGCCCAGTCGCCTTCCTCGCCGGTCACGTCCCAGCTGACCGTGCCGCCGGGCTGGACCAGCACGGTATGCTTGCGCGGGGCATGGTCGCCCTTGCCGGTCACCAGGTCGAAGAAATGGCCGTGGAGATGGATCGGATGGCCCATCATTGTATCGTTGATGAGCGTCACGCGCACCCGTTCGCCATGCAGCAGCGCGATCGGGTCGGGGTTCTCCGACAGCTTCTCGCCATCGAAGCCCCACATATAGCGCTCCATATTCCCGGTCAGGTGCAGCCGGACCTCGCGGTCGGGGGCACGGGTGTCGGGATTGCGCTCCAGCGCCACGAGGTCGCGATAGGTCAGCACGCGGTGCCCGGCATCGGCCAGCCCCTGTCCCGGTTCCCCCGTACGGTCGACCGGCATCGGGGAAATGGTCTGCACCCCCGGCCCCTTGCGCACCTCCGGAGCATTCGAAAAGTCGCGCATGTCCATCGCACCCATCGCATGGTCGGCCGCAGGGGCGGGGGCGTGCCCCATCGCGGCATGATCCATCCCCGCCATGTCGTCGCCGCCGCCATGGTCCATGCCCATGTCCTTCATCGTCGCCAGCGGGCGGGGGCGAAGCGGCGGCACGGCGGCGGCCATGCCGACACGCGGGGCCAGCGTCGCGCGCGCCATGCCCGACCGGTCGATGCTCTCCCCCACCACGGTATAGGCGCGCAGGTCGTCCGGCACGACGATCGCGTCATAGGTTTCGGCCGGGCCGAACTGAAACTCGTCGATCGCGACCGGCTGCACGTTCAGCCCGTCGGCGGCGACGATCGTCATCGCCAGCCCCGGTATCCGCACGTTGAAGGTCGTCATCGCCGATGCGTTGATGAAGCGCAGCCGCACCCGCTCGCCCGGTGTGAACAGCCCGGTCCAATTGTCGGTCGGCCCATGGCCGTTGACCAGATAGGTATAGGTCGATCCGGTCACGTCGGCGACATCGGCCGGGTCCATCCGCATCGCCCCCCACATCGCGCGGGTCCCGGCCGACTGGTCGCGCCCGGCGAGCAGCCCGGCCAGCGTCTGGCGCTGGCGATTGAAATAGCCCGGCTCCTTCTTCAACCGGTCGAAGATCATGTGCGGATGGCGGAAACTGTGGTCGGACAGCACGATCACATGCTCGCGGTCGAACGCTACCGGATCGGCACCTTTCGGATCGATCACGATCGGGCCGTACAGCCCCTCCTGCTCCTGCAACCCCGAATGGCTGTGATACCAATAGGACCCGCTCTGGATCACCGGAAAGTCGTAGGTGAAGCTGGACCGCGCGGCGATCCCCGGAAACGACACGCCCGGCACCCCGTCCATCTGGAACGGCAGCAATAGCCCGTGCCAGTGGAGCGAGGTCGCCTCGTCCAGCGTGTTGACGACGGTGATCCGCGCCCGCTGCCCTTCGCGCAGGCGGATCAGCGGGGCGGGGGAGCTGCCGTTGATCCCGATCGCATGCGCCATCCGCCCGTCGACCTGCCGCATGACATGGCCGATCGTCAGCGTGATGGCATCGCCCGATACGATCGGCAGCGGGGCGGCGATCCCCGCCGATCCGTCCTGCGCCCACAGCGGCCACGCACTCCCCAGCGCCAGCGCACCCCCGCCGAGCGTAGCACCGCGCAGCAACTGGCGGCGATCGAGAACAGGCGACATGGACACTCCATCGAACGGGGACACTTCGCCTTACGCGCGCGCGTCCCCGTCCCCTTGGGGCGTGCGCAGTTTTTCGGCCAGCGCCGCGCGGGCGCGGTGGATGCGGGTTTCGACCGCCTTGGCCGAAATGCCCAGCATCGCCGCGACCTCGGCCTGCGGCAGCCCTTCGATGCCGTGCAGGATCAACGGCGTCTTCAGAGTGTCGGGCAGCGTCGCGATCATCCGCGTCACCCGGTCCAGTTCCTGCCGGTCTGCGGCGCGGTCGTCGATCGCGGCGGCGGGGTCGGGGATCGCCTCGGCCTGTCCGTCATGGTCGAGGCCGAACGACAGGAACCGCCGCACCGCCCGCCGCCGGGCCCAGTCGCGGCATTTGTTCAGCGCGATCGTCGACAGCCATGCCGGCATCGCGCGGCCACCGTCATAGCGCGCCAGCGCCCGGTGCGCGGCGACGAACGTCTCCTGTACGATATCCAGCGCCTCGTCGGCATCGCCGGTCCACGCCCGCGCGATGCGAAACACCGCCGTGCGGTGGCGGCGCAGGATTTCGGCAAAGGCCGGTTGCCGCCCGGCGATGCTCAGCGCCGCCAGATCGCCATCGGACAGGGTGGACCAGTCGACGCTCACCCCCGACCGTCGGTCAGCGCCTTCACCACCGCCGCGTCGAACCGTGCCGCCTGGTCGGGGCGCAGCAGCCGGCGCATGGCGAACAGATGCGCCAACGTCGCCTTTTGCAGCGCGCCCATCGCGGCGTGGCTCTGGTCGACGGCGGCGGCGACGCGCGGGCCGGCGGCATGTTCGGCGGCGATCGCCTCGGCAAGCCGGGCATTGGCGGCGCGCAGCTCCAGTTCCAGCGCGCGGCGGCGGGCGGCGAACTGCGTCTCCAGCGCCGCGATCCGCTGTTCCTGCGCGGCGTCGAGCGACAATTGGTGGTGCAGCACGTCGTGCAGCGCCGTGCCCCCCGCGTCCTGCACCGGAAAGAGTGCGCGCCCGACGAACACCCCGCCGACCGCCGCGACGAACGCCAGCACGATGCCGAGCGCGAGGTGCGGCTTCCTCATTCGCCGACCAGCAACGTCGAGGGGGCAAGCGGCGATCCGCCCGCCAGCGGCGCCAGCGACGCGGACTGCTGCGCGCCGGCGGGCAATTCCCCGCCGACCATGCCCAGCGTCAGCGCGGCGGCGGCGACCGCACCGATGCCGATCACCCCGCGCCGCGCTTCTGCCCGCGCGGCCACCCGTGCGAACACCGCCGCATCGATCGCGTCCAGCGCATCGGGGGCAGGGGCGTCGGCCAGCCTTGCCAGCATCCGGTCGAGATCGTCCATCCTGTCCACTCCGCAAAGCCCTATCACCCGATACGCACCCGCGCCCAGTGCCCCTCAAGCGATGCCGGACGGACGGTCGCGGCTAGAGCGGGAATACCAGCAGCGTCGACGTCGCCGAGGCGCACAGCCGGCCCTTCGCATCCGTCAGCCTGGCCTCCGAAAACCCGACGCGGCGGCCGAGCGATACCAGCTTGCCCTCGGCCCGCACCGGCCCGCTCGTCTCGCTCAGCGCCCGGTGGTACGCAACCTTGAGTTCGAGCGTCGTATAGCCCTGCCCCGCCGCAAGGCTGGAATGCACCGCGCAGCCGCATGCACTGTCGAGCAGGGTCGCGGCATAGCCGCCATGCACCGACCCGATCGGATTGAAGACCCGCCGCGTCGGCATCCCTTCGAACACCACCCGGCCGCGTTCCAGTTCGACCAGATAGAATTCCAGCGTCTCGCCGATCGGCGGATGCCGGTTCGCCGCCATCAACGCGGCCAGCTGATCGTGGCCGTCGAGCGCGGCCAGTTCCTCGGTAATGTTCATGCCGCCTGTCCCTCCACGTCACCAAGCCATTCTCGCGTGTCGGCCAGAATCCGGTCGGACATTGGGTCGTCGCCAACCGCGCGCGCCAGGATCAGCGCGCCGACCATCGCCGACCAGTTGCCGATCGCGGCGCGGCGGCGCTCGGCATCGCTGTCACCCGGCATCAACGCGGTCAGCCGGTCGATCTGTGCCGACAGCCCCGCCGCCATCGCCGTGCGCGCCGCGGGCTGTTGCGTCCGCAGCAGCCCGGCAAGCGCGGCGGTCGGACAGCCCTGCGCCGCCGCGTCGCGGTGCTGCGGCACCAGATAGGCGTCGAGAAACCGGGCGAAGTCGGTCGGCTCACCGGCATCCTGCGATGCCATGCTGTGCGCGACGCTCGCCGCGATCAGCGCGTCCTTCGATGCGAAATGACCATAGAAGCCGCCATGGGTCAGGCCGGCGGCGTTCATCACATCGGCCACGGTGACCGCATCGAAACCGCGTTCGCGAAAGAGGCGCCCAGCCTCGTCGAGGATGCGCGCGCGGTTCGCGGCCATCTGTTCGCGGGAAACTCGCATGAAAACCTCTCAACGCCGATTGACTCTTAAATGATGACCATCATATATCATAATTCATGACGATTGTCATCTAAATCCTGTCACGAAAGCCGATTGCCATGTCCAAGCCCAAGGTCCTCATTACCGGCGCGTCCTCCGGCATCGGTGCGGTCTATGCCGACCGCTTCGCGAAGCGCGGTCACGATCTGGTCCTCGTCGCGCGCGATCAGGCGCGGCTCGATGCGCTGGCGGAGCGCCTTCGCGCGGAAACCGGGGTGTCGGTAGAGGTCGTGCGCGCCGACCTTGCCGTGGAGCCGGACATCGCAGCGGTCGAAACGCGGTTGCGGGACGATGCCGCGATCGGCGTGCTCGTCAACAATGCCGGCCTGTCGATTGCCGGCAGCTTCGATACGCAGTCGTCGCCCGATCTGGCGAAGCTCGTCGCGGTCAACGCGACGGCAGTCATGCGGCTCGCCCATGCCGTCGCCCCACGCTTCGTCGCGGCGGGCGAGGGGGCGATCGTGAACCTCGGCTCGGTGGTCGGCTTCGTGCCGGAATTCGGGCAGACCGTCTATGGTGCGACCAAGGCGTTCGTGCTGTTTCTGTCGCAGGGCCTTGCGCACGAACTGGGGCCGAAGGGCGTGTATGTGCAGGCGGTGGTGCCCGCCGCGACCGCGACCGACATCTGGAGCCGTGCCGGCGCCGACGCGTCGCAGATTCCACCGCTGATGGCGGTCGATGCGCTGGTCGATGCCGCGCTGGTCGGGTTCGACCGGCGCGAGGGCGTCACCATTCCGCCGCTGCACGACGGCGCGCTGTGGGACGCGTATCAGGCGGATCGCGCCGCGATGATCCCCGGCTTCGGCGAAACCATGCCCGCGCCGCGCTATACGGAGACGGTAGCATGAAGGCCTATGTCCTCGACCGCTATGGCAAGGGGCAGGCGCTGCGCCTGGCCGACCTGCCCGATCCCGTGATCGGCGACCGCGACGTCCTGGTCGCGATTCAAGCGACGGGCCTGAACCCGCTCGACAACAAGATCCGCGACGGCGCGTTCAAGCCGTTCCTGCGCTACAAGCCGCCGTTCGTCCTCGGCCATGATTTCGCAGGCAAGGTCGTGGCGGTGGGCGCGGGCGTGCGCGGCTTCAAGGTGGGCGATGCGGTCCATGGCCGTCCGCGCGACGGGCGGATCGGCACGTTCGCGACGCGGATCGCGGTCGATGCGGCCGACGTGGCGAAGGTGCCGGCCAACCTGTCGATGGCTGAGGCCGCCGCGCTGCCGCTGGTCGCGCTGACGGCGTGGCAGGCGCTGGTCGAGATCGCGAACGTGCGCGCCGGCCAGAAGGTGCTGATCCATGCCGGTTCGGGCGGGGTGGGCACGATGGCGATCCAGCTGGCCAAGCATCTCGGCGCAACCGTCGCCACCACGACCAGCGCGACCAACGCCGATCTGGTCCGCGGCCTCGGCGCGGATGTCGTGATCGATTACCGGACGCAGGATTTCAGCGAACAGCTCGCGGGCTATGATGTCGTCCTCGCCAGCCTCGATGCCAAGACGCTGGAGAAATCGCTGAAGGTGCTGAAGCCCGGCGGCCGGCTGATCTCGCTCGCGGGGCCGCCCGATGCCGCCTTCGCGCGCCAGCAGGGGCTGAACCCGGTGATGGGTCTGGTCATGCGACTGCTGAGCGCCGGCATCCGCCGCAAGGCGAAGCGGGTGGGCGTCACCTATTCCTTCCTGTTCATGCGCGCCGATGGCGACCAGCTGGCCCGGTTCGACGCGCTGGTCGAACAGGGCGCGATCCGCCCGGTGATCGACCGGACCTTCCCCTTTACCCAGCTGAACGCGGCGCTCGACCATGTCGACAGCGGCCGGGCAAAGGGCAAGGTGGTGGTCGATGTCGCCTGACGTGCCCGCCATCGCGCAGGACTGGCGGACCACGCCGACCCGTACCATCACCGCCGCCGGGACGCAGTTCGCATACCGGCAGCTGGGCGGGGGGAGCGGCGTGCCGGTCGTGCTGCTGAACCACTGGGGCGCCAATCTCGACAATTTCGATCCGGCGATCGTCGCTGCGCTTGCCGCCGATCGGCCGGTCTATGCGCTCGACTATCGCGGGATCGGGCGCTCGGGTGGCCGCGCCCCGCTGACGATCGCCGAGATGGCCTATGACATGGTGGCCGTCATCGCCGCGCTGCGCCTGCCGTCCGTCGACCTGATCGGCTTCTCACTGGGCGGTTTCGTCGCGCAGCAGATCGCGCTGGATGCCCCGCGCCTCGTCCGGCAGATGATCCTCGCCGGGACTGGCCCGGCGGGAGGCCGCGGGATCGAGCGCGTCGGCGCGGTATCGTGGCCGCTGATCCTGAAGAACATGGCCCGGCTGCGCGACCCGAAGCACGACCTGTTCTTCACCGCCAGCAACGCGGGACAGACCGCGGCCAAGGCGTTCCTTGCCCGGTTGCAGGAGCGCACGACCGACCGCGACAAGCCGGTCGGGCCACGCGCGTTCCTGCGCCAGTTGCGGGCGATCGTGGCATGGGGGCGGCAACCGCCGCAACCGCTCGAAACGCTCCGGCTGCCGGTACTGGTCGTCAACGGCGATCACGACATCATGGTGCCGACGGCCAATTCGGCGACGCTGGCCGACCATATTCCGGGGGCGCGGCTCGTCCTCTACCCCGATGCCGGTCACGGCGGCATCTTCCAGTATCACGACGCCTTTGTCGGCGAGGCGAAAGCCTTTCTCGGCTGAACCAGCCCATGGCGGGGAATTGCCTGCCCACCAGAGGAGACCACCCATGGACTATCGCACGTTCGGCCGCACCGGCCTGCAGCTGTCGCAGCTTGCGCTGGGCACCGGCAATTTCGGCACCCGCTGGGGCGATGGTGCCGAACCGGATACCGCACGCGCAATCCTCGACGCCTATGCCGATGCCGGCGGCAATTTCATCGACGGGGCCGACGCCTATCAATTCGGCGAGTCGGAAGAGATACTGGGAGAGGCGCTGGCCGGGCGGCGCGACGATTTCGTGCTGGCGACCAAGTTCACCAACGGCGCGGTGCCGCAGCCGGGGCCACTGGCCAAGGGAAACAGCCGCCGCACGATGACGACGGCGGTCGAGGCAAGCCTGAAGCGGCTGCGCACCGACCGGATCGACCTGTTGTGGGTCCACTGGCCCGACGACGTGACCCCGGTCGACGAGATCGTGCGCGGGCTGGACGACCTCGCCCGCGCCGGCAAGATCCTGTACGCCGGGCTGTCCAACTTTCCGGCATGGCGTCTCGTCCGGGCCGCGACGATCGCCGAGTTGACGCGCGCGGTGCCGATCGCGGCGGCGCAGTTCGAACACAGCCTCGTCCACCGCGAGGCGGAGGCGGACCTGTTCCCCGCCACCCGCGCACTGGGGATCGCCGCGACCACCTGGTCGCCGCTCGGCGGTGGCGTGTTGACCGGCAAGTATCGCAACGGCGAGACGGGCCGCGCCGAAGGATTTGGCGGACGCGTGTTCCAGCCCGAAAACAGCGACCGCCGCACCGCGACGATCGATGCGGTCCTCGCCATTGCCGCCGAACTGGATACCAGTCCCGACCGCGTGGCCCTTGCCTGGGCGATGACGCACGGCAGCGTGCCGATCGTCGGCCCGCGCACCATCGAACAGGCGCGCAGCAATCTCGGCGCGCTCGACCTGCGCCTGTCGGCCGATCAGCTCGAACGACTCGACCACGCCAGCGGCGGCGCGGCGGTGCGTGGGACAGGCCATGCGCCCCGACCCGTCGCCTGAGAACGGCGGCGGGTACGATCGGCCCCTTTCCCGGCGGATCAAAATCGCCGATGGACGACGGATGACCGAACAGATGCAGGATGGTGGCGATCGGCCGCGGCGCGTTATCGCGGATCAGGTGCCGGAAGACCGCGCGCTGCTGGCGGCGGCCGCCGCGATCGGGCGTGACCTCGCCCGGCCCGATCCGCGCATCTACTGGCTCGACATGGTGGTGACCGCCGTGATCGCCTATGGCGCGCTGGCTGCGATGCTGCTGTCGCCGCTCGGCCCGGTGACCATCGTCGCGGCACCGATCGCGATCCTCGCCTTTTACCGGGGGATCAGCTTCATCCACGAATTGTCGCACCTGAAACGCTCGGCGTTGCCGGGGTTCGCGACCGCGTGGAACCTGCTGTTCGGTATCCCGCTGCTGACGCCGGCGTTCCTGTACGACGACGTGCATGTCCTGCACCATGCGCGCACGAACTACGGAACCGAACGTGACCCGGAATATCTGCCGCTGGCATCGATGCGGCGGCACGAGCTGGTCTTTTTCCTGCTGGTTTCGATCCTCGCGCCGTTCGGCCTGCTGGTGCGCTTCGCCCTGCTCGCCCCGCTCAGCCTGTTCAGCCGGCCCCTGCGCCGATGGGTTATCCAGCGCGGATCGGCGCTGGCGATCAATCCGGCGTTTCGCCGCCGCATCCCGACCGATGCCGTGCGCCGCGCGATGATCGTTCAGGAAGTCGCCGCCAGCCTGTGGGCGATCGCGATCGTCGCGCTGACGCTCACCGGGACGATCCGCCTGGGCAACGTGCTGCTGTGCCTTGCCGCGGGATCGGCCGTGGCGCTCGTCAACCAGCTGCGCACCCTCGTCGCCCATCGCTGGGAAAATGACGGCGGCGAACCGCTGAGCCTGACCGGACAATTTCTCGATTCGATCAACGTGCCGCCGCCGGCACTGTTGCCGGCATTATGGGCACCGGTCGGGCTGCGCTATCACGCGCTGCATCACCTGTTGCCGTCGATCCCCTATCACGCGCTCGGCACCGCCCATCGGCGGCTGCGCGAACGGCTCGGCGAAACCGCCGCGCTTGCCGGAGTGGATCATCCCGGCCTGATCGCCCCGCTGCGCACCGTCTGGGGGGCGGTGCCGATCCGCTGACCCTCGTGCGGTGACGAACCACAGCATCGACCGGCGTCCGAGGGTCAGTGTCACCATCGGCCCAACCGATGACGCCATGATCCATCCCCTTTTGTTCAGCATGTCGGTCAGCGACTGGTCGACCGATCCCCGCTTCAAAAACGGAATTGGCGTGGCGGTTCGCCTGAACGTCAGGATGCCGGACTGTGCCGGAATCAGGAACAAGGTGCACCCCCGCCATGTGGTCTCCGGCTTTTTTCCCGATCGTCCTTGCCGCCGCGCCCGATACGGCAGCGCCGGATGAACAGACCTGGCGATTCGATGTGCCGCGACAGGCCGGGAACATGCAGTTGCTGGTCGTGAGCAACGGCAGCATCGCACAATCGGCCGTTCTCGCTATGCGACGCTTCCCGCCCTGCTGTCGCTGGCGGCACCGACGATGGCCCGCGACCTGGCAAGGATCGAGCCGGTCCCCGTCGTGACGCTGGCCCGGTCGATTGCGATCGGGTTCAAGACGTTCACCCTGCCAAACGGGCTGCGCGCCGGGGTTCGCATCGATCGCAGCGCCAAGACCGTTGGCGTGCAGGTCGACTATGTAGCCGGATCGACCGCCGAATCATCGGGGAGGACCGGGTTTTCGCATCTGTTCGAGCATCTGACGTCCAACGGGAGCGAGAATGCGCCCGAGAACCATTCGGTGCCGATGCTGAAACTGGGTGCGACGATCAACGGCGTGACGCAGTTTGACCGTATCGCCTTTGCCAACGACGTGCCTGGAACAGACGCTGTTCCTCGAAAGCGACCGGATGGGCTATCTGCTCCGCGCGATCAATCAGACCGAACTCGACGAGCAGCGCGGCGTCGTCCAAAACGAGAAGCGGATGCACGACGATCGGCCGCCGACGTCGGTGCCGACGCTGCCCGCGCGGGCGAACGAGACGGTGAACGACCGCGTATCGCAGCCCTATCTGTATCGAGCCTGGGCGGTAGCGCGGATCACAGCGTCCGACGCGGCAGCGCTGCAGGTCGCGGCGGTGGCGAGCCGTGCGCTGGACGCGGCGATCGTAAAGGCGGCACGCACACCGCGATCGCCCGGCTCGATCGAGCGTTACCTAGCCGGCGAGTTCACGCAGCGCATCACCGAAGCGGCGATGAACGGCGGCGGCATCGGTCAGGTCGTCAACGGAATGCGGATGGGGCAGGGGCCGGACTGGTATCGGTGGTGGCAGGCGGCGCTGGTTGCCGTTGCGCCTGGTGCCGCCGCGACCAAGTGGCGGGAGCGCCCCCCTATGCGCTGACCGTCCTGCCCGGCTCGCCACCATTCGCCGCGCCGGTCGTCGTACGCCCGCCGTAACCGGCGATCTAACGCCGCGCGGCGCCGGGGCTGCGGGCGTTTCACGACGCGTGCTGCGCCCCGATAAGGCGACGATGTTCGCCGTCAGCGACCTGCCGCTCGAACAGGCGCGTGCGATGCTGGAGACTGCGTTGGGGTCAAGGACCGCGCGGGGCCGTCCCCCGCCGCGCCGGTGCCC
Organism: Sphingomonas sp. Leaf23; assembly: GCF_001421585.1. Taxonomy (NCBI): domain Bacteria; kingdom Pseudomonadati; phylum Pseudomonadota; class Alphaproteobacteria; order Sphingomonadales; family Sphingomonadaceae; genus Sphingomonas; species Sphingomonas sp. Leaf23. Next base: position 117,197 of record NZ_LMKR01000006.1, on the reverse strand, counting down.
GTCATCATGCTGATCGACCGACCGGGATCGGATCAGACCGCGATCTTCGGCAGACAGAAGGTGGCCACGCTGTCGCCCGACACGCTGCTGGCGGCGGGGGTGGCGACCAGCGCGCTGGCGGGCGACGGCATGGGCCAGATCGCGCGCGCGCTGCGCGAGACGAAGGGATGGACATACAGCGTTGCCGGACAATTCGACGTGCAGGCGTTCTGCACCGGCTACCGACTGGTCAACCCGGTGCAGCAGTACGAGGCGGGTGCGTCGCTGGCACTGATGCGCGACTATCTGACCGGCTTTGTGATGCCGCAGGATGAGCTCGACCTTGCGGTGAACGGGCGCGTCCGCTCGCTTCCGGGTGAACTGGCGGCGTTGAAATCGATCCTCGACGCGATGTGCAGCAACGACCTGTATCGCCGCCCCCGGCGATTATGTCGCCCGACAGGTCACACGCTACCGTACGCTGACGCTCGAACTCACACGCAGCGCGCTCCACACTGCGATCGATCCGGCGAAGATGAGCTGGGTCGTGGTCGGCGACGCGGCCAAGGTGCGCGGCGCGCCCGACGCAATCCAGTTGCCGGTGTCGGTCGTCGCGGCAACGACCGCCAAACTGCGATTCTGCCGCGATCATCATTTTGTCACCAACGTTACTCAAGATCGTAAGGAAATTCCCGCCCGGCTCGTCTCCCCTATCATGAAGTGACGTCGCTGGGGTGGCCGGGGGAATGATCATGCATTCAGGCAGTTCGTTCTTTGCGTTTCTCACGGGAGCGGCGATGATGACGGTCGCTCCCGCCACCTTTGCGCGGCAACAGGCGCAGTCGGTTCCAACGTTCGACCTGTCGGCCCAGCCTGCCGATACCGTCATTCCCGCGCTGGCTCGGTAGGGTGGCATCCAGATCCTGGTCGACGGGGCGGTGGTGCGCGGCGTTCGGACGAGCGCGGTGGCCTCGTCGATGATGGTAAGGATGCGGATCTTGCGCCCGTCGCGGGTACGCCCCTCGATGAAGTCGTATGCCCATACATTGCCCAGATATTCCGGCTGCAGTCTGATGCACGAACCGTCGTTCAGCCACAGCCCCCCGCGGTTCGGCTGCTTCTGCGGGACCTTCAACCGTTCGCGCCGCCAAATCCGTTCCACCCACTTGTGGTTCACCGACCAGCCAGCGGCTATTCAACAACGCAGTCACCCGGCGCGATAGCCGTAGTGCCCGTACTGCCTGGCCAGCGCGACGATATCGTCGGTCAGCGCCTTTTCGTCATCCGCCCCGCACGGAAAGTTCCGCTATATTGATCGATGCTGCCCGAGCACGCGGCATACACCCGGCTTGCATATATCCAGCACCGCCCGAACCCGGTCGATGCCTTGCAGGGTTCAAAAGGTTCCCTTTGCATTCGGGCTATGATCCATCCCGCGGATAGATCATTCACGCCCTCATCCCGAAGGACCAACTTGTCCAGTGCCAAGTCCGAGATTGCGCGTCGCAGGCGGGCGTTCTTCTTCTCCGGATCATTCATTCGCCACGCCTGATCCGTCTTTAGGCCGCCACATTCCTTGCACCAGCGATATTAGGTCTGCTCGCTGACCGCGATTCGCCAGCAGGCCTCGGCGGTCGTCCCGTCCTGACTCAGCAGGATCTCAACCTCACGCAGCCTCCCAATAATTTCCTTAGGCTTGCGCTTCTTGGCTGGCTTTCGTCGTCCCTTCCTTGGTCCAGACTGTCATAGTCGGTGGACCACTCAGAAGGGTGCAGCGCAAGCGCGGTCGACGTGGACGAGCGAGTCCTGCCAATGCACGTCAGTGGGATGCTCAATCAGAAGTACATTTTGCGTACCCGTCAGCCATTCTCACGCGGCATCGGGCATGTTAGCCGGTTTGCGCCACCCGGTCCGTCCCGGGCGGTGAGGCGTAGGAACCTCAGGTCATTGCAGCCGGTCGACAACAGGTGTCGGCCGGGTGGCGGTCACGCATGTCCAGGGCTCGCCTAAAGGTGGCGGCGCCTTGTGCAATGCAGGGTTCCTAACACCCGGCTCCACGGGCCGGAGACCGCCTCCTGACGACAGGGGAGGTGGATATGGTTCCAGGATCTTCAACAACAGCCTCGATGCTTGCCACGGCCTTGCTGGCAGTGGTTCCCGGCAGTGGCGTTCCAGCATCCGGCATCGCCGACTTTCTGACGACCATCGGCGGCGATACCGAGATCAGGACCAGTGGGTCGATGCTCTCCGATCCGTCGCCACAGCTCTATCCACTGGCGCGCGATGGCAGCGAGATCATCGGCTATCGTTTCTTCGCCGAAAAACTGGCCGCCAACGGCTCCGCCACGGCCGAACGGGCAAAGGCAGCGTTTGCGCAGGAGTGTGCTGCCAAGGGCGGCCATATCGAGCCCGAGGGCGGCACGGTAGCGCGCGGCTTCCGGGAACGCGTGCTGGGTCGCAGGCTGCCGCCACGGGGCAGCTACAAGCATTTCTGGTCGGGAGTGTCGGCGGTGTGTGCCCGCAGCCCGTCCGAGGTCATGACGCCCAGGCTTCCAGCTCGAATGTGGTCGCCATGTCGATCCGATCCGCAAGCCCGCGAGCAAGTCGGTGGGCATAGGGATCGCGCAGGCAGACCGCAGCGGCCTCCGAGCCCGTCCCGCCGGATATGGCAAGGAAACGGCCCCGGCCCCTGTGAAACCGATCTTGATGTGTCGTGCCGGGTGGATTGTAGATCAGGACCGGCGTGTCGGACACTAGCGGCGCACCGACCGCCGACGACATATAACCACCTGCCAGTACCAGCACGAAATGTGCTTCGTCATGGCTGTGTCGGCGGACTTCCTCTTCTGGCGCGTTCGCGCTCAGCAGATGGAAACTGAAATTTGCGGTCTGCCGCCCCGCCGGGCCGCTACCCCAGAAATCTGTTCTGCCCCGTCTGATGACCATTCAAAGGGTGTGCATCATCTATGATTGTCGCGCTATCCAAGATACCCGGCACGTCCCTCCCGCGCGCGACGGGAAATCGAGAAGCTTTTCGCGTTCCTGAAATTAGACTCCGTACGCGACACCCGCGAATGGCAGCTGTCGGCTGAACCCGCGGGGCGGCGAGGCCGCCGTGGATGGCAGATCTGTCCCACTTCACGTCGTTCCGCGCCAGCCTCCGCGGCCCCTCGGGGGCGCAATCAATTCACATGGACGAACGAGCGAAGTTGGGAACCGCAACATGGCCGCTGAATGGCGGAAAGTCGGTCTCGGCCGCCGTCCCGGAACGCCGTTGTCCGACCCCGCCGCACCTTCCCACCACATGTACCCAATTAAGAATGGTTAAGTTTACCCCCTAACGATTGAGCAGTCGTTCGAATCTATCGAGCGGGCATCCTTGTTCACCCTCCTGCGCTGGGTCGCGCATCTCGCCGCCTTTGGGCGCATGTCGGACGTGATCGACCGGGTGGAGGACGCGGCATGTTCCGCGATGCGCACCTTCGCCAAGGACCCTCACAGCGGGGAACGACCGCCGGTGCCGCTTCCCGCCGGTGCGCGGCCGGTGCTGCCGGACGGAATTGGATACGTGACGTACATCGATTTCGATCGCCTCGTCGCACAGGCCCGGCAGCGCGACATCACCGTGCACGTCGCGGCGATCCCCGGCACGATGGTGCACAAGGGTCGGCCGCTGTTCCACGTCGTGGGTGGCGATGACCTTGAACGGGACAGCGATCTTGTAAAAGCCTTCACGATCGAGCGGCATCGCGATTTCGACCATGACCCCCGGCTCGGCCTGATCGCGCTGGGCGAGATCGCGGGGCGGGCGCTCGCCCCTGCCACCAACGATCCCGGCACAGCGGTGGAGGTGTTGAACGCCCTCTTTCGCACCCTGACCCAACTGCCCGCGCATGGCGCGGTGCCGGACGGTGATCTGCCGCCCATTCATATGGTGCGCCCCTCCATTGAGGAAATGGTTCGCGCCGGCTTCGCGCCGATCGTCCGGGAGGGTGCCGGTGAGGAGGAAGTGGCGATACGCGCGTTCAAGATATTGTTCGCGCTAGGGGAAACGCTGCCCCACGCCGGGGAGGTCACACGAGCGCTCACCGATGAATTGGCGGAGAATGTCGCGCGGGTGATGCTCGATACAGCGGCCGCGGCCAAGACGTTGGCCGTTCGTGGAGATAACTTTTAGCGGTCGTGCCGAAATATTATCCCGAAGGGAACGCCAAGACCGTCCCGCGCGCCGTTCGTTTGCGGGAAAGCGACGGTATTTAAAGGTTGGAGCATAAGAACCAAAACCCGGCCAGACCCGTTCATCCGGGATGACCATCTCAACAGAGCCCTACGCCCTGATCGTGGATGACGACCCGATCATCCTTATGGACCTTGATGGCATCCTCGCAGACGCAGGGTTCCGTTGTTACGAGGCCGATAACGGCGATGCCGCGATCGTGATGCTGCCCGAGTATGCGGCGAACATCACGCTACTGTTTTCCGATGTCGAAATGCCGGGCGATGCGAACGGCTTCGCACTTGCCCGTCATGTCGCGAAAAACTACCCGTGGATTGAAATCGTAATCGCGAGCGGTCGGATCAAGCCGGAGGGCGGAGATATGCCCGATCGCGCTACGTTTCTGAGCAAACCGTTCAGTGCGCAGATGGTGCATAACCACCTCCGCAATACGCTACCTGACGGGAAAAAGCCCGAGCCGCTTAAGCACAAGGTTTAAGCGGGCAATCGATGCTTCCGGTACCGTGAACGTTTACGGATGCTGGCTCATATGACCGGACACGCCCGCCTGAGCATTTCACATTTCGTTTTCATTCCACTACATCGAAGGTCCAGCCTGCCGGGGGCAGGGTTTGTCGAACATCGAAGTCGAGGAAGCGGCGGCTGGAATGGCCATGGGAGCAGATACTGATGCGGCCGGGAGCGTTCGCGACGCGGCACGCATGATCGACCTGATTGCTGCTTTCGATTGGAAGGCGACGCCGTTGGGTGCGAGAGCGGCCTGGCCGGCGACGCTCCGCATCACTGTCGACACGATGCTTGCTTCACTGCACCCCATGTGTGTGATCTGGGGACCGGAGCGCATCCTCCTCTACAATGACGGCTACGCGCCGATCCTAGGCGGGCGCCATCCTGACGCATTAGGGCGTCCCACGGCCGGTGTATGGCCCGAACTGTGGAGCGATCTCGGACCGCTGATCGATCGCGTGTTTGCCGGCGAGAGCGTGGCCTTCCGCAATCAGCCGTTTGCGATGACGCGCAACGGTTACATCGAAGACACGTGGTACGACTTCGCTTACTCGCCCGTGCGGGACGAAGCTGGCGAGATAGCAGGCCTGCTGAACGTCACCTCGGATTCAACGTCGCGGGTAATGGCAAAGCGCGACCGTGACGCTGCGACCGTGAAGCTGTCAGACAATGAGGCCAAGTGGCGAGGCTTGTTTGAAACGCTGGAAGAGGGCTTCATCCTCGGCGAAGTCGTGCGCGACGAGGGCGGTCGCATCATCGACTGGCGCTACGATGAGGTGAATAACGCCTGGTATGATCTGGTGGACGTCGAGCGCGGCTGTGCGATCGGGCGGACCATTCGCGAGGTGTTCCCCGGTATCGAGGACGAATGGGTGATGGAGTTCGCCCGTGTCGTCGAGACGGGCAAGGCTGTTCGATTCACCCGGCAGGTGGGCAACCTTCAGCGCTGGTATGACGGTGTGTGCCAACCGGCGGGCGGTGATCGGTTCACCGTTCTTTTCCTGGAGGTAACCGACCGCATCAAATCGGACGAACGACGCGAGGCGTTGGCCGAGCTCGGGCGCGCCTTGACGGCACTGACTGATACGGATGCGATGGCGCGGGCATCAATGGCGATCATCGGGCGAACCCTCGATGTATGTCGTGTCGGTTACGGAACGATTGCGGGCGACGGTGAGACGCTGGCCGTTGCCGAGGATTGGACAGCGAAGGGCTATGACAGCCTTGCCGGGTCGCACTGCCTCAAGGATTTCGGCGGCTACGCAGACGACCTTCGCGAAGGCCGCACCGTTGTCATTCCCGATGTGCGCCTTGATCCGCGCACGTCCGCTAATCCAGCACCGCTTGAAAGCGTGGCGGTGCGGAGTCTGGTCAACCGCCCGATGGTTGAAAAAGGTCGGACGGTCGCGGTCCTCTACGTCAACGACGACGAGCCGCGAGAATGGACTCCGGAAGAGCTGGCGTTCATCGCCGATGCCGGTAACCGCACGCGCACCGCCCTTGAACGACGCAGGGCCGAGGAGCAGGCGAAGGAAACCGCCAGCTTCCTGCAAAGCGTGCTGGCCGCATCGACTGATTGCATCAAGGTGCTCGAACTCGACGGCACCCTGTCCTTCATGAGCGAGGGGGGCATGAAGGTGATGGAAATCAGCGACTTCAACGCCGTGCGGGGCTGCCCATGGCCGAGTTTCCTGCGGGAGGATGGCTCGCAATATGCTAAAGATGCCATCGAGGCGGCGAAGCGAGGGGAAACGACCCATTTCGAGGTGCCCGCCGATACCTATCTGGGGACCGCCAAATATTGGTCGGTGTCGGTATCGCCGATTCCCGGCCCGGATGGCGAGGTTGCCCGCATCCTCTCGGTGTCGCGTGACCACACCGAACTACACAAGGGGCAAGAGCAGCAGCGGCTGCTCAACGAAGAGCTGGCGCATCGCATCAAGAACACCATGAGCGTCGTGCAGGCGATTGCACACCAGACGCTGAACAAGGTTGGGGACCAAGAGGCGGTTAGCTCGTTCGGCAAGCGATTGGCCGCGCTTGCCTCGGCGCATGATGTGCTGACCAGGGACCAATGGTCTACCGCGCGGTTGGGTGACGTTGCCAAGGGAGCGTTGGCGACCTTCGGCGAGGATCGGTTCCTGCTGTCCGGTTCTGACGTGACGATCGGGCCGCGGGCAACGCTGTCGCTGACCCTCATGCTGCATGAGCTGGCGACAAACGCCGCCAAATACGGGGCGCTGACAGTGCCCGGCGGCAAGGTGTCGGTGACCTGGGCTGTTCGCCGCAACGGCGACGAGGACATGCTTGATCTGAGCTGGACGGAGCGTGGCGGACCGCCAGCGACAGAGCCAACCCGCAAGGGTTTCGGATCGCGGCTTATTCGTATGGGTCTGAACGGCTCCGGGGGCGTTACGCTTCGGTATGAGCCAGAGGGCCTTACGGTGGAGGCCACTGCACCATTGTATCAGGGTCAAGAGGCGTAGCGCGTAAGTACATCACATGGGACAGTCTCAACCCCTTACACGATGGCCGGTGCTCGTAGTCGAGGACGAGCCGATCTTGCGGCTCGACGCGATCAGCATGATCGAGAACGCCGGCTTCGAAGCAGTTGAAGCCTTGAGCAGCGCCGACGCCATCCGGTTGCTCGAGGAGCGCCTCGACATTCGTCTGGTCTACATGGACCTCGACATGCCGCGCAGCCGCAAGGGCATCGAGATCGCAGCCGCAATCCGTAAGCGCTGGCCTCCGATCGAGATCATCCTGACCGCCGCCTATCTCACGCGAGAAAGTGTTCAGCTTCCTGACCGGGCCGAGTTCTTTCCCAAGCCAGTCGATCGCGACGAGATCGTGGGTGCGATGCGTCGTTTGATGGAACACCAGAGTCCGGCAGCAGGTGCCGAACCTGCTTAAATCACAAATTGTCGTAAACAATTTTGAAATTGGAGCAGTGTTGGCTGTCCCAAACAATGACCATAAACTCGATGCGTAGACCGCTAGCCGTCGAATGGTGGCGATATGATCGGCAAACCCTACGTGCGAAGGCAAAGCCGCTAACTAGCCTGCTGATGCAGGAACTTGTCGGCACCTATGACGATGGCGGCAGGACGGTCATGTTGACCTCGGAGGGCGGCATTGAAGGGCGGCATCCTGACATATCGGCGTGACTGTTGGTTGCTCCTCGTCGCTTCAGATCATACGCTGCGGCCCTTTTCAGCTACACACCCGACGACCTACGCTATTTCACACCGCTTCGCGATACTGCAGGCTGAGTGACTCGGTTCGAGTTTCGCGCTAGCGGCGAGGGGCAGGGGAAGCGCACCCCGGCCGCTTCGGATCCTGATCTTGTTCGCGGTGTAAGCAGTCCGCAACACGATCAAGACGACCCGCCCGCCGCAGCGTACGGTCGACGAACCGTTCGCCTTCCGATCCAATTTGAACTGCGAACGCATCGATCCCAGCTGGCACCATCAGATGACACGCGCCGGTCGTGATAAGCTGGACCTGCCGCGACAGGCGGTTGTCGTCGATCAAGAAGTAGTGTGCCTGTCCGATGGCGTTCCTTTTTGCAGCAACGCAGTGTCGACTGCTTCGACGGGGACCATCGCTCCGGGACCGATCAACAGCGTCGAGCCGTCGAACTCGTCGCGGAAGTCAGCAGGGAGCATAGCTGCTATCCGGGTCAATGCGCCCCCGCCTTGTGAGCTTTTTAAAAGGTCCTGATCCCAAGTGCGTGCGTTGCCATTCCAATCAGCCGGGTGCGACGCCAAAGCTCTCACATGCGCTAACCGGGTTACTGTTTGTCGGAACCCGGCTCCGCCATTTTCCGATGCCGTTCGGCAAGCACCGATCCGGGTACGACGTTGGCGAGCACGCCTTGGATCTTGGTAGTCCAGCCTGAGAAGACGGACGGTTTCCCGCGCATCATCGCTTTCCAGCCATCGCTCGCCACGTCTTCGGCGGAACGCTTGTTCGGATCGCTGCCGACCTGCGTGTCGAGCAGGTCGCCCCGCGCAAAGAATTCGGTATCGACCGGGCCCGGCATGAGCGTGCTGATCGTGACCCCGTCCGCTTCCTTGAGTTCGTTGCGGAGCGCCTCGGTAAAACTGTCGATGAACGCCTTGGTGCCGTTATAGACGGCCTGGAACGCGCCAGGAATGTAGCCCGCGACCGAGCCCACGACGAGTATCTTGCCGTCGTTGCGCGCAACCATGTCAGGCAGCGCGCGCTGTAGCAGGTAGATCGTGCCGGTGATGTTGGTCTCCACCACGTGTCGCCAGTCCTCGACCTTCTGGTCGAGGAAGCCATGGCCGAGCCCGCGGCCTGCGTTGGCGCACAACACGTCGACGCGGCGGCCGTTTGTGGCGGCCAATACCGTGTTGACGCCTTCGATCGTGGCCAAGTCCGCCTGGATCGCCTGCACGCTGGTGCCGAACTGCTGAAAATCGCGCGCGGCGTCGTGGATCAGCGGCTCGTCCGCGACGACGAGAATGTCGTAGCCGTCCTTTGCGGCGAGCGTCGCGAGTTCGAATCCAATGCCGGTCGATGCACCGGTGATGATGGCAAACCTGTCAGCCATGGCGTCTCTCCTGTTCAGCCGTTCAGGCCGGGCTTCAACACGATCTTGGTGTAGTCGTTCTGTTCGTCATGGAACTTCTGATAGCCGAGCGGGGCATCTTCGAGGTCCATGCGGTGCGAAATCAGGAAGATCGTGTCGATCTTCTCCTCGAGGATCGCCTGCAGCAGGCCGGGCAGGTAATGCTGGACGTGGGTCTGTCCGGTCCTGAGCGTCAGGCCCTTCTCCATGAACGCGCCGAGCGGCCATTTGTCGACGAACCCACCATAGACGGCGGGCATCGAGACGCGCCCGCCCTTGCGACATGCGATGATCGCCTGGCGGTTGGCATGGGCGCGGTCGGTGCCGAGGAAGGTCGACACCTTCAACTGGTCGATAACGTTGTCGACATACAGGCCGTGCGATTCCAGACCGACCGAATCGATCACCGCATCGGGACCGATCCCACCGGTCATCAGCATCAACGCGTCGTATATATCCGTCTGCTCAAAGTTCAGCGTCTCGGCACCAAATCGGCGCGCCAGTTCCAGTCGGCGTGGAAAGTGATCGATCGCGATCACGCGCTCGGCTCCCATGAGGAACGCAGATTGTACGGCGAACAGCCCGACGGGACCGCAACCCCAGACAGCTACCGTGTCGCCGGGCTCGATGTCGGCATTCTCCGCTGCCATCCAACCGGTCGGCAGGATGTCGGACAGAAACAGCACCTTGTCGTCCTCGATACCATCGGGGATGACGATCGGGCCGACGTCGCTGAAGGGGACACGGACATATTCCGCCTGGCCGCCCGCATAGCCACCAGTCATGTGGCTATAGCCGAACAGGCCGGCCATCGGGTGGCCGTAGAGCTCCTGCGCAATGTCCTGATTGTCGGCCGGCAGCCCGTTGTCGCACGCGGAATACTGGTGCTTGCCGCAATGGTAGCAGGAGCCGCACGCGATGGTGAACGGTACGACGACCCGTTGCCCCTTCTTCAACGTGGACTTCGCACCGACCTCGACCACTTCCCCCATGAACTCATGGCCCAGGATGTCGCCCGCCTTCATCGTCGGGATGTAGCCGTCATAGAGGTGCAGGTCGGATCCGCAGATCGCGGTCGACGTCACCTTGATGATGCAGTCGCGGGGGTTGACGATGCCGGGATCGTCGACGGTATCGACCCGCACGTCATGCTTGCCGTGCCACGCCAATGCTCTCACAATCCCATCTCCTCGAACTGCTTGCGGTTCATCGCGGGGGTCGCAATCTCGCCCGCTTCCATCAACTGCTTGAAACGGCGCAGGTCGCGACGCGCCTGGATCGCGGGTTCGCGTTGGAACATCTTGGCGATTAGTTTTCCGACCACGCCGGCGGGCGGATCGTAGAGAATGGTGGCAGTAACGATGGTGCCGCGCGCGCCGGCATCGCGGAACTCCACCCTCCCTGAGTTCGGCACGTCGGCGCCTTCCTCGCTCGCCCAGGCGATGAGCGCATTCGGCTCATCCGCAGTCAGGCGCGCGGTCCATTCGACCGTCGTGCCGCCGGGCGCCTTCACTTCCCAATGGGAAGTCGTGTCGTCGGACACGCGCACACGGACGACATTCTCCATGAACGAGGGCAGGTTCGAAAAATCGCGGAAATAGGCGTATATCTCCGCCACCGGCCGGTTGATCGTGACGGCGCGGGCGAGCGCGCTGCTCCCGACGGCGTCGGGAATGGTCGCCCTGGTCATCGCGTCGGCGTTCTTCTTTGCGGCCACTACAGGCCCATCGTCGCGGCTATCGGTCACACCGGCCTCCGTGTTGAACGAGTTCGACCAAGCGCGCGGGCTTTGCGATCGTTCCGAGGGGGCGGCGATTGCTGATCTATATCAATATGTTAGTTGTTGCCGGTCCATTCTTCGGCTGCCCTCGGCAACTATAGCTGACGGCACGCCAGCACGATCCAGCGGCCGGTTCGGCGGACCACCCGGACCTGCCAGCGCCGTTTCGTCGCGCGCAGAAAGGCGCGCTGCACCTGCCCGGCGTGCTGCGCAAAATCCGGATAGTCGACCCGGTGATGCGCAAGAACCAGCATGGCCCCGGGACGCAGCGCGCCGGCAAGGACGCGGGCGGTACGCGCCATGTCGTTGGCACTCAGATAGTAGAGCATTTCCGCCACGACCGCGACGTCGTAGCCTTTCCGTGGCAAGCGATTGGGAACGACCAGCTTGATGGCACGGGCCCGGTTTCTACCGGACAGGGCATTGCCGACCAGCATGGTGCCGCTGTCCGTCGCCTCGGTCGCATCGAGGCGCAGCGCACGGGGCGCGATCGCCACCGAGTTCGACCCGTTGCCGGCTGCAATCTCCAACACGCGCCCGCACGGCCCCGGTCCCATGGCGTGCAAGATGGCACGACGCTTCACCGCCTCATCCCGGTTGGAGAAGGTCGACCATGGGTCGGCATCGCCAGCAAACCGGCGGTCGAACTCGGCCAGCGTGATCGGCTTCATCGCGGCAACTCGACGAACATTTCGCGCGGGCGGGTGAAGGCCGCGATCTGCTGCCGGGTCATCGCAAAGCCATCGGGATCGTCGGTGATCTGTCCCGTCTGCGTACGATAGCCGCGCACCGCATGGCGCTTGGCCAACCGCTCCTGCGCTGTCAGCGACAATTTTCTCGCCCCAATAGGGCGCTGTCCGGTGGGCCAGACTGGATAGGCGATCTTGCGCAGTCCGGGACGGCGCAGGGCCGCCACGCAAGCGGCGACCGTGCGATGATCCGGGTGATCGTCCCCCTCAAACGGAACCGCTATCAGCGTCATATGGACGTGGCCGATCGCACGCGAAAGCCCCCGCCGCGCGGCGGCTGCGCGGGTATGCAGGTTCCCGTCCGGCAGGCCGAGAAACGCCACCGCAGCCGCCGCCACCCCAATCCGGTGCAGCGCGCGCCGGCTCTCGCACCGCCGTTCTGCGACCAGCCTTCCGCGTGGCCACCGCAGGCTGGACGGGTGCGACGCCGCGCCATCGGTCACCACAACCACCCGTACCGCTACGCCGCGGCGTCGCAGCCGGCGGATCAGCGTATAGGCACCGATCACTTCGTCATCGGAGTGCGGCGCGACGACCAGCAGGCGCTTCGGGGACCCCACACGCAACATCACAGGCGGACGTTCAGCAACCCGCCCGCCACCGCTGCGCCCACGCGCATGCGCTGCGCATCGGGCGCGGGCTGCCGCAGGTACATGGACAGATCGGTGATCGCGGCGGCCAGCGGGTGCGCGTCGAACAACGATGCGACGCCCACCGCCTGTTGCGCGAGTTCGATCGCCCGCCCCCCGGCGGCATAGACCGCGACCCGTGCCGCCGCGACCAGCGGCAGGCGGGCGTCGTCGTTCGCGAACCAACCGGCCGCTGCCGTGCGGACCGCGCCGGCAGCGGTTTCGACAAGGCAATATAATTCCGCGAGGCGACCCGCCTGATGCGGATCGTCGGCGCGCCCGGCCGCGACGAGGTGCGCGGTGGTGTGGTTCAGCACCGCTGCGATCCCGCCGGCCTGCACCGCGGCAAACCGCAGCGCGCCACCGCTGAACCACGGTTCGCGCACATAATCCCCGGGCACGCCGATCAGGTCGTCGGCCGCAATCGGCGCGTCCCGCCACCGCACGACATGGCTGTCCGATCGCTGCATCCCGGCCACCTGCCAGACCGATCGGTCGATCGCCGGCGGGGTGCGGGCCAGATCGAGCAGCAGCAACTGACGCCCGCCCGGCACATCGACGCCGACCAGCGCGTGGCTGAGCAGCCCGGCACCGCTCGCAAAGCTCTTGCCGCCGTGCAGGCGCAGGTCGCTAAGGCGAAGCGGTTCGCCGGTCAGGTCGGCATTCCACACTCCGAATGCCGCACCATGCGCCACCGCCGCGACGACCCGTGCGGCCTGATCCGCCGCCCCGTAGCGCAGTACGATCTGGATCGCATCGACATGCCCCTCGAACAGCCGGCCGAGCGGCAAGTCGCTCCGCCCGGTTTCATACAGCAGCCGCAGCAGCCGCAGCAGCGCATCGTGATCAGCCGGATCGCCGAGCGCAGGCAACAGAGTCGATCGCGCCGCGATGGCGCGCCGCAGGTCGGTCATGCCGCACGCCGCGCGGCAGACAGGGCGGATAATGCCGCTTCTGCAACGGTCAGGTCGACCTGCCGCATCCCGGCCGGCGGCACCGGAACGATCCGCATCGCAAAGGCTTCGGCATTCGGACAATCGCGCGCGACACCGATCACATGGTCGGTCGTCAGCCCGATCGTTGCCGCGAACGGCCCCAGGTTGCCGGCGGCAAAGGCGCTGCGCGCGGCGGCGTGGCGGTGATATTGCCAAGCCATGTCAGCGGGATGGGCGACTTCGACGGCCGTGCCCGTCCGATCGAGGGCTCTAAGGCTTCCAGCCAGCCCGTCTGTGACCCGTCCCGACCGACGATCGGAGGTATGGACGATCCCGGCCGCGTCGCGCCGCACCCGCATTCCCGCCCGCGCGGCATCGTCGACCAGGCGCGCGTCCTCCCCGGCCGGCAGCGGACGAAAGCCGCCGAGCCGGGCATATTCGTCCACCGACAGCGCAAGATTGGCCCCGCTGGTAAACGGATGGGTCGCCGCGGCTTCCCAAGCCACCGGATCGACCATCCGCCGCATGGCGTGCAGCCGGTCGTAATACGCCTCGATCCGGTCCTGCAGCGCGTGCGGCCGGATGACGGTCCGCACGACCTTGCCCGCCACGACCTCGGCATTGCGGCAACCGGCGACCATTGCCTGCACCCATTGCGGGTCGGGCACGCTGTCGGCATCGGTGCTGAGCAGCAGTCCCGCCCCGTCCAGTGCGACCATGCCTAGCAGCATCGCGGCGTGGCGCGCGCGCCCGGCATTCGCGTCGGATTGCTCCATCCGCTCGATCGCCACCGGCACCGAAGCGCGACGGGCATGGTCGTGCGCCACCGCGGCGCTCGTGTCGTGACAGCTGTCGAGCAGCAGGCACAACCGCAGGTCGACGTCCGTTCGGTCGAGGCGCTCCATCGCGGCAAACAGCTCGGGCAGCGACGACGCCTCGTTCCGGGCGGGCACGCAGATCGCGATGCGCGTCGGGCTGGCCTGTGACATCAACGCGATCCTCTATGCATCGCGCAATACTAGTCGGATCGATGGGCAGCGCCATTGATGCAGATCAATTAAATGTCCCGCAGCAGAAAGACAGGAAGATATTCTACCAATATTAATCGGGATCTGTGGCAAACAAATTAATCGTATACCTACGTGCCGTGTTCGCAAATCGGATGTTTCAGGACATTGACAGAACGATTATTTTCAATTTCGATTGGTAATATCTTCAATTTGCTGGAAAATCGTGTTGATCCAGATCATGTCCGTACCCGAAGTCTGATCGGAGACGTTCGCTCCTTCGAATCTCTAGGAGTTACCATGACTAAACCCTTCGCACGCAACGCCGGCAATGGCGGCGAGACGCATCAGGTGACCGACACCGATCATCCGGTGCTGACCACTAACCACGGCACGCCGATCAGCGACAACCAGAACCAACTAAAGGCTGGTGCGCGCGGGCCCGTGCTGATTGAGGACGAAGTCTTCCGCGAGAAGATGAACCATTTCGACCATGAGCGCATCCCGGAGCGGATCGTCCATGCGCGCGGCAGCGCGGCGCACGGCTATTTCGAATGCACCGATAGCCTAGCCGACATCACCGTCGCCGACCTGTTCCAGAAAAAGGGACAGCGGACTGAGGTGTTCACCCGCTTCTCGACGGTCGCCGGCGGCTCGGGATCGGTCGATACCCCGCGCGACGTGCGCGGCTTCGCCGTCAAATTCTACACCCGCGAGGGCAATTGGGATTTGGTCGGTAACAATATCCCGGTCTTCTTCATCCAGGACGCGATCAAGTTCCCCGACCTGATCCACGCTGCCAAGATGGAGGCCGATCGCGGCTATCCGCAGGCGGCGACTGCGCACGATACCTTCTGGGACTTCATCTCGTTGATGCCGGAATCGACGCACATGGTGATGTGGGCGATGTCGGACCGCACCCTGCCGCGCACCTTCGCCAACATGGAGGGGTTCGGGGTCCATACCTTCCGCTTCATCAATGCCGAGGGCAAGTCGACCTTCGTCAAGTTCCACTGGAAGCCCAAGGCGGGCCTTGCCTCGACCGTCTGGGACGAGACGGTGAAGATCGCCGGTGCCGACCCCGATTTTCAGCGCCGCGACCTGTTCGAACGGATCGACCGCGGCGATTTCCCGGAATGGGAACTGGGCGTGCAGCTGTTCGACGAGGATTTCGCGAACTCGTTGCCGTACGACGTGCTCGACGCGACCAAGATCATCCCGGAGGAAGTGTTGCCGGTGCGCATCGTCGGGCGGATGGTGCTCGACCGCTACCCAGACAATTTCTTCGCCGAAACCGAACAGGCGGCCTTCGTGCCAAGCCATGTCGTACCCGGCATCGGTTTCTCGAACGACCCGCTGCTGCAGGGCCGGCTGTTCAGCTATACCGACACCCAGCTGTCGCGTCTCGGCTCGGTCAATTTCCACCAGCTGCCGATCAACGCGGCGAAGGGCCGCGCCGAAGCCGCCGGGTGTCCATTCCTGAACCAACAGCGCGACGGCCACATGCAAATGGCAGTACCCAAGGGCCGCGCCAATTACGAGCCCAACAGCTTGGCAAAGGTTGGCGAAGAGGCTGGCGCGCGCGAGGATCCGGACAAGGGCTACAAGACCTACCCCTCGGAGGAGCAGGGCCAGAAGCTGCGCATCCGCCCGGAAAGCTTCGCCGACCATTACAGCCAGGCACGGCTGTTCTTCCGTTCGATGGACCCGGCGGAACAGGCGCATATCGCCTCGGCTTTGGTGTTCGAGCTGTCGAAGGTCAGCCTCGAGCATATCCGCATCGCGATGCTCGCCAATCTGCGCAACGTCGACGAGGAGCTCGCCACCCGCGTCGCCGACGGCCTTGCCATGGACTTGCCCGACGCGTCGCCGACCGCCGCGCCGGTGCAGGACATGGACGTGTCGCCCGCGCTGCGCATCATCCGGGGACCGCGCGAACTGCACACGCTGGAGGGGCGCAATGTCGGCATTCTGATCGCCGATGGCAGCGATGCGGGTGACCTCAAGTCGCTAAAGGACGCGATCAAGGCGGCGGGCGGCAATGCGATGACCATCGCGCCCAAGGTCGGCAAGGTCCCGCTGTCCGACGGATCGACAATCGCCGCCGATGCGCAGCTGTTCGGCCAGCCCTCGGTCACGGTCGATGCCTGCGTGGTACTCTTGTCTGCGGACGCCGCCAAGAAGCTCACCAGGGAAGGCGCCGCCGTCCAGTGGGTGATGGACGCGTTCGGGCACCTGAAGGCGATCGGCCACAATGCAGAGGCCAAGCCGCTGCTCGACAAGGCCGGCGTCGAGGCGGATGAGGGCGTCACCGACCTCACCAGCTTCGTCGAGGCCGCCAAGCAGCGCTACTGGGACCGCGAACCCAACGTTCGTACGCTGGCGTAATGCCTAGGGCGGTTGCCTGAGTGGACACAAGCAGGCAGCCGTGGCCTCGGCTGGGAGGACTGGGGCTCCGCGTTCAGCGCCACGAAAGTGCTGGACGCGAAAGGTCGTGAAGGAAGTGGCGACGAACCTGACCGGCTGCAACCGGCCAGGTGTTGGTCAAAATTCGTCGTCGGTGCGATCACTCGGGAATGTCCGACCTTGACGAAGGTCGCCGTTCGAGGCGGCCATCTGGAATGGCCGGTAAGTCCCAAAACTCGCCTTTCTTGGTATCATTCCGTCACATGAATGAACGGCCGAAACCGGGTAGCCGACAATACCAGCCAGCGTCCACTTGTGGGTCTATCACCCAGCGCCGAGTCCTCGGACGATCACCTGCGCCAGATTTTCTAGATATCGGCGATCTGCTTGCTGCCCAAGCACCGCGATCCGCCAGTATAGCGGGGCCGCCAGCAGGTCGGCGGCGAGCGACTGGTCGACCGTGTCAGGAAGATCGCCGCGCGCGACCGCGCGGGCAACAATGCCGTACGCATGTATCCGGCGTGCCTCCTGGAACGGTCGTACCGCTGCGGAGAGCGCGACGTTACGCTCAAGCTCAGCATGAATGTCCGAGACGATGCGGCGAATGTTCGGGTGGCGCAACACTCGACGAATGGCGAACAATAGTGCCAGCACGTCCGCCTCGAACGAGTCTTGGTCCTCGATCTCAGTGATCCTAAGGCCTACCTGCGGCAACAGGTCTGCCGCCATCGCCGCCTTGTCCGGCCAGCGCCGATACAGCGCCGCCTTGCCCGACCCGGCCACGCGCGCGACCCGCTCAAGGCTGAGATCGGCATAGCCGACCCGCGCCCATTCCGCGAAGAACGCTCGCGTTAACGCATCGGTGACGTCGGCCCGCTGCACGGCTGCCCCCGAAAGCTGCCGCGGCCCTAAGTCGACGGAACGCTTGCGTTCCAACCGTGATCTCCTACATCGATGAGACGACAGCGTCTCGACGCACAGGAGATACGGGATGACGGACAGGGTGCAAGACTTTTCGGCGATGCTGCGTGATGCGCTTGGCGACAGCCTGGCCACCGATACGACGAGCTTCGTCGACATGCTGGCCAAGGACGCGTTGATGGAGTTTCCGTTTGCGCCGCCCGGCTTGCCGCGCCGGATCGAGGGGCGGGGCGCAGTCGCCGACCACCTGGCCAAGCTCGCCCGCCTCATCGCATTCGATCGGATCGGCCCTGCGCAGGTGATCGCGCGAGACGGCGAGACAACCGTGCTGGCGTTCGAGGCCACGGGGACCGGGGTCGAGACGGGAGCTCCATATGATCAGCGCTACCTATCGGTCATTACGACCGTCGGCGGACAGATTGTACGCTATCTCGACTATTGGGATCCTTTGGTGGTCGCGCGTGCGCTTTTGGGGGATGATGCAGCGAACGCGATCACGATGGATGGAGTGTATGGTGGTTGAGCGCGTCCTGGTCACCGGCTCGACTGGCACCACTGGCAGGCTGCTTGCGAACCTTCTGCGCGGTAGGGGCGCTGAGGTCGCTGCAGCGACGAGGCGGGTAGAGCAGGCGGGGCAGGTGCGGTTCGACTGGTCCGACCCTGCCAGCTTCACACCGGCGTTGGACGGGGTGGACGCCGCCTATGTGGTTGCGCCGACCGACCGCGTCGGTCAGCTGCCTGTCATGCGTCCGTTTTTTGAACTCGCTGCCGAGCGGCTACCAGGCGCGATCGTGCTGCTTTCCGCCGCGTCGCTGCCGCCGGGCGGACCGATGATGGGGGCGGCACACGCTTGGCTGCGCGATCATGCGCCACGCTGGGCCGTGCTCCGGCCAAGCTGGTTCATGCAGAACTTCACTGGGCAGTATCTGCCGTCGATTATCGGTGAGGGGCGCCTTTATTCCGCGACCGGCGATGGCCGCGTGCCGTTCATTGACGCCGCCGACATCGCGGCGGTCGCAGCGGCGGCGTTGCTGACGCCGGAAGCCTTATCGGGGGAGCTGGTGCTGACCGGCCCCGAGGCATTGACCTATGATCAGGCGGCGTCGGCCATCGCCAAGGCGATCGGCCGGCCGGTACAGCACTACCGGCTCAGCGTCGAGGCGCTGGCCCAACGCTATCGTTCGTTCGGCTTACCCGCGGACTATGCCGACCTGCTCGCCGGGATGGACGGGGCGATCGCAAAAGGCTCGGAGGACCGGATCACAACCACTGTCGACGATGTCACCGGCCGATCGCCGACCTCATTGGGGGCGTTCCTTGCCGAAAACCGGAAAAGCTTTATAAGCAAAACAAGCTAAACGGATGTTCAGGTCTAAGTAACCGGGCGGTAGCGGCGAACGTCTGGTTCTGGGTCGACTTACTGAATTCAACAGCCAGCCACTCGCTCTCAGGCAGATGCCGCGTCGAGGCGGAAGTCATTGAGCATAATCATGCCCAATGCTGTCTCAAGCTCGTCAGTCGATGCACAATTTCCTCTATCTCGTTAGGGTTTAGAGGGACGGTATCGATTGAATTGTGAATGCCGATCCCCTCAACCAGCGCGTCCAACGCGCGGGCGGTCAGGGGATCGAAAAAGCGTTCGAGCGCATTGCGGCTGTTCTGCATCCATCGTTGCATGACGACCGCGACCGGGGGATTGCGGGCTGCGTAAGCATATAGCTCGTAGCTGAGCAGTAGGGTGGCGGGCGTCGCCCATATGGATTCAGCAATGATCGATACGACAGCTGCCTTGGCGGTTTCGCGATCCTTAGCTCGTGCCAAACGATCTCCAAAGGCAGCCGACGATTGCTCCGCCAACTGCAGGAACGCCGTCCGGATCAAGGTGTCCAGCGTATCGAAATAGTAGGTGACGGATCCCAGCGGAACCGCTGCGGCAGTGGCGATGCGACGGTGGGTGGTTCCGGCTACCCCCTGTTGGGCGATCACTACCAGTGTCGCATCGACGATCCGCTGTCGTCGATCCGTTTCGTTCCGCCCCTTTCCAATGCCAGTCACGTCGACCCCTTTGCAGAGCATGTGTACGTTTGTACATATCCGCGTATCGTAGCCTAGATGAGGGGAGAAGGTCATGCGGGATGCAAGGATTTCACGCCGAGCCGTCATCGGCGGCGCGGTGGCCTTCACCCTGGCGCCGAACACCGTCGCGAATGCGGAGACCAGGATGGAGATGTTCGGACATAATGACGGTCGTTGGCTGAACCCGCCGCGGGTGTGGGAGTGGGAGGGTAATGGCGATCTGACGATGGTCACTGATCGCGCTACCGATTTCTGGCGCGAGACTCATTATGGTTTCACGCGCGATTCGGGGCATTTCCTGGGTTTCGCGACGCCGGATGCCTTTACGGCACAATTGCGAGTTCGTGGTGCGTACGAGAAGTTGTACGATCAGGCCGGCATCATGGTGCGGATCGACGAGCGTCGCTGGATCAAGGCGGGCATCGAATTGTCCGATGGGCGCGCGATGCTCAGCAGCGTGCTTACCGATGAGCGTTCGGACTGGGCGACCAGTCCTTATGCCGACGACCCGAAAGACTTCTGGATGCGGGTTACCGTCGCCAAAGGCGTATTGCGACTGCAGGTTTCGACTGACGGAGAAACGTGGCCGCTGGTACGTCTTGCGCCGTTTCCCGTGGCTTCATCCTATCTGGTGGGACCAATGGCGTGCACGCCGGAGCGCGAAGGTTTGCGTGTCCGCTTCTCCGACCTGCGGATCACGGCCCCGCTGGGCAAAGACCTGCACGATCTGACGTGACGATGCCTCCGCAGAGCGGGCCGCGCATCGCGTCGGACGGGACAAAGGCACATTTTCAGGTTCTCGACGGGCTGCGGGGTATCGCAGCCCTGCTCGTCGTCGCGTTTCATATCCAGGGCATTACTGTACTGTTCGATTCCCAGCGTCTGTTGTTGCCGCACGCCTATCTGGCAGTCGACTTCTTCTTCGCGCTGTCGGGTTTCGTGGTCGGCTATGCCTATGACGATCGCTGGTCCACGATGACGACCCGGCAGTTTCTGACGCGTCGGCTGATCCGGCTGCATCCGCTGGTACTGCTCGGCGCGGTGCTCGGACTGCTGAGCTATATCGGCGATCCGTTTGCTGGCAATCGGCAGGACGCGCCGGCGATGCTGATCTTCGCAGCGTTTGCCGCAGCGTTACTGGCACTACCCTCCGCGCCGTTGCCCAACCGGCTGGGGGACAGTCATCCGCTCAACGCTCCCGCCTGGACGCTGCTGCAGGAGTATATCGCTAACTTGGCCTACGCACTGGTGTTGCGACGGCTCAAAACCCCGTGGTTGGCGGGTGCGACAATTGTGGCTGGGCTGGCCTCGGTGGCCACTGCCATGTCTCTCGGATCATACGATACCGGGTGGGGGCTACATAATTTTTGGGGAGCGCCGGTACGGCTTGCGTATCCGTTCTTGGCCGGTCTGTTATTGTTTCGTCTGCACCACCGTCTGCCGCGCTGGCGTGTCGGGTTCCTGCCTTTGAGTGTCATCTTGCTGCTAACCTTTGCAGCCCCCGCAATGCCAACCGACGGCGTAATCAAGCTGAACGGGCTGTATCAGGCGTTCTGCGTCATCATCCTGTTTCCGGCGATCATCGTGGCAGGCCGACATTCGCGGGGTGGACCGACCATGACGCACCTGTGCCGGACTGCCGGACAGATTTCCTATCCGCTCTACATCACGCATTATCCGTTCGTGTATCCGTACATGAACTGGATGGCGACCGGCGATGGGCCGGGTGCCGTTACAGGCCCCGTCGCGATCGGGTTGTATGTCTTCACGATCGTATTAGCCGTGGCTGCCTATCGCATCTGGGACCGCCCGTTGCGGTTCGCGCTACGGCGGTGGATCAAACCGGCAGAAGCAGCCGACCACAGCTGAACGAATGGCAAGTTGAAGGAACCGCTGAACAAACACTCAATGACTGCTTATGTGAAGGAAATCAGGCACCGGCAGGTGTATGATATCCTCCAAAGCAGGAAGCCGCGGGCCACGGGCGCTGGTCTATGGGGAAAGCGGTTTTCCGGTGGCTGGCCGGTCGGTGTGATGTCGGGCGGGATTAACGGTGTGAGGCCGCGACGCGGCACTCGGCAAGAGCGTGCGGCATGGATGTCGGCCAGGACAGGCGGTCGGGGCAAGCGTCGATGTGACTGGCGGTTTCGCCGGCGCGAGTGGGATGAACGCCGTAAGCGCGGGAGCCGCGTGGCGGGATGAAGGCAGGCCGTGCCGGGTCATGGCGTCGTGGTCCCGGTCGCGCTGGTGTCATGCGGCGGTGCGCGGGGTTGTCGCCAGCGCTCGAAGGTTTCGATGACCAGCATGCGCCCGCCGCAGCACGGGCATGGCGGACGGACGTCGTCGGGTTCGACCGTCGACGTGGCATCGATTGGTGGTGGCGCAACACCGAGCAGTTCGCGGGCCCGTTCGAGATGTGCCTTGCGAGTGGCGCCGGCGAGCAGGCCATAGTGGCGAATACGATGGAAGCCCTTGGGCAGGACGTGGAGCAGGAAGCGGCGGATGAACTCGTCGGGGCTGAGCGTCATGACCTGCTGGCGGTCAGCACCACCCCGGCGGTAATCCTTGTAGCGGAAGGTGACGCCGGTCTGGTCGAAGCGCAGGAGCCGGCTGTTCGAGATGGCGACGCGGTGAGTGTAGCGCGAGAGATAGGCGAGCACCGTCTCGGGGCCGGCGAACGGCGGCTTGGCATAGACCACCCAGCGCTTCTTTCTGACCGGGGCCAGGTGCCGCAGGAACGTCCGCCGGTCGGCAAGATGCGCGAGGCTGCCGTGGAAGCCGAGCCGCCCGGCGTCGTACAGCGCCATCAGCCGGGTCAGGAACAGGCGGCGGAACAGCTTGCCGAGGACGCGCACCGGCAGCAGGAACGCCGGCCGTGACGAGATCCAGCGACGGCCGTCCCGCGACAACCCGCCGCCTGGGACAATCATATGGATGTGCGGGTGGTGGGTCATCGCCGAGCCCCAGGTGTGAAGCACTGCGGTCATGCCGATGCGTGCGCCGAGATGCTTCGGGTCGGTGGCGATGGTCGTCATCGTCTCGCACGCCGCCTGGAACAGCAGCCCGTAGACCGCCGCCTTGTTCTGCCACGCTACATCGGCAACCTCGGCGGGCAGCGTGAAGACGACGTGGAAATAGCCGACCGGCAGCAGGTCGGCCTCGCGTTCGGCGAGCCAGGTGCGTGCGGCCGCCCCCTGGCAGCGCGGGCAATGCCGGTTGCGACAGCTGTTATACGCAACCCGCCAATGCCCGCAGTCGGTGCAGGCCTCGACGTGTCCGCCCATGACGGCGGTTCGGCAGGTCTCTATCGCCGACATGACCTTCAACTGGTCGAGGCTGAGGTGCCCGGCGCGGGTCATCCGGTATGCAGGACCGGCAGCGCGGAAGATGTCGGCCACCTCGAGCGAGGCGCGCACTCGGGCGTCACCCGGCGGGCGTCCTGCCCTCCATCAGCGCCATCAACTGGTCGAGCGGGCCGGTGACGGCGCGGATCGTACGGGTCGCGACCTTGGTGTAGAGCGCAGTCGTCTCAAGCTTGCTGTGCCCGAGCAGGACCTGGATGACGCGGATATCGACGTCCTGCTCCAGTAGGTGGGTGGCGAAGCTGTGCCGCAGCGTATGCGGGCTGACCCGCTTGCGGATGCCCGCCGCCTCGGCCGCCTCGTGGACCGCACGGTGTAGTTGCCGTGTCGAGATCGGGTCGGTGTAGCTGCGGCCTGGGAACAGCCACCCGTGCGGCAAGAGGACGCTGCGCCGCTTGCCCTCGCGCCACCAGATCCTGAGGAGCTCGAGCAACTGCGGCGACAGCATCGCGTTGCGGTCCTTGCGGCCTTTCCCCTCCTCGATGCGGATGAGCATGCGCTTGCTGTCGATGTCGTCGGCCTTGAGATGCGCAACCTCGGACACGCGCAGGCCGGCGCCGTACGCCACGCCGAGTGCCGCGCGGTACTTGATGCCCGGTGCCGCCTCGAGCAGCCGCGCGACCTCATCGACGCTCAGCACGTCGGGCAGCTTCCGGGGCCGCGGCGCCAGCACCAGCTTGCGCGACAGGTCCGGCCGGTCGAGCGTCACACCGAACAGGAAGCGCAACGCCGATACCGTGGCGCCGATGACGGACTCGCTGACGCCGTGCTCGCGTTGATGGACCTGGAAGCGACGCACGTCCTCGGCCGTCGCGGTGTCCGGCGAGCGCTTGATGAACGCCGCGAAGGCTCGGACGTGGCGGACATAGTCGTGCTGCGTCCGAGCCCGCATCGAACGCATCGCCATGTCGTCGAGCATCCGCTGACGCAGTGGGGTAACGCTCGGTTCGACAAGTGCAGTAGCCATGATGGAGTTCCTCTTGTTGAAGGATCTCCATCGTCTGCCCCCGCTGCCGCAGGGCCAAACCTCAGTGCTGACGCGCTACTTCACCGCGAACAACACTGCCGCGCAGCGGCTTCGTGCTATGGGAAGCGCGCACGGTGGCCTGAGTGTTGCCGCATGGGTCACCTGCGTCAGTAGGGCGGGGCTACCCGGACGCGTTGCTCACGGGCCGCCTCGGTCCACCACGCCAGATCATCGGCGAATCGGGGGAAAGCCTTGGTAAGAGCCGTACCGCCATCACCGGACGGGCTTCCCGTGACGTCGAGTGTGCTACCGATCGCGCCGACTGTCAGAGTGATCGAGATCACGACCATCCCCATCTCCGTGAGCGTGCCGTGCCAAGCGCCCGGCGGAATAGCTGGCGATCGCAGCGGGGCGCCAAAACCATTCCTCAAGGAAATGATCGGTCAGCTTCTTGAGGCCGGGCTGCGGGCCCCAATTATACTTCCCGGTCACGAAGACTAAGGCGTCGTTGCCGGTGCGCTTCGGATGTCGCGAAACGGTCATAGTTCCCGAGCAGGGGTCGATCCGAAGCGAGCCGGCGCGCAGAACGCGGATCGGCCGCCAGGGGGATATGTTTACCATGAATTACCGCAAACTTGCAGCGTTGCTGCTGGTTGGTACCGCAACCGTTTCCAGCGTTCCGTTTGCCAAGGCCCAGACCGCGCCAGCGACGGCGGTCGCGGATACGGGCGATGCGGGCGATGAGATAATCGTGACCGCGAACCGGCGATCTGAGAACGCCGTCGATGTACCGGTCGCGGTGTCGGTCATCAGACCCGAGGCGCTCCGCGATTATCAGGCGG
The DNA here is from genome assembly GCF_001421585.1 of Sphingomonas sp. Leaf23. Lineage (NCBI taxonomy): Bacteria > Pseudomonadati > Pseudomonadota > Alphaproteobacteria > Sphingomonadales > Sphingomonadaceae > Sphingomonas > Sphingomonas sp. Leaf23. The sequence continues at coordinate 92,203 of NZ_LMKR01000006.1, read as the reverse complement.
CCGGGGCCGATACGCTGCTGTCGCTATCCGGCCGCGTGCCCGGCTTGTACGTGGAATCGACCACGGGGCGCATCTTTCCGCGTTTCTACATCCGCGGGCTCGGCAATATCGACTTCTATCTCGGCGCGTCGCAGCCCGTGTCGATCATCCAGGACGACGTCGTGAAGGAGCATGTCGTCCTGAAGTCGAATCCGGCGTTCGACGTCGCCCAGGTCGAGGTGCTGAAGGGTCCGCAAGGGTCGCTGTTCGGCCGCAACACCACCGCCGGTATCATCAAGTTCGACAGCGTGCAGCCGACCGAGACGTGGCAGGGCCGCGGTTCGCTGAGCTATGGCACGTTCAACAGCATCAACGCCGATATGGGTGTCGGCGGTCCGTTGACGCGCGACGGCAGCGTCAGCATCCGCGTGTCGGGCCTGTACCAGCATCGCGCCGACTGGATCAGCAACACCTATACCGGCCCGTCCGACGACGGCACCGTCCCTGGTCGGAACGTGATGGGCGGATTCGACGAGAAGGACGTGCGCGTTCAGATCCTCGCCCGGCCCAGCGACCGGGCCAGCCTGCGCCTGTCGGGGCATATCCGCGACTATGACGGCACGGCCTCGATCTTCTATCGCGGGTCGATCAGGGTGGGTACGAACGCCGTTCCCGCCAGCTTCGATCGCCGCGTCGTGGCCTATGACGAGGCGCGCAACAATCCGCAGGCGTACAAGAACGAGGGCCTGTCGCTGAAGGCCGATTACGACTTCGGCGGCGCTACGCTGACGTCCATCACTGCCTGGGAACACGCGGCGGGGTTCAGCCGCGGCGATACCGATGGCGGTGCGGCGGCGAATTTCGGCGGCGTCGCGCCCAACATCTGCGCGGCAGGCTGCGGCCAGTCGCGGGGCCGGCTGCGCGGACTGGACCAGTGGACGCAGGAAGTGCGCCTCGCCAGCCCGGATACCGGGCGTTTCAAGTGGCAGGTCGGCGGCATCTATTTTGATGCGCGCGACCGGACCGAATTCGCCCAGCGCTCCTTCTTCCTGACCAGCAACGCGCTGGGCACGACGCCGAACCCGCGCAATTATATCCTGCTGCGCAACGTCAACACCAGCTGGGCCGCGTTCGGCCAGGCTAGTTATGCGTTGACCGACGCGTTGACGCTGACCGGCGGCGTGCGGATCACCAACGACATCCGCACCACCAATCTGCTGCTCAACCCGAATTTCACGACGCTGACCGTTCCGGCGACCGCGCCCACCGCGTCCTATGCCTGCGGCGCGGCGACGCGTTGCCGTCTCTCCGACACCCAGCCCAGCTGGGATGTCAGCCTGCTCTATAAGCTGGCGCCTGACGTCAGCGTCTATGCGCGCCATGCCCGGGGGTTCCGCGGCCCCACGGTGCAGGGCCGGTCGGCCGTCTTCGCTTCGGCCTATTCTACCGCCGGGTCGGAAAAGAACACCAGCTACGAAGGCGGCATCAAAGCCGTGTTCGCCGATGGCCGGATCAACGTGAACGTCGCCGGCTTCTACTACGAGGTCGACAACATCCAGCTGAACGGCAACGACAGCAACGGCAATGGCGTGCTGTTCAACGGCGGCAAGGGCAAGGGTTACGGTAGCGAGTTCGAAATCGACGCGCGGCCGATCGACAATTTGCGCATCGGGGCCGGGCTCAGCCTCCTCCATACCGCGATCAACGCCCCCAACGTGTTCGCCCAAGCCGGTGCCGCCGGCGGCGTGTTGTCGGAAACCGTGCTGAATCCTACGGTGCGGATCGGCAACAATTATTACGCCAACATCAACGGCAATCCCTTTCCCAATGCGCCGGACTATAATGTCAACATCAACGCGCGGTATGACCTGCCGATCGCTGGCGACAGCAAGCTGTTCATCGCGAGCGATTTCACGATGCAGGGCAAGACGAACTTCGTCCTCTATCGCTCGGTCGAATACAACGCCGATGGCAACTTCGAGCTGGGTGGCCGGATCGGCTATGCTTTCGGCGCGTACGAAATCGCCGGTTTCGTCCGCAACCTGACGAACCGCACCAATCTGATCGGCGTGATCGACACGTCGAATTATCGTGCGGGAATCTATAACGACCCACGCGTCTTCGGTATCATGTTGAGCGGTTCGTTCCGCTGAAATAGTGGCTGGAGACGACATCTCCGATCGTCTTCAGCCTCTCCGTATTGGACCGCGCCACGCTTTTATCGGACGATCGTAAAGCCTTACGTCTGCCAAGGTGAACGAACGGCCTGTTTCAGTCGGCGGCTCGAGCGGGATAGACGACGGGTTCTGGGTCGGCTCAGACCTCAGTGCGTTCGGCCAGTTCTAGAGCGTCCTCCACGTCGACGCCCACGTAGCGGAGCGTGCGGTCGATCTTGGCAATGCGATTGGCGCCTGGGCGGGCGGCATCGAGTGCTGCCGGCCGCTCCTGCGAGGGTTGAGGGTTCAAATTCGAAGCGCGGCGATCAATGCATCGCGGGCGAGTGCAACGCGGGGGTGCCGCAGCGATGATCGTGCCCAGACGAGGTAGAAGGTGTTGCACGGCACCCTGATCGGGGCAGGTATCTCGACGAGCGTGCAAGCGGCACGCTCGGCGTGGGTAAGGTAACCGGGCAGGACCGTCCAGCCAAGGCCGGCGCACAACCCGGATCGCAATACGCGCAAGTCAGGTGCGGTCAGGGCAGGCTGACGGGCGAGTTCGATGCGGTTGGCTTCCAGCCAAGCGCGCAGCAGCGGGCGATCGAGGTCGTACGCCAAATGCGGTATGCGGTCGAGGGCTGCGGAAAGGGGTTGGCCTGCCATCCGCTCGGCCACCGCCGGCGCGGCGACGGCGCGCAGATCCTCCTCGCCCAGTTCTTGAAAGGCAAGCCGGGGCTCGTCCGGTTGCGACGCCGTCACGGCCAGATGTACCTTGTCTTCCAGCAGCAGGCGATAGAGCGCGTCGCGCCCACCGATGTGGAGACGCAGATCCAGGCCCATGTCCAGCAACGGTGCCAGCCTGGGCGTGATCATCTCGCCCAGGAGATCCGATGGCGCCGCGATATGCACCGTGCCGGACATCCGCGAGGATCGCGCCCGCGCCGTGGCAAGGGCCGCTTCCGCGGTGTCGAGGCTGCTGCCGATCGATGCGGCAAGGTCGTCGGCGATCGCCGTCGCCCGCACGCCGCGGGAATGACGATCGAACAGGGGGTGGCCGAGCTGTGCCTCGAGCGAGGCGATGTGCTGTGATGCGGCGGGCTGGGTGATGCCGATCGCGCGGGCGGCCTCGCTCAACGACCGGCGCCGATAGACTTCGACAAAGGTGCGCAACTGCGACAGCGACATTTGGTTTCCATAACCTGTTTTATGGCCGATCGCCATTCCGCTTGGATTTGCTGATGCCCGCAAGGGCCTATCTGATGTGGCGTACGGACTTGACGGGTGCCTGGTCGCCGCCACCGGATCGCCCCACCGCGACCGGCGCGATGCCCACGATGACCGGTGCCCGCGTTCGCGATGTTTACGAAACAGGAGATTTGACGATGACCGGTATTCTCATGGTGATCACGTCCGCCGACCGCATGACCCCGGGGACCGAACCGACCGGTGTTTGGCTGGAAGAGCTGACCACCCCCTATTACGTCTTCCGCGATGGCGGGGCCGACGTAACACTGGCCTCGATCAAGGGCGGTGCGGTGCCGGTCGACCAGCGCAGCGTCAATGCGGACGGCGAGAACGACGCCTCCGTCGAACGCTATCTGAAGGACGAGGCGCTGAAGGCCGCGGTCGCGGATACGCCGGTATTCACCGACATCGATCCCAACGGCTATGACGCGCTGTTCCTGCCTGGCGGCCACGGCACCATGTTCGATTATCCCGGAAGCGCAGAATTGGCGCGGCTGGTGGAGCGGTTCGACCGCGCGGGCAAGATCGTTGCCGCCGTCTGCCATGGCCCGGCGGGTCTTGTGTCGGCCAGGAAGGCGGACGGCACGCCCTTCGTCGCCGGCCGGCGTGTCGCCGGCTTCACCGACAGCGAGGAACGCGCGGTCGGACTGGACCAGGCCGTACCCTTCCTGCTCGAAACCCGCCTCAAGGAACTCGGCGGCCAGCATGAGGCAGGCCCGGACTTCGCCCCCTTCGCCCTGCGCGACGGCAATCTCGTGACCGGCCAGAACCCGGCGAGCGCGACCCGTACGGCGGAACTCGTGATGGACGCCCTCAAGGAAAAGGCGGCGTGATCGTGCGGAATTTTCAAACCTTGCTGTGTGTCGCTCATTCTGCGGCGGCGCTGCCCACCATGGGAGACGCGTGATGGCCCTGCTGTTCGAACCACTGACGGTCGGCGGGCTGAGCCTCGCCAACCGCATCGTCATCGCGCCGATGTGCCAATATTCTGCCAAAGACGGTGCGATGACCGACTGGCACCAGATGCATCTGGGCCAGCTGGCCATGGCGGGGGCAGGCGCCCTGACGATCGAAGCCTCCGCGGTCAGCCCGGAAGGGCGGATCACGTACGGCGACGTCGGTCTGTACGACGACCGTACCGAAGAGGCGATGCGGCTCGTGATCGACAGCGTGCGCCGCTGGTCGGACATGCCGCTCGTCGTCCAGCTGGCGCACGCTGGCCGGAAGGCAAGCTGCGCCAAGCCGTGGCACGGGGGTGCGCAGATCGCGCCGGATGCCGAGAATGGCTGGCAAACGGTTGCGCCGAGCGGGATGCCCTATGCCGCGACCGATCACGCGCCCGTCGCCCTGGACGAAGCGGGACTGGCGCGGATTCGCGATGCCTTCGCCGACGCTGCCCGCCGGGCAGCGCGGCTTGGGCTCGACGCGATCCAAATCCATGCCGCGCACGGCTATCTGCTCCACGAATTCCTCTCGCCGCTCTCCAATCATCGTGATGACGCCTATGGCGGCAGCCTTGCCAACCGTATGCGGTTCCCGCTCGAGGTCTTCGATGCCGTGCGCGAAGCGTTTCCCGCCGACCGGCCTGTCACTGTCCGCGTGTCGGGGACGGATTGGGTCGAGGGCGGTTGGACGGCGGAGGAAACTGCGCAGTTCGCCGAAGCGCTGGAACGGCGCGGCTGTGCCGCCATCCATGTGTCGAGCGGCGGTCTCGATCCGCGCCAGCAGATTCCGATCGGTCCCGGCTATCAGGTGCCGCTGGCACGGACGGTCAAGGACGCGGTCACGATGCCCGTCATCGCGGTCGGCCTGATCACCGATCCGCAGCAGGCCGAACAGATTTTGCAGGGCGGGCATGCGGACGCCATCGCCATCGCGCGCACTGCCTTGTGGGATCCGCGTTGGCCCTGGCACGCTGCCGCCGCGCTTGGCGCTTCGGTCAAGGCGCCGCCGCAATATCTCCGGTCCGAGCCGCATGAGGCGGGCCGTGTCCTCAAGGAGATGACGCGATGAAACGCATCGCCACACTGCTCCTCGCCGCCGCTGCCGTCGCCTCGATCACGGTCAGCGCGACCGCCCGCGACACCGCGCGACCAACCCGGATCGAGCGCGTCGCTGCGTTCGATGGCGCGATGCCGACCGGCGTGACCGTCGCGCCCAACGGCCGTATCTTCGTCAACTTTCCGCAATGGGGCGATCAGTCGCCTTTCACGGTTGCCGAGCTGGTCGATGGCAAGGCGGTGCCCTATCCCGACGCCGCGACCAATCGGCCCGATCCGGCCGATCCGGCCGGCCACTTCATCTCGGTGCAGAGCGTCGTCGCCGACGGCGCCAACCGCCTGTGGGTGCTCGACACGGCCGCACCGAACTTCGCGCCGCCCCAGGCCGGGGGTGCAAAGCTTGTAGCCATCGACCTCGCGACCAATCGGGTGGTCAAGACGATCGTCCTGCCGTCCAGCGTCGTGCTGCCGACGACCTATCTCAACGACGTCCGCTTCGATTTGCGACAGGGGGCACAGGGCGTCGCCTACATCACCGACAGCAGCAACGCCGGCGTGGGCGGCATCATCGTCGTCGACCTCGCCAGTGGTCGGGCAATCCGCCGTCTGTCGGGCCATGCAACGACCAATCCTGAGCCGGGCTTCACGCCGACCGTCGATGGCGAGGTGCTGATGAACCGCCCGGCCAACGGGCCTGCGACGCCGATCGCCATCGCCAGTGACGCCATCGCCCTGAGCGCCGATGGCAAAACGCTGTATTACGGCCCCCTCTCGGGCCGCACCCTGCATGCCGTGCCCACGGCGCTGCTGCGGGATCCTTCGGTTTCGGAGGACACGCTCGGCCGTGCGGTACGCAGCTTGGGGCGCAAGGGGGCGTCCGATGGCATTGCCGAGGACGACAGGGGTCGCGTCTTCGCCGGCGACTATGAGCACAATGCAATCCGCATGCTCGATCGCGGCGCCTGGTCGACGCTGGTCAGTGATCCGCGGATCAGCTGGCCCGATACCCTGTCGATTGGCTCCGATGGCTATCTTTACTTCACCGCGAACCAGCTGCATCGCCAGCCCGGCTTTCATGGCGGACGCGACCTGCGTCGCAAGCCGTATGCGTTGCTACGGATCAAGGTCGGTAGCCGCCCGGTGCTCCTGACGCGTCACTGACACCGCACAACCGCCCGTCGGCCCGCGATCGTGATTGGTGTCGGCGCCGTATCGGGGGCCGACACGATCTTCACTGTTGCCACCATCTGCAACGTTTCACGCTCGGTAACACAACGCAGCATCGTGAGATTGCGGTCTGAACCAAGGCGGGGACCAATACATCCGAAATGGCCGCCGTCCCGGAACGCCGCTGTTCGAGCCCGCCGCGCCTTCCCGCCACATGTACGTTTGCGGGAAAGCTGTATCGGCTGCTTCCGCGACCATAAGATCCACCTCCTTCGTGGAGGATTGTGAGACGGGGTTCTGACACCCGCGATCCCACCGAAAAGGGGCGATCGGAGGTGGTTCGACAACCGGACATGCCTGTTGAAAAAGACCGGTGTGGGCGCTGCGTTACGGACAGCAGGTGAGCGCCACCTGAGGGTCGGTTGGTGAGATGCTGGCCGGTTCTCAATAGTTCTAGACGGCTTTGACACTTCGCTCAGGGCACGCGAGAGGGTGTCGGTCCCATTTGCAAATGCCGGTCTTTACCGGTGGATGCCTCTCTCCGTTGCATCGACGCTCCACAACGCTTTTGATGCGAATGCGAGCAGGCAGACCAGCGTGCCCGCGCCGCCCAGCAGGACGAACAGCCAGCGAACGCCGATGATGTCGCCTAGCGGGGCCGAAGCGAGCAGGCCGACCGGGGCGGCCAGACCCATCAGCGTCCCGAGCAGCGCCAACACCCGTCCCTGCAGCCGGTTGGGCACCGTGGTCTGGATGAGCGTGGTGAACGGCGCATCCCCCATGATGAAGGTCACTCCGCTGACCGCCCAGAACATGGTCGCCAGCCAGAATAACCCAGGCGGCATCAGGGCAGTCGCAGCGAGTGTCGCGCAGGACAAGGTGAAGCCCCACAATATCCATCGCACCAGGTGCTTCGGCACGATCGTCGCAACGATCACCCCGCCTGCGATCATCCCGGCACCGCCGATACTTTCAAGGATCGCGACCTGTTGGGGGCCACCACCAAAATGCTGCTTCACCAAGAGCGGCAACAGGGTGAAGGTCGGCATGATGACCAACACCACCGCGGTCAGCAGCGCGTAGATGCGCAGCAGAAGGGGGCTTTGCCGAACCACCGCAACGCCTTCGCGAAATTCCGGCCAAAGGCCTGCGTTGCCGCTGTCACCGCGTTGTTGCGGGACCGCGAAGATCAGCAGCGGCGTGATGCCCAGGACGGCGGTTCCCACGTCGATCCACAACGCCATGCCGATCGGCACCACCGCGATCGCCAGGGCGCCCAGCGGCGCGGCAGCGACGGTGACGATCCCCATCAGCGTCTGATTCAGCCCTGCTGCGCGGGGGAGGAAGCCGCGCGGCACCAGCATCGCGGTGCTCGCCGACGATGCCGGCATCTGGAATGCACCCGCTGCGCTTCGGACGAACATGGCGACATAGACGTGCCACAGCGCAACCTGCCCGGTCAGGAACAACACGATCAGGATCACGATGCAGGCAGCCGCGATCAGGTCGGCGACGATCATCAATAACCGCCGACTGTAGCGATCGGCGAACGTTCCGCCGAGGGGGCCCAGCAACGCCTGGGGCAGCAGAGCCGCGAGTCCGGCGGTCGTCAGCGCGCCGAGATCCCCGGTCGTATCCGTGATCCACCAGATAAGGACGAACTGCGTCATTGCCGTCCCAATCATCGACAGCGCTTGACCGCCGAAGATCGACCAGTAGCGCCATTTCCAGCCAAGCCCCGGATCGATGCTCGATCCTGTCGCGGCCGGGTCGATGTTCGGAGCCGACGTCATAGCATTCGCGCAAGGACGTCGGCGTCGCGGCCACGATCAAGGAAGCGGTGCTTGAGCGCCCCCAGAACATGAAGCGCGATCAACACGAGCAGCGTGTAAGCCAGCGTCTTGTGCGCCCATGCGAAGATAGCGAAGGCGTGATCGTTCTTGGGGAGCAGTTCAGGCAGCTCAAGACCGAAGAAGGGCACGCCGTCGCTCTGCGAGAACGAGCTGGACATGCCGTAGCCCATCAGCGGCACGACCATGGCCAGCGCCAGCATCGCATATTGCACGATGGTCGACAGCGTCGTTTCCCATCTCGCCAGACCACCGGGATGTGGCGGCACGCCGGATCGATGGCGAACGAACAGGGCGATCGCCCCGGTCATGAAGGCCAGCACGCCGAATTCCTTGTGGACGGGATACATCCATTCGAATTTGGCGGCGATGCTGTCGGGCAGCGCGGTCATCGCCCATCCCAGCGCGATAAGCGCAAGGATCAATGTCGCGCGCATCCAGTGCAGCAGACGCATCGGCAACGGGTAACGGTCGGAACGCTGGTTCATTGTTGTTTCCCGGCTTGGGTATCGCCACCCAGCGCGCGGTACATCGCGGCGGCAGCGGTCAGTTGATCGCGACGGACGGTCAGCACCATCTGCCGCGCGGCATAGGCGGCGCGTTGCGCGTCGAGAAGTTCGAGCCGGCCTGTCTGGCCAGCACGATAGGCAAGGCTGGACAGCGACACGCGGCGCTCCGCTGCTGCCGCCACCCAGCGCTGCTCGGTCAGTTGCGTCGCATAGGTCGCCTGCGCGGCAAGGCCGTCTGCGACCTCTCGAAACCCGGTCTGGATCGCCTTTTCATAGGTTGCGACAGCGGTGGAGGTGCGCAGCCGGGCGAGATCGAGATTGCCGCGCAGCTCGCCACCGCGAAAGATCGGGACGCTGACCGCCGGCGCGTAGGACCATGATCTGTTGACGCCGCGGAACAACGTGTCGAGCGCGAGGCTTGCGAACCCGAAGGCCGCCGTCAGCGACACGCGCGGAAAGAAGGCCGCGCGCGCCGCGCCGATATCGGCATTGGCGGCGCGCAGATCCTGCTCCGCCTGGCCGATGTCGGGGCGACGCAGCAACAGGTCGGACGGCGCACCCGCTGCAAGAGCGGTGCGGATCGGCTGTTCGATCAACGGGACCGGGGCCGGCAGGTCGATCGGGAGGGACGCGCCGACCGCAAGCACGAGCGCATTGGTCCCTTGCGCGCGTTCGCGTTCGCGCTGGGCCAGATCGGCCTGCGCCTGGCGCACCAGCCCCTCGGCCTGCGCCAGATCGACGCCGCTCGCCTGCCCGGCATCGTGACGGCGACGGGTGATGTCGAGCGAGGTGCGCCAGTCGGCCAGCGTTGCCGCGGTCAGCGCAAGCTGCTCGTCGGCAAGACGCTCGTTCCAATAGGCGTCGGCGACCGCGCCGATCACCGTCAGCCGCACCGCGCGGCGCGCCTCCACCGTGGCGAGCCAGCGGTGAAACGCCGCTTCGTTCAGTGCACGCAGGCGACCGAACAGGTCGATCTCAAAGCTGGTCAGCGCCGCCTGCGCCGTGAACTGCCCGAACGTGTATCCGCCGGGCGTGCTTCCCGTTCCCGCACCGGGCGTCAGGCCGATGCCGGCGCCCGCCACGCCAGCGGGCTGGCGCTGCCGCGTATAGCCGCCGTCGACGTTGACCGCGGGCAGCGACTGCGCGCGCTGCACCCGCACCTGCGCGCGCGCCATCTCGGCATTCAGCGCGGCGATACGCAGATCGCGGCTTTCGTCCAGCGACAGCGCGATCAGCCGTTGCAGCCGCGCATCGCCAAACATGCCCCGCCATTCCGGCAGCGCCTTGCTCCCATGCGCAGAGGGATAGGCATCTGCGACGGGGGGCGTCGGCAGCGCCAGCTTCGGCGTCATCGAACAGCCTGCGGTGGTCGCCATCATCACGGCGAGGATCAGCGAACGCATCGTCATGCCGCCTTGCCCGCCCGCCGCGCGCGCCAGCGTTCGGCCATGCCCACCACGACCACGAAGAAGGTCGGCACGAACACCAGCGCCAACAGCGTGCCCGTAATCATCCCGCCGAACACGCCGGTGCCGATCGCGTGCTGCGTTTCCGCGCTTGCGCCGCCCGCCAGCATCAGCGGCATCACCCCGAGCGTGAAGGCAAGGCTGGTCATGACGATCGGGCGCAGCCGTACGCGCGCAGCGGCGATCGCCGCCTCGAACAGACTGCTGCCGGCCTCGCGATATTGCCTGGCGAACTCGACGATCAGGATCGCGTTCTTGGCGCTCAGCCCGATGATGGTGACGAGCCCGACCTTGAAGAACACGTCGTTCGACAGGTCGCGCAGCAGCACGGCCGCTACCGCGCCGATCAACCCGAGCGGGACGACCAGCAATACCGCCAACGGGATCGACCAGCTCTCGTAGAGCGCGGCCAGCACCAGGAACACGACCAGCATCGACAAGGCCAGCAGCACCGGTGCCTGGGCGCCTGCGTTGCGCTCCTGCAGCGACTGCCCGGTCCATTCGATCGCGAAACTGGTGGGCAGGTCTGCTGCAAGCCTCTCCATCTCGCGCATGGCATCGCCGCTGGACGTACCGGGAGCAGCGGTGCCGGTAATGCTGACGGAGGGATAGCCGTTGTAGCTGGCGAGCTGGAGCGGGCTGTTGCTCCACACCGGCGTGACCAGTTCGGCGAGTGGTACCGTGCCGCCGGCTGCATTCCTGACCCGCAGACGCATCACGTCGTCGAGGTTCATGCGGTGCGCAGGCTCGGCCTGCACGATCACCTGTTGCAAGCGCCCCTGATTGGGGAAGTCGTTGACGTAGCTGCTGCCGAGCGCCGTGCCGATCATGTCGCTGATCGCGGTGAACGACACACCGAGCGCACGCGCCTTTGCCCGGTCGATGTCGAGCCGCACGCTGGTACCGGCCGGCAGCCCCTCGGCGTAGACGCCGCTTAGCCTGGCGCTGCGGGCCGCATGCGCGATGAGCAGGTCGCGTGCGGCGAACAACGCCTGGCGGCCCTTGCCTGCACGATCTTCCAGTCGCAGCGCGAAACCGGACGAGGTGCCCAGTTCGTCGATTGCCGGGGGCATGATGCTCATCACCTGACCTTCGTGGATGGCACCTGCCATCGCTGTCTCTGCGGCCGCCACTTCCTTGGCCACGTTCGTGCCGCGCCGATCGCCCCAATCCTTCAGCATCGTGAAGACCATCGCCGCATTCGGCCCCGAGCCCGAAAAGCCGAAGCCGAGGATCGCTTCGGTCGTATCGATCCCCGGGCGGGTGGCGGCATGGCGCTCATAGGCCTGCACCGCGTCCAGCGTGCGCGTCGCGGTGGCATCGGCGGGCAGCTGGAAACTGGTCATGAAATAGCCCTGATCCTCCTCCGGCATGAACGAGGACGGGAGAGTGGCGAAGGCGAGCCCGAGCATCCCGACGATCGCGATGAAGGCGAGCATCATCCGCCCGCTGGCCTGCAGTAGCCGCGCGACCCAGCCCTGATAGCGCTGCGTCAACCGGTCGAACCGATCGTCGAACCATGTGAAGAAGCGGTTCCTGCGGGGCGCGTCCTCCAGCGGCTTTAGCAACGTCGCGCACAACGCCGGGGTGAGCGTCAGCGCCAGGAGCGCGGAAAACAGGATCGATACCGCCATCGCCATCGAGAACTGGCGATAGATCGTACCGACCGATCCGGTCGCCATCGCCATCGGGATGAAGACGGCCGACAGCACCAGCGTGATGCCGATGATCGCGGGCGTGATCTCGTCCATCGCCTTGCGCGTGGCGTCCCTCGGCGACAGCTGCTCCTCGTGCATCAGTCGCTCGACATTCTCGACGACGACGATCGCATCGTCGACGATGATGCCGATCGCCAGCACCATGCCAAACATCGTCAGCACGTTGATCGAATAGCCGGTCGCCAGCATGACCGCGATCGTGCCGAGCAGCGCGATCGGCGCGACGATCGCGGGGATCAGCGTATAGCGGACCTTCTGCAGGAAAAGGTACATGACGAGAAAGACCAGCACCATCGCTTCGGCCAGCGTGTGCAGCACCTTCTCGATCGAAATGCGCACGAACGGGGCGGTGTCGAACGGGGCGGTCCAGCTCACTCCCTGCGGCAGTGCGCGGGACAACTCGGTCATCCGTTCGCGTACGGCCCCTGACGCAGCGACGGCGTTGGCGCCGGGCGTGAGCTGGATGCCGACCGACGCCGCGACCTTGCCGTTCTCGCGGGTGGCGTTGCCGAAGCTCTGACGGCCAAGCTCGATCCGGGCGACCTTGTCGAGGGTCACGCTCGATCCGTCGGTATCCGCTTTAAGAATTATGGCCGCGAAATCCTCGGGGGTTTTCAGCTGGCCATCGGCCGTCAGCGGCACCAGCACGCGCTGGCCCGCGGTCGTCGGTTCGGCGCCCAGCGCACCGGGTGCGATCTGGACGTTCTGCTCGGCAATCGCGGCGGTCACGTCGGTCGCGGTCAGCCCGAACCCGGCGAGCTTTGCCGGGTCGATCCAGATCCGCATCGCGCGCTCGGCCGAGAAATTCTGGACGCGGCCGACACCGGGCACTCGCTTCAGCTCATCGACGATGTTGCGCGTCATGTAATCGGAAAGCTCGACCTCGTCCTGCCGTCCGTCCGACAACAGGCTGACGATCATCAGAAAGCCTGACGAGGCGGATTCGACGGTCACGCCGGTCTGGCGCACCACCTGCGGCAGACGCGGCTCGATCGTCTTGAGCCGGTTCTGCACATCGACCTGCGCCAGCTCCGGGTCGGTGCCGGGGCGGAAGGTCGCCGTGATCGTCGCAGACCCCGACGTGTCGGCCGAGCTTTCGAAATACAGCAGGTTCTTCACGCTCGAAAGCTCGCGCTGAACCAGCGAGACGACGCTGTCGTTCAGCGTCTGCGGTGTTGCACCGGGGTAGCTGGCATAGATGCTGACGGTCGGCGGTGCGACACTGGGAAAGCGGGCAACCGGCATCTGCGGAATGGCGATGACGCCCATCAGCACGATCGCGATCGCGATGACCCAGGCGAACACCGGGCGGTCGATGAAGAAGCGGGGCATCGTTCAGCCCACCGTCCGGTCGCGCCACGGACGTTGCCCGACCGGGGTGTCGGGGCGAATGCGGTCCTGCCCCTCGACGATCACCACGTCACCCGCCTTCAGCCCGGTACTGACGACGTAATGGCCGCCCGTCAGCGCACCCAGGGTCACCGGGCGAACATGTACCCGGTCCTGCCCGTCGACGACACTGACCTGCGCCTGTCCGTTGCCGGCCCGCGTCACGGCTTGTTGCGACACCATCAGCGCGGCGGGCAGCGCGGCACGGGGCAGCCGCGCCCGGACGAACATGCCGGGCAGCAGCCGTTCGCCCGGATTGGGCACCTCGACGCGGACGAGCGCATCGCCGGTGTTCGGATCGACCGCGATGCCGGAAAACAGGATGCGTCCCCGCAACGGCGGCTGACCGGCCGCTGCGACGATCTCGGCGGTACTCGCGCCGGCACCCTGCTCGCGCAGCTCCGCATATCGCCCGGCGGGCTGACGCACGTCGACATAAACCCGGTCGATCTGGTGGATCGTCGCCAGAGGGTTCGTATCGGCCGCGGCGACCAGCGCCCCCTCCGTCACATTGGTCGCCCCGAGGCGCCCGGCGATCGGCGCGGTGATGCGGGAGAAGCCGACATCGATCTGGCGACGCCGCAGCGTGGCGCGTGCTTCCGCCAGTTCCGCCGACGCCTGCTCGCGCGCCGCGACCGCATCATCATAGGTCTGGCGGCTGATCGCGTCCGCCTCCACCAGCGGCTTCAGGCGATCGGCCTGCGTCCGGGTGCGCGCATAGGCGGCGGCGGCCCTGGCGACCGTCGCGCGCGCGGTGTCGGCATCGGCGCGGAACGGCGCGGGGCTGATCTGGAACAGCACCTGCCCGGCGTGGACGGTCGCGCCCTGCTCGAACAGGCGGCGTTGCACGATCCCGCCGACCTGCGGCCTGATCTCCGCCGTACGGAACGCGACGACGCGGCCCGGCAATTCATCCACCGCTGTCACCGCCCGTGGCGCCATCCGGATCGTCAGCACCTCGATCTCGCTGGCCGATTCCGCAGGCGCTTGCGCGGAGCAGGCACCCAGCATGACGGCCATCAGAGAGCCGAGGCAGGCGGTCGTCGGACGGTGGCTGTTCTTCATGGCGTCGCTCATCGGCGCGCTTGGTTGCCGTCCCGTCGAGATTGTGTGGAGACTATATGGAGGCGTGCTGGCGGCCGTGCGGAAAGTCGGGCTAGGATGAAGGCATGCCGAAGCCTGCCATCCCATGAGCCCGCTTGCCCTGATTGCGGAGGACGACCGCGACATCGCCGATATCGTCCGTGCCTATCTCGAGCGCGAGGGGTTCCGCACGGTGCAGGCAAACGATGGACGCACCGCGCTCGACCTGCATTCGGCGCTAAAGCCGGACATCGTGCTCCTCGACATTTCGATGCCGCTGATGGACGGATGGGAGGTACTGGCGGAGATCCGACGCCGCGGTAACACGCCGGTCGTGATCGCGACCGCGCTCGATCAGGATATCGACAAGCTGCAGGCGCTTCGCGTCGGCGCGGACGATTATGTGGTAAAGCCGTTCAATCCGGTCGAGGTGGTGGCTCGGGTCAAGGCGGTGCTGCGGCGCACGGGCGGAGATAATGGCAGCGGCGTGCTGCGGGTCGGCCCGGTCGAGATCGAAACCGGCGCGCATATGGTCCGCACCGCGGCAGGCGAGGTGGCGTTGACGCTGACCGAGTTTCGACTGCTGACGCACATGGCGCGCGTACCTAGCCGGGTGTTCAGCCGCAGCGAACTGCTCGATGCCTGTTTGCCTGGCTCCGACGCGCTCGATCGCACCGTCGATAGCCATGTCAGCAAACTGCGCCGCAAGCTGGAACAGGCAGGCGCCCCGGATATGCCGGAGGGTGTGCGCGGCGTGGGCTATCGCTTGTGGTCGCGCGGATGAGCCGGCAGATCAGCCTTACCCGGCAATTGTCGATTGCGATGGCGGGGCTGGCATTCGTCGCCGTCGTGGTCAGCACCATGGTCTTTTATATCGTCTATGCCGTGCTTGAGCAGTGGCGGTTCCTTCCCCCCATGCCCTCCAGCGCAGCTGACACCACCGGGCTCGATCTCGGCATCACGCTCGCTGCCGCCGGGATCGGAATCATTCTCGCCCTGGTCATCGCGATCCGGCTTGCGCGCCGGATCGTTCGACCGTTGGGCGCAGTGGGGGATGCGGCGCGTCGGATCGCGTCCGGTGACCTTGGCACGAGGATCGACGCCGTTCCCGGCTCGCATGGCGAAGCCGCAACGCTGATCGCCGACTTCAACGCAATGGCGGGTCGCTTGCAACGCATGTCCGACGATGTGAAGGTCTGGAACGCGCAGATCGCGCATGAGCTGCGCACGCCACTGACCGTCTTGCGCGGCCGGCTCCAGGGGGCCAGGGATGGCGTATTCGCCCTCGATGATGCGCTGATCACCGGGCTGATGAAGCAGGTGGATGGCCTGACCCGGTTGGTCGAGGACCTTCGCAGTGTGAGCCTGGCCGATAGCGGGCGGCTCGAAATGGTAATGGCGGACGTCGATCTGGCTGCCGAACTGACCGAGTTGCAGCCCCTCCTGCTGTCGATGCTCGCACCTGACGGATTTGATCTGCAACTGGCCCTCGAGCCCGGTGTGGTACGGGCGGATGCCGCCCGCATCCGACAGGCCGTATTTGCGCTGGTCGACAATGCGCGTCGCCATGCCGATCCGTGCACCGTGCGGATCACGATCGGGTTCGCGCCGGAAGCGGCAACGATCTGCGTAGCCGACAAAGGGCCTGGCCTGCCGCCGGGCTTTGCCGGCGATGCCTTTCGCCAGTTCACCCGCGGTACCCGTCAACTTGGGGGGTCTGGGCTCGGACTGGCGGTGGTGCGTGGCATCGCGCAGGCGCATGGGGGTGACGTGGCCTACCGACCGTCGCCCGACGATTTCGCATTTTGCGTCAGCCTGCCGCGGAGCAGGCTGAAGGAGCGCTGAGTTGGCATCGGCCGAAGCTGAACGGGTGTGATGCAGCGGTCAGCGCCCCCCGCCAACCTGCCACGTCACGCCGCGACAAGTTCGATGTTGGGGTGATCGCCGATGATCTCGAGGACGATATCGAAATAGTTCTGCCCGGCGCC
Source organism: Sphingomonas sp. Leaf23 (assembly GCF_001421585.1). Classification (NCBI taxonomy): domain Bacteria; kingdom Pseudomonadati; phylum Pseudomonadota; class Alphaproteobacteria; order Sphingomonadales; family Sphingomonadaceae; genus Sphingomonas; species Sphingomonas sp. Leaf23. The sequence continues at coordinate 75,653 of NZ_LMKR01000006.1, read as the reverse complement.
TTGCTCGAGGGCGTCCAGCTGATCGGCGATCCTGTCGACGTTGAACGTGTCGGGCCGTTTGAGCTTTTCCGCCAGGAACGTGCGTGTCGCGGCAAGGCCGAGCGCCGATCTGCTGACGTCCATGTCCCGCCAGATCAGTTTGACCGGCTCACGCCCGTCGATCGCGCCATACCCCCCGTACAGCAGGTCGTTCAACGCATCGAGGCTTTCGCCGAGCGACCAGCTTTCGTCCGCCATGAAGACGCGATTGATCTCGGCATAGAATGTCGGAATATCGACGATGGCACGACCGAGGATCTCCAATGTCTTGGTCACGTCGGGTCAGCCCGCCGCCATGCCCTCGACCGCGCGAAGCGGAGTCTGCTCGAAGGTGGCGGGCTGTCCGACGGCCCCGAAAACCTCTGCCGTCAGCGGCAAAGAGATCGCGCCGGCGCCAATGTTCAGCGTGATCCGGGCGACGTGAATGCTTCGACTGCGAGGGAAGACGGGTCCGGCAATCCAGCGGATCTCGGCCACTGCGCGATGGCCGGCTGCAAGCCGAAGCGGCACCATTGCCGGACCCGGGTGCATCCCGCGGGGTGCCTGGCGGACCACCGGAAGAATGCGATTTCGCGCATCGCGCAGCTGTATCCGGGGCAGGGTGGTCAGCAGGCAATCCTGACCCATGTTGCGGACCGATAATCCGGTTCCCGCGTGCGACATGCCATTGAAATCCCCGTCGCGGGCGTCGAGCGACAGGCGAAGCTGACCTGCCTGGCAGGGTGGCGGCAGCGGGGACGACGCGGTGAGCAGCAGTACAGCGAGGATCGGCATGTCCCATCTCCGGCAAAGATAGGGCCGGGCGTTACGAACAGCGCCGGAACGGCGATGTCGGTGATGCCCGGCCTTTAGGTCAGTAGCGGCAATAGCCCTCGTCACGGGACACCATGAGGCAATCCGTCTTGCCGGCGAGGGCGCTGCGATTGATCGCATTGCCCTTGCTCGGACGGAGGGTTTCGGTGACCCCATTGCGTCGGAAGCTCAGGCCCGCGGGCGTGACCTTGCCGATGAATTTGCCGCGCATATTCGCGTCGAGCCCCCATTGATTGTCGATCACGAAGCCGGTGTCCTGGTGACTGATCTTCAGATACGTGCCTTCGCCGCCCCGCCAGCGGCCGACGAATGCGGCAGGGGGCAGCAGGCGCGTCGGCGTGCTCGCCTGCGGCAGCCTTGCCCCAAGCGTCGTCGCCCGTGCCTTGGCGACCTTGATCCAGCATTGTGCAATGGCAAGCGATGCCATCGATCCGCCGCTATTGCCGCGGGGAAGGCAGTCGCGATCCCGTGACTTCAACCAGGCGCGCTGCTCGGCCAGCAGCTTCTGTTGCGCCGCCGGTTGCAATCGGCCGAGCAGGGAAGCGTAGCGGGCGGTCATCTGCGCATTGGCAACGCGCAGGTCGTGTGCCGCACAGCGCTGCATATCCAACGTCGACATGCACCGGGCGGGCGGGGGGTCGCGAAACGCCGGATTGTTCATGAAGGCGCCAGCGGTCTGCGCGCCCGCGGGCATGGCACCAACGGCACCGGCGACGACTGCGGAAAAGCACAGTATCAGCTTCACGTTCTTGTCCTCTCGATCCGGCCTGCGCCGGGTGTGACGTGCCGAATGTGAATGTGCGATGACAGGCACAGACAAGCAGCAACGCCCCTCGACGTGGCTGGCTCCGAAACGGACGGGAATCGTAGCTTTTGCCACACCGCGCAGGCCCCGCTTCACCTGTTCGATTTCCCCGAAGCAGGATATGAGGCGTTGGGACGCAAGGAAAACAGGTGCACGGAAATTCCGCTTCAGGCCATCAGGATGGCTCCGAAACAGCGTCTCGGTTGATCGCCGCCAGTGCAGAGATGGCGAGCGCCCGCACGATTGAATCCATCGTGGACGTCTTGCGACGGACTGCCCGGGCCATCCTTCAGGCGGACGGGATCGCGGTGGTCATCCGCGACGGCGACCAATGTCATTATGTCGCAGAAGATGCGATCGGCCCGCTGTGGCGCGGGCACCGCTTCCCTGCGGACGACTGCGTGTCCGGTGCGGCGATGCGGGGCGGCAGGACGATCGCCATCGCGGATGTCCGGGAGGACCCGCGGGTGCCGCAGGACCTGTATCGCACTACCTTCGTGCGCAGCCTCGCCATCGTGCCGATCGGCAAGCCGGAGCCGGTCGCGGCGCTGGGGGCGTATTGGGCCGAGGCCGGGCCGGCGAGCGATCCGACCACCGCACGATTGGAGGGTCTGGCCAAGCTCGCGACGATCGCGATCGAGAATGTCCGCCTGATCGATGCCCGTGACCGCGCGGCAGCGCTGGCCGCCGCCCAGAGCGACATCCTCGCGCGGGTCGTTCGCCATGAACCGTTGGCGACGACGCTCGATGCGGTCATCGAGACGGTCGAGCGGCTGTCGACGTCCGGGGTGCTGGGTTCGATCCTCCTCCTCAGCGAAGACCAGCAGACCCTGCTTCACGGCGCCGCGCCAAGTTTGCCCGCTGCCTATAACGAAGCGATCGACGGGATTGCGGTCGGGCCATCGGTCGGATCGTGCGGCAGTGCGATCCATCGTGGCAAGCCGGTGCATGTCAGCGATATCGCCCATGATCCGCTGTGGACCGACTATCGCGATCTGGCGCTGGCGCACGGCCTGCGCGCCTGTTGGTCCACGCCGATCCATTCGGCATCGGGGGCGGTGCTGGGCACGTTCGCTATGTATCACCGCGACCCGCGCGAGCCGGTGCCCGCCGATCTCGAGATCGTGGACTTCGTGGTGCAGACCGCGGGCCTCGTCATCGAACGGGCCAGGGCGGAGCAGACGGCGCGGGACATCCGGATCGCCAAGAAGGCACACGAACGCGAGCTGCACTTCGCGCTGAAGGCGGGGCGTTTCGGCGCATGGCATCTCGACCTCGCCACCGGAGAGCTGACGTCGTCCGAGACATGCCGCACGAACTTCGGGCGTGATCCGGACGCGGCGTTTTCCTATGCCGAGCTTCGCGAGGCGGTGCATCCCGACGATCGGGCACGCATGCAGGCGGCGGTCGCACAGTCGGTCGCGACCGGCGGCGACTATGACATCGAATATCGCGCCATCACCCCTGCCGGCGACGTGCGCTGGGTGCAGATCCGGGCACAGCCATCCTATGCGGACGATGGTTCGCCCGTATCGATGACCGGCGTGTCGCTCGACATTACCGCGCGTCGTGCCGCCGAGGAGCGCCTGCGCGAGCTGAACGAAACGCTGGAGGCGCAGGTGGCGGCGCGTACCGCCGAGCTGCGCTTCCACCACGACATCATCGAGGCGACCGTCTCGCCGATCTGCGCGTTCGATCATGACTATCGGCTGATCGCGTTCAACAAGGCGCATAGCGACGAGTTCTTCCGCATCTTCGGGCATCGCGTGCAGATCGGCGAGGTTTTCCCCGACCTGTTCCTGCCGGACCAGGCGCCGATCATGCGTGGTTTCATGGCGCGGGCGCTGGCAGGCGAAAGCTATGTGATCGTCGAGGAGTTCGGCGATCCCGACCTCGCCAAGCCCTATTGGGAGGTGATCTACACGCCGCTGCGCGACGAGGCGGGCAACGTCGTGGGCGCGTTCCACCTGGCGAACGACATCACGCAGCGCCTGCGCGCGGAGGCAGAGCTGCGCACGACGCAGGACGCGCTGCGACAGGCGCAGAAGATGGAGGCGATGGGCCAGCTCACCGGCGGCGTGGCGCACGACTTCAACAATCTGCTGACCCCGATCGTCGGCAGTCTGGACATGCTCCAGCGCAAGGGCGTCGGCACCGAACGCGAACAGCGCCTGATCGCCGGAGCGATGCAGTCGGCGGAGCGCGCCCGCACGCTGGTGCAGCGGTTGCTGGCATTCGCACGTCGGCAACCGCTCCAGGCGAAGCCGGTCGATATCGCCGCCCTCGTCACGGGTCTGGGCGACCTCATCGCCAGCACGACGGGACCGCAGATCAAGGTCGTGGTGTCGGCCAATGCCGACTTGCCGCCCGCGCTTGCCGATCCGAACCAGCTTGAGATGGCGCTGCTGAACCTCAGCGTGAATGCACGCGATGCCATGCCCCATGGTGGTACGCTGCGCATCTCGGCAACGGCCGACCGGATCGACCAGCGGTCACCAACCGGGCCGACACCGGGCGACTATGTTCGTCTGTCCGTGGCCGATACGGGCACCGGGATGGATGACGCCACGGCCGCGCGTGCGGTCGAGCCGTTCTTTTCGACCAAGGGCGTCGGGCAGGGAACCGGCCTCGGTCTGTCGATGGTGCATGGCCTGGCATCCCAGCTCGGCGGAGCGCTTGTCATCAACAGCCATGTCGGCGTGGGTACGAACATGGAGCTTTGGCTGCCGCAGACCACGGCGGCCGTCGCCCGGGCAGAACCTGCCGATACCGCTGGTGTCGCGTCTTTCAGCGGGCGTGCGCTGCTGGTCGATGACGAGGAACTGGTCCGGCTCAGCACCGCCGACATGCTGGTCGACCTTGGGTACGAGGTCATCGAGGCGGCGTCCGCCGAACAGGCATTGCAACTGCTCGCCCATGAACAGATCGATCTGCTCGTCACGGATCACCTGATGCCCGGCATGACCGGCGTCGATCTGGTCCGGGAGGTTCGACGCCGAACCCCTGCCATGCCGGTCCTGCTCGTGTCCGGCTTCGCCGAGGTCGACGGTCTGGATGCGGCGCTCCCCCGGCTCGTCAAACCGTTCCGAAAGGACGAACTGGCTGGCATGGTCGAGCGGGTATCGCAGCGCTTGCCGGATAGCCGCTTGGCGGCGATCACGATAAGAACCACCGGTACTCCAACCGAAGGGTCATCATGAAGATCAGCGCACGCAATCAGATTTCCGGCGCCATCGTCTCGATCACGCCGGTGACCGTCATCATCAAGGACAGCGACGTGATGATCGGCAAGTAAATGAAGCTCGGCTCCTTCTGGCTCAAGATCCAGATCGCGTGCGGCGATGCGCTGGCGATGGGGCCGGGCAAGGCCGACCTGCTGGCGGCGATCATCGCCGAAGGCTCGATCAGCGGCGCAGGCCGCGCGCTTGGCATGAGCTATCGCCGCGCCTGGCTGCTGGTCGACGAAATGAACCGCTGCTTCGATCCGCCGCTGGTCGAAACGCTGAAGGGCGGCGGGCGGGAGCGCGGGGCGAAGGTCAGTGCGGCCGGCCTCGCGGTGCTCGAAGCCTATCGCGAGATGGAGCGCGAGGCCGCAGCCATCGCCGAACGCCCGGCCTATGCCCGCCTGCGTACCTATCTTCGCGACGCGCCGGTCACGAACGACTGAGCGCGGACCCGATCGGGCACCGGCGGCAACTCTCTATATACGCTTGGATACACACTCGATATACGCCCGAACATAAAGCGGCCACAGGGACCGCGATCAGGGGTATTCATCGATGTCGAAGCGGTTCGCAGTGCTTCTCTGCGCCACAGCCATGCCTGCGTTCAGCGCCCCGGCCATCGCTCAGACCGCCACGACGGAGGTGCCGCCGTCAGCTTCCGACGATGCGGCCGACGCCGGCCTTCCCGACGTCATCGTCACGGCGCGACGCCGGGCGGAGGATGCGCAGCGTGTCCCCGCAGCCTTGTCGGTGGTGGGCGGCGAGCTGATCGATCAGAGCTATACGGTCAATACGCAGGGGCTGACGACGCTGATCCCGACGCTGAACTACAGTTCGGCCAATCCGCGCAACACCGCCTTTACCATCCGCGGGCTGGGGTCGAGCGTCGTTGCGGTCAGCCAGGCCAATGACGGGCTGGAGCCGGGCGTCGGCTTCTATGTCGATCAGGTCTATCACGCGCGCCCCGCGACCGCGGCGTTCGACTTCGCCGATATCGAACAGGTCGAAGAGTTGCGCGGGCCGCAGGGCACGCTGTTCGGCAAGAATACCACGGCGGGCGCGCTCAACATCACCACCCGCGCGCCGACCTTCACCCGCGAAGGTTTCGCCGAGCTGTCCTATGGCGGCTATAACTTCGTGCAGGCGAAGGGCTGGGCGTCGGGGCCGATCACCGACACCATCGCCTATCGCATCTCGGGCGTGTCGACCCGGCGCGACGGCGTGCTCGACAACATCCGCACCGGCCGCGCCGCGAACACGATCGGCACGCAGGCGGTGCGCGGGCAGTTGCTGTTCAAGCCCGATGAGCGCGTTCAGATGCGCGTCATCGCCGACTTCACCAATTTCCAGGCCTATTGCTGCGGGCAGGTGTATCTGCGCACCGGCACGTCCTTGCGCGCCGCCAACCGCCAGTTCGGCGGGCCGAACGGTCTGGCCGCGCAGTTCGGGTATGCCCCGCCCAGCACCAATGTCTACGACCGCAAGACCGACATCGACGGCCCGCTCGGCGTCGACACCAACGAGGGCGGGGTCAGCGCGATCACCAACTGGAACCTCGGCCCGGTCACGCTGACATCGGTCAGCGCGTGGCGCTTCTGGAACTGGGATGCCGAGAACGATCGCGACTATACCGGTATCCCGGTCCAGCTGTCGCAGCACATCCCCTCGCGGCAGGACCAATACAGCCAGGAACTGCGCCTCGCCTCGAACGGTATGGGGCCGCTATCCTATGTTGTCGGCCTCTATGGCTTTCGCCAGCGGCTGCGAGCAATTGCACTTCCGCAATCACATGAATGAACTCGGTCGCCATCTCAATCCAATATCATGGAATGTCCGCCTCCCCCCGATGGGCGGCACTGGGTTGACGGGGCGCGACTGTGCATGGCGCCCAAAATCGAGAAATGCCAAAATCGAGAAATGAATGCATGGCAGAAGCTAAGTGTCTGGAAAGACCGGATGTGAGTCACCTGGATATGGCGGGCACATTGATGACGATCTTACCGACATGTTCGCCCTTGGTGAGATCGCGCAGCGCTGCCTTTGCGTCTTCGAACGCATAGGTTCGGGAGATGACGGGGTGAAGCCCGTGCAGCGTGATCGCAGCGTTCATCGCCTCGAACATCTCGCGAGAGCCGACGTTCATGCCACGCAGGATGGCAGAGGTTTTCAGCAGCGCCATCGGATCGATCCTCTCGCCGGGCATGCCTCCCAACAGGCTGACAACGCCACCCGGACGGACACTCGCGACGGAGCGCGCCGTGGTGCCCTTGCCGCCAATGTCAATGACATGGTCTACGCCACGTCCACCGGTCAGCCGACGTGCTTCCAGCTGCCAGTCCGGATGTGTCCGGTAATTGATCGTATCGTCAGCGCCAAGCACGCGAGCCTGCTCCAGCTTCGCATCGCTGGATGAGGTCGAGATAACATGCGCCCCGGCGGCACGGGCGAACTGAATGGCGAAGGTCGCGACACCGCCTGTACCAAGCGTCAGGACGGTTTCGCCGGGCAGGAGCGGCTTGAGCCCGAACAGGGCATTCCATGCCGTCACACCGGCGACCGGGAGTGTCGCGGCCTCGGCAAAATCAAGATGCTCGGGAATAGCGACCAGCCCGTTCTGGTCGACCACGACCATTTGCGCGAGCATCCCGTCCAGCAAACCGCAACGCTGCGTCTCGAAGCTGTCGTGCGGCTGCCTGCCACCGATCCAGCTTTCGACAAAGGTACCGACGACACGCTCGCCGACCTTCCACCGGGTGACACCAGACCCGGTTGCGATGACGACGCCTGCGCCATCGGAGCACGGGATGATGTGCGGACCGGCGACGGGGAAGCCATAGCTTTTCGTCGCGAGCAACACGTCGCGGAAGTTGAGGCTGACGGCATGCACTGCGATCAGAACCTGGGTATCGCGAAGCGTCGGCACCGGTCGTTCGACCGCGCGCCAGCTATCGACGTTGTCCCGTTCCCCGATCTCGTATGCGAGCATGGTGTTTCTCCTTCGATCCCGATCATCTAGCGATCGTCAGGCGATCGAATTAGACGGACAATACTGGACAGGCTGGTGAACAAGATCGAACAATGACACAGCATTTGCAGGAGATCGCAGCCTTCGTAGCGGTGGCGGATCGGCTGAGTTTCCAGCGGGCTGCGATCGATCGCGGCGTTACGCGCTCGACGCTCAGTCACGCCGTCAAGACACTTGAAGCGCGGCTTGGCGTTCGGCTCCTCAACCGAACGACGCGTAGCGTCGCGTTGACGGAAGCGGGGCAGGCGTTTCATGCCCGTGCAAAGCGGGCGCTGGGCGAGATCGATCAGGCGATCGAAGCAGTAGATGATTTCCGTAGCCGTCCGATGGGCACGCTTCGCCTGACGGTGCCCCGCTCGGTAAGCCCGAGCATCATCGGGACGGTTACCGCGCTTGTCGCAACCCATCCCAACTTGTCGATCGAAATCGATGCCAATGACCGGCTCGTGGATATCGTGGCGGAATGCTTCGATGCCGGCATCCGCTTCGGGGTCAGCATGCAGCAGGATATGATTGCCGTCCGGTTGGACCGCGCCTTCCATTTTGCCGTTCTTGGTGCGCCTGCCTATCTGGCAGAACACGGTCCGCCGATCATACCCACCGATCTGCTTCGACATCGCTGCATCCGCTACCGGTTGCCGAGCGGTATCCTCGACCCTTGGGTTTTCGAGCGTGGGCGGGAGATCAGCAGGATCGACGTGACCGGGCCGCTGATCTTCAACGATCAGAATTTGATGATGGAGGCGGCGCTTCATGGCGCCGGCTTGGCCTTCGTTTTCGAGGAGGGGGCACGTAGCCACCTCGACAGCGGGCGGCTTGTACGGTGTCTGCCAGAGTACACGCTGCAGTTCAGCGAACTCTATCTCTATTATTCCGGCCGCCGCCACGTATCTACGGCGCTAAGAGCGCTGATAGACACTTTGAAGGCGTAATATTGTTGCCGTTAAAATCTTGAAGATCGGACACCGGGGATAGGAGAGGGCGGCAGCGACATCCGACACAGCTTCATCCAACCTGACGCTACCTTGAAGTCGTATGACGCCGCTGTCTTATGTCATCGGCCGCAACGTGAACCGTGTGATCTCGGACGGCACGCCCAACCGGAGCGCGAAGCCGGGCCACAAGCCGGTGCCGTTGCTGACGTAGAGCGTCATGCCGCCGACTTCGTACCGTCCCGACACGAACCCTGCATTGGCCCGAGCGACGATCCGGTCGAGCCCCGCGATCATGCCGCCATGGGTGTGTCCGGACAATTGCAGCGCGACGCCGCGCGCGGCGGCATTGCGTGCCTTTCGAGGTTGATGGTCGAGGAGCAGGACAGGCGCATTGGCGGGCGCACCCCGCAACGCGAGGGCAAGGTCGGGTCCGGGCGCACCGACGCTCGGTGCCGACAGGTCGGTGACACCGGCGACGACCAACTGGTCGCCGCCGCGTTCGATCACCGCATGCGCATTGGGCAACATGCGGAAACCCATGCCCGAGAGGTGCCGCATCCACGCGCCGTAATCGAAGAAATATTCGTGGTTGCCCGGGATGGCATAGACCCCGTTCGGTGCACGCAGCTGCTGCAGTGGCGCGATGTCATGGCGACGCATTTCAACCGACCCATCGATGAAGTCGCCGGTCACCACGATCAGGTCGGCGCCGGAGGCATTGGTGCGCTCGACGACTGCCTGCGCCCAATCGGCCGTGAAGAGGCGGCTGATATGAAGATCGGTAAGCTGAACGACCTGATATCCATCGAAGGATGGCGGTAGGTCGCGGATCGCCACCGTCACGTCCTTGATCGGGGGAACGCGAAGCGCATTGACCACCCCGATCCCGGCCAGCACCGCGGCCACGCCGGCAATGGTGTAGCGCAGCGCGTCCGGTTCCCGGATCGCCTCCCGCCGCACCAGCATGGTCAGCACTGCCCCCAGGTCGATCACCACTTGGAGCACCGCAAGCAGCAGCAGCGCGCCGAACGCCCAGTTGAAGAGGATCACGACCAGACGCGGGAACTCGGGCGCGAAGACCGAGCCCGACGACAATCGGCTCCAGAAATGGAACTGCGAGGCCACGAGTATCAGGATGCCCGCGGGGATCTTGGCCCAGAGCGGCAACGGCAAGGGCCAGAGCCAGCGGGCCAGGACGATCAGCGCCGGTATGGCAAAGATGACATTGAAGATGGGATGCGCTCCGGCTTGTGCAGGCAATGTCGTCTGTAAACGAGGCGCGCGCCCTACGTGTCCGCCCTATGCTACGGGGGAGGGGCCCTGGAGATGATTTCGACGCGGCCCGCCGTCGTAACAACAGGGGCGCGCGTCGAAGTTTCATCGGTGCCTTCTACCCAGGCTGGCCGACCACCGCTTTTAAGCGGTTGCACCGCCGTCGATGTTGAGCGTCGTGCCGGTGATATAGCTCGCATCCGGCCCGGCCAGGAACGCGACCGCGCCTGCAATCTCCTCGACCTTGCCATAGCGACCGAGTGGGATCGCCTGGAGCACCTGTCCCGCGAATTCGCTGTCGGCAGGGTTCAGGTCGGTGTCGATCGGCCCCGGCTGCACGGTGTTGACCAGGATGTTGCGCGGGGCGAGGTCCTTGGCCCATCCGCGCGCCAGCGCCGCTACCGCTGCCTTGGTCGCGCTGTAGACGGTGGTCGCGGGGAAGGCCATTTCGCCCGAGATACTGCCGATCAGGATGATCCGGCCACCGTCGCGAAGGTGCGGCAAGGCCGCGCGGGTGCCGACGTGCAGGCCCTTCACATTGACGCCGAACTGACGGTCGTACGTCTCGTCGGTATCCTCGGTGACCGTGGAGAATTCGGCCACGCCGGCATTGTGGACCAGGATGTCGATACCGCCCAGCGCAGCGGCAGCCTGTTCGACGCCGGCACGCTGCGACGCGGGATCGGCAGCGTTTGCCTGGAAGGCGAAGGCGGTGCCGCCCGCGCTCTCGATCGCCGACACGGTAGCGTCGGCGGCGGCCTTGTTGCCGGCATAGGTGATCGCCACGGTCGCGCCATCGGCCGCCAACCGCCTGGCGATGGCCGAACCGATACCGCGCGATCCGCCGGTGACGAGCGCTGTCCTGCCCTGAATCGACATACTCATTCTCCAAAAAATGCTGGCCCGCGATCACGCCGTCGTGCGCTGTCGGCAGGCGGTAAATGGGATGACGTTTCAACAGTTCAATAATGCCGAACTATTAAATTGAAGGTAGCGCCCTATATCGGTTCGATGGCCCGCTTCACGCACCCACGACTGGAGGACGTTCCGCTCGATCTGGCGCTGCACGCGCTGGCCGATCCCAATCGGCTGACCATGGTGGCGCGGCTCGCCGCGACCGAGCGGCTGAGCTGTACCGATGCCGCACCGTGCGACTCCATTCCAAAGAGCACGCTGTCCAACCATCTGAAGCTGCTGCGCGCGGCGGGGCTGATCGAGACGACGCAGGCCGGGCGTGAAATGATCAACACGCTGCGCCGCGCCGAATTCGACCAGCGGTTTCCGGGGCTCCTCGACGCGGTGCTTGCCAATCGGCCGGCCTGATTACCGGCCGATCGCGTCGAGTTCGGCCACCATGGCTTCGGGCAGTCTCAGCGAGGCTGCGGCGAGGTTCTCGTGGAGGTGCGCGACCGACGAGGTGCCGGGGATCAGCAGGATGTTGGGCGATCGCTGCAGCAGCCACGCCAGCGCCACCTGCATCGGCGTTGCCGCAAGCCGCGCCGCGACGTCGGAGAGTGTCGCCGACTGAAGCGGGCTGAACCCGCCGAGCGGGAAGAAGGGTACATAGGCGATGCCCTCCGCCGCCAACGCATCGATGAAGCCATCGTCGTCGCGGTGGGCGAGGTTGTATTGGTTCTGCACGCAGACGATCGTGGCGATATCGCGGGCTTCATCGAACTGCGTCGGCGTCACGTTGCTGAGGCCGATATGCCGCACCAGACCCTGTCGCTGGAGATCGGCGACGACCTTCAATGGCGCGGCCAGCGATCCTTCCGCCGGCCCGTGGGCATCGAACATCAGGCGCAGGTTGACGACGTCGAGCGTCTCCAGTCCGAGGTTCGTCAGATTGTCCTCGACCGCACGAGCCAGCTCGTCCGGCGCGAACGCGGGGAGCCACGATGCATCGTCACCGCGCCGCGCGCCGATTTTGGTCACGATCAGCAGGTCGTCGGGGTAGGGGTACAGCGCCTCGCGGATCAGCCGGTTGGTGACGTGCGGGCCGTAGAAGTCGCTCGTGTCGAGGTGGTCGACCCCGGCCTCGACCGCGGCGCGAAGCACGGCCAGCGCCGCATCCTGGTCGCGCGGCGGGCCGAACACACCGGGGCCGGCGAGTTGCATCGCGCCATAGCCGAGGCGCTTCACCTTGCGTCCGGCGAAGGAATAGGTGCCTGCCTGATCGATCGTCATCATCGGTTCTCCTGTGCTGACCCCCAGATACGGCTTGCGGATCATGGCGATAAGCCGGAGTGATCCGCACGGGTTGTACGGAAAACCGAACGATGAAGGCTGACCTTGCCGATCTCAATGCGTTTCTGGCGGTCGCGCAGGCGCGGGGGTTCCGCGATGCTGCGCGCACCGTCGGGTCGAGCGCCTCGACGCTCAGTGAAGCGGTACGGCGGTTGGAGGCGCGGTTGGGTGTCCGGCTGCTCCATCGCACCACCCGCAGCGTCGTGCCGACCGAGGCGGGGACCCGGCTGATCGAACGTCTGGCACCAGCGCTGGGTGAGGTGGAGGCGGCGCTCGACGTCGTGAACCTGTTTCGCGATCGGCCGGCGGGGACGCTCAAGCTCAACGTACCGGTCAGCGCGGCGCGGTTGGTGCTGCCGGCGATCCTCCCCGGCTTCCTCGCCGCCTATCCGGATATTCTGGTCGAGATCGTCGCCGAGGACGGCTTCGTCGACATGGTGGCATCGGGCTGCGATGCGGGCATCCGCTATGACGAACGACTGGAGCAGGACATGATTGCGGTCCCGATCGGCCCGCGCGTCCAGCGCTTCGCGACGGCGGCGGCACCGGCCTATCTCGACGCACGCGGACGCCCCGACCATCCCCGCGACCTGCTCGACCATGCCGGTCTGCGTGGCCGGTTCAGCAGCGGCGCGCTCACCAGCCCGTGGGAGTTCGAGCGCGACGGCGAGATCGTACGGATCGAGCCGCAAGGGCCGTTGATCGCCGGTGTCGCCGGCGCGGTGGACCTGCTGGTCGATGTGGCGGTGGCGGGCGGTGGGATCATTCACCTGTTCGAGGACTGGCTCGCGCCGGCGTTGGAGCGCGGCGCGCTCGAACCGGTACTGCCCGACTGGTGGCAGTCCTTCCCCGGCCCGTTCCTCTATTATTCCGGCCGCCGCCTCGTGCCGCCGCCGCTGCGCGCGTTCCTCGACTTCATTCGCGGCTAGAGCGGTTTCCGACCAGGTCGAAAACCGCTCTAGAGCATCGCGAGCGGCTCGGGTCCGCGTGGCGGCGGGAACAGGTCGTCGAGGCGTCGTAGCTCGGCGTCGGACAGGGTGAGGTCCAACGCCGCCCGGTTGTCCCGCACATGGGCGATGGACCCGGCCTTGGGAATCGGGAGGATACCGTCCCGCGTCAGCAACCAGGCAAGAGCGACTTGCGCGGGTGTGGCGTCGCGCTCGGCAGCCATTTGGGTGAGCGCGGAATGGGTCACCAGGCGGCCCTGCTCGACCGGGCTGTAGGCCATGACCGGCATGCGATGCTGCGCGAGCCATGGCAGCAGGTCATATTCCGGACCACGCCGGGTCAAGTTGTAGAGAATCTGGTCGGTCTGGCATCCTTCGCCGCCACTGCCGACGAGTTCGGCCATATCGTCAACGTCGAGGTTGCTGACACCCCAGCGCAGGATCTTGCCCGCCTCGACCAGTCGCTCCATCGCCTCGACCGTTTCGGCCAGCGGCACGTTGCCGCGCCAGTGCAGCAGGTACAGGTCGAGCCGGTCGGTCTCCAGTCGGTCGAGGCTCGCTTCGCAAGCTCGCGGCAACCGGTCGCGCGAGGCATTCTGGGGATAGGCCTTGCTGACGAGGAACACGTCGTCGCGTACGCCCGCAATCGCCTCGCCGACCAGGCGTTCGGACTCGCCATCGGCATACATCTCGGCCGTGTCGATCAGGGTCAGGCCGAGCGACAGCCCCTCGCGCAGCGCGGCGATTTCGTCCGGCCGGCGGGTGGGATCTTCCGCCATCATCCAGGTGCCTTGGCCAAGCGCGGGAACGGTCGTCCCGTCCGGAAAGCGGATCATCTTCATGTGGCGGTCAACGTTCGACCCAGTGCATCGGGCCAATCTATGATTATCGACCTACGATACCGACCCGCAGGACTGTTCCGCCGGACGCAGGATATGGTGCCGTCCGGGTCAGCTGATCGTGACGCCCTTCCAAAAGGCGATGCGTCCGCGGATGTTTTCCGCTTCGGGCTTGGGATCGGGATAATACCAGGCGGCATCGGGATTGTCGGCGCCCGCGACGTGCAGGCTGTAATACTGCGCCGTTCCCTTCCACGGGCAGATGGTCGTCGTGCTGCTCGGTCGCAGGAGCGCGGCGTCCACACTCTCCACGGGGAAATAATGATTGCCCTCGACGATCACCGTATCGTCGCTATGGGCGATCCGTACGCCGTTCCATCGTGCTTCCACCATCCTGCGTCTCCTTGCACGGACAGACGTCGGCATCCGGTCGACGTCCGTCAAGGTCGGTTCGCAGGGGCGGGCGGAGATGCCGACCGATCCTGGCGCCAACACGCTTGGCAAGCGATCGGGCAATGCCAACTGCGACCGATCCTGCTAACGGACGGTGATGCTCAATACCCGCATGAAGCGCCTCGCCACCAGGACGGAACTCGAACTACGGCGCCTCGCTGCCATCGAGGCGGCGGTGGCGGCATTGGGCGATGAGGATCTGCTCGACTTCGCCGACATCTTCGCTGGCGGTGATCCGACGCCCTTGCGCGCCATGGCGGAGGAACAGATGCGCCGGCGCGGTATCCGCCTGTGAGGAAAATGCCGTCCCGCTTCCGGCGACTCGAGGGCGCGCTGGCGGAACTTCCGGTCGAAGCGCCGATGCTCCTGACCGAACTCGACGGTTTCCTTACCGGGCTGATCGTCTGTCCCGAACCGATCCCCGTCGATGAATGGATGACGGTCATATGGGGCGTCGAGGCCGATGGCGTCCCGCCCTTCGAGGACCCGTTCGACGTGCAATGGTTCGTCAAGGCGGTCGCGGCGCGGCGCGACGCGATCGTGCGCGACCTGTCGCGTGGCAAGTTGCAGCCGATCCTCGACGTCGACGAGCGGGATGGCGACGTTCTGTGGGAATATTGGGTCGACGGCTTTTCCGACACGATCGCGCTACGCCCGGAGGCGTGGGACGCGGCGGCCGCCGATCCCGAATGGGCCGATCCATGGCACCGCCTTGTGGCGTTGATCGCAATCGCGAGAGGCGAAAGCGATCTCGATAGCGTCGAGGTGAACGCCTTCCAGGACCGGGCGGTGGCCGAGCTGACGGACACGGTTCAGCGCCTGTATGCGGCCCGCGCGGGTGTCGGCGAGGCGAGGGCGACCGCCGTCGTGACGGCGAAGACCGGCCGCAACGATCCATGCCCTTGCGGATCGGGCAAGAAGCACAAGCATTGCTGCGCCTGACTGTTCGGGAACATGGACGCCGTAGGGCGCGGGCCGGGCGGGGCTTCGAACGACGTTTCGCCATTCGGGTTTGCGTCCGTGCGCATCTGCTGTGCTAAAGACCCGGCTATGTCGAAATCCCACGTAAATGCCGGAACCGTCACGGTCGATGGTGTCGCCTATGACTGGCACCTGCACAGCGAACCCCACCAGTCGGATGACGAGGGATGGAAGGGCATGACGATTGCGCTTCTGCAGCAGGACGCCAAACGCGAAGCGCTGGTTGAGTTTCCCCCACCGAAACGGCTGCTGAAAGGTTTGCCGCGTGGTCGGCTCCAGCTCGATGACGCGACGATCGCGCGCTCCGTGCGCTCCGCGCTGTCGGCCGGTTGGGAACCAACGTCGCGCGGCAGGCCGGTCGTGATCATGGTCGACGCCGAAGGTAATTGAGCCGCGCGGCGACTCTACGTCGCAATTGCCATGTCAGCGGGCGCGACTGCTGTCCAGCGAAGCAACCTGACACAGGCGAAGATCGCGCACCAGGAAATCGACGAAGGACCGCACCCGCACCGCCAGCCTGTCGTGCGGCACGAAAAGGGCGTGGATGTCCTCGCCGTCGCCGGGATTGAACGCAGGTAATATTTCCACCAGGCGGCCCGAAGCGAGGTCCTCCGCAATGTGGAAGCGGCCAAGGCGAGCGATGCCGCCGCCCGCGAGCGTCATCAGCCGCACCGCTTCGCCGGAGCTGCCGAGAAAGGGACCTGTCGGGGTCCGCTGCACCGTCCTTCCGTCGATACGGAACGGCCAGCTGTCGACGGATCGGCGGAAGTTGAAGCGCAGGCAGTCGTGATGCTCCAGATCATGCGGATGCGTTGGCTCGCCTCGCTCCTTAAGGTAGGCCGGGCTGGCTACGACGGCCATCGTGCTTCGTCCAAGCTTGCGCGCCCGCAAGTCGGTATCACGCAACGGGCCGACCCGGATGGCCACGTCGGCCTGTTCCTCGACCAATCCGACAAGCGCGTCCGTCATGGTCAGGTCGACCGTCACCGCCGGGTTTGCGCGGAGATACGTGGGGAGGATTGGCAGCAGGCAATGCGTGCCGAACGGAACCGATGCATTGACCCGCAGCAGGCCTCGCGGCGAACGATCTACGTCGAAACTGCGCTCAACCGAGTCGATCTCTGCAACCAGCCCTTCGACGCGCTCTCGGTAGGCTCGGCCCTCCGCTGTCAAGGCGAGTGCGCGGGTCGTTCGGGATGCCAGTTGCACGCCCAACCGCTGCTCCAGACGTGCCATCGAACGGCTCACGGCCGAGGGCGTAAGCCGCAGCGCGCGTGCCGCCGCAACGAAGCTGCCATGCTCCGCCACGGCCAGGAAGATCATCATCTCACCCAGTCGATTGTCCATGCCGATTAATGATCCCAATGCACTTCTGCGATGATGACGTCCGATCTAATCAGTAATCGTCGGAGCGCATAGGTATGGCGGCGTACACGAGGGAGATGACGCATGGACCTGCAACTTGATGGCAAGACAGCTATCGTCACCGGCTCGACCGCCGGTATCGGCCTGGCGATCGCCGAGCGGCTCGCACTGGAAGGGGTCGCGGTTACGATCTGCGGCCGGGATCGCGCGAAATTAGACGCGGCAGCACAGCGGGTGAGCAAGGCGGGGCGAGTTTCAACGGTACTCGCAGACCCGGCAACGTCAGCCGGTGCGATGGCGCTGATAAAGGCAGTGCCCGACGCAGACATTCTGGTGAACAACCTCGGCATCTACGAGGCGAAGCCGTTCACGGAGATCAGCGACGATGATTGGCATCACATTTTCGAGGTCAATGTCGTGAGCGGAGCGCGGTTGGCTCGCCATTACTTTCCCCGCATGCTGGCGCGAGAATGGGGGCGGATCCTCTTCATTGCGAGTGAGAGTGCGCTCGTGGTGCCGAGTGAAATGGTCCATTACGGTATGACCAAGACCGCACAGCTCGCGATCGCACGCGGGTTGGCCGAACAGACGCGCGGTACCGGGGTGACCGTCAATTCGGTTCTACCCGGGCCTACGCGCTCCGAGGGTATCGTCGAGTTTATCCGCTCGGTCGTGGACAACAAGGACGCGCCGGAGGCTGAGCGCGAAGCTGAGTTCTTCGCCAAGATGCGGCCGCTATCACTCATCCGCCGGCTGATTGAGGCCGAGGAGATTGCCGCGCAGGTGGCACTGCTCGCAAGCCCCCTTGGAGCGATCACCAACGGAGCAGCGGTGCGGGTCGAAGGCGGTATCATACCGACGATTGCGTAGGCGGAAGGCGAGCTCTCCTCGCGCAGCCTCTGAATGAAGATGAACGAGTGGCGAAAGCCGGGATGCACGCGAGGTGGCGCTAATGACCTGCCATCGGTCCATTACGCCAGGCCGCTCGTATGCCGTCGCCAGAGACATGCGGCTTCCGTGCCTTGACGTCGCGCGAGGGCGCCCGGCCGAACAGCCGGGCATACTCACGGCTGAATTGCGATGCGCTCTCGTAGCCGACGGCATAGCCTGCAGCAGCGACGTCTCGCCCTCCGACGATCAGCCGGCGGGCTTCCTGAAGTCGCAGGCTTTTCTGGTATTGCAACGGGCTCATCGCCGTGGCGGTACGAAAGTGGCGGTGGAACGAGGCAGGGCTCATGCCCGCTGCCTCCGCCAACGTTTCGCTGCGGATCGGCTGATCGAACCGATCGCGGATCATCGCGATCGCGCGGCGCACCTGCGAGAGGCGGCTGTCGGCCCGTGCGATCTGGCGGACGATCGATCCCTGGGGGCCTTGCACCAGTCGGTACAGGATCTCGCGTTCGTACAGCGGCGCGAGCGCGGCGATATCGTGCGGCGTGTCCAACAGGCGCAGGAGCCGTAGCCACGCGTCGAGCAGATCGGCTGTGACCGGATTGACAGCGAAGGCTGGCTCGGCGGAGGGAAGTTCCGTCTCGATGTCCGTCAGCACCGACGCCAGTCGCTCGCTGTCGAGGTCGAGGCTGACCGCCAGATAGCGTTGATCCGGCAGATCCAGCTTGACGCAGCCCGAGGCCGGCAGTTCGACCGTGGCAATGAAGTAGCTGGCCGGGTCATAGCGGAGGCGGCGGTCGCCGATCGCGATCTCCTTGACGCCGCTAACGATCAACGCCATCATTGGCGGGTAGACGCCGGCGACCGGCTGCGGCGCGGCGCCGTCCTTGTAGAGCGCCACGCGTGGCAGCGCACCGGGCCGGTAGCGACCGGCGGCATGCCGATCGACGATGGTGCTCAGCCTGTCCAACATGTCGTCCATACCGACAAGGTGTGTCGGTTCGTCGCGCAAGGCAAGGTGACTGATCCGATCAGGCAAGTTCTCGCGCGGATCGCGCATGCCGCACACCAGCGGCATCCCATCTCCAGGTCACCGTATGGAGGAATGACGATGACCGACAAGCGCACGGCCGTGGTGACGGGAGCGAACAAGGGTATAGGACTGGAAATCGCACGAGGGCTCGGCAGGCTTGGCTATACCGTCTGGCTGGGCAGCCGCGACCAAGAGCGGGGCGAAGCGGCGGCAGACATCCTGCATGACGAAGGTCTCGACATCCGCTTGCTGACGATCGACGTCGCCGACGACGTCAGCGTCGGAGCGGCTGCCGAAGCACTGGCGGGCGTGACGAGCAAGCTCGACGTGCTCGTCAACAATGCCGGCATATCGACGGGCTGGGTCGCGCCGAGCGCCGACCGGATCTCGGATGTGCGGGCGATCTACGAGGTGAACGTATTCGGCGCGATCCGGGCGACGCAGGCCTTCCTGCCCCTGCTGAAAGCATCTGCCGCCCCGCGGATCGTCATGATGTCCAGCAGCCTGGGCTCACTGGCGTGGGCGTCGGACTTTGACGCGCCGATGGCGCACGAGGCGAACCTGCTCGGCTACAACAGCTCGAAGTCCGCCCTGAATGCCGTGACGGTGGCATTCGCCAAGGAACTGGCGCCGCTCGGCTTTAAAGTGAATGCCGCCTGTCCCGGCTACACGGCAACCGATCTTAATCAACACGCTGGCCCTCGTACCCCGGAGCAGGGTGCCGCCATCGCAGTCCACCTTGCCTCGCTAGCCGATGACGGCCCGACCGGCAGCTTCTACGATGATGCAGGCGTGGTAGCCTGGTAACCACCGCGACGCGGACGCTTGTTCGTGCCGATGAACAAGCGTCCGCTTCAGGTTCGCCTTATCTGAACTATCGCTCCGGATCGCCAAAGTGGCTGCGGTGCGTTTGATCGATCAGGATGCGATCCCGCTCGCTCGTCATCGCCGCCTTCGAGCGCTCCGCCGCATCGTGCGCTTCCTGTGCGATGAGCGATCGAGACGGCTCGGCATGTCGGGCCAGGGCAGCGAGGGTTTTTTGGAGCCGGATGCCGACTTCGACAAAAGCCGCGCCATCGCGCGCGATCGGACGACACCAGTCGTCGAGCAGGTCGGCAAAGTGGATCGGCGGGACATGAACCCGGGCGGGCACCTGCGCACCATCCCTTGTTCGATGATCCGCCAGGCGCAACATCACGCGGGCGATTGCCTCGATGACCGCGATTGCCGTGCCGGGATCGTTCACTGCCGGTGACAACGCGCGTGACGCGATCTCGGACAGTACGACCAGGCCGAAGCGTGGATCGTGATCGAAGGTGCGGTGATGGGACATGGTGAACGCCTGTCGAACCTTGTCGACCGCGCTGTCGTCGCACCCGCCCGCCACCAGCGCGATCGGCCGCTCGGGTTCGACGAGCTTGCCGGGCAACGCGAGGACGTGGATATCGGCACCGATCGCCTCTGCCAGCATTCCAAGTACCGCGACGTCGACGTGGGTGACCCGCGCCATCGTTCTTGGCATGACCGGCGTCATGCTGCCAGCGTCCGGCTGCGGTTGTTCGGTGCCGAGCGCCAGTGGCATGTGGATCGTGTCGACCGCCGCCATCGCCGCCCGCTCGACACGATCGATCGTGTCGGACACCCGTCCGAAGCGCGCGATATGCTCGATCCAGCGCAGCAGCGTGACGACGATAAAGAGGATGACCGCGATCGTGCCGACCAGGAGGATGACGCGCCCGGTATCGCCATAGAGCCCGGTCGACAGCGCGATGATGCCAACGATGGCGAACAGGAAGCTGCCCAGGAACGTCGCGAGCGTGTTTTGCGCCGTGCTGTCGTCGATCAGCAATTGGACCGCGCGGGGCGTGATCGTGCTGGTCGCGCCCGAATAGGCCGACACCATCGCGGTCAGCGAGAAGGTGGTCACCGCCAGCATGCTCGACGCCAGGATCGTCAGGATGCCATCGACCGATTGCGCGCCGATCGTCGCGGCGAATTCGTAGGATATGGTGTGTCCGACCAGTGCGCCTGCAAGGGCGAGCGCACCTCCGAACGCGCTGACCAGCGCCGCCCTGAACCACATCCTGCGTGTAAGCAGGCGGATGAGCCACTGCCACCGCATCAATGCCGTTCCCCTTCAAGCGTCAAAGCATCGGCGAGCCGCGCCGGTTCCGCTTTGGGCCGTCGCAATGTTCCGTCTCGGCCGCTTCCATCAGATTCCAACGACGGAGCAGCTGCGGCATCGTCAATCCTGCGAAGATCGAGAAGGCCGCCACGCCAAAGGGGATCGCGACAATCTCGCCCCGTTCGGCGACGCTGGCGGGATCATATTCCCGGTCGAACGCCGCGTTGGTCGGCGTGAAGGTGATCCGAACCTTTCGAGGCGCCGGGGCGTTCGACCCGCCAGTCCTGCCGCTCGTGCGCCACCCCGGCGTAGGTGGTTCAGGAGGCTTCGGGTTCGTCGCCGCAATCCGGGCGCGCTCGCACCCGCGTCCATCAGAGCTTCACCCCAGGACCCAGTACGGCAACGAACGCCACTACGGCGACGCCGGCCGCGGCACATAGGGGCCAGCTCGGTGACGCCGGAGGTTGCGCCGTCGAGGTCGCTGGCTTCACGAAGCGCGCGACGCTCAACAGGCCGGCATTGCCGCCGAGCGCGACACCGATCGACGCGCCGATGGTCGCGCGCCAATCGCTTCCCGCCGCTACAGCCGCCATGAGCGAGATCGCCCCCGTCGTCACCCACACGACGATCGCCATCCGCCGTACGTCGGCGACATTGGCCGCGCCGTCCGCCTTCTGGCACAGCATCGCCGCTGCCATCCGAACGATCGCGAAATAGCCCGCGACGCCGACGGCGGCGAGGGCACCGCGCGTCAGGATGGAGTCCGGCGAACCTGCCATCACGCCGGCCCGGTTCCAGTCGCCGATGTCGAACGCGGCGGAGAAAACCAGATAACCGAACGATGTCAGACCATTCAGCGCGAAAACGACCCAGCCAGCGAACCATCCCCTCGCCGTTGCGCTGTTCCGCCACCACAGCCAGCCCAATGCCATCAGGGTCAGATTGACGGCCGTCCCGGCACCGGCGACGATCCGCCCGCCCCAGGCCGAAACGGCCTGGCGTCCGCATTCGAAATGGAAGGTGCTCCACGCAAGTGGCTCTCCTCCCACAGCCTTGCAGGCCAGGCCATGGCCCGCACCCTCATGCAGGGTTGCCGCTGCGATCCAGGCCAGCGCCGTCAGCGCCACGATATCCGCTGTCGGCAGGCGTCCAGTGTCGCGAGCACCGGTCATGCCGGCGCTCCTGTCTGGACCAGACGGGTGCGGACCAGCCATCCGCCGATCAGGAACAGGGCGACGTTCAGCGCGACCATGAGAGGCCAATGGCTTGCTGGATTGCCGAGGCTGCTCAGGCCCATCATCGGATTGACCAGAAGCTCCGTAGCGAACGCCATCTAAAGGCCGACATAGTTCATCGCCATGCGGCGCTGATGCGTGACGAGGTCGCGCGGATTCTGCGTCCTGCGCCATCGACGCAGGGCGATAAGCCCCATCGCCAGCGTAGCGAGATTGACGATCGCAATCGCATGAAAGACGTTGGGCCGCCCCGTCAGGTCGTAGATCGATAGCGCCGTCGTATTGATGGCAACGATCGCAACGGCATACATCCGACCGACGTACCGATGGGCAACCGTGCCTTTTCGCATCATCAGAACGGCAGCGCCGCCTGCCAGCGCCATGCTTCCCACCGCGACATGCGCCGCGCCGATCACCGATATTCCGCTCATTCTCGTTCCTGCCCCTTTGGAAGGGGAGGCCTTATCGAGCGGCGGCGATCCGTGGCGGCGGATTGCGCCGTCTGCGTACGGTATTTCGTGAAACCGACTTCGCGTTACGCCAGTCCGTCACCGGGCGTCAGCCAGCCACGTGCGCGGCAAAGGGCGACGCTCGACTCGCTGACGACGACGCTTTCCCCGTCGGTCAGCTTCAGCGACCAGCGCCGTCCGCTGCGCTGCGCGCCAGTGACCGCATGATCCGCGACCCAGGTGCTGCGGTGGACTTGAGCGCCGGGCACGTTGGCAAGATCGGCAATGGCGTCCTTGAAGCGATAGTGGACGAGCAAGGTTTGTCCGTTGCGCAACGAGAGGCGGCAGTAATGATCCTCGGCGCACACACACAGCACGTCGAAGGGGTCGCTGATCCCGGCACGGGCCAAAATACCGGCACGCGGCGACTGTACCGGCGTGATCACCTTGTCGGGCGGCGGCCCGTCGACTTGTGCGGCCGGTCGTGCAAGTCCGGCTTTCAGGAAGACGACGAACGCCGTGGCCAGCAAGCCGTAAAGCGCCGGCCGCCAGTCGATCGTCACATCCGATCGGCCCATCAGCCGGTACAGCAACGGTACCTCGAGGCAGAGCAGGCCGTTCAGCAGCACGGCGCCCAACACCCAGCGACCATCGATCCGATCCCCGCGCAGGATAGTGTGTCGCCAACCATGCCAGCCAACGATGTTGACGCCCACGAGCACCATCCAGAACGTCAATGCGCCCGCCGATCCGAACGCACGCACGACCCCGAAGGCGTCCACGATCGCTAGCATGAGCGACAGCGTGAACCAGATGATCGCAGACCGCGTCAGCAGTCGGGTACTCGAGATGGCTCGTGGCGCCCTGGCGGTATTCACTTTTTCTATTCCTCAGGCCTTTCGGATCTGTGGGATTTAAGGGGCTGCATGGTGTTCGCAAAACACTATGATTTTTGAAGACATGCTTTCTGCCGTTAGGCAGGTGAGGAAGCCGCGAGAGGGCACGCGCGGCGTTACGTGCCGATGCGCGGATGGTCGAGCATGCTGATCGGGGTGGGTGTGATCCAGTCGGCACCCAGCATCGGATAGGGGCCGTAGAACAGGTCCCCGAGCGCGCGCCGGTAATGCGCATTCCTCCAGCGTCGGCGTCGATGCTCCGGACCATCGTGGAGCATATGGCAACGCTGGCACAGCGCTGCCAGCTGATGGAGTGCGCTGTCGCTGGGATCATGGTTGAGGTGGGCGCAGGCCAGCACCACCGGCGTCCAGGCACCGTGCGCCAGGATGTTCTCGACCGGACGCCGCACCCGTCGGCCCTGACCGCTACGCCAATATTGCCGCTTTCGGTCCCACCAGCGGCCATCGCGCATATGGAACACTCGTTGCCCGTGGGGACGCCCGCAATGCTCGCAAGCACCTCTGGCCCGCACGAAGCGCACATGATGCGAAAGCTGCGGCCAGTCGATC
The DNA here is from genome assembly GCF_001421585.1 of Sphingomonas sp. Leaf23. Classification (NCBI taxonomy): domain Bacteria; kingdom Pseudomonadati; phylum Pseudomonadota; class Alphaproteobacteria; order Sphingomonadales; family Sphingomonadaceae; genus Sphingomonas; species Sphingomonas sp. Leaf23. Next base: position 51,509 of record NZ_LMKR01000006.1, on the reverse strand, counting down.
GGATACAGGAAAATGTGCTCCGGACGGATCGGCATCAGGCCTCCGATTGCGGCGACGTCACCGGACGCATCAAACCAGCGCCGCGGCGGTGAGGGCGCGATACAGGGTAGCGTGGTGACACTTGAGCAGCTTGGCGGCTTCCCGTACCGACGTGCCCTCGCCTACCAACCGTTCGCCCAATTTGATCTGGTCGGCTGTGAGTTTGGGTGGTCGCCCGAAGCGTACCCCCCGCTCCTTCGCGGCTACCCGCCCGCTGCTGGTACGCTGGTGGATCAGGTCGCGCTCAAACTCGGCGATACCGGCAAACACCGTCAGCACCATGCGTCCTGCCGGCGAAGTCGTATCTGCCCAGGGCTCCGCCAGCGAGCGCAGCCCGGCACCGGCATCCTTGAGCCTTTCGGCAATATCAAGCAGGTCGCGGGTCGAGCGTGCCAGTCGATCGAGCCGCGTGACGACGACCGTGTCATCATGGCGCAGCTGCTCAATCATTTTTGCCAGCTCGGGTCGATCGCGCTTCGCACCCGACACCTTCTCTTCGAACGTCCGGCCGCAGCCGGCCTCTTTCAACGCCGCGCGCTGCAGCCGCAAATCCTGGTCATCGGTCGAGACGCGGGCATAGCCAATCAGCATGTCGCAAATATGCATCGAAACTAAAAGGTTTTGCAACAGAGTTTTGCGACATAAAGGCGCGCAGAAATGCGTTTATCGATCAGCTGTCGCAAAACTTAGCATATAAGCGACACCGGCACGTTCACCAAACTTCGTCGCCGTGTGTCCGTTTCGGGAATGCGTGCCTGCTGGCGAGAGAGTGCGACTTCCCCTTCCGTTTGTAGCGCCAGCTGAGGTTCCCGATCGGGAAAATCGCGGACGTGCGCAGGTAGGGGGCGATTTGACGAAGCGGCGGCGCTAATTGTCGTGTCATGGAACTCCTGTTCGGTTGGCGTGCCGCGGCTCTGACGGTGGCGGCAGCCATTCTCTTGCCGTTGGCGGGCGCGCTTGCGACCTCGATCCGTCACCGATCCGCGACGCGGACATTGGCTGCGTTGCTGGTGGTCATGACCGGCGTCATCATTCCCTGGCTGATCGGGTTCGCCGGTTTCTATGATCGCTGGTGGTGGCTGACGTTCGCGCCGTTCTCCAACGCGCTGTTCGTTCCGCCGCTGCTGTACCTTCATGCCTGCGCGCTGGTGACCGGGCGCTGGCCCGATCGGGGCTGGCGTCATCTGCTGCCGGGTTTTGCGCAGTTCGTTTATCAGGGGGCGGCGTTCCTCCTGCCGCTGCCGCGCAAGCAGCGTTGGGCCGACATCGCGTTCGATGCCGGCGAGACGATTCTGGCCGTGCTGCTGGCGATCAGCTTCCTCGTCTATGCGCGCCGCACGATCCAGTTGCTGCGACACTATCGCGCAGCTCTGGCGCAGAACCGCAGCGATGACGCACGATTTGCGACCGCCTGGCTTGCACGGACCGTGATTGCCTTCACCGCACTGGCGCTGATCTGGGCCGGCGTGCTGCTGTTCAACGCCGTCACACCGCTCGGCTACAAGGGGCTGATGCCGCTCTACCTGGCGATCGCAGGGTTCGCCCTGTATCTTGGCATCGCGGGCTGGCGCTATCTAGCCCTGCCGTTTCCGACGCTCGACACGCTGCGGATCACGGCTGCCGTGCCCGGGCCTACGCCGGACTGGCCGGAGCGCGGGCGCAAATGGGAAGCGCTGACGCGCGAGAACGGATGGTATCGGGAGGAGGCATTGACGCTGCGACGGCTCGCAAGCCTGCTCGCCACCAACGAAAGCTATTTGTCGCGTGCGCTCAACGAAGGGCTTGGCCGCAGCTTTTCCGCGTTCATCAACGGCCTGCGCTGCGAAGACGTTGCCCACGCGCTGGATCGACAGGATGCGCGCCCCCTGCTCGCCATCGCGCTGGAGGCCGGATTCGCATCGAAGGCGAGCTTCAACCGGGCTTTCCAGCTTCGCTATGGCCAGTCGCCGAGCAGCTATCGCAAGGCGCATATTCCGTAATTTCGGCGGATTACCGATGGTGAGGCGACCGGACCCGGTCCTTTAGGCTTGCTGCGCAGAAGTCCATCGGAGCCACCATGCACATACCCTTCCGTCGCATCGTCGTATCTGTCATCGCGACCGTCCTTCTTGGCAGCCTGCCGACCACCGGCGCTACCGTTCCGCGCGCACCGACCGCGCTGGCCCAGCGATGCGTCATCACCTCGCTCCCCGCCTCGCAAGCCACCGCGATCGAGCGCATCGTGCGGCGGGAGATGCAACGTCGTCGCATTCCGGGCCTGCAGATCGTGATCGTGCGGCACGGGGCCGTCGCCTTCCGGGGCAGCTATGGCGTGGCGGACATCGAGACGGGCGCAACCGTCACGCCCCGCAGCCTCTTCACCCTCAACTCCGCGACCAAGGCGTTCACCGGCGTCGCCATCGCGCAGCTGGTCCAGGCTGGACGACTGTCGCTGGACACACCCGCTTCGGCATTCGTCCCCGACTGGCCGGCGCAATGGGGCGTCGTGTCCGTCCGCCAGCTGCTGACCCATGTCTCCGGGCTTCCCGACATTCTGGAGCAACCCAGGGGCCAGGGCACCGGCCGTCTCGTCGGCGACGGCGATCCGGACTCTGCCTGGGCGACGATCAGGACACGCCCTGTCGAAGCGCCGCCCGGCACCCGGTTTCGCTATAACCAGACCAATTACGTGCTGTTGGGCAAGATCATCGACCGTCTGACCGGGATGCCGTTCACCCGCTATATCGCAACCCATCAATTTGCGCCGGCAGGTGCGACGGGGTTCGCCTATGGCGAAACGCGCGACATCATTGCCGGGCGGGTCAGGATCTATCGCTATGCCAACGGAGCTGTCGACGGTTCCACCAGGGACGCCCCGCTCGAACATGCCTTTGACGAGTTCGCCCCGTTCATGCGGACGGCCGGTGGCCTGAACGGATCGGCGACCGACGTCGCGCGGTGGCTGATCGGATTGCAGAATGGCAGGCTGTTGAGCCCGGCCGCGTTGCAGATGCTCTGGACGCCGGGTCGCTATGCCGATGGCAGGCCGACGCAATGGGGCATGGGGTGGCCGCTGCGCAGCGATGAACGGCATCCCGTCGCGACGGGTATCGGTGGACGGCGCTCGGCCTTCTTCGTCTACCCGAAAGACGACCTGTCGATCGTCGTCCTGACCAACCTGGCTGGCGCCAATCCGGAAGAGTTTATCGGGGAGATCGCCGGAGTGTTCTATCCCGAGCTGCGTCTCGCAAACGGCGGCGGCCTGTCGCGCGATACGAACCGGTTGCGTGTCGCCCTGGCTGCGTTTCCGGATGACGCTCCCGCGACGATCTTTGCGCGATTGCGATCCGGCAGCCCGTCCTTCGATGTTACGGAAGACGATCTGAATGTCTGGGGCGGTCGGCTGCTGGCTGCCGATCGCGTGGAGGAAGGCATCCGCGTGCTGATGCTCAACACCAGCCTGCATCCCGACAGCGCGAACACCTGGGATAGCCTTGGCGAAGCCTATGAAGCTGCCGATCGGGTCACGGACGCACTGGCCGCCTATCGCCGCTCGCTGCACATCGATGGCAGCAATGAACACGCCCGGCGGCGATGTTCCGTCCTGTCCGCTCACCGGCGCACTGCGCCGGAGAGCGGGGAGCATCGTCAGAAGAACAACCGAACCGAGGTCGAAATCAGGCGTCCGTACAGCGTGTTGGCCTGTGCGATACCGGTGGCGGGAATCGCCGCGTCGAGGGTGCCGACGATGGCGTTGGCATCGAACAGGTTGGTGGCGCTGATGCCCAGTTCGACGCGGTCGACCGGACGAACCTGTGCATAGAGGCCGACCGTCGTATAGGCGGGCAGCCGCAGCCGGTTGACGTCCTGCGCATAGCTGCGCGTCACGCCGATCACATTCGCGCCGATCGAGAAACGCTCGCCATCATATTGCGGCGACATGCGGTAGATGAACGCGGGCTGGTGGCGCGGCGTATTGCCGACCAGCGCGGCGCTTTCGGCGGCGGTGATGCTGGCATCGGCCAGCGTGCCGTTGGCGGTCAGGCTGAACGGACCGCGACGGACGGCCCCCTCCATCTCGACACCGTAAGCGCGATAGCGCCGCGATACGAGTTGCTGGGTGGTGATGCCTTGCGCATTGGGAACCAGCTGCGTGTTGGTTTCCTGCGTGGTGGCGTAGAAGCCGGTCGCGTTGAGCGTCAGCCCGTCGTGGCGATATTTCACCCCCGCCTCGGCCTGGCGCACCCGGTCATAGCCCGACTGGCCCGTGACCAGATCGCCGCTGGTCCGGTCGATCGCGGAGGAATACAGGATCGCGCCCGCCCCGCCGCGGCCACCCTTGCTATAGCGCGCGAACACCGCAAACGGATCGGACAGACGCAAATTGATGCCGGTCGAATAGGACAGATAACGATACCCATAGTCGACCGGGCGCCCGGCACCGGGCGTGAAGACCACCGTCTGGCATTCCGGCGTCCCGGCGCGCGTCACCCCGTCGCCGTTGAAGTCGTAGCAGCCGATCCGCCCCTCGTGGATCGTGCCCTCCACATTGGCGATATCGTAGCGCAGCGACCCGCCGATCGCGACCGGCCCGGTCTGATAGTTGAACGAGCCATACGGTGCGATCGTCCGATAATCGGTCTCTGCGCCCCGGTTGAGCTGGGGCGTTCCCAATGCATAGTTCAGCAGGATGCCGTTCTGCGTCAGCGGCACGAGCCCGCTTGCCGCGGCGACGTTGATCAGCGCCGAGCGACCGTCGCCCCGCACGTCCTGGAACGCGGTCAGCAGCGCGTTGGCCTGATTCAACGTCTGGCGGGAGGCATACAGCCCCGCCGTGGTCGTCAGGTTGGCGTCGCCGAGTGCCCAGACGCGACTGGCGCGCAGGTCGTTGGTGACGTTGTCGGCGCTGTCGACCTTGGCGCGGAACAGCCCGTTCAGCGCGATCAGCCCGCTGCCGCGCGTGGTGTCGAAAGGCTGGCCGGCAAACGGCCCGGTCGCGTAGGTGAAGCTGGGCGCGGGGATCGAGAGGGCACCCGCGATCTGTCGCGGCGTACCCGCCAGTACGGAGATCGGCAGCACGCCGTCCAACTGCATCCCGGCATAGCGGAACCGCTCGGTGACGGTCCATTCCTCGACGCGGAACTGCCCCTCGAACCCGCCGGCGAGGGCGCGCACATGCGTGCTGTCCCCGAACTGGGGCTGCTCGACATCACCATCGGGCATCAGGAAACGGGCGCTGGGGACATAGCGCGAGAACATGCTGTCGCGGTTGACCGAGAAGCCCGGCAGGCTGTTGAACTGCGGGTCGCTGTCCGTCCCGGTCACACCGACCGGATAGTTGCGATATTGCGGCGTGCGGTCGTCGAGAAACTTGGCGTAGAAACGCAGATAGCCGTTCGGCAGCTCCCTGGTGACATTGGCCTTCACCTGGCCACCGGCATAGGAGGTGAAGCCGGTGCGGCGCGGCCCCTCTCCCTCGCGGTAGAAGCCACCGATGTGGAAGCGCCAACCGCCGCCCAGTCGGGCACCGTAATCGCCGTCGAGCCGGTAGCTGCCATAGTTGAGGCCGGTGCTCGCCATGATCGATCCGCCCTCGACCTCGCCGGTCTTGGAGATCAGGTTGATGACACCGCCCGGCGCGTTCGAGGCAAAGGTCGAGGACGAGCCACCGCGGATGGATTCCACCTGCGACACGTTCAGGTCGGCGCGAAGGAAGGCGTCGGCCGGGGCGTTGTTGAAATCGCCGAATTCCAGGACGGGCAGGCCGTCTTCCTGAAGCTGCAGATACTTGGCGCCCTCCGCGACCAGCGGCAGCCCCCGCACGGTATAGCCGTTGCCGAGATCGCCCGCGCCGGCTTCGACGCGGATACCGGGGATGTTGCGGAACAGGTCGGCCAGCGACCGCGGCGTCAGCCGGACGATCTCGTTCTCCTTGACCGAGCTGGTCGAGGTGGCGCTGTTCAGGCGGTCACGCCCCTTGGCGACGCCGGTGGTCACCATGTCATTCTCGTCGACGGTGCGGCTAGCTTCCCATGCCGTTTGCGCGGCATCGGCTTGTGCCTTGGCAGACTGGGCTGCGGCAGGCCCGGCTAAGCCGACGGCAGATACCAGCGACAATAAGCATAGCGACCCCTGCAACACGGAGGCCGTCGAACGATGATGCATTTAATTGATCTTCCGAGGTAATGGTGCGGCGGCACCTATCCACGGAGTGTGAAGGCACGCTTAAAGCGCGGCTATGCAACCTCGACCGGTAAGCCACGGATGAACGCGTGGCTTACCGGTCGTGGGTCGGCGTTGTGCCGGACACCGCAATCGACGCTATCCAAGCGCGATCCGTGTCCCAAGCGCCGCCAGCAGCGCGAGGGGCATGGCGACCGCTCCGATCTTCAGGAAGCGCCAGAACCCGATATCCTGCCCTTCGCGGCGGATCGCCTGCAACCACAGGATGGTGGCAAGGCTGCCGGTGATCGACAGGTTCGGTCCCAGGTCGACACCGATCAGCAGCGCATCGACCACCAGCTGCGGCGGGTGCGCCTGCGCGACGGCCGTGCTCGCGACCAGCCCGGCGGGCAGGTTGTTCATCAGGTTCGATGCGAAGGCCAGAATGGTGCCCGACAGCGCCGCCCCATAGGCCGGATCGGCCGATGTCGCCCGCAGCGCGGTCGCCACCCGCCCGATCACCCCGGTGCGATCGAGTGCCTCGACCAGCACGAACAGCCCGGCCACCAGCGGCAGGACGCTCCACGAAATATCGCGCAGCAGCGGGACCGGCGACGACCGGGCGATCACACAGACGACCAGCGTCGTCACGATCCCCGCGATCGCGGTCGGCAGCCCGAGTTCGATGTCGAGCGCGGACACGACCAGCAACACCGCCGCCGTGGCAAGGATGCCGACAAATGCCGCCTTGCCACCCGTCGTCAGGGGGGTGCGTTCGACATTGCTGATACACGTCCCCGCCAACCGGTCGCGTTCCATCCAGCGCAGCACGAGGAAGGTGACGGTGATCGCCGCCAGCGAGGGCAGCGCGAACGACGCGAACCATGCGCCGAGCGGCGGCATCCTGCCCCCGTACAGCACGAGATTGGCGGGGTTGGAGATTGGCAGGACGAAGCTGGCGGCGTTGGCGATCAGCGCGCAGGCGAACAGCAGGGGCAGGGGGTCGGCCTTGGCCTTTCGTGCGGCAACATAGACCGCCGGGGTCAGCACCACGGCAGTGGCGTCGTTCGACAGGAACGTCGTCGTCACGATGCCGGTGATGTAGACCAGCGCGAACAGGCGCGTGGTCGATCCGCGCGCGTGGATCACGGCCGTCGCCGCCACCCAATCGAACAATCCCTCGGCGCGCGCGACCTCGCTCAGCAACATCATGCCGATCAGGAACAGATACACGTCGCTGCCCTTGGCCACCGCCGACAGCGCGGCGGTCACCGGGATCAGGCCGAGGATCAGGAGCAGTGCGGCCCCGGCCACCGCCCAGATCGCCTCGGGCCAGCGGAAGGGGCGCGCGATGACGGCTGCAGTAGCGGCGGCACAAATGCCCCAGGTCGCTCCGGTCGCGAGGATCACCAATGCCGTCCGTTCTTGTTGGGGCCGAGTTGCGTGCCCGCGATGCCGCGTTCGGGCCATGCGCCGATATGATGGATGTCGTGACCGGGGGCGATGGGTACGCCCCGGCGGGGGATGCCGCCCTCGCCGCGCACCAGCATCGTGATCGTATCGCGGTCGTCGTCGACGGTGACGGAGACGCGGTGCGCCCCGGCCGCCACATCGACCATCGCCGACCATAGCCCGCCATCGCCGGCCGCCATCATCGGCACCGGGGCACCGCTATCGACCGACAGCATTACCGGACCAGTGGCGGTGCCGAACACTTTCGCGACGATTTCCACCTTGCCCGGACGCGGCACCTGCGTCGCGTCGGCCGGGCGCGTTACCAGTCGAAGGTCGGCAGGGGCGACGATCTGGACGAACGGCCAGGGACTGCCCGTTTCCCGGAAGCGCCAGCTTGGCACCCGGCCATGGAGCGTAACGATCGAATAGCCGGGGCGTCCGTCCCCCTCCTCGATCTCGCCGGTCGAACGGGTCGCGCCATAGATGACGCGGCCATCGTTCAGCAGTTCGTTATAATGGGTATGGCCGGTATCGACGAAGGCGACGCGGGCATCGGCAAGGATGCGGGCAATGTCCTCGCCATCCGCCGCCAGGTCGCCGGGGTAGGCGTGCATGAACACGACCGGCACCTGACCTTCCGCCTCCGCCCGCGCAAGTTCGGCCAGCAGGCGGTTGCGATGGTGGCGGGTCAGCCGGAAGTCGGGACCCCCCGCACCGGCCGACACGATGTCGAGAAAGATGCAGCGATGGCCCGCGATCACCTCCGCCTCCGGTCGGTTTTCGGGCGGAAAGGCGGCATCGTAATGGGCCAGATCGCCCCGTTCGTAATCATGGTCGCCGGGGATCACGCGGTACGGCAGCGCGAGCGGCGCCAGCGTATCGATGATAACGCGATACTGTTCTTCGGTCGCGTGATTGGCGTTGTCACCGGGCAGGTAGACGAACTGGGCGGCGTCGCCGACATGATCGTTGATCTCGGCAACGATCGCCGCGAGCCGGTCGCGGCTTTCCCAGCCATTCGCTTCGTCCATGTGCAGGTCGCCGATATGGACCCAGCTCAGCATCGGGGTGGGGGTCACTTCTGCGTCTCCGGCATCGCGATCAGGTACAGGACGAAGCCGACGGCGGCGATGCCGGCCAGCGTCAGGAACCCGGCGCTGTACCCGGCCGACACGATGATCCACCCGGCCAGCGTCGCCGACAGCGCCGCACCCAGGCCGAAGACGCTCGACACCACGCCCTGGCTGACGTTGAACCGGCCCGACCCCTTGGTCAGAGCGGCGACGACCACCGGGAACAGCGCGCCGAAGATGCCTGCCCCGATCCCGTCGAGCGCCTGTACCCCGACCAGCCACCACGGATCGTTCGACACGGTATAGAGCACGCCGCGCAGCGCGAGGAAGCCGAACGCGACGAGGAACATCGGTTTGGTGCCCCAGCGTTCAGTGTTACGGCCAACGACGATCGCGACCGGTACCATCACCAGCTGCGCAGCGACGATGCACGCCGCGGTCAGCGACGTCGCCTTGTCGGTACCGACCGTCCGCCCGAGCAGCTGGCTGACCGAGGTCAGCATCGCCGCATTGGCGAGGTGGAAGGTGAACGCCGCCGCGGCAAAAATCATCAACGTGCGATTTTCCAGCAGCGTCTTCCACCCGCTCGGTTCCTCGCACCCTTCCTCGGGTTCGCAGTCGAGGCCGCGCGCGACGGCATTGTCGATGTCGTCGTTGTTCAGCCGCGCCGCCACCACGACACTGGCGACGGTCAGCGCCGCCATCAGCCAGAAGACGACGACCGGCCCGAACGACCATGCCAGCACGCCCGCCAGCCCGGCCGACACCGCATTGCCCGCGTGATTGAACGCCTCGTTCCGGCCGACCCGCTTGGCGAACAGTTTCGGCCCGACCAGCCCCAGCGTGATCGCCGAGATGGCGGGCGCGAACACCGCCCCCGCCGCCGCCGCGATCGACTGGGTCAGGGTCACCATCGGAAAGCCGGAGACGATCGGCAGCGACAGGCTGCTCGCGGTGACCAGAAGCGCGGCGACGATGACGATGCGCGGCTTGTTCCTGGCCCGGTCGATCAGCCCGCCGGCCGGGGTCTGCGACAACAGCCCGACGATCCCGGCGATGGTCAGCACCAGGCCCACCGTCGCTTCGTTCCAGCCATACGACGGCCCGCGCACCACCAGCAGATAGATCGCCAGATACGGCCCCAGGCCATCACGCACGTCGGCAAGGAAGAAGTTGAGGGCGTCCAGCGTGCCGGTCGGCGTCTTTCCCGGTGCAGCGCGGGGCGGGCCGGAAGGAGCAGTCACGGTGGCCATCGGGTCAATCCCCATCGTTCGAGCACGCAAACAAGCGAACGACATGCTCCCGCGCAATGTCATCCGGACGTTCCGGGCCGACGTGTCGGATGGTAACGCCGTCGATCCCGCCCCCTTCGGCAGCGGTTTTTCGACGTTAGCAGGCTGAAACGATCGGTACGGGCAGGCCTGCGTCCAATCGTATAACCTTCTGTCAATGTTCCGATACAATATAGAAATAATCTGAAATAGCGGCGCGCCTTTTGCAGGGAAAGGTGACGATCGAGCCCGACCCAATTCGGTCTCAGCGGCGGTCGGCGTCCTTCACCTTCGCCGTCGACCGGATGAACCCCGCGACATCCGCCAGCACCGGTCCACGCCCGCGAAAGGGGCGGGCGAGCGCGAGCAGGATGCCGACATGGCCCAGTTTGGGATAGGCCCGTTGCGCCACGGTCACGCCGCCCGCGCGCAGCCTGGCGGCCAGCGCTTCGCTGTTGCGGGGACGCACGACGCTATCCTCCGTCCCGTAGAGCAGCAGGGCGGGGGGATCACCGGTCCCGGCCCATGTCACCGGCTGCGTCTCCGCCGGGTCGGCGACCTGCCCGAAGGCGGCACGGCTCGCATCCACATCGAACGGGGCGAAGTCATAGGGCCCGGCCAGCCCGACGAACCCCCGCACCACCGACCGCGTCTCGCCCAGCCAGCGCGGATCGACCGCCAGCATCGCGGCGATATACGCGCCCGCCGAATGGCCCATCACCACGACCGAGCGGCCATCGCCGCAATAGGTGCCGGCGTTCGCGCTTGCCCAGCGCACGGCGGCGGCGCCGTCCTCGACGAACGCCGGATAATGGACGTCGGGCACCAGGCGGTAATCGGGGATGACGGTCACGAACCCCTGCGCCGCCAGCGCGCGGCCGACGAACGCATAGCCCGCCCGCGTCCCGCTGTTCCAGCTGCCGCCATAGAAGAATACCACCACCGGGCGCGGTTGCCCGCAACCGCCGCGCGGCGCGTAGACGTCCAGTTGCTGGCGCGGCGCCGACCCATAGGCCAGCCCCTGGGCGACCAGCGTACCGTTCCGATCCTTCGGCACCAGCCTGTCGAACGCGCCAAGCGGCGAACAGGCGGTGGCAAGCGCCCCGAGCAACGCACCGATTGCCAGACCGATGCCACGCCGTCTCATGCCGTTCCTGCTCCGGGTCATCAAGGTGTGTCCTTCCGCTTTTCGCGCAGCATAGCCGACGTCGCGGGGCGGGGCACGCCCTGCGAACCTTTCAAACGCCGCCCTCGCACCGCATAGGGGGAGCGATGGCCGACCCCGTTCTCTACAGCTTTCGTCGTTGCCCCTATGCGATGCGCGCGCGACTGGCCCTCGCTGTCAGTGGCGTGCGACATGAACTTCGCGAGGTTCGCCTCTCGGCCAAGCCCGATGCGATGCTCGCAATCTCGCCCAAGGGAACCGTGCCGGTCCTGCACACCGCCGATGGCGCGGTGATCGACCAAAGCCTTGCGATCATGCGCTGGGCGTTGTCGCGCCACGACCCGGACGACTGGCTGGCACGCGACGATCCGGCCCTGATCGCCAGCAACGACGGCAGCTTCAAGCACCATCTCGACCGGTATAAATATCCCGATCGGCACGGGTCGAATGCTGCCGAGCATCGCCATTGCGGCCTGCTGTTCCTGCAGGAACTCGACGCGCGGCTATCCTCGACGGCACAACTCGCCGGGATGCAGATGGGGATCGCGGATGCGGCGATCCTGCCGTTCGTCCGGCAGTTCGCGGCGGTCGATCGCGAATGGTTCGACACCCAACCGCTGCCCCATCTGCAGGCATGGCTCACGGCCCACCTCTCCTCCGACCTGTTCCGGCAGATTATGTACCGCGCCGCGCCCTGGTGTCCGGGCGAGCGGCCTGTCATGGTACAGGGCGGTTCGCCGGACCATGACCCGACTCGCCCGCATTCCTCCACCCCCCGATCAGGCTAGCCGGGCAGCCGCGCAGTACGGATGGGTTCGTGTTCCGCGGCCAACCCGCATCAGGGCGCGATCAGTTCGACCATCACGACGTCGTTCTCCCGCATCGGAATCGCGCTGCGGGCAACACCGTCGCGACCGACCTCCAGCTGTGCCAGCATCGGCGTGTCGGTCGTCAGCGATTGCAACATGGCGTGCTGGGCGGGGGACAGCGTTGCCGGTCGGCCCATGCGCAGATAGGCCGAATAGGCGTCATTATGGTCATATCCCGTCCGCCGGATACGCAGGCCGTACGTCCCCGGTTTCAGGCCGCTTACCCTGAGCGTCAGCGGCGTGGCTTCCGCCGCTGGCCGGACCTTCGTGAAAAACGGGCGGTTGCTGACCGGCTGTTCGGGCAGCACGTCGCGCCACGCCAGTAGCTGGAGGGTGCGCCCTTTCAGGGTCGCGATACTCGCGGCATCGCCGGTCTGCAGTTCGCGGTCGCCCAGTTCGGCCAGATATTTGTACGCGAACCACGACGCCTTGCGAATGCCCTGCGGGGTCATCAACCCGAACCCGCCCTCGAACGGTTTGCCCTGCGGCCCCGGCTCCTCGAACAGATCGCTGTAGGTCCAATAGCTCATGCCCTGCGCCACCCCCTCGGTTCGACGCAGCTTCGACAGGATATAGGCGGCACCCATATAATCGTCGTGGATCGGATCGCGCGGATTGTAGCTGGTGCTCCATTCGGTGAAGAACAGCGGCAGCCCGGCATGGCGCGTGGCGTCGATCTCGGCGCGCACCTTGCGCACCTCCTGAACGATCGCGTCGGGATTGCGCGAGAGCTTGTTGTCGCCTTCGCCCTTCTCGTCGAGGAAGCCGCCCTCCACGCCGTAAGTATGCGTGGTCACGAAATCGACCGGCAGCTTTTCCCGGTCCACATAGCGCAGGAAGTCCGGGACCCATGCCGCACCCGCCGTCGACGGGCCGCCGACGCGCAGAGCCGGGTCGATCGCCTTGATCGTGCGGGCGGTGCGGCCGTAATAGTCGAAATAGGCCTGCTGATCGCCCTTTTCCCAGAAACCGGCGAGGTTGGGTTCGTTCCAGAATTCGAAATACCAGCTGCGGACCTCCTGCCGGCCATAGCGCGCGATCAGGTGCCGGACGAACGCATCGACCAGCGCCGTCCACTTTGCCGGCTGCGGATGGGAGGTGTTGCCCTTCCAGTAGAAGATGGTCTGGTCCGACTGCTTCATCGCATCGGGGGTGAAGCCCAGTTCGACGAACGGCTTCAGCCCCATGCCGAGCAACCGGTCGTAGAGATGATCGATCCGGGTCCAGTCATAGACCGGCTTGCCGCCCCGTTCGCGATAGGTGCCCAGTTCGTCGGCAAAGACATGATGGAAGCGGATGTAGCGGAACCGCAGTTCCTGCTGCACGGTCGCCAGCTGCGCCAGGCTGTCCTCGCGGATCAGCGTGCCCGGAAAGTCCGAACCGACCGACAGCTGCGCCATGCGATCGCGCGGCCTGGTCGCCCCGTGCATGTCGACGGCGATCTCCCGAACCGTCACCGACTGTGCCACCGCCGGGGCGATACCGGCCGGCCAGACCACGCTGCTCAACGCCATCGCCGGGAGGAGCAACGCACTCCGCAGGCCGGCGCGGATCGATGCGCGCGTCACTTCGCTGCCGCCACGATCGCCTGAACGATGTCCGCATGGACGACGCGGCCGGTCGCGCGATCGAACAGGCCAAGGGTGTGATTGCCGGTCGGGCCATTGTCCCAATAGATCGGCACCATGCCGTGCCGCACCGCCGACCGGGTGACGTATCGATCCCATTCGGTGCGGTATGTGCCGGTCGGATCATGCTCCGTCTTGGCGATCGCGCCATATTCGCCGAGGATGACGGGTATCCCCCGGTCGCCGAACGTCACCTGCATCTTTTGGAACATGGCATCGACATAGGGTTCGTTCGCCCATGCCAATGTGGCCTTCGGGTCGGTCGCACCGGCCCCCCATTGCCAGATCGCACTCTTCTCGTTCAGCGCGAAATCATAGGGGTCGTAATAATGCACCTCCATCATCATCCGGCCGGCAACGCTGTCGGTCGGGAGCGTGGCATTGCACGCGATGCTGTGATCGATGTTGGTGTTATAGCCCTGCACGACCAGATAGCGGTTCGCATTGCCGCCGCCGGTGGCACGCACCGCGTCGACGAATACCTTGTTGAAGCCGTTCTGCACCGCGCAGTTCTCGGGGGTCGGCGCGTTGTAATTGTCCTTCACCATCACTTCGTTGGTGCCGGCGAACAACAGGCGGTCGTCATGGTCGCGGAAGCGCGTGGCGATCTGGGTCCAGAAGCTTTTGAGCCGCGCATTGGCGGCCGGCTGCTCGGCATAGGTCGGTTGCAGCCAGCCCCCGTCCCAATGGACGTTCAGGATGACGATCAGCCCGGCCTGTTGCGCCTGATCGACCACCTGCGCCACCCGGTCGAACCACGCGGCGGCGATCCGGTCGTCGGCACCGGCATATTGTTTCCACGACACCGGCACGCGGATGCTCCTGAAGCCCGCGGCGGCAACCGCCTTCAGCAATGCCGGCGACACGACCGGATTGCCCCATGCCGTTTCCTGCGACCCGGCCGCCGGGGCAGGGCCGCTGCCGATCGCCTCCAGCGAATTGCCGAGATTCCACCCCGGCGACAGCTGCGCGGCGAACTGCATGGCGGCCGTCGTCGGCGGGGATGAAGGCGTCGGGGTAGGCGTGGGCGTCGGAGCAGGGGTCGGCGCGGCGGTGGCGGTCGGCGTGACGCTGCCCGATGCGCTACCGCCAGCGGAGCAATTGGCGATCAGGGCAACCGCGACCACGGCCATGGCGGCGCCAGGACCCTTGCGCATCGATCCGTTCACGTTCTGCACGATGTCGTCATCCCCCCTGGCCGCGGCCGTTTGTTGTCGTTTTACGCGTTGCGGACAAGCCTTCTGCACCACCCGTATCGCCATGGTACAAATTAACCAGATCTTGGGTTTTCGACCATCCAATAGATGATTGCGATCGACCGCCGACGATGCGAAGCACGCGCCGATACTCCCATGGGACGACTGGCGATGGCGACTGCAACCCCGATCCTGCTCGACGGCAATCTGGACGACTGGAACCAGTCGGATCGGATCGATCGGGGGCTGGGCGACGGCTATGCCGTCTATGCCCGCAGCGACGGCGATGCCTTTGCCTTTGCGCTGAAGGCGCCCGGCGTCATTGGCACCAACACCACCGCATGGCTCAATACCGATCGCAACGCCGCGACCGGGTATCAGGTGTTCGGCTTTGCCGGCGGTGCCGAATACAACGTCAATGTGAACGCCGACGGCACGGTGTCGCTCTATTCGGGCGGGGCCGGCGAAACGCTGGTGCTGGCGAACCTGCAGGCGGTGTGGTCGGCCGATCGCGCCACCGTCGAATTCCGCGTGCCCAAGGCGGCGATCGGCAATCCGCAGGCGATCGACACGCTGTATGACGTGAACGACGCGGTATTCCTGCCGGGCAGCTATTCGGCCAATCCGTTCACCGTCTTCAACGATACCGGCGCTGTGGCCGATCCGGCGCACCGCATCGCGATCGTATGGTCGGATTCGACCGCCAACGCCTATTTCAGCAAGACCGCCTATTCGCAGCTGTTCATGGCCGCGCAGAGCCAGGCAATGCAGGCCGGCGTGCCGTTCGACATCCTGACCGAAGGCGACCTGACCAGCCTGTCGACGCTCGCGAAATATGACAGCATCGTCTTCCCCTCGTTCCGCAACGTCGACGCCAGCAAGGCCGACCTGATCGCGCAGACGCTGGAACAGGCGACCAAGCAGTTCGGCATCGGCCTGATCGCGGCCGGCGAATTCATGACCAACGACCAGGCCGGCAATGCGCTGCCCGGTGACAGCTACAGCCGGATGAAGCTGCTGTTCGACGCCACCCGCGTGACCGGCGGCTTCCCCGCCGACGTGACGGTGCGCGCGACCGATGCGAACGGCACCGTGCTCGACGGCTATGCCAACGGACAGGTCGTACACGACTACAAGGCCGTGGGCTGGAACGCGTTCAAGAGCGAAAGCGGCACCGGCCAGACGATCGCGACCGAGACGGTGAACGGCCAGACCTATTCGGCGGCGATCGCCACGCAGACCGGCGGCCGCAACGTCATCTTCTCGTCCGAAGCCGTAATGGCCGACGAAAACCTGCTGCAAAAGGCGATCGACTATTCGGTCCATGGCAGCGGCCTGTCGGTCGGGTTGCAGATGACGCGGCAGACCGGCCTGTTCGCCTCGCGCGTCGACATGGACCAGAGCCAGGAACGCGACGAGGTGAACCCGGAAGGGACCGCGCCCGGCATCTATGACAAGCTGATTCCATTGCTGGCGGAGTGGAAGCAGACGTACAACTTCCTTGGCAGCTATTACGTCAATATCGGCAACAGCCCGGCGACCGGCCAGGCGACCGATTGGGCAGCGTCGCTGCCGGTGTACAAGGCGCTGCTCGACATGGGCAACGAGATCGGCACCCACAGCTATACCCACCCGCACGACACCAACGTCCTGACCCCCGAACAGATCGCCTATGAATTCGGGCAGAGCCGCGCCGAGCTGCAAAAGCAGATCAGCGACTATATCGGCCGCGATGCGAAGGTGGTCGGCGCGGCGGTGCCCGGCGCGCCCGAACAGATCGCGACGTCGCAGGAAATCCTGAAATACGTCCAGTATCTCTCGGGCGGCTATTCGGGGGTGGGCGCGGGCTATCCCAACGCCATCGGGTTCATGAACCCGGCCAATGCGGCATCGGGCCAGGTCTATATCGCGCCCAACACCTCGTTCGATTTCTCGCTGATCGAATTCCAGAAGAAGACCGTCGCCGAGGCGCAGGCGATCTGGGCGAGCGAGTTCGCCAAGCTGACCGCCAATGCCGATGCGCCGGTGGTGGTGTGGCCGTGGCACGACTATGGCCCGACCATGTGGTCGGCAGACGGCGTGGCCAGCGCCTATACCCAGGCGATGTTCACCGACTTCATCGCCATGGCGGCCAAGACGGGGATCGAGTTCGTCACGCTCGCCGACCTCGCCGCGCGCGTGCAGGCGTTCGACCAGTCGAAGATCGTCACCAGCGTCATCGGCAACACGATCAACGCCACCGTCACCTCGCCACTTGGCACCGGGCTGTTCGCGCTCGACGTCGATGGGCAGAAGACCGGGCAGGTGATCCAGAGCGTCACCGGATATTACGCCTATAACGCCGACAAGGTGTTCCTGCCGACCGCCGGCGGCAGCTTCGAGATCAAGATGGGTACGGTCGCTGACGACGTGACCCATATCGTCGAACTGCCGATGCGCGCCGCGCTGCAATCGGTGTCGGGCGACGGGCGCGACCTGTCGTTCACCGTGGAGGGCGAAGGCAAGGTCAAGATCGACCTGAAGGCGCCGGGCACCAGCTGGCTGTCGGTCGAGGGCGGCAAGCTGGAGTCGCTGATCGGTGAAATCGCGACGATCGATATCGGCGCGATCGGCGCCCATGCGGTCAAGGTGCAGCAGGTCGCCAACACCGGGCCGGTCATCAGCTCGTTCGGCGGCGCCGACACCGGCACCCTGAAGACGGCGGAAAATGCCACGGCGGCACTCACCACGATCACCGCGACCGATGCGAACATCAAGTTCGGCGATTCGATCAAGTTCTCGATCGCGGCGACGGCCGACGGCGACAAGTTCACCATCGACCCGACCAGCGGCGCGCTGAAGTTCCTCGCCGCGCCCGATTTCGAAAATCCGACCGACGCCAATCACGACAATATCTATTCGGTCACGGTCGTCGCCACCGACGCGCGCGGCGCGGTCGATACGCAGACCCTGTCGGTCTCGGTCACCGACGTCGTCGGCATCACCAAGACCGGCACGATCATGTCGGAAACGATCAACGGCACCGGCGAACAGGACGTGCTCGACGGCAGCTGGGGCAACGACGTGCTGAACGGGCTGGGCGGGAACGATCGCCTGATCGGTGGCCTTGGCAACGATACGCTGAACGGCGGCGACGGGAACGACATCCTGATCGGTGGCGATGGCCGCGACGTGCTGACCGGCGGGGCGGGGAACGACGTGTTCCGCTTCGAGAAATCGGGCGACTCTTCCACGCTCGCCTCGCAGCGCGACATCATCACCGATTTCCGGTCGGGCGCGGACAAGATCGACCTGTCGGCGATCGATGCCAACACGTCGATGCTGGCCCGCGGCGACCAGGCGTTCAACCTGCTCGCCACGCCCGGCGCGAAGTTCACCGGCGCGGCGCAGCTGCGCTTCAGCTTCCAGATGATCGACGGCAAGGAATATACCGTCGTCGAGGGGAATACCGGGGCCGGCACCATCGCCGACTTCTCGATCGCGCTGCTCGGTCACCACAATCTGACCGCGAACGACTTCTTCCTGTAAGGGACCGTTACGAAACCCGCGTTATAGGCCCTATTCCGACAGGCGGTCAGGGCCCGCATCCGGGGTTTCGAGGGTAGTGATGGCGGGCATCGGGTTTCAACTGGCGCGGGTGGCGCGCGAAGGCGGTGTGGGCGGGATCGCCGCCGCCGCCGTGCATGGCGCGATCATCAGTTCGGGACCGTGGCTGCTGACCGCCGCCGGCATGATCCTGCTCGAACGCTGGACGGCGCACCATCTGCAGGGGCAAGCCGCGCATCTCGTGCAGACGGTGCTGATCTATGCCTTCAGCCTGTCGGCGCTGGCGGCCGCGCCGGTCGGGATCGTCGCGACCCGACTGGTCGCCGACCGCCTGTTCGCGCGCGACAGCGCGGCGATTCCCGGCATCCTGCTGACCGCACTGGCGGCAGGCGGCGCGATTGGACTGACGGTCGGCCTCGTCCTGTATGCCGGGCTGGGCGGGTTGCCGCCGGCGACCGCGCTGCTGTCGGCGGTGACGCTTGCGTGGCTGACGCAGATCTGGATCGCGGCCCCGATGCTGACGACGCTCGACCGGTTCCGCGCGGTGCCGGCGGCCTATCTGCTGGGCATCGTGCTGGCGACCGGGGCGTTGCTGCTGGTGCCGCATGCCGGGGCGACCAGCGTGCTGGCGGCCGTGGGGCTGGGCGTCGGCGCGACGCTGGCCGCGATCCTGATGTTGTTGCGCCGGCATTTCACCGGCGACGTCGTGCTGCCCGGCCCCGACGCGATGCCGCGCCGATTGGCGACGATCATCTCACTCGCCGGGATCGCCGCGGTGATCGCCATCTGGATCGACAAGTGGATTTTGTGGTTCGGCCCGGAAAGCGGCCGGGCGCTGGGGCTGCTCCGGCTGAACCCGATCAACGACGAAGGCAGCTTCCTCGGCCTGCTGACGATCGTGCCGGGGCTGACGCTGCTGCTGATCGTCACCGAAACCCGGTTCGACCGCGCGTTCGGCAGCATGCTGGCGCGCTGCACCGGCACGTCGACGATGGACCGGATCGAGGAGGCGCGCACCGATCTGGTCCGCGTGATGCTCAACGGCATTCGCCTGTTGATACTGGTGCAGCTGCTGGTCGCGGCGCTGGCATGGGTGCTGGCGGTGCCGCTGTTCGACCTGATCGGCGCCGATGTTCGCGCAATTTTCGCCTTTCGCCAGACCTCGCTCGGGGTCGTGTTCCACCTGGCCGCGATCGCGACGACCGTGGTGCTCGCCTATTACGACCTGTTCGGCCGGATTCTCGCGACCTGGGCGGCCTTCGCGATCGGCAGCGCGATCGCGACATGGTTGCAATTCGATGCGGGGCTGGCGGCGTTTGGCTGGGGCTATATGGCGGGCGCGGTGGTCGGTGCCTCGGTCGGTATCGCCATGGTGGCGGAGGCTAGCGTGAACCTGACCTATCTGTTGTTCGTCGGCAATAATCCGGCGGTGGTCGGCAATGGCGGACGCTGGCTGTGACGATGATCGGACGGCGGCGATTGATGGGCCTTGGCGCGGGCACGATGGCGCTGACCCTCGCGCTGCGCCGCCGCGCGGACGGCAGCCCGCCGCCGCGCACGCGCTGGGCGGTCGATTATGGCGCGGCGAGCGTGCCGGCCATCGCCCGGACGTACGACCTGCTGGTCCTCGAACCGCATCATGCCCGCCCGATCGCGCCGCTGCGTGGTCCCGGCGCACGGCTGCTCGGCTATGTCAGCTTTGGCGAGGTCGAACGGCAGCGGCCCTATTTCACCGATCTGGAACGGGCGGGCGCGCTGGGGGCCCCCAATCCCAACTGGCCCGATGCGCGGTTCGTCGACCTGCGCCATCCGGCATGGACCGCCGCGATCGTCGACACGATCGTCCCGCAAATTCTGGCAAAGGGCTATGACGGAATCTTCATCGATACGATGGATAACGCCGAAGCGATGGAACGGCAGAATCCGATCGGCAACAAGGGCATGGTGCAGGGCGGGGCGGCGCTGATCGCGGCGGTTCGCGCGCGGTTTCCCGCCATCCGCATCATGCTGAACCGGGGCTATGCGCTGCTCGACGCGGTGGCCCCCAGCATCGACCATGTGCTGGGCGAAGCGATGGCGAGCCGGTGGAACTTCACGACCAAGGCGTATGAGCCGCTGTCCGACAGCGATTGGCAATGGCAGGCCGATCGGCTGCGCCACGCGCGGACGCTCCACCCCGCCCTTGCGCTACATACGCTCGATTACTGGGACCCGGCCGATACGACGGCGGTCGCCGCGCTGTACGACCGCGAACGCGCCGCCGGCTTCCTGCCCTATGTCTCCACGCTCGCGCTCGACCGGCTGTGGCCGGAGCCGCGCCGATGAGGGCGGCCGCCTCCGAACGCTGGCTGGCGATCGGCGTGCCGGCGATCGTCGGCGGGGCGACACTGGCGGCCGCACTGATGCTCCTGCCGGGGCAGCTGGAGGTCCGTCATGCCGAACGGCGCGCGCATCCGCAGCTATCCGGCGCATCGGTGGCCGTCCCGCCGCCGGCGGTTCCGCTGTCGGTGATCCCGGCGGATCGCCCGCCGCCCTTGCCCCAGATCGCCGCCCAAATCCGCACCGCCGATGCGGCGACGCTGGCCGCGCTGACCAAACAGCTGATCGACGCGGGGGAACGCGTCACGACGCTGCAGGTCGCCTATGACCTTGCCGCCGCCGGGCGCGGCCCCGTTGCCTTGGCCTTTCTGGCGGCGCGGCCCGATGGCGACAGCGCGGAAAGCTGGCCGCTCAGGATGGATTTGCTGGCCAAGACCGGACGTCGGGCGGAGGCGGCTGCGCTGCTGGCGCGCACCGTCGCCACGCCGGGCGGCGTGCCCGCGCCGGCGATCGTCGCGGCGGCCTATGCGCTCGACCGGCCGGACCTGCTGGTGACCGCCGCCGCGCGCGGTGCGATTCCCCGCCCCGATCCGGCGCTGACGCTCGATCTGGTCCGGCGACTGGCGGCGAAGGGGCAATATGACCTGATCGCGACGCTGGACCGGGTGGGCAGCGACTGGCGGCGCGGCGATCCATGGACCGCGATCCGCGTCGCACAGGCACGCGGCGACCGCGATGGCGCACTGGCGGCGGCGGCGCTGTTGCCGGCAGAACAGGTGGAGGCGGCGCGCGAAGCGATCCTGACGCAGGCGGGCGACACCGCCGGATTGCGGCGGCAACTCCTCGCCCGTGCGGAGGGTCCCGGTGCCGACCTGCCGACCCTTGCCGAACGGCTGATCGCGCTTGGCGCGCGCGACGACGCCGCCACGCTGCTCAAGCGCGCGGCGGCGCAGGGGGGGACCGACACCGCGCCCGCCCGCCGGCTGCTCTACCTGCTCGGTCCCCGGCCGGGGGAAGGCGACCTGGCCTGGCTGCGACAGCGCGCCACGTCGGGCAGTGCCGAGGAACAGCGCCAGTGGCTGACCGCCTATGCCGAACGCGACCGCCCGGCCACGGCGCTGGCGTTTCTCGGCCGTCACCCGCTGGCCGATCGGACCGAGACGCTGTTGACGCAATTGACGCTCGCCAATGCGGTGGGTGACGGCGCGGCGGGGCGGGGACTGCTCGCCCGGCTGCTCGACGGGCGGGCGCTGTCGGTCGAACAGCTGCGTGGCGTCAGCGCGGCGACTCCGCGGCGCGTCGATCCGGCACAGGCCGCCGCCCTTGCGCGCGCGCGGATCGCCGCCGGGATCGCGGCCCCGCGCGACCGGATGGACCTGGCGTGGAGCGCGTGGAACGGCGGCGATGCCCCCCGGACCATCGCGTTGCTCCGCGACCAGCTCGACGATACGCCGGGCGATGTGGTCGCGCTGCGGCTGATGGCCGATGCGCAGGCAAAGGTGCATGGCGCCCCGGCGGCGCGGCCGTGGCTGGAACGCGCGCTGGCGGCGACGCCGGAGAGCGGCCGGGACCGCGCCGAACTGCTCGACCGCCTCGGCCGCACGCGCGAAGCGGTGGCGATGGTCGAACGGCTGCGCGCGGCCGATCCCGGAGACCGGGCGCTCGCCAATTTGCAGACCCGCCTGCTGATCGCGCGCGGCGAACCGGGTCGCGCACGGGCGGTGCCGGCCCCGTGATCCTGCTCGCGCTCCTTGCCGCCGCCACGCCGACGCTGCGCGTGCCGCCCGACCTGCTCCACGATACGCAGATCGCGGGCGGTGCGACGCAGCTGGTCTGGCAACCGGGCACGACGATCACGGCCGAGGAACAGGACCGCGAGCTCGTCGTCCGGTTCGACCGGCCGATCGACGATGCGACGATCGACGCCTTTCGCCGGGCCGGTGGCGCGGCGATCGGCGACCTGCGCTGGAACGACGCCAGCCTCGTGCTGCGCCCGGCGATCGGGTGGGACATGGCATGGCGGCAGGACGGGGCGCTGATCGCGGTCGATTTCGCCGCGCATGGCGATGCCGTCGCTGCCGATGCGCCCGAACCGCCGGTCGACCTCGACACCCGGCTGCTCGCGATCGAGGCGGATGTGGCGGCGGGATATCCGGGGCAGGGCCGCCGCGCGGCCGAGGCGCTGGCCCGTTCGCAGCCCGATGACCCGCGCGTCGGGCGCATCCTGGCCGATGCGCGCAATGCCGATGGCGATGTGCGCGGCGCGGCGGCGGCGTATCGCCGGATCGGCGCGACCGATCCCGTCGCGCGCCGGGCACGGGCCTTTGCCCCCGGTGTCGCCAGCATCGGAACGACGCTGCGCAGTGGCGGCGACCTGTCGCAGGTCGAAACGGCGGCGCGGGTCGATGCCGCGCTCACCGACCGGCTGACGCTGGGCGCTGGCGTGCGCGCGGTGGCGAGCCGGGTGGATACCGACGCGGGAGTGCTGCGGCATACCGCCCCGGTCGTCGATGTCGCCGCGACGGTGCGGGTGAGCGACGACATGCGGATGCAGGCGGTGCTGTCCGGCGCGCTCGACAGCGGCGTGACCGGCGGCGGTGCCCGTCTGGTCGCCGGATCGGCGGAGGCGCAATGGCGCGCCGCGCTGCTGCTGCACCAGCCCGATTATTCGACCGTCGAACAGGCGATCGGCGGCGGCTATCTGTCGCGCATCTCTGCCGGCGGGACCTATCGCATCGCGCCGGGTCTGGTCGGCCAGATCGATGTCGGCGGCAACCGCTACGGCCTTGCCGGGCTGGACCCGACCAGCGACACGCTGACGCTTTCCGGCGGGCTGGACTATATCCTCAGGCGGGGGGGGCTGGCGTTCGGGCTGACCTATCGTCTGGACGGCGAATATGTCCAACGGCTGCGGCGGACGGCGGTCGATCTCGCAACCCGCGAAAACCATACGCTGCAGGGGCTGGTCAGCGGGTCGATGGGGCGGGCGCAGCTGACCGGCCTCGCGGGCTGGACGGTCGATCGTTTCGGCGGTAACGGGCCCAGCGCCAGCCTGGGCCTCGACCTGCCGGTCGCAACGGCGTGGCGGATCGAGGCCAGCGGCGGGATCAGCTCGATCGCGCGGCCGGGCTTTCCGGGGCAACAGGTTTTCGCACGCGCGCTACTCAGCCGCGGCCTAGGGAGTGGACGATGACCGGGCGGATTCCCCGCATCGCGCGGGTCGCGGCCGAACTGGCGGTGGGGTTCGGGGCGCTGGTCGTGATCGACCGGGTTGTCGGCCATGGCAACGCCTTTGCCGATATTCAGCCCAATCCGCTGTGGCTGCCGGTGCTGGTCATGGCGCTGGCTTACGGCACGCTGCCCGCGCTGGCGGCGGCGGGGATCGCGTCGGGCCTGTGGCTGCTCCATGCCGGTTCGGGCGGGGGCGAGCGCGACTATCTCGACCACCTGCTGCACCTGTCGCTGCCGCCACTGCTGTGGTTCGTCGCGGCGGTCATCGTCGGCGAGGTGACGATCCTGCGCGTCGGGCGCTATCGCCTGCTCGACCGGCGCGCCGGGATCGCGCAGCGCAACGTCGCGCGCCTGACCGACGCGTTCCACCGCCTAGCGCGCACCAACCGCGCCCTGCAGGTCGAGGTCGCGACTGATGCCCGCACGCTGGGCTATATCGTGGCGACCGCCACCCGGCTGAGCGCGATCGAGCCGACCGAGCGGCGGGCAGCCCTGGCGGCGTTGATCGCGATGGCCGCGCGCAGCGAGGATTTCACCTGCTACCGCTTTGCCGGGGCGGAGGCCCGCGCGTGGCTGCGCGGTGCGACCGCGATGACCCGGCCCGACATCCTGCCCGACGCGCTCGCAATGCAGGTGCTGCGGCGGAGCGAGCCGATCCATGTCGGCCATCGTACCGATCGCGTCGTGCTGGACGGGATCGGCGTCATCGCCATTCCGCTGATCGAACGGGACGGCGGATCGGTCGTCGGTTGCCTGGTGATCCACAGCCTGCCCTTCGCCGCGCTGGGCGCCAATGCGCTGGCGGAAATGGCCGAGATGGGGGGGTGGCTGGCCCCGTTGATCGCCGCGCGCGAACGAAGTGCTGCCACCATGGTCGCGCCGTCGGGCCGCGCGGCATGAAGCCGATGCTGCCGATCGCGGCGGCAATCGATATCGCGGTCATCGGCCTGGCCCTGAGCTCCGGCGAGGCGGTGCTGCTGTTCATCCACATGCTGCTGGTCGTGCTGGGCTATGCCCTGTGGCTGCGACACGGGCGCGCGATCGGATTTGCCGCGGCGATGGCGGGCATCTTTGGCCCCGCGGCGCTGATCGTGGTCGGCGGGATCGTCGCCCGCCTACCACGCACGAGCCGCCCGCCGCTGCCGCTGCCCGACCGGGTGATCCGCGCGCGACCGGCGCGCCGGGGTGCCAGCCTCGCCGTTGCGCGGATGCTCGACGGGCGGGTCCTCCATGCCGAACCGGACACGCTCCATTCGCTGGTGACGGTGATGCGCCACGGCAAGGTCGCGGATCGGCGGCGCGCGCTGGAAACGGTGGTCCGCTCGTTCCAGCCCGCGCTCTCGCCGCTGATCGCGCTGGCCCTTACCGACAGCGACCAGACGATCCGCGCGCTGGCCGCTGCCGCGTCGGCGCGGGTGGTGCAGAATCTGTCCGATGGTCGCGCCATGCTGGAGGCGAAGGGCGCGGATGGCGAAGCACGCGCCACGCTGATCGCGCTGCTGGCCGACCATGCGCGCGCCAACCTGCTGCTGTCCGATTCGCAGCGGGCGAATCTGCGCGACGACGCGCTGGCGCTGCTGGACGATGCCACCCCCCATACGGTGCGGATCGAGGCGCTGTGGGCGGCCGGCGACTATGCCGCGATCGACGCGCTGGTCGCAGCGGCCGATGTGAGCCCGGTGGAGGACGACCGGATGGTGCCGGCGACGGCATGGTGGCGGAACAGCGCGGCGGCATGAGCGTACCCGACGACGCCGATATCTGCCTGATCGTCGAGGGGGCCTATCCCTATGTCGTCGGCGGCGTGTCGGGATGGTTGCAGGACCTGATCGCCAGCCTGCCCGACATTCGCTTTGCGATCGTCGCGATCAAGCCGTCGGCCAGCCCCCTGCCGTTCCAGCTGACGCCGCCGCCGAACGTTGTGCAGGTGGTCGAGATCGCGCTTGCCCCCGAAACCGCGATGCCGCGCGGGTTGCCGCGCGGACGCGCCACCGCGATCGCCGACGCGCTGGTCGATTTCGTCGCGGTCGGCGGCGGTGACGCGCTGGCACGGCTCATCGACCTGCTCGACGTCGATGGCCGGCGACCGACGCCGGGCGACATCCTTGCCCATCCGGCCTGTTTCGCCCGGCTGAAGCGGCATTATCAGGCGCTGCTGCCCAAGGCATCGTTCCACCATTATTTCTGGGCGATGCGGGTGCTGCTGGGCGGGTTGCTCGCGGTGCTGACCGCGCCGTTGCCCCGTGCCCGCGCCTATCACACGATCTCGACCGGGTTCGCCGGGTTGCTGGCGGCGCGCGCGGCGAAGGAAACCGGGCGACCGGCGTTCATCACCGAACATGGCATCTACCTGCTCGAACGGCAGATCGAGGTGATGATGGCCGAATGGATCGGCGATCAGGTCGATACCGGGCTGGAGATGGATCGCAGCGTCCGCGACCTGCGCGACCTGTGGGTGCGCGCCTTCACCAGCTATGCCACCGCCTGCTACGACGCGTGCGACCCGATCGTCGCGCTCTATGGCGAAAACAACGCGGTGCAGCGGCGACTGGGCGCGGCGGCCGACCGGGTACAGGTGATCCCGAACGGTATCGATGCGCGGCGCTTCGCGCACCTGGCCGACGCGCGCGACCCGGCGCACCCGCTGGTCGCGCTGCTCGGCCGGGTGGTGCCGATCAAGGATATCAAGACCTTCATCCGTGCCTGCGCCATCGCCCATGCGCAAAAGCCGCATCTGCGCTTCGTCGTGCTGGGTCCGGAGGACGAGGACCCGGAATATGCCGCCGAATGCACGCGTTTGGTCGCCGACCTGCAACTGGGCGACGTGCTGACCTTTGCCGGACGGGTGAAGATCGAGGACTGGATGAACCGGATCGACCTGCTGGTGCTGACCAGCCTGTCGGAGGCGCAGCCGCTGGTCATCCTCGAAGGGGGGGCGTGCGGCATTCCGGTCGTCGCCCCCGATGTCGGCAGCTGCCGCGAAATGATCGAAGGGCGCGGCCCCCATGATCCGGGCCATGGCGGCATCGTGACCCCGCTGGTCAATCCACAGGCAACGGCGGCGGGCATCTGCGCGATCGCCGGCGAACCCGATGTCCGCCACGCGATGGGGGAGGCAATGCGCCGCCGCGTGCTGCGTGATTACGACCACCCGACCATCATCGGCGCGTATCGCGACCTCTATGGCGAGCTGGCGGCGCGGTAGCAGGCGGGCGTGCCTGCTATCCGGTGACCATCGTATCGTTCAGCTCCGCGATGACCGGATTGGGCAGCAACGGGAGTTTGTCGCCGAGGCTCCCCTGCGGCGGCGGGGTCGTGGCCGGGCGCAGGGCCGGATCGACCGCGACCGGCAGCGGCGGTTGCGGGGTGAGGGCGCTGGACGGCAGCTGCGCCCGGTCGATCGCCGCCATCACCGGATCGATCGGCCCGATCACCGCCGCCTTCGCCGCGCGCGCGGGTACGGCGGGGTCGTAGGCCGGCACCCCTTGCGCCAGCAACGCCGCCTGCAACCGGCCCAGCGTTGCGAGCAGCCGCGCCTGCGCCGCATAGGCGGAATAGGTAGCGTTGGTCAGCACCAGCTGCGCGTTCAGCAACCGCTGTTCGGAATCGAGCACCTCGAAGTTCGAGCGGAACCCCTCGGCGAAACCCCGCTGCACCCCGGTCAGCGCCTCTTGCGCCGATTGGGTCGCGATCCGCCCGGCCGCCGCCGCGCTGGTCGCCGCTAATGACTGGTTCCACGCATCCTGCGTTTGGGCCAGTGCCTGTCGCCGGACGCTTTCGACTTCGAAGCCGAGCCGTTCGCGATCGGCCTGTGCCGCGCGGATGCGCGACCCGATCACCCCGCCGGCGATCAGCGGCATGGTGAGCGTCACCCCGCCGCTGGCCTGCGCGCCCAGGTCGCGGGTCTGGAAACTGTTCGCCGTGCGATAGCCATAACCGCCCGACAGCGCGACCACCGGCGCGCGTTCGGCCCGTTCGGCGGCGATCCGCGCATCCCCGGCGCGGGCCGACAGCAACGCTTCGCCGATCGCCGGGCTTTCCCGCTGGGCAATGGCGAAGGCGGCGTCCAGCGAGGGTGGCACGCCGTGCAACACCGGCGGTTCGCCCAGCGTCCCCGGCATCCGCCCGACGACCGTGGCGAAACGGGCGCGGCTGACCTGCAGATTGGCCTGGCTCTGCGCCAGCTGCGCGCGGATGATCTCCGCCTGCGCGCGCGCCTGCGCGATGTCGGTGCGGGTCAGGTCGCCGCCGCGTTCGCGGGCGATCGCCTGCGCCACCTGCCGGTCATAGCTGTCGAGCGAGCGGCCCTGGATCGCGACCAGATCGCTGTCGCGCCGGACGGCGACATAGGAGTCGACGACTTCCAGCAGGATCGCGTTTTCGACCAGACGCAACCGTTCGCGCGCGGCCAGCACCCGCGCCTCGGCGATCGACACCTGCGCGGCGGTGCGCCCACCGTTCAACAGGATCTGCTGCGCGCTCAGCGTCGCGGCCATCGTGCGGCTGCGATTGGTGACGAAATCGTCGAGCAGGTTGCGCTGATCAGCCGAGCGATATTGCAGGTCCATGTTCAGCCCGACCGTGGGGCGATAGGGCGCGCCGGCCTGCACGATCGTTTCGTCGAGGCTGCGCAGTTCGGCGCGTTGCGCGTCGAGCGTCGGGTTGCTGCGATACGCATCGGCGATCGCCGTAACCAGCGCATCCTGCGCCTGCGCCTGTCCCGTGGCGGCGACGAACATCGCCGCCGCCAGCGGAACGACACGAAGATCAGCGTTCATGGAGCGACCTCGAAAAGGCTTCGGTCAGCGGATCGAGCAGATATTGCAGCGCCGTGCGCGCACGCAGCTTCACCGTCACCTGCACCGGCACGCCCGGCCGGATGCCGGTATCGCGCCCGCGCACCGCCTCGATCTGCGCGATCTGGCTGCGCGGTACGGTGATCTCCGCGCTGAAATAGCTGCGCCCGCTGGCCTCGTCGCGCAGCGCGTCGGCCGAAACGGTGGCGACGGTGCCGAGCAGGATCGGCAGGTCGCGTTCGTGCAGCGACAGGAACTTCACCTCCGCCTCGCGCCCGGGCACCACCCCGTCGATATCGGTCGGCAGGAACGTGGCGCGGATGACCAGCGGTGCGGCATCGGGCACGATGTCGAGGATCGGCTGTCCCGCCTGGATGACGCCGCCGACCGAGAAGACCCGCAATCCGACCACCCGCCCGCCGACCGGGGCGCGGATGTCCGTGCGCGCCAGCTGTTCACGCGCCGCCGCCCATTTGGGCAGCGCCTCGTTCAGCTGGAACTGAGTGTCGCGCAGCAGGGTCGCCGAATCCTCGACATAGCGGCGGCGCGTCTGCACCTGTTCGGCGCGTGCCTGCCCGATCTGTTCGCGCGCGGCCGCGACGCGGGACGAATAGTCGCCATCGGCCCCGTCGAGCTGCTGGATCGACCGTTCGATCGCCCGCACCGTATTGCGCGAGACATAGCCCTGGTCGGCCAGTTGCCGCGTGCTCTCCAGCTGCTGCTGGAGCGACTGGCGCTGGCGTTCGGTCGCGCGCGCCTGTGCGGCGAACCCGCCCGATTGTTGTGCGACGCCCGCCGCCTGCTGCTGCAACACCGCGCCATTGGCGGCGAGCGCAGACGCGCGGGCGGCGGCCTGTGCGGACTGCAGCGACTTGGCGCGTTCGACCAGTCGCCGGTCGTCGCCGGTCGCGCGAGCGAATTCGTCGGGCCAGCGGATCGCGCCGCCGCGGACATCCGCCTCCAACCGGGCACGTTGCGCCTGCAGGTCGATGACGCTGGCGGCCAGCGCCCGCTCGGTCGCGGCGACCTCCCCGCCGTCGAGCCGGAACAGCAGCTGCCCGGCGGCGACATGCTGTCCGTCGCGCACGTGAATCGCCCGGACGATCCCGCCGTCGCGGTGCTGGACCGTTTGCCGGTTGCCGGCGACGACGACCTGCCCTTCGCCCGCCGCCGCCGCGTCCAACCGGGCAAACGCCGCCCAGCCCAGCGCCACAACGAAGAACAGGATCGCGACGATCGCGCCCATGCGGACGGCGGACCGGGGCGAATCGTCGAGCGCCAGCTCCCGCGCGATCCGCGCATGGACCGCGTCCTGCCGGCGATCGGCGGGAATGATCGTGCCGTCCATCAGCCAGCTCCCCCGGCGGTCACCGGCGGCGGCACGGCACCTTGCGCCGGGGCGGGGCCGCGGATCACGCGGTCGCGATCGTCGAACAACTGGATGCGTCCGTCCTTCAGCAGCAATATCTTGTCGACCGCCTGCAACAGCCCGGTGCGGTGGGTCGACACCACGACGGTCGCGCGGCGCGCGCGCAACGCTTCGATCGTCTGCACCAATCGCGCCTCGCCTTCGCTGTCGAGATGGGCATTGGGTTCGTCGAGGAACAGGATCGCCGGATCGCCATAGAGAGCGCGGGCCAGCGCCACCGCCTGCCCCTGACCCGCCGACAGCCCGGCCCCGTCCGCCATCGTCAGCATCGTGCCATAGCCCGCCGGCAGCCCCAGGATCAGCGGATGCGCGCCCGCCTGCATCGCCGCTGCGACCACGCGGTCGTCGATGTCGGGACCATCGCCCGCCAGTACCGCCTGAAACCGCGAGATATTGGCATGGACCGTCGTCGGAAACAGCGAGGGCGACTGCGGCATATAGCCCAGATGGTGGCCCAGCTGTTCCGGATTCCAGTCCGGCAGGCTGGCCCCGTCGATCCGCACGTCGCCGCTGTCGGGCGACAACGCACCGGCCAGCGCGCGCAGCAGCGTCGACTTGCCCGCCCCGCTCGGCCCCACCAGCGCAACGACCTGCCCCGGTTCGACCGAGAAGCTGATGTCGGACAGGATTTCGCGGTCGCTGTCGGGCGCGCGGACGGTCAGTGCGCGCACGTCGATCCGCCCCTCGGGCACCGGCAGCTTGGTCGCGGTGGTGCCGGGTTCGGGCAAGGCGCAGAACGCGGCGAGGTTGCCCCATGCCTGGCGCGCGCTCGCCAGCGGCTTCAGCGCGCCCAATATCTGTTCGACCGGCTGCAACGCGCGGCCGAGCAGCAGCGAGGCGGCAAAGATCGCGCCGCCCGAAATCTCCTGCCGGATCGCCAGCAACGCCCCCAGCGCCAGCGCCAGCGATTGCAGCAACAGGCGCAGGAACTTGGTGATGCCGAGGAACCGCGATTGCGTCGCCGCGATATCCGCCTGCCGCCGAACGAGGTCGGCCCGCTCCAGCAGATGCCGCGTGACCAGCGCGTTGCGCATTCCCAGCACGCGCGCGACCTCCGCCATCCGGATCGAGAAATCCTGTTCCCGGTTGGCCAGCATCGCCCGGCCATTGGCATCGCGCGTCGCGGTGGCCGTCGTCCGGTCCCCGGCCCAGGCAAGGACGGCGAGCAGCAGCGAACTCAACAGCGCCAGCACCCCGATCCAGGGATGCAGCAGGAACGAGATCGCGATGTAGATCGGTGCCCATGGCGCGTCGAACAGCGCGATCATGATCGGCCCGGCCATCGTGCCGCGCAGCGTGTCGAAATCGCGCAGCGCCTGCAACTGCCGGCCGGTGCTGCCGACATCGCTGCCCATAATCCGCATCAGGATGCCGGGGGCGGCGCTTCGTTCCAGACGCATCGACGCGCGCAGCAGCAGCCGCATCCGCACCGCATCCAGCACCGCGAACACCACCAGCGATACGCCCAAAATCAGCGTCAGCAGCAGCAGCGTCGCCTCACCCCGCGTCGGCACCACCCGGTCATAGACCTGCAGCATGAAGATCGACGGCACGAGGTAGAGAATGTTCACCAGCCCGGAAAACAGCGCCGCCGCCCACAAGTGACGACGGCACCGCCGCAGCGTGTCGTGCAGCAGATTGCCGGAAGGGGACGACGAAAGCGTAGGCGACATGCGTGGCGTTATGGCGGCGAAAGGTTAAAAGCTGCCTTGCACGGAGACGTCGATCCGGTGCGCGGAAGCCGCAGTCCCGTCGCTATCCCTCGGCGTCACAGGCAAAGCGGAAACTGTTGTCGAGCGCCAGCGCCAGCACCAGCGTGTGCAGCCCGGCCGCGCGGGACGCCGAACACAGCCGGTCGCGCGCGCCGCCGCTATTGTTGCGATAATCGCCCTTGTATTCGGCGACGAACACCGGCTTGGCAGCGGCGATGAACGGCTTGAGCTGTCCGCATTCGTCGAACTCGTGGCATTGTTCGTTGACCGCGAAGTCGAACACCCCCTCCAGTTCCGCAATCTGGTCCAGATCGTTCTTCAACCCGATCGCCAGGCCGCGGGCATGCGCTTCGCGCGCGAGGAAGCGGTTATAGTCGAGTTGCTGCGCGGCGGTGATGCCCAGGCCGTTGCGGTTCGCATAGCCATCGACATTGTCGGGCTCGACGCCGTCGCACCCCTTCGACCGGGCAAGGTCGAGCCGGCCCTGCATCACGGCGCGCACCGTGGTCGACGTGACCGACAGCCAGCGTTCCCCGACCCAACCGTCCAGCGCCGAACCCCGGTCGGACGCGGCGAACTTGCCGTCGTCGCTGCGCCAGTTTTCGGACGACCCGGCCGAGAAATAACAGATCACCCGCCGCTTCGCCGCGTGCAGCTGGGCGATGGTGGTGACAGGCGTGTCGAATAGGTCGATGTCATAGGCGGCGACCGCATAGCGGGTGTCGACGGACCCGCTCAGCTGCCACTGCCACGTCGTCGCTGCGTCGGGACGCCACCAGCTGCCGGTCGTCGACGGGACGGGGGATGGGGTCGCGGTGGGGGTCGGAACGGGCGACGGCGTGGGGGTGGGGGTGGTCGTCACGATGCCGTCGCCGTCATCCCCGCCACCGCCGCCGCATCCCGCCATGCCCAGCGCGACCATCATGCCCAGCACAGCCCGCCATCCGGCTCCCGATCGCATCGTCCATCCCCCTTGAGTCGCGACGCCGCTACGGCACGGATCGGGGGATCGCAATCGATTCCATGAGACGCGGATCGGGCCTTCCGTGCCGGTCGGGTATTTGTAGGGCAATTCCACCGGCTTAGCCGCGCGAGCGGGCGGATCGCCGCGCGCCGGCTATTCCGCGGCGGGCAGGGCGGCGGCGTGGGGCGGCAGCGCCAGCGCGGTGCGGCGATAGGCGGCGCGCATATCGGCCATCGCCGCCTCGACCGACGCGGCGTTCAACCGATCGACCGCCGGGTCATAGGCAGCGGGCCACCATTCCTGCCCGGTCAGCACCGCCGCCCAGCTCGGGACCTGGAACACGTCGCCCTCCTGCGGGATCAGCCGCCCCTGCGCGCGCCACAATTCGATGCGGTGGGCCAGGCTGTCGGGCACGGTCATCGCCTGCACCATGCGCCAGAACGCGCTGTCGTCGCGCCGCGTCGCCTTGTAATGTAGCACCACGAAATCGCGCACGGCGGCAAAGGCGCGAGCCATGTCGGCGTTATAGGCGTCGCGTTCGGCGGGATGGACCACAGCACCCGGAAACAGCGCCAGCAACCGCAGGATGCCGTGCTGGATCAGGTGGATACTGGTCGATTCGAGCGGCTCGACGAAACCGGCGGCAAGGCCGAGTGCCACGACATTGTGCGACCATGCCCGCCGCCGCATCCCCGTGGTGAACGACAGCGACCGCACATCACCGCACGGATCGCCCGGAGCATGCGCGCGCAGCAGCGCCTCGGCCGCATCGGCGGTGGTGAAGGCGCTGGCGAACACATGGCCGTTGCCGGTGCGGTGTTGCAACGGGATGCGCCATTGCCACCCGGCGGGATGCGCGGTGGCGCGGGTATAGGGGGGTAGCGGATCGATCCGTCCGGTCGGCATCGCCAGCGCGCGATCCATCGGCAGCCAGTGCAACCAGTCGTGATAGCCGGTGGCGAGCGCCCCTTCGATCAGCAGCCCGGCAAACCCCGAGCAATCGACGAACAGGTCACCCGCGATCCGCCGCCCGTCGTTCAGCAGCAGCGCGGTCACGTCGCCATGCTCGCCGTCGCGATCGACCCGAACGACGCGCCCTTCGTGGCGCACGACGCCCTGCGCCTCGCTCACCCGGCGCAGGAGGGCGGCATAGAGCGTCGCGTCGAAATGATAGGCATGAGCGATATGCGCGAGCGGGGTGCGATCCCCCGGCGCGGCGATGCCGAAACGCCCCTCGCGCGCGGCGACGGTACACATCGAATATTCGGTCAGCCGGGTGGTGCCGCCCCGCGCGCGGTGGCGCAGCCAGAGCTGGTGAAAGGGGACGCCGTGGAAATCCTGCCCCGCCGCGCCGAACGGATGGAAATAGCGCGCGCCGATCCGGCTCCAGTCGACAAATTCGATGCCCAGCTTGTAGCTGCCCATCGTCTCGCGCAGGAACCGGTCCTCGTCGATGTCGAGCATGGCGTTGAACGCGCGGATAGGCGGGATCGTCGCCTCGCCCACGCCGACCGTCCCGATCGCATCGGATTCGACCAGCACGACGCTGCGGCCGATCGGTCCCAGCGCGCGCGACAGCGCCGCCGCGGCCATCCATCCGGCGGTGCCGCCACCGACGATGACGATCCGTCGTACCCCGCCCGGCGCTTCGTCGACCACGCATCCCCCTCCGTCCTGCAATCCGCCTGCCGGTGCCCTGACCCGCTATCCGAGCCTAAGCGGCTAATATTGTTACCTGAAACCGGCGAGTACGCCTGAAACATGCAAATCACGGCCGATAATTGATATATTATAACAGTTGCGTTTCTGCAACGGTTGGCCTGAAGCAGACATATATCGGCAACAAAAGCCTCTTGTAAGTATGACAAATCGCGCATAGCCATTTGTCAGACAGAAAAAGAATATCCATGGGGGAGGAATCATGCGTCGCTTCACGCTGATGGCGTCGGTCGCCATCGTGCCGTTCATGCTGTCCGCAACACCGGCATTTGCCCAGACGTCGCCGACCGAAAAGCCCGCCGGCGCCGATGCCGGTGCCACAATCGAGGTGCCCGACGCCACGAAGAAGGACGAAGAACAGGGCGAGATCCTGGTGCGCGGCCTGCGCCGCAGCCTTGCCAGTTCGCAGGCGATCAAGCGCAATTCGGACGCGATCGTCGACGTGATCGTCGCCGACGATATCGGCAAGCTGCCCGACTATACCGCCGCCGAAAGCCTAGCGCGCATCGCGGGCGTGCAGGTCGAACGCTTCAGCGACGAAGTGAACACCGTCCTGATCCGCGGCCTGCCTGACGTCGCGACGTCGGTGAACGGCCGCGAACTGTTCACTGCCGAACTGCGCCGCGTCCAGCTGCAGGATTTCCCGGCGCAGGCGATCGCCAGCATGGAAGTCTACAAATCGGGCACCGCCGATCTGGTCGAACCGGGCCTTGCCGGCCTCGTCAACGTGCGCACGCGTCGCCCGCTCGACTTCAACGGCCGGGTGATCGCGGGCGGCTTCCGGGGCACCTACAACGACCAGAGCCGCAAATATGATCCGGGTGGCAACGTGCTGATTTCCGACCGGTGGAAGGTCGGCGATGGCGAAATGGGCATCCTCGCCAACATCACCTATGCGCAGTCGCAATATTATAACGGCGTGCGCTACAATGACGGCTATGTCCGCGACTCGTTCTATTCGGACTATCTGACACAGGGACGCAAGGTCCGCGAGAACCTGCCGAACGGCCTGTTCTATTTCCCGAACAATGTCGGCCTGTATAATGACGGCGGCAAGCGGTATCGCCCGTCGGGCAACTTCTCGCTGCAATATAAGCCGACGCCCGATATCGAACTGTATGTCGATGGCATCTATCAGGGCTATCGCGGGCGCGGCTATGCCGACAATTTCAACGTGCCCGTCGAAAACTGGGGCCCGAATTCGACGCCGCCGGTGTTCACCAACGTCGTGCTGCTCGAAGGGCAGTCGTTCGGCGACATCAAGCTGCGTCCGGGCCAGAATCCCGGCTTCGATCCGGCAAGCGTGCCACAGGCCGCATCGCTGACCAAGTCATCGGGGTCCGAGGCGCAAGGGTATCGCAGCACCAAGGCGGACGAAACCAACACCTATCAGCTGGCGACCGGCGGCCGCTGGACGACGGATCGCGCAACGCTCTCGACCGACCTCGCCTATACCTGGAGCCGCTACAACTCCGACAGTTTCAGCCTCGATTTCCGTACCGTCGGTGCCAAGACGGTCGACATCAATTTCAATCGCGATGGCGGGGCGGCGTTCAATTTCCCGACCTGGGACCCGTTCAATCCCGCGAACTACATGTTCCGCGGCTATTATGAAGACACCTATGACGTGAAGGGCGACGGGTGGCAGTGGCGCGGGGACCTGGCACTCGACACCGACTGGGCGGTGCTGCCCAAGCTGCAATTCGGCCTGCGCGCGACGCAGCGCCACAGCGAGCGGACCTTTCAGGGCAATCGCTACGCCGACCTGACCGACGCGATGATCCCCTATACCTCGCTGCCGGTCGGCGAACTGCAGCGCACGATCGATCCGTTCCGGGGCAGCGCGCAAGGGTTCGTGTCGTATCTGCAACCCTCGCGCGCCGGCATTTTCGACAACCGCGAGGCGCTGCGCAAATACACCTACGACACGCTCGTCCGCCTCGTCGCGCAATTCCCGACGAGCCAGTATTTCAAGGACCGGCTGACCGAATGGTCGACCGAGGAAATCCAGGTGTCGCCGACCTCGGGCTGGTCGGCCGACGAACGCAGCTATGCGGCCTATGTCCAGGGCAAGTATAATTTCGCGCTGGGCGGGATCGAGGTCGACGGCCTGCTCGGCCTGCGCGCGGTGATGACCAACGGCACCAGCACCGGCACCTCGTCGATCTGCACGCTGAACGATGGCGGCACGCCGACCGATCCGCGCGACGATACCTGCACCCGGTCGCTGTCGCAGCGTACCGAGAAGCAGGATTATCTCGACCTGCTGCCCAACCTCAGCGCGCGCATCCGCTTTACCCCCAAGCTCCAGCTTCGCCTGGGCTATACCAAGACGCGGACGAAGCCGAATTTCGGCGACCTCAATCCGGGGCTGAACATTCAGCCGGTGATCTATCAGCCGTGCCTCGATGCGACCTCGCCGAACTACAACCCCAACGATACGACGAGCTGCCGGATTCCGGGGCGGATCTATCCCAATTATTCGGGGTCGCAGGGCAATCCGTCGCTGAAGCCGTTCACCTCGACCAACTACGATGTCAGCCTCGAATGGTATTTCTCGCGCACCGGCTTTGTCAGCGTTGCGGTGTTCCAGCGGGATATCTTCGGCTTCACCACCAACGTCACGCGCTTCCGCGACGATCCGCAATACGGCATCCTGCAGCTGTCGAACCCGATCAACGCGGCCGATGCCAACATCAAGGGGGCCGAGGCCAATTTCCAGACCTTCTTCGACTTCCTGCCCGGCGCCCTGAGCGGCCTCGGCGTGTCGGCGAACGTCAGCTACCTGACCGGCAAGAACCGCTATCCCAACGGCTATGATCCGCAGACCGACACCTTCAAGGGGCCGGGCGAGTATCTGACGATCCCCGGCCTGTCGAAATGGACCTACAACGCGGCGGTCTTCTACGAAAAGTCGGGGCTGGTCACGCGGCTGTCGTACAACCGGCGCTCGGACTGGGTGAACAGCTACGACACCGATCCGCAGACCGGGTTCCAATATGCCGGCCGCAGCACCTATGCCCGCGACCGACTGGACGCCGGCATGAGCTACGATCTGAACAAGAACATCACGCTCAGCGCCGATATCGGCAACATCCTGGCGCGGCCGTTCCGCAACTATGTGAACTTTCAGCCGGGCCGGACCTCGCCGATCGATGTCCGCGACGAGGGGCGCTATTACGGGGTCGGCCTGCGCTTCCGCTTCGGCGACTGACGACCGCAAGCGAGAGGTGGCCTGATGTCTGTCGCGGCATCAGGCCACCGCCACGGTTGCCCTCGATCGCAGCCGGATGATGGTCAAGGACGTGCCAACGCGGCGCTCCGTGCCAGTTCCGATAAGAATGATTATGTAAAGCCGGCTATCCCTCGACCAGTTCGACCACCTCGAACGCATAGCGTTGCCAGCCCCGTTGCCGCGCGGCTTCCTCGGTCGCGGCGCGTTTCCCCGTCGCCTCCTTCAGCGATGCGGCGTGGCCCCAGAAGACTTCGGTCCTGCCGTTTTCCAGCGCCGCGACGATCCGCCAGAAATGGGTGAAGGGCGCGGTCGTCGGGCCGATCGTCTTGACCCAGCCATCGGCCATCGTCGCGGTCAGCCGCCGCTTGCGCCGCGCCACCGGCTATTGCCCCGTCAGCAGCGCATCGACCCATGCAGGCACCAGCTCGCTCGCCGGTCCCAGACGGCTTTCGTCGAACCGTGCCGATCCGGCCGAGCGTTCGAGGTTCAGCTCCAGCGTCGCCGCGCCCCGGTCGCGCGCCCATTCGACGAAGCCGGCGGCGGGATAGACCGCGCCCGACGTGCCGATCGACACGAACAGGTCACAGTCGCCGATCGCCGCGACGATGCGGTCCATCGCATAGGGAATTTCGCCAAAGAATACGATGTCGGGCCGCAGCGCTGCCGCGCCGCACGCCGCACAGACACTGCCCGGCGGCAACGGCCCGCTATGCGGCACCCGCGCACCGCATTCGGCGCACAGCGCGGAACACAGCTCGCCATGCATGTGCAGCAGCCGCTGCGCCCCGGCGCGTTCGTGCAGGTCGTCGACATTCTGCGTCACGATCAGCAGCCCGCCGGCCCACGCCCGGTCAAGCGCGGCCAGCGCATGATGCGCGGCATTGGGTGCCACCCCGGCCAGCGCCGCGCGCCGCAGATCATAGAAGCGGTGGACCAGCGCCGGATCGTCACGCAGTGCCTCGGGCGTGCACACTTCCTCGACCCGGTGCCCCTCCCACAGCCCGCCAGGCCCGCGAAAGGTGGCGATGCCGGATTCGGCGGAAACGCCCGCCCCGGTCAGGACGACGATATTGCGGATCGCGTGCATCGCCGATGCATAGGCCGACGGGGCCTCCACGGGAAGGTCCGGGGGCTATCCGCCGGCGCGGTACCACGCGATCGGCAGCGCGTCCGGCACCGACAGGCGCGGGACCGGCCGGGCCGCCGCCACCGCGATCCACGCTGCGCCGCCGTCGCGGTGCCGGATCGACCCGTCGCCGCGCGTCGCCACCCGGCCATAGACCGGCCGTTCGGCATCCGCCGGGCTGCCGCCGAACATCGCGGCGATGTTGCCGTAGGTCGACGGATCGCGCCCGTCGAGGCTGAGCCGGTCGTTGAGGTAGCAGGCGGTAGCCCACGCCACCTCCGGATTCGGGGTCATCGCGATGATCCGCTTGGCCCAGTACATCCGCAGGTTGTTGTGCATCCAGCCATCGATCACGAACTGTTTCTGGCACGCATTCCACAGGGCGTCGCGCGTCTCGCCGTGCAGCATCGCGTCCAGCGTCTCCCCCTCCGGCCGGGGATCGTCTGCATGCGCCGCCAGCGTCGCCACTGCCCAGTCGGCCACCCGGTCATAGCGTTGCGCGCCGCGCAGCATCCGCGCCTGCCAGTGGAACCATTCGCGCCAGCCCAGCAACTCGTCGGCGAACTTCGCCTTGTGCGTCTTGCCCGCCGTCGCGCCGTCGACGGCCGCCATCACCTCGCGCGGGCCGAGGATGCCGAAATGGAGATAGGGCGACAGGCCGCTCGCCCCGCTGTCGCGCGTCGCATCGTTGCGGGTGGCGGCATAGCCCGGCAGCACCGTGTCGACCAGACGCCGCAGTCGTTCCTCCGCCGCCGCGCGCCCCGCCGGGAATTGCGCGCTCGGCGGCAGGCTGTGGTCGATCGACAGGCCCGCGATCAGCGCGTCGGGGTCGTGTATCGACGGATCATCGGGCGTAAACGGCAGCGGCCCGGCATAGGGCGGCACCGCCGCGACCTCCGCGATGCCCCGCGCCCATGTCGCACGCGCCGGTTCGTGGTGGCGCAGAAACCCCGATCGGCCGCGAATATCGCTGCCGAGCACCGCGGGCGGCACCAGGCACGCGGCGTTGACGGCATAGACCGGCACGGTGGCACGCGCGGCGACGCGCGCCGCCTGCCACCGCGCGACGAACACCGGCTGATCCTCGACGATGATCGCGGCGGCATCGGCGGCCAGACGATAGACCAGCCCCTTCTCCCGCCGCCCCTCGCGGTCGACATGGCTGACGCAGGCGATGCCGCGCGCGGCACAGCCGGCGGCCAGATCGCGTGCCGCCCCCAGCAGGAAATGGTGCAGCCGGTCGGAGGCATAGGGATAATCCTCGCGGATGCCGTGATAGACCAGCACCGGCAGGCCCAGCGCATTGCCGAGGCGCAGCGCGGCATCGATCACCGGATTGTCGACCGCGCGCAGCGCCTGTTGCAGCCAGCACAGGACATAGCGCGCGCCGTCGCCGACCGGCAGGCGATCGTTCAGCGCCCCCACGCGCGGGGCCTCCGCCCATTCCCGCAAGGCGTCCGGCAACATGGTCGTATCTTCCCGGCCCACGCGGCCCTCCCCTATCGGTATCCGCCGCTACAGCGAGCGATCCGCGCAGACGTTCCGCAACCCGCCACCGGGTTCGCGCGTCTTGCCGCGACGGCACGCATCGCCGCACGGGAAAAGGAACCTGCCATGCCGCCCCGCTGGTCCATCGCGCTGGCCGCGATCCTACTCACCGGGCTTTCCGGCACCGCACAGGCCACGCCCGAATGCCGCGTGCGCATCCTGCGCCCGGTCACCGATGATCTCGGCAATCGCTGGCGCACAGGCAAGATCCTGCCGACGACGCTGGAGCGTGAGACGCGCGGGCGGACCTATTTCTGCGCGGAACACGGGTCGTGCATCCCGGCGACCATCAACCGCAAACCCGCCGCGCGGCTGCTCGACTGCACCCGCGGGCGCGCAGTCTCCCCCGGCGACTATCTGTTGGTCCCCGTCCGGCACCGGCAGCGGTAAATAAGGTCATACCACGTCATCGAGGCTGAACGCGTCGCGATCCTCGTCATAGGCGAAGACCTCGGCATAGCGACCCCATAGCGTGACCGTGCGCAGCGTTTCGGCGGCGAAGGCGGGGGACATATGATCCTCCAGCTCGTCGCGGAATCGTTCGGCGCGGGCGGGCTGTCCGGCGCGGTCGTCCAGCACCTGCCGGATATGCGCGGCCAGCGGCACCTGCGCGAGCAGCGCGGCGCGGAACAGCGCCTTTCGCGTGTCGACATCGGCCCCGGCATAGGCACGCGCGTTGGCCGTCAGCACCAGTTCGGCCCCGCGCAGCTCGGCAAAGCGCAGCAGCTGCAACGCCTCGGCAATCGGGAAGAGTTCGTCGATCTCCAGCTGCAACTGGTCGGCGAGTTCCGCCATCGGTGCCCGCCCGTCGAATGGCGGCGCGTCGACCTCCTCGATCAGCCCGGCGAGGCTGTTGGTCGACACGCGCGGCAGGACCGTGCCCCGCCCCGGCGCCTCCCCCTGCCCCGCCCCCTGCCCCGCCTGGGCCACCGGCACCTGCGGCGCGCGCTCGGTCATCCGGGCATAGATCGCATCGACCAGCGCGCGGAACGCGGGGTCGAGCCGGTCGCGCGGATGCGCCAGCGTCACCGGAATCTCCGCCGCGATCCGCCCCGGATTGGACGAAAAGACGAGGATACGGTCGCACATCAGCACCGCTTCCTCGATATTGTGCGTGACCAGCAGCATCGACCGGATCGGCATCCGCCCCTCGAACCACAGATCGAGCAGGTCGGTGCGCAGCGTCTCGGCAGTCAGCACGTCGAGCGCGGAGAAGGGTTCGTCGAGCAGCAGCAGCGTCGGATCGACCA
This sequence comes from Sphingomonas sp. Leaf23, assembly GCF_001421585.1. NCBI lineage: Bacteria > Pseudomonadati > Pseudomonadota > Alphaproteobacteria > Sphingomonadales > Sphingomonadaceae > Sphingomonas > Sphingomonas sp. Leaf23. The sequence continues at coordinate 9,797 of NZ_LMKR01000006.1, read as the reverse complement.
CCAGCGCGCGGGCGAGGCCGACCCGCTGGCGCATCCCGCCCGACAGCTCCTTGGGATAGGCGTTCTCGAACCCGTCGAGGCCGATCAGGTCGATCGCCGCCAGCGCGCGCACGCGGCGTTCGGCAGCGGGCACCGCCTGCGCCTCCAGCCCCAGCTCGACATTCTGCAGGACGCTCAGCCACGGGAACAGCGCGAACGTCTGGAACACCATCGCCACGCTCGGGGCGTGTCCGGCGGGGGTCGGGGGGAAATGGATCGTGCCGGTATCGGGCCGGATCAGCCCGGCGATCGTGCGCAGCAGCGTCGACTTGCCCGATCCCGACCGGCCGAGCAGGCCGACGACCTCGTTTTCGCTGAGCGTCAGGTCGACGCCCGCCAGCACGGCGCGCCCGCCCTTGCCGGGGTCGCCATAATGATGGCCGACGCCGGTGACCTGAACGATCGGGGCGGCGGTACGGGGATGGGTGGTTGCCATGGTGAATTCCTCAGGCAAGCCGCAGCCGCCGCTCGGCATAGCCATAGAGCGGACGCCACAGCAGGCGGTTGAAGGCGATGACGAAGAGCGACATGACCGCGATGCCCAGCGTAACGCGCGGCATGTCGCCGGCGGCGGTCGCGCGCGCGATATAGCTGCCAAGGCCGGCGGCCTGCAGGTGGTCCTGCCCCCACGACACCGCTTCGGCGACAATGCTGGCGTTCCACGACCCGCCCGACGCGGTGAGCGCACCGGTGACGTAATAGGGAAAGATCGCCGGCAGCCCCAGGCGCCGCCACCACGACCAGCCCGTCAGCCCGCTCAGCTGCGCCACTTCGCGCAGGTCGTTGGGAATGGCGCTGGCGCCCGCGATCACGTTAAACAGGATATACCACTGCGTGCCCAGCACCATCAGCGGCGACAGCCAGATATCGGGGCTGAGGTGCCAGCGCAGGATCGCGATGACCGCGACCGGGAACAGCACGTTCGCCGGAAAGGCCGCTAGGAACTGCGCCACCGGCTGCAACCGCGCGGCCCAGCGCGGGCGCAGGCCGATCCACATGCCGATCGGGACCCAGATCAGGCTGGCGAGCGCAATCAGCGCCAGCACGCGGACCATGGTGAACAGCCCCAGCGTCAGCGCGGCACGCGCATCGCCCCAGCTCAGCCGCGTCGACAGATAGCCCGCGACCAGCCACGTCCCCCCGCCGACCGCCAGCGCGATCAGCGCGCGCCACGCCCCGAGCGACCGCGCCACCGTCCCGCGCGGGGCGGGCCGCACCGGCCGCGCCGCACGCCGGGGCAACGACGGCAGCCGGTCGACCGCGCGGCGTAGCGTAGCAGCGATCGCTCCGGGCAGGCCAGCGCGGCGGAACAGGTCGTACACCCACGATCGCGGGCGGGTCTGCGCGGCGGTCTGTTCGAAGCGGAACCGGTCGGCCCACGCGACGACCGGGCGGAACATGATCTGGTCATAGGCAAGGATGACGATCGCCATCGCCGCCACCGCCCAGGCGACGCTGCGCACGTCGCCCGCATCGATCGCCAGCGCCAGCCACGATCCGATACCGGGCAGCAGCACCCGCGTATCGCCGACGCTGATCGCTTCGGATGCGACGACGAAAAACCATCCGCCCGACATCGACATCATCGTGTTCCACACCAGCGCCGGCGTCGCGAACGGCAGTTCGAGCCGGACGAAGCGCCGCCACGGCGACAGGCCGAAGCTGGCCGACACTTCCTTCAGGTCCTCGGGCACGGTGCGCAGCGACTGGTAGAAGCTGAACGCCATGTTCCACGCCTGGCTGGTAAAGATCGCAAAGATCGCCGCCAGCTCGACGCCCAGCTGCCGCGCGGGGAACAGCCCCATGAAGAAGCTGACGGTAAAGGTCAGGAACCCCAGGATCGGCACCGATTGCAGGATGTCGAGCGCAGGGATGATGAGCATTTCCGCGCGGCGGCTCTTGGCCGCGAGCGCCGCGGCGGCAAAGGTGAAGGCAAGGCTGGCCCCCAATGCCGCGAACATGCGCAGCGTCGTGCGCAGCGCATAGCCTGGCAGCAGCGCGGGATCGAGCGTGACCGGCGCGGTGCGCAGCCGCGCCAGCGGTTCGGCCGTCCCCTCCGCCCCGCGCGCGACCAGCACCGCGATGGTCGCAAGCAGGACGAAGGCGGCGATGTCGTTCCACGGGATCGCGCCCCCCCGCCATGCCCGCCGGCGGGCCTGTGGGGGGAACAGCGGTACGGCGGCGGCGAAGTCGGTGCGGTCGATCACAATATGGCACTCACGGTCCAGGTTGCGCCGACGACCCCCTCGGTCGCGCGCAACCGCGTGCAGAAGCGTTCGAGCGCTTCGGGATCGGCGGTGGTCGGGATCAGCGTCGCGGCGATCTCGATACTGTCATCGGTGTCGGTCACGACGTCGATCGACTGCACCGGATAGCCGATCGACTCCAGCCCGTCGGCCAGCAGGTCGCGCGCCAGCGTGACGCGTTCGGGCAGGCAGACGACATGCGCGCGGTACACCGCCTCGGTCGTGGCGGCGTCGACGGGCTGGCGGTTGATGTAATTGACCAACGGACGCAGCATCGTGTTGCCGACCAGCACGATGACGGTCACCCCCGCCGCCTCGGGCAGCAGTCCCGCGCCGCAGAACGCACCGATAGCGGCCGACGACCACAGGGTCGCGGCTGTGTTCAGCCCACGAACCTGCGCGCCTTCCTTCATGATGATGCCTGCGCCCAGGAAGCCGATGCCCGACACGACATAGGCGACGACATGGACCATGCCGCCGACCCCGGTCAGCCGCCCGCCCAGATGGACGAACGCCGCCGCCCCGACCGCGCCCAGCGCCATGGTGCGCAGGCCGGCGGTACGCTGCCGGATCTGGCGCTCCAGCCCGATCAGCCCGCCGAACAGCAGCGCGGTGCCAAGCTTCGCCAGCACGACCGCGAAGTCGTGGCCGGTGGTGACCAGTCCGGTCAGCGCCGCCCCGGTCACCGCCATGCCCCGTCCCAGAAGCGCCACGCATGGAACCCCGCGCGCGACAACCGCGCCGACAGCCGCAGCAACCGGGCAAAGGCCGGGCGATCGACCCGGCGCGCGCGCATCATCGCGCGGACAAGGGCGAGCGTCAGCGCGGCGGCGGCCAGCCAGCAGCGCGCCGGCAGGACCGGTTCCCACCAGCGGATCGGCACCGGGCCACGCGCCTCCACGCGGCACGCGGCATTGGGCGATGGCGCACAGGCATGAAGGCACCCGCGCGCGGAATATCTGGTCGACATGGCGACCCTCCTGTTCGGTATTCGACCGGTCGGAGGGGCGGGCGCAGCGACGGGCTAGCGGCGTTCCCTCGATCCGGTCGTGCCCGGCGTTGCCGGCAGTGCGATCGTCTCGCTACTGTCCGCGTCGTCGGGCATGGGGGTGGATCGGGATGGCATGGAGGTTCCTGGGAGCTTCCTGTTGGTATCGCCGCCCTTGCGGTGACAGGGCGGGCCGTTATGGGATTTGCGCGTCCACATCAACACGTGATTTCGGACGACATACCACAGTATATTCCCGATATACCTTGGTATAGATCACAGTAAAACGCCACGGCGTCGAAAGGAAAACCGGAATCATGGCGGTCGTCGCGGCGTATCTCTATCGTAACGGAAAGCAGGTTCGCGCGGTCACGATCGACGAACATGTGCATTGTCCCGACGACAAGTCCGAATTCGTCTGGATCGGACTGATCGATCCGACGGCGCAGGAGCTGCTGGAACTACAGGCGCGCTACGGCCTGCACCCGCTGGCGGTCGAGGATGCGCTGAAGGCGGACCAGCTGCCCAAGGTCGACGTCTATGCCGACCAGCTGTTCGTCGTCGCGCGCACCGCCCGCCTCGACGGCGATGCGATCCGCTATGGCGAAACCGCGATCTTCGTCGGGCACAGCCACATCATCACCGTCCGCCACGGGTCGCTGCGCGACCATCGCCACCTGCGCGCCCAGCTGGAGGCCAGCCCCGACCTGCTCGGCCACGGCGTCGACTATGTGCTGCACGCGGTGCTCGACTTCATCGTCGACGGCTATTTCCCGGTGATCGAGGCGATCGAGCGCGAGGTGGAGGCGATGGAGGCGCAGACGCTCGACACGTTCCTCGGCCGGGCGGACATCGCGCGCATCTTTGCCATGCGCCGCGAACTCAGCCGGTTCCAGCGTATCCTGATCCCGATGCAGGAGGTCGCGACCAAGCTGGTCCGCATCGACCTGCCGTGCATCGACCCCAATACCCGGCCCTATTTCTCCGATGTGCGCGACCATGTGCGCCGCGCGCAGTCGATGGTCGACGGGCTGCGCGAGGTGCTGACCTCGGTCTTCGAATTCAGCAACCTGCTCGAACAGCAGCGCACCGGCGCGATCACCCGCCAGCTGGCAGCGTGGGCCGCGATCCTGGCCGTGCCGACCGCGATTGCCGGCATCTACGGCATGAATTTCGAACACATGCCCGAACTGAAGACGACCTATGGCTATTTCGTCGTGCTGGGCGTGATCGCCGCCGCCTGTACCCTGCTCTACATCCGGTTTCGCAAGGTCGGGTGGCTGTGACCTTTCCCGCGCGCGCCGCCGCGCCGTCGGTCGTGGCGCTGATGGCGGCGGTGTTCGTCGCCGATACGCTGACCGACCTCGAAATCACGGTCGCGGTCTTCTACGTCGTGCCGATCCTGCTGTCGGCGCGCGCGCTGCCCCGGCGCGGCGTCCGGGCGCTGGCGGTCGGCTGCGTCGCGCTGGCCGCGCTCAGTTCGCTGCTGACCGCGCATGGCGCGTGGGAGGCGGGGCTGACCAACCTGGCGATCAGTTCGGTCGCGATCCTCATCACCACGCAGCTTACGCTGCGGCTGCTGGCGGCGGAGGCCGCGTTCGGCGAGGCGCGGGCGCAGCTGATCCGCGTATCGCGGGTGTCGAACCTCGGCGCGCTGGCCAGCTCGATCGCGCATGAGGTGAACCAGCCCCTCGGCGCCATCGCCAGCAGCGCGGGCGCGGGAGAACGCTGGCTGGCCGCCGATCCGCCGGGGCTGGAACAGGCGCGCGCCTCGCTGCGCCGTATCGCCGACGATGCGCGGCGGGCGAGCGCGATCGTCGTGCGCATCCGCCGCCTGTCGCAACGCCACGCCGTCACCCGCATGCCGGTCGACCTGAACGAGGTCGCGCGCGATGCGCTGGCGCTGGCCGCGCGCGAACTGGACGCGGGGGGAATCGTGGTGCGCGCCGACCTGGCCGTCGACCTGCCCCCGGTGACGGGCGACCGTATCCAGCTGCAACAGGTCGTCGGCAACCTCCTGTCGAACGCCGTCGAGGCGCTGGCCGAAGTAGCGCACGACCGGCGGACGATCACGCTGTCGAGCGAAATGGCGGCGGATGGGCGGGTCACGCTGTCGGTCGCCGACAGCGGCATCGGCATCCCCGCCGAGCACCTGCCGCACATCTTCGATTCGCTGTGGACGAGCCGGGAGGGCGGCACCGGCCTTGGCCTCACCATCGCGCAGACCATCATCGAGGCGCATGGTGGCCGGATCGCGGCGCATCCCGCAGCACCCGGCACCCGCATGGTGATCACCCTGCCCGCATCGGAGGAACCGCGATGACCGCCCCCGCCCCCGTCATCCGCATCGTCGACGACGATGATTCGATGCGCGCCGGCATCGCCGACCTGCTCGCCTCGGTCGGGTTCGCCACCCGCGCCTTTTCCTCGGTCGCCGAATTGGTGGCGGGCGATGCCGCGGGGCCGGGCTGCCTGATCCTCGACATCCGCATGCCCGGCGAAGGTGGCCTCGCCTTCTTCCAGAGCGCCGCGTTTGCGGCGGTAGCGTTGCCGGTCATCTTCGTATCAGGCCATGCCGATATCACGATGGCGGTACAGGCGATGCGCGCGGGCGCGGTCGATTTCCTCGCCAAGCCGTTCGCCGACCAGGCGCTGATCGATGCGGTCAACCGCGCGCTGGCGATCGACCGCGATCAGCGCGCGACGCTGAGCGACACGGCGGCGTTGCGCGCGCGGTTCGCGACGCTGACCCCCGGTGAGCGCGCGGTGACCGAACTGGTCGCCGCCGGCCTGCCCAACAAGACGATCGCCGCACGCCTGGGCGTCAGCGAGATCACGGTAAAGGTCCGCCGCGGCCACGCGATGCGCAAGGTGGGCGCGGCCACCCTGCCCGATCTGGTCCGCGCGACGGACCGGATTGCCCCACCCCAAGCCGATACGCCCTGACCCCATCCGCTCCAATCGAGTTTTCCGCCAAGTGTGAACGAGACAATCGCTTATCGTCGGCGCGGGGAAGCGGTTAGGCTCTGCACCAAGCAGATGGAGAGCTGACACATGGACGCGAAAACCGGAGAGATGAGCGGCTGCCCGATCCACCAACCGAATACGGTTCGGTCGCTGGTGGGCCGCACCAACCGCGACTGGTGGCCCGATGCGCTGCCGCTGGAAGTGCTCAACCAGGGTGGCACCTCGCCCGACCCGATGGGCCATGAATTCGACTATGCCGAAGCCTTCAAGCAGCTCGACTATGTCGCGCTGAAGGCCGACCTGACCGCGCTGATGACCGACAGCCAACCGTGGTGGCCGGCCGATTACGGCAATTATGGCGGCCTGTTCATCCGCATGGCGTGGCACGCGGCGGGCACCTACCGCACCGCCGACGGCCGCGGCGGCGCGAACAGCGGGCAGCAGCGTTTCGCCCCGCTCAATTCGTGGCCGGACAACGGCAACCTCGACAAGGCGCGTCGCCTGTTGTGGCCGATCAAGCAGAAATACGGCAAGCATATCAGCTGGGCCGACCTGTTCATCCTGGCCGGCAATGTCGCGATCGAATCGATGGGCGGCCCGGTGTTCGGCTTCGGCGGCGGTCGCGCCGACGTGTTCGAACCGGAAAAGGACATCTACTGGGGGTCGGAAGAACAGTTCGTCGGCCATCCCGACAACAAGACGCGCATCCTGCCCGAGGAGGAGCTGGAGCTGGAACAGCCGCTCGCCGCGATCCAGATGGGCCTGATCTACGTCAATCCGGAAGGTCCCGGCGGCGTGCCCGACGCGATGCAGTCGGCGCGCGACATCAAGGAAACGTTCGCGCGCATGGCGATGAACGTCGAGGAAACCGTCGCGCTGACCGCCGGCGGCCATACCTTTGGCAAGGCGCATGGCGCGGGCGATCCGACGCTGGTCGGGGAGTCGCCGGAAGGTGCCGATATCTCGCTGATGGGGCTTGGCTGGACCAACAGCTTCGAAAGCGGGATGGGACAGCACACCACCACCAGCGGCATCGAGGGCGCGTGGGTGAACACGCCGACCGAATGGTCGGGCAATTATTTCCGCCTGCTGCTCGATTACGAGTACGAACTGGTGCGCAGCCCGGCGGGTGCCAAGCAGTGGCAGCCGATCAACCAGCGCGAAGAGGACATGGCCCCGGCGGCGCATGATCCGAACCTGCGCGTGCCGACGATGATGACCACCGCCGACATGGCGCTGAAGGTCGATCCCGAGATGCGCGCCATTTCGGAGAAGTTCCGGAACGACCATGAAGCGTTCAAGGACGCCTTTGCCCGCGCGTGGTTCAAGCTCACCCACCGCGACATGGGGCCGAAGGTCCGCTACTTGGGACCCGAAGTGCCGGAGGAAACGCTGATCTGGCAGGACCCCGTGCCCGCCGGCACCACCCCGTCCGATGCGGACGTGGCGGCGTTCAAGACGAAGATCCTCGATGCCGGCTTCACGGTCGGGCAGCTGGTGAAGACCGCCTGGACCTCGGCCTCGACCTATCGCCGGTCGGACCATCGCGGCGGCGCCAATGGCGCGCGCATCGCGCTGGAACCGCAGCGCGGATGGAAGGTGAACGAGCCGGAGGAACTGTCAGCCGTCCTCGCCAAGATCGGCGAGCTGAAGGGCAGCCTATCGCTCGCCGATGCGATCGTGCTGGCGGGCAATGCGGCGGTCGAGAAGGCGGCGAAGGATGCGGGTTTCGCGGTCGACGTCCCCTTCACCGGCGGTCGCGGCGACGCGACGCAGGAATGGACCGATGCCGACAGCTTCGCGGTGATGGAACCGGTCGCTGACGGCTTCCGCAATTACCTGAAGACCAAGCACAGCGTGAAGACCGAGGAGCTGCTGCTCGATCGCGCCTCGCTGCTGGGCCTGTCGGTGCCGGAAATGACCGTGCTGGTCGGCGGCCTGCGCGTGCTGGGTGCCAACTACCGCGACGCACCGGAAGGCGTGTTCACCGACCGTAAGGGGCAGCTGACCAACGACTTCTTCGTCAACCTGCTGAACAACGACACCTTCTGGAAGGTGGTCGACACCAGCGCCGACGAGGAGTTCATCGGTTATGACCGCGCCGGCAGCCACGAACGCTGGCGCGCGACGCGCACCGACCTGATCTTCGGGTCGAACAGCCAGCTGCGCGCGGTGGCCGAGGTCTATGCCGAGAACGGGCATGAGGAAAAGTTCGTCCGCGATTTCGTCGCGGCCTGGACCAAGGTGATGAACGCCGACCGGTTCGACGTGCCGCAGCAGGCGGACAGCGTACAGCCCGCCGGGATTGCCGAACCGGCCTGATCCACGGCACAACGCAGCGGCGCGGGAGCGATCCCGCGCCGTTTTGCTGTCCGGGGCCTGATGCGATGCGGTGTTTTTTCGACGAACGGCAGCTGGGCCATGCCCCGACACGCGAATTTCACAATGGCGGGTGGACCGACCATGCCGAGATTCCCGCACGCGGGGCGACGATCGCTGCGACGCTGCCGGCAATCGAGCCGCCCGCCGACCATGGCACCGCGCCGATCGCGGCGGTGCACACCGCGCGCTACCTCGATTTCCTGCAAAATGCCTGGGCTGACTGGACGGCGGCGGGGCGGGTCGGCGATGCGATCGGCTATGTCTTTCCGGTCGTGCGGCGGCGCCCGCTCGACCTGACCCGCATCGACGCACGCCTGGGCGCGTTCAGCATGGACGCATCGACCCCGATCACCGCGCACAGCTGGGACGCGGCCTATTGGGGGGCGCAGTGCGCGCTGTCCGCCGTGGATGCACTGGCACAGGGGGCGCGGCACGGCTTTGCGCTATGCCGCCCGCCCGGCCACCATGCCGGGGCCGATTATCTGGGCGGTTATTGCTTCCTGAACAATGCCGCGATCGCCGCGCGCCATGCCGTGGCGCAGGGGTTGGGGCCGGTCGCGATCCTCGACGTCGATTATCATCACGGCAATGGGACGCAGGATATCTTCCTCGACGATCCGACCGTGTTTTTCGCATCGATCCATGCCGACCCGAAGACCGATTATCCGTTCTACTGGGGCCATGCCGACGAAACCGGCGAGGGCGCGGGTGCGGGCACCACGCTGAACCTGCCGCTGCCGCGCGGGACCGACTGGACAACCTATGCTTCCGCGCTCGACACCGCGCTGGCGGCGATCCGGGCATGGGGCGCGCGCACGCTGATCGTCTCGTTCGGCGCGGATACCTTTGCCGGCGACCCGATCGCGGGCTTCGCGCTGCAGACCGCCGACTTCACCACGATGGCGCAGGCCATCGCCGCCGCCGGCCTGCCGACCGCGATCGTGATGGAAGGCGGCTATGCGGTCGACGCACTGGGCGCGAACGTCGCCGCCTTCCTCGCGGGGTTTACGGATTAGAGCGGTTTCCGACCATGTTGGATCACCGGCACGGAGGTGATTTCGGTCCGGGGCAAGGCGCGAGGAGCGGAGCGATGCAATAGCATCGTGACCGACGAGCAACGCAGTCCCGGATCGAAAGCGCCCCGCCGCGTCAGCGGTCGCCCGCAGGGCGATGAC
>NZ_LMKR01000005.1:0-335150 GCF_001421585.1 Sphingomonas sp. Leaf23 | reverse complement strand
CATGGCGCCCGCCGAGTTCACGAACCGCCCCAGCCACGGGCATGAGGACACCGAAGCTAACTTATCAACGGCCTGAAAATGGGGAGCACGTCATCACCACTCCAGCGACATGTCGCGGAGTTTGACGGTAGATGGCGGCGATCAACACCTTGTAAAATCGTCTAGCAGCGGCTGGCGCGACGCGTGCCTGGACGACGACTTACTCGTTGGGACGGATCATCGAGGCGTGGCGGTCGGACGATACCGCCGTGCGCCCGTATAGCGGTTTCTTCGGCTGCCGGTTCGGTATCGACAGCCGCCTGCGTCGTCAGAGCATCCGCGGCAGCACATCCGTGTCACGGCCGTGATCGAGAAAGCGGTGTTTGACGACGCCCGCGACGTGCAGCGTCACCAGTGCCAGCAGCGTATAGGCCAGCACCGCGTGCGCCTGTGCGAACAGCGCGAAGGCGTGATCGTTCTTGGGCAGCAGTTCGGGCAGTTCGAGGCCGAAGAACGGGACGCCGTCGCTCTGCGTGAACGAGCTGGACATGGCATAGCCCATCAGCGGCACGACGATGACCAGCGTCAGCATCGCATATTGGACGATGCCGGACAGGCGATTTTCCCACCGCGCCAGCCCGGCCGGATGCGGCGGTACGGTCGATCGACGGCGCACGATCAGCGCAATGCCGCCGATCAGGAAGGCGAGGACACCGAATTCCTTGTGCACGGGATACAGCCAGGTGAACTTGGCAGCCACGTCGTCGGACAGCGACGTCATCGTCCAGCCCAGCGCGATCAGCCCCAGGATCAGGGCGGCACGCGTCCAGTGGAGCAGACGCATCGGCAGGGAGTAGCGGTCGGGGCGGGTCATCACGGCATTCCCTCGGGTCGGATATCTGTGCGATCGGCGGCGGTCATTTCAGCCAGCTGAAGGCATCGAATTCGCGTGCGAAAACGGCGCGCGCGGCACGCTCATACACCCGGCGCCCGGCATCGCCGTTGGTGAGGATCACGACCGCCACACCCGATGCCAAGTCCTTGACGAACAGGTTCGCCACCCCGTCGTTCGCGCCCCAGTGCCAGGCGAAACGCCGCCCGCCGCCGCTTTCCAATCCCCAGCCCAGGCCCCAGTCGAGCGGTCCCTGCACGCGAACGGCCTTGGTCGACAGCGCCGGATAGCGCTTCGCGAACGCCAGGAACCGCGCATAGTCGCCGGCGGTGGTCCACAGCCCGGCGGCCAAGTTGGGCGTCATGAACACGGGCATCGCCGGCTTGCCGAGCGCGGCGGCCGCCTTCTCCCGCTCAGCCAGCGTCCAATGGTCGACCGGCTTTGCCGGGCCGGCATCGCGCCGTATCGCATAGGCCGCAGGCCCCTGGTCGGTGAGGACACCGCCACCGCCGTCATGCGCCCAGGCAACCGGCGGCGTGGCACCCCGTGCCCAGCCATAGGTGCTCCGGGCCATGCCCGCGGGTCGCAGGACGCGCGCCTCGACCTGCTGCGCGGCGGTCTGGCCCGACACGGCCTCGACCAACCGGCCGAGCAGCACGAAACCCTCTCCGGAATAGCGGAACCGTGTTCCGGGCGCGAACGCGCTGATCAACGGCTCGCCCGCTTCGTCGCGCCAGTTGGGCAGGCCGCTGGCATGGGAGAGCAGGTGGCGCGGCGTTATCGCCCGCGTCGCGGCATCGGTGGTGAACGCGACATGCTCCGCGACGGGTCGATCGAGGTCGATCAGCCCCTCCCCCACCATGTCGAGGATCGCGACTGCCAGAACGACCTTGGACAGCGATGCCGCTTCGAACAGGGTATCGGGTGTTGCCCGCGCCGACCCCGCCTTTGCATAACCCACCGCACCGGAGGCGATCGCGCCAGCGCCGTCCAGCATGGCCCAGCTCACGCCCGGAACGGACGCGAGGTCCATCCAGGCCGGCAGGTCGGCAAAGGTGCCGGGCGTCGTCGCGGTCTTCGCCCCTGCCGCCGCGGCGATGGCGAGCGTCCCGAGGCACGGGGCAGCGAGCATCGTCCGCCGGGACACCAGATCCATTCATCAACTCCTGTCAGCGACTTGGTTGATGACATACAGGTTCGGCGCGAACAGGCCAGCCAGGAGCGCCATCGCAATCCGCGACGACAAGCGGCGGTTCTAACGAAGATCGAAGCCGGATCGTGGCGCTGTCGATGCGGCCACCGCGCGCCGGTTCCACGGCATGACCTGCAACAGCCGGGCCATGCCGCACCAGCCCGTTACGCCAGCGAACATCAGCCCAGACCCGACGAACGCCGACAGCGCGAAGAAACCGGGCGCGACGAACAGGCCGAGAAGGACGCCCGACAGCACCAGCGCACCGGCGGTGATCTGCACCTGCCGCATGATCTCCAGCGGCTGCGAACGGTCGGCGATGGTCGGCAGCCCGGCACGCCGCCAGCCATTGATGCCGCCGTCGAGCAGGAACGCCGGGGCGCCGCTCGCCGCGCTGACCAATTGCGCGGCATGGGCGCTCGTGCGCATCCCCGTGCGGCAGTGAAAGACGACCGGTAGACCGTCGCGCGGCAGGTCAGCGATGCGATAGAGCGGCAGGCTGATCGCACCGGGAATACGCTCGCGGGCATGTTCGTCGGTACCGCGAATGTCTATCAGGCGGGCACCGCGATCAATCGCGAGGCGGGCATCGGCGGGGGAGAGCGGCGTCGCGGTCACGGGCATCAATCCTTGCAATAAAGCTGGTAGAGGGTGGCGAGCAGCGTCTCGACGCGCGGATCGGCGATCCGGTACCACAGCGTCTGGCTCTCTCGCCGAAAGACGATGAGGCCCTCGTCCCGCATCCGGGCGAGATGTTGCGAGCAGGCGGATTGCGACAGGCCGACATCGCGAGCGAGGTCACCGACCGTCAGCTCGCCATGTTCGACCAGCTTGCACAACAGCATCAGCCGCCGGCCGTTGCCGATCGCCTTCAGCGTATCGGCGACCGCGCCGGCCTTTTTCTCGAACGTCGCCATGTCGATCAGCGGCCTGAGCATGATGCACACTCCTCAAGGTGTGCCTTATGTAGAATGTTCTAATATATAAGCAAGGCGTCACATGCGACGCAGCAGTCCCAGCAGCCGTTCGAACCCCGTGCCATAGGGCGGCCGGAACAGCGCGGTGCCGGCGATGCGCGATTGATGGAAGACCGGCTTCAGATGGCTGAAGGTGCGGAACCCCCATTCGCCGTGATAGGCGCCGATCCCGCTGGCGCCGACCCCGCCAAAGGGCTGTTCCTCCTGCACCAGATGCCACAGGCAATCGTTGATCGTGACGCCGCCGGCATGGGTTTCGCGCAGGATGCGGTCGCGCCGCGCGGCGTCGCTGCCGAACCAGTAGAGCGCCAGCGGACGATCCCCTGCCGTGACATGGGCGATGGCGGCATCGATGCCGTCATATTCGACGATCGGCAGGACGGGACCGAAAATCTCTTCCTGCATCGCCTGCATGGCGCGCGTCGCGCCCAGCAGCAGGGTCGGTGGGAACTTCGCCCCTGCCTCCGCCCCTTCGCCGATGGTCACGACCTCCGCGCCATGGGCACGCGCATCCTCGACCATCGCGGCAAGGCGACCGCGGTGCCGGGGGGAGATGATCGCGCTATAGTCGGGCGTTTCCGGCATGGCGGGATAAAGCCGCCGCACCGCCGCGACGATCGCGTTCGCGACTTCCCGCCCCCGCCCGCGTGGCACCAGCAGATAATCGGGCGCGACACAGGTCTGCCCGGCGTTCAGCAGCTTGGCGAACGCGATCCGCCCCGCCGCCTGCGCAATGTCGGCGCTATCGTCGATGATCGCGGGCGACTTGCCGCCCAGTTCGAGCGTGACCGGCGTCAGATTGGCGGCAGCGGCCTTCGCCACCTCGCGCCCGATGGTGGTGGAGCCGGTGAAGAACAGGTGATCGAACGGCAGCGCGGGGAACGCGCGTCCGACCTCCGCCCCGCCCGTCACCACGTCTACCTCGGTGGCATCGAAATAGCGCGCGACCAGCCGTTCGAGCAGCGCGGAGAAATGCGGGGTCAGTTCGGACGGCTTCAGCATCACCCGGTTGCCCGCCGCCAGCGCGGCGACGCAGGGGCCGAGCGCAAGCTGGAACGGATAATTCCACGGTGAGACGATGCCGACCACGCCCAGCGGCTGCGGCATCAGCCGGTTATAGGCCGGGCGGAATTGCAGCGCGGTCGGGACGGCGCGTGTCCGGGTCCAGCGTTTGAGGTACGACCGGGCATGACGGATCGCGCCGGACACCACGAACAGTTCGGCCAGGCGGGTTTCATGCGCCGAACGACCGCCGAAATCCTGGTCGATCGCCGCGACGATCGCATCCTCATGCTCGCGGGTCAGCGCATCGAGCCGGTCGAGCCGCGACCGCCGTTCCGCGAGGACCGGCCACGGTTCGACCGCGAACGCGGCGCGCTGCGCGGCCAGGCGTGCGTTCAGGTCCGTCATGGCGTCTCCTCACGGGGCTTGGCCGGCGCGTCGGGGATGACGTGCCGGCCCGATTGGTGGCAAGGATAACGCGAGCGTTCCCGCTAACGATCCGCGCAACCTGCGCGCCGCTGCGAAGCGCCCCCTTCGTGGGGGATCACGCCACGACCGCCGCCCCGGCACCCTCCCCCTCGTCCTGCGCCCTTGTCCGGCCAAAGCGGGCGTAGAGCGTCGGTAGTACGAACAGGGTAAGGAGCGTTGCCGAGACGAGGCCACCGATAACGACGGTGGCCAGCGGCTTCTGCACCTCCGCCCCCGCGCCGTGGCCGAGCGCCATCGGCACGAACCCCAGGCTGGCGACCAGCGCGGTCATCGCGACCGGCCGCAACCGCTGCATCGCGCCGATCCGCGCGGCATCGGCCCGCGACATGCCGGTGCGCAGCAGGTCCTGGATCGAGCTGAGCATCACCAGGCCGTTGAGCACCGCGATCCCCGACAGCGCGACGAACCCGACCGCCGCCGATATCGAGAAGTCCATCCCCCGCGCGAACAGCAGCAGGATGCCGCCGACCAGCGCGAACGGCACGCCGGTAAACACGATCGCCGCATCGCGCAGGTTGCCGAGTGCACCATAGAGCAGCAGCAGGATGAGGACGAAGCAGGCCGGCACGACGAGCTTCAACCGTTCGCTGGCGGAGGCGAGGTTTTCGAACTGGCCGCCCCACTGCAGATAGCTGCCGGCCGGCAGGCGGACCTCGTTCGCGATCGTCGCCTGCGCATCCGCCACGACCGATCCGACATCGCGCCCGCGCACATTGGCCTGCACGACGACGCGCCGCTTGCCGTTTTCGCGGCTGATCTGGTTGGGGCCATCGACGATGCGCAAGGTCGCGACGCTGGCCAGCGGCACGAACGCCCCGCCCGCCACCGCTACCTGCACCTGCGCCAGCCGGTTCAGATCGGCGCGGTCGGTGTCGGACAGGCGGATGACGACCGGGAAGCGCCGGTCGCCTTCGAAGATCATGCCGGCCGTACGCCCGCCGATCGTGGCGGTCACCGTGTCCTGCACATCCTGCGCGGTGACGCCCAGCCGCGCCATCGCATCGCGGTTCACCCGGATATCCAGCATCGGCAGGCCAGCGGTCTGTTCGACCTTCACGTCGACCGCGCCCGCCGTCCGGCGCAGCACCCCGGCGATCTGGTCGGCGGTGCGGTTCATGGTGGCGAAATCGTCGCCGAACACCTTGACCGCGATATCGCCGCGCACGCCCGCGATCAGTTCGTTGAAGCGCATCTGGATCGGCTGCGTGATTTCATAGGCGTTGCCGGGGATATGGGCGAGCTGCGTCTCCAGCCGTTCGACCAGCGCGTCCTTCGTCAGACCGGGGTCGGGCCACTGGTCGCGCGGCTTCAGGATGACGAACATGTCGGTGGCATTGGGCGGCATCGGATCGGACGCCAGTTCGGCGGTGCCGGTCTTGGAAAAGACGAAGCGCACCTCGGGCTGCTTCGCCATCAGCCGCTCGATCGGCACCTGCATCGCCTGGCTCTGCTGCACCGACGTCGCGGGGATGCGCAGCGCCTGGATCAGCAGGTCGCCTTCGTCGAGCTGCGGCAGGAACACCTGTCCCAGCGTCGAGAATGCCAGTGCGCCGACCAGCAGGCTGGCGACGCCTGCGCCGATGGTGATCGTCGGGCGGCGCATCGCCCGCGCGAGGCCAGGTTCGTAGCGCCGCTTCAGCCAAGCAACGATCCGGCCATCCTGTTCCTCTACCCGCTTCGTCAGCAGGCACGCGATCATCGCGGGAACGAAGGTGATCGACAGGACGAAGGCGAAAGCGAGCGCGATGATGACGGTCAGCGCCATCGGCACGAACGTCTTGCCCTCGACCCCGGTCAGCGTGAGCAGCGGGATATAGACGAGGACGATGATCGCCTGTCCATAGACCGACGGGCGGATCATCTCCCGCGCTGCCGCCGCGACCGTCTCCATCCGCTCGGGCACGGACAGCAGCCGCCCCGCTTGATGCTGCCGCTCGGCCAGCCGGCGCAGCGCGTTCTCGACGATGATGACCGCCCCGTCGACGATCAGCCCGAAATCCAGCGCGCCCAGGCTCATCAGGTTGGCCGACACGCCGAGGCGCAACATGCCAAAGCCGGTCAGCATCATGGTGACCGGGATGACCAGCGCCGCGATCAGCGCCGCCCGGAAATTGCCGAGCAGCAGGAACAGCACGACGACGACCAGCAGCGCGCCCTCGCTCAAATTACGGGCGACCGTCGCGATGGTCGCGTTGACCAGCGCGGTGCGGTCGAGCACCGGCTGCACCACCACGTCGGGCGGCAGTGATGCGTTGATCGCCTGCAACCGGTCGGCGACGGCGGTCGCGACCGTGCGGCTGTTTTCGCCGATCCGCATGACGGCGGTGCCGACCACGACCTCGGTCCCGTTTTCCGACGCCGATCCCATGCGCACCGCCTGCCCCGCGCGCACGGTCGCGACCTGATCCAGCGTGATCGGCACGCCTTCGCGCGTCGCCACCACGCTCTGCGCCAGTTCGCTGGCGTTGCGGATCAGCGCGTCCGACCGCACGGCCAGCCCCTCGCCGTTACGGCTGACGAAGCCGCCGCCGACGCTGGAGTTGCTGCGTTCGAGCGCAGTCGCAAGGTCGTTGAGCGTGAGGCCCAGCGCCGCCAGCCGCTGCACGTCGGGCACCACCAGATATTGCTTGGTATAGCCACCGATCGAATCGATCCCGGCGACGCCCGGCACGGTCTTGAGCAGCGGGGTGACGATCCAGTCCTGCGCGGTGCGCAGATAGGTCGCCTTGTCCTCCTCGCTGGTCAGCCGTTCGCCTTCGGGGGTGATGTAGCTGCCATCGGGCTGCTGCCCCGGCTCGCCTGGACGGTGACGGTCGTCGGCGCGGTGCTGCAGGCGGACGGTGTACATGTACACCTCGCCCAGGCCGGTCGAGATCGGCCCCATTTCCGGCGTGACCCCGCCGGGCAGCGCCTCCGCCACGCCCTGCAATCGTTCACCGACCTGCGCCCGCGCGAAATAGATGTCAGTCGCATCGGAAAAGACCGCCGTCACCTGCGCAAAGCCGTTGCGGCTGAGCGAACGGGTATGGTCGAGGCCGGGTATTCCGGCGAGCGCGGTTTCGATCGGGAAGCTGACCTGCTTTTCGACCAGTTCGGGCGACAGCGCGGGCGCGCGGACGTTGATCTGCACCTGGTTATTGGTGATGTCGGGAACGGCGTCGATCGGCAGGCGATAGAGCGACCAGGCACCGATGACGGCGGCGATGGCGGTGAGGAGCAGGACGAGCCAGCGCTTCTCGACCGCCCAGGTGACGATGGGTGCGATCATGGCTCAGTCCTCATGCTCCGCTTCGCCCTTGCCGAGCTCCGCCTTCAGGGTGAAGCTGCCGGTGGTGGCGATGCGTTCGGTGCCGGTCAGGCCGGATTTGAGGACGATGGTGTCGCCCGCCGCATCGCCGAGCGTCACCGGCGTCGCGCGGAACCCGCCCGCCGTCCGCACGAACACGATGTCGCGCCCGTCGATGGTCTGGACCGCCGTGGTCGGCACGCGCACCTTGCCGTCGCCATCGCCGCCCGACAGCTGGACCGCCGCCATCACCGCTTCGCCGACGCGCCACGTGCCCGCCCGATTGTCGAGCGTGGCGATGACGGGGACCAGCCGGGTCTGCGGGTCGAGCGCGGGCGAGACGAAGCCGATCCGTGCCGTCGAACGCCGGCCGGCGGCGGTGACCGCCACGACATTGCCCGGCCGCACCCGCCCCGCATCCTCGGGGCGCAGGTTCAGCGACAACGACACCCGCCCCAGATCGGCCACCCGGTACAGCTCCGTATCCGCCGCGACCGTCTGGCCCAGCGTCACCGGCCGCGCGATGACCCGTCCCGACAGCGGCGCGACGATGGCAAGGCGGTTCAGCGCACCGCCGCCGCCGCCCGCCGCCGACACCTGGCTTTGCGCCTGCGTCAGTGCGATGCGGGCTTCGGTCGCGGCGGTGCGCGCGGCGATCAGGTCCTGTTCGGGCGAAACGCGCTGGGCGAACAGCCGCTGTTCGCGCGCGAGCGTCGCCTGGGCCAGTTGCAACCGCGCCCTGGCGGCTGCGACATCGCCCTTCAGCTGCGCGGCCTCCCGGCTTTCGAGGATGGCCAGCGTCTGGCCCCGCGCGACCGCTTCGCCGAGGTTGCGGTTGAGCGCGACGATCCGGCCCGAAATCGCGGCGGAGACGACCTGCGTCGCCTGTGGATCGCCCTCGATCGTGGCGGGCAGGTCGACCGTTGCGGCACCGCCGACGATCGGGCGACCGATCTGGATGCCCGCCGCTGCGATCTGATCCGCCGACAGCGTGACGGCACCGTCGTCGGCATGGCCGGCTTCGGCATGCTGGTCGTTGGCCGGGGGTTGGGCAGCCGGTTCGCCGCTGTCGCCGCAACCGGTCAGCATGGCCGCGAGCGCCACGGCGCCCGCAAGAGAGAAGGAGCGCATCAGAAATTGGTCCCGGTGATGGGCACGGGGGCGGTCAGCCGCTCCAGCCGTGCGCGTGCAATATGATAGCTGGCGAGCGCATCGATCGCCGCCAGCCGCGTATCGGCCAGCGTCCGCTCGGCATCGAGCAGGTCGAGCTGGCCGAACTTCCCCTCGCGGTACCCGATGCGGGCGATCCGCGCCGCTTCCTGCGCGGCGGACAGCGCCGGTCCCGATGCCGCACGTGCCAGCGTCGCGGCATTCGCCACCTCCGCCCGCGCATCGGCGATCGCCTGTTCGACGTCGAGCGCGGTCATCCGGCGCACCGCTTCGGCGCGGGTCCGCTCGGCCGCGGCCTGTCCGATCGCCGCGCGCCCGGTGTTGAACACCGGGATCGGCACCGACAGGCTGAAGACGGCGGCCATGTCGTTCGTCGCCTCCAGCCGCCGAACCGCCGGGCCCATGTCGAGGTCCGGCACGCGGTTCGCGCGCGCCAGCCGGACGCCCGCGTCGGCGACGGCCAGGTCGGCATCGGCGGCGGCAAGCGCGAGCGTGCCGTTTGCCTGGACCGGCACCACCGGCCCGGCTGCCGGTGCCGGCACGCGGTCGAGCAGGGCCGGGTCAAGGGCAATGTCGATCGCCCGCCCAATCCGCCGCGCGAGATTGCCGCGCACCGTGTCGGCCAGCCGGGCGGTTCGTTCGACCTGCGCCGCGGCCGTGATCCGCGCGACATCGGCCCGCTGCTGTTCGAGTGGCGATGCGCGCCCGGCCTGTACCCGGATCGACGCAGCACGCAGCGCGGCTTCGGCGATGCCCAGCTGGTCGCGCGCCGTCGCCAGCCGCCGGTCGGCAGCGACCGCCTCGACATACAGTTCGCTCACCTGCGCCCGGACGTCGGCGGCCGCGATCGCCGCTTGCAGTTCGGCGCGCGACAATTGCGCCGTCGCGACGGCGACCCGTGCGCTGCGCTTGCCGCCCAGCTCGATCGGGACCATCACGCCGACCGTCGTCTCCGCGCTGCGCAATCCGCGAAACGCGCCGGACCCGGCGATATTCTCCACCTGTCCCTGCACGACCGGATTGGGACGCAGCCCGGCGACCTCCCGTCCGGCGCGGGCGGCTTCGACCGCCGCATCGGCCGCCTGCAGCGCCGGCGCGGCCCCGCCGGCCGCCGCCACCGCCTGTTCGAGGGTCAGCATCCCGCCGGCCGGCGCGGGTGGCGCGCCGGTCTGCGCCTGCGCCACACCGGCACAGGACGCCGCGACCAGCATGGCCGCAAGCAAATCTTTCATTCCGAAACTTCCTGACTGGGTTCAGCGAACCGGCATCAGCCGGCGGCGAAACAGGTCAGGCGCGTGGCGGTCGCGGCAATACGCTGTCGTGCAATCCTGCCAGCCGGGTCGCATCCCAGCGATGGCCGGTGGACAGGTCGGGGGCGTGCGCCTGCACGGCGACGGCCATGGCGGGGGTGCCAAGGTCGTGGGCGTGGCAGCCATTGTGATGATGCGGCAGCGCGTTGTCGCCATCGCCCGGTACTTCGTCGCCATCGCCCGGCTGATGCAGCGACAGTTCGATACCGGCGGCACGGCCACCGGTCGGCTCGGCCGCGTGCGCCATCGCCGACCAGCCGGCGAGGACCAGCATCAGACAGGCGAGGAAAGGCATCAGCGCGCGCATCGTCCGTACCGATAGCAGCCGCCCCCCGCCCTGTAACCCCCAAGATCGCGCGTCGGCGATGTCAGCGATGCCGGGAATGCGGCGGCGGGGCGGTGGAGGCGCGGATCGTTAGCTCGGCAGCGACCGACTGCGGCGCGACGGGATGCTCGCCCTGCGCCTGTTCGGCGATGATCCGTTCGACCGCCAGCGCGGCGACGGCGGCGATCGGCTGGGTCACCGCGGTGATCGGCGGCGTCGCGAAACGAACGATCGGCGTGTCGTCGAAGCTGACGATCGACAGGTCGTCCGGCACCGCCAGCCCCAGTTCGCGCGCGCGGTCGAGCGTGGCGATCGCCATCTGGTCGCTACTGGCGATGATCGCGCTCGGCGGATCGCCGGCCGCCAGCAGGGTGTCGGCGGCATCCCGGCCCGACGCATAGTCGAAATTGCCCGGTGCCAGCAGGTCGTCGGCAAGGCCCGCCTCCGCCATCGCCCCGCGCCAGCCGGTGACGCGCCAGCCGCTCAGTTCATAATCGCTCGCCCCGGCGATGAAGCCGATACGGCGATGGCCCAGCGCGATCAGATGCGCGGTCGCCATCCGCGCGGCATCCTCATCGCCCATGACCAGCGAGAACCCCGGCCCCGGCGTCAGCGACCCGATCCGCGCGATGCTGATCCCCTGCCGCTCCAGCAGGTCGAGGATCACCGGGTCCTGCGAATGCGGCGGGGTCAGGATCACGCCATCGGGCCGGAGCGCACCGATCGCGCCCAGCAATTCGCGTTCAATATGGTCGCTATGCGTGTCGACCAGTTCGAGGATCAGGCGATAGCCATGGCGGCCGCAGGTCAGCATGCCCCCCAGCAGCATCTGATCCACCCAGTCGGTGCCCTCGCGGCTCTGCCAGCCGGCGATGGTGCGATCGCGGTCGTTGAGCGCCAGGATCAGGCGCGATTTCGACCCGCCCATGCGCTGCGCCGCGATCAGTGGGACATAACCCAGCCGACTGATCGACCCGCGCACCCGCTCCGCCATTTCCGGCCGGACATTAGGTTCGTTGTTGATGACCCGGCTAACCGTCTGCAACGACACGCCC
Source organism: Sphingomonas sp. Leaf23 (assembly GCF_001421585.1). Classification (NCBI taxonomy): domain Bacteria; kingdom Pseudomonadati; phylum Pseudomonadota; class Alphaproteobacteria; order Sphingomonadales; family Sphingomonadaceae; genus Sphingomonas; species Sphingomonas sp. Leaf23. The sequence goes on along the minus strand of NZ_LMKR01000005.1, from coordinate 323,473 downwards.
GCATCGGCCGCGACATGCTTGATCGTCACCGCCTGACGCCGACGCGGCATCAGGGGCGATCCGCCGGGCAGTAGCGCGCGACATAATCGCCATGCGGCGGCATCGTCGCGACGGTATCGGCGACCTGCCGCCGGATCATCGACAGCAACCGGTCGAGTTCACCGTCGCTGAGCTTCCCCGCGATCGGGTGATGCCCCTCCGGTACGATCCCCTGCCCCATCATCACCTGCACCCAGCTATTCTCGCCGAACAATTCCTCGTTGCGGCGGAATACCCGTCCGCTCTGGCGGAACAAGTCGATTTTCTGTTGCAGGCTCTCCGGCACGTCCATCGCGGCACATTGCCGCCAGAACGAGGAATCGCGACGGTCGGTGACCTTGTAGTGCAAAATCAGGAAGTCGCGGATCTGCTCCATATCCTGCAATTGCTGGTCGTTGAACTCGGCCACGTCGGCGGGCTTCACGCCCCCTTGCGGGAACAGCCGGATCAGGCGGAGCACGGCGCGCTGGATCAGGTGGATACTGGTCGATTCCAGCGGCTCCATGAACCCGCCCGACAGGCCGATGGCGACGCAGTTGCGATGCCATTGCCGCCGCCTTGCCCCCGTCGTGAAGCGCAGGAAATTGGGTTCGGTCCTGACGCCCCCCTCGACATTGCCGAGCAGCCGGTCGAGCGCGGCGTCGCGCTCCAGATAGCGGCTGCAATAGACGATGCCGTTGCCGACCCGGTGCTGGAGCGGGATGCGCCATTGCCACCCGGCATCATGCGCCATCGCGCGAGTATAGGGCAGCGGCGGCCCGACGCTTTCGGTCTGCACCGCGATCGCCGCGTCGCACGGCAGCCAGTGGGTCCAATCGTCATAGCCGGCGTGCAACGCCCCCTCGATCAGCAGCGCGCGAAAGCCGGTGCAATCGAGGAACAGGTCACCCTCCACCCGGCGATCCCCGTCCAGCAGCAGCGCGGCGATGTCGCCGGTCTCGGCATCCAGCTCGACACGGGCGATGCGTCCCTCGATCCGCTGCGTGCCGTCGCGCTCCGCCATGGTCCGCAGGAACTGGGCATAGCGACCCGAATCGAGCTGATAGGCATAGTTGGTCGCATCGTTCGGCAGATGCGCGAACCTGCCCTGCAACGCCGCGACCAGTTCGGTGCAATAGTCGTCATAGGGCTGCTCATGCCCGCGCGTGCGCCCGTTCAGCCAGTAATGCTGAAACCCCGCCGCCCAGTGATCGCGCCCGGTCGTGCCGAACGAATGGAAATAGCGGCTGTCGGGGGTGTGCCAGCCATCGAACAGGATGCCGAGCTTGAAGGTCGCGGCGGTGGCGGCCATGAACTCGGCCTCGTTGATGCCGAGCAGCCGGTTGTAGGTGACCAGCGGCGGGATGGTCGATTCCCCCACCCCGACCGTGCCGATCGCTTCGGATTCGACCAACGTCACCTCGACCATATGGCCCATCGTCCGGGCGATGGCGGCGGCGGCCATCCAGCCGGCGGTGCCGCCGCCGGCGACGACGACGCGGGTGACGCTCATTTCGCCAACTGCCGCAGCAGGAAGTTGCGCAGCCGCCCGGCGCTCTCGGCGGTCAGCGGATCGAGCACGCCGCGCCCACCCTCCGGAATATGCGCGGTCACCGCGTCGTCGTTGGTAAAGACATAATGGTCGAACACCGCGCGCCAATGCGCCTTCTGGTCATCGGGCAGGTCACGAATGGCAAGGATCGCATGATGCAACGCGTCCTGCGGCTGGCCCAGCCAGCGCGGCTGATCGCGCCACCAATAGTTGACCAGGATGTTGAACGCCTCCAGCCCCTCGACGTGATGCCACCATAGGGAGGGTATGTGGATCGCGTCACCAGGGCCAAGTTCAGCAACCTGCGCATGGGCCAATGCCTCGGCAAAGCGCGGATGGCGCGCAAGGTCCGGCGCGCTGAAATCGACCATCGACACCGCCCGTCCCGCTGGCGTATTGTCGAGCGGCCCCAGATGCAGGTTGGCGAACTGATCGGGCGGGAACAACGTAAACCGCCGCCGCCCCGCCGCCACGCAGGCGAGGTTCGCGGGCAGGTCGTTATGCGCGGCGATACGGGTGCGCGTGCCGATCCAGATGCTGGCCAGCGGCTCGCGGCTGCCAAGGTCGACGCGGTTCGCCTCGTCCAGCCCGTCGAAGAACCCACGCATGTCGATCGAGGCGAGGTAGATCGGCCGGGGATCGTCGGCCTGTTCCACCCGCGCCATTTCCCCCAAAATATCGGGCAGTTTCGCGCGGACGGTGGCAAAGTTCATCGCCATCGCATCGTCGTAGAACAGCCGCCCGCCACTGCCGGGCTGGCCGACCGACACGGTGAAGGGGATGTCACGGTGATGCTGCACCAGGTAATCGCGCGCCGCCTGCGACGATGCCCGCGCCGCCTGGACAAGCGGCCAGTCGGACACCAGCCCGCGCACCACGAACGGCGCAGTCGCCTCGCGCAGCAACCGGTCGAGCGTGGCGGCATCGGCCGCCTCGACCTCGGCGATGGGGGGCAGGTCAGCCATGCCGGTTCTTGCGCGCGATCAGCGCGGGCAGGTTCGCCAGCGACGCGATCGCCATATAGATCGGCAGCAGATGCCCGTCGGCGTTCAGCCGCCCCAGCGTCGCGGCGTCCAGCTCGGCGATCCGCTCCTCGGCAATCGTATGGAACCCGACCAGCCGGTTGGTTGCCCCATTGTCCAGCGTCACCTCCAGCGTGAAGGGTTCGAGCAGGCCGTAGCGGTCGAGCGCGTCCATGAACGCCGCCGACCCGCGATAGCCCGCGTCCAGCGCCCCCAGCCGTTCGAGGATCACGTCCAGATAGGGCGACGGCCGCCCCTCCCGGTCGAAGATCCGCACGCCATCGTCGGTGGCGATGCGCGGGCTGGCCATGTCGATCACCGCCTTGGGCGTCGTGTCGGCACCCGGCGCGCCGCCGATCAGGAATGGCTGGATATCGATCGACAGCGGCAGATAGGGTGCGTCCCAACGGCCATCGGCGAGGAACAGGTTTTCGCCCGCGTCGAACCCGAACAGCGCCAGCGCCACGAAGCCGTCGCGTTCGCGGTTCTGGCGGAACAGAATCGGGTAGCTGCCCTGCACCTGCCGGAACTCGTCGGGCACGATCAGCGCGGTCATCACCCCGTCGCCCAGTGCGACCGAGCGTTCGCGGCGAACCCTCAGCTCGCGATGTGCGGCGACGTTCAGCAGTTGATGGTCAGACATGGGCAATCCCGGCAGGAGGGGTGAGCGCGCGCAGATAGGCGCGGTTGGTCGGCAGGCTGGCGGCGAGCGTCCGGGCGCGTTGCCGCACCTGATGCAGCGCAGCTTCGGCACCTGGCGCGGCACGCAGCGGACCGGCGGGCGGCGGAGCGAACCCCATGCCGTACAGCACATATTGGTGGCTGGCCGCCGGAAACACCTCGTCCGCATGGGCGAAGTCGGCGGGCGACGGCGGTTGGGTCCGCCACAGGTCCAGCTGGTCCTGCAACGAGCCGGTCCAGCTCGCCGGGTCGCGGTGCGCCCGCCAGTACGGCGTGTCGCGCTCGCTCAGCACATAATGCAGCTTCAGGAAATCGACGATCCGGTCCCAGCGATAGCGGAACAGCGCATTGAACCGCCCCGCATGCTGCGCCATTGCCCCCCGCTCCGCCGGGAAGCGGTCGAGCAGCGCATCGATCGACAGCTCGATCAACACGATCGCCGACGCTTCAAGCGGTTCGAGGAAACCGGCCGACAAGCCGATCGCCACGCAATTCCCCTGCCAGAACCGCTCGCGATGCGCCGAGCGGAAGCGCAGCTGGCGAAACGACAGGTGGTCGGGATCGACGCCCGGCGCGGTGCGCGACAAATAGCCACGCAGGGTCGCCGCCGCCGCATCGTCGCTGAGGTGATCGGACGCATAAACGCAACCGACCCCGCGCCGGCTGGGCAGGCCGATGTCCCAGAGCCAGCCGGCGTCGTGCGCGGTGGCGTTGGTCTGCGATGCGATCGGGCTGTCGGGCGCGACCGGCACCTGCACCGCCAACGCGCGGTCGTTGAACAGGATCGGCGTGCGATCGATCGTCCCGATCCCGTAATGGCCACCGATCAGCAGCGCGGCATGGCCGGTGCAGTCGAGGAACAGGTCGCCCGCAATCCGCCCCGATTGCCGCGTGACGACGGCGGCGATATCGCCACCCTCGCCCGCCTCGACCGCCGTCACATGATCGCGGACATGGGTCACGCCCAGCCGGTTGCAGGCGGTATCGCGCAACAGCGCCGCGAACTTGCCCGCGTCGAGGTGATAGCCATAGTTGAGCGCCCCGGCATAGGGCGGCATCGCCGGCTGGCGCGGGGCGAGGTCGTCAGCACAGACCAGCGGCTGGGCACAGACCGCTTCAGCGAAACGCCCCTCGCTCCATCCCCGCAGCAGGTCGGCGGCGGGCAAATCGGCAGGGGCGGTAAAGGGGTGGTAATAAAAGTCATCGGGCGCGCCGGTGCGCCACCCGTCAAAGCGCGACCCCTGTTTGAACGACGCACCGGCGGCGCGCAGGAAGGTCGCTTCGTCGATGCCGATCCGCGCCAGCGTGCCGCGCATCGTCGGCCACGTCCCCTCGCCCACGCCGATCGTGGCGACGTCGGGGGATTCGACCAGCGTGACCGACAGTGGCGCATCGGCCTGCCGGTCGGCCGCCGCCGCGATGCGGCATGCCGCCAGCCACCCGGCGGTGCCCCCGCCGACGACCACGATCCGTCTTACCCGCTGCGTCACGCTATACTGGTCCCGTCTCCGGTTACCGGGCGGCACACGGCCGCCCGGTAACGCTTCGTGGCGTCAGAAGCTGAAGCGCACGCCGCCGGTATAGCGCGCGAAGCCCGGCTGCGCGAACGTCACGAAGTTTTCGTTGCGGCGATGCCCGCGACGCCCTTCGCCGGTCAGGTTGATCGCTTCGGCGAACAGGGTCAGCCCCTTGCGGAACTCGTAGCTGACGCTCGCATCGATCTGGCCATACGCTTCGACGTACAGCGGGTTGGGGTTGCCCCCGGCGTAGAACTTGTCGCGCCAGTTATACGCGACACGCCCCTGCAACCCGGCCTTGTCGTAGAACAGTACCGCGTTCGCACTGTCGCTGAGACCAGCCAGCGCGAACTGGCCGACATTGGGGTCGAGCGCGTTGTTGAACTTCGCGTCGCCGCGAACGATCGTATAGTTCAGGATCGTGCCGAAGCCGGTGTCCCAGAAGCTGTGCTGGATCGCGAATTCGAACCCGTCCAGCGTCGCCGTCTGGTCCGAATTGAACGGCGTGCCGACGCGGAAGTCGACCAGCCCGTCTTCGGCCAGCCCTAGGATGCGCCCGGTATAATAGCCGTTCACGTCAAGGATCGGCTGCCCCGCCGCATTGCGCGCAACCTCCACGCCCTGCGTGAAGTTGCGCAGGATATAGTCGCGGATGCGGCCCGTATCGGTGGTACCGCCCAGTGCCGCCTGCGCCGCACGGAAACGCGGGCCATCGGCCGGATCGCGCAGGTCGAACGCCGAACGCTGCACTTCCTGCGAGTTGATGAAGTTGCTCACCTTCTTGCGGAAATAGCCGGCCGAGACATAGCTGGTCGGGGCGTAATACCACTCGGCCGACACATCGATGTTCTTCGACAGGAACGGCACTAGGTTCGGATTACCCTGCAACCCGCCGCCGCCGGCGATGCCGAACTGGCGGTTGAGCGTAAGGCCACCCTGCAGGCTGCTATAGTCCGCGCGGGTGATGGTGTGGCTGTACGATCCGCGGAGCTTGACGTTGTTCAGCACCTCGATGTCGAAATCGACCGCCGGCAACCAGTTGTCGTAGCTGCCCTTGTTGGTCAGGAAGTTGCTCTGGTTTGAATAGACGATGTTGAACTCGCCCTGCGCGACCCATGCCGTGCCGACCGGGATCGGGGTCAGCGAGGCCGAGCTGACCGTCGTCTGGTCATAGCGCACGCCTGCGATCAGGTGCGCACGACGGCCGAGCAGGTCGAACGCGTTGTTGACCTGGATGAACGGCGAAATCGTCTTTTCGGTAATGCGGCGATCGGCCTCGAACGGGGCGAGGCAGTTGCCATCGCCCCCGCAGATGCCGAACTTCTGGTCGAGCAGGCCGACCATCCGTTCGAAATCGAATTTGTAATAGGCCGGGATGATCCCGTCCTTCGCCCCGTCGACGCCCCGGAACTTGTCGGGCAGCGAGACGCGGGTGAACAGGTCGTCGGGCAGGTCCGCCGGCGTGCCGACGCCGCCCCAGGTATCGTTCTGCACGAAGCCGTAGGCCGAGCGGACCTTGTTGTTGACGTACGAGAAGCCGAAATCGATCGAATCGAGGAAGTCGCCGTCATGGTCGTAATGACCGCTCAGCTGCACCTGATTGATCTCGTCGCGGAAATACGCGTTGCGGAACGAATTGCCAGTCGCGTTGATGTTCGCCGGATTCAGCGCATCGATCCCCGGACGCATCACGTAGGAGATGACCGGCAGGTCCTTGGTGAAGTCCACCGTCTGCGACGCGACGCCGAAGATCGCCGAGCCGACCGAGGTGCTGGAGCCGAACTTGTTCGTCGGCTTCGATTCCGCGGTCGAATGATGCGCGTCGAGCGTCACGGTGACGCCGCCCGGCGCCTCCCATTTCAGGTTGCCGCCCAGCGACTTGTTCTCGCTGACATTGGCGGTCAGCGAGCCGCTGTACGACAGGTCCTTACCCGGCCCGAAGCGCTCGGTGTAGAACACCGGGCCGGCGGCGGGGCCATCGGTCCACTCGCTGGTCGTGTCGCCGAAGTTGAACCAGATGCCGACGCTGCTGTCGCGCGCCTCCACCTTGTTGCGCGAATAGGTGAAGTCGACCGTGGCGGTCAGCGATTCGACCGGACGGTACTGCAGCACGACCTGCCCGTTGATCCGCTCGCGGCGGATGTCGGTCAGGTTGTAGGCCGCACTCTGCGGCACTTCGTACACGTCGGTCGGACCCGGACGGTTGATGACGTTCGGCCCTTCGGCACCCAGCGTTCCCCAGTCGTTTTCGGTGCCGAGGAACGCATTGCCGAAGCCGACCGACCCGGTATTCACGCTGGCGTTGCGCTTCTGATAGCTGCCCGACACCAGGAAGCCGAACTGGTCCTCGCTGCCGAAGGTGCTGCTGAACACGCCCGACAGTTCCGGCGTGATCTGATCCTTGCCGTTCTGCGACGTGTCGACCATGCCCTTGGCCGCGACCGATCCGCGGATGCCGGGACGGTCGAGCGGGCGCGGCGTCTTGATGTTGATCGTCGAGCCGATGCCGCCCGACGGCACGGCGGCGCGGCCAGTCTTGTAGACCTCGACCCCGGCGATCCCTTCGGATGCGATGTTGGCGAAGTCGTACGAACGCGACGCCGGCGCGCTGGCGCCGTCGCCCAGCGTCGAGGTCGGCAGCTGGCGGCCGTTCAGCACGACCAGGTTATATTCGGGACCGAAGCCGCGCACGGTGACGGTCGAGCCTTCGCCATTGGCGCGGTCGATCGACACGCCGGTGATGCGCTGGAGCGATTCGGCGAGGTTGGTGTCGGGGAACTTGCCGATATCCTCGGCGCTGATCGCGTCGACCACGCCCTGCGCATTGCGCTTGATGTTCAGCGCGTCGCGAAGGCTGGCGCGGATGCCGGTGACGAGGATCTCGTCGCCTTCGGCTTGGGCGGGCGTGTCCTGCGCGTCCGCCGCGACCGGCACTGCGGTGGCATCCTGTGCGAAGGCGGGCGCCGATACGGCGACCAGTGCGCCGGCAGATGCGCCGATCATCCAACGCGAAACGGTGCGAGTGGCGGTGCCACGCATGTCATTCCTCCCCTAAAAGCCCGCGCATTCCAATTTGTGCGCTTATTGGGAACGTTCACTTGAATAGGCACCCAGCCAAGTCAAGCTGGCCGTAATGCTTTATGTGAACATTCTCATGGGGTGATGCAGGATGGACACGTTGATTGCGTTGTCAGGCTACGGACGCACCCCGACGGACCGCGATCGGTCGGAACATATCGGTTCAGTGAAGGCCTGGCGCTGTCCCGGCCACCCTCAGCGTGGACGATCGCCCATCGGCTCGCCCAGCCGCACGGTCCGCTCGGGTACCCAGTCGGGCGCAAACGCGATCCGGTCGCTTTCGAACAGCATCACGACGGTCGACCCGAGCAGGAAGCGCCCCATCTCCTCGCCCTTCGCCAGCGTGATATCGCGGTCGGTATAGCGCCAGTCGGACAGCTTGCCCGTACGCTTGGCATTGACGACGCCGTGCCACGGGGTCGCGATGCTGCCGACGATCGTCGCGCCGACCAGCACCATGACGAACAGGCCATGTTCGGCGGACTCGAACACGCACACCACCCTCTCGTTGCGGGCGAACAGGTTCGGCACGCCGCGCGCGGTGACCGGGTTTACCGAGAACAGCGCACCCGGCACATGGATCATCCGCCGCAGCCGCCCGTCGCAGGGCATGTGCAGCCGGTGATAATCCTTTGGCGACAGGTACAGGTTGGCGAAGCTGCCATGCTGGAACCGCCCGGCCAGTTCCGCATCGCCGCCGACCAGATCGGTGGTGGTGAAGCGATGCCCTTTCGCCTGCACCATGTGATGATCGTCGATCGGCCCCAGCTGGCTGATCGCCCCGTCGACCGGGCAGACGAAATCCGCCGCCGCGATCGGGCGGGCACCGGGTTTCAGCGGGCGGGTGAAGAAGTCGTTGAACGTCGCATAGCTGGCGATGTCCGGGTTCGCCGCCTCCCCCATGTCGACACCATATTTGCCGACGAACCAGCGGATCAGCCGCGTAGTCATCGCCCCGCCCCGCGCACCGGCGATGCGCCCGGCAAGGACGGTCAGCCGCTGCTTGGGCAGGACATGTTGCAGCAGTACCTTCAGGGTATCGGACATCGACTTCTCGGGCAGCGATCGGGGACAGCCCTTGTACGGGCTTTATCGGCCGCGTCGATCCTTTGCGCTCAGCCCTCGCCCAGCCAGTCGCGCAGCAGCATCGTGACCTCGCCCGACCGCTCCATCGGCGACAGATGCCCGCAATTGCGGATGACGTGGAAGCGCGCACCGAAAATGCGATCGGCCAGCGCCTGCGCATCCGCGACCCGGCAGATACGGTCACGGTCCCCGACCGCGACCAGCGTCGGCACCCGCACCGCGGCAATGGCGGCGTCGAGGTCGGGCCGGGCAAGCAGCGCGCGCTGCTGCCGTTCGAACACCTCCGCCCCCACCCGCTCGGCCATCGCCTGCACGGGGCCGCTGATGATCGGCGTCAGCATCGGGTCGGCATGGGGTGCCGTGGCAAGCAGCCCCTGTTCGCCGACCGTCCGCGCCCGCATTTCCATCGAGGCGCGCGTCCCGAACAGCGCGACCCGCTGCACCCGCTCGGGCGCCTGGCGGATCATCTCCAGCGCGACATAGCCGCCCAGGCTGACGCCTGCGACCGCGAAGCGCGGCGGGGCATGGGCCAGCACCCGCGCCGCCATCGCCGACAGGCTGTCGTCGACGGAAAGATCGCCGAGTTCGGGATGCGTCACATCGCCCAGGTCGACGACCTGCCGTGCCCAGAGCTGACCGTCACAGCCCATGGCGGGCAGCAGGACGAGCGGTATCGAAGGATGGATCATGGAAGCTCCTGCAAGGTCAGGCGAATAACGTCAGCAGCCCGCGCGCCGGGTCGGTCAGCCCCTCGACGATCATCCGGCACGCGACATAGAGGATGACGGCAAGGCCGACATAGGCGACCCAGCGATAGCGTTCGATCACGCGCGCCAGCACGTTGGCGGCGATCCCCATCAGCGCGACCGACAGGATCAGCCCGACCGCGAGGATGCCGGGATGGTCCCGCGCCGCGCCCGCCACCGCCAGCACATTGTCGAGGCTCATCGACACATCGGCGATGGCAACGGCCCAGGCGGCACTGGCGAAGCTGCGCGGCGCGGCCTGCACCACCGCATCCTCACCCCCGCCCGCACGCAACTCGCGCCACATCTTCCACGCGACCCATACCAGCAGCAGCCCGCCGGCAAAGACCAGGCCGGTCACCTGCAACAGCTGCGTGACCAGCAGCGCAAAGGCGACGCGCAGCAGCAGCGCCGCGCCGACGCCGATCAAGATCACCTTGCGCCGCATGTCCGCCGGCAACCCGGCGGCCAGTGCCCCGACGACGATCGCATTGTCGGCGGCCAGCATCACGTCGATCAGCACGACCTGTCCGAATGCCGCAAGGGCGGACGGACTGCCGATATTGGCGAAATCGCTGACGATCTGGTTCCAGAGGTCGGACATGGCGTCAGCTGACGAACGGAAAGGCGAGCACGACCATACCGACGACCGTCATCACCACGCAGACCACCGTCGCCGGGATCAGCGTGAAACGCTGATGATCGGCGAGGTCGATACCGGCGAGGCTGACGAGCAGATAGGTCGACGGCACCAGCGGGCTGAGCAAGTGGACCGGCTGCCCCATCAGCGACGCGCGGGCAATCGCGATCGGCTCGACGCCGTAGTGCGAACCGGCTTCGGCAAGGATCGGGAGCATCCCGAAATAGAAGGCGTCGTTCGAGATGAAGAAGGTGAACGGCAGGCTTAGCAGCGCGGTGATCGGCGCCATGTACGGCCCGAGAGCGGGCGGGATGAAGCCGACGACTTCCTTGCTCATCGCCTCGACCATGCCGGTGCCCGACAGGATGCCGGTGAAGATGCCGGCGGCAAAGATCAGCGACACGACCGACAGGACGTTGCCGGCATGCGCGGCGATCCGCTCCTTCTGTTCGGCGACCTGCGGATAGTTGACGATCATCGCGATCGCGAACGCCAGCATCATCAGCACCGACAGCGGCAGCACGCCCAGCACCAGCCCGGCGATCAGCGCGACGGTCAGCGCGCCGTTGAACCAGCGCAGGTGATAGCGGCGGGCTTCGGGAAACTGCGACACGGCCATGCCGGTGAAGGCAGTCGGCTCGTTAGCCTTGACGTGCCCGATGCGGCGGCGTTCCTTGCGCCCGAACCAGATGGCAAGGCCGATCAGGAAGGCGAGACCGGCGATCATGCCGGGAATCAGCGGCAGGAACAGCGTGGCCGGATCGAGCTTCAGCGCGCTGGCGGCCCGCGCGGTCGGCCCGCCCCACGGCGTCAGGTTCATGACCCCGCTGGTGCTCATCAGCAGGCAGCACAGGTACAGCCGGTTCATGTCATAGCGTTTGTAGAGCGGCAGCAGCGCGGCGATGGTGATGATGTAGGTCGTCGACCCATCGCCATCCAAACTGACGATCGCGCACAGCACGACCGTACCGACCAGGATCAGCAGCGGGTCGCCATGCACGACCTTCAACAGCCGGTTGACCAGCGGGTCGAACAGACCGGTATCGGTCATGATCGAAAAGAACAGGATCGCGAACAGCAGCATCACGCCGGTCGGCGCAAGGTTCTTGATCCCGTCGATCATCATGTCGCCCAAACCACCGGCGAAACCGGCGAACAGGGCAAAGGCGGTGGGGACGGTAATCAGCGCGACCAGCGGGGTCATCCGCTTGGTCATGATGAGCGTCATGAAGGTGGCCACCATCAGGAAGCCGAGCAGCGCGAGGTTCATGGGCGTAATGCTCCCTGAAGGATCAGAAGGTGACGGCGATACGGGTCATGACGGTCTGGCCGTCATCGGGCCCGACATAGGCACCGGCGCGATTGTCGGTGTTCCAGTGCACCAGATTGGCCTGGAAGCGGGTGAAGCTGTTGAGATACCAGTTGGCGCCGATCGTCGCCGCCCACCCCTGCCCGCCGGTCAGCAGGTCGGTGTAGTCGAGATTTTCGTAGCGTGCGGTCAGCTCGATCGCGCCGGGTCCGCCTTCGAAGATCGGGCGCAGCACCTTGGGCTGGCCAAAACTGCCCAAGCGCGGGTTATAGGGCGGCAGGTCGCCGGTGATGAACCAGCCCCCCGACAGGCTCCACGCCTTGCTGACGAAATCGGGGCGGCCGGCGTCGAGGCGCGCATGCCGCTGCCCTGCCTCGCCCATCAGCCACACCGGGCCGACATAGCCGCCGAGTTCGAGGCCGTATCCGGTGGTGCCGGTGCCGCCGGTCAGCGTCCCCGACGACACGCGCAGCGCCCCGTTGAAGCGCCCGCCGATCACCGTGTTGCGGGTGAGCGTCGTGGCACCCGCCGCCAGCCCCTCGTCAAAGCCCCATGCGCCCAGGTGCAGGACGCTGTTGCCGGTCTTGATCGGGTTCCAGTGGACGCGGGCGAGCGCGGTGCGGCTGTCATTGCCCGACTGGTTGCCGTCGATCCGGTCGCCGGTGACGGTCAGCGACGCGTGACCCGTCTTCCAGAACAGGCGCGGCATGATGCCGACGCCGTAGAAGCCGCGCTGCGGGATGATCGCGGTCGACACGACGGTGCGTTCCATGAACGGCGTCGAGTCCGAACCCGTCGACCCTTCGAACCCGCGATCGTTGAACAGGTGGCCGGCGCGCACATCGTAATCGAGGCCGGGTGCGATCCGGTTGCGCCAGCCGATGAACGCGGTGACGATGTCGACCTCGTTCTCCGAAAAATCGGTTTCGAACTGGTAGAAGAAATGCGTCCCCACCCCGCCTTCGAGGCCGAGGCGCAGCGCACGCATCCCCGTCGTGGTGATGTTGCGGCCGGTATAGTCCGATCCGAAGGTCGAGCTGACATCGGTCAGGATGCGCCCGCGCGGCTTGAACGTGTAGATGCCGTCCGCCGAGTGGAACACCGGCAGCCCCGCGCCCCATTCGGTGGTGACGCCCGCCGCATTGGCCTGTCGCGCCTGCGCCACGTCGCGCTCGGCCGGGCCGGGCGGCACCAGCTGCGGCGCGAACGGGCTGGTGACATTGCGGCCGGTCTGCGACGGAACCGGGACCGGGGCCTGTGCCACCGCAACCGGTGCGGTCGCCGGGGCCGGTGCCGGCTGGGCAGCGGCGACCTGCGCGCCCTCCAGCCGGTCGAGCCGGGTGCGCAGCGCCGCGATCTCCGCGGCCTGCGCCTTCACCAGCGCGGCCAGTTCTTCCTGGCTCGGCGTCTGCGCCAATGCCGGGGTGGCACAGATCAGCGCCGCGATCGCGCAACCGCTACGAAACAACGTCATCACTTGGTTCCTTGGGTCAGGATCGCGCGCCATTCGGCGAGGAATCGCCGACGCTTGATCGTATCGAGATTGACGAGCAGGCCGGGGCCGACCCGGATCGGGCGCTGCTGTTCGGTGGACAGGCGCGGCGCGCGGATATCGCTGCGCACCGGCAGCAGCCATTGCTTCGCCAGCAGCGTCTGCCCGTCGCGCGACAGCAGGAAATCGAGGAACAGCTTGGCCGCCGCCGGCCGCTGCGCATCGCGGGCGATGAACGCGACGCGCGAGGCGATCAGGGTATAGTCGCGCGGGAACACCACCCCCATCCGGGGATCGCGCTTCGCCGCGGCCAGCGCATAGGGGCCGACGACATTATACGCGATGGCGATCCGCCCGTCGGCCACCGCCGCCAGCATCGGCTCGGTCGTCGCCGACAACCACGGCCGCATCGCCGCCATCGCCTGCACCAGCGACCGGGTATCGCGGGTGATCGCATAATCCTCGGTCAGATACAGATAGCCGACATTGGATCGCGCCGGATCATAGGTCGCGACCTTGCCGGTCAGCGGCACGCGCCCCGCGCGCAGCAGCGCCTCGAACGCCTCGTGCGTGCGCGGCACGCGCCCGGCGGGGATCAGCCGGCGATTATAGACGAACGCGACCGGCTCGGCGGTGACGCCATACCCCATGTTCTTCCACACCGCGTTCGACGGCAGCGCCGGTTTTTCGGGGCTTTGATACGCCTGGGCATAGCCATCGTTGATGAGCTTCGCCTGCAAATCCATGCCCGACGACCAGACCAGATCGGCGCCCGGCCGGCCGCTGCGCGCTTCCATGACGACCCGGCGATAGATTTCGCGCGACTCGAGGTCTTCGTAGCGGACGCGGACACCGGGATAGGTGCGCTGAAACAGCGCGATCAGCGGCGCCATCGCCGCGGCATCGGCATTGCCATAGACGCGCACGCCGCGTTCCGCCCGCGCGGCATCGACCAGTGCGTCATAGGATCGCGGATAGCCCGCCGGCCGCTGCGCCGTGGCCGGCACCGCATATCCGAACAGGATCGCCAACAGGATCGTAAGAGCTTTCATCCAGGTCCTCTCGCTTCCCGCATCTGGGTTCGGGTAAGCTTGCAGCATGTCGTACGAACCGAACCTGTCACCCGCCTTTCACCGCACGGCGTCCCGATGCGAATCCTGATCGTCGAGGATGACGCGCCGCTGGCGCGCAGCATCGTCGCGCTGCTGCGCGGCGCGGGCCATGCGGTCGACCATGTGGGCGGCGGCGAGGATGCGCTGATGGTGCTGGCGACCGAACCCTATGCGCTGGTCGTGCTCGACGTCGGCCTGCCCGACATGGACGGGTTCGCGGTGTTGCAGGCGTTGCGACGGCGGGGCGACAAGGTGCCGGTGCTGATGCTGACCGCACGCGACGCGCTGGACGACCGGGTGCGCGGGCTGGACCTCGGTGCCGACGATTACCTGCGCAAACCTTTCGCGCCCGAGGAGCTGGAGGCGCGCATCCGCGCACTCGGCCGGCGGCGCGGCGGCGATCCAGTGCCCGAACTGGTCATCGGCACCCTCTCCCTCAACCGCTCGACCGGACAAGCGCAGGTCGGCGGACGGATGCTGGACCTCAGACGGCGCGAATGGGCGGTGCTGGACGCGCTCGCCACCCGCGCCGGACAGATCGTGCCGCGCGAAACGCTGCAATCCGAAGTGTTCGGCTATGACGATCCGGTCGGCCCCAACGCGATCGAGGTGAACATCACCCGGCTGCGCGGCAAGCTCGCCCCCGACGGGCCGGCGATCCGCACGGTGCGCGGCGTCGGCTATCTGCTCGATGCCGGCTGATCCCGGCCGCGCCCCGGCGCTGCGCACCCGGCTGCTGGCCGCGATGCTGGCGCCGATGCTCGCCATCGCCGTCCTGCTGGGGGTCGCGGGCGCGGCGCTGATCGCCGATGTCGTGCGGCGCACCAACGACCGCGTGCTGGGCGGCGCGCTGGGCGCCATCGCCGAGACGGTGCAGGTGGAGGCGGGCGAGGTCACCATGGACCTGCCCGCCGCCGCATTCGGGATGCTGGAGAATAGCGAGCGCGACAATGTATATTACCGCATCGCGGTCGGGGACCGGCTGCTGACCGGCTATGCCGACCTGTCCGCGCCGCGCATCGCCGACCTGGCACTCGACATGCCCCGCTTTCGCGACGCCAGCTACCGCGACCAGCCGATCCGCATCGCCGAGGTCCGCCGCTCGCTACCGCGTATCGGCCAGCCGGTGATCGTGCAGGTGGCCGAGACGCTGGACGGCCGCCACGCGCTGCAACGCCGGCTGTTGCTGGCGCTGATCGTCGGCGAACTCGCGCTGATCGGCGTCGCGATGCTGCTGATCCGTCCGGCACTCGGATGGAGTCTGCGCCCCCTGTCCCGCCTGCGCGGCGTGGTCGCGGCACGCGATACCCGCGCGACGCCCGACCTGTCGCCGCTCGCCACCGGGCCGTTGCCGGTCGAACTGCGACCATTGGCGCAGGCGTTCGACCACCTCCTCGCCCGACTGGACAGCGCGACCGCGGGCATGCGCCGCTTCACCGCCGATGCCTCGCACCAGATGCGGACCCCGCTGGCGGTATTGAAGTTACAGGTGACGCTGGCCCGGCGCGGCGACCCGGCGGCACTGGGCGAAATCGCCGACGCCGCCGACCGGCTGGAACATCTGGTCAAGCAGCTGCTGGCCCTCGCCCGCGCGGAAGAAGCCGGGACCGCCCCGCCGTTCGAACCGGTCGACCTGCGCGAGCTGGCCATCGCCGTCCTCAACCGCCGCATCGCGCAGGCGATCGAGGCGGGGGTCGAGGTCGACCTCGACGCCGACGACGCGCCGAGCGTCCAGAGCCACCGCACCCTGTTGTTCGAAATCCTGTCGAACCTGCTCGACAACGCGATCCGCTATAACCGGCGCGGCGGCCGGGTGGTGATCGCACTGGCGACGACGCCACAGGGGGTTGCGGTCACCGTCGCCGATGACGGACCCGGCCTGCCCGCCGCCGATCTGGAGCGGCTGGGCAACCGCTTCACCCGCCTGTCGAGCAGCCAGGGGAGCGAGGGCAGCGGGCTGGGCTTCGCGATCGTCCGTTCCGCAGCCCAGCGGCTGGGTCTGTCGATCGCGGTCGCCGACAACCGGCCGGGGCTGCGCGTGACGTTGCTGTTCGCCAGATAGAGCGGTTTCCGACCATATTGGATGACCTCCGCCGCGTCAGCGGTCGCCCGCAGGGCGATGACGGTGGTGCAAGATGGGCGGAAACCGCTCCAGCCGCGATCAGTGATCGCCGTGCCGCCGGGTCCGTGCGTCCGACACCGCGGCGCCGATGCTTGCCACCATCGTTTCATATTGTTCGGTGGTGAAGCCGGCGCGCAGGAACGCGGTCAGTTCGTGGGTCGGCACCGCAAAGCCGCGATGCCAGCTCAGCACCGCCATGCGTCGCAGCGCCTCCAGCCGGGGATCGGCCAGCGTCGGCGACCGACCGCCCCGCCCGAACACCCGGCCCAGCGCGATCGACAGGGGCGACGGTTCGCGCAGCGACGCCATCCGATCGCCTTGCGCCAGCGCGACGACCGACCATTCGAGCGCGGTCAGCCCGGTCGCGGCGGCTTTCTTGGGGCTGGCATCGGGCGCCATGACATCGGCACCGATGAAGGGCGACAGGATCGGATCGCTGGAGAAATGAAGATAGGCCATGAAGTTCCTCCCGTTTGCGGCAGCATCCCTCGCCCGGCAGGCAACGTCGTGCCGCCGCCAAGGCCCCTTGCGGGTGACGCCGAATAGCTGGACGCAGACCGTCGCTCCCCACGGCACGGTCACCGGGCGGGGGCAGGTCTGTCGACGATGAAAAATGGGTGGCGCGTGCCGCCGAATTACCGGGACGACGCGCGGAAAGCAGGTTCGGGCATAGCGGCATCCTTGCGAAAGCCGGAGGCGGTCACGTCGGCCACCCCTTCTATACTGACCGGTATATTAACAGCGAAACGAGCCGTCAATGACTTTTATACCGGTCGGTAGAATATACTATCGCCCCGGCCACATCATCAGGCTGGTCGCGGCCACGCGCTCCAGATCGGCACGGGTCGCGCCCGATCCGGCCTGCACCGCCATCCCCTGCAGGATCGCGAAAAGATATCCGGTCAGGCCGGCGATATCGACATGGTCGGGCAGGTCGCCGTCGCGCTTGGCCTGTTCAAACCGTTCGACCAGTGCGGCCTGCGACGACGCGCGCCGCTGCAGGATATCGGCCTTGATCGACCCCGCCTCGGCCCCGCACGCATTCATGCTGATGACGCCCAGGCACCCCTTGGGATCGCAACTGCTGGTCTGCGCCTCGATCGCGCCGCGCAGGATGGTTTCGGCGACGCCGCGCGCGGTCGGCTGCTGCAATGCCTTGCGCATATATTCCAGCTTCTCGGCTTCATAGAGGTCGAGCGCCTTGTGGAACAGCGCCTCCTTGTTGCCGAACGCGGCGTACAGGCTGGGCTTGGTAATCCCCATCGCGTCGGTCAGCTCGGCCATCGACGCGCCGTCATAGCCCTTGGACCAGAAGACGCCGAGCGCCGCTGCCAGCGCCCGGTCGGTGCAGAATTCTCTGGGGCGGCCCTTGGCGGCGGCCGTGACGGTCTTTTCCATAACGGCTGGTACATATTCCTTTCCGCCGCCCGGACAAGCCCCCTATGTCAAACGGCGATGCGGTCGAGCGGTGCCCTGAGCAGCTGCGGCCGGGTGGCGGCGAGGTGGAGGATGAACTCGCCGAACAGGCCATTGGCCCAGGCGAACCAGTCGCGGGTGAACTTGGCCGCATCGTCCTTTTCGAACGCCTCGTGGATGAAGCCGGTGCCGGCATGGGTGCGCTTCAGCGTCGCGAGGCATTTGAGGATCGTCGCATCGTCGGTGGCGGTCAGCCCGCGCACGATCAGCGACATCGGCCAGATATAGTCCATGCCCTGGTGCGGCCCGCCAATCCCCTCGCCCGTCGCATCGTCGGTGGCGGTCAGCCCGCGCACGATCAGCGACATCGGCCAGATATAGTCCATGCCCTGGTGCGGCCCGCCAATCCCCTCGCCCGCGCGCCCCTTGAAGAACCACGGGTTCGCCTCGCTCCATGCCGCCGCCGCCGTCCGCTGCCACCGCGCGTCGGTCGGGGCGACGCAGCCGAGCCACGCGAGGCTGGAGAGCGAGGGCACGTTCGCATCGTCCATGAAGATCGCATTGCCAAAGCCATCGACCTCATAGGCCCACACGTCGCGCCCGTCGGGCAGCCGCATCGTGCCATGCTGCGCCACGGCGGCGGCGACCTCGTTCGCCAGCGCGGTCGCATCGTTGGCGAGCGCGGCGTCCTTGCGCGCCTCGTTGGCGACCTGCGCCATTTCGCGCAGCGTCGTCACCGCGAACATGTTGGCCGGCACGAACAGCGGATACTGGCAGGCATCGTCTGACGGGCGGAAGCCCGAATGGATCATGCCCACCTTGCGCGTCGGCGCGCCATAGCCGGCGAGCAGCGTCTCGGTCGGCTGACGGCTCGCGCGCTGGAACTTGTAGGGTCCGGGGCCCTGCCTGCGCTGCTGTTCGCGGAAGGTGCGCACGATCGCGCGCATCGCCTCCGCCCAGGTCGCGTCGAACGGCGCGGCGTCGCGGGTGGTGGACCAGTATCCATGGCTCAGCCGCATCGAATAGCAGAGCGAATCGATCTCCCACTTCCGCTCCGCCACCCCCGGCTTCATCTCGGTTTCGTCGACCTTGGCCCATTCGAGCGAGGTCTTGGCGGTCGGGTCTTCCATGAAGGCATTGGCATAGGGGTCGATCAGGACCGAGCGGGCGTGACGCGCGATCAGCCCGCGGAACAGCTCGCGCAGCTTCGCGTCCCTCGGCGCCAGATGCAGGTACGACTTCACCTGCGCCGCCGAATCGCGCAGCCACAGGCAGGGGATGTCGCCGGTGATGACGAAGCTGTCGGGCTTGCCCCCGACCATCCCCATCCGCACCGTGGTGTCGAGCGTGTTGGGATAGGCGTTGGCGAACAGCCACGCCAGTTCGGGATCGGCGATCATCCCGCTGACCCGCGCGATCTCCTGCTCGACCGACTTGCTCACGAACCGGCGGTCGGCGGGTGCCGGGCGCTTGCTCGCAAAGGCCGGCTTGCCCTGCGCCGTCGCGAAACCCCCGGTCGCCAGCCCCGCGCCCAGCAGCGCGCCCTGCGTCATCAACGTGCGGCGGTCGGTCGGCATCGGGCAGTCTCCGTTGGTAAACAGGGTGGGCGGGCGGTCAGGCAACCGTCGCCTTGCAATGGTGGTCGATGAACTGGTGGTGCGGCGGCATGGCGGCGACCGCGCCGGCGATGTCGCCCCGTACCCGCGCCAGATACTGGTCGAGATGCCCCTCGGGCATGGCATCGACGATCGGGTGGTAATCGGCGGGCACGATCCCCTGTCCGATCATCACCTGCACCCAGCTGGGCAATGCGAAGAAATCCTCGCCATTGCGGAAATAGCGGCCATCGGCGCGGAACAGCTCGATCGCCTCGCGCAGCGGATCGGGCACGTCCATCGTCCGGCAATAGCGCCAGAACGGCGTGTCGTCGCGCGTCGTTGCCTTGTAATGCAGTACCAGGAAGTCGCGGGTACGCTCATATTCGAGCGCAGTTTCCCGGTTGAACCGATCGGCCAGCGCCGGGTCGAAGTCGCGCCCGGGAAACAGGCCCAGCAATCGCCGGATACCTGCCTGCGCCAGATAGATGCCGGTCGATTCCAGCGGTTCGAGGAACCCGGCGGCAAGGCCCAGCGCCACGACATTGCCGCTCCAGGCCTTCACCCGCCGCCCCGCCGTAAACCGCAACTGGCGCGGTACGTCGAGCGCCTGTCCCTGCAGCGTATCGAGCAGCGTCGCCATCGCCTGCTCGTCGCTTTCATACGCGCTCGAATAGACATGGCCGTTGCCGACCCGGTGCTGCAACGGAATGCGCCATTGCCATCCGGACGAGCGCGCCGCCGCTTCGGTATAGGGCATGGGCGGCCCGACCGTCTCCGACGGGACCGCGAACGCCCGGTCGCACGGCAGCCAGTGTCGCCAGTCGAGATAGCCGGTCTTCAGCGTCTGCTCGATCAACACCCCGCGAAAGCCGGAGCAATCGATGAAGAACTCGCCCTCGACCCGCCGGCCATCGGCCAGCGTGATCGCGGCGACATGGCCGTTCTCACCCTGTTGCTCGACGTCGACGACCTTCCCTTCGATCCGCTCGACCCCGCGTCGTTCGGCCAGCTCGCGCAGGAACCGGGCGTAGAGCACGGCGTCGAGGTGATAGGCATAGGCAATGTCCGACAGCAGCGAACCCGGCGGGCCGTTCCACTGGAACCGACCGGCGGGCGCAGCCACGGTCTGGAGCGAATAGTCGCCAAGCGGCGCGGCCTTGCCGGCCAGGAACCGCCGCAGCCAGAGCTGGTGGAACGGCAGCGGCCCCAGCCCCTGTCCGATCGTACCGAAGCCGTGGATGTAGCTGTCGCCGATCCGCCCCCAGTCGGTGAAGCGGATGCCAAGCTTGAACGTGGCATTGGTGCGCGTCACGAATGTACGTTCGTCGATGCCCAGCGTCTCGCTGTTGAACGTCTTCATATGGGGGACACTCGATTCCCCCACGCCGACGATGCCGACCTCTTCGGATTCGACCAGCCGCACCGACACGCCGCGCCCCAGATAGGTGGCAAGCGCCGCCGCCGCCATCCAGCCGGCGCTGCCGCCGCCCAGCACGACGATGGTCCGGATGCGGTTGTCGGTCATTCGGCGTTGCTCCCTTTGCATGCCGCCGGTCGTATCAGCGCGACCGGTCCGACACAGCCCGTGCGCTGCGTCGAACCGGTACCGTGCCGTCAGAACTTGAAGGTTGCCCCGGCGAACAGGATGCGGCCGGAATAACCGTTGGTCCAGAAACGGGCCTTCGTATCGTCGCCCAGATGCTGGCGCAGCTCCGATTTGGTCAGGTTCAGCACCGAAGCCGTCAGCACCAGCTGCGGCGTCAGGTTGTACGCGACGTTCAGGTCCACCTGCTCATAGGGTTCGGTGTAGATCGTCAGCTGGTTGTGCGTCCCGTTCACCACCTCGCCCCGGCGGTTGTACGATGCGCGCGCCAGGAACTTGTCGTTTTCATAGAACAGCGTGAAGTTCGCCTGGTTCTCGGCACTGCCGACCAGCGGCGACTTGGCGATCTCCCGACCGTTCAGCACGACGGCGGCAAGGTTCGTGTCGTTGAAGGTCAGGTTGGCCTGATACCCCACCCCGAAATCGAACGTATGCTGGGCGTAGAATTCGATACCCTGCGACACGCCGTCCTGCCCATTGGCCTGGGTCGAGAAGTTGCGGACGTTGACCGTCTCTCCGCCGATCGTCACCGCCTGATCCTGCGACACCGGCACGACGAAGTTCTTCACGTCCTTGCGGAACAGGCCGACGCCGATCACCGATCCGCGATGGTAATACCATTCGAGGCCGATGTCGTATTGCCATGCCTGGAACGCTTCCAGGTCCTTGTTCGAACCGCTGCCGGTCCAGCCGGGCTGGCTGGTGCCGCCACCGGCCACGCGGTCGCTGCTATATTCCTCCGACACGAAGTTCAGCGCGCCGGGAAAGGCGAGGTTGGTGAACGCCGGCCGCGCGATGACCTTCGCCACCGCACCGCGCACGACGAGGTTCGACGTGGCGTCGAACGCGAGGTTCAGGCTGGGCAAAACGTCGGTATAGGTCTTTTCCAGCGTGTTCAGCTCGAACGTCTTCTGCCGCACCTCGGCCCGCACGAACCCGCTCTCGCAGATCTGGTTGGCCGCACCCGGCGTACAGGCGAGCGGACGGCCATCGGGACCATCGGCGAAATAATCGAGGAAGCGTTCGACCGCATCGGTCGATTCCGCGCGCTGGTTCGTATGAACGACCCGCACGCCCCAATTGCCGCGCAGGCGATCGCTCTTGATGTTCGCCTGCAGGTACCCCGACCAGATCTTTTCACCCACATTGTAGATGAAGTCCGGCTCCTCGAACCGCACCGACCCGCCATAGCGGTCGTCGAGATAGCTGAGATAATTGGTGAAGTTGATGCCGGGGAACACGTTCGCCGCGAACCCGCCGGGGATGTTGGTGATCGGGTTCGACAGGAAGAATTCGGGCCGCGCGGTGCTGGCCGTCGTATCGCACTGTTGATAGCGGGTGGTCGTGCCCGGACAGTTCCAGATGGTGTTGCCGGTGTTGCGATGCACCGTGCCGTCGCGATATTTCACACCGAACTGCAATGAATCGAACGCCCCGTTCGACACCAGCCACGTACCATCGGCCTGACCATAATATTGCGAGATGCGGGTGTTGATCCACGACGAATCCGTCGACCCGACATCGATCTCGGCGAGGCCGCCCAGGATGCGATCCTGCAGGTCGGGCGAAAAGGTCATGGTCGGGGTGCCGGTCAGGTCCCACGCGCTGAAGCGGTTGCCGGGCTGATAGGCACCGTTCACCGCCACGCGCGGCTTGGCCGACATGCGGAAGTTGATCGACGGCCCGCCTTCGGACCAGGTGCGGCCGAGCTTGATGGCACCGACGAAATTGTCGCTCTTATATTCCGCCTCGAAATCGGCGGTCTGCGACAGCGCTTCCTCGCGGCTGTAGCCACCGGTCAGCTGTGGGGTGGGGACGGTGCAATCGTCCGGCCCCCAGCCGCCGGGACGCTGGCCGCCGGCCGCTGCCTGTGCCTCGCTGCAATAATATTGCTTGCCGTTGACCAGGCTGAACTGCGCGCCGGTGACGATCGTCCCGCTGGGGTCGAAGGTCAGCTTGTCGAGCAGGCGACCGCCCGCCCAGTTGCCGTCCCCGTTGAAGCGGGCGATGTTCCATTCCGGAATCTTCAGCGAATTGTTGACGTAATCGCCGGTCAGGTTGAACCGGAAATAATTGGCGGTCAGCGTCAGCCCATCGGTCGGCCGCCACTGCGCCGTCGCCTGGACGCCCAGCCGTTCGCGATTTTCGTCGCGGATGCCGAAATTGACGGCGGTCGGCATGAAGAAGCCCGAATATAGCCGGCCATTCTGATCGTTGAAGCCCGACTGGCCCCACCATTCGCTGGGCTGTGGCGAGAACGGCGTGCCGTTGACGTCGACGCCGCTGCGCGCCGGGTTCTGATCGTACCACAGCCAGTCCTCGGTCGTGGCGCTCATCGTGCGCGTCTGGCGCTTCTGCCACGTCGCGCTGACCAGCACGCCGAACGTCTCGTCCTTGTTCTTCCACGACAGCTGACCCGACAGCTGCGGATCGACGCCCTTCGTCGTGTCGGCATAGGTGCCCTCGGCCGTCACGAAGCCCGACCATGCTGGCAGGTCGAGCGGACGGCGGGTGTGCAGGATCACCGTGCCGCCGATGCCGCCTTCGTCGATGCGTGCTTCGGACGACTTGAACAGCTCGGCCTTGCCCAGCAGGTTCGACGGCATCAGCAGGAAGTTGAACGAGCGGGTCGCCTCGCTGTTCGTCTCCGACGACGCGATGTAATTGCCGTTGAGCAGCGTCAGCGTCAGGTCGGGTTGCAGGCCGCGCACGCTGACCGTGCGCCCTTCGCCGCCATCACGGGTGATGACCACGCCCGGCACGCGCTGCAGCGCGTCGGCGACGTTGCGGTCGGGGAATTTGCTGATGTCCTCGGCGGTGATGACCTCGACGACGGCGGCCGAATTGCGCTTGTCGCGCAGGTTGCGGTCGATCGACGATCGATAGCCGGTGACGAGGATTTCACCGTCGCCCTGCCCTTCATCGGCATTCGTCGCCGGCGTATCGGTCGCGACCGGATCGGCCCCGACCGTCGCCTGCGCCTGCGCCGCCGTGGCAAAGCCGATCATGCCGGCGACCGCGACACCGGTCATCAGCCCCGCCCGCACGTGCTCGCCCATCCGAAAATTCTTCATCCCGTCCTCCCCTTTTTCAGCGGCGGCCCGAACCGCCCGCCTCGCTGCTGCGCAGTCGTCCGGTCTCATGCCGACTCGAGCTGCCCTTGATAATGTAATCGATTACATGCACAACGCACGGTGAATATGTCAAGAGTCTTTCTAATCCCGGCAGCAGGCCTCGACCGACAGCTGACCCAAGTGCAGGGCGTGGCGGGCGGCGCGACGGACGATGACCGACACGCGCACCTCCCCCGCGCCCGGTCGCACGCACCAGCGGGTCTGTCGCCATCCGGCACTGGCGACAACGGGGCGGCTGGATCGCCCGACGCGCACGGCATAGCCCGCCCCGCCCCGCGTCACTGCCGTCACCGTGACCGCCTGCCCCAGCCGCAGCGTGTAGAGCGGCACCGTCACCCGCCCGCCCGCCGCCTGTGGCGCGATCCGCAGCGACGACCCGCCCTGAAACGGCGCGTCGTAATCATAACCGACCGTGACCAGTCGCGCGCCCAGCGTCGCGAACTGCCACGTCGGCAGCGCATCCTGTCGCGCCATGTCATGCCACGGGCCGCCAACGATACTGCCGCCCCGCGCCTCGACCCGACCATGGCCGGTGTTGAAGCTGGTGGTGAAGGGCAAGGCCGGCACCAGCCCTTTGGTCGGCGCAAGCGAGGCCACGCCCGGCCAGCCTGTGCCGCCGACCCTGCCCAGATCGCGCCCGTCACCCGCGAACAACCGGCGCTCGGCATCCTCGAAGCGCGCCACATCGCGGGGGTCCTGCGCGAAATCGCTGAAGCGCGGCGTGCGGGCATCGCCCGGCCAGCTATAGCTGAAATGCGGCGCGAACAGCGCGATCGAGCCATAGGCCCGCCCGCCGGGTCGTTCGCGTAGCGCGTCCAGCCAGCCGCTGTTGCGAAACGCCGGCTGGGCATCGCGTGCCGGCCACAGGTCGGCACCGATGAACACGTCGTAGCGGCTACGCCCCATCCGCTCCGCCAGCGCCGCCCCCGTGGCCAGTCCCGCCCGCGTCCAGTCGTAGTTGAGGAACATCGCGTCCGCCGTGCGCCGCGTCCCGTCCTGCAAAAACCGGGCATTGGCCGGGGTCAGCGCGTTCTGCCACCGCACCCGCCCATCGGGCAGCAGCGCGTCGTACCAGTGGATCGTCATGCCGGCTGGTGCGACCGCGCGGAGTTCGGCCATGAAATCGATCATCGCTGCGCCGTCTGCGCCCGCAGTCTCGGCATTCACGAACCAGCCGTCGAAGCCATAATGGCGCGCGATCCGCACCAGCTGCCGTGCCGCCGGGAAATGCCCCTGCGCATCGCGGCGCAGGAAGGACGCGACGGTTTCGGCCGATCCACCCCACGCGACGGGCGCGAAAAACACCGTGCCGATGACCTCGACGCCGTTGCGATGCGCCGCCTCCACCCAGCCGCGAGACGGCAGGTTGATGCCGCGATCCGCCGTGCCCGCGAACCACGCCAGCGTGTCGATCTGCGGCCAATGGGTGACGACATAGCCGTTGAACCGTGTCTGCCGCCCGCGCTCACCGCCCAGGTCGTTCATCCCGTCCGGGGCATAGAGCACGCGGACCTGCGGATCGATCGCCGCGCCCCGCCGCAGCGGCCGGGCGACGAAACGCCGCGCGACCGGTACCCGCGCGACATTGCCCGGATCGGCGGTCGCCCCGTCCGGGGTCCAGCGCCGCAGTTCGTCGATGGTCAGCGACAATGGTGCCCCCTGCCCCGCCGCCGGGGCAGCCGCGATTAGCGCGGCAGCGGCAACCGCTCCCCTCATGCGATCCAATCGACCAAGCTGGATGCTGCGACAGCGGCATCGTCGGCCAACCGTCCCGCACGCAACGTCACCCGCCGTTCCTCGCCCGGCAACAGGTCGAAATAATTGTCGGTCAGATTACCTGCATCGACCACGATCTTCACCGCCCGCGCAAACTGCTCCGCGCGCACCATGACGGCACCGTCCGCGATCCGCACCGACAGCCCCGGATCGGGCAGGCGACAGGCGGTCGCATCGCGCACCATCCGCACGTCGCGGGCCAGTTCGCCCGAAGCCGCGACGATCCGGCTGACCAGCACATCGCCTGCCGCCGCCGGCACGTGCGCGACGATGGCGGCGGTGTTCGCAGCTACCGTCATCGGCTCCGCCAGCCGCCAGTGCAGCGTGCCGTCGAACCCGATCCGTTCGGCCACCAGCTCCGCCTCGATCGGATCGATCAGGTCCGACACGACATGGATCGCATAGCCGTCGTCCACCGGCTCGGCCGACAGGATCAGCGGGGCAAACGACCGGGCCGCCTGATACTGCAGCGCCTTCCACCGGCCGTAATAGTCGATGCTCGACCACGAGATTGCCGGGAAACAATCGTTGAACTGCCAGTAGAGCGAACCCATGCAGCGCGGCATCGCCCGGCGATGCGCCTCGAACGCGATGCGTAAGCCATCGGCCTGGGTCAGCTGGCTGAGCGTACAAAAGGCCGCGAAATCGCGCGGTTCGCCGTAATGGTGACGCAGAAACCGCCCGATGATCGCGTCGCCGCGTGGGTGCTTCTGGTGCAGCGCCAATACCGCAGACCCCACCACGCGATCTTCGGGGTCGGTGAAGTGCTCGACCGAAGCGATGTCGGGGTAGGACTGGAACCCGTATTCGCTCATGAAGCGCGGCACCCGCTCGGCATAGGCGCTCAGCGGCTCCTCGCCATGCCACACGCCCCAATAATGATTGTCGCCGCGGCAATCGTCGGCGGGGTCGTTCCAGAAGCCGATCGGCGACGACGGCAGATAGAACCGCTCCGGGTCCTGCTCGGCGACCAGCTCGGGCAGCAGCCGCTCGAACAGGTCGCGATTGGCCGTGACCAGCCGCTCGAACAATTCCGGTGGATAGCCGAACGTCGTCGGCCAATCCCAATGCGCGATGCCCAGCGACACCTCATTATTGCCGCACCACAGCGCCAGCGAAGGATGCCGCCGCAACCGCCGGATCTGCTGCCGCGCTTCCTCCGCGACATTCGCGAGGAAGGCAGGGTCGGACGGATACAGTGTGCAGCTGAACATGAAATCCTGCCAGATCAGGATGCCATGTTCGTCGGCCAGGTCGTGGAACAGGTCGCTTTCATACGTCCCGCCGCCCCATACCCGCAGCATGTTCATGTTCGCGTCGACCGCATCGCGGAACAACTGGCGGTAGCGCTCCGGCGTCACCCGTTCGAGGAAGCTGTCCAACGGGATATAGTTCGCGCCCTTCATGAAGGTGCGGCGGCCGTTCACCTCGATCTCGAAACACTCGCCGATCGCATCCGGCTCGTTGCGCACGTGGATGGTACGTAGGCCCACGCGGGTGCTCGCCCGGTCGATCACCCCGGCATCGTCATGGAGCGTCGCGGTGAAGCGATACAGGAACGCCTCGCCCAGCCCGTTCGGCCACCACCGGCGCGGGTTGTCGATCACCACCCGCGCCGTCGTGCCGCGTACCGGCGCGATGCCCTCGACGTCGCAAGCGATCTCGACCTCGCCCGCGCCTTCGACCGCGACGTCGAACGCGACGACGGCCTGCGCCTCGCTCAATGCCTCGATCCGGTACTGCACGTCGACGATCCGCCCGCGCCGCACCACATCCAGCCACACCGGCCGCCACACGCCGGAGGGCACATATTTCGGCCCCCAGTCCCAGCCGAAATGATAGGGCGCCTTGCGCACATAGACGCTGGCATGGACGTCGGTTTTGTCGTTCTCCGCCGGATAGGTGAAGCCGTCCGCCGCCTGGCGCGCCTCACCATAAAACACCGGCGATCGGAACAGCAGCACCAGTTCGTTTGCACCGACACGCAGCCGATCCTTCACCTCGACCCGATGCGACCGGAACATATTGTCGCTCGACAACAGCGCCGCGCCGTTCAGCGACACGTCGCACAGCGTATCGAGGCCGTCGAACACCAGCGCCACGCTGTCGCCCGCCAGTTCCTCCGCCGTCACGTCGAAGGTGCAGCGATACTCCCAGTCTGAGCGCTCGATCCATTGCAGGCGCGGTTCGGCGTCGCGATGATACGGGTCCTCGACCACCCCGGCGCGCCACAAGTCGGTGAAGTTCGACCCCGGCACCTGCGCCGGCAGCCAGCGTTCCGCCCCCGACTGGCGAAAGGTCCAGCCGCTGTCGATCGCGCGGCGGGTCGTGGCAGGCATCATTGCAGGTTGATCTCGTCGAGGAACAGCCAGGCCGGCTTGCCCGGCGGCTTGAGGGAGGCGGGCATGTCGCCCCACGCGACCGCGCGGACGCGGTAATGGCGGTACGGGCGACCGGGCAGCGGGATAGCGATCCGCTCGACCCGCTGGGTAACGCCCTGCCACGGGCCGATATCACGCGTGGCGATCGGGGTCAGGCGGGCGGGATCGTCGCCGGCCAGCACCTCGAACCGGCGCGGCGGCAGGATGCCGTTCATCGCATCATCGAGATAGCCGATGGTCAGCGTCCGCGCCGGTCTCGAGCTGCCGAGGTCGATCGTCGCGGTGATGTCACCGACCCGCCCGGTCCAGCGCTTGTCGCCATAGGCCTGCCCGCCGATCACGCCGTCGATCAGCATCGCGCCGTCCTTCGCGCCATAGCCGATCCCGTCCTCCGCCACCGCGATGCGCGGGAAACCGGGGGCCAGTCCTTTCAGCAGGCTGCGAACATAGTGCCGCTCCAGCGTCGTGCTGCGCCCCAGCTTCGCATCGAACGCGGCGGCACGGATCACGGTATCGCGATCGATCCGCACCGGCGCGCCATAACGGGTCGAGCGCAACGTCGGCTCGCCCCCGTCGCGGCTATAGCGGATCGTACCCCCCGCCGCCTGCAATGTAACGTCGCGCGTCACGGCAAAGCGCGGATCGTCGACCGGATCATAGGGCGCCCAGGGGGCACGCTGCACCACCGCCACCTGTGCCCGATCGTCGAACGCGCCAAGGCTGCTATCCTCCGGCCGACTGCCCCAGCGCGACGGCTGCGCCCCCATCACGAAGCGCAGCGTACCGCCCGCCAGCAACTGCCGGTGTGTCAGATAGCTGACAGTCAGCGGCTGTCCGTTCAGCGTCGCCGACTGGACATAGATATTGCGCGCCGACAGCCCGTCCGCCTCGACCGCAAACCTCCGCCCACCGGGCAGGGTCAGCGTCGCGCGGCGGTGATAGGGCGCACCGATCTGATAGGTCAGGTCGCCCGGCGCGACGGGGTAGAAGCCCAGCGTGCTGAACACATACCATGCCGACATCTGGCCCAGATCGTCATTGTTGACCAACCCGCCCGGCCGATCCGAATACATTTCGCGCACGACGCGGTTCACATAATATTGCGTGCGCCCCGGCTGTCCGGCGAGGTTGAAGAGGTACGGCATCTGATGCCCCGGCTCGTCGCCATGGCCATAGCGCCCGACAAAGCCCGACAGGTCGACATGCTGCTCGCCCCCGATCGGCGTCGCGTCGCGGAAAATACGGTCGAGCCAGTCGCCATACGCCGCCCGCCCGCCATGCAGCCGGATCGCCGCCGCCATGTCGTGCGGGGTGTAGGCGGAATAGGCCCAGATATTGCCCGACACGTAATGGCGGTTGAGGTCCCCCCAATCGTCCCGCCGCATTGGTGCAAGCCGCCCGTCGGCCAGCCGCGGCAACAGCCAGCCGGAGGCCGGGTCGTACAATTGCCGCCACCCGGTCGCACGCTGCGCAAACAATGTGGCATCGTCGGCCCGGCCCAGCTTCGCCGCGACCTGCCCGATCGTCCAGTCCTCGTAATTCTGCTCGGTCGTCTTCGACACCGAACTGGCGACGTCCGCCGGCACAAAGCCATAGCGCAGATAGCCATCCATGCCGTTCAGGTCATAGACGTTGCTGTGCTTGGTCCGGTCGAACGCGCTCGCCCGGATCGCGGCATAGGCGCTGGCGGGATCGACGCCCGGCAGCCCCTTGAGGACCGCATCGGCAATGATCGACACGATCGGATAGCCGATCATCACCCGGTTATCATGTCCGACCGCTTCCCAGCTGGGCAGGATCAGGGCGGCATCACGGTGGCGCGACACCATGCTGGCGACGATGCCGCCGGCCTGTCGCGGATCGACGATGGCCAGCAGCGGATGGACCGCGCGATACGTGTCCCAGTTCGAAAAATTGCTGAGCTGCGGGATGGCCGAGCGCAGCACCCTGCCCTCCACCCGATAGTCGCCGGTCACGTCGGACACCAGATTGGGGGCGATCGCCGCGTGATAGCTGGCAGTGTAGAAGATGCGCTTCTTCTTCGCATCCGCCTCGTCGATCCGGATCGCCGACAGCCGCTTTGCCCACGTCGCCTGCGCCGCGCGGCGTACCGCGTCGAAGCTTTGCCCCTCGGCCTCCGCCCGAAAATTGGCCAGCGCCCCTTGCGCCGAAGCGTGCGAGATCGCCACCGCGACCTCGACCTGCCCCACATCCTTCGCAAACCGGACATAGGCCCGCCGCGCCGCGCCCTTGCCCGCTGCCCCGGCGACCGGCCGGTCGGCTTCGGTCAACTGGCTTGCATCGAAAGGCTGCGAGAAGCGCGCCACGAAATAGACGGTGCGCGCGCCCGCCGACGACCCGATCGTCCGCCGCCACCCGCGAATCTCGCGGTCGGACACGACCTCGATCCCGCTTTCCAGTGCATGATCGTCGCCGACCGCATGGATCGGATCGATCACCACATAACGATCCTCCGGCCCGTTGAAGCGATAGCGGTGGAAGCCGGTGCGCAGCGTCGTCGTCAGTTCGACATCGACATCGGCATCATTGAGGTGGACGCGGTAATAGCCCGCCGCCGCCTTCTCCCGATCGTGCGAGAAGCGCGAGCGATAGCCGCTGCCGGGCGTGTCTAGCGCACCCATCGCCGTCCCCGCCACCCGCGTCGGCATCAGCAATATGTCGCCCAGCGCCCCCAGCCCCGCGCCACTGATATGGGTATGCGCGAACCCGTCGATCACGGTGTCGCTGTAATGATAGCCCGACGTCCATTTCCATCCGTCGCGGCTGTTCGACGGGCTCAACTGCACCATCCCGAACGGCAGCGTCGCGCCCGGAAAGACATGGCCGTCGCCATCAGTGCCGATCATCGGATCGACCCATTGCACCGGATCGTCCGCCTCCTGCGCCACGGCCGGCCCCATGGCGGGAAAAGCCAGCGCCAGCAGCATCGCGCCCGCCAGCACCCTCACGCGCGCCACCCCGCCGGCCCGTCGGCCATGTCCTCGGGCCAGTCGGCCAGCCGCCGATACCAGGTCCGCCACAAAATCCCTCCACACATCAGCACCACGGCCAGGCACGCGGCCATGGCGGCAAAATTCTTGACCACCAGGAATACCGGCGTCGCGACCAGCGCGGTCTGCATCAGCGTGCCAACGACGATATTGAACGCATTGCGCGGCAGATCGCGATTGGGCTGCGCGGCCGGGTTTTCCGCCTGCAACAATACCTGCACCGGACCCCAGAAGCCCCACGGCCGCACCTGCCGATAGAAGCCGAGCAGCACCGCCGGATCGGTCGGCTTCGTCAGCAAACTGGCCCCGATCGCCACCGCCCCCGACACCAGTATGATGAGCGGAAAGAGGTACAGCGGCAGGATCGCCCCTGCCTGCGGCAGGACGGGCGCGAACACGAACGGAAAGCTCAGCGAACAGGCGATCCCGGCGACCATCCCGGCGAAATAACCCTCGCCGTTGAAGCGCCACCAATACCATTTGATGACGTTCGACACGGTGTACCCGCCCCACAGCCCCGACACGATCCATTGCAGCGCATCGTTGATCGACGCGACGAACAGCCCGATCCCCATCGCCAGCAGCACGACCGCGACCGACACCGCATAGCTCAGCCGCACCAGCAGCCGCTGCGACGCATCCGGGTTCACGTACCGCCGGTACACGTCGTTGACGATGTAGAGCGGCGCGGCATTCAGGCTGGAGGCAAAGGTCGCCATGAATGCGGCGAGCAACCCGGTGACGATGACCCCGCGCACGCCGGCCGGCATGAACGCCTGGATCGCGGCGGGCAGCAAATTCTCGAAATCGACCTTGCCCCCCGACGCCAGGTCGAGCCGGTCGACGAACACCAAAGCCAGCACGGTGAAGCCCGCGATCATCAGGTACCGGATCGGCATCAGCACCACCGACACGAACCCGGTGACCTTCGCCGCATCGCGCGGGGATCGCGTCGCCAGCACCCGCTGCATGTCATAGCTCGGCGCCGGCCCCGCCGCGCTCTTCAGGATGCCCGAAAACAGCATCATCATCATCAGCGCGGTGAACAGTTCATAGCCATCGCCCGCAATCTTCGCCGCCGCCTCCGGCCGGATCGCCCGCCAGTCCAGCCCCAGATGCCAGCCGAAGCCCGGACTCATCCACCCTTTGGGCGTCGCCGCCGCGATCTGTTCGGGCGTGACCATCGTCATCGCCATGCCCGCGACGAAGAACGCCGCCAGCGTCATGATCGCGAACTGCAGCACGTCGGTCCACACGATGCCGGGCAACCCGCCCAGCACGACATAGACCGTGACCAGCGTGGTGAAGAACACCGCATAGGCGACCGGCACCTGTGCCGGCGACAGGCTCAACCCCAGCGCCGGGCCGATCGCCTCCCACGGCAGGAACAATTCCATGAACTTGCCGATGCCGACAAACGCATAGACAAGGAACCCGACGACACAGATAACCGAGAACAGCACGACCGACAGATGCGACAGCCGGCTGCCGCGATTGTCGCCGAACCGGAACAGGATCCATTCCGCCCCCGACCGCACGTTCGACCGCCGTAGCCAGATGGCGAGGTAGGCCATCAGGAACACCTGGTTGAACACCGGCCACAACCACGGCAGCCAGATGCTCTTCATCCCATACAGGAATAGCAGCGTCGACAGCCACATCGTGCCCGAAATGTCGAACATGCCGGATGCGTCGGACAGGCACAGCAGGTACCACGGCATCTTCTTGTTACCGAGATAATAGCTGTCGATGCTCTCGGCGGCCCGCGCCCGCACCTTTAGCGCGATCGCCAGCGTCGCCACCAGATATGCGAGCACGATCAGCCCGTCGATCGGCGCCACGCCGCCCCTCCCCACTACCGCGCCCGCACCGGGACCGCTTCTTTGCCAGCCAGCCTATGCAGCATCGCCAAGCCTCGCAAGCGAATAATGTAATGGATTACATATCCGACCTGGTGTAGCCGCGAACCCTGCCCGCCCGCTTGACTTGGGGACGACGCTTGGCAGAACCAGGAACGGGGAGCACGGGCCATGAGCAGTATCATCGATGTCGCCAAGGCGGCGGGCCTGTCGACCGCCACCGTATCGCGCGCGCTGCGCACCCCGGAAAAGGTGACCGAGGCGACCCGCGCCCGCGTCATGGCGGCGGTGGAGGCGGTCGACTACCGACCGAACCTGCTGGCGCGCAACCTGCGCTCCGACCGGTCGTTTTCGGTGCTGGTGCTGGTGCCGGGCATCGCCAACCCGTTCTTCGCCAACGTCACCGCCGGCATCGAATCGATCGCGTGGCGGCGCGGCTATTCGGTGTTCCTGGGCGACACCCGCGACTCCCGCGACCGAGAGGCGCATTACGAGCAGCTGGTCGAAACCCGCCTCGCCGATGGCGTGATCCAGCTATCGCCCGACTACGGCTTCAACGCCCGCCAACGTGCGGCGACCTATCCGATCGTCCATGCCTGTGGCTGCGAACTGACGCAGGCGCCCTCGGTCCGCATCGACAATGCCGGCGCGGCGCGCGAAATGGCCGAGCACCTGATCGCCGCCGGCCACCGCCGCATCGCCACGATCAGCGGCCCGGCGGCAAATCCGCACGCCGTCGACCGGATGAAGGGCTATCGCGCCGCGCTGGACGCGGCCGGCATCGCCTTCGATCCCGCGCTGGTCCGTTTCGGCGACTGGTCGATGGGGTCGGGCGCGGCGGCGGCGAACGAGTTCCTCAGCCTGCGCGACCGGCCGACCGCGATCTTCAGCATGAACGACGAAATGGCGATCGGCGCGATCCAGTCCGCCACGGCGCGGGGCCTGCGGGTCCCGCACGACCTTGCGATCACCGGGTTCGACGATATCAGCTTCGCGGCGCACTCCACTCCGTCGCTCACCACCATCGCCCAGCCGGCCGAGGCGATGGGCGCCAAGGCGTGCGAAATCCTGATCGACCGGATCGAGGGCAAGGCCGCCGACGATACCGTCCACATCCTGCCCCACGAACTGATCGTCCGCCAAAGCAGCACGCCCGCAAATTAAGCTTGGTTTTGGCCGATGTAATGGATTACACGACCCGCACAGGCGATGACGAACCCGTCGCGTCGGACAGGGAGATCGGATGCCCATGATCGTCGGGGTCGACATTGGCGGGCATCACGTCGCGGCGGCAGCCATTGCGCCGGAAGCATCGGGCATGCTGGTTTCGGGCAGCTATCACCACGTCGCCTGCGCGCCCGACGACGATCGCGCCACGTTGATCGCTTCGTGGGCCGGCGCGATCGATTACGTGACCGACCGCATCGGCCCGGATCGGGTGCAGGGTATCGGCATCGCCATGCCCGGCCCGTTCGATTACGCCGCCGGCGTCGGTTATTTCAGAGGGAACGCGAAGTTCGCCGCGCTGTACGGCGTCGACGTCGCACAGGCACTGGGCGAAGCGCTGCGCCATCCCCGCCCGATCCGCTTCCTTAACGATGCCACCGCCTTTGCGGTCGGCGCGGCTCCAGCACGGGGCAATGTCGTCGGCGTGACGCTCGGCACCGGACTGGGGTCGGCGTTCCTGCGCGAAGGGATTCCGGCGATCGCTGGCGATGACGTGCCGCCGTACGGATCGCTGTGGCACCTGCCCTTCCACGACGGCATCGCCGACGATCATGTCTCCGCCCGCTGGCTGACCGCGCGCATTCGCGAACGGCTGGACGGTATCCCCACGGTAATCGCCGCCGCCGACGCCGCCCGCGCCGGCGATGCCCAGGCCGCCGCGATCTTTGCCGACTATGGCAGCAACCTCGGCACGATCCTGTCGCCATGGGTCGATCGCTTCGACGCCGGCACCGTCATGCTCGGCGGGCGCATCTGCGGCGCGTTCGACCTGTTCGGCCCGGCGCTTCGCCAGCACCTGCCCGCTACGCACATCGCGGTCCATGCCGATACCGAGGACGCCGCGATCATCGGCGCCGCCCGCACCTTCGACGCGACCTTCTGGGACCGCGCCCGCCACCACCTGCCGACCCGTTGAGATAAGGACCGCCGCATGGCCCTGCCCCGCCTGACCGCAACCGCCACCGCGCTGGCGCTGATCCTCGCGCCGCTCACCCCCGGCATCGCGCAGGAACCGCGTCCCGACCCGGTCGATCTGGTCAACCCGCTGATGGGCACCGATTCGACCTATGCGCTGTCCTACGGCAACACCTATCCGGCGATCGCGCTGCCATGGGGCATGAACTTCTGGACGCCGACCACCAACAAGGCCGGCGACGGCTGGGCGTACCGCTATCGCGACACCAAGCTGTGGGGGTTCAAGCAGACCCATCAGCCCAGCCCGTGGATGAACGACTACGGCGCGTTCTCGCTGATGGCGATGACCGGCACGCCGAAATTGGCCGAGGCCGACCGCGCGTCATGGTTCTCGCACAAGGCGGAGGTTGCCCGCCCCTATTATTACAGCGCCTACCTCGCCGACTACGACACCACCGTCGAAATCGCCCCGACCGAACGCGCCGCGCAGTTCCGCTTCACCTTCCCCGACAGCGACCAGAGCTGGATCCTGCTCGATGCGTTCGACAAGGGATCGGCAGTTACCATCCTGCCGAAACAGCGCCGCATCATCGGCTATGCCAGCAACAATAGCGGCGGCGTGCCCGCCAATTTCCGCAACTGGTTCGTGCTGGAATTCGACCACGACTTTATCGTCGCCGACACGGTCGGCGACGGTTTCAAGCGCCAGAGCGGCGTGACCAAGACCGAGGGCAAGCGCGTCGGCGCACTCGTCGGGTTCAATACGCGCAAGGGCGAACAGGTGAATGTCCGCGTCGCCTCCTCGTTCATCAGCGCCGAACAGGCACAGCTGAACCTGACCCGTGAGCTGGGCCGCGACAGATTCGACACGACCAGGGCCAAGGCCCGCACCGCATGGTCCGCGCTGATGGGCCGGTACAAGGTCGACGATCCCGACCTCGACAATGTGCGCACCTTCTATTCCGCGCTCTACCGCACGCAACTCTTCCCCCGCCGCTTCCACGAATATGACCGTACGGGCAAAATGGTCCACTATAGTCCCTATAACGGGCAGGTGTTGCCCGGCCCGATGTTCACCGACAACGGCTTCTGGGACACGTTCCGCGCCGTGTTCCCGTTGTTCACGATCATGGAGCGCAAGCTCGATGGCGAGATCATGGAGGGCCTCGCCAACACCTATCGCGAATCCGGCTGGCTGCCCGAATGGGCCAGCCCGGGCCACCGCGACGTGATGATCGGGTCGAACTCGGCGGTGAACATCGCCGATGCCTATCTGAAGGGCATTCGCGGCTACGACATCGAAACGCTGTACGCAGCGATTCTGAAGAACGCGACCACCAGCGTCGGCCGCCCGAAATCGGCGGACGGCAAGACGATCAGCGCGGTCGGGCGCGAGGGTGTCGAATATTACAACCGCCTCGGCTACGTCCCCTATGACGTCGGTATCAAGGAAAACGCCGCCCGCAGCCTCGAATATGCTTATGCCGACTTTACCATCGCGCGCCTGGCCGAAGCACTGGGCAAGAAGGACGACGCCGCGATGTTCCGCGCTCGCGCGCAGAATTATCGCAAGCTGTTCGATCCGACGGTCGGCTGGATGCGCGGGCGTAACCAGGACGGCAGCTTCCAGACGCCGTTCAACCCGCTGAAATGGGGTGACGCCTTCACCGAAGGCAATTCGATGCACTATAGCTGGTCGGTGTTTCAGGACGTGCGCGGCCTGATCGACCTGATGGGCGGCGACCGCGCGTTCGTCGCGAAGATTGATCAGGTGTTCGACAGCCCGCCGAAGTTCGACGAAAGCTATTACGGGCAGGTCATCCACGAAATCCGCGAGATGCAGATCGTGAACATGGGCAATTACGCCCATGGCAACCAGCCGATCCAGCACCTGATCTACCTCTACGACTATGCCGGCGCGCCATGGAAGACGCAGTGGCATGTCCGCAACGTGATGCGCCGCCTCTATGCCGCACAGCCCGACGGCTATCCGGGTGACGAGGATAACGGCCAGACCTCGGCATGGTATGTGTTCAGCGCGCTGGGCTTCTATCCGGTCACCCCTGGTGCGAACCAGTATGTCATCGGGTCGCCGCTGTTCCGCCGCAGCGAACTGGCGCTGGAAAACGGCAAGCGCTTCGTGGTCGAGTCACCGGGCAACAGCGCGACCAACCTCTATATCCAGTCGGCGACGCTGAACGGCCGCACGCTCGATCGCACCTGGATTTCGCAGGACGAGATCATGGCCGGCGGTACCCTCCGCTTCGTCATGGGGCCGACCCCGAACAAGGGCTGGGCCACCGGCCCCAACGCCGCGCCCTATTCGATGAGCCAGCCGACGCGCTGACCGGTGGACCCGGCGGGGTCGGGCGGCGTTGAAGCACGCCCGATCCCGAATGCGAGCCACCCGCCATGTCCGACCGCCCCCGTATCCTCTGCCGCATGACCTCCTCGATCGATGGCGGCCTGCACCCCAGCCGCTACACCGACAGCCCGGACGGAACGGTAAAGGACTGGACTGGCATCTATGAGGACCTCCACGACCGCCTGCATGCCGATGGCTGGATCGTCGGACGGGTGACGATGGCCGAAATGGCAAAGGCCGATCCGACACCCGCGACCGGCACCGACACCCCGCCGCGCCCGCACCTGTTCCAGCGGCGCGACGCCGCGCCCTATGCCATCACCCTCGATCGCGCGGGCAAGCTGCGCTTTGCCAAGGGCGATGTCGGCGGCGATCATTTCGTCGTCCTGTTGGGGAGCAGCGTCGGCGACGCGCATCTCGCCGAACTGGCGGCGAACGGCGTCTCCTACATCGTGTCCGACAGTGACGAGATCGACCTGCCCGTCGCGCTTGCGACGCTGCGCCACGACCTCGGCATCGAAACCCTGCTCCTTGAAGGGGGCAGCGGGATCAACGGCACCTTCCTCGCCGCCGGGCTGGTCGATGAATTCAGCATCGTGCTGACCCCGACGCTTGACGGCGCCGCGGGGGCCGAACGGATCGTCGCCACGCCAGACGGGTTGCGGGGCAAGGTCACGCTATCGCTGATCGACTGCGAGCGCCTTGCCGCGGGTGCCGTGCATCTGCGCTATGCGGTGCGGCCGGCGCAGTAGCGGCCCGTTGGCCGGAAACTTCGCGCGTCGATCACTTCGCCCGCAGCACCGCATCGCCGGCATCGTGCATCCTCAGGTACAATGTCCCGTCGCCGCCGCGCGGGACCGATACCGACGTGCCGACGAACCCGCCGGGCAAGGTGACCGCTGCGGCCATATCGGGTGCCGTGCCGATCGCTGCTATCAAAAACAGGTCGCGGCCGGTGACCGTGCACGCGTCGCGGCACTCGATCCCGGTCAGCACCGGCAACCGCACCAGCGTCGCCAGCTTCTGCCAGTCGCCCGCCGCGCCGCCACGCCACGCCCGGATGCGCAACTCGCCCGATACGGCGGGACCGAAGGTGGCCTGCGGCGCGATCGTCGCCACCACCACGTCGTCGCCGACCCGCTGTACCGCGCCCGACGCGATCGTCAGCCGCCGGGTCACGTCGCCTGCCGCGATCTCGATCCCGTCCTCCGCCCCGGCCAGCCCGCCCGTGACCCGCGCGGAAAAGGTCAGCGCGCCCGTCGTCGGCACCAGCCCGGCGGGCAGCTCGATCGGCCGCGCACCCGCCGGCGGATCATAGGCCACCCGCCGTTCGAGCAGCTGCATCGCCGCCCGCGCCGGTGCGACCGTCGCTGCGACACTGGCACTACGCCCGTCGCGCAGCTGCACGCTGGCGGTCGTATCGCCGCTCTCGCCAAGCGGCGCGTCGGCGATCAGCGTCAGCCGGTCCCCCTCGCCCACCCGCGTCAGCGCCCCCGCCGCAAAGCGCGTGCTGCCCAGCGTCAGGGCAGCGACCTGATCCAGCCGCGCGCCCTCCAGCACGCCGTCCTTGTCGCCGCGATGGACGGTGAAGCGGTCCAGCCGGCTCGGCTCCGCACGCCCGTTCAGCGCGATCTGGTCCGGCGCCACCGCGCCATGCCGCACCACGGTCAGCGTCAACGGTCCCGGTCGCGTCTTGCCGAGCGGCAGCATCGCCTCGATCCCATCCGCACCCGCCGCCTTCCACCCGATCGACCGGCTGAGCCCAGCGGCGTCGCGCAGCGTCAGCCCGGACACGCAGGCCGACGCCCCGCCGCGCAGCACCAGTGGATGATCGCGCCCGACAATGACGTTCGCATCGGGCTGCGGCGTCCACGCGCCGGGGCCATCGATCTGTGCCGGAACGCGCGGCCCGCTGAACCGGTCGAACCCCCAACTGCCCTGCACCACCGCGTCGGTGATCGGCCCGGCAACACCCGCACCGCCGCCCAGCACCAGCCCGCCGCGTTCGGCATCGGGCGTGAGCTTCAGCAGCGACACCTTCCCATCCGCCGCCGTCACCTTCAGCGTCAGGTCACGGGCATAATCGGTCGCAAACAGCAGCGCCGCATCGTCGAGCGGCAGCACGAGGTCGGGCTTGGCAAGGCACAGCGCCCCCGGCGCGCCCGACCGCCACAGCGGCGGCGGCGCATCGCCGATCGGCGGCAGGGGCGCGACCAGCACCGATCGCGGATTCTGGAAAGACGGAGCGCTGTTGAGTTGCAGGTGGATCGCCGTGCCCTGCCCCAGCGCGAGCGCCGGCAGATACTGATATTGCGCGCTGCGAAACGCGCCGAACAACCGGGCCAGATCGCGCGCCAGCCCGATATAGGGGCTGTAATAGCCCGCCCCGCCCTCACGCGTCGCCGCCACCCGGTACGCGATATCGACCGGCGCCCCGGTCACCGTTTCGGTCAGCGTCGCCCCGCGCTGCGCTTGCAGCACCAGCGCGTCGCGCTGCTGCGTCAGGCACACGGCCTGCAACGCGCGCTGCTTCAGCAGGCAATCGGCATTCAGCTTGATCCGAAGCGCCTCGGCCAGCACCGGCGCGGCGGTGGCCAGCCGTTCGGGCGCGGCATCGCCGATCCG
Source organism: Sphingomonas sp. Leaf23 (assembly GCF_001421585.1). Classification (NCBI taxonomy): domain Bacteria; kingdom Pseudomonadati; phylum Pseudomonadota; class Alphaproteobacteria; order Sphingomonadales; family Sphingomonadaceae; genus Sphingomonas; species Sphingomonas sp. Leaf23. Next base: position 283,188 of record NZ_LMKR01000005.1, on the reverse strand, counting down.
CCCGACCGCGCCGACGAACGCGTCCAGCCGCTGCCGGTCGAGCGATGCCTGGTACAAATCCTGCGCCGCCCGCACGAACACACCGGGCCGCCCCCGCACCCCACCGCGCACCGCCGAAAAGCCGCCGCCGGCTTCGGGGGCGAGGAACAGGATCGCCTGTTCGGCACCCTGCGGCACGGTGACGGTCAGCACGTCCTTTTTGGGCTTCCACGTTTCGACCGAAAAGAACCAGTTCTTGGGCGGCGGATTGGTCGCCCCGCGCAGGAACGCGACGATCAGCAGGTACCGCGCCGACTGATCCGCCGGCAGCAGCGCACGCGCCGTCAGCGTGTCGCCCCCGCGCAACGCCGGCACCGCAGCGACCGGGAGTTCGACATCGCCCCGCTTCACGCTGACCGCCACCTCCGGCCCGTCGAGGTCGAACCCGTTCTGCTGGGCATTCGCCGGAGCGGTAAACAGCGCCGACAGCGCGGCGAGGAACAGGAATACGCGAACCATGGGCCGCGCTATAGCGGAGGGGGCGTGGGTTGATCTACCGGCTTGGCGACTGACGATCGTGGCGGCCGTCAGCGCGCCACCAACGCCGCATCGCGCAAGCCGCGCCATACCCGGATCGCCTGCACCGTCTCCGCCACGTCATGCACCCGCACGATCTGCGCGCCCCGCTCAACGCCTGCCATCGCCAGCGCGACCGACCCGCCCAGCCGCTGATCCGCCGGTGCCTCGTTCGACAGCGCGCCGATGATCCGCTTGCGACTGGCGCCCAGCAGCACCGGGCACCCCAGCCCGTGAAACAAGGCCAGCCCGTTCACCAGCGCCAGATTGTCCGACAGCGCCTTGCCAAAACCAATGCCCGGATCGACGATGATCTTCGCCCGATCCACACCGCCTGCAACCACCGCCTCGACCCGCGCCTCCAGCCAGTCGAACACGTCGAGCAGCGGGTCGCCATAGCCGTCACCGCCATGCGGCCCCTGCGCCGGTACGGGCGAATGCATCAGCACCACCGGGCAGCCGCTCCTGACGACTACATCCAGCGCGCGCGGATCATAGGCCAGCGCCGCGACATCGTTGACGATCTGCGCGCCCGCCGTGAGCGCCGCGTCCATCACCGCCGCCTTGCGCGTATCGACCGACACCGCGACCCCCGCCGCCGCCAGCCGTTCGGCGACCGGCACAACACGGGCGATCTCGTCGCCTTCCCATACGGTCGCGGCACCCGGCTTGGTGGACTCCCCACCCAGGTCGATCAGCGCCGCCCCCGCCGCCGCCATCGCGACACCCGCCGCGGCAGCACCCGCCGGATCGCCGACATGCGCGCCACCATCCGAAAAACTGTCGGGCGTGACGTTGAGTATCCCCATCACCTGCGGCTGATCGAACCGCAGCACCCGCTCGCCCAGCGTCAGCGGCGGACGGGCGGCCGTAATCCGCCGGTGCGATAACCACGCCCGCTCGGCCTGTTCCGGGGCAAGCGTCGCGGTCCATGCATCGAACGCCTCGACCGGCACCGTAAGCCGCAGCCCGGCGCGATCGCGCACCTCATAGGCGGCGAACCACAGCATCCCGCCCGCCAGCCGCGCCGCCGCACCATCGGGCAGCCCGACCGGCGTATCGACGAAACGAACCGGGCGCAGATACATCAGGGCTGCGTCGCGAGCAGCCATTGCTGGCGCAGCGCATCGATCTGCACCAGCCCCTTGGCGCCTTCGGTATGCCAGAAGGTCCAGCCATTGCACGACGGCGCATTCTGCAACGTCGACCCCAGCTTGTGGATCGACCCCGCCGCACCGCAATCGGACAGTAGCGACCCGTCGGCCAGCACGGTCGCGCGGAAGCGGCGCTTGCTGTCCATCACCACCGAACCCGGCGGCAACAGGCCGTTTTCGACCAGCACGCCGAACGCCACGCGCGGCGGCTTGGAGGGCGCGCGCATCGCCCGGATCGCCGATTCATCCAGCGGCAGCGCCGCTTCGATCCGGGCGGTCGCCGCCTCGACATAGGTCGCGTCGCGCTCGATCCCGATGAAATGCCGCCCCAGCCGCTTGGCGACCGCGCCGGTCGTGCCGGTGCCGAAGAACGGGTCGAGCACCACGTCACCGGGCTTGGTCGATGCCAGCAGCACGCGGTACAGCAGCGCCTCGGGCTTCTGCGTCGGGTGGACCTTTGTCCCGTCCTTGCGCAGCCGTTCCTGCCCGCCACAGATCGGGAATTCCCAGTCCGACCGCATCTGCAGTTCGTCGTTCAGCGTCTTCATCTGGCGATAGTTGAAGGTGTAGCGCGCCTTTTCGCCCATCGACGCCCAGATCATCGTCTCATGCGCGTTGGTGAAGCGTGTGCCCTTGAAATTGGGCATCGGGTTCGATTTCCGCCACACGATGTCGTTCAGGATCCAGAAGCCCTGATCCTGCACGATCGACCCGACGCGGTAGATATTATGGTAGCTGCCGATGACCCAGATCGTGCCGTCGGGCTTCAGGATGCGGCGCGCTTCCTTCAACCATGCCTTGGTGAATCGGTCATACGCGGCAAAGCTGTCGAACTTGTCCCAATCGTCGTTAACCGCATCGACCTGGCTGCCATCGGGCCGCAACAGGTCGCCGCCCAGCTGCAGATTATAGGGCGGATCGGCGAAGATGCAGTCGATCGACTTGGCCGGCAGCGACCGCATCGCTTCGATGCAGTCGTCCATCAGAATCCGGTCGAGCGGCAGCGCGACCGTCTTGGTCGTCGTCGCCTTCTTCCGCCGGGTTTTCACTGCCACCATCGTCGTCATTCCCCTTGCATTGCCGCCATCTCGCGGAATCCACGAGTCGCGGTCAAGCGGAAATGCTTGACTCTTTGGATGGGCCAGATTCGTTGCGGCGACGAATCGAGTCGCCGCATCGCAGATATTGAGCGTACCGGGCCGCTACAGACTCCATATCTGGTAACACTCGGTTCGTCGCAATTCCTGCCAGACACGGAAAGGAATTCAGAGAAGCAGTGCTTGCGCGACCGGTGCGAAGCTCCGCCGGTGCAGCGGGGTCACCCCCAACGTCCTCAGGCCCTCCAGATGCACCTTCGCGCCATAGCCCTTGTTCGATGCCCAGCCGTACCCCGGATACTCCCGATCCGCCGCGATCATCATCGCATCGCGCGTTTCCTTGGCGACGATCGACGCAGCGGCGATCGACAGGCTGATCGCGTCGCCGCCGACCACCGCGACGCCCGAATATCCCCAGTTCGGGCAACGATTGCCATCGACCAGCACCTTGGCCGGTGCGATCCCCAGCGCGTCGACCGCACGCTCCATCGCCAGCATCGTCGCCCACAGGATGTTCAGCCGGTCGATCTCCTCGACGCTGGCGATGCCGACCCCGACCGTGGCGCATTCCAGCAACCGCGCGTGCAGCACGGCGCGGCGCTTCGCGCTCAGCTGCTTGGAGTCGTTCAGCCCCTCGGGCACGCAGTCGCGATCGAGGATGACGGCGGCGGCGACCACCGGCCCGGCCAGCGGCCCGCGCCCAACCTCGTCCACTCCCGCCACCGGCCCGGCATAGCGGGCCTCGTGGCTGAAATCAGGCATCGGCGATGCGCCACGGTGGGAAGCGCCGCATCTCGCCCGCCTGGTACAGACACACTTCGTTGCCCGCGGGATCGAACAGCCGCGCCTCGCGCCAGCCCCAGGGGCGATCGATCGGCTCCTGCGCGAACGACAGCCCCTGCCCTTTCAGATAATGGACCACCACGTTCAGGTCGCCGACCTCGAAATAGACCGCCGGGACCTTGCGCTCCTCGGTCATCTCGATCGAGAAGGTCGCCCCGCCCTCGCTCTCGAACCGGGCATAGCGGCGGCTGGAGCGCACGATCGTCTTGAGGCCGAGCAGGCGGTAGAAATGCTCGCTCGCCGGCACGTCGCTGGCCGGCACCGTCACCTGGTTCAGCATCGGCGACCAGCGCGACTGGTTGAGGTCCAGCCGCACCCCCTGCTGCGCCATCGGCCCCGCGCCGCGGCCCAGTTCCTCGGCATCCAGCATCGCGATCCGCACGAAGCTGCGCGCCCGGCCGATCGCCTCGACCAGCGTCCATTCCTTGGCCAGTTCGCACGCGATCGCGGTTGACAGGGTGCAGCCGGTGCCATGCGTCGCCATACCGTCGATGCGGGGGCTGGACCATTCGATCAGCGGCGCAGCACCGGGCCCGCGCTGATGCAGCCGGTCGACCAACACCTCGCCCGTGCCATGGCCACCCTTTTCCAGCACGGCGCAACCGCGCTCGAGGATCGGGCCGACCCCGCCCAGCGCCGCCAGTTCGGGCAGGTTCGGCGTCGCCACCGTGGCCACCGCCATCAACCGCTCGAACGCCGCGACCGTGGCTTCATCCGCCAGCCGCGCGCCGCTGGTCGAAATCATCACCGGATCGAACACCACCGGTATGCCGGGCAGGTCGCGCAACCGGTCGGCCAACGCGTGCGCGGTACGTGCCGATCCGATCATCCCGATCTTCACCGCATCGACGCCGATATCGCGCACCACCGCGTCGATCTGCGCCATCACCATGTCGGTCGGGATCGGGTGGACGGCATCGACGCCCAGCGTGTTCTGCGCAGTGACCGCCGTGATCGCGGTCATCGCATGCGCGCCCAGCATCGTCGCGGTCTTGATATCTGCCTGGATACCGGCGCCCCCGCCGGAATCGGAACCGGCGACGATCAGGATACGGGATATGGTCATGGGGTGGGGTTAGCCGCGCGATGCGGACGCTACAAGCTCCTCCCCACATGGTGGGGAGGGGGACCGTCCGCGCAGCGGATGGTGGAGGGGGTTCGCCGCGCAATGCAACCGTTCCGTATGGGGACACCCATCCTCCGCCAGCCTGCGGCTGGTCCCCCTCCCCGTGCCGGGGAGGATCTATTTGCGGCGGGTCGGGCGATCCACCAGCTCGCCCAGACACTTCGGGCAGACCTCGTCCAGCTCGTCCGCACAATCGGCGCAGAACGTATCCTCCAGCGAACAGATGAACGCGCCATGCGCCGCCGCCGGCAGCGGTGCGTCACACCGCTCGCACGCAGCCTTCATCGCCAGCATCAGGCCGCCGCCTGCCGCACCGCATCACAGATGCGATCGACGACCTGTTCGACATGACCGGCATCCTCGCCCTCGGCCATCACGCGGATCACCGGCTCGGTCCCCGATGCGCGCAGCACCAGCCGCCCGCGCCCGGCCAGTTCCGCCTCGACGCCGGCCACGACGTCCTTGACCCGCGGATCGTCGAGCGGCTTGCCCCCGGCGAAGCGCACATTCTTCAGCAACTGCGGCAGCGGGTCGAAGCGGTGCAACACCTCGCTCGCCGGCGCCCCGGCGCGCTTGATCTCGGCCAGCACCTGCAACGCCGCGACCAGGCCGTCGCCGGTCGTCGCATAGTCGGACAGGATGATATGCCCCGACTGTTCGCCGCCGACATTATACCCGGCGCTGCGCATCTTTTCGAGGACATGGCGGTCGCCCACGGCGGTGCGGACGAGGCCCAGCCCCTGCGCCGCCAGATGCCGTTCCAGCCCCAGGTTCGACATAACGGTGGCGACGAGCCCCCCGCCCTTCAGCCGCCCGGCGCGTGCCCAGCTGGCGGCGATCGTCGCCATCAACTGATCGCCGTCGATCACCTTGCCCGCCTCATCGACCACGATCAGCCGGTCGGCATCGCCGTCCAGCGCGATCCCGACCTGCGCGCCCGATGCGACGACGGTTTCCGACAGCGTCTGCGGCGCGGTCGACCCGACGCGGTCGTTGATGTTCTTGCCATTGGGCGTCACGCCGATCGCGATGACCTCCGCGCCCAGCTCCCACAGCGCCGACGGGGCGACGTTGTACGCCGCGCCGTTCGCGCAATCGACGACCAGCTTCATGCCGTCGAGCCGTAGGTTTTCGGGGAAGGTCGACTTGGCGAAGTGGATATAGCGTCCGCGCGCATCCTCGATCCGGTTGGCGCGGCCGATGTCGCCCGGCGCCGACAGTTCGATCTCGCTGTCGATCAGTTCCTCGATCGCCAGTTCGTCGGCATCGGACAGCTTGTACCCGTCCGGCCCGAACAGCTTGATGCCATTGTCATGATACGGGTTGTGGCTGGCGGAGATCATTACGCCCATGTCGGCGCGCATTGAATGGGTCAGCATCGCGACCGCCGGCGTCGGCAGCGGCCCGACCAGCACCACGTCCATGCCCACCGACGTGAAGCCCGCGACCATCGCATTTTCGAGCATATAACCCGACAGGCGCGTGTCCTTGCCGATCACCACGCGGTGGCGGTGATCGCCCCGGCGGAAGTGCGCGCCCGCGGCCATGCCGATCCGCATCGCCATCTCGGCGGTCATCGGCTTGGTATTGGTCAGGCCACGAATCCCGTCGGTGCCGAAATATTTCCTTGCCATCGTTACATACGCCTTCAGGTTGAGCGTTCGGTTGGGCGGGGTATTACCGCCACTTTATTAAAAGGGCGAGCATGTCGCAGGCGACACGAATTTTGGCGGGATTGGGTGCGGGGCTTGCGCTGGGGGTGGTGCTGGCGGGACAGTCGCCCGATACGGCCGTGTCGGGCATCGCCATCGCCGAACCGATCGGCACCGCGTGGCTGAACGCGCTGCGCATGACGATCGTGCCGCTGGTCGTCGCTTTGCTCATCACCGGTATCGCCCAGACGGCGGAGGCCGCGCGCGCCGGGCGGATCGCCACCCGATCGCTGCTCCTGTTTATCGTGATCCTGTGGACGTCTTCGGCGCTGGGGGCCCTGTTCACGCTGACTCTGCTCGACCTGTTTCCCTTGGGAACCACTGCCGCCGAAGCGCTGCGCTCGACCTTCGGCACTGCCGCCCCGGCGGCAAAGGTCCCACCGTTCACCGACTTCCTCGTCGCGATCGTGCCGACCAATCCGGTATCGGCGGCGGCGAATGACCAGTTCCTGCCGTTGATCCTGTTTACCCTCGTCTTCGGCTTTGCGCTGACCCGGTTGCCGCAGGACAATCGCAGCGTGCTGGTGCGGTTGTTCCAGGCGATCGCCGACACGATGCTGATCGTCATCAACTGGGTGCTGTGGCTGGGTCCGATCGGCGTGTTTGCGCTCGGCTATGTCGTCGGCGCGCGGGCGGGCACGGCGGCGTTCGGCGCGCTGATCCATTATGTGCTCGTGCTGATGAGCGTGGGCCTCGGCATCTGGCTGCTCGCCTATCCACTCGCGCGCTTCGGTGGACGCGTGCCGATCGGCCGTTTTCTGAAGGCAACCGCCCCGGCGCAGGCAGTGGCGATCTCGACGCAGAGCTCGCTCGCCTCGCTGCCGGCGATGCTGAAGGGCGCGGGCGATGTCGGGGTGCCGGTGGCGACGTCGGGCGTGGTGCTGCCGATGGCGGTGGCGCTGTTCCGCGCGACGGGGCCGGCGATGAATCTGGGCGTCGCGCTGTATGTCGCCCATGTCTTCGGCGTGCCGCTGGGTGCCGGACAGATCGCGGCGGGGATCGCGGCCGGCGCGATCACGACGATGGGCGCGGCCAGCCTGCCTGGACAGATCAGCTTCGTCTCCTCGATCGCCCCGATCGCGGTGGCGATGGGTGTGCCGGTCGAACCACTGGCGCTGCTGGTCGCGGTCGAGACGCTGCCGGATATCGTCCGCACGCTGGGCAACGTGACGATGAACGTAGCGGTGACCGCGACGATCGGCGAAAGGGTCGGCGGATCGGCGACGAGCGAGGCGGATGTGATCTTGCGCGACGCCTAGATCCGCCCCGGCACCGGAACGGTGGTGGAGGGGGTTGTCCGCATACGGAACCGTAGCGTTGCGCCGCGATCCCCCTCCACCATGCTGCGCATGGTCCCCCTCCCCGTGCCGGGGAGGATCGAAAACTACCGCATCAACACCAGCTCTTCGGCCATCGTCGGATGCAGCGCGACCGTCTGGTCGAACGCGTCCTTCGTCAGGCCGGCCTTCACCGCGATCGCCGCCGCCTGCAGGATTTCCGGCGCGTCGGGCCCGATCATGTGCAGGCCGACGATCCGCCCGGTCGTCTCCTCGCAGATCATCTTGTAGAGCGCGCGTTCATTGCGGCCGGCCAGCACATTCTTCATCGGGCGGAAATCGGACAGGTAGACCTTGACCGATCCCAGCTTCGACTTCGCCTCGCCCTCGGTCATGCCGACGCCCGCCATCGGCGGATGGCTGAACACCGCAGAGGGAATGTTCTCGTAATCGAGCGTCACGTCCTTGCCGCCATAGGTGCGGTCGGCGAACGCCTGGCCTTCACGGATCGCGACCGGGGTCAGCTGCACGCGGTTAGTTACGTCGCCCACCGCATAGATCGACGGGCACGACGACTGCGCCTTGTCGTCGACCTGCACCGCGCCCTTGTCGTCCAGCGTGACGCCGGCGCTTTCCAGCCCCAGCCCGTCGGTATTGGGCACGCGGCCGGTCGCGAACATCACCATGTCGACCGTCACCGGTTCATGCCCCGACATCTTGACGGTCAGGCAGCCATCGTCGCCCTTCTCGATCCCCTCGAACTCGGCGTGGAAGCGGAACTCGATGCCCTTCGTCATCGAAATCTGCAGCAGCCGATCGCGGATCGACTCGTCATACCCGCGCAGGATCACGTCGCTGCGGTTGATGAGGATGACGTGCGCGCCGAACTGGTGGAACACGCCCGCGAATTCATTGGCGATATAGCCCGCGCCCGCGATCAGGATGCGCTTCGGGATCGCGTCCAGATGGAACGCCTCGTTCGAGGTAATGCCATGTTCCGCACCGGGGCATGACGGCACCGCCGGCCGTGCGCCGACCGCGATCAGGATACGTTCGGCCGTCACCTCGCGTCCGCTCGCCAGCTTCACCGAATGCGGGCCGGTTACGACCGCGCGCTCGTGGATGATGTCGACGCCGTGATTCTCCAGCGTGGCCGTATAGGCGCCGTTGATCCGGTCGACCTCGGACAGCACATTGTCGCGCAGCCGCGGCCAGCTGAAGTCGCATTGCGGCGGCACGTCCCAGCCGAACGCCTTCGCATCGCGCAAATCCTCGGCAAAGTGCGCGCCGTACACCAGCAGCTTCTTGGGCACGCAGCCGCGAATGACGCAGGTCCCGCCGACGCGATATTCCTCCGCCACCGCCACCTTCGCACCATGCGCCGCCGAAACGCGGGCGGCGCGGGTGCCGCCCGATCCCGCACCGATGACGAAGAGGTCGTAATCGTAATCGCTCATGCAAGTCCTGCCCGTGCCAGAAGGTCGTTGGTCGACGCATCGAACGTCTGACCGCCCGCATCGGCTGCCTTCGCCATTTCCTTGCCCAGTTCGACGCCGAACTGATCGAACGGATTGATGCCGAGCAGCGCCGCGTTCACGAACACGCGCGCCTCATAGAAGGCGATCAGCGCGCCCAGCGTGCGCGGGTCGAGGTCCTGCAACAGGATCGTCGACGACGGCCGGTCGCCGGCATAGGCCCGCGCCGGATCGGCATTCGCCTTCCCCGCCATCAGCGCCGCACCCTGTGCAAAGGCGTTGAGCAGCAGCTGCCGGTGATGCGCCGGGTCGAGCGTATCACCAGCCTCGACGACCGCGACGAATTCCAGCGGCACGATCCGCGTGCCCTGGTGCAGCAACTGGAACACCGCGTGCTGCGCATCAGTGCCGACCCCGCCCCAGGTGATCGCCGCCGAATTGCGCCCCAGCGGCTCGCCCGCCGCCGTAACCGACTTGCCGTTCGATTCCATCTCCAGCTGCTGGAGATAGGACGGCAGCAACCGCAGCCGCTCGTCATAGGCAAAGGTCGCCCGTGTCTCGAGGCCACGGACCTGCGAATAATACAGATCGGCAAAGGCAGCCAGCACCGGCGCATTCTTCGCCGGCTCGGTCAGGCGGAAGTGGCGGTCCATCTCGGCCGCACCCTCCAGCAACTCCTCATAGGCCGCAAAGCCCAGCGCCAGCGCGAACGGGAACCCGAGCGTCGACCACAGTGAGTAGCGCCCGCCGACCGACTCGGCGAACGGCAGCACGCGGGTTTCGTCGACGCCCCATTCCACCGCCTTGTCGGGCGACGCGGTCAGCGCGATCACCCGGCCGAACGGATCGTCGACCCCGCCCTCGCGCATCCACGCCATCGCCGATTCGGCGTTCAGCATCGTCTCGGTCGTGGTGAAGGTCTTGGACGCGACGACCAGCAGCGTGGCGGCCGGATCGAAGCCCTTCAACGCCTCTTCCATCGCCACGCCGTCGACGTTCGACACGATCGCGACGTCGTACTTGTCCTCGTCACGGCCCAGCGCGTCGAAGATCAGGTCGGGGCCGAGCGCCGACCCACCGATGCCGACGTGCAGGATGTGGCGGACGGGGCCGAACGCATCCGCCTCGATCGCGTCGATCACCTGCCGCATCCGCGACTGGAACGCGCGCGCCTGCGCCACGTCGTCCGGATTGCCCTCGCCGCGTTCCGCCGTGTGGGTCGCGGCGCGGCCTTCGGTCACATTGACCACCGCGCCTGAAAACAGCGCATCGCGCTTGGCGGCCAGTTCCATCGTGCTGGCAAGGCCGGTGAACGCCGCGATCGCGGCATCGTCGAGATGCGTCTTGGCGAAATCGAAATGCACCCCCGCGACATCGACGGTCAGCTTGCTCAGCCGGTCGGGATCGTTCGCGAACAATTCGGTGAGCTTCGAGCTGCCAAGCCCCTCGATCGCGGACCAGTCCTGCATCGCCATATCGTCCCTCGTGCTGTCGTCGGTTAGGATGCAGCCGCCCTAGAGCGCGGACCGGGGGGAGGTCCAGCCAAGATCGCGTCCAACGCGCTTGACGCCTCGCCCCGGCGCACGCATGGCTCACCTCATGGCTCTCGACCCCGTACCGGCAACCCCCACGCCGACTCCGCCCGCGCCCGCCTCCAAGCCGAAGCGTTCGGAGGGGGCCGACCTGATGGTCTTCCTGCTGAAGCTCGCCATCGTGGTGTTCATCATCCGGTCATTCCTGTTCTCGCCCTTCTCAATCCCCTCGGGGTCGATGCAGCCGCGGCTGATGATCGGCGACTATCTGTTCATCACCAAATGGAACTACGGCTATTCGCGCTATTCGCTGCCATGGGGCATCCCGCTGATCCCCGGCCGCATCCTGCCGCGCACGCCCGCGCGCGGTGACGTGGTGGTGTTCAAGGCGCCGCCGGCCGCACGCCAAGACTATATCAAGCGCGTCATCGGCATCCCCGGCGATACGGTACAGATGCGCGGCGGACAGCTGTTCCTGAACGGCAAGGCGATCCCGAAGCAGCGCGTCGCCGACTGGATCGCGCCGGTGTCGCCCAACACCGACTGCGACTACAGCTTCCAGAAGGTCGTCGCGAACCAGCCGGTCTGCGCCTATCCGCAGTTCCGCGAGACGCTGCCGAACGGCAAGAGCTACAACGTCCTAGACCTCGGCACGACCGAAGCCGACGATACCGGCGTGTTCACCGTGCCCGCCGGCCACGCGTTCCTGATGGGCGACAATCGCGACGACAGCGCCGACAGCCGCTTCCCGGCCCGCGAAGGCGGCGGCATCGGCATCGTTCCGCTGGAGAATATCGAGGGCAAGGCCGTCGTGAATTTCTTCTCGACCGATGGCTCGGCACAGTGGCTGCTGCCGTGGACCTGGGTCTCGGCCGCGCGGTGGCACCGGGTCGGGGAAGGCTTCTGAGCGACACCCTGCATGGCTGGGTCGCGCAGGCACTGGGCCGCGCCCCCACCCGGATCGACGACTACGCCCGCGCGCTGACCCATGGCAGCACCGCCCGCGCGACCTACGAGCGGCTCGAATTCCTCGGCGACCGCGTGCTGGGCCTCGCCGTCGCCGAATGGCTCTACGATCGCTTCCCTTCCGAAAGCGAAGGGGCGCTGTCGAAACGGTTCAACGCGCTGGTGACCGGCGCGGTGTGTGCGGAGATCGCGCGCGGCATCGGCGTGGTACCCCACCTCAAGCTCGGCAAGCAGGCGCGCGACGACGGTGCGGGCAACAGCGACAATGTGCTGGGGGACGTGATGGAGGCGCTGATCGGTGCCTTCTATCTCGATCACGGCCATGACGCCGCGCGCACGCTGGTGCGCGACCTGTGGGGGTCGCGGATCGACGCGCAGCTTCGCGTGCCGCGCCATCCCAAATCCGCGCTGCAGGAATGGGCCGCCGCCAACAACCGCCGCCCGCCCGAATATGCGATCGTCGACAAGAGCGGCCCCGGCCACGCCCCGCGCTTCACCGTGCGCGTGACCATCGGCAAGCTCGCCCCCGCCGAAGCGACAGGCACGTCGAAGCAGGAAGCGGAAACGCTCGCGGCACAGGCATTGCTGGCCCAGCTGGGCGGGTAGGACGCGCTTCCCGGTGCGGGTATCTCCGCGCCCGCGTGGCCCAATACGATATCGTCGAGCAACCGATCTAAAGGACGCAAGACCGTATCCCCGCGCAGGCGGGGATCCAGGGCCACGAACGCTGTCCTGCCGTTACTCTGCCCCCCCGCCTGCGCGGGGGTACACGGCGCTTCCTAGGAGCTTAGAGCACTCACCACCCTCCCCTGACCGACGGAACCGGCCCGTGCCTGCATCACCAGATTCCGACCCTCGCTGGCGTCACCCTAACGCCGTCAGCGGGCACCGGCCCCGGTCTGCTGCGTAAATTCGGCCTTGGTGACATTCAGCACCAGCTTCCCGCGCACCTTACCAAACACCTCCGCCGGCACCATCGCCCGCGAACTGCCCGCCAGCAGCTGCACGCCCTCGGGCTTCACCGCCTCGATCGTACCCAGCGCCACGCCGGTCTTGTCGAACACCGATGCACCCACGGTCAGGTCGGCGGCGGTCGCCGCGACGATGGTCCTGGAGCTGCGGCGCGACGCGCGGGCATCGACCGTCGTGCCGGCTTCGTCGCGAATCTTGTCGAGCGCGAATTGCTGGTCGCGGTCGTTGTTGACACTGTGCGTCGTGTCCTCGGAATTGGGCGAGCTGCTCGGCGCGCCGCCGACCGGCGCGATCTGCGCCTGCGCGCTGCCTGCACCCACCAGCAACGCTGCCATCGCCAACGCGAATTTCGCCGTCATCCATCCCTCCACATGTCGTTGTTTGCGCTAACGCTACCTCGCCCTGCGGCCGCTCGCAAAGGTTTCCGTCGTTACCGACCGCGCGAGCACACGCAATTCGATCCGCCACCATCCGATCGCCCACAGCGCGCCGAACAGCCATCCCGCCAGCACGTCGCTCGGCCAGTGTACGCCCAGATAGACCCGGCTGACCCCGATCGCGACGACCAGCAGCACCGCCGCGCCCATGGCAAAGCCGCGCGCCGCCGGCTGGCGCAGCAGCGGCCAGGCGAGCGTCGCCAGCGTCAGATAGACGATCGCCGAATTGGCGGCATGACCGCTCGGGAAACTGTTCGATGTCTCCGCCATCAGGTGCGGGACCAGGTCGGGGCGCGTGCGGGCGATGGCATGCTTGAACAGGACATTGGCCCAACTGCCGCTGGCGCACGCAGCCGCGATCAACACACCCGTCCGCCACCGCCCGGCACTGGCCAGCAGCAACGCGACGAAGACGACGAGGATGGTCAGAACGGTCGTACTGCCGAGCGCCGTGATGTCGCGAACCATCGACGTGAACTTCTCGGACGCGACCGGTGCGCCATCGGTCCCGCGCAGCGCCAGCAACAGCCGCCGGTCGAACGCGAAACTGCCCCCCTCCACCACCCGGTCGGCGAGGAGGAACAGCGCCAGCAGGACGAAGCCGGCGGCGGCGATGCCGATGATGCTCCACGGAACGCGACGGGACGGGCGGGGTTCAGGACGAAGGGTGTCGCTCATGCCTGTCGCAACGCGGGAGCGCGATAAAGTGTCGCCCGAAAACCATAGCAGGAGTGCGATGCGTGAAGAAACTGATCCCTCTGGTGGCGCTGGGCGCACTGGCGCTGTCGGCGTGCGGCGACCAGAAGACCGGCTCGACCACCCTGACCAGCAATTCCGCGACCGGTGAAGTCGTGTCCTCCGAAACCGGATCAGGCGCGGAGACGCCGAAGCTGGAAGCCGGCAAGTGGGAGGTCCGCACGCAGGTCAGCGACCTGAAGATGGCGAACATGCCCGCCGGAATGCCCGCCAACCCGCCGGCACAGACCGCCAGCGTCTGCATCACGCCCGAACAGGCGGCCAAGGGGCCTGAAGAAATGCTGAAGCAGTCCGGCGCGGACTGCACCGTCACCAGCAACAGCTTCGCCGGCGGCAAGATCGAGAGCGACGTCAGCTGCAAGCTGCCCGGCGAAATGCAGATGAAGGGCAAGACCACCGGCACCTTCACCCCGACCAGCTTCACGACCGATCAGCAGATGGAAATGACCGGCAAGACGGCGATGTCGCAAAAGGTCCATGTCGAGGCGAAGCGCATCGGCGACTGCGACGCCAAGTAACGGCGAACGCTAGGGAATCCCGGCGGTGCGGAGGTGGTGAGCCCGTCGGGATTCGAACCCGAGACCTACAGATTAAAAGTCCGTTGCTCTACCAACTGAGCTACGGGCCCACGAAGCCCCCGCCCCTAATCCCGCGGACGGGCGCGGTCAACCAGTTGGTGCAACTGGCGGATCGTTCGCCCTGACACCGGATCGCGCCAGTCGGGCGCGACATGGCGCAGCGGGCGTAACACGAACATCCGCTCGCGAAACGCAACATGCGGCACACACAGACCTGGGCCCTGCCAGCTGCCCCCCGACCACAGGATGATGTCGAGATCGATCACCCGCGATCCCCAGCGTCGCCCCCGCCGTCGGCCGAAGTTGCGCTCGATGGCCTTCAACTGCGCGAGCATATCGGGCGGCGACAGCGACGTATCCAACAACAGCACGGTGTTCGCATAGCGCCTGAGCGACGGCCCCAGCGGCGCGCTGGCCATGATCGGCGCGACGGCGCGCACGCCGTGCAGCGCGGCGATGGCGGCGCGCACTTCGGCGGTCGGATTGCCATGCCGGCCCCAACGGTTCGATCCGATCGCAATCGCATAGGTTGAGGTCGCCATCGGCTGCGCCTATCGGCTGCGGATGGAAATCGCTACCCCCACCGACACCGCCGCCAATCCCTCCCCCGACTGCACGCTTTGCCCGCGCCTCGTCGAACTGCGCGAGAGCCTGCGCATCGAGCATCCCAGCTGGTGGAATGCCCCGGTCGCCCCGCTGGCCGATGCCGATCCATGGCTGGCGATCATCGGCCTGGCGCCAGGCCTACAGGGGGCCAATCGCACCGGCCGCCCCTTTACCGGCGACCGATCGGGGCCGTTATTCTGGAACACGCTGATCGAAGCGGGCCTTGCCGAAGGAATCTATACCGGCAAGGTCGACGATGCGCCGGTGCCCAGGGGGATCGCGGTCATCAACGCCGTCCGCTGCCTGCCGCCCGAAAACAAGCCGATGCCCGAGGAAATCCGCACCTGCCGTCCGTTCCTCGACGCCGACCTGTCGGCGATGCCGTCGCTACGCGTCGTCGTCGCGCTGGGTGCGATCGCGCACCAGTCGGCGGTGAAGGCGCTGGGTGGGCGCCTGCCCAAGGCCCGGTTCGCGCATCTGGCGGAACATCGGATGCCGAGCGGGATCGTGCTGATCGATAGCTTCCACTGCTCGCGTTACAACCAGAATACCGGGCGACTGACGCCCGAGATGTTCGCGGCGGTGTTCGCGCGCGCGTTCGAACTGCGCGGGGCCGATTGAATCCGCTTGTACCGCGCCACGACCGCGATAGCCTGTGCCACGGACCTTGGGGGAATTTCGAATGTATCGTCGCCATTTCGTCGCGCTGATGGCGCTCGCGCCGCTCGCCGGCAGTTTCTCGGCACTGGCGCAAAGCGGCCCGGCAGGTGATTTCGCGCGGTTGTCGAAACGCTATCTCGACGGCATGGCGCGGCTGCATCCGGGCTATGCCACGGCACTTGGCAACCATAGCTATGACGATCAGGTCGAGGACCTGTCCGCCGCCGGGCGCGAACGCGATGCGGCGTTCCTGCGCACGACGCTAAGCGAGCTGGAGGCGATCCCGCGCGCATCGCTGTCGCGCGACGATCAGGTCGATGCCGCGCTGCTCGACAACGACCTGCGGTATCAGTTGTGGACGCTGGAGGTGCTGCAGCCCTTCGCCTGGGACCCGCAGGGGGCGGCGGGCACCATCTCCGGCGGGCTGTACGCGCTGGCCGCCCGCGACTTCGCCCCGTGGCCACAGCGGCTGCGCTCGGCGACGAAGCGGATGGAACAGGTGCCCGCGATGTTTGCGCAGATGCGCGAGAGCATCGTGCCCGAACGCGTGCCCGCAATCTATGCGACCACTGTTGCCAAGCAGAATGCGGGCGTGCTGCAGATCGTCGACACGATGCTGGCCCCGCACCGCGCAACGCTCGGCCGTGCCGATCGCGCGCGGTTCGATCGCGCCGTCGCCACGTTGAAGACCGCGACCGCCGAGCAGCAGCGCTGGCTCGACACCGTGCTGGTCCCGGCGGCCAAGGGCGATTTCCGCCTCAGCCCCGAACTGTACGACCAGAAGGTGAAGTTCGCCCTGCTCTCCCCCCTGTCACGCACCGAGATCAAGGCGCGCGCGGTAAAGGCCGCCGCCGACACGCGGGCGGAGATGTACGGCCTTGCCCGCCTCGTGCTGCGCGGCCGGCCCAAGGCGCCGCCGACCCCGGCGAAACCAACGTCCGCCCAGCAGCAAAAGGCGATCGAGGCCGCGCTGGAGATGAGCTACGCCCGCCGCCCTACCCGATCGCAGGTGATGGCCAAGGCCCGCTCGACGCTGGAAACCGCCACTGCCTTCGTCCGCGAAAAGAAGCTGGTGCGCGTGCCGACCACGCCGGTCCAGATCATCGAGATGCCCAAGTTCCAGCAGGGCGTGTCGGTCGCCTATTGCGACAGTCCGGGGCCGCTCGAAAAGAATCTCGGCACCTTTTATGCCGTGTCGCCGATCCCGGCGGACTGGACCGAGGCGCAGGCGACCTCGTTCCTGCGCGAATATAACGACTTCATGATCCACGACCTGTCGATCCACGAAGCGATGCCGGGCCATTACCTCCAGATCGCGCACAGCAACGAAAACAAGTCGGTTCTGCGCGCGGTGCTGTCGTCGGGGCCGTTCGTCGAAGGCTGGGCGGTCTATGCCGAAGGTATGATGGCCGATGCCGATTATCTGGACGGCGATCCCCTGTTCAAGCTGACCGTGCTGAAGATGCGGATGCGGTCGATCACCAACACCCTGCTCGACATCGGCATCCATACCGAAGGGCTGACCGAAGCGCAGGCGATGAAGCTGATGATGGAAGGCGCGTTCCAGCAGGAGCGCGAGGCGGCCGGCAAATGGACCCGCGCCCGACTGGGATCGACGCAGCTGCTCAGCTATTTCGTCGGCTAT
Organism: Sphingomonas sp. Leaf23; assembly: GCF_001421585.1. Classification (NCBI taxonomy): domain Bacteria; kingdom Pseudomonadati; phylum Pseudomonadota; class Alphaproteobacteria; order Sphingomonadales; family Sphingomonadaceae; genus Sphingomonas; species Sphingomonas sp. Leaf23. The sequence continues at coordinate 265,797 of NZ_LMKR01000005.1, read as the reverse complement.
AGCGAACATATGGACATGCGCCGCGAGGCGCAGCGCCGGGCGGGCGGCAAGTTCGACCTGATGCGCTACAACGACGCGGCAATCAGCCACGGATCGCCACCGGTGCGATTCGTGCGGGCATTGATGTTCAGCGAAGCGATCACATAAAATCCTCCCCGCTCCGCGGGGAGGGGGACCGCCGCGAAGCGGTGGTGGAGGGGGTTGTCCACATACGGCACGGTTGCGTTGCGCGGCTACCCCCCTCCACCAGCTACGCTGGTCCCCCTCCCCGTGCCGGGGAGGACCTACCGGACCACGAATGCCGCGCGATATTCCGGCTTCACCGCGCGCAGCACCGCCGGTGTCACGGGCAAGGTCACTTCATACGGCCCCTCGGCATAGGAGCCGGCGACATATTGATCGGCGATCAGGCCGATCCGATCGAACCCCTTGCCGCTCGATGATCCCAGCAGCACGGCCAGTTCTTTCACCCGTGGACACTGACCGAAGATATCGTCGGTGCCGGACGCGGAGCCCAACCGGTTTACCCGCTCGCGCTTCAGCCAGTCGCACCAGGGTTTGCGTAGCGCCGCGTCCAGCCCGGCAACAGACACGAACACCGCCTTCGGCTCGATCCGCTTTGCCGCCCGCTTGTCCCACAACAGCCCGCCGGATGCGCCATAGCCATGCGCCCCGCCCGAATAGTCATAGGTAGCCACCGACAGGCTCAGGAAACGCGGCGTGTCCGCGACGACTTGCCATTCCTTCGACGCATCATATTTGCGGAAGGGCGATCCGTCGCGCTGCGTCTCACGCCGGAACGCCGCCGCCTCGCCCGCGACCTTTGCGCGCAGCTTGGCCTTGTCCGCGTCGAGCCACGCCTTTAGCGGCGCGATGCGAGCGGCCTGGGACGGATAGGTATAGACGAAATCATAGTTCGCCGATGTCCGCGGTGCCTGCGCCGATGCCGCAGACGCCGCCAGTGCCAGCCCCAATAAGATCATTCGCGTCATCGTACAGCCTCCCATCCGGCATTCCTGCCGCCGGGAGGCTGTACGCGCGCTGACCAACGGGTCAGTCGGCGAACAACAGCACCGGCGTTTCGATCAGCCGCTTCAACGCCTGGACATAGCTGGCGGCGTCATGGCCGTCGACGACGCGGTGGTCACAGCTGATCGACAGGTTCATCAGCTTGGCCTTCACGATCTCCTCGCCACCGCCGGCCCGCGCGCGGAATACCGGGCGCTCGACGATGCGGTTCGGGCCGATGATCGCGACCTCGGGACGGTTGATGACCGGCGTGGTGGCGATCCCGCCCAGCGGCCCGAGCGAGGTGACGGTGATCGTGCCACCCGACAGCTCTTCCGACTTCGCCTTGCCGGTACGCGCCGCTTCGGCCAGCCGGACGATCTCGGTCGCCAGCTGCCACGGGTTCATGTCCTGCGCGTCGCGGATGACCGGCACCATCAGGCCCGCATCGGTCTGCGCCGCCATGCCCAGATGGACGCTGCCGAAACGGGTCACGACACCCGCCTCATCGTCATAGCGCGCGTTCAGCATTGGAAAATCGGGCAGCGTGCGACAGATGGCGACGATCAGCAGCGGAAGCATGGTCAGCTTCGGCCGATTGCCCCGCGCGGCGTTCAGGTCGGCACGCATCGCCTCCAGCGCGGTCACGTCGATTTCCTCGACATAGGTGAAGTGCGGGACGTGGCGCTTGGCCGCTGCCATGTTCTCGGCGATGCGACGGCGCATGCCGATGACCTTCACGGTTTCGTCCGGGCGGGCACGCGAGGCGTTCGGGGCACGATAACCCTGTCCGCTGCCGTAGCGAAGGTACGCGTCGAGATCGGCGTGGCGGATATGCGGGCCGTCGTGGTGGACGGCGGACAGGTCGATGCCGAGGTCGGCCGCGCGGGCGCGAACGGCGGGGGAAGCCAGAACTCCTCCCCGCTCGCGGGGAGGGGGACCGTCCGGCGCATCCGGATGGTGGAGGGGGGTGGCCTCCTGCGGGACAGCTGCGGGCGTTGCGTCCGGCTGCACGCCCCCTCCACCAGCCTGAGGCTGGTCCCCCTCCCCGTCCCGGGGAGGATTTACTGCTTCCTCGACGCCCGGATTTTCCGCCTCTACCCGCTCCGGCTCGGCCGGCTGCACGACCTCCTCAGCCGTTTCGATCACCACCAGCGTCGACCCGATCGCGATCTGGTCGCCCGGTTCGCCCGCCAGTTCGACCACGGTGCCCGCAACCGGGCTTTCCATTTCGACCGTTGCCTTGTCGGTCATCATGTCGGCCAGACGGCCGTCTTCCTCGACGCGGTCGCCGATGGCGACGTGCCAGGCGACGATCTCGGCTTCGGAAATGCCTTCGCCGATATCGGGCAGGCGGAAAGAGAAACGTGCCATGGCGGTTAGTCCTGCATGATCTTCTTGAGCGCCTGTCCGATACGGACCGGCCCCGGGAAATACGCCCATTCGAGGCTGTGCGGATACGGCGTGTCGAAGCCGGTCACGCGCTCGATCGGCGCTTCGAGATGGTGGAAGCAGCGTTCCTGCACCAGCGCCGACAGCTCGGCACCGAAGCCACCCGTCCGGGTCGCCTCGTGCACGATCATGCAGCGACCGGTCTTCTTCACCGACGCCTCGATCGCCTCGATGTCGAGCGGGACCAGCGTGCGCAGGTCGAGGATTTCGGCGTCGATCCCGGCGGCCTCCACGGTCGCCTGCACGACATGGACCATCGTGCCATAGGCAAGGATGGTCAGGTCGCTGCCCTCGCGCACGACCTTCGCCTTGCCCAGTTCGATCCGGTAATAGCCCTCGGGCACTTCGCCACCCGCATGTTTCGACCAGTTCTGCGCCGGCTTGTCCCAATTGCCGTCGAACGGGCCGTTGTAGATGCGCTTGGGTTCGAAGAAGAGAACCGGGTCGTTGTCCTCGATCGCGGCGATCAGCAGGCCCTTGGCGTCATAGGGCGTCGACGGGATCACCGTCTTGATGCCGCTGACATGGGTGAAGATCCCCTCGGGCGACTGGCTGTGGGTCTGCCCACCGAAGATGCCGCCGCCGAAGGGCGAGCGTACCGTGATCGGCGCGGTGAAGTCGCCGGCCGAGCGATAGCGCAGCCGCGCCGCCTCGCTGACCAGCTGGTCGAGCGCGGGGTAGATATAATCGGCGAACTGGATTTCGGGCACGGGGCGCAGGCCGTAGGCGCCCATGCCGACCGCGACGCCGATGATGCCGCATTCGGTGATCGGCGTGTCGAACACGCGGGTCTTGCCGTATTTCGACTGGAGGCCGGCGGTCGCGCGGAACACGCCGCCGAAATAGCCGACATCCTCGCCCATCACGATCACGCTCGGGTCGCGGTCCATTACGACGTCCATCGCGGAATTGATCGCCTGGATCATGTTCATCCGCGCCATGTCAGTGGCCCTCCTTGCGTGCCCAGGGTCGGCCGGAGGCTTCCTCCTCGGCCATCATCTGCGCCTGTTGTTCGCGAAGGTGCCACGGCATGTCCTCGAACACGCCGTCGAACAGCGTATCGAGTGGCTGGTGCAGGCCGTGGCCGAGGATGCCGTTGGCCTCCGCCGCCTTCTGCGCGGTGCGGACCTGTTCGGCGACCTCGCGGTCCATCGCCGCGTGACGTTCGTCGTCCCACGCGCCGATGTTGACAAGATGCGCCTTCAACCGCGCGATCGGGTCGCCCAGCGGCCACGCCGTCGGCTCACCGGCCGAACGATATTGCGACGGATCGTCCGACGTCGAATGGCCTTCGGCGCGATAGGTGAAATGCTCGATCAGGGTCGGCCCCTGATTGGTCCGCGCGCGCTCGGCGGCCCAGGCGGTCGCGGCATAGACCGCCAGCGCGTCGTTGCCGTCGACGCGCAAACCGGCGATGCCATAGCCGATGGCGCGTGCGGCAAAGGTCGTCGCCTCCGCCCCCGCGAAACCGGAAAAGCTGCTGATCGCCCACTGGTTGTTGACGACGTTGAAGATCACCGGCGCGCGGTAGACGGTGGCGAAGGTCAGCGCCGAGTGGAAGTCGCCCTCCGCGGTGCTCCCCTCCCCGCACCATGTCGCCGCGATCCGGGTATCGCCCTTCGACGCCGACGCCATCGCCCAGCCCACCGCCTGCGGATATTGCGTCGTCAGATTGCCGGAGATCGAGAAGAAGCCGAAGTCCTTCGACGAATACATGATCGGCAGCTGCTTGCCCTGCAACTTGTCGGCCGTGTTCGAATATATCTGGTTCATCATTTCGATCAGCGGATAGTCGCGCGTGATCAGGATGCCCTGCTGACGATAGCTGGGGAAGGTCATGTCGTCGCGGTCGAGTGCCATGGTTCCGGCAACCGCGATCGCCTCTTCGCCGGTGCATTTCATGTAGAAGCTGGTCTTGCCCTGCCGCTGGGCGCGGAACATGCGTTCGTCGAACGCGCGCACCGTCGCCATCTTCAACAGCATCCGCCGCAGCATGTCGGGGTCGAGCCGCGGGTTCCACGGGCCGACCGCCTGCCCCTGTTCGTCCAGCACGCGGACCAGCGTGTAGCTGAGGTCGTGAAAACTGTCGGGCGCGGCGGCGGTATCGGGCCGGGTCTGCGCGCCGGCCGGCGGCACGGCGACGTCGGCGAAATCCACCGCGTCGCCGGGACGGAATTTGGGTTCGGGCACGTGCAGCGCCAGGCGCGGCAGATTCGTGCGGCTATCGCCGGTCATGCACTCTCCATGTCCGCTGCGCTAACCCAGACGGGCACGCAGACTCGTTACAAACGCTTGTTATATAATTTCAACACGCTTGGCGAGAGGCTGGGAGCAATTGTTACGGGGTTTCCCCCGGCATTGACCGGGGGAAACCGGTCAGTTCGTCGGAAAACCGCGCCGCTTGAACAACGCCGTGACATCCGGGTCGCGGTCCCGGAACGCGCGATAGGCTTCCTTGCGATCGGTCTCGTTGCCGGTCGACAGCAACGTCTTGCGGAACCGGTCCGCCGTCGCCTTGTCCCACACATTGCCCGTGGCCGTGAACGCGGCCCAGGTGTCGGCGTCCATCGTTTCCGACCAGAGGTACGAGTAATAACCGGCCGAATAAGCGTCCGAGGAGAACAGGTGATTGAACTGCGGCAGGCGGTGCCGCATCACGATCTCCTTCGGCATGCCGAGCTTCGCCAGCGTGTCGCGTTCGAACGCCGCGACATCGGTCACCGGCGTCTCCCGGTCGTGCAGCTCCATGTCGACGATCGCGGAGGACAGATATTCGACGGTATCGAAGCCCTGGTTGAAGGTCGACGACTTCTCGATCTTGTCGACCAGTGCCTGCGGCATCGGCTGTCCGGTCTGGTAATGCTTGGCATAGCGATCCAGCACGTCGCGGGTCAGCAGCCAGTTCTCGTTCACCTGGCTCGGATATTCCACGAAGTCGCGCGGCGTGCCGGCCAGCCCGGGATAGGTCACGTCCTGCAACAGCGAATGGATCGCGTGGCCGAATTCGTGGAACAGCGTCGACGCATCGTCGAGGCTGATGAGCGTCGGCTGCCCGGCCGCGCCCTTCACGAAATTGTTGTTGTTCGACGCCAGCACGTTCGTCTCGCCGCCCAGCTTCTGCTGCCCGCGATAGCGCGTCGCCCACGCCCCCGACCGCTTGCCGCTGCGCGCGAAGCCGTCGAAATAGAACACGCCGACATTCCGGCCCGTCCGCGCGTCGGTGACGACGAAGGTGCGGACATTCTTTTCGAAAACCGGAATCTGCCCGGTATTCTCGGTGAACTTCAGATCATAGAGCCGCGCCGCCGCGTAGAACGCCCCGGCGAGGATGTTGTCGAGCTGAAGATACGGCTTCACCTCGCTCTCATCGAGGTCGTATTTCGCCTTGCGGACCTTCTCGGCATAGAAGCGATAGTCCCAAGGCGCGATGGTGATGTTGGTGCCGTCCTTCGCGGCCAGCGCCTGCATGTCGGCTACTTCCTCGCGCACCCGCGCTACCGCAGCGGGCCAGACGCGCATCATCAGCGCCTTCGCATTGGCCGGCGTCTCGGCCATCGTGTCGTCCATCCGCAGATAGGCGTGATTGCGGAAGCCGAGCAGCTTCGCCCGCTCCTGTCGCAGTTTCAGGATGGTGGCGATCGTCGCCTTCGTATCGTTGGCGTTGCCATTGTCGCCGCGCATGACGAACGCGCGCCACACCTTTTCGCGCAAGGCCCGGTCGGTGGCATAGGTCAGCACCGGCGCGACCGACGAACGCGTGTTCACGATCGCCCATTTGCCGGCCAGGCCGCGCTCATCCGCCGCCGCCTTCAGCGAGGCGACGAAGCTGTCGGGCAGGCCGGCAAGCTGCTTCGCATCATCGACGACAATCCACGTCTCCTCATCGGCCAGCACCTTCTGGCTGAAGTCGTTATAGGCGACCGACAATTGCTGGTTCAGGCCCGTCACCTGCTGGCGCTGCGCATCGGTCAGCAGGCTGCCGCGACGGACGAAGCTGCGATAGGTCCGCTCCAGCAGGCGCAATTGCTGCGGGTTCAGCTTTTGCGTGGCGCGGGTGTCGTACGCCGCCTTTACCCGCGCGAACAATTTGGGATCGAGGAACAGCTCGTCGTTGAACGCCGACAGTTTCGGCGACCATTCGCGGTCGATCGCCTGCACCTCTTTCGTCGCTAGGTTGCTGGTGTAGACGCCCCACATCGACCCCACCCGGTCCATCATGTCGCCGGCCAGTTGCAGCGGTTCGATGACGGTCTTGAACGTCGCCGGTCGTTTGTCGTCGCGGATCGCATGAATGTCGCGGCGCATCTCCGCCATCGCCACGGGGAAGGCGACCGGGAACATCGCCGGCGTCACCTTGTCCCACGGCGGCACCCCCTGATACGGCCCCGGCCATTTTGCGGTCAGCGGCGTTGCGTCGCGCGTGGCGGCGGGCGCCTGCGGCATCGACGCGGCATGCGCCGCGGGAACGAACAAGGTGGTGGCGAGCAGGGTGCCGATGCGCAGGATCATGCAACTATCCGATTTTCGGGGCTAATTCGTAACGAGCGTAACCATCGGGAGCCGCTTGGCAAGATCGGCGTTGATGCGGCAACGAAACGACACGGGGCTTTCCATGAAGATCACTTCGCTGACCGAACTCGACCGCGTGCGCGACGAAGCGCGCAAGCTGGTGACCAAGCGCGCGCTGGTGTCGGCGGGGGCGTCGGCGGTGCCCGTCCCCGGTGCCGACCTGATCGTCGACGCCAATATCCTGACCAAGCTGCTGCCCGAAATCAGCAACCGGTTCGGGCTGGATGAAAAGCAGGTCGAGGCGTTGGAGCCCGACCGCGCCAAGCAGGTGCTGCTGATCGCCGCCAATCTGGGGAACGGCGTCATCGGCCGGTCGATCACCCGGCGGATCATCACGATGCTGATCCGCAAGGTCGGCGCGCGGTACGCCAGCAAGTCGCTGCTGCGCTTCGTACCCTTTGCGGGACAGATCGCGGCGGCCGGGATCAGCTTCGGCGCGATGAAGCTGGTCGGCAATTCGCATATCGACGATTGCTACGAGACGGTGCGGCGGACGCTGGCATAGGGTCCGCGAGGTTACTTTTACCGTCACCCCGGGCTTGACCCGGGGTCCCGCTTTTCGCCCGATGGCAGAGGAAGAAGCGGGACCCCGGATCAAGTCCGGGGTGACGATGGTGTGTGGGGTCAGCGCTTACTCCGCCGGCACCAGCTCGATCACGTCCAGCATGGATTCGAACCGGGGATAGGGCAGGACGAGCCGCCAGCGCCGCTCGCCGATCCGCTCCAATACGCCCGCCATGTCGCGGTCGCGGTCCTGGCCATATTGCAGGGCCGCCCGCTCATCGCCGAGCAGCAGCGTGCCGAGAAACACGGTGCGGTCGCCATCGGCGAACAGCAGTCCCACCGGCCGCTGCGATCCGCTTTCCTTGTAGAAGCTGCGGACCTGCCCTTCGTCGCTGATCCGGCAGTCGAACGCGGGATAGGCGGTGAAGTCGCGCATCGCGCTGCCAAGGCCACCCAGCTTGAAAACCCGACAGCGATAGCGGCCGGCCGGCGCCATCGGCCCGGCCAGTGCCGCATCCGGCGCGAACAGCGCGCCCTGCGCCGCGATCGCCGCCGGGTCGGCGGCGCGGGCGCGCGGCAGTGCCGCCATCCACGCATCGCGCCAGCGCCGCAACCGGTCGCGGTCGGCCGACGTCGCGACCCGCCGCCAGTCGTCCGGCCCCTGTGCCGGCGGTGCCGCCGTGGCCGAAGCAGACGACGCCACCCGCGCCCCGCCACAGGCCGCAAGCGCGCAACCGGCGAATACCGTCGCCAGCGACAACAGGCGGATCATGCCGCGATCACGCCGCAGTCCAGCCGCCATCGATCGACAGGTTCGCACCCGTGATCGCCTTCGCCTCGTCGCGGCACAGGTACAGCGCGAGGCTGGCGACCTGTTCGGCGGTGACGAATTCCTTGGTCGGCTGTGCCGCCAGCAGCACGTCGTTCATCACCTGCTCGCGCGTCAGCCCGCGCGACGCCATCGTGTCGGGAATCTGCTGTTCGACCAGCGGCGTCCACACATAACCGGGCGAGATGCAGTTGGCGGTGATGCCGCAGGTCGCGACTTCCAGCGCGACCGTCTTGGTCAGGCCGGCAAGCCCGTGCTTGGCGGTGACATAGGCCGACTTGTTGGGGCTGGCGACCAGGCTGTGCGCCGATGCGGTGTTGATGATCCGGCCCCAGCCCACCTTCTTCATGTGCGGCACGGCGGCGCGGATCATGTGGAAGGCGGACGACAGGTTGATCGCCAGGATCGCGTCCCATTTGTCGATCGGAAACTCCTCGATCTTCGCCACATGCTGGATACCGGCATTGTTGACGATGATGTCGACCGACCCGAATTCGGCCGCCGCCTTGTCGACCATTGCCGCGATCTGGTCGGGCTTGGTCATGTCGGCGGCGTCGTAGCGCGCTTCGGCGCCGCTGGTCTCCGCCAGTGCGGCGCGTTCCTTCTCGATCGCGTCTGCATCGCCGAAGCCGTTGATGACGACGGTCGCCCCTTCGGCCGCCAACGCCTTTGCATAGGCGAGGCCGATGCCGGACGTGGAGCCGGTGACGATCGCAGTCTTGCCTTTGAGGAACATCGCTTATCCTTGGCGTTGGTGAAGATGGTGGGTCAGGTCGAACGCGGCGGTGCGCCCGTCGAGGATGTTTTCGGCGACGACGCGGGCGTTGGCCATCGTCTCGGCGATGGCGGCGCGGCCGGCGGCCCAATGCTCCTCCAGCGCGCGTGCCGAAAATTCGAAATCGCGCGCACCGCCTTCCCAGCGGTTCGCGCGGTAGATCAGGTGGACGAGGCTCAAGGGATGCTCGTCGGCCATCGCCTCCAGCGCGCGCACATCGGCATCGTCGCGCAGGTCGGCGGGCAGCTTGGCCGTCAGCCGGCGGATCAGTTCGCGTTCCTGCCGCAACCGCAGCCGTTCGGCGGTCACCTGTCGCGTGCGGCTGGAAAAGCGGATTTCCTTTTCGCGCGCCACGACGTCGCCGATGGTGCGCGGGAGGTCCGCCTCGGCGGAGAACAGGTCGACCTGGAACACCAGCATCGGATCGCGCTGATGGTCGAGGATATGGGTCAGCGGCGTATTGCTGACCAGGCCGCCGTCCCAATACCAGCGCCCGTCGATCTCGACCGGAGCCAGTCCCGGCGGCAGCGCGCCCGACGCCATGACGTGGCGCGCGTCGATCCGTTCGCGCGCGCTGTCGAAATAGACGAAATTGCCGCTTTCGATATCGACCGCCCCGACCGACAGCCGCACCGGGCCGTCGTTCACCAGATTCCAGTCGACCAGCGTGTCGAGCGTTTCGCGTAAAGGTGCCGTGTCGTAATAGCTGAGCGCGCCCGGCGTCCCCGGCGCGGCGAATTGCGGGGGAACCCCACGCGGGCGAAAGAAGCCGGGCACGCCGGTCGCCAGCACGACGCCGGCCGACCATTCATGCACCCATTCGCGCACCCGGTCATTGGGCAGGATCGGGAACCACGGCAGCACGCCCGCCGCCGTCTGCCAGAATTGCCGCAGCCGTTCGATCCGGCGTTCGGGCGGGTTGCCGGCCACGATCGCGGCGTTGATCGCACCGATCGAGATGCCGGCGACCCAGTCGATCTCGATCTGCGACTCTCCCAGACGTTCGATCACGCCCGCCTGGTAACTGCCCAACGCCCCGCCGCCCTGCAGCACCAGCGCAACGCAGTCGGGCAAGGGCAGTCCGGCGGGAGATTGTCGACGCAAACGGGGATCAGCTTCGGCCATCGACGATACTTTGCGCATTATACGAACCGGGTTCAACGCCCCTTCAACCGATTTCATCGCGGCAGGTTGCAACATCGTGACCGTTTCGCGCATTTCAGTACGCAGCTTCAACGATTGGACCGCCGCCCATGCGCCTCGACGATCTCGATCCATCCAGTAATGTCGACGACCTTGGCCGCGGCGGTGGCGGGGGCGGCGGGCTGAACCTGCTGGGGTTCCTGCCGCTGCTGCTCGGGCGCGGCCTTGGTTGTGGCACGATCGGCATCATCGCGATCATCGGTGTCGCGTTCCTGATGTTTTCGGGCGGCGGAGGCCTGGTCGGCGGCGGATCGCAGGCACCGAGCACGCAGCAGGGTTCGGCGCAGGACGTGCCGTGCGACACCGCCGAGGAACTGTTCGCCTGCCGCGTGCTGAAATCGACCGAGCAGGTCTGGGGCCAGATCTATGCCGATCAGGGCGCGCGCTACACGCCGCCGCGCCTGCGCTTCTATGAGCAGGGTGCGCAGTCGGGTTGCGGCGCGGCGCAGTCGGCGATGGGGCCGTTCTATTGCCCGCCCGATCGCGGCGTCTATCTCGACACCGGCTTCTTCCGCGAATTGTCGCAGAAATACGGTGCGGGCGGCGACTTCGCACAGGCCTATGTCGTCGCACACGAGGTCGGCCATCATATCCAGAACCTGACCGGACAGGCCGAAGCGGTCAGCCGCGCGCAGCAGACGCTGCCGACGGAGCAAGGGAATGCCCAGTCGGTACGGCTGGAGCTGCAGGCGGACTGCTATGCCGGCGTGTGGGCGAAGCGCAGCGGTCGGATGGAGCCGGGCGATATCGAGGAAGGGCTGCGCGCTGCCGAGGCGATCGGCGACGACCGGTTGCAGGGCAATCGCGCCTCGCCCGAGAGCTTTACCCATGGCACGTCGGCCCAGCGCGCCTATTGGCTCAAGCGCGGCTATGAAACGGGCGATCCCGCCCGGTGTGATACGTTTTCAGGGACGATTTGATGAGTGTTGCGTTTCGTAGAGAGGATGACGACGAACATAAGGAGCCGCGGTTCGAACTGCCCCTGCCGCCCGGCCCGAACCTGGTGACCCGGCGCGGGCTGGCGGCGATGGCGGCGCAGGTCGCGCGGCTGGAGGGTGAGCTGGACGCGGCGGATGGCGATGCCGAGCGCATTACCGCGATCAAGCGCGACCTGCGCTATTGGCGGACGCGGCATTCGACGGCGCAGATCGCCCCGGTCCCGACCGACGAGGTCGCGTTCGGATCGCGCGTCACCTATACGCTGAACGGGCAGCGCAAGACGATCGAACTGGTCGGCAGCGACGAGGCCGATCCGGCGGCGGGGCGCATCCCCTTCACCGCGCCGCTCGCGTTGGCGATGACCGGGCTGATGGCGGGCGAAACGGCCGATTTCGGCGGGTGCAGCGACGCGCTCGAAGTGATCGAGACCGGCCCGATCGAGCCATGACCCGTATCCTGGTCGATGCCGATGCCTGCCCGGTGAAGGACGAGGTGTACCGCGTCGCCGAACGGCATGGCGCCAAGGTATCGATCGTCAGCAACAGCCATTTCCGCCTGCCGGTGCTGCCGTGGGTCGAGCGGGTGGTGGTGTCGGACGGGTTCGACGCGGCGGACGACTGGATCGCGGAAGCGGCGGATGCCGACTGTGTGGTCATCACCGCCGATATCCTGCTGGCGGATCGGTGCCTGAAGGCCGGGGCGACCGTGCTGGCACCCAATGGCAAGCCGTTTACCGGCGCATCGATCGGCAGCGCGATCGCGACGCGGGCGATCATGGCCGACCTGCGCGCGGGCGGCGATCAGCTGGGCGGGCCGGCACCGTTCGGCAAGACCGACCGCTCGCGCTTCCTGCAAGCGCTCGACGCCGCGCTGGTGCGGCTGGCCCGCCAACGATAGGAGACGCCCATGGCCGAAAAATTCGAACGTCACCGCCAGCCCTGGCGCCCCGATGAAATCCAGAAGCTGCACCAGCTGGCCGGGAAAGGCATGGCGCTGAAGGCACTGGCGAAGGCGCTGACGCGGAGCGAGGAATCGATCAAGGATCGTGCGAAGGAAGACGGGCTGAAGATCGCGAAATTGCGCTGAGCCCCTGTCCTCCCCGGCACGGGGAAGGGAACCAGCGAAGCTGGTGGAGGGGGCGGTCCGCTGACGCCGCGGTTCCGTATGCCGACACCCCCCTCCACCGTCCTTCGGACGGTCCCCCTCCCCGCATAGCGGGGAGGATCTTGGTTACAGCTTTACCAGCATCTTGCCCTTGTTCTGGCCGCTGAACAGGCCGAGGAACGCATCGGGCATCTGCTCCAGCCCTTCCACGACCGTTTCCTCGCGCTGGAAATTGCCGCTGGCGACGATTTCGCCCATGCCCTGCTGGAAGTCGCCGATCTGGCCGAGATAGTCGCTGACGATGAAGCCCTGGATACGGATGCGCGCGGCGATGACGCGCATCAGGTAGCGCAAGGCAGTCGGCTGCGACGCGTTATAGCCATCGATCATGCCGCAGATCGCAAAGCGCGCATTCTGGTTCGCATGGGCCAGCGCCGCGTCGAGATGGTCGCCGCCGACATTGTCGAAATAGACGTCGATGCCGTTCGGTGCGGCGGCACCCAGCGCCTTCACCAGCGGCACGTCGCCCTTGTAATCGATCACGTGATCGGCGCCGAGCGAGCGGACCCATTCGACCTTTTCCGCGCCGCCGGCCGAGCCGATGACGGTCATGCCCTTCGCCTTGGCGATCTGCACCACGACCGATCCGACCGCACCCGCCGCCGCCGAGACGAACACCGTGTCACCGGGCTTGGCCTCGGCAACCGTCAGCAGGCCGAACCATGCGGTCATGCCGGTCAGGCCCAGCGCGCCGAGAAACGCCTGTTCGGGCAGGTCGATATCGGGCAGCTTCTGCACGCCCTTCGCCGGCACGATCGCCTCGTCACGCCACCCGGCCATGTGCTGCACGCGGGTTCCGACCGGCACGTCGGCCGCGCGGCTCTCGATCACCTCGCCCACCGCGCCGCCGTCCATCGGGGCATCCAGCTGGAACGGCGGCACATAGCTTTTCACGTCGTTCATCCGGCCGCGCATATAGGGGTCGACCGACAGCCAACGATTGGCGATGCGGACCTCGCCCTCGGCCAGTTCGCGCTGTGGCAGTTCGCGGAACGCGAAATCCTCCATCACCGGCATACCCTGTGGACGCCGTACCAGATACCACGCCTTCGCCATGTTCACTGCTCCATATCAGTTTCGTAGCGCAACTTAAGCAGCGACCGCCCAAAAGCAAAGGGGCCCGGTTTCCCGAGCCCCTCCAATGTCATCGCTGCGAACCGGTCAGTAGGTGCCGGGGAAGCTGCGATTGAGGTTCGTGTCGCTATCGGTGGTCGAACCCGACAGCCCGGTGCCGGTCGTGGTACCCGACGTGCTGGTTCCAGTCGTGGTACCCGATACGCCGGTCCCGGCCGTGGTCGAGGTGCCTGCGCCCAGCGCCTGGCCGGTCGTGGTCGACGCGCCGTAGCGGTTGGCTTCGTGCGTACGGTCTTCGTTGCCGGTCTGGCTACCGAAGCGGTCGCTGCCATAGCGCTGCTGCGACTGATTGCCGAACATCGCCTGCTGCTGTTCCTCGTCGCGCCATGCCTGCTTGGCTTCGCTGGCGGTTTTGCGCAGCTTCACCTTGCCGTCGACCGACGATACCCAGCGCGACGGGATCGAATGGTGATGGCCACCGGCGTCCTTGTCGGTCTTCGTCAGGATGATGCGGTCGCCGCGCACCTTGTCCACCGTGCCTACATGTTCGTCGTCCGAACCGACGACTTCCATATGCTCGGTCACCTGGTTCAGGCTGTCGCGCTGCGTCTGGCGTTCGGTGCGGAACGCGCTGAATTCGCTCTGGAAACGCTGCGAGTTTTCCTGGCGATATTCGTCATAGTCGCGGTCGAACGCGCTAACCTGCGTATCGCGCCACGACCGATAGGCGTGGTCGCTGTGACGGTCGTCATAACGCGCCATCTGCTCGTCATAGCGTTGATCGCGCTCGCGGCGACGCTCTGCGTCCTCATCACCGAACCACGACCGGACTTCGTCGCCGGCACGGGCGAGGAAACCGCGATCGGCGACATCATAGTCGAGATTGTCGCGCTGACGATCGCGGTCACCGCGGAGGCGGTCATTGCCATAACGCGCGCTGCGTTCGCCCTGATCGCCGAAACGGTTGCCGTCGGTCGAATAACCACCGCGATACCGGTCACCCTGCGTGCCGTAGCTGCTGCCCTGCGAGCCATAGCTGCGCGATCCGCGATCGGCATGATCGAAGTCGCGGCTGCCATAGCTCCGGTCACGATCGCTGCCATACCCCCGGTCGCGATCGGTGCCATAGCTAGACCCATAGGACGAGCGGCCGCCATAATAGTCGCGATTGCCCTGTTCGTCGCGCTGCTGCGATCCGCTGCCGTAGCTCTGGCTGCCGTAACCACCCTGGCCACGATCGTCCCGGTCCCGCCAGCGGCTATCGTCGTTGCGGTTGTTGCGCGACCAGTCGTCGTCGCGCGAATTGCGATCATAGGCCATGAAAATCTCCTGCAGATGGTTCATGTTATCGCGGCGCGGCAGCAAGTTGGCTGCTGCCATGTCGTATCCCAAGAAGCACCGACCCGGCGGATGGTTCCGGCACATCCGGTACGCGCACGACGAAGGGGCCTGCCGCAGCGACCGGTTGCGACGCCATGATTTTGATCCGGAAATGCGCGAGACCCGTTGCATCCGCATTTTGGGGCCGCTAAGGGATCGGCCCCGGTAAAGTCCGGGCACGGGGCGGGGCTGTAGCTCAGATGGGAGAGCGCTGCAATCGCACTGCAGAGGTCAGGGGTTCGATTCCCCTCAGCTCCACCACCCCGCCACTTTCCGCCATCGCCATGATCCCGCTGCGTGCCGACGCACCGTTTACGCATGGCCCATTGCCGTCCGTTGATAGCGGAGCAATACCCCACTAAAGTAATGGGATTATTCCCCGCCCCGCCCCGATGCCTACAGCGGGCATCGACATCGCCGCGATCGGCGATTTTGAAACGGGGAGATCGGGTTTGAAGCCATTTATCGCACCGCTCGCGGCTGTTGCGCTGCTGGGTCTGGCGGCATGTTCGGGCAATAGCGCCGTCGAGAATGCCGCGATCGACAACAGCACGGTCGAGACGAACCTGACCTCGCTCGACGAACCGCTGGCCAATGACACCGCGCTTGGCAACGACGTCGCCCTGCCCGGCGACAATGTGGTGCTGAACGACGCGACGCCCAATGCGACCGATCCGGTGGCGAACGCCGCGGGCCTTTGAGTTTCGCCGCGCCCCGCGCGCGGCCTTCCGCATCGCTTTGGTTAGCTCCCTAAGCGCAACTCGGGCCGGACGGTGCATGCCGCCCGGCCCTTTTTATTCCGCGAGCCTGTCCGATGACCCTGCCCGATGACGACCGACGCCGCGCGATCGACCATGCGACCCGTGCCCTGTCGAGTGCGCGCATGGCATGGCGACAGGCGCAGCCCAGCCGACGCCAGCCGGGCGACTTTCCGCGCCGGGCGCCATTGGCGCGCGCGGTCGAGCTGTTGGCGGCGGCGCTGTTCCCGGCGCGGATCGGCGGGTTCGTCGGCGATCCGGCGGCGGAGGATCGTTTCGTCGCCGAACGGCTGACCGAGGCGTTCGCGCTGCTCGATGCCGCGATCGTTGCCGAATTCGCCTATTGGCGCGATGCCGCCGGGATCGAGGCCGCTGCCGACCGTCCGGCGGAGATCCTGCGGTTGTTCGCCGGTACGCTGTCGCGGGTGCGGGCATTGCTCGATACCGATGTGGCGGCGATCTTTCGCGGCGATCCGGCCGCGCGCAGCGTCGATGAAATCCTGATCTGCCATCCCGGCGCGACCGCGATCCTGCACCACCGGCTGGCGCATGAGCTGGATTCGCTGGGCGCGCCGATCGTCGCGCGGATCGTGTCGGAAATCGCCAACGAACGCACCGGCATCGACATTCATCCCGGTGCCACGATCGGGCCGGGCTTCTTCATCGACCATGGCACCGGCGTCGTGATCGGCGAGACGGCGGTCATCGGCGCGCGGGTGCGGCTGTACCAGCACGTCACGCTGGGCGCACGCACCCCGCACCGGTCGCAGCCGCGCGGCGACAGCGGCCCCTTTGCCGAGCGGATTCCCCGCCACCCGATCGTCGGCGACGACGTGGTGATCTATGCCGGGGCGACGATCCTCGGCCGGGTGAAGATCGGCGACCGCGCGGTGATCGGCGGCAATGTGTGGTTGTTGAAGGATGTCGCGCCGCACACCGTCATCGTCCAGCCCGAGGCGGTCGAGGCGTCCTGATCTTTTGACGGCCTTTCGGGGACGCAGGCGAAACGAAATCGGTCACCCTGACGTTGTGCGGTGAACGATGATAAAGGTAGCCAGCTACAATATGCGCAAAGCGATCGGGACCGATCGCCGCCGCATGCCCGAACGCACGCTGGAGGTGCTGCGCGAGGTCGATGCCGACATCATCGCGCTGCAGGAATGCGACCGCCGGCTGGGCGAGCGCGCCGGGGTGATCCCGCTCAACATGCTGGACGACCACAGCCCGTGGAAGCCGGTGCCGATCGCCATCCGCGCGCAGTCAATGGGCTGGCACGGCAATGCCCTGCTGGTGCGCAAGGACGCGACGATCAGCGCGCCCCGGCGGATCGAGATCCCGGCGCTGGAACCGCGCGGCGCGGTGCGGGCCGATGTGACGCTGAACGGCATGACGGTTCGGGTCGTGGGCATGCATCTCGACCTGTCCGGGTTGTGGCGGCGCAAGCAGGCGCATGCGATCCTGCACGACGTCGATGGGTGCCAGCCGCCGCTGCCGAGCGTTTTGATGGGCGACCTGAACGAATGGACGCCGCAATCGGGGTGCCTGCGCGATTTCGGGCGGAACCATCGTTTCGCCGAGACCGGCCCCAGCTTCCATGCGCGGCACCCGGTCGGGCGGCTCGACCGGATCATGGTGTCGAGCGGACTGCGCGTCGTCGATTCGGGTACCCATCACAGCGCCGCCGCGCGCAAGGCGTCGGACCATCTGCCGATCTGGGCGACGCTCGACGCGGCATGAGCGATACGCCGCCCCCGCTCCACGACCGCGAATTGCGACTGGCGCTGGTCTGCTACGGCGGGATCAGCCTTGCGGTCTACATGCACGGGGTGGTCAAGGAGGTGTGGCACATCGCCCGCGCCAGCCGCGCGATGCAGGACGATGGCGATGCGCTGGGCGGCAGTGCCGGGGTGTATCAGGCGATGCTGCACGAGCTGGCGGCTCTGAGCGGTATCCGGCTGCGGGTGCTGGTCGATATCGTCGCCGGGGCGAGTGCGGGCGGGATCAACGGCGTGTTCCTGGCGCATGCGGTCGCGACCGGCCAGTCGCTCGACCCGCTGACCGAGCTGTGGCTGGAGGGCGCGGACATCGAGGCGCTGATCGATCCGGCACAGGCTCCGGCCAGCGCGCTGTCGCGCCCCTGGGCACGGCCGATCGCTTGGATGGCGCTGGGCCGCGAGGGCGAGGACGTGTCGAGCGTCGACGTCGCCGCGCGCGACGAACTGCGCGCCAAGCTCGACCGGTTCGTGCGCGCGCGGTGGTTCGAACCGCCGTTCGGCGGGCGGGCGATGGTCGACATGCTGCTGAATGCGTTCGCGGCGATGGCGGCGGGGCCGGTCGGGCCACGGCTGTTGCCGCCGGGCCAGCCGCTCGACCTGTTCGTCACCGTCACCGACTTTGCGGGGCACCCCGAACTGCTGCGGCTCAATTCGCCCAAGGAGGTGGTGGAGACCGAGCATCGCATCGTCATCGGCTTTTCCGACCATGGCGACGGGCCGCTCGCCGATCCCGCCGAATTGGTGTTCGCGGCGCGGGCGACGTCGAGTTTCCCGGGTGCGTTTCCGCCGTTCCGGGTCGGGGAGCTGGATGCGGCGCTCAAGGACCGGGGCACCGACTGGCCGGGGCGCGAGGCGTTCCTGCGCCGGGTGCTGCCGCGACAGGCGGCGGTGGGGATGGTCGAGCAGGCGGCGCTGATCGACGGATCGGTGCTGGCGAACGCCCCGTTCCGCCCGGCGATCGATGCGCTGCGCGAACGCCCGGCACGGCGGCAGATCGACCGGCGCTTCGTCTATCTGGACCCCGCGCCCAACCACAAGTTCGGGATCGGCCCGGAGACCAAGGGGCCGCCGACCTTCTTCCAGACGATTCTGGGCGCGCTGTCCGAACTGCCGCGCAAGCAGCCGATCCGCGACAATCTGGACGCGATCCAGCGTCGGTCGGAACGGATCGAGCGGATGCTGGCGATCGTCGAGAAGCTGCGCGCCGGGGTCGAGGCGGAGGTCGAGCAGCTGTTCGGCTATACGCTGTTCCTCGATTGGCCGACCCCTTCGCGGCTGGCCGGCTGGCGACAGCGGGCGCAGGTGCAGGCGGCCAAGCGTGCCGGATATGGCCATGCCGCCTATGGCCTGCTGAAGATCGACCAAGTGCTCGACCGGTTGGCCGATCGTATCGCGACGCTGGCTGACGACCCCTCGTCCGATCGCCGGCGGCGGCTGCGCGCGGCGTTCCACCGGATCGTCGTGGAGCGCGGCGCCGACCAGTTCGACGGCGACGGTGCGGCAACGGCGTCGATCGATTTCCTGCGCGCGCACGACCTGGCGTTTCGCATCCGGCGGCTGCGGCTGCTGGTGCGGACGGTTTCGGCAATGGAGCCGGAACAGGATGCGGCGGCGCTGGCCCCGGTGCGCGAGGCGATCTTTGCCAGCCTGACCCCTTATCTGGCGTGCGAGCATGCCGATCATTTCGCCGCCGTCCGGCGACAGGCCGCCGACAAGCGTGCCGATCCGGCCGAGCTGCTGGCGGCGATGGCGGCGGCGATGGACCTGGCGACGCTCGACGCGCGTGCCGAGGAGCATTTGTCGGCGGCGCTGTCCGCCGCCCCGCGCGAGATCCGCCGGCCGGTGCTGCTCGCCTATCTGGGCTTTCCGTTCTTCGACATCGCGACGCTGCCGCTGCTGGGCGGCGAGGGGCTGGACGAATTCGATCCGGTACGGGTCGACCGGATCGCCCCCGACGACGCCCCCTCGATCCGCGCGGGCGGGGCCGAGGCGACGCTGAAGGGCATCCGCTTTAACAATTTCGGGGCGTTCTTCAGCCGGTCGTACCGCGAGAACGACTATCTGTGGGGCCGCCTGCACGGGGCGGAGCGGATGATCGACATCGCGCTGTCGACGCTGCCGGGTGACGTCCGCCTGCCGCCGGGCTGGATCACCCGGCACAAGCGCGCCGCGTTCCTGGCTATCCTCGATGAAGAGGAGCCGCGGCTGACGACGATCCAGCCGCTGTTCGACGAATTGCGCGCGGAGATCGGTTAGCGGCGACGGGTAAAGCCCACACAGAAGAAGCGGGACCCCGGATCACGTCCGGGGTGACGGTTGAGGCTGGCGGTGGTGTCCGACAAGCCTGCCCTGCCGCTATTGGAAATTCCTGACCGACCGGCGTAAGGATAGGCCCCAAGCGAGCATAACGACGAAGGCGCACACCGCATGCAATTCCTGAAAACCCTCTTCTGGGCCTTGCTGGTCGGGGTGATCGTCGCCTTTGCGCTGAACAACATGACGATGGTCCCGCTGAAGCTGTGGGGGTCGCTCTATGCCGATGTGAACCTGCCGCTGCTGCTGCTCGTCACGTTCCTTGCCGGGTTCCTGCCGACCTTCGTCGCGCTGCACCTGACGCGGTGGCGGCTGCGGCAGCGGATCGTGGCGACCGACCGGACGCTGGCGGCGCTGCACCGGGCCGAGCCGGTGTCGGTCCCGGCCGATCCCGCGCCGATCCCGTCGCAGGTCGCACCGGGAGCCATCGCCGCCCCCGTTCCTTCGTCCATCGCACCGGGAGGCGCATTGTGAGCCGTTCGCCCATCTATGTCGCGATCGACACCCCCGACCTCGACCGCGCCAAGGCGCTGGCGCAGCAGGTGCGCGGCCATGTCGGCGGGCTTAAACTGGGCCTCGAATTCTTCATGGCCAATGGCCGTGCGGGGGTGCGGACCATGGCGGACCTCGGCCTGCCGATCTTCCTCGACCTGAAGTTCCACGACATTCCCAACACGGTCGCCAAGGCGATCCAGGCGCTGGGGCCGATGAACCCGGCGATCCTGACGGTCCATGCCGCCGGCGGGCGGGCGATGCTGGAGGATGCGAAGGCCGCCGCGCCGGTCGGGACGAAGGTCGTCGCGGTCACGATGCTGACCAGCCTCGACGCGCATGACCTGTCGTCGATCGGCCTTGCCCCCGACCCGCATGAGCAGGTCGTGCGGCTGACCGAATTGGCGAAGAGCGCCGGGATCGACGGCGTGGTGTGTTCGGGGGCCGAGGTGGCGGCGGCGAAGAAGGCGTGGCCGCAGGGGTTCTTCGTGGTGCCCGGCGTCCGCCCGGCGGACGGCCCGGTCGGCGACCAGAAGCGGGTCGTGACCCCGCGTGCCGCGCTGGATGCGGGGGCGTCGGTGCTGGTGATCGGGCGGCCGATTA
Source organism: Sphingomonas sp. Leaf23 (assembly GCF_001421585.1). Lineage (NCBI taxonomy): Bacteria > Pseudomonadati > Pseudomonadota > Alphaproteobacteria > Sphingomonadales > Sphingomonadaceae > Sphingomonas > Sphingomonas sp. Leaf23. The sequence continues at coordinate 244,959 of NZ_LMKR01000005.1, read as the reverse complement.
CGCAGGCGGCAGACCCAGATCAGGCGGCTCGGGCGATTGAGGGGACGTTGTAGGACCCGCCGGGCAAGGTCGAGCGACGCTCGACCGAGCCGCACGAGGCGCGTCCGGCCGGCGGCGCGAACAGCGCCGTCCGACGACGCGGGCTTTGCCCGCGGCGGGGCCTTTGGTGGGGCGTCACAGGCCTCGCCCGTTGGTGGTGAGTAAGGGCTGCGCTTATCGAACACCCGTATCGCAGCATACGCCAGATGGCCCTTCGATACGCCCCTTCGACAAGCTTAGCGGCTACTCAGGACGAACGGGTGGGGCTGAAATCGTCTTGCTCTGTCAGCCCGCTGCCCGCCGATCACAGAAGAAGAAGCGGGACCCCGGATCAAGTCCGGGGTGACGTGGGAGTTGGGGTTGATCGACCCTGCGTAAATCCGCCGTTTTCGCGCGCAAAGTTCACAAAGTTCACACTCGCCACGGTTTCGCACACACCTCGTGCCGCCGTCTTCACCGTGTCAAAGCGCCTGCCGCCCAAGCAGGCGCGACCATCGCGGCCACGCTGGCAGATCGTCCGTTTGTAGGAAAGCCGTTGCGCCCCTGAACCTATCCGCGTGGCTGGCGTTGCGGGCAGGGATATCTGCGGAGGAACCATGGACCGGCGAACCATCTTCGTGACCGGCGGCGAATCGGGCATCGGTGCGGCCTGTGCGGCCGCGTTCGGCGCCTTGGGCGACCGCGTGGCGATCGGCTATTATTCGGATGCGACCGCGGCCGGGGTTAGCGCCGATGCGGTGCGCGCGGCCGGGGGGGAGGCGATGACGGTGCAGGCCGACGTCGCTGACGAAGCATCGGTCGACGCTGCCTTTGCGGCGGTCGAACGGGCATGGGGTCCGGCGGGCGTGCTGGTCAATTCGGCCGGGCTGAACATGTCGGGCGTGACGGTGCGAGACATGACGCTCGACCAGTGGCGGCGATTGATCGACACCGACCTGACCGGTGCGTTCCTCACCTCGCGGCGGTTCCTGACCGGGCGGGGCACCGAGCCGGGCGATGCGGCGATCCTGCACATCTCGTCGATCCATGCCTATGCGGTGCGCGCAGGCGGTGCGGATTATTGCGCGGCCAAGGGCGGGCTGTCGAACCTGGTCGAGACGCTGGCGATCGAGGAAGCACCGCGCCGCATCCGGGTGAATGCGATCGAACCGGGCATGATCCTGACGCCGATGAATGCGAAGGCGAGTGCGGACGCAACCTATCGCGCCACGCTGGAGCGCAATATTCCGCTGGGCCGCGCGGGCCGGGCCGAGGAGGTCGCCGATCTGGCGGTGTTCCTGGCGTCGGACAAGGCGCGCTATATCACCGGCGCGCGGATCGTGATCGATGGCGGGCTATCGCTGATGCAGGCGCTGGGCGCGTGATCGCCACCCCCTCCTCCGTCGCCGATCCGCATCGCAAGGATGCCGTCGCCGACAGCCCGGTAGCGCTCGATTTCAACGTGAAGCGAATCGAGGACGTCACGATCGAGGGGCCGCCCGAGCTGATGGCGCGCGACTTGATGAGTCCGTTCGTCTGGCGCGAGGGCGACGGGCGCTATGCGATGATGGTGCGCGCGGTGGTGCCGCCGGGGCAGGAACTGATCGATACCGGCGTGATCTGGGCTGGGTGGAGCGACGACGGGCGGCATTTCCGGATGCTGGACCGGCCATCGATCGTGCCGGGGCCGGACGACCATGACGCGGGCGGCGTCGAGGACCCGACGGTGGTGCGCACCGATGCGGGCTATGTCGTCTATTATTCGGGCGTGCTGGCGGATCATTCGCATGGCGAACTGTCCTATGCGAGCGGGCCGTCACTCGATGCGCTGACCAAGAGCGGGGTCGCGCTGGCGTCGTCCAAGTCGGAGGGCAATACCAAGGAGGCGACGGTCGATCGCACCGCCGATGGCGGCTGGCGGTTATTCTACGAATATGCCGCCGACGAAGCGTCGCGCATCGGGCTGGCGGTCGGGCCGGACGTGGCCGGGCCGTGGGAGGAGCAGCCGACGCCGTTCACCCCGCGCGAGAACAGCTGGGACGACTGGCATCTGTCGACCGGGCCGCTGTTGACCGACGATCCGGCGCGGCCGGTGATGTTCTATAACGGCGCGACCCGTGATGCGCGCTGGCGGGTCGGGTGGGTGGCGTTCGATGCCGAATACTCTCGCGTCGTGGCGCGCGGTATCCAGCCGCTGGTGACGCCGCCGCCGGTCGATGACCGCAGCGCGACGGACATTGCGTTCGCGGCGTCGGTCGTGGTCGTGGAGGGGGCGATCTGGCTGTATTATTCGCTGGAGGACCGGCGGCTGGCGCGGGCGTTGATCCGGCGGAGTTGAGGCGCGCGCACCAGCTGTCCCTTTCGTCACCCCGGGCTTGACCCGGGGTCCCGCTTCTTCACTGCGGCTGGGAAAAAGAAGCGGGACCCCGGATCAAGTCCGGGGTGACGACTTGGGTGGGTGTGAGTGTCAGACAACCGATGGTTCTCTTTCCGCCCGCAACCCACTAAGCCCGCCGCCCATGACCCTCATCAAGATTTGCGGCCTGTCGACGCCCGAAACCCTGTCCGCCGCGCTGGGCGCGGGAGCGAGTCATGTCGGGTTGGTGTTCTTCGCCCCCTCCCCGCGCAATGTCGGGTTCGACGTTGCCAGCGGTCTGGCGCAGGGCGTGCCGGGGCGGGTGGCGAAGGTCGGGGTGTTCGTCGATCCCGACGATGCGCTGCTCGATGCGGCGATGGCGGCGGCGCGGCTGGACGTGGTGCAGTTGCACAAGACCGCGCCGGATCGCATCGCGGCGATCCGCGCGCGAACCGGTCGCGAGACGTGGGGCGCGGTGGCGGTCAAGACGCGGGCCGATCTCGACGGTGCGCGGGCGCTGGCCGGGGCCGCGGATCGGGTGCTGTACGATGCCAAGACGCCGCCGGGTGCGGCGCTGCCCGGCGGCATGGGGTTGCGCTTCGACTGGGGGCTGCTCGACGGCTTCCGCCATCCGCTCCCCTGGGCGCTGTCGGGCGGGCTGGATGCAGGGAACGTCGCCGAGGCGATCCGCGTGACCCGCGCGCCGCTGGTCGATGTATCGTCGGGCGTGGAAAGTGCGCCGGGCGCCAAGGACCCGGTGCGCATCCTGGCCTTTTGTGCAAGCGTGCGGGGTGCCTGATCGATAGACATGGGCGCGCGTGCGGCGTAACGAGCGTCGCCATGAACGCCCCCAACAGCTATCGCGCCCAGCCCGACGACCGCGGGCATTTCGGTGATTTCGGCGGCCGCTATGTCGCGGAAACGCTGATGCCGCTGATCCTCGACCTCGACCGCGAATACAAGGCGGCGAAGGCCGACCCGGCCTTTGCGGCGCAGTTCGACGACCTGATGACCCATTATGTCGGTCGGCCCAGCCCGCTCTATCACGCCGAACGGCTGAGCGAGACGCTGCGTGGCGGGGCCGAGCCGGGCATGGGGGCGCAGGTGTGGTTCAAGCGCGACGAGCTGAACCATACCGGCGCGCACAAGATCAACAATTGCATCGGCCAGATCCTGCTGGCGATCCGCATGGGCAAGACGCGGATCATCGCCGAGACGGGCGCGGGCCAGCATGGCGTGGCGACGGCGGCCGTCTGCGCACGTTTCGGCCTGCCCTGCGTCATCTACATGGGTGCGCGCGATATCGAGCGGCAGCAGCCCAATGTGTTCCGCATGAAGCTGCTGGGGGCCGAAGTGCGGCCGGTCACCTCGGGCGCGGCGACGCTGTCGGATGCGATGAACGAGGGCCTGCGCGACTGGGTCGCGAACGTCCACGACACCTTCTATATCATCGGTACCGCCGCCGGCCCGCATCCCTATCCGGAGCTGGTACGCGATTTTCAGAGCATCATCGGCCGCGAGGCGCGCGCGCAGATGATGGAGCGCACCGGCCGCCTGCCCGACCTGCTGGTCGCGGCGATCGGTGGCGGATCGAACGCGATCGGGCTGTTCCACCCGTTCCTCGACGATGCCGACGTGGCGATGCTGGGCGTCGAGGCGGCGGGCCACGGGCTGGACAAGGACCATGCCGCGTCGCTGGCGGGTGGGTTCCCCGGCATCCTGCACGGTAACAAGACGTACCTGCTGCAGGACGAGGACGGGCAGATTGCCGAGGGGCATTCGATTTCGGCCGGGCTCGACTATCCCGGCATCGGGCCGGAACATGCGTGGCTGCGCGATATCGGTCGCGTCGAATATGACAGCGCGACCGACAAGGAAGCGCTGGATGCGTTCCAGCTGCTGTGCCGGACCGAGGGCATCATCCCCGCGCTGGAGCCGGCGCATGCGATCGCCGCGGTGGCGCGGCGGGCCAAGACCATGCGCGACGATCAGATCATCCTGGCGAACCTGTGTGGGCGCGGGGACAAGGATATCTTCACCGTGGCCAGCGCGCTGGGGGTTGAGATATAAAAAGCCCTCTCCCCTTCAGGGGAGAGGGTTGGGAGAGGGGCAGTGCGCGACGCTTTGTTGATCGAGCGAGCGAAGGCGGCGCGCAAGGCGCCCACTCCGGCGGAACAGCGGTTGTGGTTCGCGCTTCGGGCCGAGCGGTTTGCCGGCGTCAAGTTCCGGCGGCAGAAGGTTATCGGGCCGTTTATCGCGGACTTTGCCTCGAACGCACCGAAGCTCGTGGTCGAGGTCGATGGCCATCTGCACGGCGATACGGCCGATTACGATGCCGAACGCACCGCCTATTTGACCGAGCAGGGCTATCAGGTAGTGCGGTTCATTAACGCTGACGTGATGCATAATTTGGAAGGCGTGTTGCGCTTGTTGGAAGATGTCGTGAACAACCCCCTCTCCCAACCCTCTCCCCTGAAGGGGAGAGGGCTTTGACTCGTCTCGCTGCCGCATTCAGCAAGGGCCGCCCTGCGCTCGTCTGTTTCGTCACCGCTGGCGATCCGACGCCCGACGCCACGCCGGCCATCCTCGACGCGCTGGTCGCGGGCGGGGCGGACGTGATCGAGCTTGGGATGCCGTTCACCGATCCGATGGCTGATGGCCCGGCGATCCAGTCGGCCAATATCCGCAGCCTCGACGCCGGCACACGCACCGCCGACGTGCTGCGCATCGCGACCGGTTTTCGGGAGCGGCACCCCGACGTACCGCTGGTGCTGATGGGCTATGCCAATCCGATGGTCCGGCGCGGGGCGGAGTGGTTCGCGCAAGGCTGCGTCGCGGCGGGCGTCGACGGCGTGATCTGCGTCGACATTCCGCCCGAGGAGGACGACAGCCTGGGCGTGCAGTTGCGCGCGCATGGCATTGCGCCGATCCGGCTGGCCACGCCGACCACCGACGCCGCGCGGCTGCCGGCGGTGCTGGAGGGAGCCGGCGGCTTCCTCTATTATGTCTCGGTCGCCGGGATCACCGGCAAGCAGCAGGCGGTGCAGGCGTCGATCGACGAGGCCGTCGCCCGGCTGAAGGCCGCGACCACCCTGCCGATCGCGGTTGGATTCGGCGTGCGCACGCCCGAACAGGCCGCCAATATCGCCCGCGTGGCGGACGGCGTGGTCGTCGGATCGGCGATCGTCGAGATCGTTGCCGAGCACGGCGCCAACGCCGCCGAACCTGTCCGTAGCTATATCGAAACCCTCGTCACTGCCGTCGCACAGGCGAGCAAGGAACCCGCATGAGCTGGCTCAACCGCGTCCGCAACGCCCTCCCCTTCGTCGCGCGCAAGGAAACGCCCGACCATCTCTGGCACAAGTGCAAGGGATGCGGGCAGATGATCTTCACCAAGGAATGGGAAGAAAATCTGCACGTCTGCCCGAAATGCGACCATCACGGGCGCATCGGGCCGAAGGAGCGGTTCCAGCAGCTGTTCGATGACGGCAGCGTCCAGATCCTGCCGAACCCGAAGGTCGCCGAAGACCCGCTGAAGTTCCGCGACAGCAAGCGCTATGTCGACCGGCTGAAGACCGCGCGCACCGACACGGGTGAGCAGGACGCGTATCAGAACGCCTATGGCATGATCGACGGGCACGGTTGCGTCATCGGCGTGCAGAATTTCGCGTTCATGGGCGGGTCGATGGGCCAGTTCGTGGGCGAGGCGTTCATCGCCGGGGTCGAGGCGGCGATCGCACGCGGCGTGCCGTACATCGTGTTCACCGCCAGCGGTGGTGCCCGGATGCAGGAGGGCATTTTGAGCCTGATGCAGATGCCGCGCACGACCGTCGCGATCGAGATGCTGCACGATGCCGGCCTGCCCTATCTGGTCGTGCTGACCGATCCGACCTCGGGCGGGGTGATGGCGGCCTATGCGATGCTGGGCGACGTGCAGATCGCAGAGCCGAAGGCGACGCTGGCGTTCACCGGGCGGCGCGTGATCGAGAGCACGATCCGCGAGAAGCTGCCCGATGATTTCCAGACGTCGGAATATTATCGCGACCACGGCCTGATCGACCGCGTGACGCATCGGCGCGACCTGCCGGGCGAACTGGCGCAGTTGATCGAGTTTCTGGGGCGCAAGGAAGCGGCTTGAGCGGTTAATTCCTCCCCGCTCGCGGGGAGGGGGACCAGCCGCAGGCTGGTGGAGGGGGATCGCCTCCAGACGCAACCGTCGTGGAGGCGGCCACCCCCCTCCACCATGCTGCGCATGGTCCCCCTCCCCGTGCCGGGGAGGATTTGGGTTGCCCGATTTTGCGATTTCCGCCGATCCTGCCGTGCAGGCGCAGCTCGACCGATTGGTGACGCTTTCCCCCGGAGCCGACATTCTCGGCCTCGAGCGGATCACGCAGCTGTTGGCGCGGCTGGGCGATCCGCATCTGCGGCTGCCGCCGGTGTTCCATGTCGCAGGCACCAACGGCAAGGGGTCGACCTGCGCCTATCTGCGTGCGGCGATCGAGGCGGCGGGCCACCGCGTCCATGTCTATGCCAGCCCGCATCTGGTGCGGTTCAACGAACGTATCCGGTTGGCCGGCACGCTGATCGACGATGCGGCGCTGGCTGCACTGCTGGCGGAGGTGCTGGACGTTGCCGAGGGGATCGGCGCCAGCTTTTTCGAGATCACCACCGCCGCCGCGTTCCTGGCGTTCGCGCGGACGCCGGCGGATGCGTGCGTGATCGAGGTGGGTCTGGGCGGGCGGCTGGACGCGACCAACGTCCTGCCCGCACCTGCCGTGTGCGGGATCGCGGCGCTGGGCATCGATCACGAGGCGTTTCTGGGATCGTCGCTGGTCGGGATCGCGGGGGAGAAGGCCGGGATCGCCAAGCCGGACGTGCCGATCGTCACCCTCGCCTACCCGCACGACCTTGCCGCGCGGGTGGCGGAGACGGTGGCGGCGGCGGGCGGGGTGTTGCTGGCAAGGGGTGCCGCGTGGGACGCCATCGACGGGCGCTATCGCGATGCGCGGGGCACCATCGACCTGCCCGAACCGGCGCTGGCCGGGCTGCACCAGCGCGAAAATCTGGCGTTGGCGGCGGCGATGCTGCGGCATCAGTCGGCGGTCGACGTACCCGATGCCGCGATCGTCGCGGGTGCACGGGCGGCGCGCTGGCCGGCGCGGATGCAGCGGCTGACGGCGCAGGGACCGCTGACCGGGCGGGTCGATCCGCGCCACGGCGTGTGGCTGGACGGCGCGCATAACGAATCGGCGGCGGTCGAGGTGGCGCGGGTGTGGCCGGCGATCAGCCGGGGCGAGCGATCGGCGCTGGTGCTGGGGATGCTCGCCAACAAGGACGCGGGCGCGGTGCTGGCGCATCTGGCCGAGGTGATCGACCATGTCGTCGCGGTGCCGGTGCCGGGCCACGCCCATCATGCGCCAGCCGATCTGGCGCGGCAGGCGAAGGCGCTGGGCTTGAGCGCCGATGTGGCGACCGATCCGGCGGCGGCGCTGGACCTGCTGGCCCGATCGGAGCCGGAGGCGGTGCTGATCGCCGGGTCGCTGTATCTTGCGGGGACGGTGCTGGCGGCCAATAACGAGGTGCCGGTTTAGGCGCCCGCCCGCGCCAGTTCACGCCGCCAGCGCACCCATTCGAGCAGCACGAACACCACCGCGACCAGCCCCAGCGCGGCGGTGAAGCGGAACACGGGCGCATAACCCATCTGCTCGACCGCCTCGCCCAGCCCGGCGCGGCCGAGCGAGCCGACCAGTAGCGTCAGCGAGGACAGCAGCGCATATTGGACCGCGCTATATTCCTTGCTGGCGATCGAGGAGAGGTAGGCGACGAACGCCGCGCCGGCCAGACCGCCCGCGATATTCTCGCCCGAGATCGCGACCATCAGCCGCACCATGCGCGGTTCGACGCCGAAGCCGTGCAGGCCGAGCGCGCCCGCCACCGCATCGATCACCGGCGCGCCAGCGGCAAGGTCGGCGTAGAGCAGGTTGCTGGCCGCCGCGACGATCGCACCGATCAGCAGGGTCGGCATCCGCCCCAGCAGCGCGAAAGACACGCCCCCCAGCGAGACGCCGATGATGGTCATGCCGACGCCGAAGATCTTGGACGCGAACGCCACCTCGTCGTTCGTGTACTTCAGTTCCTCCAGATAGAAGGGATAGGCGAACGGCCCCCAGATCGAATCGCACAACCGGTAGCTTAGGATCAGGCCCAGCACGATCACCACGCCGAAACCCAGCCGCCCGACCAGTTCGGCCATCGGCAGGATCAGCGCGCGATAGCCATGTTCGACGAAGCCGGTCGCGGGCGCGGCAGTGCCTTCGCCCCAGCCGAAATATTGCGCGTTGAGCGCACGGCGGTTGAGCCATGCGGCGACCAGCGCAGGGACGACCACGGTCGCGATCACGATCCACGGGCCCGTCAGCCGGGTGAAATCGCCGACGCTGGGCGGTGTCTCGCCCGCCGGGGTCCCCAGCACCCGCGCCATGAACGCGGCGATGGTCAGGATCGCCCAGCCCCAGCACAGCCCGACGATGATGAGGCCGGTACGCTTGTCCTTCGCACTGGGTCCGGCGACCGCCACGCGGTCGTCCTCGATCGCCGGGCGCGGGGTATCGGGGGCGAGCAAGGTGACCAGCAGCAGCAGCGCCATCAGCACGCCCATGACCGCATAGACCGTCTGCCACCCGATCCGGGCGGCGAGCACCAGTGCGAGCGCGCCGCCGATCAGCGTCGCGAGGCGGTATCCCAGCTGATAGATGGAGGACAGGATGCCGAGCGTCGCGCGTTCATCGGCGACGTCGATCCGCCACGCATCGATCACCACGTCCTGCGTGGCGGCAGCAAACGCACCGATCACCGCGACCAGCGCGAACCAGCCGATCGCAACCGCCGGGTCGCTGATCGCGAGCAGCAGGAAGGTGGCGGCCAGCGCCCCCTGACACAGCAGCAGCCACGACCGCCGTCGCCCGAAGCGTTCGAGCAGCGGCAGGCGCAGACGGTCGACGAGCGGCGACCACAGGAACTTGAACGCATAGACCAGCCCGATCCACGACAGCAGACCGATGGTGGCAAGGTTGATCTTCGCCTCGCCCAGCCACGCGTTCAGCGTGCCGAGCAGCAGCGTGAAGGGCAGCCCCGCCGCCAGGCCAAAGGCGAACATCGCCCCGGTCTTGCGGTTGTTCAGCCCCATACGGATCAGCGCCAGCCCCTTGGGCGCGGCTTCGGTCATGCAAGTCCTCCAGGAAGGGGCGCGACCGTAGAAGGGGTTGGCGATGGCGGCAAGGTGGGCGCGCGGCTACGCCGGACAGGCACTAGCGGCGCTGTTCGACCGTCACGCGGTGGTTACGCCACCGCGCGGAACAGGTTGAAACCGCTGGGCAGGCGGCGGGGCAGCTTGGCACCGGCGACCACCGCATCGATCGCGTCGATCGCGCTCAGCAGGTCCTTTTGCGGATAGGGTTTGGCGAGGCAGCCGGCTGCGAAATCCTGTGCCCCCTGCGGACAACTGCCGGTCACCAGCAGCACCGGCACGCCGTGTTCGTGTGCACAGCGCGCGACGTCCAGCCCGCTGCCGTCGGACAGGTTGATGTCGACCAGCACGAGGTCGAGCTTGTCCCCCGCCGCGATCGACGCGCAGGCGGCGGCGACGGTATCGACGGTCGCGCAGATCTCGAATCCCGACGCGCCCAGGAAATGTTCGGTGTCGAACGCGACCAGCGGCTCGTCCTCGACCACCAGGATCCGGTTGATGTGCCGCTTCTTGCGCCCGAACAACATAGCCCCACTCGCTTTCCACCGGGATGCAACCAGCTTATACGAAGCCTCAAACTCGCGAAGGCGACGAAGGAACCGCTTCGGCTGAAACTTTCGTCACATCGCCGCAAACGGATACGCACATCATCGTTACGCCCCCTGAATCCCCGACCGAATCCCCCCGCGAAGGCCAGCGCATCGCCAAGCTGATGGCGCGTGCCGGCGTGGCGTCGCGCCGCGATGTCGAACGCATGATCACCGCCGGGCGCGTCGCGCTGAACGGCGTGGTCATCGAAACGCCCGCGACGATCCTGCCCAACCTGAAGGGCGTTACGGTCGACGGCTCGGCCGTAGCGGCACCCGAACCCACCCGGCTGTTCCGGTTCCACAAGCCTGCCGGCACGCTGACCGCCGAGCGCGACGGCGCAGGGCGGCCGACGATCTATGACCGGTTGCCCGACGGCCTGCCGCGGCTGATCCCGGTCGGGCGGCTCGATCTCAACACCGAGGGGTTGTTGCTGATGACCACCGACGGCGAGTTCAAGCGCCGTCTGGAGCTGCCCGCGACCGGCGTCGAGCGAACCTATCGCGCGCGCGCCTATGGCGAGATCAGCCAGCAGCAGCTCGAGGACCTGATGCTCGGCATCGAGATCGAGGGCGTACGCTATGGCCCGATCAACGCGAACCTCGAACGGCGCACCGGGACCAACACCTGGATCGAGATGACGCTGACCGAGGGCAAGAACCGCGAGGTTCGCCGCGTGCTCGAACATCTGGGGCTGAAGGTGTCGCGCCTGATCCGCACGCGCTATGGCCCGTTCAACCTGCTCGACCTGGCCGAAGGCGAGGTCGACGAAATCCGCCAGCACGAGCTGGTCGCGTTCCGCAAGACGCTGGCCAACAAGCCGACCAGCAAGCCGGCACCCGAGGGGGCCGATCCCGCCGCGCTGAAAAGCTGGAAGCGCGCGACGCCGCTGCCGCGTCCCGAACCGGTGGCGACCGGCGCGCGCTTCGGCGACGAACGCCGCCCGCGCACCGAACGCGACGGGCAGCGTTCGGGGTTCAGCGGGCGTCGCCCCGACCGCGACGCGCAGGACGGCGGCGAGCGGCGCAGCTTTGGCGCGCGACCGCAGGGTGGCGAGCGCTCCGGCTTCGGCGCGCGACCGCAGGGTGGTGAGCGCTCGGGCTTCGGCGCGCGACCGCAGGGTGGCGAACGCTCCGGTTTCGGCGCACGCCCGCAGGGTGATGAACGCTCGGGCTTCGGTGCGCGGCCGCAGGGCGATGCGCGGCGCGCGGGTCCGCGCACCCATGCGACCGAACGGCCGGTCGAACCGCGTGAGGGCTTCGACCCGCTGGCGCAGGCGGGACAGACGCCGGCCGAGCGGCGGCAGCCGGGGCTGGGCGATCGACGTGCCTATGGCGATCGACCCACCGACAATCCCCGTGCCCGGCGCGCGGCGGCCCATGCCGAGCGGCCGGGCTATGACGGGGTGGCGCGGGTATCGCGCAAACCCCGCGAACAGGTGCCGGGCGACGACCGCCCGGCCCGGTCCAACAGCTTTCGGTCCAATCCCGTCCGGTCCAGTCCGGCGAGTACCGACGATGCACGCGCGCCGCGCGGGCCGGTCGACAAGCGGATGACGCAGGCGGAAGCGGCCGATGCCGATCGGGCAAGCTTCATCGACCGGCCCAAGCGCAAGCCGAGCGGCTGGGCCAAGGCCGGTCCCGCGCCGCGCGTCACCAAGGGCAAGCCGAAGGGCGGCCGCCCCGGCGGCGGCAAGCCGGGCGGGGGCAAGCGCTGATGCGGGTGATTTCGGGCCAATGGCGCGGCCGGCCGATCGTAGCGCCGAAAGGTGATGCGACCCGTCCCACCGCCGACCGCACGCGCGAGGCGCTGTTTTCGATGCTGGCCAGCCGGGTCGGCAGCTTCGACGAACTGGCGGTCGCCGACCTGTTCGCCGGATCGGGTGCGCTGGGGATCGAGGCGCTGTCGCGCGGGGCGTCCACCTGCCTGTTCGTCGAACAGGACAAGGCCGCACTCGACGCACTGCGCGCCAATCTGGCGAAGCTGGAGGTCGGCGGGGCTGATGTCCGCGCGACGTCGGTGCTGGCGCTCGGCCCCGCGCCGCGTCCGCTCGACATCGTGATGATGGACCCGCCCTATGGCAGCGGTGCCGGCGCGGTGGCGGCGGACAAGCTGGCGCGGCTGGGCTGGATCGGGCCCGCGACGTGGGTCAGCATCGAAACCGCCAAGAGCGAGGTGCTCGACCTGCCGCAATTCAGCGTCGATGCCGAGCGTAGCTATGGCAAGGCGCGCCTGACCCTGCTCCGCCTCCTCTGACCCGGCAAAAAATCCGCGCTGTTCATATTTTCCCCGAAAAATGGTGATAACGATCCCGAATCGGCAATTTGGCGGGATCGGGAATGGACAGCGCGGTATATGCCCTGATCGTCAACGCCTGCATCGCCGGGCTGTTCGCCACGGCGTTTGCGATCGTCCGGGTATCCTATCCCGAACAGCGTCACGTATCGTGGTTCATCCTCGCCTATCTCGTCGGCGGGCTGACCCCGCTCAGCGAACTGGGCGTGCGGCTGACCGATCATCTCACGGCGTTCCTGATCCTGAGCTATGGGTCGTTCCTGCTCAGCATCACGTTGTTGCAGGCGGGGATGGCCGGGCTGGCCGGGCGGAAGATCCCGGTCGGGCCGTTGCTCGCGCTGGTGGCGTTCGGCGCGGTCGATCGCGCGCTGATCTGGAACGGGCCGCGCAACGCGCTGTGGTACGAAATCGCCTATCAGGCACCGTTCCTGGTCGGAGCCGGGCTGTCGACCGTGATCGCGGTCGATGCGGTACGGCGCAAGCGGGGACCGTTGTGGCTGGCGCTGGGGATCGTGTCGGCGACGACCACGGCGCATTTCCTGGTCAAACCGTTTTTCGCCGCGACCTTCGGTTCCGGTTCGACGGCCAAGGCCTATGCCGGCAGCAGCTATGCGCTGTTTTCGCAGGCGACCGGCGGCGTGCTGATGGTTACGGCCGGATTGCTGGCGCTGTTGCTGGTCGTGCAGGCGGCGATGGGGCGGACGATATCCGAATCGGAAACCGATCCGTTGACCGCAGTCGCAAACCGGCGGGGGTTCGAGCGGCGGGCGGCCCCGCTGGTCGATGCCGCGCGCGAGACGGGCGAGCCGCTGGCCGTGATCCTGTTCGACATCGACCATTTCAAGCGGGTCAATGACGGCTATGGCCATGCGACCGGCGATGCGGTGCTGCAGGCATTTGCGCGCCTGTTGACCGGGCGGCTGCCGTCATCGGCGGTGGTCGCGCGGCTGGGGGGTGAGGAATTCGTCGCGATACTCGACCGCACGACCCTGCGCGGCGCATGGCTGGCGGCGCAGGCGGTGCGCGCGGGCATCCCGGCGATCGGCGGTCACCTGCCCCCGATCACGGTCAGCGCCGGGCTGGCGCTGCTGGAGCCGGGCGATACGCTGAACAGCCTGATCGATCGTGCCGATCGCTGGGTCTATGACGCCAAGCGCGCGGGCCGCAACCGCATCTGCCCGGTGCCGGACGCGGTCATCGACGCACAGGCGCTGCGTACCGCTTAGATTTAGCGGGTGCGCGGGACCAGCAACAGGCCGAGGATGCTGGCGATCCCCGCCGCGCCCAGCACCACGCCGACCGCGCCCAGCCCGTGCGACACCGACAGCGCCTGCGCGATGCTGGGGGTCAGCCCGCCGCCGATGACGCCGCCGACGTTGAAGCCCATCGACGCGCCGGTATAGCGCACCCGCGCCGGGAACAGCGCGGGCAGCCACGCGCCGAGCGGCCCATAGACGAAGCCCATCATCAACAGCGCGAACGACAGCCACGCGCCGATCACGAACAGCGATCCGCCGCCGACCATCGGCGCCAGCAGCACCCCCGCCAGCACGACGCCGACACAGCCGCCCGCCAGCACCCTTGCCGGGGTCGCGCGATCCGACAGCCATCCGGCCAGCGCAATGCCGGCGGCCATGAACAGGATCGCCACCAGCTGTGTCTGGAGAAACGCGCTGCGGCTATAGCCGAGCGTGGTGGTGCCGTAGCCGAGCACGAAGGTGGTCGCGATATAGTAGAGCGCAAAACAGGCGACGACGCCGAACGTCCCGGCCAATGTCGCGCGCAGATGGGCGCCGGCCAGTTCGGCGATCGGCACGGCGGCGGGCGCTTCCTGCGCCAATGCGCGGGCAAAGGCGGGCGTTTCGTGCAGCTTCACCCGCACCCACAGCCCCAGCGCGACCAGCGCCGCGCTGAACAGGAAGGGCAGGCGCCAGCCCCACGCGGCAAAATCCGCCTCCGACAGCGTGAGGCCGAGCAGCAGGAACAGCCCGTTGGCGGCAATGAACCCGACCGGCGCGCCCAGTTGCGGCACCATGCCGAACCGCCCGCGCCAGCCCGGCGGGGCATTTTCCACCGCCAGCAGCGCCGCGCCGCCCCATTCGCCGCCCAGCCCCAGCCCCTGCGCGAACCGCAGCGTGCACAGCAGCAGCGGCGCGACCCAGCCGACCTGGGCATAGGTCGGCAGGAACGCGATCAGCAGCGTCGATCCGCCCATCAGCATCAGCGACGCGACGAGCGTCGATTTGCGCCCCAGCCGGTCGCCGAAATGCCCGAACACCACCGCACCCAGCGGCCGGGCGATGAAGGCCAGGCCGATCGACAGATAGCTCGCCATCAGCTGTGCCGACGCGCTGTCGGATGGAAAGAACAGCGGCCCGAATACCAACGTCGCGGCGGTGGCATAGATATAGAAGTCGTAGAATTCGACCGAAGTGCCGATCAGGCTGGCGATCAGGATGCGGCGATGGACGCGCATGGGATGCGGTTGGGTCATGCGCCCGCGTAGCAAGTTGCCACCTTAAGGCAAGAAGCGTTCGCGCAAGCGCATTGGCACGTAATTATCGCATCTCGGCCGCGAATGTCGTCACCCCGGACTTCATCCGGAGTGACGTACCCTGGCGGGATGAACTTACTTCGCGCTGGCGACCTCCACCGGGGTCAGCTGCGCGATGCGCACCTGCGCGTCGCGGTGCATTTCCTCGCGGCAACGGCGTTCGTCGGTCACCCGGCGCAGGCCGGTCAGCTGCGACTGGCACCCGCGCTGCGCGGCGGCGTCGATGCGGGCGTCGAGCAGGCGGCGTCCTTCCGAAGAGGCGAGGTCGAGCCCGGCGACCGACACGCGTGCCGTCACCGGCTCACGCAGTTCGGCATGGGCGGCGGACGACAGGCAAGCGGCGGCGGTCGCCGCGAGGGCGAGGAAACGGATCGTCATGGGGTTGGCTCCTGCGAAAGCGTGCCCGTCGCGGCAGCGGTCGTCGGGCTTGACGCCGCCATCCACCGGCACCCGCCCGATAGCGCCGCCATGTTGCACCGCAACGAAGGGGCGATGGCAATATGATGACGGTTGAGAAACGATTTCCTTGCTTGTCGCTTTACCGTTCGTTCCCTACCTGTTCGACGATGGCCGCCCTGACTCCCCCTGCCCCGAACTCCGTCGACGCCCCGTATCTGCGCGGCCTGAACGAACCGCAGCGTGATGCGGTACTGACCACCGATGGGCCGGTACTGGTGCTGGCGGGTGCCGGGACCGGCAAGACGGCGGCCTTGACTGCGCGGCTGGCGCACCTGCTCTACACGCGAAAGGCCTATCCATCCGAAATCCTGTCGGTGACCTTCACCAACAAGGCGGCGAAGGAGATGCGCGAGCGGGTCGGGCGGCTGGTCGGCGATCTGGTCGAGGGGATGCCGTGGCTTGGCACGTTCCACGCGATCGGCGCCAAGATGCTCAGGCGACATGCCGAGCTGGTCGGGTTGCAGTCGAACTTCACCATCCTCGACACCGACGACCAGTTGCGGCTGCTCAAGCAGCTGATCGTTGCCGCCAATCTGGATGAAAAGCGCTGGCCGGCACGCAGCTTGGCTGGCCTGATCGACGGGTGGAAAAACAAGGGGATGACCCCGGCGGATGTCGATGCCGGGGAAAGCGAACGCTTCGCCAATGGCCGCGGCGGTGAATTGTACCAGCAATATCAGGACCGGTTGCAGGCGGTGAACGCCTGCGACTTCGGCGACCTGTTGCTGCACGTCCTGACGATCCTGCGTACCCACCGCGAGGTGCTGCAGCAATATCAGCAGCGTTTTCGCTATATCATGGTCGACGAATATCAGGATACGAACAGCGTCCAGTATCTGTGGCTGCGGTTGCTGGCGCAGGAGCGGCGCAACCTGTGCTGCGTCGGCGACGACGACCAGTCTATCTATTCGTGGCGCGGCGCGCAGGTCGAAAACATCCTGCGCTTCGAACGCGACTTTCCGGGCGCGAAGATCGTCAAGCTGGAACAGAATTACCGCTCGACGCCGCATATCCTGGGCGCGGCGTCGGGCGTCATCGCGCATAATGGCGGGCGGCTGGGCAAGACGTTGTGGACCGAAACCGACGTCGGCGAAAAAGTCCGCGTCATCGGCGTGTGGGACGGCCCGGAGGAAGCGCGCCGCGTCGGCGAGATGGTCGAACGCGGGCAGCGCGACGGCAAGAATCTCGACAATTTCGCCATTCTCGTGCGCGCGCAGCACCAGACACGCGAATTCGAAGAACGCTTTATCGGCATCGGCATGCCGTACCGGATCGTCGGCGGCTTCCGCTTCTACGAACGCGCCGAAATCCGCGATGCGCTGGCCTATCTGCGCGTCGTCAACCAGCCGGCCGACGACCTGGCGTTCGAACGGATCGTCAACGTGCCCAAGCGCGGGTTGGGCGACAAGGCGGTGCAGACCATCCACCGCTTCGCCCGCGCGACCGGCTCTTCGCTGATGACCGCCGCCGCGCGCATCCTCGACACCGACGAACTGACCGGCGCGGCGCGCAAGTCGCTCGGGCGGCTGGTCGGCGATTTCGCGCGCTGGCGCGACATGGCGCAGGGCCTGCCGCATGCCGAACTGGCGCGGCAGTTGCTGGACGAAAGCGGCTATACCGCGATGTATCAGGCGGAAAAGACCGCCGAGGCCGCCGGGCGGCTGGAAAACCTGACCGAACTCGTCCGCGCGATGGAGGAATATGAGTCGCTCGGCGCGTTCCTCGAGCACGTCAGCCTGGTAATGGATAACGAGGCGTCGGCCGAGGAGCCGAAGGTCACGATCATGACCATCCACGCCGCCAAGGGGCTGGAGTTCGACACGGTGTTCTGCGTCGGATGGGAAGAAGGGCTGTTCCCGTCGCAACGCTCGCTGGACGAGGGCGGCACCGCGTCGCTGGAGGAGGAACGCCGCCTCGCCTATGTCGCGATCACCCGCGCGCGGCGGCTGGCAGTGATCTTTCACGCGGCCAATCGCCGTATCTATGGCCAGTGGAATTCGTCACTGCCGTCGCGCTTCGTCGGCGAACTGCCACCCGAGCATATCGAGACCGAGACCACCATGTCGGGCGGCGAGAGCCTGTGGCGCGCGAACTGGAGCGAGCGGGCCGATCCGTTCGCCGATGTCGCGCGCGGCACCGGGCGTGGGCCGGGCTGGCAACGCGCGGCATCGCAGGGGTCGGGCTTCACCCCCACCCCATCGCGGGTGGTCGAGGCGCGGGCGAGTGCGATCAGCCTCGGCAATAAAGGCCGCGGCGACCTGTCCACCGGACAGCGCGTATTCCACCAGAAATTCGGTTACGGCACGATCGAGACAATCGAAGGCAACAAGCTGGAAGTGTTGTTCGAGACCGCCGGACAGAAACGGGTCATCGACAGTTTCGTCACGCCCGGGTAACGGCCGGTCGTTTCTGAACCGATGCTTGATGTGGATCAGCGACGGATCGAAAACAACGGCATATGCATGGTCCGCCAAGTACGAAGTACGAGGAGGGCACCATGCCGATTGACAACATTACCTATTATCGCCGCCGTCTGGCCGAATCGCGCCACCGCGCGGATGAGGCGAGCCTGCCCGAAGTGCGTCGGGTCCATGCCCAGATGGCGGAACGCTATTCGGCAATCCTGCGCGATGCCGAACGCGGCGTCGTCCGCCCGCTGCTGGGCATCGTTCCACGCTGACCGTACGGTAACGCCCGTATCGCACAGGCAACCGCACCACGGCTCACTCGTTCACGGATCAGCAATTCCAGACGAGGACCGCGCCATGCCCTATGTAAAGACCCGTGACGGCACCAACCTGTTTGTGAAGGATTGGGGCCAAGGCCGCCCGGTGGTGCTGATCCATGGCTGGCCGCTGTCGGCCGACAGCTGGGACCCGCAGGCAATGGCGCTGGCCGATGCCGGGTACCGGGTCATCGCCTATGACCGGCGCGGGTTCGGCCGGTCGGACCAGCCCTGGTCTGGCTATGACTATGACACCCTTTCGGACGATCTGGCCGATGTGCTGAAGGAAACCGGCGTCACCGACGATATCGCGCTGGTCGGTTTCTCGATGGGCGGCGGCGAGGTCGCGCGGTACATGTCGCGGCATGGTGGCAAGGGGGTGACCCGCGCGGGCTTCATCGGTTCGGTCGTGCCGTACATGCTTCAGACCGACGACAATCCCGATGGCGTGGCCGCCGACCAGCTTCAAGAGATTGCCGACAATATCAAGGCGGATCGGCCGAAGTTCTTCCGCAGTTTCTTCGACCAATTCTATGGCGTCGGCTTCATCACCAGCCCGGTGAGCGAGGAAGTTCTCGACCTGTCGTGGAATACGGCGATGCTGGCCGGACTGAAGCCCACGTTGGCCTGCGCGGAATCGTTCGGGACGACCGATTTCCGGCCCGACCTGCCCTCGATCACCGTGCCGACGCTCATCATCCACGGGACGTCGGACCAGACGGTGCCGATCGACGCCACCGGCCGTGCACTGGCCAAGGCGCTGCCGAATGCCACGCTGGTCGAATATGACGGCGCGCCGCACGGGCTGTTCGCGACGGAAAGCGACCGGTTGACCGAGGATTTGCTGACGTTTCTTTCGCGGTAAAAACATCCGTCATCCCGGCGGAAGCCGGGATCCATGGATACGGGCCGTCGCGATAGAAGCGATGCCGATCGTATCCATGGATTCCGGCCTTCGCCGGAATGACGATGGCTGTTGGACAAGCCACCGCCGAACACCCCCCAAGCCGATCTGCATTGCCCCGGCCCCTCCCCGGACCTAAACCCCAGCCCATGGC
Source organism: Sphingomonas sp. Leaf23 (assembly GCF_001421585.1). Lineage (NCBI taxonomy): Bacteria > Pseudomonadati > Pseudomonadota > Alphaproteobacteria > Sphingomonadales > Sphingomonadaceae > Sphingomonas > Sphingomonas sp. Leaf23. The sequence continues at coordinate 225,660 of NZ_LMKR01000005.1, read as the reverse complement.
CGTCACCCCCCACCCATTATCGATCGCGCCGTTCCGCGCCTATTTCCTCGCGCGCCTGTCGAACACGCTGGCGCAGATCGCGATGGTCGTGGTCATCGGGTGGCAGGTGTATGACATTGCGCGCGAGACGATGACCATCAAGCAATCGGCGTTTCAGCTGGGGCTGATCGGCGTTGCGCAGTTCCTGCCGTTGCTGGTGTTGTCGCTGGTCGCGGGCTGGGTCGCCGACCGGGTGGACCGGCGCTGGATCGCGCGCGGATCGGTCGCGCTGGAGGGCGGGTGCGCGCTGCTGCTCGCGTGGCTGACCTATAGCGGCCAGATCACCCTGCCCTGGCTGTTCTTCGTCGCCGCGATGCTGGGCGTCGCGCGCGCCTTTGCCGGGCCGGCGTTGCAGGCGCTCGCCCCCAACCTCGTGCCGCCGGCCGTACTGCCGACCGCGATCGCGATGAGTTCGATCGCGTGGCAGGGCGGATCGGTGCTGGGGCCGGCAATGGGCGGCTATCTCTATGCGTTCGGCCATTACCTGCCCTATGCGGTGTCGGCGGGGCTGTTCCTGTTCGGCCTCGTCATGCTGCTCCTGATCCCGCCGATCCCGCGCGCGGCGATCACCGGCAACATGAACCCGTGGCGGCAGATGCTCGACGGCCTGTCCTATGTCCGGCGCAACCGGCTGGTATTCGGGGCGATCTCGCTCGACCTGTTCGCGGTGCTGCTGGGCGGGGCGACGGCGATGCTGCCCATCTATGCCCGTGACATTCTGCAGATCGGCGCGGACGGCCTGGGCCATCTGCGCGCGGCCCCGGCGCTGGGCGCGGTGACGGTCGCCGCCGTGTTCGCGTTCAAGCCGCTGTCGAAGGATGTCGGCGCGAAGATGCTGCTGTCGGTGATGGGCTTCGGCGCGGCGACCGCGCTGTTCGGGCTGTCGGCACCGCTGTTGATCCCGGTGTTCGGGCCATCGGCGATCGGCAGCGACTTCGCGCCGGCCGCGATCCTGGCGCTCATCTCGCTGTTCGTCGTCGGCGCGACCGACATGGTGTCGGTCTATGTCCGGCAATCGCTGATCCAGCTGCACACCCCCGATGCGATGCGCGGGCGGGTCGGCGCGGTGTCGACGCTGTTCGTGTCGGGATCGAACGAGCTGGGCGAAGCGCGCTCCGGTTTCCTCGCCGCGCTGGTCGGCCCGGTCGTCGCCGTCGCCGGTGGCGGGGTGCTGGCGATCGGCGTCACGATGCTGTGGTCGCGCCTGTTCCCCGAATTGCGCGCCGCGCGCAGCTTCACGCCCCCTGAAGACCTAGAAGTCACCCCGAAGGAGACCCAGCCATGAAGGCCGATACCATCCTGCAAACGATCGGCAACACGCCGCACGTCCGCGTCCGCCGGCTGTTCGGCGATGCCGAGGTGTGGATCAAGTCCGAGCGGTCGAACCCCGGCGGGTCGATCAAGGACCGCATCGCGCTGGCCATGATCGAGGCAGCCGAGGCGTCGGGCGACCTGAAGCCCGGCGGCACGATCATCGAACCGACCAGCGGCAATACCGGCGTCGGGCTGGCGATGGTCGCGGCGGTCAAGGGATACCGGCTGATCCTGGTCATGCCCGAGAGCATGAGCATCGAGCGGCGTCGCCTGATGCTGGCCTATGGCGCGACGTTCGACCTGACGCCGCGTGAAAAGGGGATGAAGGGCGCGATCGAGCGGGCGCAGGAACTGGCGGCCAAGGTGCCCGATGCGTGGATTCCGCAGCAGTTCGAAAATCCGGCGAATGTCGACGTCCATGTGCGGACGACCGCGCAGGAAATCCTGCGCGACTTCGCCGACACGCCCGTAGACGTCATCATCACCGGCGTTGGCACCGGCGGCCACATCACCGGCGTCGCCGAGGCGCTGAAGAAGGAATGGCCGGAGTTGAAGGTGTTCGCGGTCGAACCCGAACTGTCGCCGGTCATTTCGGGCGGACAGCCGGGGCCCCACCCGATCCAGGGCATCGGTGCCGGCTTCGTTCCCGCCAACCTGCACACCGGCGCGATCGATGGCGTAATCAAGGTCGATGCAGGCGTCGCCAAGGACATGGCACGGCGGTCGGCGCGTGAGGAAGGGATGCTGGTCGGCATCTCGTCGGGCGCAACGCTTGCGGCGATCCTGCAGAAGCTGCCCGACCTGCCCGAAGGGGTGCGCGTGCTGGGCTTCAATTACGACACGGGCGAGCGCTATCTGTCGGTGCCGGACTTCCTGCCCGAGCAGTAAGCGGCTAGGCGCGCTTCCATTTCCAAACTCCGTTCGCTTCGAGCGGAGGATCGAGCGTGTCGAGATCCGCAGTCGAGAAGGCGCCTTCCGCGCCCCGTTCTCGACGGACGTTTCTCGACAAGCTCGAAACTGCTCGAACCGAACGGATAGAAGTTAGTGGATCAGCGTCTGCAAACATCGTCGGCACCGCGCGGCATCCGCAGCGGTTCGACCGCGATCGACGGCGTGCTGGTCGCGCTCTCGATCGCCGCCGCCGTGGTCCCGGCGGTGATCGTCGAGCGTGCGCCGCCGATCCGCGTCGCGTCGCGCGTCGTCGCCGGGCAGCGCGGCGCCGCTGGTCCCACCGCCGGGCCGGCGATCCCCCCGCCCCCGGTCGAACCCGCCGAGTTCCGCAACCTGCCGCCCGACGAAGCGCGCGCGTTCAACGCGACGGTGCCGTTCTTCGATGGCCCCAACCCTGCCGCCCGTCCGTTCCGCTTTGCCGGAGACGCCGAGAATCTCGCCCGCGCCACCGACTGCCTCGCCGCCGCCGTGCTGTATGAGGCGGGTGATGACAGCATCGGCCAGCGCGCGGTGGCGCAGGTCGTGCTGAACCGCGTCCGCCATCCCGCCTTTCCCGCCAGCGTGTGCGGCGTGGTGTTCCAGGGATCGGAACGCCGCACGGGTTGCCAGTTCACCTTCACCTGCGACGGCGCACTCGCCCGCCGATATCCCGACATTTTCTGGGAACGCGCGCGCCGGGTCGCGGGCGCGGCGCTGTCGGGCAGCGTCTTCGCGGCCGTAGGCTATGCCACCCATTATCATACCGACTGGGTGGTGCCCTATTGGCAGTCGAGCCTGTCGAAGATCGCCCGGGTCGACACCCACCTGTTCTTCCGCTGGGCCGGATGGTGGGGCACGCCCGGCGCGTTCCGCCAGCGCGCGGCGGGCGAGGAACCGCGCATCCTGCAACTCGCGCCCTATGCGCCGGCGCACAAGCTGCCCGAAGTGCTGGCCATCGAACAGGAAGCGGGATTGCTGACCGGGCGGTTCGCAGCCGGTGCGGGACCGCACCCCAGCAGCGACGATCCGGACACGTTCCTCGTCGCGCTCGATACTGCCGGGCCGCCCGACCAGTGGCCTGCGCTCGCCAGTGCCGCCTGTGGCGACCGGGTGCGGTGCAAATTCCTCGGCTGGCGCGATCGCGCGGCGCTTCCCGCAAAGGCAGCGGCGGCGAGCGAACCGGCGGCGATCGCGGCGATGTCGTTCAGCTATCTGCGCGACCGGGCCCAGCCGCTCGAACGGCTGTTGTGGAATTGCCAGCAGGTGCCGCGCGCGCCGGCCGAATGCATGCGGCGCGCCATCGTCCCGCCCCCGCCGGGACCGCCGCGCACCGAACCCGCCGGCCCGGCGGTGCTCAGCGGAGTACGCCGCGGCGAAGCACCGGCGCCAACGCCCTCACCGCCCGTGCAGTAACGCGCGGGCCAGCGGATAGGCATCCTCGACCGCCAGGTCGGTGATGTCGGGCCGGCCCATGCCCTTGGCCCCGGCGGTATCGACCCGTACCGTCGCGATGCCCAATAGCCGTTGCAGCGGCGAGCGGGTGACCGACACGCTCTGGATACTCCGCAGCGGCACGATCCACGCCTGTTTCGCCAGCACGCCGCGCATCACCTGCAACGTATCGCCGAGGATGGCATAGCGGTGCCGCCGCCGCGCCAGCAGCGCGATCACCACCGGAACCGGCACCAGCAGCAGCGCAACTCCCATCAGCGGAACGAACCAGGTGGCGATGGCGACCCCGACCAGCGGCACTCCGCCCCGCAGCAGCGCGGCACGCACGACATGGCCGAACGCCACCGGCCGCAGCGGTAGCGGATCGAACGCCGGATAGCCCGCCGCCGCCAGCACCCGCGTCACCTCTTCATCCCGCGCAAAAGGCGCGACCTGTTGCCGCCCACCGGCATCGTCGCTGCCGCCCAGCGTCTGCAACCGCAGCCCCGACCAGCCGAAGCGCCCGCTGACCATGCCGCGTTCGATCAGCGCCAATTGTATCCGGCGCAGGCTGACGACGACCTCGGTGCGGGTGGTCAGGCCCCGGACGCGGCGCAGGCGCTCGCCCTCGCGCTCCAGCCGGAACCCATAGTCGATGAAGAAGGTGCGTGCGACCCCGCTGATCGCGCCGATCACCAGCGCGCCGACGACGGCCAGCAGCACGAACAGCGGCGTGGCGAGCGCCCACGCCTCCCGCCCGGCGATCCCGACCCAGCTCCACCAGCCCCTGCCGTCGAGCCCCATCAGGTCGCCCAGCTGGTTGATCGCCGCGAACAACACGCCGACCCACACCAGCGAAAAGCCGAACAGGCCCATCGTCAGCAGCCGCCGCGGGTCCATCGCAAAAAGCACGTCGCGGATCGGCGGCGGGGCGGCGATGGTCGCGGTCGATGCGTCCCGTCCGCGCAGCACCGCGCGCAGCCGCGCGGCCTCGGCCAGCGATACGCTGTCCAGCGACGCCTCGTCCGCCTCGCCGCCGCCGGTTTCGATCCGCACGCGCGCCAGCCCGAAGATGCGCGCCAGCAGCTTCTGGTCGATCGACACGTCCTGGATGCGTTCGAACGGGATCGACCGGCGATTGCGGTGCAGGATGCCGTCGGCGATCACCAGTTCGCCATCGGCGATGCGATAGGTGAACGACCGCCAGCGCAGCCACGTCACCACCCCGGCCCCGACCAGCACCAGCGCGGCGACCCCGGCCATCACCCACAGCCCGCCGCGCGATGCCGCCGCCGACAATGCGACCAACCCCGCGACATTCTGCGGCGCCTTCACCACGATGCGCAGCGCGATGGTGCCGGGATGCAGCCGCCGTGCCGCATCGGGCGCGCCTACCATGGCGATGCCCCGATCGCGGAGCGGATACGGTCGCGGACCCCCTCGGCGGCATCGCGCGACAGGCCGGGCACCGCGACGCGGCTATGGTCGGTACCGGCGGTGTGCAGCACGACCGTCGCGACGCCGCACGCCCGCTCGATCGGGCCCTGCGACACGTCGATATGCTGGACCCGGCCGATCGGCACGATGGTATGCACCCGCATCAGCCAGCCATGGGCGACCTGCAGCTCGCGATCGTCGAGCGCGAAGCCCCAATGGCCGAACTTGCGGCCCGGCGCGACGAAGGTCAGCCACGCCCCGATCGCAAGGGCTGGCACGCCGGCCAGCCCGTTCAGCAATCCCTGATCGGCGAGGATCAGTTCGCCGATCCCCGCGACCGCCAGCACGGCCAGCGCCAGCACCGCCCCGCGCCAGCGCAGGACATTGACGAACCGACGATCGAGGGCGCCAAGCGCGGGGGGTGCATCCATGGCCGGTGTGATAGGGGCACAATACGCCCCGCTCAAGGGAATCCGGCAGGCACAGCCCTATGCTCTTGTGCGCGAGCGCCGGCGGGGCCATAGCGCGCGCAAATATTCTGTGCAGTCGAGGGCAATCCATGAAACTCCGCATCGTCGTGACGCTCAAGAACGGCGTACTCGATCCGCAGGGCAAGGCGATCGAACATGCGCTCGCCTCGCTCGGCTTTGCGGGCGTGGGCGAAGCGCGCGTCGGCAAGCTGATCGAGCTGGACGTCGCCGACGACACCGATGACGAAACGATCGACGCGATGTGCCGCAAGCTGCTGGCCAACACCGTCATCGAAAACTACCGGGTCGAACGGGCATGAAGACGGCGGTCATCGTCTTTCCGGGGTCGAACTGCGACCGCGACATCGCCGTCGCACTCGAAGCCGTCACCGGCACCGCGCCGACGATGGTGTGGCACCGTGACACCGACCTGCCGGACGATATCGGGCTGGTCGCGGTTCCCGGTGGCTTTTCCTATGGCGACTATCTGCGCTCCGGCGCGATCGCCGCCCGTTCGCCCGTGATGCGCGCGGTGGTTGAGGCGGCGGGCCGGGGCCTGCCGGTGCTCGGCATTTGCAACGGGTTCCAGATTCTGACCGAAGCCGGGCTATTGCCCGGCGCGCTGATGCGCAATCGCGGGCTGTCGTTCGTGTGCCGCGACGTCGCGCTGACCGTCGGCGGCACCCGCTCGGCCTTTACCAGCGGCTATCGCGCGGGCGACACGATCAAGGTGCCGGTGGCGCATCACGACGGAAACTACACTGCCGATGACGCGACGCTCGACCGGATCGAGGGCGAGGGCCAGGTCGCGTTCCGCTATGCCGAACCGGTCAACGGGTCGGCGCGCGACATCGCCGGTCTCGTCAACGATGCCGGCAACGTGCTCGGCATGATGCCCCACCCCGAACGCCGCATCGAAGCGGCCCATGGCGGCCGCGACGGCCGCGCCCTGTTCGAAGGGTTGCTGGCAAAGGTCGGCGCCTGACCTCGCTCACCGCGACCGGCGCTCTCCCGCAAAGGGGGAAAAGTCGGTCGCGGTGTCGAACACCTCGACGCCCTCGCGCCGCTTCAGCCAGCCGACCACGGCATAGGTGACCGGCGTCAGCACGACTTCCCACGCGACCTTCATCGCCCAGTTGGTGACCATCACCGTCACTACCTGCCCGGGTGGCCAGACGTAGAGGAAAGCGAGCGGGTAGAAGATCGCGCTGTCGACCGCCTGCCCCACCACCGTCGACCCGATCGTCCGCGTCCACAGTGCGCGCCCCTCGGTCCACACCTTCATCCGGGCGAGGACATAGGCGTTGACGAACTCCCCGGCCCAGAAGGCGGCGATCGAGGCGAAGACGATGCGCGGCACCTGTCCGAACACCGCTTCATAGGCGCCCTGGCCCGTCCAGCCGGCGGCCGGCGGCATCGCGACGACCACCCACGCCATGAACGCCATGAACAGCAGCGCCGCGAACCCGACCCAGATGCAACGCCGCGCCCGGTCATAGCCGTACACCTCGGTCAGCACATCGCCCAGGACATAGGACACCGGAAAGAACAGGATGCCCGCGCCGAACACGAACGGCGTGCCGGCAATGTCCAGCGCCGCGACCTTGCCTGCGCCGATGATGTTCGACAGCAGCAGGATGGTGACGAACGCCGCCATCACCAGATCGAAATGGCGAAACCCGCGCGCCGGAACGGCGCCGGCATCGATACGGTCGAGGGGACGATCGGACGGTTCGTGCATGGATGCGTTATGATAGCGGTTCCGCTTCGCCGCAATGCACGCTAACGAAGCGGCGGGCACCCGTAGCTCAGCTGGATAGAGCAAGGAGCTTCTACCTCCTTGGTCGGGGGTTCGAATCCCTCCGGGTGCGCCATTGCCGCGATGTTATGGCGCAAATGCACCGGACGTCGAGCCGTTGATCCGACGATGGGAATGCCCCGGCTATAAGAGCTGGTCCGCGCCTCCGAACTTCTGCTCCGCGATCTGGGTTCAGCACCTATCAGATAGCTTGCGTGGCCGGGGCGGGCTTGATTCATTGGCGGTGGAGGAGCGCCCGATGGGTGACCTGTTCTGGCTGCCGGACAAGCAGATGCAGCGGATCAAGCCGCATTTTCCGTTGTCGTACGGCGTGCCGCGCGTGGATGATCGGCGGATCATTTTCGTGATCCGCAACAGCCTGCGCTAGCGGCTTACGGTTCGGCGAAGACGATCTGCATCCGCTTCATCCGCTCGCGCCTTTATGGCTGCCGTCGCTCTCGCAGCATCCATCATCTTCTGGATCAATCAATGAGCCATGAGCCTGGTGAGAATCCGCTGCTCAAGCCTATCTGCGACAGATGTTCGAATCATTTGCCCTTCTTGGATTTTACGCCAAGTATTGTAGCTGATTCCAAATTGGGCATGGGACGCTCCGTTGGAAATAGCCCCAGCGCTTTTAATCATGTATTGCACGACGTTCTCGGAAACGTTCCGCATACCATTGCCGGTACCTTCACTCATAATCCCCCCCTACTCAATTCCGGGCCAATCAAGCCCTCGAGAATCGAAGGAAACATCGACCGACTGCATCGCCGACCTTCCCCGTGCATCAGCCAAACCTCTTCATCGCTGGACGTCACGCTTTCCGTCGCGGAAGCTTTGGACTTGTCCGGGATGAAATTGTGAACCATCGCCCGCTACCGAATGCGCCAGTACGCCGAGCGCCAGGCCAGTCTCAGCGATGTCCCGAGCAGAGAAGCCCGACAAGATACCGCTGATGATTCCGGCGACGAAGGCGTCACCCGTTCCAATCCTGTCCACGATGCCAGGAACGTCGACATATTCGGTTCGGACGGCTTCCCGCCGAGTGCACAGATTTGCGCAAAGCGAATGATGGTCCGCACTGAACACCCGACGAGAAGTGGCCGCGAGCATCTTCAAATTGGGATACGCGTCGAATGCAGCAGCTGCGGCCGCTTCGAAGTCGTCGCTCGAAGCGCTGGGCGGGCCGCCCCCGTTGAGGAGCAGTCCGATGTCCCGGTGATCTCCGAACAATAGATCGACGTTGCAGACGATGCGATCGAGGATGCTCCGGGCATCGCCGTCCCAGCGGCTCCAAAGACTACCGCGCCAATTCCCATCGAACGACACGGCGATTCCCCGGTCCGCGGCGGCTTTGGAGGCCGCCACTGTCGCTTCTGCGGAAAGGGGGCCCAGCGCAGGGGTTATTCCCGACAGGTGGAGACGGTCGACCCCTTCGAGTAGATGTTCCCAATCCCAGGATTCCGGACCCGCCGTTGCGAAGGCTGAGTTCTCGCGATCATAAAGAACCTCGGTCCCTCGAACCGACGCGCCCAGCGTCGCATAATATAGTCCGATCCGTTTTCCGCCGAACACGACCCGGCTCACGTCGATGCCGCGGCCACGCAACGCGGAGTACGCCGCCCGCCCCAGATCGTCGTCCGGAAGCCTCGTCGCGATCGCGGCGGAATGGCCCAGGGCGGCCAACTGGCCCGCCACGTTCGCCTCGGCGCCTGCGATGCAGACGTTCAGCATCGGTGACTGGAGCAGGAGTTCTCCGCGTGGCGGTGACAGACGCAGCATCACATCGCCGAAAGCGAGCAGGCTTCCGCCGCTCATCGTGACGACAAGTCGTTCGGGAGCGCCCGTGCGACGCCGGTCTCCAGGCCGCGAAGTTCCGCAAGCCCGCGCATCCGGCCCAGGAGCGAATACCCTGGGGCGCTAGTCCGCGTGAGATCGTCCAGCATCTGGTGGCCGTGATCCGGACGCATCGGGATGCGTCGCCCTTCGCGACGGGAAAGCGCGACGATTTCCAGCATCAGGGACGGCATGTCTGCGTCTCCCTTGAGATGCTCCGCCTCGTGGAACGCCCCGCCCTCCTCTCTCTGCACCGAACGAAGATGAAGGAACCCGATCCTGGAACCGAACCCGCGTAACATTGCCACGAGGTCGTTGTCGGCTCGCGCGCCCAACGATCCGGCGCAGAAGCACAGTCCGTTCGCCGGCTCCGGCACGGCTTCGAACAGACTGGCAAGATCGCTCGCGCTGCTCACCACTCTCGGCAACCCGAACAGGGAGAAGGGCGGATCGTCGGGGTGCACGACCATCCGAATCCCGCAGGACGCGGCAATGGGAGCAACCGCTTCCATGAATGCGTGATGGTTCGCTCGCAGCGCATCGGCGTCGATGCCGTCGTACGTCGCCAACGCCTTGAGGAATCGACTGGAGGTGTAGTGCTCCTCGGCTCCCGGTAGTCCCGCCAGAATGGTGCGCTCGAGGGTCGAACGCTCCTCATCCGTCATGCTCGAGAAGCGTATCGTCGCCCGATCGCGCGTAGCGTCATCATAATCGCCATGGGCGTTCGGTCGTTCGAGGATGAACAGGTCGTAGGCTGCGAGGGCATCCCATTCGAATCTCAGCGCCCTGGCCCCGTCCGGCAGTCGCCACGCGAGGTCCGTCCGGGTCCAATCCAGCAACGGCATGAAGTTGTACGTCACGACCTTGATGCCGCATGCCGCGAGATTGGAAATGCTCGCTACGTAATTCTCGATCAGGCGTGGCCAGTCGGACGATCTCGTCTTGATCCCTTCGTGTACCGGCAGGCTCTCGACCACCGACCATCCCAGGCCTGCCGCCGCAATCCTGTCCTTGTGGGCTTTAATCGCGTCGACGGACCAGACCGCGCCATTGGGCACTTCGTGCAGCGCCGTTACGACCTCTTCTGCGCCGGCCTGCCGAATGCTCGCCAACGAGACCGCGTCGTTTGGTCCGAACCAGCGTAACGCCTGGATCATGCGCGTCGTCGTATCGATCATGTCTTGGAGTTCCGTTTTCGATGAGCAGACGGGTTTCGGGTTGTCGAGCCGGCGGCGGAGTTCCCTGAACCTCGATGTCCCGGCTGCATATGATCCGCCCCTTCCGAGCCCGTGGCGGCATGCTGCGATCCGCCGTTTGGAAGCGGCGGATCGCTGGAGACCCACGCTCTCAGAACGAAGCGATGATGCCAGCGAAGTAGCGCGTGTCGTGAACCGCGGTCAGGAAGGTGCGGGTATCGACACCGCTATATTGCCGCTCGAACTGCTTGGTCAGGTTGGTCGCGTCGAACGTCAGTCGGAACCGGCTGTCGAGATTAATGACAGCCGAAAGGTCGAGCTGACCATATCCGTTCTGGTAGCGCGCTCCCCCCAGTGCGGCGCTATCGACGGAAACCAGGAAGCGGCTGCGATACGAATATGCGGCACGCACCTGAAACAGACTGTTCTCGAAATATCCGACCAGATTGGCCGTGTGCTTGGACAGGTTGACGAGCGGCAGCGTACCGCCCCCAAGCGGGTCCGCGATCGGCGTACGGCTGTCGGCATAGGTGTAGTTCGCGTTGATGCCCAACCCGTCGAACGGCGCCGGCAGGAACCTGAGCGCATGCTGGTAACCCACCTCGACGCCCTGCACCCGACCGCCAGTCCCGTTGTCGGGTCGGCTCAGCTGGAACAGGCCCGATGGATTGACCGCGCTCGGCGGATAGCCGTCGATCGTCGTCGATATGGTCGTGGGAACGATGAACGTACGAAGGTTCTTCTTGAACAATGCGACGTTCAACAGGCTTGCCTGGCCGAAATACCATTCGAGGGAAATATCCGCCTGATCGGCCTGGATCGGATCGAGCGCGGCGTTACCGGACGCGGCCGTAAAGTTGGTCAGTGCGACGGTGATACCGGGCGCCACATCACGAAGCGCCGGTCGTGCGATCGCCTTCGAGGACGCAAGGCGCAGAATGAGCTTGTCCGTGAGATCGAGTGACAGGTTTCCGCTCGGCAGCCAGTTGCCGAAGGTCCGCGTCACTTCGATCGGGGTTATCGAGCTTCCGGTCGCGCTCGTGGCCACGACGTTGCCCGATGCCGTACGCCGCGTGTTGACGTATCGGACACCGACATTGCCCTGGAACGGCACACCGACATCGCCTTCGAAGTTCATCCTGACATAGCCGGCGAGCAAGCGCTGCACGACGCCGCGTTCCGACGCGGGTTGACGTGCCGGCAGCCCCAGACCGACGTCCGCACGCGCCTGAGCCACCGACAGCACGTCACCCGTCAGGAAGTCTCGCGGGAAGTTCCCTCGCGCTTCGGGCAGGAAGCCGCCGCTGAACTGATTGCGATAACTGACGGAAGGCAGTTCATCCAAGGTGATGATGCCGTCCCTGTTCCTGTCCGCGAACGCCAGCAGCGCCGCGGCGGCGGGTGTCGATTGCGGATCGGTCGACCGCAGGGTGATGTCGTCGTAGCGCAGACCTGCCTGCAGGCTTTTAAGGGCACCGTCGCCGAGATCGTACACGGCATCCAGGCGTCCATCATATCCCCGGTTGTTGGACCGGGCCTCGCCATCGAAGACCGAGAACAGCTGGTAGCTGCTCGGATCGTCCTGGTTGAAGTTGGTCCTGAGCGAGTAGTTCGGAAAATTGCGGCCAGCCGCAAAGTCGTAGCTGATGTCGGTCGTGTTGCCGGCTTTGGGCACGATCACGTACGTGAAGGGTGCACCGGTGGACAGTCCCGCCTGGTTCTCCGTGCCGCTACCGGTGCTGTACGACGCATCCGCCGTCAGCTTGAGCGGCCCGGACTCATGCTTGGCAGTAGCGCCGACATTGAACGACTTGAGCAGCGACGGCGCATCGTAGGCGAGTGGACGGGGAGTTATGCCGGTCAGCGTTGCGCCGGTGATTGTACCGTCGGAAGCGACCGTGGTGGAACCACGAACTGCGTTGTTGTTCAGGAGCAGCTGATAGTAGTTCAGGTCGCGCTTCCGGGAAAAGCGGGACCAGGTCGCATCCAGCACGAACTCGTTCTCGTCATCCGGCTTCCACTGGACCGAGCCGTTCAACGTGACGCGGTCATCCTTGCGGCGCTCGATCTGAGACGTGATCCGGTTCGGCCGGTAGAGGTTCCGGTCGGCAACCCCATCACCGTTCCCATCGATCGCATTGGTGCGGACCCAGCCGTTGGTGGTGAGCCCCTCGCTCTGCGAGAACAGGCGTGAGTAGGCGACACCGGCGAGCACGCCGAAGGTGCCATCACCGTTCTGGACCGACGCCAGCCCCGACGACCGAAGCCCCGCCTTCTCGGCCTTGTCCGCATAGACCCCCTGCAATCGGGCCGAATACACGTTGCGGCGCGAATCGAGGGGACGCCTGGTGCGCAGGTTGATGGTCGCACCAATCGCACCTTCGACCTGATCGGCCGACGGCGACTTCGCGACGTCGATCCCGGAGAAGATCTCCGGATTGACGGTTTCAAGCGCCGGCGTAGCGTCCTGCGTAGGCCCGACGAAGGAACGCCCGTTGATCTCGACGCGGTTGAGGGACAGCCCTCGAACCGTGAAACTGCTGCCTTCGCCGTCTTTGCGGGCGATGTTGACGCCGTTCACGCGGCCAATGGCCTCCGCAACGTTCTGATCGGGCAGCCTGCCGATATCCTCGGCGTTGATGGACTCGATGATCGTTCCCGCCGTCCGCTTGCGGTCGAGCGACTTGGCGATCGAGCTCCGGATACCGGTCACGACGATGTCGGACTCCGCGGCCTGAGCGGTGTCCGGCGCGGCCGGAACCTCCTGCACATCGGACGCAGCCGGCTGCTCCGGCCCGGTCTGCGCCGCACTGAGCGGCGCGAGCGCCAAGTGGCCAAGAGCCGCACCGGTATACCAGATTGCTCGCTTCTTCATGAATCCCTCCCAACCTCTTCAATCTTATTTCTCGCTTGTAAAAACGTTTCTCGAAATCTGGCAAGGCGATTCGATCTTCCCGCCAAATATTTTTCATTCCGGGGGTTTTCAATGACGTAAAGCTTGAGGTACGTCCATCAATTGAGAATGATTTTCTTGGGTGAGAAACAATGAGTGCCGATGATGACGGTGTCGCAGCGATCGCGCGGTACAATGTGCCAGCGTTGCAGAAGGGGTTGGACATCCTCGAACTGCTGGCTTCAGCGCCCGCCGGCCTGAACCTGACCGCGATCTCGGCGTCGCTCGGTCGGTCGACCGGCGAACTGTACCGCTTGATCCAGTTTCTGGAAGGCCGGGGTTATATCGAGCGGAGTCCGGGGGACGTCTATTCGCTCTCCATGCAGCTGTTTCATCTGTCTCATGAACACCCACCGCTGCGTTCGCTCGTCGCGCTCGCGGTGCCCTTCATGGAACAGTTCGCATCGGCCGCCGGGCAAAGCTGCCACCTGGGCGTTCTCAGCCGGACGAACGTCACGATCGTGGCGCAGATCGATTCGCCGCTGCCGATCCGGTACTCCGTCCGCCTCGGCGCTCAGTTCCCGGCCTGGGAAACCAGTTCGGGACTGCTTCTCTGCGCGATGCTGAGCGAAGCCGCCCGACGGACGTTCATGACGCAGTTGTCCCGCCTGGTCGACGACGCCGCCATGGCCACCGTCGAGACCAAGATCGCCGAGATTGCCTCGCGGGGTTACGAAGAACGGGCGAGCTTGCGGATCGCCGGCATCGTCAATCTCAGCTTTCCGATCCTCGATCGTAACGATCAGATCGCAGCGGTACTCACCTCGCCCTACCTTCCGCAGCGCGGCAGCCTCGCGAGCCTCGATGACGTGCGCTCGCTCATCGCCGATGCCGCCCTCCGCCTCTCGGCCGCTCTCGGGAACCGTGCCGCACGCCTGTCCCTCAACGAGGATGTCGCCTGATGCCGAACACCGACGAACTCGCCGCCGCCGTGCGGCTCGGCATGACGTTGGCCGACCCGCGTCTCAGCCGCTTCGATCCGCTGCCCCGGATCATCGCGCTGGACGATTTCGATCGCGGACATTGCGGCTGGAGCCAACTGGTCGGAAACTACGAGGGCTCGCTCGATACGATATTGCCGGGGTACCGGGAGCTCAACGGACCGATGCTGTCCAGCATCAGCCACTGGGATGGTGGCACCCACGGCTCGATGGACGGCACCTATGCATTGAAGGTGCCCACCCGTGCCCGCCGGGACTCGCAGGCCGTAGCGATCAAGCGCCTGACCTTCCGGCGCCCCGGGCCCGTTCGCCTCGAATTTTACATGACGTTCAAACCGGAAGCCAGCGAGCTGGCGCTCTCGGACAAGGACGTGAAGTCCGTGGGCTTCCTCCTGGACCTCCAGTCAAGCGACCGTTCGGGGTCCGATGCCGAGCGGGTCATGCCGCACATCCGGTATCTCAACGCCCGCGACGGCGAACTGGTCGGCCAGTGGCAATTCAAGCCGGGTTCGCCGACGATACACGAAATCGGGGACAAGAGCGAAACGGTCAGCCACTTCCATTTGGGGGACGAGGGATGGCGTGACATCCCCGGAGCCGATCAACGGCTGTGCTACAACGAGATCGCGACCAAGGTTAACTGGCACTACGTCAGGTTCGACTTCGATCTCGAAAGCATGACGGCCCTCCGCCTGCAGTGCAATGACCGGGTCTTCGACCTCGACGGTTTCGAGCCCATCCGCATGCCGGCGATGAAGAACCTCTGGTGCATGCTGAACGTCGCCATGTTCGTCGAGACGGCGAGCGACAAGCGCGCGTTCCTGTATCTCGATTCCGTCTGCCTGTCGGGGGACTTCTGACCATGCTGCGCGAAACTTCGACGATCGTCGTCGCTCGAAACGAACGCTGGGAAGGGGTCTGTGCTACCGAGCCCGTCGAATGCGGTTGGGCGACGGAAGCGATCTTCTTCCTTCGACGACTGGACGCCCGGTCACACCAGAACACGCCCTCTTCTCTTCCGGAAGTGCATGTCGAGATTTCGCCGGACGGCATGCACTGGCTACCGGAAGGAACGACGGGCCACCTACCGGCAGATACCGACGCGACCACCGCCATGCGGGTGCGGCATTTCGGCAACTGGCTGCGAGTGGTCAGCGAAGTGGCGGCCGGGGATAGCTGCCTCGTCCTGGTGACGCTGCATCTCAAATGACGATGATCGATACGCTCGTCGGGGGCCTCTCCTTTCCAGAGGGGCCGGCGGTCGCGTCGGATGGCGCCGTCTGGATCAGCGAGCTGCGGGCAGGTGCGATCCTCCGGATCGGTCGCGATCTGGTGATAACCCGCTACGCGACGGGAGGATCACCCAACGGACTGGCGCACGCCCCGGATGGCACCGTCTGGTTCTGTGACCAGGTCACGAATGCCGTCCGGCGACTGACCCCGGCAAGCGGTGAGATCAGCACGATCCTCGACCGCATCGATGGCGAAGCGCTTGCGGCGCCGAACGATCTTGCATTCGGCCTCGAAGGCGACGTCTTCTTCACCTGCCCCGGCCAATCCCGACAAGACCCAACCGGCTATGTCTGCCGGCTGGACTCCGCCGGTGCGGCGGTCAAGATCGCGGACGGGCTGTTGTTCCCGAACGGCATCTGCCTGTCGCCCGATGGTCGCAATATCTACGTCGCCGAGACATATGGCTGTCGGGTCCTTGTCGGGGAAAGGAACGGCACCTCCCCGATAAGGCTGGAGCCCCTGTTCGAAACGCCTGGTCCGATCGGAGCAGATGGTGTCGCCCTACTCCCCGACGGAACCGTGGCGACCTGCGTGTACGGATCGGGACTGATCAGGCTCTACGATCCGGCTGCGCGAACGATCAACGACATCGCCCTGCCCGATCGCCATCCCGCCGGCATCGCGACCGATCCGCTTGGCTACTGGCCGCTCATCGTGACCGGAACCGCAACGGGTGTCCTGCTTGGAGTCACGCTATGATGCATCACGATCAGCAGACCAAGGCGTCCTCCATCCGAGGGTGGGAGGTCGTTGCCCTGCTATGGGTAGCCTTCTTCCTGAATCAGGGCGATCGTCAGATCTTCGGCGTCACGCTGTCCCTGATCAGGTCCGAGTTCGGGCTCAGCGACCTGCAGATGGGACTGATCGCGACGACCTTCTCGGTAGTCTTCGGCTTGGCGGTACCCGTCGCCGGGGTACTGGGCGACCGCGGACGACGCGAACGGGTCGTGATCGCCAGCCTTCTCGTATTCAGCCTGGGTACGCTGCTCACCGGTCAAGCCGTCGGACTGCTTTCGCTTCTGGTCTTTCGCGGCATCGCGACCGGGATGGGGGAAGCGCTATACGCGCCGGCAGCAAACACCCTGATCGCTCAGCATCACACGCAGACGAGAACCAGGGCACTCGCGCTCCACCAGACCGCGAACTACACGGGCGTGGTGCTGGGCAGCCTCTTCGCGGGATGGATTGCCGACAAGTATGGCTGGCGCATGAGCTTCGTCACGTTCGGTGTCATCGGCTTGGCATGGGCCGGCGTCATCGCGCTGCGGGTACGGCGTCTCGGCACCCCTGCACTCAGGGAACGGCCTCACCCGGCCGAAGGCGAAAGCGCACTCGCGAGCTCGCTCGCCGGGCTTCGGCTGGTCCTGTCGACGCCGGCGCTACTGGTGCAGGCAATAGGGTTCAGCGGCCTGGTGTTTGTTCTGGTTGGATACCTCACCTGGATGCCGACGATCCTGACCGAACGGTTCGGGCTGTCATTGGCGAAAGCCGGGTTCGAGGCGGTGTTTCTCCATCACCTGCTGGGATATGGGGGACTGCTCGCGGCGGGTTGGGCGAGCGACCGCTGGCTTACCCGACGTCCCAAGGGCCGGCTCATGCTGATGGGACTCGCATTGATGCTCGCCGCACCGTGGATCTGGCTGTCCGGGCATGGTGGAAGCGAAAGTGTCGTCTACCTGTCTTTGGGAATCTTCGGGCTCATCCGGGGCGTCTATGATGCCAACCTGTACGCGGCGATTTTCGATCATGTGCCTGATCGACAGCGCGCGACGGTAACCAGTTGGATCGTGGCATTCGCCTACGTGGTGGCCGCCATAGCCCCCACTGCGATGGGCGCATTGAAGCAGGATCACGGCGTCGCCGCCGGCATGACCCTGCTCGCCATCGTGGCGGCGGTCAGCGGCCTCGTCATGTTCGCGACAATGCTTCTGCATGCCCGTAACGCCGGAGATGGCAAATGACCGAACAGGATCTCAAAGGGCGCGTAGCCCTTGTGACCGGGTCCACCGCGGGCATCGGTCGCGCCGTCGCCGAGGAACTCGGGCGGCGGGGGGCGTCGCTCGTCTGCCATGGAGTCGATGCGGTCCGGCGCGCTTCCGTGATGCAGGCGTGGACGGAGCAAGGCTGGCCCGTCATCGCCTGTGACACCGATCTCTCGCGTGCCAATGCGGGTACGGAGCTGGTGCGGCAGGTAACCGTCGGACTGGGCCCGATCGACATCCTCGTCCTCAATGCATCGCTCGAACTGCCTGAGCGGCTTGAGAATCTGTCGGAGGCGGCCATCCTGAAACAGTTCGCGGTAAATATGACGGCCAGCTTGGACATGCTGCGCGCGTGTCTGCCGAACATGCGCGAACGAGGTTGGGGTCGTGTCGTCGCCATGGGATCGGTTCAGGAGGAGAGGCCCAACGCCAGCCATCTGTTCTACAACGCGACCAAGGCGGGACTGACGAGCGTCATCCTGAACCTCGCGCGCCACGACGCGGCCCCCAGCGTGACCCTGAACGTCGTACGGCCGGGCGCCATTCTGACGGACCGCAACCGGCAACGGCTGGAAGACCCCGCATATGAGCAGGCGGTCCTCGAACGCATACCGGCGGGCCGCATCGGGACGCCGGAGGACTGCGTCGGCATTGTTTCGCTACTATGTTCGGAAGCAGGCGCGTACATGAACGGCGCAGTCGTCGCGATCGACGGAGGCTTGCGTCTGTAGGAATCCGACGGGGCGGACGGAATGAAGCGAAATCGGTTTTCGGGATAGCGGATCGCGAGCGTGCAGCAGCCCGCACGGCGAATGACACGTAGCCGCTCCCAAGAAAATTCTGCTCGCGCCTCTGCCTCGATCAAAAAGTCCATGTCATACTATTGAAATAGTAACGTACCATAAGTTAGTCTCTCCCAAACATAAGGAGGGGATGATGATTCGGACCTATCGCCGGGCGCTGTTGCTTGGTTCGACGCTGCTCATGATGACGAACGTGCAGGCTGCATGGGCACAGAAATCACAGGCACAGGAGCCTGCCACGGCACCGGACGCTGGCGACATCGTCGTCACGGGCGTGCGCGCATCGAACCAGAAGGCTGTTCGCATCAAGCGGGCATCCGAACAGATCATCGACACCGTGTCGGCAAGCGAAATCGGTCAGCTTCCTGACTTCAACGCCGGAGACGCGTTGAAGCGGGTCACCGGCGTCAACACGCTCCTGTACCAGGGCGAACCACGGTTCGTGATCGTCCGCGGGTTCAACCAGACCTATAACGACCTGCTGATCGATGGCTTCAGCCTCGCGTCGACAGACATAAACCTGGGGCAGAGCAGCGCCGGCGGGCGGCAGATTTCGATGGAGGTGCTCCCGTCGAACCTCGCTTCCCACATCGACGTCATCAAATCGGCCCTGCCATCCAACGATGCCAATTTCATCGGCGGCCTCACAAACTTCGCGACCGCCAGCGCCTTCGATTTCCGCGACACCACGCTCACCGCGTCGGTCAAGGGTGGCGCGGCGCTCGATGACAAGAAGAACGGTGGCAATCATTTCGGCGGCCAGGCCGAAGCTGCCGGCGCCACCCGGTTCGGCGCGGATCGTCAGTTCGGCCTCTACCTGTCCGCCACCTACTGGAAGCGGCAGATCAACGTGCCGCAGGTCGAAACGGGCGGCACCCGCAACTGGTACACGGCGGCTGGCGTACTGACGACGCCCTATGGTGGAACGGGCTTTGCGGTCCCTTCGCAGCGGCTCTACTATAATTACCAGAACGAACGCGAACGGCTCGGCTTCCAAGGCCGTTTCGACTGGAAGCCCGCTGACGGCCTGTCGGCCTTTATCAGCGCCTATCATTTCGACCAGAGCGAACGATCGTTCCGCAACGACCTGAACGCGGCCGTGCAATCCTCGGCCACCGTGTCCAACCAGACGGCCACGAGCGGGACCCTGTCGAACGTCACGCAGACCGCGCAGCTGGGCCGGTACCGCTGGCAGCGAAACGTGACCGGCGTGTACGGCCGCGCCGATGCCGAGCTGAGCGATCGCTGGCGTACGGACGTGGGGGCAAGCTGGTCGCGTAGCCGGGTCGAGAACCCACAGACCGTCGACGCGTTTGCGCAGACCCGTCTCCAATACACCTATGACACCAGCGCCGACGTTCCGCGGTTCACCCCGGTCAACGCAACCGCCGCAGCCAACCAGGCCCTGTATCCCGCCACGCTCCACCGCGAGGAACGATACCGGCTGGGCGAGGACCGCTACGACCTGCAGGCGAACCTTGGCTACAACGCCCGCACGGACGACCGCGGGTTCGGCGCGATCGCGGGCGCTCGCTTCACCGTCATTCGGCAGGACGTGAGCCTTGCCCGGACGAACTATACCGGTCTGCGCTACACGCTGGCCGATGCAGCAAGCGGCACGCTGTGCGGCTTCCTCTGCGACACTGCGATCCCGACCATCGCCCCCTCCAAAGTCGACAGCCTTTTCGGAACGGCACGCGCCGCTGCCACGGCAACGATCGATGTGGCGGCACAGGCCGGTGGCACCTACGCGACGCGCGAAGACGTTGCCGCCGGGTTTCTGCAAGCGCAGTTCCGTAGCGACGCCATCTTCGTCGCAGGCGGATTGCGCGTCGAACACACCAAAGCCGGCTCGAGCAGCACGCAGGCGACGAACGGGATCTACTCCCCGGTTTCCGCAGACAACAGTTACACGAACGTCCTGCCGTCGATATCGGCCGTCATCAGCACCAGCGACAACAGCAAGCTGCGTGCCGGCGCCAGCATGACGGTCAGCCGTCCAAGCTTCGGTGCATCGTCGCTGCGTGGCGGGGTGCTGAACACGATCAGCAATCCCCCGTCGCTCACGACGGGCAATCCCGATCTGAAGCCGCGACGGGCGACCAACCTGGACATCGGCCACGACTGGTACATCGACGGCGGACGCGGGATCATCTCGATCGCTGCGTATTACAAATGGATCAAGGACGACATCTTCACCTTCGGCACGCTGGAGACGCTGCCCAACGTATCCGTGCCCGTTCTGGTGACTCAGGCGCGCAACACCGACCGCACGGTGCGGGCTTACGGCGTCGAACTCGGGGCGTCCTACGATCTCACCTTCCTGCCAGCGCCACTGGACGGCTTCGGCGTGAGTGCGAACGCGTCATTCGGACGGGCCTATTTCCCGATCACGCTGTCCGACCAGTCCGTGCGGGTTTTCAATAACCTGCCCAACCAGCCTGCGCGAATCTTCAACGCGGCCCTGTCGTACGACAAGGCGCAGGTCCATGGTCGCCTGGCCTGGAACCATCTGAGCCAGTTGTGGGACGATCGCTTTCCCAACTTCACGCCCACCGGCTTCTACGCCAACCGCTTCCAGCAGCCGACCGACAACGTGGACCTGCAGCTTTCCTACGACGTCACCCCGAACGTGACCGTCAGCTTCGACGCGTTGAACCTTACGAAGCAGGGGATCGAGCAGCGGTACGGTCGCGATCAGGAACTGCTCCAATCGACGTGGAAGCTGCCGCGGCAGGTCCTTGTTGGCGCGAAGGTGAAGCTATGACGACGCGGAGAACGATGTTGAAGGGAACCGGATTGGCGTTCGCGGGACTGGTGGCATCGCGCGCAGCAGCGTCCGATCGCCGGCCGCCGGATGTCGGCCGCAAATTTGCGGCCGATGGCAGCGTGCTGCCGTTCGAGGGCAATACGATCATCTGCCACGTCCCCCAGCAGGGAAACGGGTCACAGGCCTTCGACGCGCTGCTCGACGTGTACCGGGCGCTGCCCGGTGAACCCTGGGCGCGCAAGATGACCGCGCTGCCCCCGTCCAGCTACCATATGACGATCTTCGGCGGTGCGAACGACAAGGCCCGACGCTATCCGTACTGGCCGGCGGGCATGCCGCTCGACACGCCGATCGCGGAATGCGACCGGATACTGGGCGAGCGATTGCGGACGTTTCGCCTCGGGGAGGACGCCGCTCCGTACCGGATGCGCGTCAATATGGACGAACCGCCGGCGAACGAGACCCCCCTGACCGTCCGGCTGCTACCGGCAGACCAGGGCATGGAGACCCGCCTCCGACGGTTGCGCGACCGATTGGCCGAGGTGACCGGCATCCGGGAACCGGATCATGATCGCTACCGGTTCCACATCACGCTGGGATATCAGTTCGCCGCGCTCACGCCGGACGAGGAACGCGCCTGGCGGCAATCGCTTGCAGGCTGGAAGGCGATGATCGCACGGCGATCGCCAATCATCGAACTCGGCAATCCCGAATATTGCATTCTGAAGGACATGTTCGCGTTCAAGCGGGAGTTCTATCTGTCATGAGGGCCATCATCCGCAGAACGGCACCGATTATCTGCGCGGTCACCATGATCGGTGCCGCACCGGCTTCGGCACCCGACCGATATCTGGCGGGGCCAGGCATCGATCTTCTTCGGTTCCTGCCGCCGCCGCCCGCTCCGGGTTCGCCCCTCGAGGATCGCGATCGCGCCACGTTTCGGGCGGGACGCCCTGCGGTCGACAGCGCCCGCTGGCAAATGGCGACGGGGGACGTCGATGAAGGTACGGCCGCGATGTTGAGCGACTATTCCGAAGCGGTCGGCATGCCGCTGACGATGCAACGGTACCCTGCCCTGACCCGGCTGCTCATCGCGATGCGTCCGGACGTCGCCGCGGCGGTGAACGCGGTGAAACCCGTCTATGCCCGGAAACGTCCGTTCCTGCGGGATGACGGGCCGGTATGCGAAGACAAGGTCCAGCTGTCGCATAGCTTCGACTATCCCTCGGGACATACCAGCTGGGGAACCACGGTAGCGCTGGTTCTTGCCGAGCTGCGTCCGGATCGTGCCGCTGCCATCCTGCAGCGTGGCTACGAATATGGTAACAGCCGTGTCATCTGCGGAGCGCACAGCGTAAGCGCGGTGGAAGCCGGACGACAGGCGGCGGCAGCGATCGTGGCGGTACTGCACGGTTCGGCACGGTTCAGAGCTGATGTAGAGGCGGCCCGTCGAGAACTCGCCCCCGCCCGATAGGGGTGTGATCTTGCAGAAATGCCGTGCCAGTCCCGTCGCTTCGTCCGGCACGATTTCAGCTAAGGGAACACCCGTCTGGTCCTACGGCTTCGCGCACGGCGGCAAGACGCTGTTCTGGACCGTGAGCGATCTCTACTTCGCATTCTTCATGACAGAGGTGTGCGGCCTGCCTCCACTCCACACCGGAATGGTCGTTGGCGGTTCCCTCCTGTTCGCGGCCGTGGCGGACCTCGCCCTCGTTCGACTGCTGAGCACGAGCATGGCAGGTCGCGATCCAATCCGGCTTCAGCTCGTGGGCGCCGTCGCCAGCGCCGGTGCGCTCATGCTGTTCGCCTCTATCGCCTTTCTACCCCTGCCGTTTCGACTGGCCGGCGCCGTACTGACGTTGCTCGGCTTTCGGGCCACCTACGCGTTCGTCGACGTGCCGCAGAATGCGTTGCTCTCGCTCGCGGCAGTGGATGATCTTGAACGCCGTCGACTGACGATGTCACGAAACGTCGCGGGTGGAGCCGCGCGCGTTCTGCTCGCCTTCGCCTTCGTTCCGATCATGGCGCGACAGGCACCGGCCGAAAGCGCCTCCTTGTTCCTGTCTTTGGTGATCGCGCTCTCTGTCCTGATGATCGCCGGGGCTTCGTTCCTCACGCGCTCCGTCGGCGCCCGTCCTCAGCGCGCCGGTTCGCCGGTCCGCGATCGCAGGCCCCTCGAAGGGGTCTGGACCTTGACCGCGATGATGGGCGTGATGACGCTGGCAACGACGGTCTTCGGTCAGCTCGAACCCTATCTGGCATCATACGGAATGGGCGGCCGTCTGTCGGCGACCGCCTTCATGGGATTGGTTGCGGTCGGTGGCGCGGCGTCGCAGCCCGGGTGGCTGAAGGCCAGCTCGCGCCTGACGGCATCTACACTGCTCGGCATCTCGATGGCGGTCATGCTCGCCGGAAGCTCGGCCTTGATCCTGCTCGACCGGACCTCCTTGCCAGGCGCGCTCGTCATCGCGCTGCTGTACGGCATCGGCTCCGGCGGAGTTCTCTTCACATTATGGTCGGGCATCGCAGGCCGAGCATCCGAAGGAAACGCCCTTGCCGTGCTGGGCCGATTTACCGCGTTCGCCAAGACCGCCCAGGGAATAGCGGTCCTCTTGGTCGGTGCAGCCCTCGACACCCGGATCGATCGCACCGATGGTCAAATGGTGTCGTCGCTGATGGTGGTGGCGACGGTCATCGGCGTGATCGTCGTGACCGGCCTGTTGGTCATCCGGCGTGGACAGCTGTTCCGGACTTGAACATAAGGACGTCCAGCAGGGGATGACCGCAGTTCGGAGAAAGCATTGACCGACCAGGGTCGTTCGTCGGAGCCGCGTTTCGGACACGCGGTCTGGCACCATAACAGGTTCCGGCCCCTCAGCGCCAATGAACGGGAACTACTCGGCACGGTCCGCCGGGATGCGCCTGTCTCTCGGGCCGAACTGGCGCGTCGCTCCGGCCTCGCGCTCCCGACGGTCAGCCGCCTCGTCGATCAGATGATGCGCGACGGTCTTCTGATCGCAGAAGACAAGGTGATGATGAGCAGGACGGGCCAGCCCAGTCTTCCGTTATCGCTCGCGCCACATGCAGCCTATGCATTCGGGGTCGCGGTTCGCGCGGACATGATGACCGTCGATCTGGTCCATTTGTCGGGAAGCGTCGTCGCGTCGCTGGCCGCACCGACGGTGGGGGCCTCCCGGACGGATGTGGTGGAATCGATCGCCTCGTTGATCGATCGGCTTGTCGAAGCGGGCGACGTGCCCCCCGATCGCATCTGCGGCCTGGGCCTTGCGCTGCCCGGCTTCTTCATCCGCGATCCGGAACGGATCAATGCTCCCCTCGGGATGGAGGATTGGGCCGTTGCCGACCTGAAGCACGACCTCGAACGCTCGCTCGGGCTGGAGATCATTCTGGACAACGACGGCAACGCCGCCGCGCTGGGCGAGTATCTCTATGGCCATGGCACGGACTATTCCGACTTCGCCTATCTCTACGTCGATGCCGGCCTTGGGGGCGGTCTCGTTCAGAACGGACGGCTCGTGCGCGGCGCTCGCGGCAACGCGGGCGAGTTCACCGGCCTCCTGCCGCCCGCGATGCGACCTGACAGGCCGACACTGACCTCCCTGCGATCGATGCTTGCCGACGACGGCCTGACCTATGACATCCTTGCCGAGATGCTCGACGAGATGGATCTGAATGCCGCTGCGATCGAGCGATGGCTGGATCGCTCCGTTGCTGCGACCGAAGCGATCATATCCGCTATCGGTGCAGTCGCCGATCCCGACGCGATCGTGATCGGCGGACGTCTCCCCGCGGCACTGGGGGAAAGGTTGGCGGCGCGACTGACCTACTACAGCGTACCGGTGCGCGGACGCGATCGAGCCTTCCCCACCCTGGTCGCATCCCGGGTCAATGGCGATGCTGCGGCACTGGGCGCGAGCGCCCTGTGTTTCAACCTGAGCCTCCTTTAGGAACCCGATCGGTTCAACGCCCTCCGGTTCGTCCAGACGGCTGGCGGGGAACGTGCCGTCCGTCGCGCTACTTCGTTCCTGCCGTGACAATGCGGGGCAGCGTGCGGATCGGCTCCACGGTGATCTGGCGGAACCATGTCTCCGCCCCCTCGGACTGCAGCTGGATCTGACCGTGCGTCAGCGGGCGGCGCACGCCGTCGGCGTCGATCGTCGCCAGGTCGCGTACATCGGCCACGGGAACGCCGTTGACGACATGCACCGCACGGTCGCCGACGACGTACAGGTCGAGCGTGTTCCACTGCCCGACCGGACGTTCGGCATCGCTCGCCACCTCGACGTTCCAGGTCGGCGTTCCGTTCACGAGGTCGACCTCCCGTCCGCCCAGCCGGTACCGGAGATGCGGCGCGATTATCGACGGGTCGAAGGCGACGTCGGTATGTCCGCGAACCTTGCCCCCGACCGCCACGATCATGCCGGTCGATCCGCCCATGATCTCGAATTCGACCGAGGGGCGCCAGGTCCCGAACACCTCCCCCGGAACGCCGTGGGTGTGATAGAGCAGGCCGTTGTTGCGCGGCAGCGTCTCGCGCGGTGCCCAGGTCCTGGCGCCCCATTTGAACTGCAGCCGCAGGTGATAGTCGCGCAGGTCCGCCCGGTGGACCAGGCTGCCCCAGGTCTGCCCCTTCACCCACAGGGCCGGTGCGCCATCGACGACGCGCACCGCGAAATCGCCGGTGGTGGGACGCCCCGTCCCGATCGGCCTGACCGCCGGATCGGCGCGATAGGTCATGGCGGGGTCGGCATAGCCCAGCCACGCGCTCCAGCCATCGAGGCTGCGCCCGTCGAACAGCGCCACCGCCTTGCCCACCGGTTTGGGAATGTCGACCAGCTCCAGCCGCTGTCGCGCCGTGACGGGCGCCCCGGCGATCGCCCGCGCCTGCTCGTTCGACTCCTGCGCCATCGCATCGCCCGCCAGCAGCGCGAAGACCGTCAGCATCACCGTGCCGCGCATATCCATTCCCTCCCCATATGCCGCCTAATCAGCGGCTTAGGGCGTGAGCCTAGCGTGTTATCGCTATCACGGGAATGCAATTCGCGCGGTCGATGGTCGGATCAGGCAGGGGCCGCCGGCGCGACGTCCCAGTAGGTCGCGTACCGCTCATGCGCGATCCGGTGATAGGGGATCAGGCGGATCGGTGCGCCCTGCGCCGATGCGATCGTGAATTCGAGCGGCCGGCCGGTCGCGCGGACACTGCGCGCCAGCGCCTCCGGATCGCCGCGCAGACGGGGCGCGGTGAAGGGCGTGTCGTTATACGCGCCATAGCGCCGTTCGCTGACGATGATATCGGCACCAGGGGCCAGCCCCTCGCGTCCCAGCGCACCGGCCAGCACCAGCGGCCCATAGGTGAAGGCGACGATGGTCGACGACGCCGGCAACGGCACCGCCGCGACCGTCATCTCCATCCGCAGCTCGACCCGATCGCCATCGCGCCACACCCGCGTCAGATCGAGATACCGGCCCGGCAGGTCCGAGCGCGCGACCTCCGCCCCGTTGACCAGCACCGTCGCGCTCCGGCTCCACCCAGGATGCCGCAGCTTGAGCGTCGCCGATGTCGGCCGCTTCGATCGCCACTGGAGGGTGGTCGTGCCCTGTTCGGGAAAGCGCGTCACCTGCGTCAGCACGGCATCCTTCGCCCGCCAGCGCACCGCCGACGGCACGAACAGGTTCACGTACAGCGCCGACGCATCGTGGAAATAGATCGAGTCGCGATACTTGACATGGTTCTCCATGCCGGTCCCGGTGCAGCACCAGAAGCTGTCCTCCGGCGTGTGGTACAGCTTCATATATCCCGGCCGCGCACCCTGGAAATAAGTCGCCATGCCGCTGTCAGGGTCCTGCGATGCGAGGATGCCGTTATACAGCGTGCGTTCGTAATAATCGGCATAGTCGACGCGCGGATCGTGCAGGAACAGCGCGCGGGTGAGCTTCAGCATGTTGTGCTGGCCGCAGGTCTCCGATCCCTTCGCGCTGAACACATGCGCGGGCGTGTCGGCGACTGCAAAGAAATGCTCGCCATCGCCATGCCCACCGGTCGCGAACGAGCGCGTTTCCACCACCGTCCGCCAGAAGAACGCCGCCGCGTCGCGATAGGCTGCGTCGCCGGTCGCTTCGTACACCCGCTGGAACCCGACGATCTTGGGCACCTGCGTATTGGCGTGCAGTCCGTCAAGATGGTCGCGCGCCTGCGACAGCGGCACCAACACCGCCTTGTGCGAAAATCGCTGGGCCAGCGTGCGATACTCGTCGTTGCCGGTCATGCCGTACAGATCGGCATAGACCTCGTTCATGCCGCCATGTTCGGTCGCCAGCATCGCTTCGAACGCGGTATCCGACAGCGGACGACAGGCCGCGACGCCCCAATCGGCCAACCGCAACAACACCGCGCGCGCGGCGGCGCTGTCGGCCAGCACCACCGCATCGCGCAGGCCGGCATAGACCTTGTGCAGCGTGTACCACGGCACGCCGGTAATCGGATCGCCGCGCAGATGCGTCGCGATCAACGCCGCCCCCTTGGGAAATGCGCAGACCAGCCCGCTGCCCGCCGCCGCCTGACACGCGGCAAGCTCGGCGGCGATATATTGGATGCGCGTGCGGTAGCGGGCATCACCGGTCGCGCGACCGGCCAGCGCGCAGGCGGACAGATAATGGCCGAGCGTATGGCCATGGCAGTTGATCTCGTCCCACGCCGCTTCCGATTCCCAACCGCCATAGACCGGCGCCTTGGGGGGCAGCCCGGCATTGACCCGGAAATTGTGCAGCATCCGATCGGGTTGCAGCGACAGGAGATACGCCTCGGTCTTGCGCTGGGCGTGGAGGAACGGCCCTTCGCCCAGCGTCACATCGGCCATGTCGAACGGCTGCAGCCTCGCCACCGGCTGCCCCGCCACCGCCGGTTGCGCCGCATGCGCCGATGCCGGAAACGGTAGCGCCAGCCCCGCTGTCAGCGCGCCGGTCATCAGGACGTCGCGGCGCGAATGGCATGCGCAGCCATGGTCGTGGGTCAAGCATCTTCTCCCCGAACGCGGCGCAGCGCCGTCTTCTGTGGACCGGACGCTACCACCGGAACGGCGCCCGACGCCATGCCCCTGTCGACCATGATACGCCGACGATCCGAAGCGCATTGAGCTTTCGGCGGCACGCCGTATCATCGCCGCCGAAGCAACGGGTCGGGGATTGCGTGGCGATCGATGTGACGGCGGTGGAACAGCTCGCCACCGATCAGGCCTCGCTCAAGGCGGCGGCGGGGCTGGCGAAGCCGGGCAAATGGTCGGGACTGGGGTCCAGCCACGACGCCGCGCTGATCTGGGGTGAGTGTGCCGGATCGGGCGCACACCCGTACCGCGTGACCGCCGACCTGCGCGACCTGGGGAGCAAATGCACCTGCCCGTCGCGCAAATTCCCTTGCAAGCATGCCCTCGCCCTGCTGTGGATGCACGCAGAGGCCATCCTGCCCTTCCCCGCCGCCGACACCCCCGACTGGGTGGTCGAATGGCTCGGGCGCAGGCGACCGGCCAGCGGTGCGCCACAGCCCGCCCCGGTAGCGAGCGGCGTGCCCGGCCCGTCGGCAAAGGATCTGGGGGCCGCGCGGGAGCCGGAGCCTGCCGAAGACCCCACGGCCGCCGGCAGGCGCGAAGCCGCCAACGCCAGGCGCGCCGACGACACCGACCGTGCGATCCTCGGCGCGCTGGAGGCGCTGGAGCAATGGATCGGCGATCAGCTCCGGCTGGGCCTTGCCGGGTTCATCGACGATGCGACCGCGCGCTGTCGCCGGATCGGCGCGCGGCTGGTCGATGGCAAGGCGGCGGCACTGGCGGGGCATGTCGACGAACTGCCCGCGCGGATATGGGCGCTGCCCCCCGGCGACCGGGTACGCGGAGCGACCGTCGAGCTGGCGCGGCTGGTGATGCTGGCCCGCGCGTTTCGCGCCGCCCCCCGCGATGCCGAATTGCGCCGCGCGGTCGCCGCCGCCGAACGGCGCGAGGCATTGCTCGACGATCCGGCGGCGCTGCGCATCACCGCGACGTGGGACGTGCTGGCCGAACAGGTGCGGACCCGCCGCGACGGGCTGATCGCGCAGACGACATGGCTGCTCAACCTGGGCGACGGCCCGCGCTTTGCCATGTTGCTCGATTTCTTTCCCGCCAGCACCGGGCGGCGCGGATCGGCGTTCGTGCCCGGCGAGCAATTCGTCGGCGACATCCTCTTCTACCCCGCGCGCGCGCCGCTGCGCGCACTGCTGGTCCGGCGAGAGGCCGGCGCGATCGACGGCCCGCCGCACGATTGGCCCCGCCCCGCCGCACCGCTGGCGGAGCTGCTGACCACGCCCTTCCTCGCCGAACCATGGGCGGCCGAACGCCCGGTGCTGCTGCCGCCCGGCCGCGTCGGCATCGACCAAGCGGGCGCGCCGTGGTGGCAACCGCACGGCGGCACGACGCCCCTGCCGCTGGCGGGCGAAGCCACGGGGCTTATGACCGGCACCGACCTGACCTGCACCGCCGCGCTCTGGTCGGCGCATCGGCTGGAGATTTTGGCGGCGCAGAGCGCATGGGGACGGATCGGCCATGGCTGACGCGATCCTGCACAACCTCACCCCCGTGCTGACCCGCTGGACGATGGGCGGCAGCGCGGTGCGCCATGCCCCGCCCGCTTGGCGCGATACGCTGGGCGATGCTCCCGAAGAGGCCGAGCTGCGGCTGCTCGCACTGTCCGGCCAGTTTGTGGGCACGCAGGTGATCGCCGAGCCGGCGGGGGCGGTGCAGCCGGCGGGCGATATCCCGGTGCTGGCCCGTCCGCCGCTGCCCGAGCTGTTCCGCCCCAGCGCGCGCCGCCTGCTCCGGTCGGTGCGCGCGCCGGATACGCGCCGCCACCTGCTCGATTTCCTCGACCGGCGCGGCTGGACGCTGCATCCCGGCGACTGGATGCCGCGCGCCGACGACGACGTGCCGCCGGTCTATGCGCCGTGGCAGGATTGGGCGGCCATGGCGGCGACTTCGACCGACGCGGCGGAACTGACGGACGAAACCTGGGACGACTTCGGTCCCGCCGCGCGTCTGGCCGCGCTGATCGACCTGCGCGGGCATGATCCCGCCGCCGCCAGCGCGTTACTGCTCCAGAGAATCGCGGGCGAACCCGCCGATCATCGGATGCGCCTGCTCCAGACGCTGGTGCCGGGCCTGTCCGACGCGGATCGCCCCCTCCTCGACCTGCTCGCATCGGCCGACCGCGCGCCGCGCGTGCGGGCGCTCGCCACGGCGTATATCGAGGGGCTGGACGGCAGAACGTCCGATCGGGAGGAGGAAGACGCGGCGACGCTGGCGGCGTTCTTCGCCGTCCAGACCAGGGGGCTGTTGCGCCGCACCCGCATCCTCGAACCGCTGCCGCCGGAGAACATCGTCTATCGCAACCGCCGCACCGACCTGTTCGGTGCCGTGCCGGTCGATGGCTTCGCCCGCGCGCTGAAGCTGGCGGCGATCGATCTAGTCGCGATCTGGCCATGGGGTAGCGACGCGTTGCTCGACCGGGGCTTTACGCAGATGCTGGCGCGCTCCGGCACCGCGCCGGTCGTTGCCGCCGCCGCCGACACGCTGACGCTGGCCAAGACGATCGACCGCGACGTGCTGGGGATGCTGCTGCCGCGCCTCACCCCGGCGCAGCGGCAGCAGGCGGCCGAACGGCTGATCCGCGCCAACGGCGCCACCTTCGATATGGTGCGGGCCATCGCGGGCGGTGACGGCGCGATCGACGATGCGATCCACATGCCCGCCGGTATCGCGCTGCTAAATGCGCTGGCGGCGGGCGATGCCGGGCCGGGCGATCACGCCGGTGAGTTGCTGGCGCTGGGCCTCGTCGCCTCGCGCCCGGCGGCGGCGCAGGCGCTCGACCGGCTGGTGG
The DNA here is from genome assembly GCF_001421585.1 of Sphingomonas sp. Leaf23. Taxonomy (NCBI): domain Bacteria; kingdom Pseudomonadati; phylum Pseudomonadota; class Alphaproteobacteria; order Sphingomonadales; family Sphingomonadaceae; genus Sphingomonas; species Sphingomonas sp. Leaf23. The sequence continues at coordinate 194,543 of NZ_LMKR01000005.1, read as the reverse complement.
CGGTCGGGATGATCGCGTCCGACCCGCGCCTCGACATGCTGCGGCTGAACGCCGCGCTCGACCACAGGAGACCGACCGAATGAGCGAGACGCTGCGCCTCCCCGCCGAAGCGACCTATGCCGCCGAGCTGGCCGTACTGGCGGTCGACGATACCGACCGCCGCCCGCCCGGCTGGGCGTTGTCGCCCAAACGCGTCGTCACCTATCTAATGGGCGGCACCGCGCCCGGCGGCAGTGCGATCAGCCCCAAATATGTCGGCGACCGCCGCCTGATCGAAACGGCGGTGGCGACACTCGCCACCGATCGCGCACTGTTGTTGCTGGGCGTGCCGGGCACCGCCAAGTCGTGGGTGTCCGAACACCTCGCCGCCGCGATCACCGGCGATTCGACGATGGTCATCCAGTGCACGGCGGGCACCGACGAAAACCAGGTCCGTTATGGCTGGAACTATGCGCAGCTGCTGGCGCACGGGCCGAGCCGCGCGGCGCTGGTCCCCACCCCGCTGCTGCGCGCGATGGAGACGGGCAAATTGTGCCGTCTGGAGGAACTGACCCGGATGGGGTCGGACGTGCAGGACACGCTGATTACCGTCCTGTCCGAAAAGATGATGCCGATTCCTGAACTGAACGATGCGATCTATGCGCAGCGCGGCTTCAACGTCATCGCCACCGCCAACAACCGCGACAAGGGCGTGAACGAACTGAGCTCCGCGCTGAAGCGGCGCTTCAACGTCGTCATGCTCCCCCTGCCCGACAGCGCCGACGAGGAAGTGGCGATCATCGTCAGGCGCGTCGGCGAAATGGCGCACAGCCTCGACCTGCCCGCGCCCAGAAACGTCGCCGACGAAATCGCGCGCGTCGTCGCGATCTTCCGCGAACTGCGCTCCGGCGCGACCGAGGATGGCAAGGTCGCGCTGAAGTCCCCCTCGGGTGGCCTCTCCACCGCCGAGGCGATCGGCGTGATGGTCGGCGGGATCAGCCAGGCGACCTTCTTCAACGACGGGCACCTGACCCCCGCGATGCTCGCCGCCAACATGATCGGCGCGGTGGTGAAGGACCCGGTGCAGGACAAGGCGGTGCTGGGCGAATATCTGGAGATGGTGCTGAAGAAAAGGCGCGGCTATGAAGGCTATTATGCCGCGCTGAGCGAACTGATCTGACCCGGTGGCGGCAGCGGTCTCGCTCTTCGGCATCCGCCATCACGGCCCCGGCTCGGCGCGGCGGCTGGTCGATGCGCTGGATGCGCTGCGGCCCCACACGGTGCTGATCGAGGGGCCGGCGGATGCGTCGCACCTGCTGCCGATGCTCGCCGACCCGGCGATGGCAACGCCGGTCGCGCTGCTGACCTATGCCGAGGACGATCCCGCCCGCGCCACCTTCTTTCCCTTCGCCGACTATTCCCCCGAATACCAGGCCACCCGCTGGGCGGTGGCGCACGGGGCGACGCTGCGCTTCATCGACCTGCCCGCCAGCGACCGGCTGGGCGAGGACGAACAGGCTGGCCGCGACGAGGACCCGATCGCCTATGATCCCGTCGGCATTCTCGCCACGGCGGCGGGCTATGCCGATGGCGAAAGCTGGTGGGCCGACGTCATCGAGGAGAACCCCGCCTCCACCTCCGTGTTCGCCGCCGTCGCCGAGGCGATGACCGCGCTGCGCAGCGAAGCCGGCCCCTTGTCCGCGCGCGAGGCGGCGCGGGAGGCGCATATGCGGATCGAGATCGCCCGCGCGGCCAAGGACAGCGACGGGCCGGTCGCGGTGGTCTGCGGCGCGTGGCATGTCCCCGCCTTGGCTGCGAAGAGCAGTCTGGCCGCCGATCGCGCCCTGCTGAAAGGGCGGCCAAAGGCGAAGATCAAGGCGACCTGGGCACCCTGGACTGCCCCCCGCCTCGCCCGCGCGAGTGGGTATGGCGCCGGCGTGGTCGCGCCCGGCTGGTGCGCGCATCTGTGGGACACACGCCATGGCAGTGACCGCGACGCCATCTGGCTCGCCCGGATCGCGCGGGTGATGCGCGATCGTGGCCATATGGTCTCCACCGCCTCGGTGATCGAGGCGCAGCGGCTGGGCCATGCGCTCGCCGCCCTGCGCGACCGCCCGCACCCGGGGTTCGAGGAATTGCGCGAGGCCGCCATCGCCTGCCTGTGCCATGGCGAACCTGCGCGCTGGGACGATATCGCCGCCGAGCTGCTGGTCGGATCGGCAGTCGGCGTCATCCCCGCCGACACGCCGCTCGCCCCGCTGCTGGAGGATTTGCAGCGCCAGCAAAAGGCGACGCGGCTAAAACCCGAGGCGCTGGAGCGCCCCCTCACGGTCGACCTGCGCAGTGACAGTGGGCTGGCGCGCTCCACGCTGCTCCACCGGCTGCACGTGCTCGACGTGCCGTGGGGCGAGCTGACCGACGCCGGGCGCACTCGCGGCACCTTCCGCGAAAACTGGATTCTCGCCTGGAACCCGGAATTCGCGGTGCGGCTGGTCGAGAACCTCGTCCACGGCTCGACCACCGCCGACGCCGCCGCCGGAAAGCTGGCCGAAGCGATGGCGGCGGAGCCCGATCTTGGTGAACTGGCGACGCGGGTGCGCAGCGCCATGATCGCCGATCTGCCCGCCGCGATCACGACCGGCATCGCGCTGCTGGAGCGGCGCGCAGCACTGACCAGCGACGCGCAATCGCTGCTCGCCGCGCTGCCGCCGATGGCCGATATCCTGCGCTATGGCGAGGCACGCAGCGGCACGGCGCGGCCGCTCGGCGACCTGATGCCGCGCATCGTGGTGCAGGCGGCGCTGACCTTTCCCTATGCCGCGCGCAATCTGGATGCCGAGGCGGCGGGGGCCTTACGCGCCGCGATCCTGGCAGCGGAGCGTGCGATCCAGCTGGCGCAGCTCGATGCAGAGGTTATCGCGACATGGCACGACGCGCTGGCCCGGCTGTTCGACGACGATCAGGCGACGCGGCTGATCGCGGGCACCGCCGCGCGATTGCTGTACGAGGCGGAAAAGCTAGCCGCCGACGCCGCCGCCACGCTGCTGGCCCGGATGCTGTCGCCGGGCACGCCGGTCGCAGAAGCCGCGGGTTTCTTCGAGGGGTTTCTGGAGGGCGCGGGCGATCGGCTAATCCACGACGCGACGCTGCGGCAGGCAGTCGATGCATGGCTGACGACGCTGGACGAGGAGACCTTCATCGCCAGCCTGCCCTTGTTCCGGCGCGTCTTTTCCGCGCTCGACCGCAGCGAACGGCGGCGGTTGATGGACGCCGCGCTCGACCGATCCGACACGGGCGCGCGGGGGTACACCGTGCTGGCGGGCGCAGAGACATACTGGCCGGCGCATGAAGCGCGCGTCCTAGCGCTGATGACGGGAGGCACGCGATGAGCGACGACGAACGCGAACGCCGCTGGACGCTCGCGCTGGGCGTGGACGATGGCGAAGGCACGGCCCCGCTCTCCGACAGCGACCGCCGCATGAGCAAGGCGCTGTCCGCGCTCTACGGCGAGGGCGAGCCGGAGAAGAAGGGTCGCGGCGGGCTCGGCCAATCCGCGCCGCGCGTCGCCAAATGGCTGGGCGACATCCGCGACTTCTTCCCCGCCAGCGTCGTGCAGGTGGTTCAGAAGGACGCGTTCGAGCGCAAGGGCCTGCGCCAGATGCTGCTGGAGCCCGAATTCCTCGCCACCGTCGAGGCGGACGTGAACCTCGTCGCCGATCTGGTCGCGCTGCGCGGGGTCATGCCCGAAAAGACGAAGGACACCGCGCGCGCCGTCATCACCAGGGTTGTCGCCGAGCTGATGGCACGGCTGGAGGCTCGCACGGCGGACGCGATCCGGGGCGCGCTCGACCGCGCGCGGCGGACCCATCGCCCGCGTTTCGCCGATATCGACTGGCCGCGCACGATCCGCGCGAACCTCGCCCACTACCAGCACGCGCACCGCACCATCGTCCCCGAACGCCTGATCGGCTTCCTGCGCCAGCAACGGCGGATCGTCGATCTGGACGAGGTGATCCTGTGCGTCGACCAGTCGGGATCGATGGCCAGTTCGGTGGTCTATGCCTCGATCTTCGCCGCGGTCATGGCCTCGCTGCCGGTCGTCGCGACCAAGCTGGTCTGTTTCGACACCGCGATCGTTGACCTGACCGAAGAACTCACCGATCCGGTCGAGGTGCTGTTCGGTATCCAGCTGGGCGGCGGCACCGATATCGATCAGGCCGTCGCCTATTGCGAGGATCGGATCGAGCGGCCGGGCAAGGCGCATCTGATACTCATCACCGACCTGTACGAAGGCGGCGATGCGCGGGCGCTGGTCGACCGGCTGGCGCGGCTGGCGGTGTCGGGAGTCAATGTCATCGTGCTACTGGCACTGACCGACACCGGTCGCCCGTCCTATGACCCACACCTCGCCGCGCAGGTGGCGGCGCTGGGCATCCCCGTCTTCGCCTGCACCCCCGACCAATTTCCCGAGCTGATGGCGACCGCGCTACGCCGCGAGGATGTGCATGGCTGTGCCGCCGACCGCGATATCAAGCTGGTGCGCGCGGAGGGTTAACCCGCCGCTTACCCGCCGTTCAGCGCTGCGCAGCGGCGGATCGCCTCCGACAGCGCTTCGGGAGCGCTCGGCTTGGGACACACCATCGCGCGGGGATAGCGTTGCCGCAGGTCGGCATCGTCGGCGTGCCCCGAATGAAAGATCAGCGGGACCCCGGCAGCGTGCAGCCGGTCGGCCGCCGGGAACACCGTCCCATCGGCCAACCGCACGTCCAGCACGGCGGCGGCAAAGGCCGCGTTGTGACGCTCGACCGCCTCCTGCGCCTCGACCAGCGTCATGCACGGTCCCTCGACCGCGAAGCCCGCCGCCTCGATGGTGGCCTGCACGTCCAGCGCGATGAACAGCTCGTCCTCGACGAGCAATACGGGATCAGTCACGCAGCAACACGCCAGCCGGAAGCCGCACTTCCATCCGCAACTGCCCGTCCGCCATTCCGGCGGTCATCGTCCCGCGCAACTGCCGAACGCTGGTTTCGACCAGCACCGATCCGAACCCACGCTTGCCCAGCAACAGATCGCCCGTATCCTTCGCATCCTCGGTCCATGTCAGCACGATCCCGTCTTCCCCGACCTGCCAGCATACCCGCAGGCCCCGTTCCCCATCGCTGCCCAGCGCACCATATTTGATCGAATTGGTTGCCCATTCGTGGAGAATGAGCGCCAAAGGCGACAGACAGCTTCTGTCCAGTGCAACGACCGGACCATCGATTTCGATCCGTGCGTGGTCGCGATAGGGAGCCAGCGTGGTGGCGACGATATCGTCCAGCCCGACCGCATGGGGCTGTCCGGCGGGCGACGCCAGCGAATGCGCCGATCCGAGCGCGGCGATCCGGCGGCGGATATCGTCGGCAAAGGTGCGCAGGTCGTCGTGCGACCGCGCCGCCATGGTAATCATCCCGGCGATCACCGCGAACAGGTTCTTCACCCGGTGGTTCATCTCGCGCAGCATCAACTCGCGCGTTTCGGCCAGTGCATATTCGGGCGTCACGTCGATCGACACGCCGACCAGGCGCTGCGGCGCGCTGCCCCCGACGACCCGGCCAAAGCCCTTTACCCAGCGCGTCTGCCCGTCGCTGCGGCACACGCGGAACGTCGACTCATAATCGCCGCTGCGTTCGATCACGCGACGCAGCGCCGCCTCGACCTTTGGCAGATCGTCGGCGTCGATCCGGCCGAGCAGGTCCTCGATCCGGGGCGTCGCGTCCGACGCCACCTCGAACAGCTGCCGTTCGGCCGGGTCGAGCACCAGCTCGCCATTTTCCGGGCAATATTCCCAGACCCCGATTCCCGCCGCCTTGATCGCCAGGTCGAGCCGTTCGCGCTCCGCCGCCAGTTGCCGCTCCAGCGCCAGCGCGTCGGTAATCTCGGTCAGCACCAGCGTCGCGCCGTCGACCTCGCCGGTCTGGGTGCGATAGGGCAGTACCCGGAGCGAAAAGACATGCTCGCCATCGCTGGTCCGCACCCGGCGCTGCACCGGCGATGCCCCGCCCGCGACGGCGCGTGCATCCGCCAGATGCGCCGCGTCCTCCAGCCGGTTGGCGACATCGGTCAGCGGGCGACCGCGATCGGTGGCCTTCAGTGGAAAGATGCGGGTCGCGGCGTCGGTGTAGCTGCGCACCTTCAGGTCGGCATCGAGCACCACGACCGCCAGTTCGGTCGATTCATAGAAATTGCGCAGGTCGGAATTGGCGACGGTCAGCTGGTCGACCTTGCTCTTCAGCTCGTCATTGACCGTCGACAGTTCCTCGTTGGTCGATTGAAGCTCCTCGTTCATCGACATCATTTCTTCGTTGGAGCTCTTCAGCTCCTCATTCGCCGTCTCCAGCTCCTCGATCGCCGAGCGCAGCCGGTGGCGGGTCAGGCGCAGCTCGTCCTCCAGCGATTCCAGATGGTCGTCGCTGGGTTCGAGGTCCTGCAGTTCGCCGGGATCGGATGGCACGAACGGGCCGGTATCGCGGAACACGAACAGCAAGGTGCCGTCGCCCAGCGGGTCGCAGATCACCTCGACCGGCTGGGTGCCGTAGTCGGTTTCGACCGCGACATCACGCGCGATCACCCGGCGGCGCTCGTCGCGCGCCTGTCGCAGCAACGGCCCGACGACGTTGCGCAGACCCGGCCGGGCGAGGTTCACCGCGCTGCTGCCGCCGGTACGCGTCACCGGAAATTCGAAATAGCGGCTGAGCTTGCCATAAGCGGAGATGATACCGCCATCCTGGTCGACGATCAGGCTGGGCGGGGCATAGCGTTCGACGACGCGCCGGGTCGCCAGCGCCTCGCTGCCCAGCGCCGCCGTGTCGCCGCGCGCATCCCGCTCGCGCCGGGCCAGCGGCTGACGCTGACTGCCGGGCAGGTCGATCGGATAGCTGGGTGCGCCGGGGCCGCGTTCGAACAGGCGGGCCTGCTGGTCGACGGACAGGAACAGATGCTCGAACCGCCCGACGCTTTCCGATGTGCCGAGGAACAGGAAACCGCCGGGGCGCAGCGCGTAATGGAACAGCGGCAACACCGCCTGCTGCAACCGGTCGTCGAAATAGATCAGCAGGTTGCGGCACGATACCAGGTCGAGCCGCGAAAAGGGCGGGTCCTTGACCAGGCTGTGGCTGGAAAAGCGGATCATGTCGCGGATTGGGGCGGCGATGGTGAACCGCTCGGCATGGGGCACGGTATAGCGTTCGCGTAAGTGCGCCGGCACGTCGGCCATCGCCGCGGCGGGATAACTGCCCTCGCGCGCGATCCCCAGCATCTGTTCGTCGATATCGGTTGCGAAAATCTGCACCGCCAGCGGTGACCCCGATTTGCGCGCCGCCTCGGCGAACAGCATCGCGATGGTATAGGCTTCCTCCCCGCTCGAACAGCCGGGCACCCATACGCGGATATCCTCGTCCGCCGGGCGATCCGCCATCAACGGCTCGACCACCCGCGTCCGCAGTGCTTCGAACGCATCGGCATCGCGGAAGAAGCGCGTGACGTTGATGAGCAGGTCGCGGAACAGCGCCTCGCACTCGCCCGCGTCGCTGCGGATGCGCGCCAGATAGGCACGCCCGGTATCGATGCCCAGCACATGCATCCGCCGTTCGACCCGGCGGACCAATGTCGAGCGCTTGTAGCCCGAAAAATCATGGCCGATGGCGGTGCGCAGCACGCGGCACATTTCATCGACATGATCGGCGACGACATTCGCCTCCGGCTCGATCGGGTCGGAACCGCGCCGGCCAAAGAAGGCCTGAAGGCAATGGAGGATTTCGCCCGGCGGCTTCACGAAATCGATCATGCCGGTGCCGACCGCCGACAGCGGCATGCCGTCATAGCGCGCGCTTTCGGGCTGCTGCACGACGCAGACGCCGCCATTTTCCTTGATCGCGCGCAGGCCGGTGGTGCCGTCGGCGCCGGTCCCCGACAGGATGACGCAGGCGGCATTCGCCTGCTGGTCGCCAGCCAGCGACAGGAAAAAATCGTCGATCGGCCGGCGGAGCCCGCGCGGCTGCTGAAAATCGGTCAGCTCCAGCACGCCGTCGCGAATGGCAAGGCCGCGACCGGGCGGGATGATATAGACGGTATCGGCCTCGATCCGCTCGCCACCCGAGCTTTGCAGCACGGCGAGCGTAGTATTGCGGTCGAGCAGCTGCGCCAGCATGCTTTCGTGGTTCGGGTCGAGATGCTGGACCACGACGAAGGCTAGGCCGGTCGGCCGCTTGGCGGGCGCAAGCATTTCGCGCAGCGCCTCCAGCCCCCCGGCCGACGCCCCGATGCCGACCACCGGAACGCTGGCGGGCGACGCCGGCATGGCCTCCGCCTTGGTCGAGACGACATCATGCATCGGGGGTGCCCTCGAGATCGGCGAGCATCATCTTTGCCTGCGCCACGATCGCCGCGCTGTTGGCAATGGTCATCAAGGTGCCCTCGACCACGATCCCCGCATCGTCGGCGATGGGGACCAGCCGGCCGAGCGTGGCGGCAAGCTGTGCGTTATAATCGGCCAGCATTTCGGGCTGCGACCGGCTGACGTCGAACTGCGATGCGAAGATATAGCGGGTCCGCCCATCGATCGAGTTCAGCCGCGACATGTAGAGCAGGTTGACGAACGGGCTGCCGTCCTTGCGGAAATTCACGATCGGCGTGCGCACATTGGGCTGGTTCGGCCGGGACAAGAACTCGCGCAGCCGCGCGCGCGGTTCGGCATTGACCGCATCGCGTTGCAACATCCGGCAATTCCGGCCGACGACATCCTCGGGCTCGAACCCGGTCAGGCGGCTGAACGGCGGGTTCACCAACACCAGATGGTTGTCGCCCTCTGCCGCTGCCAGGGCAAGCGCGACACGCGACTGCTCAAAATATTCGACAATCGCTTTGGGCAGGTCCGACGGCACGCAAATTCCGATCTCTAAATCAACGACCCGATTACGCGCAAAATCGGCAGAATCACAAGCCGCCCGCCCCGATAAGTTGGGACCCGCATCCGCCGTGCAAGACTGCCGTTGTACCTCAGCAGGACAGATCGCGAAGCAGTCGCCGGGCGACCGGCAAAACTGTTCCCCAAAAGCCGCAGGCGCGCAGGAACGATCGGTCCCGAAAAGATACGCGCGCCCGCAAGCGGTCTTCCCGCGTTATCTATTCTTGGCAGTTTGCTCAAAAGGACGTTTGCGTTATCATGCCACCCAACGTCTATGGCAATTCCGGCGCGGCCGGTCTTTCCGGGTCGGCGTTATTGCAGGATATTTCCCTTCCCATGCCGGACCTACGCATCGTCGAAACCACGCCGCATCCGCGCCATTTCGCCTTTCTGGCAGGCGGCGGGGAATGTGCGGCGCTGATCGCGGCGCTCGACTGGGCCGCGACGCCGCTGGGTCCGATCACCGGCTGGCCGCAAAGCCTGAAGACCGCCACCGCGCTGATGCTGCGCTCGCCGGTGCCGATGGTGATGCTGTGGGGCGTCGACGGGGTGATGCTCTACAACGATGCCTATTCGGCCTTTGCCCGCGGGCGGCATCCGCAGCTGCTGGGATCGAACGTCCGCGAAGGGTGGCCGGAGGCCGCCGATTTCAACGACCATGTGATGCGGGTCGGACTGGCGGGCGGCACGCTGCGCTACCAGGATCAGGAAGTGACGCTGTACCGCAACGGCTGTCCGGAGCGGGCGTGGATGGACCTCGACTATTCGCCGGTCCTCGACGAAGACGGCGAACCGGCGGGCGTCATCTGCATCCTGGCAGAAACGACCGATCGCGTCGCCCATGCCCGCCGGACGCAGTTCCTGCTGTCGCTGGCCGACGCACTGCGCCCGCTCGGCACGCGCAGCGAAATCATGCAGCTGGCCGCCGATCGGCTGGGCCAGTGGCTGAACGTCAACCGCGCATTCTATGCCGAGATCAGCAGCGACCTGCGGATGCGGGTCGACCATGATTATTGCGATGGCGTGCATTCACTCACCGGCGCGCATTCGCTGGCACAGTTCGGGCCGGGGTTGCTCGACGCCTATCGCTCGGGCGCACCAATCGTCATGCCCGATGTACCGGCCAGCCCGCTGAGCGACACGACGCGCGCCGGCCTCGCCCAGCGCCGGGTCGGGGCGTTCATCGACGTGCTATTGTTCGACGAAACCGAATGGGTCGGCGTGCTGGCAGTGCAGTCCGCCACGCCCCGCGCCTGGACCGCCGCCGAGCAAAGCCTGGTCCAGGAGGTCGGGGAACGGGTCAAGACTGCCGTCGAACGCGCCCGCGCCGAAGAGGAACTGCGCCAGCTTAACGATACGCTGGAGGAACAGGTCGCGATCCGGTCGGCCGAGCGCGACCGGCTGTGGAACCTGTCGCAGGATATGCTGGCCCGCGCCGGCTATGACGGAATGATCTCGGCGGCCAGCCCGGCATGGACGCGGGTGTTGGGCTGGAGCGAGGGGGAACTGCTCTCGCGCGGCTATGTCAATTTCATGCATCCCGACGACGAACCGCACACCTCGGCCGCGATCGCACAGATGGCTGCGACCCGTCGCCCGACCCGGTTCGAAAACCGGATCGCGACGCGCACCGGCGGGTGGAAGCATATCGAATGGACCGTCGCTCCCGAAGCCGACGGATTGAACTTCGTCGCGGTCGGCCGCGACCTGACCGAAGCGAAGGAGCGCGAGGCCGATCTGGAGATCGCCCGCGATGCTCTCCGCCAGAGTCAGAAGATGGAGGCGATGGGCAGCCTGACCGGCGGCGTCGCGCATGATTTCAACAATCTGCTGACCCCGATCATCGGCTCGCTCGACATGCTGGTGCGCAAGGGCGTCGGCACCGATCGCGAACGCCGCCTGATCGAAGGGGCGCTACAATCCGCCGAACGCGCCAAGATGCTGGTGCAGCGGCTGCTGGCCTTTGCCCGGCGCCAACCGCTGCAGCCGACCGGCGTCGACGTGGCGAAGGTCATCGACAGCATGACCGGGCTGATCGCATCCACCCTCGGCCCGACCATCGCCGTCCGCGTCGCGCTGGACGACCTGCCCCCGGCGCATGCCGATCTGAACCAGCTGGAAATGGCGCTGCTGAACCTGGCGGTGAATGCCCGCGACGCGATGCCCGACGGTGGCACGCTGACCATCGCCGCCGCCCGGCAGAATGTGCGTTCGGGTGAGATCGCCGGCTTGGCGCGCGGCCATTATATCCGGCTGCGCGTCGGCGACACCGGCTGCGGCATGGATCAGGACACGCTGCGCCGCGCGATCGAACCGTTTTTTTCGACCAAGGGCGTGGGCAAGGGCACCGGCCTGGGCCTGTCGATGGTCCATGGCCTGACCGCGCAGCTGGGTGGCGGGCTGACCATCGACAGCACCCCCGGCATCGGCACCACGATCTGCCTATGGCTGCCGGTCAGCACGATCGCGCCATGCGACGAGGAACGCCTGGCCGACAGCCACCCCTTCCCCGCCCGGCTCGGCACCGCGCTGCTGATCGATGACGAGGATCTAGTGCGGATGAGCACCGCGCACATGCTGGCCGACCTCAGCTACCATGTGGTGGAGGCGGCATCGGCCGAGGAGGCGCTGCGGCTGATCGACGAGGGGCTGGCGCCCGACGTGCTGATTACCGACCACCTGATGCCCGGCATGAGCGGTGCCGACCTCGCCCGTCGGCTGCGCCTCAGCCATCCGGCGCTGCCGGTGCTGATCGTGTCGGGCTATGCCGACGAAGACGGGGTAGACGCCGACATTCCGCGCCTGACGAAGCCGTTCCGCAATGCCGAGCTGGAAATCAGCCTGACCACCCTCACCGCGCCGTTGCTCGTGACCGAAATCGCTCAGCCGGTCGGGGCGGGCCGGGTCACGATATAAGCGGCACAACCGGCCATCAACGCCGCGACCGCCAGCGCCAGCGCGACGCCCGGCCGCGCACCGAACAGGAACAGCGCATAGCCGGTCGCGATCCCGCCGCATGCCATCGCCTTTGCCCGCCGCCCGATCGCGCGATCGCGCCGCCACGCCGTCAGCGTCGGCCCGAACCGCGGATGATCGAGCAGCCAGCGCTCCAGCCGGGGCGATCCGCGTGCGAAGCAGCCCGCCGCCAGGATCAGGAAGATCGTCGTCGGCATCACCGGCAACAGCGCGCCGATAAAGCCGAGCAGCACGAACGACCAGCCGAGCACGACCCAGCCCCATCGCGTCAGGCGAAGGCGAACGGAAACGGGTGGGCGCGGCATCATGGCCCCCACCCTATCGCGATCGGTTCGCAGCGGATACCGGCTTTGCGATCGCCCCGACCCTTGCCTGTCGCGCCGGCAGCATGGAAGGTGCCGTCATGACCGACCTGCTCGTCCGCCTGTACGACCTGCCCGCCATCGCCCCTCGCCCGGCACTGGCCGACCGCGGCATTGCGATCCGGCGGGCGATGGCGGCCGAACGGCACCTCGTCCTGTCATGGGTCAAGGCACGGTTCGGCGATGCGTGGGAGAGCGAGGCCGCCCGCGCCTTTACCCGTCCGGTCACGACCTTGTGGATCGCGGTGCAGGAGACGGCGATCCTCGGCTTTGCCTGCTACGATTGCAGCATGCGCGGCTTTTTCGGCCCGACCGGCGTCTATCCCGCCGCACGCGGGCTGGGCGTGGGCGAAGGGTTGCTGTTCGCGACGCTGAACGACATGCGCGCCATGGAATATGGCTATGCGATCATCGGCGGCGTCGGGCCGGAAGCCTTTTACCGCCGATGGCTGGACGTGATCGCCATTCCCGGTTCGGATACCGGCATCTATGGCGACATGCTGCATTCGCCGGGTGACGGGCCGCCCGACGCCTGATTCTAACGCGTGCCGCGCTGCGCGGCGCGCAGTTCCGCCTCGAACGCTGCCCGTTTTTCCGCGACCATCCGGGGGAGCAGCCGGGGATCGACAAACGCGTCCGCCTGCCCCGCCCGGCGGCGCGCACCGCGTTCGATCACGTCGGCCGCCTCCGGATGGCCCGGCAGCACGATATCGGCGCGCATCGTCGCCAGCTTGGCGAAGGTTCGGCGGAAATCGGCGACGATCCCCGGATAACCGCGATTGCCGACCAGCCGGTTGCCCGCCACGGTGATGCTGCACGGAAAGAACACCCGGCGCAGCTTGCCCGCATCGCGCGCGACCATCGACCAGCTGGTGCAGCCGGGCGTATGGCCGGGCGTCAGATGCGCGGTCAGTGCGATATCGCCCAGCCGGACGACCTCCCCATCGCGGATCACGCCATCGACCTTGACCGCCGGATAGCCGCGCACGCCATAGTTGGTATCGCCCCGGCTGGTCCCGTGCTCCAGCGCCCATCGATCCCCCGCGCTGGCGAGGAAACGCGCGCCGGTGTCGCGCTTGATCCGGGCGATGCCGCCGACATGATCGTCATGGGCATGGTTGCTGACGATCACACGCACCCGGTCGAGCGGCACGCCGACCCGCCGGATATTGCGTTCGATCGACGCGACATTGCGATCCATCGGCCCATCGATCAGGATCGCCCCGTCGCGCGACACGATCAGATAGGCTGCCAGCCCCTTTGTCCCGACATAATAGAGATTGTCGGCAATGCGGAACGGTTCGGTCGGCGTCGTCCATTCGGGTGGATCGGCCGCCAACGCCGTCCCGCTTGCCAGCACCGCACCCAGCGTCAGCCATCCCCGGAAAAATGTGCGATATCCCATGCCGGCCATCCCCTCGCGCGATTACTATCGGCAGGGCAATTGACCGAAATAGGGCTGGGGGACAAAGGATCATATCTCGGTTCGATCCTTAGGAAATCTCAGTCTCGATGGCGCGCGCACCGGTCCCCCTCAATGCCCTGCGCGCGTTCGAGGCATCGGCACGCCACCTGTCCTTCACCCGCGCCGCCGACGAACTGTGCGTGACGCAGGCGGCGGTCAGTCACCAGATCAAGGCGCTGGAGTCGCGCCTCGGCGTCACGCTGTTCCGCCGGTCCAATCGCGGGTTGCTGCTGACCGACGAAGGCATGGCGCTGGCGCCGACGCTAGTCGAATCGTTCGGGGCGATCGACCGGCTGTTCGACCGGTTCGACAGCGGCATCGTGCGCGAGGTGCTGACGGTCAGCGCGGTCGGCACCTTTGCGGTCGGTGCGCTGCTCGAACGGCTGCCGGCGTTTCGCGCCGCCTGTCCGGGGATCGACCTGCGCCTGCTGACCAACAACAACCAGGTCGATCTGGTCGCCGAGGGGCTGGACGGGGCAATCCGCTTCGGCGACGGCGCGTGGCACGGCGTGGCGGCGGATGCGGTCTGCCCCGCGCCGCTGACGCCGCTCTGTTCGCCCGCCGTCGCGCAGAGCCTGCGCCACCCGGCCGACCTGCTGCGCACCACGCTGCTACGCTCCTATCGCGCGCAGGACTGGCCGGCATGGTTCGCGGCGGCCGGGCTGGAGGTCGGCGCGCTGCACGGGCCGTTGTTCGATTCATCGCTGGTGATGGTGCAGGCGGCGATGCTGGGCGAAGGGGTCGCACTCGCCCCGCCGGCAATGTTTCGCCGCGAACTGGACAGCGGACGGATCGTACAGCCCTTCGCCACGCAGACGGCGACCGACGGCTATTGGCTGACGCGGCTGAAATCCCGGCCGCCGGGGCGGGCAATGGTCGAATTTCGCCGATGGTTGCTCGACAGTTTTTCGGAAGAACGCGCCGAACAGCCGCAATAGTCTGAACGGGCAGCGACCGGCCGATTCTAAAGACGATTCGCGACAATGCCGCGACAGGAACATGGTTTCTGCGCGTTTACGGTCGCTTGATTTGTCGTTTCGGCCGTGGATTGATCGGATGGAACCAACGGTTCGTCGCCGATGAACGGCGGTCGCGTTGACAGTTTGCCGCGCCGGCGCGAAGGGACGTCCAGTTTTCAGCCGGTCCGGCGATCCGCCCTCTACCAAGAAGCGGAAGTTGGACGGTGAGACGTGGGGGTTCCCGACGGCCGCTTCCTTTTGTCCGCGTTTCTGCGGCCGATGGCGGGCACCCTTGCGCACAAAAGATGCGTTGGAATGAATAAGCGTTGGTCCGTATTGGTGTTGTGGAGCCTGACGGCGGCAAGTGGCGTAGCGAGCGCACATGTCGCGATGAACACGGATCCCGAACTCCCGGTCGTACAGCAACCGGCACCGATCGCCCCCGCTCCCGTTACCTTCGCATCGCCGACCCCGGTGGTGCAGCCGCTCCCCGCCGAAACCGCTGCTGTCGAGGCAGCCCCGACCGAAACCGCCGATGCGGACGTCGCCAATCTCGACAAGTCCGAAGTCGAATGCGTCGCCAAGGTCGTGGTGCACGAAGCCGGCAACCAGCCGCACAAGGGCCAGCAGGCCGTCGCCCAGGTCATCCGCGCCCGCATGAAGAGCGGCCGCTTCGCCAGCAGTGCCTGCGGCGTCGTCAAGCAGCGTGGCCAGTTCTTCAACGTCGATGCCTATGATCCCCCGCGCAACAATGGCCGCTGGAACACCGCCGTCGACATCGCCAAGCGCACGCTGGCCGGCAAGGACGAAGACGTTGCTCCGGGCGCGCTGTTCTTCCACTCGGCCGGCGCATCGTTCCCGAAGCGCACCCGCGTCGCGCAGATCGCCGACCACACTTTCTACCGCTGAGAACCGCTCCTGCCCCGGCAGGAACCCCGCAACGCCCGCGCTGAGCCATGCTCGCGCGGGCGTTGCCGTTTCTGGCTTGTGCCTTTCCGTTCGGTTCGAGCGGCTTCGAGCTTGTCGAGAAGCGGCAGTCGAGAACACCCCGCCTGGGGCACCCGGTCTATTGCGCGCCGTCCTCGCCCGGCTGCTCGCTCCCGAACCGCGCCGCCTGGGCCTTTTCCCAGCGGCTGCGGACAGCGGCACGCGGCGTATCCAGCCCCAGCCGGGCGGTCGTTGCCGCCCAT
The DNA here is from genome assembly GCF_001421585.1 of Sphingomonas sp. Leaf23. Taxonomy (NCBI): domain Bacteria; kingdom Pseudomonadati; phylum Pseudomonadota; class Alphaproteobacteria; order Sphingomonadales; family Sphingomonadaceae; genus Sphingomonas; species Sphingomonas sp. Leaf23. Next base: position 178,668 of record NZ_LMKR01000005.1, on the reverse strand, counting down.
GCCGCGATCGGCGCGCGCAACGGCTCGGTGTAGGGCGACGGCGGCAGTTCGTCGAACCACGCCGCAATCGCATGGGCGTTGAACAGGCCCAGGAACAGCGTCGCGGTGGCGATGATCGTCGTCATCCATGCCCATGGCCGCACGCCGTCGATCGGATCGGATGCGACCTGCACCGGCGATCCGACCTCGACGATTTCGCCCTGTTCGGCGCCAGTGGTCACGCGGGGCCTCCCATCAGAACTGGTAATAGATGAACGGCGCGACCCCCTCGGGCCGCATCGCGTCGACGATCAGGATCAGCACGCCCAGCGACAGGCCGATGATCGGCGCGGCATGATGGCGCACCCGCGCCGCCAGCCGCTGGAGGATGCCCGCCGGCATCGCGTGGATGGCAAGGCCGATGACGACCAGCACCAGCGACAGCGGCGTGACCAGCGTGTTGCGCCAGTCCCCGGCGAACATCTGCCCCAGATAGGCGAACGCCTCCCCCTCGCCCTGCGCGCGAAAGAAGATCCAGCCGAGCACGACGATGTGGAAGGTCAGCAGGACACCGGCCCAGCGCGGTGCCATCGGCAGGCCGGCGGGACGGTGCCGCGCCCAGAACCGCTCGATCGCGAGCCACCCGCCGTGCAGCGCACCCCAGATCACGAACGCCCAGCTGGCACCATGCCACAACCCGCCCAGCAACATCGTCAGGAACAGGTTGATGTAGGTGCGCACCGGCCCCTTCCGACTGCCGCCCAGCGGAATATAGAGATAGTCGCGCAGCCAGCTCGACAGGCTGATATGCCAGCGCCGCCAGAAATCCTGGAGCGAGGCGGCGCGGTACGGCTGGTCGAAATTGCGCGGGAAGGTGTAGCCGAGCAGCGCCGCCAGCCCGATCGCCATGTCGGAATAGGCGGAGAAATCGCAGTAGATCTGCACCGCATAACCGTACGCGCCGATCAGCAGGTCGAAGCTCGAACGGCTCGCCGGATCGAAGAACGCCGGATCGACCAGCGCCCCGGCCAGCTGCGACGCGATCACCGCCTTCTTGAACAGCCCCCACAGGATCAGCAGGAGCGCGGCGGCGACCGTCCCGCGATCGATCGTCGGCACGCGGCGGAACTGCGGCAACAGGTCCGCGCCGCGCACGATGGGTCCTGCGACCAGATGCGGGAAGAACGACATCAGCAGCGTCAGGTCGAGCAGGTTCGCCGCCGGAATCCGCCGCCGATGCACGTCGACCAGATAGGAGATCGCCTGGAATGTGAAGAACGACACGCCGACCGGCAGCACCACCTGCAACAGCGGCAGGTCGCGCCCGAAGCCAAGCGGGGTCAGCAAGGCGGTCAACTGTTCGAGGAAGAAGCCCGCATATTTGAAATAGCCGAGCACCCCCAGATTGGCAACGACGCCGACCGTCACCAGCGCGCGGCCGGTGCGGTCGTTGTCGCTGCGCACGATCCCCTGTGCCAGCGCCCAGTTGACGAAGGCGGAAACGAACAGCAGCGCGACGAACCGCGCGTCCCACGCGCCATAGAAGAACCAGCTGGCGAGCAGCAGCGCGATCTTGCGCCACTCGTTCGACGCCCCGAGCGACCAGACGAGGCCATAGACGACAAGGAAGAACAGCCCGAAGCTGAGCGTAGGGAACAGCATTTAGCGCGCCGTCGTCGGATAGGCAGTGGCCGGATCGACCGATGGGGCCGTGCCGACGATCCGGGTCATCGCCGCGTCCAGATCGGCCTGCAGCAACCGCGCGATCTCCGCGCCGCCGCGGCTGGTGAAATGGACGTGATCGCCGCGCATCAGCGGGCTGGTCCCCTGTGTCCAGCCATCGGCGACGCAGCGGCCACCCATGCGCTGACCCCAGTCCCAATAGGCGATGCCGAACGCCTTGGCCTGTCGCCGCTGGATCGCCTGCACCGATGACAGCGCGGCGGTGGGCCGCCATTCGCCGCTACCGGCGCACGGGCTGCTGGTGCCGCTTTCGCCGGTTTGCAGCGCCGGCAGCTTGGTCGCAGAGTCGGGCGCGACGACCAGCAGCATCGGCACGCCGGGCGCCAGGCGGCGCAGCCGCGTCAGGTCGGATCGCAGCGACGCTTCGTAGACGCTCGCCGAAAAGCCCGGCCGGAACGCTTCGTTCGTGCCATAGGCGACGACGATCAGGTCGGGGCGATACGCCGCCAGTTCCGTCGCGACCACGCGGTCGTCGGTACGGCCGAAATGCATGAACTGCGCGCCGACCGTGCCCAGGTTGGACAGGATCACCCCACCGCCCGACTGGCGTTCGGTGCTCCACGACGTGATCGTGACCGGGCCGCCGATCACCGTCGCCGACGCGATCGTCGCCTCGCCATTCCCGTCCAGCGTGCGGCACCGGCTGCCGGCTTCCGCCCCGGCCAGCGACCACGAAACCACCGCCGCACCCAAACTCAGCTGCAGGCTGCCCTGCCCCGGCCCGCTCAGCGCGCAGACGGTCAACCGGTCGAAGGTCCGCCCGCTATCGGCGCTGAGCGTCAGGGTCGCGCCCGGCTGTTCGCTGGTCAGGCTGTAGCCGCTCAGCCCCAGCCGGATATTGCTGCTGGACGAATAGGCCGCACCGAAAATGCCGTTGACGCTCCACCCCATCGACTGGCCGGCGGTGATGTCGCGGGTCAGATAGCCGGCATAGGGCCGCCCCGGCGGCAGCGCGCCGCGTCCGGCGCGGCCATAGCGTGCCTGCAACGCGGTGCGCCAGCTCCCAGTGATCTGGTCGCCGGCGGTATGGCTGTCGCCGATCTGCAAGATGCGGACAGGCTCGGGCGCGCCGCGCGCGGTCGACAGCTTTTCCAGAAACGGGCGCAGCCGTTCGGCATCGCACAGCCCGCCGATGCACGACTGGGCGGTCGCGGCCTGTGCCAGCGCGAGGGCGAACAGCGCGGACATCAGCGTGCGGCCCCGGCAGGAGTCGGGGCCGGCGTCGGCAGCGGGCGCCCCGCCTCGCGCCGGGCACGTTCGGCATAGCGGCGCAGGTCGGTGGCGACGCTGTTGGTCAGCCGCTGATAGCCGACGCCGATCATGTGCAGCCCGTCGCCGGTGCGCATCAGCATCGGCTTGCCGGTCTTCAGGTCGGGCAGATAGGCGTTGTACTTGCCCTCGGCATCCAGCGTCAGCGGACGGGAATCGAGGAACGGCACGCCCAGCCGACGCATATGATCGGCATAGAAGGCATCCATCGCCTGCATCTCGGCATCCATCTTGGGATCGCGCATCACCGGCAGGCCGACCCAGTAGACGATCGCCCCCGTCGACCGGATCGTCGCGACGAAGGCGTCGATCCGGTCGCCGATCACCTGTTTCCAGCCGTCGCTCATCAACGGATGGAGATGGCCGTCGGCGAACACCGCCTGCGCGTCGTTCGCACCGAAGCTGATGACCGCCGCGTCGATCGGCTGTGCCTTCAGCTGTTCGCGAGCGCGCTGTTCGAGGTCGAGGACGCGGTAGCGGGTAAAGCCGGTCGCCTCCTTGGCGAACTTCAGCACCTCGAACCCGTCATCCTGGGGCAATTGGCGATACAGCGCGTCCCAGATGCCGTTGCCGAAGCTGTCGCCGAACACGCCCACCCGCAGCACGCCGTCGCGCTTCATGCGGGCGATGACCTGCGGGTCGATCGGCCCGTCGACCGTCCGCGCGGCGACTGTCGGTGCAGCAGGCGTCGGTGCAGCGGGCGTCGGCAATGCCGTGTCGCTGCCGGTCGGGGCGGTACCGGGCGTCCCCGGCACTGCGGGTGCGGCGCCCGGCGTCGGCGCTTCGGGCAACGCGATCCGCCCGCCGCCGGCAAAGGACAATCCGACGATGAACCCGGCGATCAGGCCGAGGACCAGCACCGCCATCCGGTCCCCCAGCCACCACAGCCTGGATTCCGTCGCTCGATTGGCAGCAGTCACGTATCGATACCCGTTCACATCTGGGACGACCCGCCTGTCGCGGGCCGATGGTGACAGCGGGTAACGCCTCGCGCGAACCTCGGCAAGACGCCTGCCCCCGCCGCGCGCCATGATGCCGCGTCACCATGACGGGCCGCATCGACAGGGCGAACACCAGCCGCCCTACACAATCGTATACTGTCGTCGGTTCGCCGTTTTTATCCCGTAAAATGCGATATATTGCAATTATTTATCCGCAACCGACGGGTCATCCGCGTCGCGCTATCCTCGCGTTGGAAGGAGCGCAGTATGATCCCCACCACCTTCGCCAGCGTATCGGGTACCAGGGACGCCGCCATCGTAAGGACGCCGCCGCATCGCCGCGTCGTGCGCAGCGCCGCTCCCGGACAAGCGTTGCGCAAATTGCGTATCGGGCGGTGGTGGCGGCATCTGATGCGGGATCGGCGCGGCACGGCGGTGATCGAACTGGCGCTGGCGCTGCCGATCCTCACCATCTTCCTGTTCGGTATCGTCAGCGGCGGCAGCTGGCTGGCGATGGCGCATGTCGTGCAGGAAAGCGCTAACGAAGGGGCTCGTGCCGCGCTGGCCGGCATCACCGCATCCGAACGCGCCTCGCTCGCCACCCAGGCGGCGTTGCAGACCCTGTCGCGCAGCTATGGCATCCGCGGCGAGGAAATCACGCTGAAGGTCGATGACGACGGGCGGCAACTGACGGTCAAGGTCGCCTATGACGGATCGGCCAATCCGTTGCTGAAACTGCCGATCGTGCCCGCCGCGACGACGACGATCCGGCGACAGGCCAGCGTCGTGCTGGCGGGGTTCTGACGCGATGCGGGGGCACATGATCCGGCGGCTGGCGCGGGCGCGCGACGGCAATGTCGCGATGATCCTGGCCGGCGGGCTGACGATGCTGGCGGGCACGGCGGTACTGGGGATCGATACCGCCACGCTCTTTCTGGAAAAACGACGGTTGCAGGGGGCGGCCGATGCCGCGGCGCTGGCGGCGGCGGCCGACCTCGACAATGCGGCCGCGCGGGCGCAGGCGGCGGTGGCGCTGTCGCCGGACAATGCGACGCGACTGGTGACGATGACGCCCGGTCGCTTCACCCGCGATCCGCGACTGGCGGTCGACGCGCGGTTCCTCGCCAACGGTGCGCCGGGCAATGCGGCGCAGGTTTCGCTGGAAAGCCGGGTCCAGCCGGTCTTTGCGCAGGTGTTCGGCAATCGCGCGGTGACGATCGGCGCCCGCGCCACGGCGGCGCGGATCGACCTTGCGGGATTTTCGATCGGTACCCGGCTGGCATCAGTGCAGGGCGGGTTGCCCGGCGCGCTGCTGTCGCAGCTGGCGGGCAGCGAATTGTCGCTGTCGGTGATGGATTACAACGCGCTGGTATCGGCACAGGTCGACCTGCTCAAGACCGCCGAGCTGCTGCGGACCAGCGCCGGGATACAGGTGGCGAGTTTCGACGAGGTGCTGGCAACCGATATCGCCCTGCCGCAACTGGTGACGGCGATGGCGGGGTCGACCACCAGCAGCGCCGCGGCCCAGATCCTGCGATCGGTCGCGGCGAAACTGCCCAACCGCAACGTGCGGCTGGACACGATCATCGACCTCGGCCCGCTCGGCAGTCGCGCCGTCGCCGATCCGCTGCGCCCGTTAAATACCGATGCCTATGCGTTCCTGCGCGAGGCCCTGCAGATTTCCAGCGGCACGCGACAGGTACAAAGCAATGTCGACCTGGGGATTCCCGGCATCGGCCAGACGCGATTGTGGCTGCAGATCGGCGAGCGCCCGGCCAGCAGCCCGTGGCTGTCGGTCGGCGAAGCGGGGCAGACCGTCGTGCGCAGCGCGCAAACGCGGCTATGGATCGATATCCAGCTGCTCAATGCGCCGCTGAGCCTCGGTTCGGTGCGCGTACCGATCTATGTCGAACTGGCCTCTGCGGAGGCGCGGCTGGCGCAGATCGGCTGTCGCGGCGGGCCCGCCAACGCCACCGTCGCGCTGGATGTCACGCCATCGGTCGGACGCGCGGCGATCGCCGACCTCGATCCCGCCGCGCTCCCCTATTTCCAGCAACCGATGACGCTGCGCCCTGCCCGCCTCGTCACCCTGCCGCTGGCGTCGCTGACCGGTCAGGCCGATGTGCAGCTGGGCGGCGTACAGGCGCAACGCGTCGGTTTCTCGGCAGCGGAGATCAACGGCAATGTCATGAAGTCGGTGTCGACCAACGACATCGCTGCTGGCGTCGCCAGCAGCCTGCTGCGCAACGTCGACATTCGCGCCAATGTGCTCGGCATCGGGCTGTCGGGCGGGCTGCTCACCAGCACGCTTGGCAATACGCTGAGTGCAGTCGCGCCGGCGCTGGACCTGGTGGTGGGACAGGTGAGTGCGCTGGCCGGGGTGCATGTCGGGCAGGCGGACGTGCGGGTCGACGGCGTGCGGTGCGGCACGCCGGTCCTGGTCGGCTGACCACCGCACGGATCGCCCGCTACCGCCGGGTCAGCAGGACGATCGCGCCTTCATTGCCGTAAATGCCGCGCAGTTCGGCGATCGTGACCCGCACCGACACCGCCGCGCCGTCGTTCGACAACAGCGCGCTGTCGATCGTGCGCGCACCCTCGCCGCTCAGCACCTGGTCCAACGCCTCGCGAAACGCCACGCGGTGCGCGACCGGCACCAGATCGGCCATCGCGACATGGTGCAGCCGTTCGTCGGACAGGCGGACCATCTCGCAAAAGGTCGGCTCCACCCGTTCGATATGCCCGCGCGTGTTCAGGCAGACATAGCCGATCCCGTCATGCACCGCGATCGCCTCGCGCAGCGACTGGCGCGCATCGGCCAGTCGATGCCGTTTCATGTCCTCGGTGATATCGTGGACCAGGATCGTGATGTGGCTGACAAAGGGGTGGATATCGACCCGGATCCAGTTGTCGCGGCGGAACAGCGACGGAATTTCCGCCGAACTGGGTTCCCGGCTGGCAACGGCGCGCCGGGCATAGGTTTCGACCAGCGACCCCCGCAATGCCGGGATCGTTTCAAAGATGCGCTGCCCGACCAGCTCGCCCTCCTGCCGGTCGAGCTGCGCATGGGCGACATGATTGGCGGCAAGCACGCGCATGTCGTAATCGATCATGACCACGCCGATGGTCAGGCAGTTGGCAAAGTCCTGCAGGCTGGGCGGGGCCGCGACCGGATCGTTGCGACCTTCGGCGCTGCCATCCTTCAGCGCGGTATAGTGGCGCACCGTCGTCAGGACATGGGTGGCACGACCGTGATGCGTGACGAAGATCGCCTCGTCGTCCTGCATCTGGCGTAGCTGACCGAACCGTCGCGCGAAGTCCGCCGACGACACGGTCGGCTGGTCGGATTCATTCCGCATGATCACGTCGCCACCCTGACCTGGCATAGTGGTTCTCCCTGTTGCCCGCTTGTCGTCCTGATTCCTAATGATCGGCTACACACACCGATGCCCCATATTAGGTATTGAAATGGATCAGTAGCGGATCGGTTTCGGGTGATACAGTTGGAACCGCCAAGAAAAACAATGTTATACACTTGTGACCCTATCACATGCGCGATAGCCTGTTCGTGATGTTGGGGGGAAGTAGCTTGCACGGACTTGGGATCGCGGCAGCCCTATTGTCGCTCGTCGTCGCCGCGCCTGCCGTATCGGCCAGGCCGGTGGCCCAGCCCCCACGCTGGGTCGCAAGCTGGACGACCTCCCCCATCCCCACGACCACCGCGCAATCCCTGCCGGTCACGGGGGGCGGGGTCGCCACGGTGCGCCAGATCGTCCGACTGACGCTGGGCGGCAGCGCGCTCAGGGTGCGCTTCACTAACCGGTTCGGCACAACGCCACTGCGTATCGCCGGTGCCCACATCGCGCTCGCCGCCGGTCCCGCCGCGCCCGCGATCCTGCCGGCGAGCGACCGGCCCCTGACCTTTGGCGGCCGCGCCGACGTGGACGTCCCGGCCGGCGCGGATTTCTGGTCCGATCCGGTGCAATTTGTTGCCGAACCCCTGTCCGATCTGGCAATCACCACCCGCTTCGCCAACCCGCCGGCACAGCAGACCGGCCACCCCGGCGCGCGCACCCGCAGCTGGATCGTGGCGGGCGACCGACTGGCGGACGCCGCGCTGGCGGATGCGGCCCCGGTCGAACGCTGGTTCCAGATCGCGGCGGTCGAGGTTGCTGCCCCGCCTGCCGCCCGCGCCATCGTCGCGCTCGGCGATTCGATCACCGATGGCTATGGTGTAACCGAGGGGCGTAACCTGCGCTGGACCGATGGCCTCGCCCGCCGCCTGTCCGCCACGCCGCGCACGAAAGAGGTCGCGGTGCTAAACCACGGCATCGGCGGCAACTGCCTGCTGGCGGAATGCAGCGGCCCCAACGCACTCGCCCGCTTCGACAGCGACGTCGCGAGCCAGCCGGGCGCGCGCTATGTCATCCTGTTCGAAGGGGTCAACGATCTCGGCCGGCTGGGCCGCGAACGAGTGGCCAGCGTCGCGGAGCGCCAGGCGCAGGTGCAGCAGATGATCGCGGGATACCGCCAGATCGTCGCACGCGCGCGGGCGTTGCAGCTGACCGTGATCGGCGGCACGATCACCCCCTTCGCCGGCAACGATTATTACCACCCCGATGCCGCCGCCGAAGCCGCGCGACAAGCGATCAACGCGTGGATCCGCACCCCCGGCCATTTCGACGCGGTGATCGATTTCGATGCAGTAGTGCGCGACCCTGCCCGGCCCGACCAGCTGCTGCCCGCCTATGACTCCGGCGACCATCTCCATCCGTCGATGGACGGGTATCGCGCCATGGCCGATGCGGTGCCGCTGGCCCTGTTCGCCCGCTGACGCCTTGGCCGGCGGGCAGGCGCTCCCCATGTGGCGCAGGTCCTGAAGCATCGGAGCGATTCCATGATCGACCTGCATTACTGGCCCACGCCCAATGGCCACAAGATCACGCTGTTCCTCGAAGAAGCGGGCCTGCCCTACACCATCCACCCGGTGGATATCGGCAAGGGCGAACAGTTCCGCCCCGAATTCCTCGCCATCGCCCCAAACAACCGGATGCCGGCGATCGTCGATCACGAACCGCTGGGCGGCGGCGCGCCGCTGTCGATCTTCGAATCGGGCGCGATCCTGGTGTATCTGGCCGAAAAGACCGGGCGGTTCCTGCCCGCCGACGCCGTGGGCCGCTATGACGCGATCCAGTGGCTGATGTGGCAGATGGGCGGCCTTGGCCCGATGGCCGGGCAGAACCATCACTTCAACATCTATGCCCCCGAGAAAATCCCGTACGCGCAGGAGCGGTACGTCCGCGAGACCGCGCGGCTGTACGGTGTGCTCGACAAGCGCCTCGCCGACCGCGACTTCATCGCCGGCGACTATTCGATCGCCGACATGGCGGCCTATCCGTGGATCGTGCCGCACGAAGCGCAAGGGCAGAAGCTGGAAGACTTCCCCAACCTCAAGCGCTGGTTCGACGCCATCGCCGCCCGCCCGGCAACCGTCACCGCCTATGCGAAGGGCAAGGCGGTGAACGACGGCAGCAAACCGATGACCGACGAACAGCGCCAGAACCTGTTCGGGACGCCGGCCAAGAACTGACGGTTGCGACACACTGCGACAAAGCAGTGGATCGCCGACAAAGGCTGGCGACAATTGGCGACGACAAGGGGCGCATTCTCCACCGGGGGTGCGCCCCCTTTGTCGAAAGGTTGCCCCATGCGTTCGTTGATCGTCGCCGCGTCGCTCGCCGGTATTGCCCTCCCCACCATCGTCACCGCGCAGACCGCGCCGCAGCCGCCCCGGCCGATGGCCGATGGCGTACTGACCCGTGAAGAGGCGCTGGCGCGTGCCGACCGCCGCTTCGACGCGCTCGACACCGATCGCGACGGCAGGATCAGCGCCGCAGAACGCGCCGCCCAGCCCGAACGGCCGCGCGGCACCGCCGATGGCCAGACGCCGATGCCGGGGCGCGGCCATCATGGCGGCGGACGGATGCTGGAGCGCGCCGATGCCGACAAGGACGGCGTGGTCACCCGCGAAGAGTTTCGCGCGGTCGCCACCCGCATGTTCGATCGGCAGGACGCAAATCATGACGGCCGGGTCGATGCCGCCGAACGCAAGCAGTGGCGTGACCAGCGCATGGCGCGGCGCGGCGGCGAACCGGCCGAATAATCCTTTGCCGGGCGACGTTACCACCACGTCGCCCGGTATTTCCTTGTCTGGAGGGGCCGCGTAGCATGTCCGACATGGCCGATATTCCCCATTTGCTGCTGGTCGACGACGAACGATCGATCCGCGAACCGCTTGCCCAATACCTGACCAAACAGGGCTTTCGCGTCACCCAGGCGGGCGATGCGGAGGGTGCGCGCGCGCGGTTGAACGCCTATGCGATCGATCTCGCGATCCTCGACATCATGATGCCGGGCGAGGACGGGCTGTCGCTGTGCCGTCATATCCGCGAGACGAGCGAGACGCCGGTCATCCTGCTGACCGCGCGTACCGAGGAGACCGACCGCATCGTCGGGCTGGAAATGGGCGCCGACGATTATGTCGTGAAGCCTTTCTCCCCGCGCGAACTGGCGGCGCGGGTCAAGGTGGTACTGCGGCGGACGGCGGGCGGTTCGGTGCGGCAACACGCGCCGGAGGCCGGATCGTTCGCCTTTGCCGGATGGGTGCTGAAGACCGGCGAGCGCGCGCTGGTCGACCGCGAAGGCGTATCGGTCCCGCTGTCGACCGGCGAATATAATTTGCTCCACGCGCTGGTCACCCGCCCGCGCCAGGTGCTGACCCGCGACCAGCTGCTCGACCTGACCCAGGGGCGCGAAGCGGCGGCGTTTGACCGCGCGATCGACAATCAGGTCAGCCGCTTGCGCAAGAAGATCGAGAACGACGTCCGCAATCCGGAGATCATCAAGACCGTCTGGGGCGGCGGCTATACGCTGGCGACCGAGGTGACGCGCCTGTGAAGCGGTTGTGGCCGACCAGCCTGCCGGGGCAGATCGCGCTGCTGGTCGCGGTCGCGCTGTTCGTTGCGCAGGCGCTGAACTTCGGGTTGCTGCTGCGGGAGCGACGGGCATTCCGCTTCGCCGAAATCACCCTGCCCGCCGTCACCCGCCTGATCGACGCCGCCGAACGCCGCATCGCCCCGCGCCCCGGACAGCCGGTCGCGACGCCCCGTGACCGGATGCGCGGAGTGCGCCTCGTTACCGATCGCGCACCGGTACTGCGCGGCAATCCCGAACGCGATGTCGAGGAGGCGATCCGGTCGGGCTTTGCCGAAGCGGGTATTCGCGTCGGCACCATCGCCGCGCATATCCGCCCGATCGACGAGGATGAGATTGCCGCGCGCGGCATCAACGGCCGCCGGGCGGAACGACTGCGGCGGATGGGCGCGGTGCTCGACGCGTCGGTCGAACTGCCTGGGCAAGGCTGGCTGGTATCGCACACCCCTTGGCCGATGGCCGAGCGCGGGCTGCTGTGGCAGCTGCTGGCGCAGACCTTCATCCTCTATGTCATCGTGCTGCTGCCGGTGCTGTGGATCGGACGCCGCATCGCCAAGCCGCTGCGCCTGCTCGCCGGGGCGGCGCGCGCCTTTCATCCCGCCCGGCCCCTGCCCGCGATCGAACCGTCGGGGCCGCAGGACGTGCGGCTGCTGATCTCCGCCTTCACCGACCTCGGCCAGCGGGTGAATGCGATGGTCGATGAAAAGGACCGGATGCTGGGCGCGATCGGCCATGACCTGCGCACCCCGCTCGCCGCGCTGCGCGTCCGTGTCGAATCGGTCGAGGACGATACCGACCGCGCGCGAATGGTCGAGACGATCGACGAGATGAACGCGACGCTGGACGATATCCTGTCGCTGGCGCGGCTCGGTCGACCGAGCGAGGCGGCAACCGACGTCGATGTGGCGGCGCTGGTCGACGCGGTGGTCGACGACTTTCGCGACCTTGGCCATGATGTCGATTTCGTCGAGGCGGCGCGCGTGCCGCTGCACCTGCGCCCCAATCTGATGCGGCGCGCTGTGCGCAACCTGATCGAAAACGCGATCAAATATGCCGGTGCGGCCGAGGTGCGGGTGGAGACGACTGCCCGGTCGGTGGCGATCGTCGTCGCCGACCATGGGCCGGGCATTCCCGTTGATCGGGTGGAGGCGGTGTTCGATCCGTTTACCCGGCTGGAAACCTCGCGCAACCGGGGCACCGGTGGGATCGGACTGGGCCTGGCGCTCGCCCGCGCAATCGTGCGCGATGCAGGCGGTGAGATCACGCTGGTAAACCGCGACGGCGGCGGGCTGAACGCAACGATCCGGTTGCCGCGATAGGGCTGCCCCCGCCCCCCCCACGTCACCCCGGATCAAGTCCGGGGTGACGGATCATGTGGTGGTTCGATCACCACCCCGCCTGCGCGGGGCGAATGAAGCGGGGACGATCGTCCCCGCTTCATTCCCACTCGATCGTGCCCGGCGGCTTGCTCGTGTAATCATAGGTGACGCGGTTGATGCCCTTCACCTCGTTGATGATCCGGGTCGCCACGCGCGGCAGGAAGTCGCCGGGGAACTGGAACGCCTGTGCGGTCATGCCGTCGGTTGACGTGACCGCCCGCAGTGCCAGCACATTGTCGTAGGTCCGCCCGTCGCCCATCACCCCGACGCTGCGTACCGGCAACAGCACCGCGAATGCCTGCCAGATCGTGTCGTACAGACCGGCGTTGCGAATTTCCTCGAGATAGATCGCGTCCGCCTTGCGCAGGATGTCGCAGCGTTCGCGGGTCACTTCGCCCGGAATGCGGATGGCAAGGCCAGGTCCGGGGAACGGATGGCGGCCGACGAACACGTCCGGCAGACCCAGTTCGCGACCCAGCGCGCGCACCTCGTCCTTAAACAGTTCGCGCAGCGGCTCGACCAGCGCCATGTTCATGCGCTCCGGCAGGCCGCCGACATTGTGGTGGCTCTTGATCGTCACCGACGGGCCGCCGGTGAAGCTGACGCTTTCGATCACGTCCGGATACAGCGTGCCCTGCGCCAGGAACTGCGCGCCGCCGATCTTCTTCGCTTCCGCCTCGAACACGTCGATGAAGGTCTTGCCGATGAACTTGCGCTTGGCTTCGGGATCGGTGACCCCGGCCAGCCCGTCCATGAACAGGTCCTGCGCGTCGACATGGACCAGCGGGATATTGTAATGGCCGCGGAACAGGCTGACGACCTGTTCGGCTTCGCCCGCGCGCAGGATGCCGCCATCGACGAACACGCAGGTTAGCTGGTCACCGATCGCTTCGTGGATCAGCAGCGCGGCGACCGACGAATCGACCCCGCCCGACAGGCCGCAAATGACCTTGCCGTCACCCACCTGTGCACGAATCTCGGCGATCTTGGCATCGCGGAACTCAGCCATCGTCCAGTCGCCGGCCAGGCCGCAGACATGGCGTGCGAAGTTTGCGATCAGCTTGCCGCCGTCAGGAGTATGCACGACCTCCGGATGGAACTGCGCGCCATAATAGCGGCGCTCGTCATCAGCGACGATGGCATAGGGGGCGCCGGGGCTGGTCGCGACCGCGCGGAAACCGGGGGCGAGCGCGGTCACCTTGTCGCCATGGCTCATCCACACCTGGTGCCGCTCGGTCTTTTCCCACAGCCCGTCGAACATCGCGCAATCGTCGCCGACCTCGATATAGGCCTCGCCGAACTCGCCCGAATTGCCCTTGTCGACCTTGCCGCCCAGCTGCGCGGTCATCACCTGCTGGCCGTAGCAGATGCCGAACACGGGGACGCCGGAATCAAAGATGGCCTGCGGTGCGCGGGGGGACCCCTCGTCGCACACCGACGCGGGGCCGCCCGACAGGATCACGCCCTTGGGACGCATCCGCTCGAACGCCTCTTGGGCCTTCTGGAACGGGGCGATTTCGGAATAGACTCCGGCCTCGCGCACGCGACGCGCGATCAGCTGCGTCACCTGGCTGCCAAAGTCGACGATCAGGATGGAATCGGGGGTCTCGTTCATGCCCCCCGATAGCAGAGCGCCGCGCGGGTGCCAGCCCCGCGCGGCGTCATTTGTCAGTTGATTGGCTTCACCGCCAGCCCGGTCCATTTGGCGATGAACGCCCACAGGTCAGCGGTTTCCTCGATCACCTTGTCGGTTGGCTTGCCCGAACCGTGCCCGGCACGCGTTTCAATACGGACCAGATGCGGCTTCGGCCCGATGTCCTTCGACTGGAGCATCGCGGTATACTTGAACGTATGCCCCGGCACGACGCGGTCGTCGGTGTCGGCGGTGGTCGCCAGGATCGCCGGATAGGTCACCCCGGCCTTCACATTGTGATAGGGCGAATAGGTCAACAAGTTGCGGAAGTCCGCTTCCTTCGCCGGCACCCCGTAATCATCGACCCAGTAGCGCCCGGCGGTGAACCGGTCGAAGCGCAGCATGTCCATCACACCCACCGCCGGCAACGCAGCGGCGAACAGGTCGGGCCGCTGGTTGACGACCGCACCGACCAGCAGGCCGCCGTTCGACCCGCCCTGGATCGCCAGCTGGCCCTTGCCGGTCACCCCTTGCGCGATCAGGTCCTCGCCCGCGGCAATGAAGTCGTCGAAGACGTTCTGCTTGTTCAGCAGCTTGCCGCCGTCATGCCATTCCTTGCCATATTCGCTCCCGCCGCGGATATTCGCGACTGCCAGCACGCCGCCCTGTTCGAGCCATGCGATGCGGCCGGGCGAGAAGCCGGGCAGGATCGGGACGTTGAAGCCGCCATAGGCATATAGAAGCGTCGGCGCGGGCTTGGTCACGTCCTTGCGCTTGACGATGAACATCGGGACCTTCGTCCCGTCCTTCGACGTGTAGAAACGCTGGCGGACATCATATTGCGCCGGGTCGAACGCGACCTTGGGGCTGGCCCACGACGTTACCTGCCGCGTGGCGACGTCGTAGCGGTAGATGGTGGTCGGTGTGGCAAAGCTGGAGAAGGAGAAGAAGCCTTCATTATTGTCCAGCTCCCCACCGACCCCGCCGACCGTGCCGATGCCCGGCAGCTCGATCGCGCCATCGGGCTTGCCGTCGAGGGTGAAGCGCTTCACCTCGGTCTTCGCATCGACGAGGTACGCGGCCATGATCCGGCCGCCGACCAGCGACGCACCGTTCAGCACCGCCTTGTACTCCGCCACCAGTTCCTTTGGCTGCGGATTGGCGGCGGCCATGTCGAGCGTCACGATGCGCAAGCGTGGTGCGCCCTGCGTGGTGGTCAGGTACAGCGTGTTGTCCTTCGACCCCACCGTGTTCCAGTCGACATTGTCGGTGTTGACGATCGTCCGGGGCTTGTCGTTCGGCTTGGTCAGGTCGAGCACCGCGATCTCGGTATGATCGCCCGGACCACTGGTCGAAATGACCAGCCAGCGCCCGTCGTCGGTGATGCCCGGATAGAAGGTGAACCGCGGCTGGTCCGGCCGTTCGTAGATCAGCCGGTCGGCGCTCTGTGGCGTACCGAGCTCGTGGAAATAAACCTTGGCGTTCAGGTTCTGGCTCTGGAACTCCTGCCCCTTTTCCGGGGTCGGGAAGCGCGCATAATAGAAGCCCGAACCGTCCTTCACCCACGACGCCGACAGGCCGTATTTCACCCAGTCGATCTGGTCGTCGAGCACCTTGCCGCTATCGACGTCGAGCACGCGCAGCTTGCGCCAGTCGCTGCCGCCGTCCTGGATCGAATAGAGCAGCCGCTTGCCGTCCTTCGACGGGGCCCATTCCGCGAGCGCCGTCGCGCCGTCCTTCGACCAGCCATTGGGGTCGATCAGCACCCGCCCTTGCCCGTTCAGGCTGTCGCGGACGTATAGCACCGACTGGTTCTGCAGCCCCGAATTGCGGCTATAGAAATAGCGGCCACCTTCGCGGTTGGGCACGCCGACACGCTCATAATCGAACAGCGCGGTCAGTCGGCGCTTGAAGATGTCGCGGCCGGGCAGCGTCGCCAGATAGGCGTCGGTGACCTTGTTCTCCGATGCGACCCAGGCGGCGACTTCGGGATCGTTGCGGACGTCGTTCTCCAGCCAGCGATACGGATCGGCGACTTTCACCCCGAACTGTTCGTCAACCTGA
Source organism: Sphingomonas sp. Leaf23 (assembly GCF_001421585.1). Taxonomy (NCBI): domain Bacteria; kingdom Pseudomonadati; phylum Pseudomonadota; class Alphaproteobacteria; order Sphingomonadales; family Sphingomonadaceae; genus Sphingomonas; species Sphingomonas sp. Leaf23. Next base: position 162,667 of record NZ_LMKR01000005.1, on the reverse strand, counting down.
TTGACGGTGCGGGTCTGGGGATAGGCGATGGTCTGGGCTAGGGCGGTCGTGCTGGTCATCAGGCACAGGGTCGCGGCAAGGGCATGGCGGTACATTGTTGCTCCACGGGGCTTGCCGGACGGTATCCGGCGTTACCAGCACGATACGCGAGCCGCTCGCCCGCGCAACCCCGTGGAGACACTGTAACCTTCACCAACGGAAAAGGGCGGCCGTACCGAAGTACGACCGCCCCTCCCTGTGTCTCTCGAGCGAAACGCCGATCAGGCGGCTTCGTCGAAATCCTCTTCGCTGATCACCGGGCCCGAATCCTGGCCCTTCGCCGACACGTCGCGGTCGACGAATTCGATGATCGCCATCGGCGAGGCGTCCGACGCGCGGATGCCGGCCTTGATGATGCGGGTATAGCCGCCGTTGCGATCGGCATAGCGGGTCGCCAGCACGTCGAACAGCTTCACCAGCTGCACGTCGTCGAGCAGACGGGCGTGCGCGAGACGACGGTTCGACAGGCCGCCCTTCTTCGCCAGCGTGATGAGCTTTTCGATGTAGGGACGCAGTTCCTTCGCCTTGGCGACGGTCGTCGTGATCTGCTCATGCTTGATGAGCGCGGCCGACATGTTGCGGAACAGCGCAATGCGGTGTGCCGAGGTACGCTGCAGCTTACGGCCGCCGACGCGATGACGCATGGTATTTCCTTCGTTCGTTAAGGGGCCGTGTCACGGAATCCCCAGAGCTGGTGGCGGTTTAGAGGCTGCCACCGGTGCGCCTGTTCGCGGCAAAGTTCACTAAGTTCACACTTGCCGCGTGTTGGTTTGCCAAACCCGACACGGGCGAAGCCCGCGTCGTCGGTCGGGTCGGCTGAAAGCCGGCCCGCCGGCCGGGATCATTTCGTCTCCGGGCCAAGCTCGCTTGGCCCGGTGCGAAATTATCCCATAATTTCCTGCTCGAGCTTCTTCGCCATCTCTTCGATGTTCTCGGGCGGCCATCCGGGGATGTCCATGCCGAGGCGAAGACCCATCGACGACAGCACTTCCTTGATTTCATTCAGCGACTTGCGGCCGAAATTCGGGGTGCGCAGCATCTCGGCTTCGGTCTTCTGGACCAGATCGCCGATATAGATGATGTTGTCGTTCTTCAGGCAGTTGGCCGAACGGACCGACAGTTCCAGCTCGTCGACCTTCTTGAGCAGGTAACGATTGATCTGCGCGGTATCGCCCTGACCTTCGCTCTGCGGTGCTGCGACCTGCGTGCCGGTGGCGGCAGCGCGGGGCAGCGTCGAATCGTCAAAGTGGACGAACAGCGCCAGCTGGTCCTGCAGGATGCGACCGGCATAGGCCAGTGCGTCTTCAGGGGTAACGGTGCCGTCGGTTTCGATGGTCAGCGTCAGCTTGTCGTAATCGAGTTCCTGCCCGACGCGGGTGTTCTCGACCTTGTAGCTGACCTGGCGCACCGGCGAATACAGCGCGTCGACCGGGATCAGGCCGATCGGCGCATCGGCCGGACGGTTGCCGGCGGCAGGCACATAGCCCTTACCGACGTCCGCGGTCAGTTCCATGTTCAGCGTCGCACCATCGTCGAGATGGCACAGCACCAGTTCCGGATTCATGACTTCGATGTCGCCGGTGACGGCAATGTCGCCGGCCTTCACTTCGGCCGGGCCGGTAACCGACAGCTGCAGACGCTTCGGGCCTTCGCCCTGCATCTTCAGCGCGATCTGCTTCACGTTCAGCACCATGTCGGTTACGTCCTCACGGACGCCGGCAAGGCTGGAAAATTCGTGAAGGACGTTCTCGATCTTGATCGAGGTAACGGCGGCGCCCTGCAGCGACGACAGCAGCACGCGACGCAGCGCGTTGCCGAGCGTCAGGCCGAACCCACGCTCCAGCGGCTCGGCCACGAAGGTCGAACGGCGCTTGGGATCGCCGCCCGGCTTCTTCTCGAGGCCGCTCGGCTTCTTGAGTTCCTGCCAGTTCTTAGCGTTGACGGACACGGGCTTCCCCTAGCTTGGCGGCGCGGAAAGGACGGGTCCGCGCCATGAAAGAACAGCCCCGCCGGACGAACCCGGCGGGGCGGCAGGCACGGATCAGACGCGGCGACGCTTCGACGGGCGCACGCCGTTGTGCGGGATCGAGGTCACGTCGCGGATCGACGTGATCTGGAAACCGACAGCCTGCAGCGCGCGCAGCGCCGATTCACGGCCCGAACCCGGACCCTTCACTTCGACTTCGAGCGTGCGCACGCCGTGGTCGGCGGCCTTGCGGCCGGCGTCCTCGGCAGCGACCTGCGCGGCGTACGGGGTCGACTTGCGCGAGCCCTTGAAGCCCATCATGCCAGCCGACGACCAGCTGATCGCATTGCCCTGCGCATCGGTGATGGTGATCATGGTGTTGTTGAAGCTGGCGTTCACATGCGCGACGCCGGCGGTGATGTTCTTGCGCTCGCGACGGCGAAGGCGCTGCGGTTCACGTGCCATTGTTGGAAATCCTGACCTGTATAGCGTGATGCGGAGGCCGGGAGGCGATCAGCCTCGAACCTGCCCCCGGCGGAGAAGAAGGGAAATCAGTCCAGCGGACTGATTTTTACTTCTTCTTGCCCGCGATCGGCTTCGCCTTGCCCTTGCGGGTGCGCGCATTGGTGTGCGTGCGCTGGCCACGAACCGGCAGGCCCTTGCGGTGACGCAGGCCACGATAGCAGGCGAGATCCATCAGACGCTTGATGTTCATCGCGGTCTGGCGACGCAGGTCACCTTCCACGGTGTGGCTGGCGTCGATCGCTTCGCGGATCTGCAGGACTTCCTGGTCGCTCAGGTCCTGAACGCGACGCTCGGCGGCGATGCCCAGCTGCTCGGTCAGCTGCTTGGCCTTTGCCGGGCCGATGCCGTGGATGTACTGCAGCGCGATGACGACGCGCTTGTTGGTCGGGATATTAACACCCGCGATACGTGCCATGAACTAAATTCTCCCAGCTCCACGAGGCGCCGCATGGCAGCGGCCCCTCATCTCGTAGCGTTGCAACCCGTCACGCACGATCGCGGCGAACGCGCGAAAGCGCCGCCGGAACCGGTATGTCGGGGTGAATCGCTGATACGGATCGATTCCCACCCTGTCAACCGGTGGACGGAACCAAATTCGGGATGGGGCGTGAGCGGCAGGCGCTCACTGCGCAAGGGCGCGATGCCCTCTCCCGCAACCTCGTCGTCACCCCGGCGCAAGCCCGAAGCGACGATCGCACATAGGGTAATGGAAAAGGGCGGACCGAAGCCCGCCCTCTCGTCACTTGTCGAGGATCGCCGCGACCTGCGCGGTCACCTGATCCATGTCGGCCATGCCGTCAACACGGTGCACAAGGCCGCGCGCTTCGTAGAGCGGCAGGATCGGCGCAGTTTTCGCGCGATATTCCACCATGCGCGTGCGCACGGTTTCCTCGTTATCGTCAGGGCGACGCTTGAACTCGGTCGCGCCGCACGCATCGCAGACGCCGGCGGCGGCGGGTTGCTTGAACGTGTCGTGATAGCCAGCGCCGCAATTGGCGCAGGTGAAGCGGCCGACGATGCGCTCGACCAGCGCATCTTCGTCCACCACCAGCTCGATCACATGGGTCAGTTGCCGCCCGCGATGTTCGAGCAGCAGGTCGAGCGCGTCGGCCTGTGCCGCCGTGCGCGGATAGCCGTCGAAGATCGCGCCCTGGTCGCCCAGCTGGTCGAGCCGCTCGCCGATCAGCGCCGACACGATCGCGTCGGACACCAGCTCACCGGCGTCCATCACGGCCTTGGCCTGTACGCCCACCGGGCTGCCAGCCTTGACCGCCGCACGCAGCATGTCGCCGGTCGACAGCTGTACCATGCCGCGCGCCGATTCGAGCCGCGCGGCCTGGGTTCCCTTGCCCGCCCCCGGCGGTCCGAGAAGGATGATGTCCATAGCTGCCCCCTTAGTCCTGTTACGCTCAGCCGCGCAGGCGTCCGCCCTTCAGCTTGGCCTTCTTGATGAGGTCGCCATACTGGTGTGCCAGCAGGTGCGACTGGATCTGCGTCACCGTGTCCATCGTGACGTTGACCACGATGAGCAGGCTGGTGCCGCCGAGATAGAAGGGAATCGACAGTGCCGATACCAGATATTCGGGCAGCAGGCAGATGATGACCAGATAGGCTGCACCGATGACCGTGATCCGGGTCAGCACATAGTCGAAATAATTCTCGGTATTCTTGCCCGGACGGATGCCGGGGATAAACCCGCCATAACGCTTCAGGTTGTCGGCGGTCTCTTCGGGATTGAAGACGATCGCGGTGTAGAAGAACGAGAAGAAGACGATGCCCGCGCCGTACAGCAGCATGTACAGCGGCTGCCCGTGCGCTAGATACTGGTTGAGCGACAGGATGAAGTCGCCCCAGCGGCTGTCCCCGGCGGTCGCCTTGCCGGCGAACTGGGTGATGGTGACCGGCATCAGCAGCAGCGACGATGCGAAGATCGGCGGGATGACGCCCGCGGTGTTGATCTTCAGCGGCAGGTGGCTGCGATCCGCCTGCACCCCGCGCGCCGTCTGGCGCTTGGGATACTGGATCAGGATGCGGCGCTGCGCGCGCTCCATGAAGCAGATGAACAGGACCAGGCCAGCGACGGCGACGATGATGCCGATCAGGGTGATCGGGTTCATCGTGCCCGAACGGCTGCCCTCGAACAGCTGGACCAGCGTCGTCGGCAGGTGCGCGACGATCCCGGCCATGATGATGAGCGAGATGCCGTTGCCGATGCCGCGGCTCGTGATCTGCTCACCCAGCCACATCAGGAACATCGTGCCGCCGATCAGCGAGATGACCGCCGCGACGCGGAAGGTCATGCCCGGCTCGATCACCGCCTGCGCGCCGGCCGAGGCGCCGAACGCCTCCAGCCCGACGGCGATGGTATAGCCCTGGATCGCGGTCAGCAGGACCGTGCCGTAGCGGGTATACTGGTTGAGCTTCTTGCGGCCCGACTCGCCTTCCTTCTTGATGGCGGCGAGCTGCGGGCTGAGCGAAGTGGCGAGCTGCACGACGATCGATGCGGTGATGTAGGGCATGACGCCCAGCGCGACGACCGACATGCGCGTCAGCGCACCGCCCGAAAAGGTATTGAAGAAGTCGAGAACGCCGCCCTGCGTCTGATTCGCGAGCAGGCCGAGCTGCGTCGGGTCGATGCCCGGCAGCGGCACATAGCTCAGCATGCGGAACACGATCAGTGCCCCGAGCGTAAACCACAGGCGCTTCTTGAGTTCGGTCGCCTGACCGAATTTCGACAGATTGAGATTGGTCGCAAGACCGTCTGAGGCGGCTGCCATGGATATGTCCCGAATGATGCTGGCGGGCCATCAGCCCACCCCCCGGGCGACCATATAGGGGTTGCAGCCGGGATGTCTAAGGGGGAGCGACAGCTTGTCGCTCCGCCCGTTCCTGCCGAGTAGGGACTGCGCGAAGTCGAAGGCCCGTATCGAGGTACGCCACAACGGGCGATCCCTCGATACGCCGCTTCGACTTCGCTCAGCGGCTACTCAGGAAGAACGGCAGTCCGCGGGATTACGCGTGCGCAGCCTTCTTGGCAGCGAGCGTCTTGCCCTTCTTGGCAGCGGCCTTTTCGTGCGCAGGCACGACTTCGATCACGTTGACCGAACCGCCAGCCTTCTCGACCGCTTCGATCGCCGACTTCGACGCGCCGGCGACGGTGAAGGCCAGCTTCACGTTCAGTTCGCCCTTGCCGAGCAGACGCACGCCGTCCTTGCCACCACGGGCCAGGTTCGCCGCCTTCAGCGCGGCGTGATCGAGCGCCGCACCGGCTTCGATCTTGCCGGCGTCGACCGCCTTCTGGATCGCACCGAGGTTCACTTCGGCGTAGTCCTTGGCGAAGATGTTGTTGAAGCCGCGCTTCGGGATCCGCATGTGCAGCGGCATCTGACCGCCTTCGAAGCCGGCGATCGACACGCCTTCACGGCTCTTCTGGCCCTTCTGGCCACGACCGGCGGTCTTGCCCTTGCCCGAGCCGATGCCGCGTCCGACGCGCATCTTGCTCTTGCGGGCGCCTGCGTTGTCGCGGATTTCGTTGAGTTTCATGTGTTGCACTCGCTTTCGCTATGTTCGCGCTGATAGAAATGAGGAAGGGGGCCGCTTAGCCCCCTTCCCCGCATTTGTCACCGGTAAAGGTAAAAGGCCTCAGCCTTCGACCGACACCATGTGCTGCACCTTGCGGATCATGCCACGCACCTCGGGGGTGTCGGCCAGTTCCACGGTCTTGTGCATCTTGTTGAGGCCGAGACCGATCAGCGTTGCGCGCTGATCCTTGGTCCGGCGGATCGGCGACCCGGTCTGGGTGATCTTCACGGTTGCCATCGCTCGTTACTCCACGATCGCCGCGGCATCAGCCTCGGCGGTCTGCGATCCACCACGACCCAGCAGGTCGGCGATCTTCTTGCCGCGACGCTGCGCCACCGACTTCGGCGACGACTGGTCGTTCAGCGCCTCGAAGGTCGCACGGATCATGTTGTACGGGTTCGACGTGCCGACCGACTTGGTCACGACGTCGGCCACGCCCAGCGATTCGAAGATGGCGCGCATCGGGCCACCCGCGATGATGCCGGTACCGGCCGGAGCCGACCGTACCGTCACACGACCGGCACCGAAGTGGCCGTTGCCGTCATGGTGCAGCGTGCGACCGTCCTTGAGCGGAACGCGGACCATCGCCTTCTTGGCAGCGGCCGTCGCCTTCGAGATGGCTTCCGGCACTTCGCGCGCCTTGCCATGCCCGAAACCGACGCGGCCCTTGCCGTCGCCGACGACGACGAGCGCTGCGAAACCGAAGCGCTTGCCGCCCTTCACGGTCTTCGAGACGCGGTTGATGTGGACGAGCTTTTCGATCAGCTCCTCACCACCATCGTCCTGGCCGCCACGACGGTCGTCGCGACGTCCGCCACGGTTGCCGTCACGGCCACCACGACCACCGCCGCCGGGACCACCCGGACCGCCGCGACCACGGCCGCCACGCGGACCACGGCCCTGCGGCTGCTCGCCACCCGGCGCTGCCGACACGTCGGCGGCGGGGGTTTCGGCCTGATTGTTTTCGTCAGCCATGTCTTAGAACTCCAATCCGGCTTCGCGGGCGGCCTCGGCCAGCGCCTTGACGCGGCCGTGGAACAGGAAGCCGCCACGGTCGAACACGACCTGCGTCACGCCGGCGGCCTTCGCCGCTTCCGCAACGCGGGTACCGACTGCGGTAGCCGCATCGATGTTCGCGCCCGAGGTGCCGCGCACGTCCTTTTCCAGCGTCGACGCCGAGGCAACGGTGCGACCCGCTGCGTCGTCGATGACCTGGGCATAGATGTGCTTGCCCGAACGATGGATCGACAGCCGCGCACGGCCGCCCGAACGCGCCTTGAGCGCGGTGCGATTGCGCCGACGGCGCTTCTCGAAGAGGGAGAGACCCTTGGTCATTACTTCTTCTTCCCTTCCTTGCGGAAGATGAACTCGCCGTCGTACTTGATGCCCTTGCCCTTGTACGGCTCGGGCTTACGCCAACGACGGATCTCGGCAGCGATCTGACCGACCTTCTGCTTGTCGATCCCGCTGATTTCGATCGTGGTCTGATCGGGCGTCTTGATCTCGATGCCTTCCGGCACGTCGATGTTGACGTCGTGGCTGTAGCCGAGCTGCAGCTTCAGGTTCTTGCCCTGCGCTGCGGCGCGATAGCCGACGCCGGTGATCAGCAGCTTCTTGGTGAAGCCGGTGGTCACGCCGGTGATCAGGTTCTGCACGAGGGTGCGCTGCATGCCCCAGAACGCGCGAGCGCGCTTGGTATCGTTCGCCGGCTGCACCGAAATGGTGTCGCCTTCGACGGCATAGGCGATGTCGTCCGCCAGCGGCAGCGTCAGCGTGCCCTTGGGGCCCTTAACGCTCAGCTCGCGCCCAGCGATGTTGGCGGTCACGCCGGCCGGAACCGGGACTGCCTTCTTACCGATGCGGCTCATCAGAAGACCTCCGCAAGGACTTCGCCACCGACATTCTGTTCGCGCGCTTCGGCGTCGGACAGAACGCCACGCGGCGTCGAGACGATGGTGATGCCCAGGCCGTTGCGCACCTTCGGCAGTTCCTGCGAACCCGAATAGACGCGGCGACCGGGCTTCGAGACGCGCGCGACGTGCTTGATCGCCGGCTGGCCTTCGAAATACTTCAGCTCGATGCGGATGCCGGCCGCGGGGCCCATCTGCTCTTCGCTGTAGCCACGGATATAGCCCTCGCGCTGCAACACGTCGAGGACACGGGCCCGCAACTTGCTGGCAGGCGTCAGGACACTGTCCTTGCGCGCGCGCTGGCCGTTGCGGATGCGGGTGAGCATGTCACCCAGGGGATCGGTCAATGCCATTGCTGTGTTCCTTACCAGCTCGACTTCGTGACGCCGGGGATCAGGCCCTTGTTGGCCAGTTCACGCAGCATGACGCGGGCGAGACGGAACTTGCGATAATAGCCGCGGGGACGACCCGTCAGCTCGCAACGGTTGCGGATGCGGGTCGGATTCCCGTTGCGGGGAATCTCGGCCATCTTCAGCCGCGCGATCAGACGCTCGGTCTCGTCGAGCGACGTATCGGCTGCGATCGCCTTCAGCTTCGCATATTTGGGCGCGAACTTCTTGACGAGTGCGCGACGGCGCTCGTTCTTGTTCACGGAACTCAGTTTCGCCATGGACTTAAGCTCTCTTCGTTAAAGCGAACGGCCGCCCCCGTTGCCGGGGGCGGACCGGATTACGCCGCCTTCTGTTCCTCGGCGCCCTCTTCCTGCGGGAAGGGGAAACCGAAGAGACGGAGAAGCTCGCGAGCCTCTTCGTCGGTCTTGGCGGTGGTGGTCACGATCACATCCATGCCGCGCACCTTGTCGATGCGGTCATAGTTGATTTCGGGGAACACGATCTGTTCCTTGATGCCGCAGGCATAGTTGCCACGGCCGTCGAACGACTTCGGGTTCAGGCCACGAAAGTCGCGGACGCGGGGAAGCGCGATGGTGATGAAGCGGTCGAGGAATTCGTACATCCGCTCGCGGCGCAGCGTGACCTTGCAGCCAATCGCCATGCCTTCACGCAGCTTGAACTGCGCGATCGACTTCTTCGCCTTCGTGACGACAGGCTTCTGGCCGGCGATCAGCTCCATTTCAGAACTGGCCTGCTCGACCTTCTTCTTGTCCTGCGTCGCTTCGCCAACGCCCATGTTCAGGACGATCTTGTCGAGACGCGGGATTTCCATCACGTTCTTGTAACCGAACTTGTCGGTCATCGCCTTCACGATGCGATCGTCATAGATCGCCTTCATGCGCGGCTTATATGCATCAGCCATTGATGACCTCCCCGCCCTTCACGGCGACCCGAACCTTCTTGCCGTCGCGGAGTTCGAAACGAACCCGGGTCGGCTTGCCGTCGACGACGTGCGCGACCTTGCTGACGTGCATCGGCGCTTCCGAGCGCACCAGACCACCCTGCGGGTCGGCCTGGTTCGGCTTCTTGTGGCGCACGGCGATGTTCACGCCGGCGACGACGACCTTGCCGTCCTTCGGCATCGACTGGGTGACCTGGCCGGTCTTGCCCTTGTCCTTGCCCGACAGGACGATCACGGTGTCGCCCTTCTTGATCTTGGCAGCAGCCATTACAGCACCTCAGGCGCGAGCGAGATGATCTTCATGAAGCCCTTCGAGCGCAGCTCGCGGACCACCGGGCCAAAGATACGGGTGCCGATCGGCTCCTCGTTCTTGTTGACCAGCACGGCGGCATTGCCGTCGAAGCGGATCACCGAACCGTCGCTACGACGGATGTCCTTGGCGGTGCGAACGATGACGGCGCGGTGCACGTCACCCTTCTTCACGCGGCCGCGCGGGGCGGCTTCCTTGATGCTGACGACGATGACGTCGCCGACGCCCGCCACGCGGCGCTTGGACCCGCCAAGCACCTTGATGCACTGCACCCGCTTCGCGCCGCTGTTGTCAGCGACGTCGAGATTGGATTGCATCTGAATCATGGATGCGATTCCTTACCCTATGGGGCCGATTCCGACCGGACCCCGCCTGCTAAAAATGAACCCCCGGCTGCGGACATACCGCGCCGGGGGGAGCGGCCCATTAACCGCCCCATGGCGAAAAGGCAAGCGCCTCTCCGCAAATGTTCGTCATATCCGGGTCTAACCCCGGAATTGCATGTGGGGCGGAGGTCTTCACCCCCGCCCCTGCAAAGGCTTACGCCTCGGCTGCGACCTCTGCCGGCGTCGCGTGGGTGTTGACCCGCTCGATCACCTTCCAGGTCTTCAGCTTCGAGATCGGCGCGGTCTCTTCGATGCGCACGGTCTCGCCTTCGCGATACTCATTGCCCTCGTCATGGGCATGGTACTTCTTCGAACGGCGGATGATCTTGCCGTAGAGGGGGTGCTTGACCTTCCGCTCTACCTTGACCACCACCGTCTTGTCGGTCTTGTCCGAGACGATCATCCCGGTCAGCACGCGCTTCGGCATGTCTCTCGTCCTTACTTGTCGGACGAGCGCGAACGCTCGCCCTGCAGCGTCTTGATCCGCGCGATGTCGCGACGGACTTCCTTCACGCGGGTCGGCTTTTCCAGCTGGCTGGTCGCCGCCTGGAAACGGAGGTTGAACGCCTCACGCTTCAGGCTGGTCAGTTCCTCGACCAGCTGGTCGTCGTTCTTGCCGCGAAGATCGGTTGCCTTCGTCATAATCAACCCTCCAGGTGCGAGGTGTCGCCCAGACGGGCAACGACCTTGACCGCGATCGGCAGCTTCATCGCGGCGCGTTCGAACGCCTCCGCGGCGAGCGGACCGGGCACGCCGTCCAGTTCGAACAGGATGCGACCCGGCTTGACGCGGGCGACCCAGAATTCGGGCGAACCCTTGCCCGAGCCCATGCGGACTTCGGCAGGCTTCGACGACACCGGCAGATCCGGGAAAATCCGGATCCACAAGCGGCCCTGGCGCTTGATGTGACGCGTGATCGCGCGGCGAGCCGCCTCGATCTGGCGGGCGGTGATCCGCTCCGGCTCCATCGCCTTCAGGCCATACGACCCGAAGTTCAGCGACGTACCGCCCTTGGCATCGCCATGGATGCGGCCCTTGAAGGCCTTGCGGAACTTGGTGCGCTTTGGTTGCAGCATCTCAAATTATCCTTAGCGGCGGTGATCGTCGCGCGCGGGGCGCACGCCGGAGGTCTGAGCCTCCATCATCAGCCGGTCCTGCGCCATCGGGTCATGGCCGAGGATCTCACCCTTGAAGATCCAGACCTTGACGCCGCAGACGCCGTACGCGGTGTGTGCTTCGGCCTCGGCATAGTCGAGGTTGGCACGCAGCGTGTGCAGCGGAACGCGACCTTCGCGATAGCCTTCCGAACGGGCGATTTCCGCACCGCCCAGACGACCGCCGCAAGCGACGCGGATGCCATCGGCACCCAGGCGCATCGCCGACTGCACCGCACGCTTCATGGCGCGGCGGAAGGCGATACGACGCTCGAGCTGATCGGCAATGCCCTGCGCGACGAGCTTCGCGTCGATTTCCGGCTTGCGGATTTCGACGATGTTCAGCGACACGTCCGAGCCCGTCATCGTACCCAGCTTCTTGCGAAGCTTTTCGATGTCGGTGCCCTTCTTGCCGATGATCACGCCCGGACGGGCCGCGAAGATCGAGATGCGGCACAGCTTGGCCGGACGCTCGATGACCACCTTGGAGATCGCGGCCTGCGGCAGCGTCTTCATGATGTACTGGCGGATCTTCAGATCCTCCAGCAGGAGACGGCCATAGTCGGCGCCTTCGGCATACCAACGGCTGTCCCAGGTGCGGTTGATCTGCAGACGCAGACCGATGGGATTGGACTTGTGACCCATTACGCTTCCTCCACCTCGGACACGACGATGCGCACGCGGCTGAACGGCTTCAGGATGCGCGTCGACTTGCCGCGACCACGGGTCGCGAAACGCTTCATCGTGATCGACTTGCCGACCGAGGCTTCCTTGACGACGAGTGCGTCGACGTCGAGGTTGTGGTTGTTTTCCGCATTCGCGATCGCCGAAGCGAGGCACTTGCGGACATCGACCGCCATCGCCTTCTTCGAGAAGGCGAGGATGTTCATCGCATCGCTCGCCGAGCGGTTGCGGATGAGCGCGGCGACGAGGTTCAGCTTCTGGGCCGAGCCGCGGACCTGAGTCGCGACTGCCAGGGCTTCCTTGTCACCAACGCGACGGGGTGCTGCCTGCTTGCTCATCAGCGCTTGCCCTTCTTGTCGGCGGCGTGGCCGGGGAAGAAGCGCGTCGGAGCGAACTCGCCGAGCTTCATGCCCACCATGTCTTCGTTGACCGAAACCGGCACGAACTTGCGGCCGTTATAGACGTTGAACGTCAGGCCGACGAACTGCGGGAGAATGGTCGAACGGCGCGACCAGGTCTTGATCGGGCCGGCACGGGTGCCGGCGTCCTGCGCCACTTCTGCCTTCTTCAGCAGATTGAGGTCCACGAACGGACCCTTCCATACGGAACGAGCCATCGCTTAGCCCTTCTTCTTCGCGTGACGGCTACGGATAATCATCTTGTCCGTCGCCTTGTTGTGCCGCGTGCGCGCGCCCTTGGTCGGCTTGCCCCACGGGGTGACCGGGTGACGACCGCCCGAGGTCCGGCCTTCACCACCGCCGTGCGGGTGGTCGACCGGGTTCTTGGCGACGCCGCGCGTCAGCGGGCGAATGCCCTTCCAGCGGTTGCGACCGGCCTTGCCCAGATTCTGGTTCTGGTTGTCGGGGTTCGACACCGCACCGATCGTCGCCATGCAGGCGGCGTGGATGTAGCGCTGCTCACCCGAGTTCAGGCGGACGATGACCATGCCCTTGTCGCGGCCGACGACCTGCACGTACGTGCCGGCCGAACGAGCGATCTGACCGCCCTTGCCCGGCTTCATCTCGATGTTGTGGACGATCGTGCCGACCGGCACCTGGCCCAGTTCCATCGCGTTGCCCGGCTTCACGTCGGTCTTCTTGCCCGCGATCACCTTGTCGCCGACGTTCAGACGCTGCGGCGCGATGATGTAAGCGACGCGGTCCTTGCCCGCTTCGTCCGCACCATAGTTGATGAGCGCGATGAAGGCGGTGCGGTTGGGATCATATTCGATCCGGTCCACGGTGCCTTCGACGTCCCACAGGCGACGCTTGAAGTCGATGATGCGGTAGCGCTGCTTGTGACCGCCGGCGATGCCGCGCGAGGTCACATGGCCCTTGTTGTTGCGACCGCCGGTCTTGGTCTTGCCTTCGGTCAGCGCCTTGACCGGACGGCCCTTGTACAGCGCCGAACGGTCTATCAGGACCAGGCCACGCTGCGACGGCGTGGTCGGATTATATTGCTTGAGTGCCATGTTACTTGGCCCCCTCGGTAATGTCGATCGACTGGCCTTCGGCCAGCGTCACGATCGCCTTCTTGAAGTCCGAGCGAGTGTAGGGCGCGCCCTTCCACTTCTTGGTCTTGCCCTTGGTCACGATCGTGTTGACGCCGGTGACGGTGACGTTGAACAGCGCTTCGACCGCTGCCTTGATCTCCGGCTTCGACGCCTTGTTCGCGACCTTGAAGACGACGGCGTTATGCTCGGAGAGCATCGTCGCCTTTTCGGTGATGTGGGGGCTAAGCACCACGTCGTAGTGACGGATGTCGATAGCCGACTGCTGCTGCTTAGCCATTGAAGCGGGCCTCCAGCTTTTCGATCGCCGCGCGGGTCAGGACCAGCGTGTCGTGCTTCAGGATGTCATAGACGTTGGCGCCACCGGCCGGCAGGACATTGACCTGACGGAGGTTGCGCGCTGCCAGCGCGAAGGTGTTTTCCACCGCGTCGCCGTCGATGACCAGCGAGGTCTTGCCGAAGCCCAGCTTCGCGAGGTTGCCGAGCAGGACCTGGGTCTTGCCGTTCTCGACGGTCAGGCCGTCCAGAACCACCAGCGAACCCGCCTTGGCATGGCTCGACAGCGCCATCTTCAGGCCCAGAGCGCGAACCTTCTTGTTCAGGCCCGGGTTGAAGTCGCGGACGCGGGCGCCGTGCGCCTTACCACCGCCGATGAACACCGGAGCGCGGCGATCGCCGTGACGAGCCACACCGCCGCCCTTCTGGCGACCCAGCTTCTTGCCCGAACGCGCGACATCGGCGCGCTCGCGGGTGCCGCGGGCGGTGCCGCGACGCTTCTCGAGCTGCCAGGTCACGACCCGGTGCAGGATGTCCGCACGCGGATCGAGGCCGAACACCTCGTCGTTCAGCTCGATATCGCCGCTTTCGACGGCATCGAGGGTCTGTACCTTGACCTTCATGATCAGCCCTCCTGGCCGTCGGTCGCTGCCGGTGCGGCCGCGTCGTTGCTGTTGGCGCTCTTCAGCCCTGCGGGATACGGCGCGTCGGCATGGCGCGCGACCTTCACCGCGTCCTTGACCGTCAGCCAGCTGCCCTTGTGACCGGGAACCGAACCCTTGATGAAGATCAGCCCACGCTCGACGTCGGTCGACACGACCTGCAGGTTCTGCTGCGTGCGGTTACGGTCGCCCATGTGGCCGGCCATCTTCTTGTTCTTGAAGACCTTGCCCGGATCCTGACGCTGACCGGTCGAACCGTGCGAACGGTGCGACACCGACACGCCGTGCGTGGCGCGCAGACCGCCGAAGTTCCAGCGCTTCATGGCGCCCGCAAAGCCCTTGCCCTGCGTACGGCCCGAAACGTCGACCAGCTGTCCGGCGACATAGTGGTCGGCACCGATGGTGGCACCGACATCCAGCAGCGCATCGTCCGCAACGCGGAACTCGACCACGCGCGCCTTCGGGGTCACTTCGGCCTTGCCGAAATGGCCGCGCTGCGGCTTGGCGACATTCTTCGCCTTGGCAACGCCGGCGCCGAGCTGCACCGCGACATAACCGTCACGGTCCATTTCACGACGGGCGACGACCTGCACGTCTTCCAGCTGCAGGACGGTGACGGGCACGTGGCGCCCGTCGTCCTGGAACAACCGGGTCATACCCATTTTCTTCGCGATCACACCAGTACGCATGACCAACTCCTCCAACAGAGGCTCGTCTTGACGACGAGCTTGCCTAACGAAAAAGGCTCCGGTGCGCGGTCACCCGCCTCCGAAGCCCCAGCCCTTGCGATCTGCACGCCCCCGCCAGGGCCAGACATCGCCGATATTCCCCACCGAAGGGTTGCATCGACGATAGCGGGGACGCGGACAACAGCACTTGCCCGGAAGCGTTGTGCCGTTCGGTATCCCTTTGGTTGCTTTCCCGGCCTCTACCGTGTGGCCCCAAGGGACCCAACGGGAAGCGAAAGCGCGACGCAGGGCGGAATCACCCTACGTCGCGGCAAGCGGCTATTACGCCAGCTTGATCTCTACGTCCACCCCTGCCGCGAGGTCGAGCTTCATCAGCGCGTCCACGGTCTGGGGGGTCGGCTGCACGATGTCGAGCAGACGCTTGTAGGTGCGGGTCTCGAACTGCTCGCGCGACTTCTTGTCGATGTGCGGGCCGCGGTTGACCGTGAACTTGTCGATGTGCGTGGGCAGCGGGATCGGTCCACGGATCAGGGCGCCGGTGCGACGCGCGGTGTCGGCGATGTCGCCGGCCGCCTGGTCGAGCACGCGATGGTCGAACGCCTTCAGGCGAATGCGGATATTGTTGTCCATGGTCCTACCGATGCGAAAGAGCGGGCCGTCGGAACGGCTCTTGATTAACAACGAATGGCTTAGTGGAAACCCCAGCTACAAGCGAGGTGCCCTCATAAAATAGCAAATGGCGGCCCCCGTCTCCGGGGACCGCCACCTGTTCGAGTCGCTATATTACTTGTCGATGCCGCTGACAACCCCTGCGCCGACGGTACGACCGCCTTCACGGATGGTGAAACGCTGGCCGACGTCCATGGCGATCGGTGCGATCAGCTTCACGCCGAGGGCAACTTCGTCGCCCGGCATGACCATTTCAGTGCCTTCCGGCAGCTCGATCGTGCCGGTGACGTCCGTGGTGCGGAAGTAGAACTGCGGACGATAGTTGGCAAAGAACGGCGTGTGACGGCCACCTTCGTCCTTCGACAGCACGTACACCGACGACTGGAAGTCGGTGTGCGGGGTGATCGAGCCCGGCTTCGCCAGAACCTGACCACGCTCCACTTCGTCACGGGCGACGCCGCGGATCAACGCGCCGATGTTGTCGCCGGCCTGGCCCTGGTCGAGCAGCTTGCGGAACATTTCGACGCCGGTCACGACGGTCTTGCGGACCGACTCGTGGATGCCGACGATTTCGACTTCTTCGCCGACCTTCACGATGCCGGTTTCGACGCGGCCGGTCACAACCGTACCACGACCCGAGATCGAGAACACGTCTTCGATCGGCATCATGAACGGCTTGTCCAGCGGACGCTCCGGCTGCGGGATCGACTCGTCGACGGCCTTCATCAGTTCCAGGATGGCTTCCTGGCCCAGCTTCTGGTCCGAACCCGACAGGGCGCAGGTGGCCGAGCCGCGGATGATCGGAATGTTGTCGCCGTCGAATTCACGCTTCGACAGTTCTTCGCGGATTTCCATTTCGACGAGTTCGAGGATTTCCTCGTCGTCGACCAGATCGACCTTGTTCAGGAAGACGACCATGGTGGGAACGCCGACCTGCTTGGCGAGCAGGATGTGCTCCTTGGTCTGCGGCATCGGGCCGTCGGTGGCCGACACGACCAGGATCGCGCCGTCCATCTGCGCGGCGCCAGTGATCATGTTCTTCACATAGTCGGCGTGACCCGGGCAGTCGACGTGCGCATAGTGGCGGGCGGCGGTCTCATACTCGACGTGCGCGGTCGAGATGGTGATGCCGCGCTCGCGCTCTTCCGGAGCCTTGTCGATGTTGGCGAAGTCGACGGCGACGCCGCCCATCGTGTCCGCCAGCACCTTGGTGATCGCGGCGGTCAGCGAGGTCTTGCCGTGGTCGACGTGACCGATGGTGCCGATGTTGAGGTGCGGCTTGTTCCGCTCGAATTTTGCCTTAGCCATTTTCCTACCTTCTGATTCGAATTCGGTGCCGCCGGGGCCACGCGAACGCGGCCCTTTAGCGGGTGTTGTTTCGTAATGCCAGCCCCCGAACCGGGGACAGGACGACGAAGTAAATTCGTCGTCGGACGGGACGGTCGTGCGACCGCCCCGCCGGCCGGCCTTTCGGCGTCTCGGGGCTAAGCTGGCTTAGCCCCGTGCGCCTCAGGCCATCTTAGCCTTCACTTCGTCGGCAACGTTCTGCGGCACTTCGTCATAGTGCGAGAACTGCATCGAGTATTGCGCGCGGCCCTGCGTGAACGAGCGGAGCTGGTTCACATAGCCGAACATGTTGGCCAGCGGGACCATCGCTTCGACGGTCTGCGCGTTGCCGCGGCTGTCGGTGCCCTGGATCTGGCCACGACGGCTGTTCATGTCGCCGATGACATCGCCCAGATAGTCTTCCGGGGTCACGACCTCGACCTTCATGATCGGCTCGAGCAGCTTGATGCCGGCCTTCTGGGCCGCTTCGCGCATCGCGCCACGGGCGCAGATTTCGAACGCCAGCGCCGACGAGTCGACATCGTGGTACTTGCCGTCGATCAGGTGCACTTCGAAGTCGATGATCGGGAAGCCGATCAGCGAACCGGTCTGTGCCGTCTCGCGCATGCCCTTTTCCACCGACGGGATATATTCGCGCGGGATGTTGCCGCCCTTGATCTCGTCGAAGAACTGGTAGCCGGTGCCACGCTCGCCCGGGATGACCTTCACCTTCACTTCGCCGAACTGGCCCGAACCACCCGACTGCTTCTTGTGGGTGTAGGTCAGCTCGACCGGCTTGGCGAGATATTCGCGATACGCCACCTGCGGCGCACCGACGTTCGCTTCCACCTTGAACTCGCGCTTCATGCGATCGACGAGGATTTCGAGGTGAAGTTCACCCATGCCCTTGATGATCGTCTGGCCCGATTCGTGATCGGTCGACACGCGGAACGAGGGATCCTCGGCAGCCAGGCGGTTGAGCGCGATGCCCATCTTTTCCTGGTCGGCCTTGGTCTTCGGTTCCACTGACAGCTCGATGACGGGTTCCGGGAACTCCATGCGCTCGAGGATGATCGGGTTCGAAGCGTCGCACAGCGTGTCGCCGGTCGTCGTTTCCTTCAGACCCGCGATGGCGACGATGTCACCGGCGCGCGCCTCGTCGATGTCCTCACGCGAGTTCGCGTGCATGAGAAGCATACGGCCGATCTTTTCCTTCTTGTCCTTCACCGAGTTCAGGTAGCCGCCCTTGGTCAGCGTACCCGAATAGATGCGGGCGAAGGTGAGCGAGCCGACGAACGGATCGTTCATGATCTTGAACGCCAGCAGCGACATCGGCGCATCGTCGGCGGCCGGACGCGAATCCGGGGTCTCGCCGTCGAGCTTCACGCCCTGCACGTCCGGAATGTCCAGCGGCGACGGCAGATAGTCGACCACGGCGTCGAGCAGCGGCTGCACGCCCTTGTTCTTGAACGCCGAACCGCAGACGATCGGCACGAACTGCATGCCAAGCGTGCCCTTGCGGATCAGCTTCTTCAGATCGGCGACCGACGGTTCATTGCCTTCGAGATAGGCTTCCATCAGGTCGTCGTCCTGCTCGACGGCCATTTCGATCAGGTCGCTGCGATACTTCGCAGCCTTTTCCTTCATGTCTTCCGGAATGTCCTGATATTCGAACTTCGCGCCCAGCGACTCTTCGAGCCAGATGATCGCGCGGTTCTCGACCAGGTCGACCAGGCCCTTGAAGCCACCTTCGATACCGATCGGGAGATATAGGACCGCCGGACGCGCACCGAGGCGTTCGATGATCGAGTCGACGCAGAAATAGAAGTCGGCGCCGGTGCGGTCGAGCTTGTTGACGAAGCACATGCGCGGCACGCCGTACTTGTCGGCCTGACGCCACACGGTTTCCGACTGCGGCTCCACGCCGGCAACGCCGTCGAAACAGGCGACCGCACCGTCGAGCACGCGCAGCGAACGTTCGACTTCGATCGTGAAGTCGACGTGGCCGGGGGTGTCGATGATGTTGATCAGGTGCTCTTCACCCTTGCCCTCTTCAGCGCGCCACTTGCAGGTGGTTGCCGCCGAGGTGATGGTGATGCCGCGTTCCTGCTCCTGCTCCATCCAGTCCATGGTGGCGGTGCCTTCGTGCACTTCGCCGATCTTGTAGGACTTGCCGGTGTAGTAAAGAATACGCTCGGTGGTGGTCGTTTTGCCGGCGTCGATGTGCGCCATGATGCCGATGTTACGATACCGTTCGAGCGGATGGCTGCGGGCCATGATCGTGCTTCCTTAGCAATGTGGGGAGCGAGGCATGACGCCCGCTCCCCACGATATAGGCGGTTAGTTCAGCGGTGAAAAGCCACCGCCTGAGCTTACCAGCGGTAGTGCGAGAAGGCGCGGTTCGCTTCCGCCATGCGGTGCGTGTCTTCGCGCTTCTTGACGGCGTTGCCGCGGTTGTTGGCAGCGTCCATCAGCTCACCCGACAGGCGGGCCGACATGGTGTTCTCGCTGCGGTTGCGGGCCGAGGCGATCAGCCAACGGATGGCGAGTGCCTGGGCGCGTTCGAAGCGGACTTCGACCGGAACCTGGTACGTCGCACCACCGACGCGGCGCGAACGCACTTCGATGTTCGGCTTCACGTTGTTCAGCGCATCGTGGAACACGCCCAGCGGGTCGCGCTTCGCGCGGCTCTCGACGGTTTCGAATGCCGAATACACGATGCCTTCGGCGACGGACTTCTTGCCGTCCAGCATCACCGAATTCATGAACTTGGTCAGAACCTCATCCCCGTATACGGGATCAGGCAGGATTTCCCGCTTTTCGGGACGACGACGACGAGCCATCAGATATTCCTTCAATCTTCAGCCGGTTCCCGAACCCGTCGGGGGCTTACTGGGGGTAGATGGACCTCAGGCCGCGCTGGCGATCAGCGCGGCACAGGATCACTTCGGACGCTTGGCGCCGTACTTCGAACGCGACTGGCGGCGATCCTTGACACCCTGCGTATCGAGCACGCCGCGCAGGACGTGGTAGCGAACGCCGGGAAGATCGCGCACACGACCGCCGCGGATCAGCACGACCGAGTGCTCCTGAAGGTTGTGGCCTTCACCCGGAATGTAGCTGATGACTTCGCGCTGGTTGGTCAGGCGAACCTTGGCCACCTTGCGCAGTGCCGAGTTCGGCTTCTTCGGAGTCGTCGTGTAGACGCGGGTGCAGACACCGCGCTTCTGCGGGTTCTGGTCCATCGCAGGGACCTTCGACTTGGCCTTCTGCGGTTCGCGGCCCTTGCGGACCAGCTGGTTGATCGTCGGCATGAAGCCCTTCACCTTATCTTGCGGTTACTTTGCCGGAGCCGTTCCTGTCAGAAATGCGCAAAGGCCACGTGGGCGCAAACCCTCGGGGCCGATGTCTCCAGCAATGTTCAGCTCTTTGAACCCACATGCAGGCCGACGACGGCTAGGACGCCGACCCAGTGGGACGCGCGGCCTATACCGATGCGCCCCCGATCGGTCAATGGCACGCGGCGGACCTCCGCAGGCCCACGCAGGCGCGATCAGTTGGCGGCGTTGCCCATGGTCGCGTTCATCCCGTCGGGCGTATTGCCCATCATCGCATCGCCCGCGGTCGTCACCGAATTAGCCTCGGTCTCCATCGGGTTGATCGCGATCATCTCGTTGCCGACCTCGCCATCGTTGCGGAAGGCCGCGTTGGCATAGGCGTCGTTCGACACGACGTTCGCGTCGTTGGTCGTCACGATCTCCTGCCCACCACAGGCACCCAGCAGGGCAAGGACGGGCAAGGCGGCGGCGAAACGGACCATGGCAAATCTCCGAAAGGATGCGACTCCAACGTCGCGTAACGCTCGCCGTTCCGGTGCGTCAACGTGCCGAAAAGCCGATATCGATCGCAAATCCCACCCACATCGCGCCCAGCACCCCGTTCGACACGAGGAACAGGACGAAGCGCGGCCGTACCCGGCCGGTGATGTGCGCGATGCTGTGCCCCGCACGAACGGCGACATAGGCCCAGGCGAGCGCCACCTGCGCCAGCGTGGCGAGGCCGGTGACCAGCAGCAGCGGCACCAGCGCAAAATACAGCACCGGCATCTCGAACAGATTCGCCAGATTGGCGGCGGGCCGTTCGACCGGGCGGAAATAGGCGCGAGTCGCATCGCCGTCGGCCAGGTCCGCCGCGCGCGGACGCTGCCGCCGCATATGCCCGATCCGCGCCTGCAACAGCGTGATGCCGACCAGGAAGATCAGCGCGACCAGTGCAAAGGTCGGCCACAGGATCGCCCGCGCCATCATCATCGTTCGCCCACCCCTGTTGTCGCCCTCTCTGCGCGGTTTATACCGCGACGATCTTTCGCGCCAACGGAGTGATGCGATGCCCCCTGCCCTGCCGATAGAAGGCGGCTGCCGTTGCGGGCGGGTGCGGCTGCGGATCGATGCCGCGCCGATGATGACCATGGCGTGCCATTGTCACGGATGCCGGCAGATGTCGGGCAGCGCCTTTTCGTTGAGCGTCGCGGTGCCGGGCGCCGCGCTGCACGTCACCGGCGCGACCGTGATCGGCGGACTGCACGGCGAACAGGTCCGGCATCATCATTGCGACCATTGCAAAAGCTGGCTGTTCACCCGGATCGAACCCGATCCCGGCTTCACCAATGTCCGCGTCGGCGCACTCGACCGACCGGAGGGCTTCGCGCCGTTCATCGACACCTGCACCGACGAAGCGCTGCCATGGGCGACGACTCCGGCGCGGCACCGCTATCCCGGCTTTCCGCCGGCTGAGGCGTTCGGATCGCTGCTGGCCGAATATGCCGCGATGCAGGCGGACTGACGCGCTTCCGCCCGGCGGCTTCGGGCGTTAGGGGGCGATGATGCGTATCCTGCTTGCCCTGTTCCTGCTGGCCTTTGCCGCGCCGGCGTCCGCCCAATCCGCCACCCGCGCCACGCCCGGCTATGTCCGGGTGAAAATCGACACCAACGTCGGATCGATCATCGTCGCGCTGGATGTGAAGCGCGCGCCGGCGACGTCGAAGAACTTCCTCGCCTATGTCGATGATGGCCGGTTCGACGATACCGATTTCTATCGGTCGGCGCGGCGCAAGGCCGATCCGAAGCTGGGGTTCGTGCAGGGCGGCATCCGCACCGATGCCCGCCGCATCCTGCCCCCCTTCCCCCATGAACGCACCGACCGCACCGGGGTCAAACATGTCGACGGTGCGATCTCGATGGCCAGGCGGCCAGAGGCCAATTCGGCGGGCGGCAATTTCGTCCTGCTGGTCGGCGCGATGCCCAGCATGGATGCGAAGGGCGACTTTGCCGGCTATGCCGCGTTCGGGCGGGTCGTCGGCGGCATGGACGTGGTCAAGCGCATCCTCGCCAAGCCGACCGGCGGCGGATCGGACGCGATGAAGGGCCAGATGATCCTCGATCCCGTCCGCATCCTGCGCGCGCGGCGTCTGGACGGGAAACCGCAGCCGACCGGTCAGCCGAAGGTCTGGCTGATCAATGTGCGGCGTTGAGGTTCGCCCCATCCGTTCGTCCTGAGTAGCCGCTTCGACAAGCTCAGCGACCACTCGGCACGAACGGAATGGTCGGCTACCTCACCCCGCCGCCTGCATCTCTGCCACCGCCGCGTCGTCCAGTTCGCTGGCGCGGGCATAGGCCGGCCGTTCGAGCAGTCGTCCAAGATACGCCGTGAACGCGTCCAGCTTGGGCAACGTCCCGAACTGCGTACCCCACATGACGTGCGACCCGACATAGACGTCGGCCGCCGTGAAGCGATCGCCCGCGATATAGGGATGCGCCGCAACCGCCGCCTCCAGCACCGTGACCACGCGATCGTAATCGCCATAGCCGACCATCCGCTGCTGATCGTCGCTTGGCACCACGCCCAGCGAGCGGTTGGTGATCGCCTGCTCCAGCGGCCCGGCAGCAAAGAACATCCAGCGGTAGTAATCCGCGCGCTCGGCATCCGTCGGGGCCAGTCCCGCATCGGGGAAGGCGTCGGCCAGATAGGCGCAGATCGCGGCGCATTCGGTCACGACCCGCCCATCATGGACGATCGCCGGCACCTTCCCCATCGGGTTGATCGCGAGATAGGCGTCGGCCTTCATCGTGCCGCCATAGCCCAGCACCTCGACCGCATAGTCCGCGCCGACCTCCTCCAACATCCATCGGGCGATCCGCCCGCGCGACATCGGGTTGGTGTAGAGCGTCAGTCCAGCCATCGTGTTTCTCCCCCTGCGATTCGTTAGGAACGAAGGTGGAACATCCTCCTATTTCGCGTCAAGTTCGTGACGCAGAAACGCGATGGTGCGGTCCCATGCCAGCTTCGCTGCCGCCGCATCATAGCGCGCCGCCGACGTGTCGTTGTTGAAGGCATGATCGACGTTCGGATAGACATGGGTGGTCGCCCGCTTGCCCGCCTTGCGCAGCGCCTCGCCCCATGGCAGCGCGGTCGCATTCACCCGCGCGTCCTTGCCCGCGAGTTGCAGCAGCAGCGCAGCGCGGACCTTGGCCGCCTCGGTCGGATCGGGTGCCGGGCCGTAATAGCTGACCCCGGCGGTCAGCAGCGGGTCGGCCACCGCCAGCCGATTGACGAACGCCCCGCCCCAGCAGAACCCGACGACGCCGGTGCGCAGCCCTTTGCGCTCGCCGCGTGCCTTGGCCAGATAAGCCTTCGCCTGTGCCAGCGCGGCGTCGTAGTCGATCGTGCCGATCATCGCGCGCGCCTTGTCCTCGTCGGCCGGCGTCCCGCCCTGGGGGGCGAGCAGGTCGGGGGCGATCACGCGGAACCCGGCAAGGGCGATTCGCCGCGCGACATCCTCGATATGTGCGTTCAGCCCGCGATTTTCGTGGATGACCAGTACCAGCGGCAAGGCGCGCCCGCCCTTGGGTGCCGCGAAATAGGCGCTGGCGGGATGGCCGGCTTCGGTGCCGCTCGCCTTTGCCACGTCGAGCCGCGGGTCGTTCGCCGCCACCTGCTGCGCGGCGGCGGGGGATGCCGCGATGCCGGCGATCAGCACTTCGGCAGCGGCGGCCGATCCGGCGAGCGCCACCATCTGCGCCATGAACGTACGGCGGTCGTGATGTTCGTGGGTGAAGGCGTCGTACAGCGCGATCGCGCGGGCGGTCAGGTCTTCGGACATCGGCTTGGCACTCCGCTTCGGGAACGCGCAGCCTAAGCCATTGCCGCCGATACGCAAACGACCCGACCATCCGAGGATGGCCGGGCCGGCAATGCGTCACCGGGTGGGGTGGATCAGCGCTTGAACGGGTCGAAGAAGCTCAACGGTTCGGCGGTCTCGCCGCGCTCGGCCAGTTCGGCGTCGCGCGCCGCCTGGGTGCGTTCGTTGCGCAGCTGCTCGATCAGCGCCTCACGGTCGCCTTCCAGACGGGTGTCGGCCGGCGCCTCGATGCCGGCGGCCTTCGCCGCCTTGCCGACCAGCGCGTCCAGCTCGCGCTGCGAACACAGGCCCAGCGTCACCGGGTCCTTCGGCGTGATGTTGCCGATGTTCCAGTGCGTGCGGTCGCGGATCGCGGCGATGGTCGTGCGGGTGGTGCCGATCAACTTGCCGATCGCGCCGTCGCTGATTTCCGGGTGGTTGCGGATGATCCAGGCGATGCCGTCCGGCTTGTCCTGCCGCTTGCTGACCGGGGTGTAGCGCGGCCCCTTGGTCCGGCGGACCTGTTCCGGGCCCTTCATCATCACCAGGCGGTAGTCGGGGTTCTTCTGCCCCTTCTCGATCTCTTCCATCGTCAGTTCGTGCGCGCGCACCGGATCGCGGCCGGTCAGCTTGGTCGCGGCGGTGTCGTCGGCGATCGCCTGCACCTCTAGCACGTGCAGGCCACAGAAGTCGGCGATCTGCGGAAAGGACAAGGCGGTATTGTCGACCAGCCAGGAAGCGGTCGCGTGCGGCATCAGCGGCTGGGCCACGACGGGTCTCCGAAATAGAAAGGGCCGCCCAAACCGGGCGGCCACACTGGATACGGGCTTAGGACAGGTCGCCGCAAAGGGCAAGCGCCGGGGTGCCTGCCCTCTTATCCCCTTTATTCCAGGGTCAGGACGATCTTGCCGACATGATCCCCGGCCTCCATCCGACGATGCGCGTCGGCGGCCTGTTCCAGTGGAAAGGTCCGGTCCATCACCGGGCGCAGCTTGCCCGATGCGACATGTGGCCAGACGGTACGCGACAATTCGTCGGCGACCATTTCCTTGAACGCCGCATCGCGCGGACGCAGCGTCGATCCGGTCAGCGTCAGGCGGCGGCGCATGATGTCCCACAGCGGCACCGTAGCGCACGCCCCGCCCTGCACCGCGATCGAGACATGGCGACCATCCTCGCCCAGGCATTTCAGGTTGCGTGGCACATAGTCGCCACCCACCATGTCGAGCACGACGCTGACGCCCTTGCCGCCGGTGATCTCTGCCACCCGCTGGACGAAGTCCTCGGTCCGGTAATTGATCGCATGCGCCGCGCCCAGATCGCGCGCGGCCTGTGCCTTCGCATCGCTGCCAACGGTGACAATGACCTCGATGCCAAAGAGCTTGCCGAGGAGGATCGCCATCGTGCCGATGCCGCTGGTGCCGCCATGGACCAGCACGCTGTCGCCCTCTGCCGCATAGCCGCGCTCGAACAGGTTGGTCCACACGGTGAAGAGCGTTTCGGGCAGCGCCGCCGCCTCGACCATCGACAGGCCATCGGGGATCGGCAGGCATTGTCCGGCCGACACCGCAACATAGTCGGCATAGCCACCGCCCGCGAGCAGCGCACACACCGGCTGGCCGATCAGGTGGCTATCGGCGTCGTCGCCGACCGCGACGACATGGCCGGCAACTTCCAGGCCGGGAATGCTCGGTGCGCCGGGCGGCGGAGCATAGCCGCCGGTGCGCTGTAGCACGTCCGGGCGATTTACTCCTGCCGCCGCGACACGGATCAGCACCTCGCCCTGCGCGGGGCGCGGAGTCGGGCGTTCGACCACGACCAGCACCTCCGGGCCACCCGGCTCCGTCGGATCGATCGCACGCATCGCCGCTGGTACGTCCATAAGCTCTTCCCCCTGTGTCCGGCGTTATTGACATCGCCAGCGGCAGGGTCAACGCTGCTGGCCATGGAACCCGACGAAAATGTTAACCATCTTCGTGGCAACCTGTTGCCCATGTTGCTCGCCGAGGATCTGGACCCGCTGTCGGTCGATGAACTGACCAGGCGTATCGCCGCGCTGGAGGGCGAGATCGCCCGGTGCCGCGCGCGGATCGACCGGGCGAACAACCACCGCGCCAGCGCCGACGCGCTGTTCCGGTCATGAGATGTTCCGCCCCGCTTGATGCCGGG
The DNA here is from genome assembly GCF_001421585.1 of Sphingomonas sp. Leaf23. Taxonomy (NCBI): domain Bacteria; kingdom Pseudomonadati; phylum Pseudomonadota; class Alphaproteobacteria; order Sphingomonadales; family Sphingomonadaceae; genus Sphingomonas; species Sphingomonas sp. Leaf23. The sequence continues at coordinate 136,280 of NZ_LMKR01000005.1, read as the reverse complement.
CGGCGGCATACCGACATTGGTGGAGACCCGAGCGATCGGGACGCAGGGCCGGCGCGTTTTCGCCGGCCGACCGGAGTGAAATAATGCCATCCTTCGCATCCGCACTGGAATCCACGCTGCACAAGGCGCTCGAGGCCGCATCCTCGCGCCGGCACGAATATGCGACCCTCGAACATCTGCTGTTCGCGCTGACCGATGACGTCGACGCGGCAAAGGTGATGACCGGCTGCGGCGTCGACCTCGACGAACTGCGCGCGACCGTCGCCCATTATCTCGACACCGAACTCGACACGTTCAAGCTGGACGCCGCGACCGATCCGTCGCCGACCAGCAGCTTCCAGCGGGTCGTGCAGCGCGCGATCCTGCACGTGCAGTCGTCGGGCCGCGACGAAGTGAACGGCGCCAACGTGCTGGTCGCGATGTTCAGCGAGCGCGAGACCTACGCCGTCTATTTCCTGCAGCAGCAGGACATGAGCCGCCTCGATGCCGTCAGCTTCATCAGCCATGGCGTCGGCAAGGGCGGATCGACCGCGACCGAAACCCCGGCGCCCAAGGGGGCCGATGAAAAGGAAACCCCGAAAACGGCCGACAAGGGCAAGAACGAGAGCGCGCTGAAGCAATTCTGCGTCGACCTGAACGAAAAGGCGAAGACCGGAAAGGTCGATCCCCTGATCGGGCGTTCGGCCGAGGTCGACCGCACGGTGCAGATCCTGTGCCGCCGTTCGAAGAACAACCCGCTGTATGTCGGTGATCCCGGCGTCGGCAAGACCGCGATCGCGGAAGGGCTGGCGCGCAAGATCGTCGAGGGCGACGTGCCCGAAGTGCTGCTGCCCGCGGTCATCTATTCGCTCGACATGGGCGCGCTGCTCGCCGGCACCCGCTATCGCGGCGATTTCGAGGAACGGCTGAAGCAGGTCGTAACCGAGCTCGAAAAGTTGCCGCACGCGGTGCTGTTCATCGACGAAATCCACACCGTCATCGGCGCGGGTGCGACCAGCGGCGGGGCGATGGATGCGTCGAACCTGCTGAAGCCCGCGCTGTCGGGCGGCCAGATTCGCTGCATCGGCTCGACGACCTACAAGGAGTTCCGCAACCACTTCGAAAAGGATCGCGCGCTGCTGCGCCGGTTCCAAAAGATCGACGTGAACGAGCCTTCGGTCGAGGATACGATCAAGATCCTCACCGGCCTGCGCTCCGCGTTCGAGGAGCATCACAAGGTCAAGTACACCCCCGATTCGATCAAGTCGGCGGTGGAATTGTCGGCGCGCTACATCAATGACCGCAAGCTGCCGGACAAGGCGATCGACGTGATCGACGAAGTCGGCGCAATGCAGATGCTGGTGCCTGCGCCGAAGCGCAAGAAGACGATCACCGCCAAGGAGATTGAACAGGTCATCGCGACGATGGCGCGCATCCCGCCGAAGACGGTTTCGACCGACGATACGCGTGCGCTCGCCAATCTCGAACTCGACCTGAAGCGGGTGGTGTTCGGGCAGGACGACGCCATCAAGGCGCTGTCCTCGGCGATCAAGCTCAGCCGCGCGGGCCTGCGCGATCCTGACAAGCCGATCGGCAACTACCTCTTCACCGGCCCCACCGGTGTCGGCAAGACCGAGGTTGCGCGCCAGCTGGCGGAAATCATGGGCATACCGCTCCAGCGGTTCGACATGTCCGAATATATGGAGCGCCATTCGGTCAGCCGGCTGATCGGGGCCCCTCCCGGCTATGTCGGCTATGATCAGGGTGGGTTGCTGACCGATGCGATCGACCAGCAGCCGCACTGCGTGCTGCTGCTCGACGAGATCGAGAAGGCGCATCCCGACCTGTTCAACATCCTGTTGCAGGTGATGGACAACGGCAAGCTGACCGACCACCACGGCAAGACCGTCGATTTCCGCAACGTCATCCTCATCATGACGACCAATGCGGGCGCGTCGGACATGGCCAAGGAATCGATCGGTTTCGGCCAGATCGACCGCGAGGACGTGCAGGAAGAAGCGGTGCGCAAGCTCTTCACGCCTGAATTCCGCAACCGGCTCGATGCGATCGTACCGTTCGGCTATCTGCCGACCGAGGTCGTGGCGCGGGTGGTGGACAAATTCATCCTCCAGCTCGAACTGCAGCTGGCCGATCGCGGCGTCCATATCCGGCTGGACGAGCCGGCGCGGACGTGGCTCACTGAAAAGGGCTATGACAAGCTGTATGGCGCACGGCCGATGGGCCGCCTGATCCAGGACAAGATCAAGCAGCCGCTTGCCGAGGAACTGTTGTTCGGCAAGCTGGTCCATGGCGGCGAGGTCAATGTCGCGTTGAAGGACGGCGCGCTGACCTTCGAAATCACGCCTGCCGCGCCCAAGAAGCCGCGCAAGGGCGGCAAGGCGAAGGCGTCGGCCGAAGCCTGATCCGCTACGGCAAAGGGGGCTGCGACCGTCGCGGTCGCGGCCCCCTTTAATCAATATATCATGCATTACGGCATAACGGATCGGTAGGCCCCAAGCGCCGTTCCTGTCCCTTGCCGAAAGCACCATGCAGCCCGCCCATATCCAACTGATCGAGACGTTCGACCATGCTGCGGCAATGGTTGCGCTGTACGATCCGGCGGGCCGCATCCTCTTTGCCAATCCGGCCTATCGCCGGGCCTTCTTCCTCGATCCCGACGAGACGCCCGACTGGATCGAGCTGATGCGACGCAACCATGCCCATCGGCGCGGGCCGATCGTATCGCACGATGATTTCGAGGCGTGGCTGTCCTCGTCCCTGTCGCGGCGGGGCAAGGTGCCGATGCTGTCGATCGAAACCGACATGCACGACGGCAGCTGGCTGCACATCGTCGAACAGACGATGCCCGATGGGCATATCCTGTTCATCGCGCTCGACATCACCCATATGCGGCAATCGGATCGCGTGTTGCGGCAGGAGCGCGACATCGCGGTCAAGACGGCGTCGACCGATCCGCTGACCGGCATTTCCAATCGCGGGCATATCATGGCGCTGCTGGGCGACCGCATCGAGCGACGCCATGCGGAACCGCCGCACAGCACGGTGGCGGTGCTGGTCGATCTGGACCATTTCAAGCGGGTCAACGACCGATTCGGCCATGTCGGTGGGGATCGCGTGCTGCGGGAGTTCGCCCGCCTCGTCCGCGCGCACCTGCGCACCTGCGACGGGTTCGGCCGCATCGGCGGCGAGGAGTTCCTGATCCTGTTCCCCGACACCAGGATCACCAAGGCCGAGCGGGCAGTCCAGCGACTGCGGGAGCGCGTCGGCGAACAGGCGATGTTTTCGGAGGACACCGCATTCCGGATCGATTTTTCCGCCGGGCTGACCGACGTTCGACCGGGCGACACGATTTCCAGCGTCTATAGCCGCGCCGACGAAGCGCTGTATTTCGCCAAGTCCGCCGGGCGAGGCACCCTGCGGCTGGCCAGTTGATCCCCGCCCGGCCGCAGGTGGCGACCGGGCAGGCATCACGACCTTACTGGAGAACGACGGTCACCGCGCGCCGGTTCTGTGCCCAGGCCGCTTCGTCGGAGCCCAGCGCCAGCGGACGTTCCTTGCCATAGCTGATCGTCGTGATCCGCGACGGCGAAATCCCGCGCGTTGCCAGGTAGCTGCTGGCTGCGTTCGCGCGACGATCGCCCAGCGCGAGGTTGTATTCGCGCGTGCCGCGTTCGTCGGCATGTCCCTCGATCGTCACGCGGACATTGGGATAGCGCGTCAGCCACTGCGCCTGGCTGTCGAGAATTTGCCGCGCGGTGGCATCGATATCATATTGGTCGAGACCGAAGTTGATCGTGTCGCTGGCAACCGACTGCTGGAAGTCCGCGCGCGAACCCGGCACGACGCCGTTGGTGCCCGTGCCGGTCCCGCCCGTGCCACCGGTGCCGGCGTTCGGGTCGACCGTCTGGCCCGGTGCCGGCGGCAACACCGCCGGACGCTTCTTGGCACAGCCGGCAGTCGCCAGCAGGCCGATGGCGACAAACAGCGTCGCGGAAATCTTGGTCATGATAAACCTCCCTTGGTCGTTGTGCCTTCCGCTACAATGCCCCTGTAGCGGAAATGGCCCCCGTTGGTGAAAGGTCAGGGGCGCAAAGGCCCCCAGCTCGGGTCCGATCCGTCGAGCGCAGTCGGGATGCGCCGGATGTTCGAACCCGTCAGGTCGACCGACCAGATCTGCGTCTTCCCCGACCCCTGCGCACTGCGGAAGAAGGTCAGGACGCGGCCGTTGGGCGACCAACTGGGCCCTTCGTCGCCCCATGCATCGGACAACAGCTTCTCACCGCTGCCGCTGGGCGACATGATGCCGATGCGGAAGCTGCCCCCACCCTGCCGGGTAAAGGCGATCAGGTCGCCGCGCGGGCTCCATACCGGGGTCGCATAGCGTCCGCCGCCAAAGCTGATCCGCTGCTGGTTCGACCCGTCGGCGTTCATCACATAGAGTTGCTGCGATCCTGACCGGTCGCTTTCGAACACGATCTTCGACCCGTCGGGCGAATAGCTGCCGCCGGTGTCGATGCCGGGCGCGTTGGTCAGCCGCTGCGGGCTGCCGCCGCTGGCCGGCACGCGATAGATGTCGGTATTGCCCGCCTGCGCCATCGAAAACAGCACATAGCGGCCATCGGGCGAGAAGCGCGGTGCGAAGGTCAGCGACGCATTCTGCACCAGCAGCCGCTGCCGCCCGCTGTCGAGGTCAAGGACGTAGATCGCCGGCCGTTCATTGGCATAGCTCATATAGACGATCGACTGCTGGTTCGGCGCGAAACGCGGGGTCAGCACGATCGACTGGCCGTTGGTCAGGAAACGGTGGTTGGCCCCGTCCTGGTCCATGATCGCCAGCCGCTTGATCCGGTTGCCCTTCGGCCCGGTCTCACTGACATAGACGATGCGGCTGTCGAAATAGGCGCTTTCGCCCGACAGCCGGGTATAGACCGCATCGGCGCATTTATGTGCAGCGCGACGCCATTCGGCCGGGGCGACGTTGAATCCCTGCCGCGTCAATTCGGTACGGCCGAACGTGTCGTACAGATAGCAGCCGATGGTCAGCGTCCCGTTCGCCTCGGCGCGGACATAGCCCTGCACCAGCGCCTGCGCGTTGCTCCACACGGCATAGTCGGGCGCCTGCACCTGCGCCATCGCGACCGGCGGCAGGCCATCGGGGCCGGCAGGCTTGAACAGCCCCGAATTGCGCAGGTCGGTGGCGACGATCTCCGCCAGCTGCCGCCCCAGCGCATCGGTCGATCCGGCGGGCGTCGAGGCGACCTGCGGCGTCGGCATCACCGGCACCGCGATCGGCAGCGGTTCGGAAATGCCACCTTCGATATCGACCTCGACCTGCGCGAACGCCGCCGGGGCCGCGAGCAGGCTGGCGAGTACCGCGCCCAGTGCCATCGTCAGTTTACGCATACATCCCTCCGGTCAGCCGGGCAGCTTGTAGTTGATGATGATGTCTTTCCACCCGCCTTCATACAGGTCGGCGGGCAGTTCGTATGGCGCACACTGCGTCAGCGCCGCGATAGCCAGTTCGGACACGCGCTGCGCGTAGCGACGGTTTTCGTCGTCGATTCCGGTCTGGCCGCGCAGTTCGGGCTTTGCGGCGAAGGTCCCGTCCGAACGCATCTGCAACCGGATACGCGAGCGGATCTGGTTGGCGCCGGGGCCGGGGTCCGGAATCTTGTTCGCACAGGGTTGCACCTGCCGCTGGATCGCGCTGGCGAGGCCCGCGACCGACTGCGCGCTGACCGCCGTGCCGCGTGGGGCCGGGGCCTTGCCCGGTGCCGGCGTGTCGGCAATGCCCTTAAGGAAATCATTGCCCAGCCGACCACCCCGCGGACGCTGTGCCGTCGCCTGGGCATTGTCCCCCTGCCCGCGTGTCGCAGCAGGCTTCGCCGCCTGTTTCGCAGGCGCGGCGGCGGGCTTGGCCGGAGCAGCCTTGGGCGGTGCCTTGGCGACCGCCGTCGGCCGCGCAGGCGCGGGTCGTGCGGGTTGCCGCGCCGGGGCGGGCTTGGGCTCGGGTGCGGGCGCCGGTTTCGGGGCAGGCTTGGGCACCGGTTTCGGCACGGGCTTGGGTGCCGGGGCGGGCTTCGGCGCAGGCTTTGGCTCCGGTCGCGGTGCCGGCTGCGGCTTGGGCGCGGGGGCCGGCGGCGCGGGTGCGGGTTCCGGCGCAGGCTCCGGCTCGCTCACCGGTTCGCTGGGCGCGGCTTCCTCGGGCGTGCCGGTTTCCGGGGCCTGGCTGATCGCCGGTGCATCGGCCTGTTCGGGCGCGCTCTGTTCGGCTGCGACCTCTTCGGCGAAGCTGACATCCATCGGCTGGGTGATCAGCTTCTTGGGGTTCGGCGTGGCGAGAAACCCGACCGACAGCAGGCCGAACAGGACGACATGTCCCGCGACCGCTACGCCAAGCCCGATCTTCTCCGCCTTCTGCATGCCTTACTGCGCCACGCTGATCAGCGACACGCGATTGAGGCCGGCGCGGTTCAGTTCGCCCAGCACGGCATTGACCCGGCCGTAATCGAGGCTGCGGTCGGCGCGCAGCATCACCTGCCGTGGCTCGGTCGCCCCGGCACCCGCCGCCGCGATCTTTTCCAGTTCGCCGGGCAGGTTGTCGGACGACACTTCCAGGTCGTCGATGAACGTCCGCCCTTCGGCATCCATCGACAGCGTGACCGGCTGCTGCGTCTGTTCGACCGCCTTCGCACGGCTGTCGGGCAGGTTCACCGGCACGCCGGCGGTCATCAGCGGGGCGGTCACCATGAAGATGATGAGCAGCACCAGCATCACGTCGACCAGCGGCGTGACGTTGATCTCCGCCATCGGCGCGCGGCGCCCTTTTCCCTTTGCCGACGGCAGGTTGATGCCCATGGCTCAGACGCCTTCGAGCTGGCGCGACAGCGTGGCGTGGAACGCATCGGCGAAACGGTTCAGCCGCGCCTCGATCCGGTTCACGCGGTGGCTGAAACGGTTATAGGCGATGACCGCCGGGATCGCGGCGAACAGGCCGATGGCGGTCGCGAACAGTGCTTCGGCAATACCCGGCGCAACCACGGCCAGCGACGTATTCTGTTCCGACGCGATCGACGTGAACGAGCGCATGATGCCCCATACCGTGCCGAACAGGCCGACGAACGGCGCGACCGACCCAACGGTCGCCAGGATGTTCAGCCGGTCGGCCAGCGTCTCGCTCTCATCCGCGACGCTCGACGCCATCGCGGTGGCGAGGCGTTCGCGGGTGCCGTCGCGGTCGATCTGCTTCGACGCGGTCGACCGGCGCCATTCTCGCACGCCCGACGAGAAAACACGGGCGATGACGGTGTCGCGCGATCCCTGCAACCGATGGAAGGCGTCGATATCTTCGGCCTGTTCGAACTCCACCTCGAACCGGTCGATGTCGCGGCGAACCTTGCGGGCGCGCACCAGGAAGCCGACGATGATCGCCCAGGTCCAGACGCTGGCGGCCAGCAGGCCCAGCATCACCGCCTTCACCACCCAGTCGGCCTGAAGGAAGAGCGCGACCGGCGACATGGTCGCGGCGTCGGTGTTCACGAAAACGTCCATCATGCCCCTTTTTCGGTTGCGACCAGCGCGGCGAAGGTTTCGATCCACGCCGCCGGTTGGCGACGCGGCCGCCCGCCGGGGGCCACGAACGCGACCTCCACCCGTGCCGACGCCAGTAGAAGATCGTCGCGGATGACTGATTGCTGAATGTCGACCGCCGCCGCCCGGACGCGCTCGACGGTGCTGACCACGACCAGCGCATCATTCAGCCGGGCGGGCGCGCGCCAGTCGAGCTGCATCGACCGCACGGCATAGGCCCCCTCGCCCGCTTCATGCGCGGCGCGCTGGTCGATGCCGGCGACCATCAGCATGTCGCTACGCGCGCGTTCGAAAAAACGCAGGTAATTGGCGTGGTAGACGACACCCGACAGGTCGGTGTCCTCGAAATAGATCCGCAACGGAAAGCGATGCGTGCCGCCGACGAAGCGGCCGCCGGCCGGCTGGTCGGGGTCGGTCATGGCCATGGCTTTAACCATTGGCGGCGGCGGGGGAAAGGGGTGACCGGCTTAACCCCGCGTTATGGCTACGCGTCGTCGTTGCGCAGCACGGTCACATTGTCGAACCCGGCCGATCCGATCAGGCGGACGATCGCGCCGACATGGCGTGCCGCCGCCCCGCCCCGAACGGCGAGCGTCAGCGGCCGGCCGGGGTCGGGCAAGGTGCCGAGCGCCGCGACGAACGCCGGCGCGGCGTCGGGCAAGACGAACGTCGCGCTGCCGATGGTGACCGAGCAGCTGGCGTCGGCGGCGAACACCGCCTCGATCACCAGTGGCGCGACGGGCGCGGCCACCCGCCCCGCCTGTCGCGCGCCGATCGCCGCCGATGCCAGCAGATTGCCGCGCTGCTTGCCGTTTCGTTCCATCAATCGAACAACCCATCCTGCACGCCCGCGGGCGGTTCGAACCCCAGATGCTTCCACCCGCCGGCGTTCAGACAGCGGCCGCGCGCGGTGCGGGCGATCATGCCGATCTGGATCAGATACGGCTCGATCACTTCCTCGATCGTGTCGCGCGGTTCGCTGAGGCCGGCCGCCAGCGTCTCTACGCCCACCGGGCCGCCGCGATAGACGTCGGCGATCATCGTCAGATAGCGGCGATCCATCGCGTCCAGCCCCTTGGCATCGACCTCCAGCCGGCTGAGCGCGGCATCGGCGGTGCGGGCATCGACGATCTCCACACCCGCGACGTTCGCGAAGTCGCGCACGCGGCGCAGCAGTCGTCCGGCGATACGCGGCGTACCACGCGCACGGCGGGCGACTTCGGTTGCGCCGTCGGTGGCGATGCCCAGGCCCAGCAACCCGGCGGCGCGGGTCACGACGCGGGTAAGTTCATCGACCGTGTAGAATTGCAGGCGAATCGGAATGCCGAACCGGTCGCGAAGCGGTGTGGTCAGCAACCCTTGCCGCGTGGTCGCCCCGACCAGCGTGAAGCGCGGCAGGTCGATCCGCACGCTGCGCGCCGACGGCCCCTCCCCGATCATCAGGTCGAGCGCGCGGTCCTCCATCGCCGGGTACAGCACTTCCTCGACCGCCGGATTCAGGCGATGGATTTCGTCGATGAACAGGACGTCGCCGTCCTCCAGATTGGTCAGCAGCGCGGCGAGGTCGCCCGACTTGGCAATGACCGGGCCGGAGGTGGCGCGGAACCCCACGCCCATCTCGCGCGCGACGATCTGCGCCAAGGTGGTCTTGCCGAGGCCGGGAGGTCCGAAAAACAGCACATGGTCGAGCACATCGCCCCGCCCCCGCGCGGCGTCGATGAACACCCGCAAATTCTCACGCGCCGCCTGTTGCCCGACAAATTCGTCGAGCGCCTTGGGACGCAGCGCGGCGTCGACATCCTCGGGGCGGCGAAGCGGGGTGGTCATACGGTCGTCGGTCACCCGCGTTCCCTAGCTGTTCGCATGCGGGCGGTCGAGGTGCGTCGCACGATCCGCCCTCAAAACCTGACATAGCGCGGTGTCAGCACCACCTTACCCGCCGGTGAGACCGTCTGGGTCCAGCAACGCAGCAGGTCGACCTGAAAGAATTGCGGGTCGCGACAGCGCGGGATGTCCCGGACGCGCGAAAGGTCGCGGGCGCGGTAGATCACGGTGCGATAGACCGGTTGACCGGCGATCTGCTCGACGGCGCAGGCGATCGCGATATGATCGACGCCGCGCGTCACTTCGGGGGCGGTGCAGTCGCGCTCGATCGGGCGACGGCGACCATCGGCCATATCCTCGACCGCCACGCGCAGCCCTTCGCGCGGATCGTTCGGCAGATCGAGGAAATAGGGCCGGACCAGCAGGTTCGAACGGATGAAGCTGACGATATCGCCGCCATCGATATTGACCGGCCGCGCCCGCATCGCCGCGAAGCTCGGGTCGACCGATGCGATGCCGCGCCCCGTCGCGCTATAGGGTTGCGCGATACAGCGCCGGACATAGCTCCCCGGAGAACGAGGTGCCCGGCCGGGCTTCACGACCAGGATGAACAGCCCCGGACGCATGCCATCGCATTCCTCGGTCGCGATGACCCGTGCGCCCGGCGCCCGCCTGGCTGCCGCCACGCCAACCAGCGCCAGCGGATCGGCGGCGGTCTGCAGGATCAGCCATTCGTCGTCGCGGGGCGGTGGCGCCACCGCCTGCCCCGGCATGGCGGCGGCCAGCAGCAACGCGATCACGGTCAGCGCGACGCCTTGCGCAGCGCCAGCCGGACCAGTGCGTCGAGGCTGGCGCCCGCCCCCAGTTCTTCCGCCGCCTTGCCGACCGCCGTCGCCGCTTCGGCCGGCTTGAAGCCGAGGTTGAGGAGCGCCGATACCGCATCGCCCTCCACGCCATCGCCCCCCGCCGCCGGTGCCACCGCGCCAGGGCCGATGGCGATGCCGCCCACCTTGTCCTTCAATTCCATCGCGATGCGCTGCGCCAGTTTCGGGCCGACGCCGTTCGCGCGGGCGATGCTCGCCTTGTCCCCGCGCGCGATCGCGGTGCGGACTTCTTCGGGCGACAGGGTGGACAGGATGCCGAGCGCAACGCGTGCGCCCACCCCCTGCACCCCGGTCAGCAGGCGGAACCAGTCGCGCTCGTCCGCACTGGCGAAGCCGACGAGGCGGATGAAATCCTCGGCGACCAGCATCTCGGTATGGATGGTGACGCTGCCGCCGACCGGCCCCAGCGCCTGCAAGGTGCGCGACGACGCGCCGACCAGATAGCCGACGCCGTTCACGTCGATGACCGCATGGTCGATGCCGGAGACGGACAGCGTGCCTTTAAGATGGGCGATCATGATCAACTTCTCTCGATAGGCCGCATCCCCGCGCACGCAGGGAGATGATCGGGGCAGGCGTCAAGCTCCAATCCCCGTCGAACGCCGTGCCCGCGCGTGCGCGCTGGCAAGGTGATGTGCATGGGTGATCGCAACCGCCAGCGCGTCGGCCGCGTCCGGCCCGGACAGCTTCACACCAGGCAGCAGATGGCCGACCATCGCCTGAATCTGCTTCTTGTCCGCGCCGCCGGTGCCGACCACCGCCTTCTTGACGATGCTCGGGTGATATTCGCCGATCGCCAGCCCTGCGGTCGAGGCGGAGAGCAGCACGACGCCGCGCGCCTGCCCCAGCTTCAGCGTCGATTGCGCATTGCTGTTGCCCAGCACCTCCTCGACCGCCGCGCCATCGGGGCGTTCGGTGCGGATCACCTCGCCCAGCGCGCCGAACAGCAGGGCGAGGCGGCGGGGGAGCTGCATCGACGGGTCGGTGCGGATCTGGCCGTTGGCGACATGGCTGAGGCGGTTGCCGTCGGCCCGGATCATGCCCCAGCCGGTTGTGCCAAGGCCAGGATCGAGGCCGAGGATCAGCACGAAACGCTCCTCCCCCGCACGGGGAGGGGGACCAGCCGCAGGCTGGTGGAGGGGGGCATCCGCAAGCGCTGCGCTGCGGGGCACTCCCCCTCAACCACCGCTACGCGGCGGTCCCCCTCCCCGCAGGCGGGGAGGATCAAAATCGTCAACCCAGTTTCTCCATCACCTCGTCGGACACTTCGTAATTGCCCCAGACGGTCTGGACGTCGTCGTCGTCGTCCAGCGCGTCGAGCAGCTTGAACAGCGTCGCGGCGTCGTCTTCGCCGACCGACACCATCGTCTGCGGCCGCCACGCCAGCTTGGCACCCTCGGCCTCGCCCAGCACCGGCTCCAGCGCCTTGGCCACTTCGTGCAGATCGCCCTGCGCGGTCCAGATTTCGTGGCCGTCCTCACTCGACGTCACGTCCTCGGCGCCGGCTTCCAGCGCCGCCTCGAACACCTTTTCGGCGTCACCGGCCTTGGCGGGATAATTGATGAGGCCGACGCGGTCGAACCCGTGGCTGACCGATCCGGCAGTGCCGAGGTTCCCGCCATTCTTCGACACGGCGGTACGCACGTTGGTCGCGGTGCGGTTGCGATTGTCGGACAGCGCCTCGATGATGAGCGAAACCCCCGCAGGCCCAAAGCCTTCGTAGCGGATTTCCTCGTAATTCTCCATGTCGCCCTTCGACGCCTTGTCGACCGCGCGCTGGATATTGTCCTTGGGCATCGACTGCGCCTTGGCGGCGTTGATCGCCGCGCGCAGGCGCGGGTTCATGTCGGGGTCGGGCAGGCCCATCTTTGCCGCGACGGTGATTTCGCGGCTGAGCTTCGAAAACATGCCCGACCGCTTCTTATCCTGCGCACCCTTGCGGTGCATGATGTTCTTGAATTTGCTATGGCCTGCCATCGGTGCCTCTTCAGGTTACTGCCCGCTCTTAAGCGGACGGCGCACGTTGCGCCAGCGCGTCGATCTTCGCCTCCAGCGACGCCAGCCGGTCGATCACGTCGCTGTCCAGCTTGGCGTGCAGCGCGAGGATGTCGATCTCTGCGCGCAAATTGGTTTCATAGTCCAGCCGCGCGGCCAGCCGATCCTTTTCCGACTGCCGGTTCTGGCTCATCATGATGACCGGCGCCTGGATCGCGGCCAGCGTCGACAGCATCAGGTTGAGAAAGATGTAGGGGTAGGGATCGAACGCCAGCCCGAAATGCGACAGCACGTCGGAATTGAGCAGCATCCAGCCGAGCAATACCGCCGTGAAGGCGATGATGAACCCCCACGACCCGCCGACTGCCGCCACCCGATCGGCCAGCCGGTCGCCATAGGTCGACCGCGCGTCCGATTCGTCGGCGGCATCGCGGGTGACGGGGGTGCCGCGTTCGATCGCGGACAGGACATGGGCTTCCTCCTCGCCCTGCGGGTCGCCATGCCCTTTCAGCAGACGGGTCGCGATGTGGAAGACGCTGGCCATGTCCCTGCCCCCTTTACCTCCGGTGATTAGATGCCGAGCGCCTGCTTGTAGGTTTCGAGCAGCATGTCGGCTTCGTCGCGGTGATGCTTTTCCATGCGGCGCAGGCTGATGATCTTGCGCATGGTCTTCACGTCGAACCCGGTCGACTTGGCTTCGGCATAGACGTCCTTGATGTCGTCGCTGATGCCCTTCTTCTCTTCTTCCAGGCGCTCGATACGCTCGATGAGCAGGCGGAGCTGTTCCGCCGAAACATTGTCGGTCATGGGGGTCCCTCAACGATGGTCAAGAATTCGTGAACCGGCGCGCCTAGCCGATCCGCGCGCGCGCCTCAACCGATCAGCGGGGGTCGGTCGCGGCGCCGTTCCCGGCGGTATCAGCACGGTTGCGGGCGACGCTCTCCTCCATCCGCGCAATCTGTTCGGGAGCCGCGGGCAGCTGGTGCTCCGCCTTCCACTGCGCATAGGGCATGCCGTACACCGCCTCGCGCCCTTCCTCCTTCGACAGCCCCGCCGCCTCGCCCAGCCAGTCGCCGAGGCAATTGCGGCAGAAGCCGGCCAGCCCCATCAGGTCGACATTCTGCGCATCGGTGCGATGCTGCAGGTGGCGGAGCAGCCGGCGGAACGCGGCGGCCTGTGCCGCTTCGCTGATCGAATCGATTGTCGTCATGGGCGTGGTCCTAAAGGTTGATCGTTTTCGAATAAGGCTTAGAGGCAGGCGCGCAACGCCCGGAGACTATCATGACCAAGGCCATCAGCCCCCGTTCGCGCAAGGTTCGCGTCCTCGCCACGCTCGGCCCTGCGAGCAATACGTACGAAATGATCGCGAAGCTGTTCGAAGCGGGCGCCGATGCGTTCCGCGTCAACATGAGCCATGGCGACCAGCAATCCAAGGTCGCGGTGATCGAGGCGATTCGCGCGCTCGAACAGCAGTATGGCCGCCCGACGACGATCCTCGCTGATCTTCAGGGGCCGAAGCTGCGCGTCGGTCGCTTTGCCGAGGGGCGCGTGATGCTCGAAGCCGGACAGCGCTTCACGCTCGACCGGTCGAACGAGCCGGGCGACACGACCCGCGTCGAACTGCCGCACCCGGAGATTTTCGCGGCGATCGCCCGCGATGCCCGCCTGCTGCTCGACGACGGCAAGCTAGTGCTGCGCGTGCTCGACCATGACGACGACCGGATCGTGACCGAGGTCGTGGTCGGCGGCGCGCTGTCGAATTCGAAGGGGCTGAACGTTCCCGACGTCGTGCTGCCGATGGCCGCGCTGACGCCGAAGGACATTTCGGATCTGCACTTCGCGGTCGAACAGGGCGTCGACTGGATCGCGCTGTCGTTCGTGCAGCGGCCCGAGGATCTGGCCGAGGCACGCAAGCTGATCCAGGGCCGGGCGGCGCTGCTCGCCAAGATCGAGAAGCCGTCGGCCGTCGCCCGGCTGGAGGAAATCGTCGAGCAGTGCGACGGCGTGATGGTCGCGCGCGGCGACCTGGGCGTCGAGCTGCCGCCGCAGTCGGTGCCGCCGCTGCAGAAGCGCATCGTCGAAACCGCCCGTCGCCTCGGCCGTCCGGTGGTCGTCGCAACGCAGATGCTCGAATCGATGATCACCTCGCCCTCGCCGACCCGCGCCGAAGTGTCGGACGTCGCGACCGCCGTCTATGACGGGGCCGATGCGATCATGCTGTCGGCGGAAAGCGCGGCGGGCAGCTGGCCGGTCGAATCGGTCACGATGATGAACGACATCTCGCATGCCGTCGAACGCGACCCGGCGCATGGCGACCGCGTGCACTTCACCGTGCTGCGTCCCGACCCCACCACGGCCGACGCGCTGGCCGAGGCCGCCAAGAACATCGCCACCACGGTCGATGCGAAGGCGATCCTGTGCTTCACCAAGTCCGGATCGACCGCCCGCCGCATCGCGCGCGAGCGGCCCCCGGTGCCGATCATGGTGCTGACGCCGCAGATCGACACCGCGCGTCGCCTGGGCCTGCTGTGGGGCGTCCATGCCGTCCACACCCGCGACGTCGAATCGTTCGAGGAGATGGTGGCGAAGGCCAAGCGCATGGTGCTGCGCCACAACATGGCCGCGGCCGGCGACCGTGTGGTCGTCTGCGCCGGCGTGCCGTTCGGGACGCCGGGGTCGACCAACGTGCTGCACGTCGTGCAGATCGTCGGCGACGAGCTGAAGAACTATCGCGGGCAGGAAGCGTAAAGCTCCTCCCCGGCACGGGGAGGGGGACCGCCGCAAAGCGGTGGTGGAGGGGGCCGCCCCAAGCACAGCGGTCGCGGAGAAGGACAGGCCCCTCCACCAGCCTGCGGCTGGTCCCCCTCCCCGCAAGCGGGGAGGATTATTCCACCTCGCTGCCTACCCGGACATCGACGTCCAGTTCCTCGTCGCCCGCGCCCATCCGGACCCCGGCGATCGGCGCCGCACCCGCCGCGTCCAGCGCGACCGCGACCCGGATATGGTCCAGCCCCGACCGCCCGCCGGTCGCCGGATCGAATGCATACCATCCGCCCGCGACATGCGCCTCGACCCAGGCATGGGGCGCGGCAGTACGGCGTTCGTCGTCACCGGACAGGCTGTAGCCCGATACATAGCGCGCTGGCACGCCACGTGCCCGTGCCCCCGCTAGGAATATCTGTGCCAGGTCGCGCGGGCCCAGCCGCTGGTCGCCCGCCGCCTCGATCGCCGGACGGATCGTCGGCGTCGGCCGACGGTCAAGCGGCCAGCGCGCGTGGATCGCGGTGGCCAGTGCGGTCATGGCGTCGAGATCATCGCCCTGCCCCAGCCCCTCGATCACCGCATCGGCACGGGTCAGCGGCGTCACGCGGCGGAACAGCTCGGGCGGGAACGGCTCGTCCGTCCCCTCGATCGGGCCGTCATCCTCGGTCAGCAACGCCTCACCCGAAACGGTCAGCACCAGCGCGTCGACCGGCCCCTCGGCATAGAGCATGCGGGTGATGTTGCCATAACCGTCATACCCGTCGCGCAACCGCGCATCGCAATCGACATCGATGCGCCAGTTCACCACCGTCTGGTGGCTGGTGTCGCCGGGAAACAGCCGCAACAGCTGAACAATGCGCGCCTGCGGCTTGGTGAAGCGGTAGCGCGTTTCGTGATGGACCGACAGCCGCATCAGATGAAGCGGAACTGGCGGGCGATGGCGGCGTCGAGCATCGCATTCTCCCGAATGAAGGCGGTAAGATATTCGTGCAGCCCGCTGACGATCACCTCGTGTGCGCGCGTCTTCTGCATCCGCGCCAGCCGGGCACGCGCCATGCGATCCGCCTCGCCCTGAAAACCGGTGCGCTTGCCCAGCAGGTTCAGCATCTCGACCGATTCATCGACACATGCCGCCAGGCTGCGCGGCACCTCTCCGCGTGACAGCAGCAGTTCGATGACGTTGGCGGGCTTCAATCCCTCGCTATAGAGCCAGCGATAGGCGGTGACCGCTGATACGGTCTGCAGGATCGTCGTCCACTGGTCGCGGTCGATCGCGCCACCGATCCGCTCGCCCTCGGGTAGCAGCAGGTGATATTTGACGTCGATCAGCCGCGCGGTGTTGTCGGCCCGCTCGATCGCGGCGCCGAGCAGGATCAGCCACGTCGCCTCGTTCTTCATCATGCGCTGCACCGCGCCTTCGAACCCGCGCGCCTCGGCCTTGATCGCTTCGACAAGGTTGAGGATATCCTCGCCCTCCTCGCCGCGCGGGGCGTTGAAAACGATCCATGCGCGGTTGATGGCGGTCCAGGCGTCGCGGGTCAGTGCGGTGCGCACCGCCTTCGCATTGTTGCGCGCAGCGTCGAGACACCACAGGATCGACCCGGCATGGCTGCGGTCGCAGGTCAGGAAGCGTGCGACCGACCCCTGCGAGACGCTCTGGCCCGTGGCGGCGAAGCTGTCCTCGGTATAGCTGACCGCCAGCGCGCTGGCCCAGGCAGCGTCGCCCGCCGGCCGCGACGACAGCGCGTCCAGCCGGACGGTCGCCTCGACCAGCCGCGCAAGGAAGTCGGCACGTTCGACATAGCGACCCAGCCAATAGAGCGAAGCGGCGGTGCGCGACAGCATCGCCATGTCAGCGCCCTCCCTGGGATTGGCTCATGCCGCCCAGCGATTGCGACTGGACCGGGCCGTCGTCGAGCAGCACGAAACTGTCCTTCGTCCCGCCGCCCTGGCTGGAATTGACGACCAGCGATCCTTCCTTCAGCGCGACGCGGGTCAGACCGCCGGGCACCACCTGCACCGTTTCCGCACCGGTCAGCACGAACGGGCGGAAATCGACATGGCGCGGGGCAAGACCCGCCTCGGTCAGCGTCGGCACGGTCGACAGCGCGAGCGTCGGCTGCGCGATATAACGCTGCGGCTCAGCGATCAGCGCGCGGCGGAATTCCTCGATCTCGGCCTTCGAAGCGGTCGGGCCGACCAGCATCCCATAGCCGCCCGATCCGTCGACCAGCTTCACCACCACTTCGTCCAGATGGTCGAGGACGTATTTCAGCGCCTCGGGCTCGCGACAGCGCCACGTCTCGACATTGGGGAGCAGCGGTTCGCTCTCGGCGTAGAATCGCACGATTTCGGGCATGTAGCTGTAGATCGCCTTGTCGTCGGCGATGCCGTTGCCCGGCGCGTTGACCAACGCGACATTGCCCGCGCGATACGCGCCGATCAGGCCCGGCACACCCAACAGCGATTCGGGCCGGAACACGACCGGATCGATGAAGTCGTCGTCGATCCGGCGATAGATGACATCGACCCGCACCCGCCCGGCAATGGTCTGCATCCATACCACATCGTCATCGACCAGCAGGTCGGCCGGCTCGACCAGTTCGACGCCCATCGAATCGGCAAGGAAGCTGTGCTCGTAATAGGCGGAATTGAAATGCCCCGGCGTCAGCACGACGCAGGTCGGGTGTGCACCCGCCCCCGGCGGGGCGACCGATCGCATCGTCTCCAGCAGCTTGTCGGGATAGCTGTCGACCGCCGCCACGCGGAACTTGCGAAACAGTTCTGGGCACAGCCGGATCATTGCTTCGCGATTTTCCAGCATGTACGACACACCCGACGGCGTGCGGGCATTGTCCTCCAGCACGTAAAATTCGTCCGGGCCGGTGCGGACGAGATCGATGCCGCAGATATGCGCCCAGACACCGTGCGGCGGGCGGATGCCGGCGATTTCCGGGCGGAACTGGCTGTTGCAGAAGATCAGGTCGGGCGGCAGCACCCCGGCCTTCAGGATGCGGCGCTCGCCATAGATGTCGTCGAGAAAGGCGTTGATCGCCTGCGTCCGCTGGATCAGCCCCTGCGACAGACGGGCCCATTCATCGGCCATGAACACGCGCGGCACGATATCGAATGGGATGATCCGCTCCGCCGCCTCGCTGTCGCCATAGACGGCGAAGGTGATGCCCAGCTGGCGAAAGGTCGCTTCGGCGGATTGCAGGCGGCGTTTCAGCTCATGGGGTGGCACCTCGCGCATCCATCGTGCCAGTGCCGCCAGGTCGGTACGCGGTTGATCCGGCCCGCCATGTCCCCAAATTTCGTCGAACGCCTGCCCCATTCAATCCCCAACGCCGCCTGACGGATAATGCTCCGTATGCTGCGCTGCGAAATCGGGGCTGGCAAGCGGGTATGCGCGCTATCGTACCAATTCGGTCAGGGTTGCCGGCGTCAGCACCTGCGGCAGCACGCGCGCGTCGTTCTGGCCCGGCGCATACCACAGATAGAGCGGCACCCCGGCGCGGTTATGCCCTTCGATGAAGCGGCCGAGCACGGGGTCGCCATCGGTCCAGTCGCCCACCAGCACCTTGACCCCGCCCTTGGCAAAGGCATCGGCGACCGCCTGCGTCTCGATCGCGGCACGTTCGTTGACCTTGCAGGTCAGGCACCAGTCGGCGGTGAAGTACGCGAAGACCGGCTTGCCCTCTGCCCGGAGCGCCGCCAGCCGTGCCTCGCTGAACGGCTCGGCCCCGGCGATGCCGGTCGACGCGGCCCCGGCGGGCGGTGCGCGCTGCACCAGCGCGGCGCTCGCCACCGCCAGCACCAGCGCGGCGATCCCCGGCCACCATGCCCGTTCGCGCCCGCGCAGCTGCCGCCGCCCGGTCCACCACAGGCCCAGCCCGGCGAGCAGCAGCGCCCCCAGCCCCAGCGCCATGCCGTCGACCCCGGCCTGCCGCCCCAAGATCCACGCCAGCGCCAGCGCGGTCAGGAACATCGGCACCGACAGGCCTTTACGAAACACATCCATCCACGCGCCGGGCTTGGGCAGGCGACGGCGCAGCGCCGGCACGAACCCCAGCAACAGGAACGGCAGCGCGAGGCCGAGGCCCAGCCCGGCGAATACCGCCATCGCCGCAACCGGTGGCAGGACCAGCGCCGATCCTAGCGCCGCGCCCATGAACGGCCCGGTGCACGGCGTCGCGACGAACGCCGCCAGTGCGCCGGTAGCGAACGCCCCGCCCCGCCCGCTGCGGTTGCCGACCTGCGGCGTCGGCAGCTCGAACAGCCCAGCCAGGTTCAGCGCAATCCCGCCGGTCAGGACCAGCAGCAGCAATACGACGCGCGGATCGGTCAGCTGGAACGCCCACCCCGCTGCGACACCCGCCGCGCGGATCGCCAGCAGGATGCCGCCCAGCGCCATGCAGGTTACGATCGCCCCGGCGGTATAGGCCACGCCCTCCGCCCGGGCATGCGCCGCCGACTCGCCCGACCGCGCGAGGCTCAGCGCCTTCAGGCTCAGGATCGGAAAGACGCACGGCATGATGTTGAGCAGCAGCCCGCCCAGCAGCGCCCCGGCAAAGGCGGTCAGCGCGGCGCGAACCGGCGCCGGTTCGGCCGCCGCTGCGACCGTGCCGGGGGTCGCGCGAATGGCGAAACCCTGCCCCGGGCCGGTTGCCAGCACGCCCTCGATCACCGCCGGCTTGCCCGCCCCTTTCGTTTCGATCACCAGCGCGTCGCCATCGCGCCGGATGAGCTGCGGCGCATCGTAATCGATCGCATTTTCGGTTTCGGGAAAGAAATAAGCGTCGCCGATCGCCTGCGATGCCGGGAACGGCACGCGCAGCCGCAGCGGTTCGCCTGCCTGGAACACCGCCGGCGACCCCAGCGGCCGGGGTAGTGCACGCCGCCATCCGTCGAACTCGGCACGGCGTTCGGCACCGACCGCCCCGTCGCCGATGGTTAGCATCGTCGACAGCTCGGCCTTTTCGGGCACGCAGATTTCGCGGGTGCAGACCAGATAATCGATGGCGAGGCGCACCGGCACCATGCTCCCCTTCGCCAGCCCGGCGGGCAGCTCGAGGTCGGTCAGGATCGTCCAGGGGCGTTCATAGACATAGTTGATGATCCCGGCGACGGTCAGCCGTTCGGGCACGGGGTAGCGCAGCGGGGCGACCCGCGCGCCTGCCGGCAGCGTCCAGTCGAGTCGCGGCTGGGTTCCGACCGCGCCCGGATTCTTCCAGTATCCATGCCATCCCGCATCGGGGACCGACACCAGCGCCAGCGTGACCCGCGATCCGACCGCCGGCGTGTCGCTTTCGGCGACGATCCGCATCTGGACATGCCGCTGCCCCGGCACCTGCGCCATGGCGGGCAGCGCCGCTAGGAAGGCTGAAAGGATGACGATGAGTCGCCACAGCGTTCTTGCCGGTGTCATGTACGCCCGGTAGCGGAGTTTGGAGACGGATGCACCGTCCGCGGAGTTCACCGATGCGTTTCCTGACCCTCGCCGCGCTGCTGCTCGGCACCGCCGCCCCCGCCCTGGCGCAGAGCGCCGCGCCCGCCCCGGCGCCGACCGACGTGCCGGTGCCGCCGACCTATCCGGCGACGCTCCCCAAGCTGATCGTCGCGATCTCGGTCGATCAATTCTCCGCCGACCTGTTCGCCGAATATCGCGCGCGCTTCACCGGCGGGTTCGTGCGGATGATGCAGGGCGCGGTGTTTCCCTCGGGCTATCAAAGCCACGCCGCGACCGAGACCTGCCCCGGCCATTCGACGATCCTGACCGGCGCCCGCCCGGCGCGCACCGGGATCATCGCCAATGACTGGATCGATCAGCGCAGCACGAACCGCCCGGACCACAAGGTCTATTGCGCCGAGGACGAGCGCGTCGCGGGTTCGACCTTCAAGGACTATACCGTGTCCGACACGCACCTGATGGTGCCAACGCTGGGCGAACGGATGAAAGCCGCCGACCCGCGCACCCGCGTCGTATCGGTCGCCGGAAAAGACCGCGCGGCGGTGATGATGGGCGGGCACAAGGTCGACGAGCTGTGGTGGTTCGGCAAGGACGGCTTCACCAGCTATGCCGGGCGCAAAATGCCGCCGGTGGTCGCCCGCGCCAACGCCGCAGTGACAAAGCAGATCGCGACCGCGCAGCCGCCAATGACGCTGCCAACCTTTTGCCAGCCGCTCGCCCGCGCCGTATCGGTCGCCGGCAAGACGATCGGCACCGGCCGCTTCGCGCGCGACGCGGGCGACGTGAACAATTTCCGCCGCTCGCCCGAATATGACGCTGCCGTCCTCGCGCTCGCCGCCGGGCTTATCCAGGACATGAAGCTGGGCCGGGGACCGCAGACCGACATCATCTCGATCGGCGCGTCGGCCACCGATTATGTCGGCCACGGCTATGGCACCGAAGGCAGCGAGATGTGCCTGCAGCTGACCTCGCTCGACCAGAGCCTTGGCGAATTCTTCAAGGTGCTGGACGCGACCGGCGTCGATTATCAGGTCGTGCTGACCGCCGACCATGGCGGCAGCGATGCCAGCGAACGCCATGCGGAACACGCGATTCCGCAGGCGGTGCGACAGGACGGCGAACTGACCGTCGAGGGGATCGGTGCAGCGATCGGCGAGAAGCTCGGCATCCCCGGCCCGGTGCTGTTCGGCGCGGTCAATGGCGATGTCTGGTACGATATCAAGCTGACCCCGGCGCAGAAGGCTGCGGTCGAGCGCGAGGCGATCGCGATGTTCGCCGCGCATCCGCAGACGCAGGCGGTCTTCACCCGTGCGCAGATCCTCGCGACGACCGTGCCGAACACCCCGCCCGAAACCTGGACGCTGATCGAGCGCGCCCGCGCCTCCTATTACCCGCCGCGCTCCGGCGACCTGCTGGTGGCGATGAAGCCGCGCGTGCTGACGCTGCCGCATCCGGTGGTCGGCAGTGCGGTCGCGACGCATGGCAGCTTCTGGGACTATGACCGGCGCGTGCCGATCCTGTTCTGGCGCAAGGGGGCCGGCGGGTTCGAGGAGCCGTTCGGCGTGGAGACGGTCGACATCCTGCCGACGCTGGCCGCGACGATCGGGCTGAACGTGCCGAAGAACGAGATCGACGGCCGCTGCCTCGACCTCAATCCGGGTACGGGATCAACCTGCAAGTAACCCCGCCTTATCGCAGCACCAACTCCGCCGTCGCCGCCGACGCCGCATCCATCCGCTCCTCCAGCGAACGGCGGATCGCGGCGGCGGTGCGCGGGACCTTGCCGGCAAACGCCGCCCGGCCGTTGACGGTCACCCGCACCGGCCGATCGAGATCGACCAGTTTGTCCGACAGGCGCAGCGTCAGCCCGGCGGGCACCGCGCCCTCGATCGTGATCGCCTGCCCCTCGACCCGCGCGTCGATCCGGTCGCCCGCCTTGGCCTGGCTCCCATCGGGGAGTTGCAGCCAATAGAAGCGGTCATGGGTCACGTCGTCCTGCACCCACACGATCCGCTTCGGCCACGGATTGCGGGTAAACTGCGCCATCCATGGCAAGGCTTCGGCATCCTTGCGGTTCATCCAGTGCGGCAGGCCCGGATAGATACGCGTCATCGACACATAGCCACCCGGATCGGCCGCATGCAGCTTGTCCAGCTCCGCCCCCTTTTCCGCCGCGATCCGGTTGCGATCATAGGCGGCGTCCGCCCCGCCCATGAAGATCGCGAACGGCAGGTTGCGAAGGCCCGCGACGCCGGCCTCGTTCGGATGGCCCGCCATCATCGCCGCCGCCGCAAACCGGTCCGCCATGCGCGGCGCCAGCTGCCACACGCCGTCACCCCCGGCCGAATAGCCGAGCAGGTAAACGCGATTGGGATCGACGCCGTTGATCGCGACCTGCGCATCGATCAGCCGCTGGAACAGCGGGTCGATATGCGCCTCGTGCCACAAATTCCACGTATCCGTCGGTGCGCGGGGCGCAAGGTAGATGCCCTCTGCCGGCTGATAGAGCCCGATCTGGTTGCGCCATTGCTGGTCGTTGACCGCCGGCGCGGCATTGCCGCCGCCATGCATGGAAATCCACAGGCTGCGCTTGCCGAACGGGGCATTGCCGAACGTCCTGCTTTCCCACCGGAGCGTCTTGTCGCCGAGCGTGATCGCCTTTGCCGCCATCGCTTGGCGGCCGTCGGTCGCAACGCTGCGCGCACGCGCGGCAGCCAGCAGGTCGACAGCGGCGTCCGCCTCTGCCTTTGACAAGGATCGGCGCAGGACCGGCGCATCGCTCCACCGCACGGCATCGGGCTGCATCGTCCATTGGGACAGTGCGTTCAGGACTTTCACAGGCGGCGACTGCCGCGGTGCGGGCACCGCCGGCGTGGCAAGCAGGATCACGAGCGGCGCAAGGGCGAAACGATGATGCATGGATGCACGACTATCGCGGATCGGGCGACACCCGAAGCGGAAAGCGATCAGCGCGTTTCGAACTTTCTGACCCCCGGCCCCAACCGGTTCGCGCCGACCGCGACGCCATCGCCGGTATAGTCGGCGACGAACGCCGGGCTCTTGTCCATGCCGGGGGCCAGCCGTGCGTCGTTGTCCTCGACCTTCAGACCCCGCGCCGGGAAGGTGTGCTTTTCCGCGCCGACGACGATGAAGCCGGTCCAGTTCTCCTTCGCCTTGCCCTGGACAAAGGTATTGCGCGCAATCAGCCCGGTGGCCCCTTCGGGCAGGTCGATCATGTAATTGGTCTTGCTGCCCCGGCTGTCGTCGAAGCTGGAATCGGCGATTTCGATTCGTGGCGCGCGGATCTTCACATAATGACCGCCGGTGCCGCGTTCGAACCGCGAGCGGGTAATGGTGATCGACCCGTTATTGCCGAGATATACCGAATGCGAGCAATCGGTCGTCTCGTCGCACTGCCCCAGCCCGGCAAAGGTCGAACGGTCGATGACGATGCGCTGCTGCCCTTCCGGATTGCCGCCGAGGATACCTTCCTGGCTGTCGAGGAAGGTCGAATTGGTGACGGTCAGGTCGCCGATCTCGGTTCGGATACCCGCGCCATTGCCATCGGGTACGCGGATGCGGCGGAACACGATGCCGTCGACCGTGGAACGCCGCCCGCGCAGGACGAACGTCGCCTTTTCCTCGCACGCGCCGCCGTCGAAGATCACCGTGCCGGGCGTGCGGGCGCGATAGGTGATGTCGCCGCCGGTCTGCACCGTGCAATCGCGATAGGTGCCCGGCGCGATCAGGATCGTCGCCGTCCCGTCGCGCACCGCCGTCACCGCCGCGTCGATCGTCGCAAAGCCCTCGCCGGTCTGTTCGATCACGAACGGGGCGCTGCGCTGTTGCGCGGGGAGCGGTGCGGCCAGCAGCACCAGTGCGAATGGCAGCAGTAAACGGGCGGTCATCGGCCGGTCCTTTGTCGGTTCCGGCCCTGACATGCGCCAGCGGCACCGCGCGCGAAAGGGGGCAAATCCGTCCCGGCGCGGTACGCCGTCAGACGTTCAGACGCGCGCGCATTTCCTTGCCCGGCTTGAAATAGGGAACGCGCTTGGCATCGACGTCGACCGCTTCGCCGGTGCGCGGGTTGCGGCCGGTGCGGGCATCGCGCGCACGGGTCGAAAATGCACCAAAACCGCGCAGTTCGACGCGCCCGCCGCTGCGCAACTGTTCGGTGATCGCGTCGAAGAACGTCGCGACGATCCGCTCGACATCCCGCAGCGGCAATTCGGGATTTTCCTGTGCCACCTGCTGAACCAGTTCGGATCGGATCATCTTTTCCCCCGGCAATTCAAACGCATATCCCGCAACGGTGCGATCGGGACGCTCGGTTGCCCTAACCTATATTTATCAGACGGAACAATCCGCCTTTAGAATGAACGCAAAAACGGGGCGCTCCGATAGGGAGCACCCCGTTCCTGCTTCCGCCTGGACGGCGACTAAGGCTTACTTCTGTTCGCCGCGCGCCTTCAGCGCCTCGCCCAGAATGTCGCCCAGCGACGCGCCCGAGTCGGACGAACCGTACTGCGCAACGGCCTGCTTCTCTTCGGCGATCTGCATCGCCTTGATCGAGAAGGTCGGCTTCTTCGAACGATCGAAGCCGGTGACCATCGCGTCGAACTTCTGGCCGACCTGGAAACGCTCCGGACGCTGCTCGTCACGGTCGCGGCCGAGATCGGTGCGCTTGATGAAGCCGGTCGCGCCATCGTCGCCCTGCTGCACTTCGAGGCCCGCATCGCGGACTTCGAGCACGGTCACGGTCACGATCGCGTTCTTGTTCAGGCGATCACCCGCCTGTGCGGTGACCGGGCCACCACGCTCCAGCTGCTTCATGCCGAGCGAGATACGCTCCTTGTCCGGCTCGACCGCCAGCACGACGGCCTGAACCGTCTCGCCCTTGCGGTGCAGGTTGAGCGCGTCTTCGCCCGAAATGCCCCATGCGATGTCCGACATGTGGACCATGCCGTCGACGTCGCCGTCCAGACCGATGAACAGGCCGAATTCGGTGGCGTTCTTGACTTCGCCCTCAACGGTCGAACCGACGGGGTGATCTTCCGCGAACTTCTCCCACGGATTCGCCTGTGCCTGCTTGAGGCCCAGCGAGATGCGGCGCTTGTCCTGATCGACTTCCAGAACGATCACGTCGACTTCCTGCGAGGTCGAGACGATCTTGCCCGGATGGACGTTCTTCTTGGTCCAGCTCATTTCCGAAACGTGAACCAGGCCTTCGATGCCCGGCTCCAGTTCGACGAACGCACCATATTCGGTGATGTTCGTGACGCGGCCCGACAGCTTCGCGCCGACCGGATATTTGGCACCGGCGCCATCCCACGGATCGCTCTCAAGCTGCTTCATGCCGAGCGAGATGCGCTGCGTGTCGCGGTTGATGCGGATGATCTGAACGCGGACGGTGTCGCCGATGTTCAGCACTTCCGACGGATGACCGACGCGCTTGTACGACAGGTCGGTGACGTGCAGCAGGCCGTCGATGCCGCCCAGGTCCACGAACGCACCGTAGTCGGTGATGTTCTTGACCACGCCGTCGATCACCTGGCCTTCGGCCAGCGACTGGATCAGGCCCGAACGCTGCTCGGCGCGGGTTTCTTCCAGCACGGCGCGACGCGACACGACGATGTTACCGCGCTTGCGGTCCATCTTCAGGATCTGGAACGGCTGCGGGATGTCCATCAGCGGGGTGACGTCACGCACCGGACGGATATCGACCTGCGAACCCGGCAGGAACGCGACGGCGCCCGACAGATCGACGGTGAAGCCGCCCTTGACGCGACCGAAGATAACGCCTTCGACGCGCGCGGTCTTGGCGAATTCGGTTTCCAGCTTATCCCATGCGGCTTCGCGGCGGGCGCGGTCGCGGCTCAGCATCGCTTCGCCGTTCGCATTCTCGACGCGGTCGACATAGACTTCGACTTCGTCACCGACCTTCAGATCGGCCTTCTGGCCCGGCGCTGCGAATTCGCGCAGCGGCACGCGGCCTTCCGACTTCAGACCGACGTCGATGACCGCCAGGTCGTTTTCGATCCCGGTGACGGTGCCGATGACGACGCGGCCTTCGAAGCTTTCCGAAGCACCGAACATGTCGTCGAGCATCGACGCGAAATCGTCACGGGTGGGATTTGCCATGCTGGCCATATAACTCTTGGTTCCTAAACGTACTTGTTTCCGGCCGGCCGGTTGTCTCCGGCGGTCTTTGACCGGGATTGCCGCGCGCGCCGAATACGACGCGCGGCATCCGTCGAACCCGTCGTCACGAAAGGCTTGCCCCGGCTATGCGGAATGGGCGCGCACGCCCGGCCTTCGCGAGTCTGTGCTCGTCGAACCGGCGCGCCATACGCGTTTTCGGGTTGGCGCGCAACGGTAGAGGCCGGATCAGCCGAGCTTCGCACAAGGGTGGGCAGGCGCAAACAGGCTGCGTCATTGGCAGCCGCTCGCCGAACCAACGATCGTCATCACGGACAGCGATTTGGGCCGGACCAGCATTCGCTGTCCGGCCCTCACCCGCTCGATACCTGGACGTGAAAGACCCCCTTCACGCCAGGCGGAAGATCACCCGCGGCGCTGCGGGCGGTACGGCTTGGCCGAATGGCGCGGCGGGGCGCCGTTCGTGCGACGCTGCGGTGCAGCCGGCGGACCCGCCATCTGCTCGAACATCAGGTCGTCGTCGGGCGTCGCCGTTCGCTTGACCGATGCGATGAACTTGCCCGCGATTGCCTTGGGGATTTCGAAGGCCGATTCGTCATTGGCGATGCGGATCGCACCGATCTCACCCTTGGTGATGTGCCCGCGACGGCACAGCAGCGGCAACAGCCAGCGCGGGTCGGCATTGTGACGACGGCCGACATTCATGCGGAACCACACCGTATCCTCGAACCCCGGACGCGGCCCCTCCGCACGCTCGCGACGCTCGGGCGCGCCACCGGCCGACAGTTCCTCGGGAGCCGGGAGCTTGGCGCGATAGGCACGCACCAGCAGCGCAGCGATATCTTCCGGCGTCTTTTCGGTCAGCAGGCGTGCGCCCAGCTCGACATCGGCCTCGTCGAATTCGACCGGCTCGGCGAGCTTGGCGAGCAGGCGCTCGCGGTCGGCCGCATGGATTTCCTCGGGCGTCGGCACGCCGATCCACTCGGCGTTGATCTTCGCGTCGCGCAGCAGCCCCTCGACCCGGCGACGGCGCTGGAACGGCACGATCAGCGCGGCGATACCCTTCTTGCCCGCGCGACCGGTACGGCCCGAGCGGTGCTGGAGCGCTTCGGCATCGCGCGGCAGCTCGACGTGCACGACAAGGCTGAGCGACGGCAGATCGATGCCGCGCGCGGCGACGTCGGTCGCGACGCAGACGCGGGCGCGGCGGTCGCGCAGTGCCTGCAGCGCATGGTTGCGCTCCGACTGCGAATGCTCGCCCGACAGCGCAACAGCATCGAAGCCGCGCTCGACCAGGTTGGCGTGCAGGTGCCGCACCGCTTCGCGCGTGGCGCAGAACAGGAACGCGGTATCCGGCTCGTGCAGTCGCAGCAGGTTGACGACCGCATTCTCGATATCGTTCGGCGCGACGGTCATCGCCTGATAGCTGATGTCGCCATGACCACGCTCGGCCTCGCGCGTGTCGATGCGGAACGCGTCCTTCTGGTACCGTTTGGCCAGCGCGACGATCGGCTTGGCCAGCGTCGCCGAGAACAGCATCGTGCGACGTTCGGCGGGCGTGCGGTCGAGAATCCCTTCGAGATCCTCGCGAAAGCCCATGTCGAGCATCTCGTCGGCTTCGTCGAGGATCGCGACCTTCAGGCCCGACAGGTCGAGCGCGCCACGCTCGATATGGTCGCGCAGACGGCCGGGCGTGCCAACGACGATATGCGCGCCATGGCTCAGGTTGCGGCGTTCGCGCGCCGCGTCCATTCCGCCGACGCACGACACGATGCGCGCGCCGTTCTCGCCGTACAGCCATTGCAGTTCGCGCGCGACCTGCAGCGCCAGTTCGCGGGTCGGCGCGATGGCGAGGGCCAGCGGCGTGCCGGCGCGCGGCATCTTGTCCTCGGCGTCGAGCAGGTCGCGCGCCATCGCAAGGCCAAAGGCGACGGTCTTGCCCGAACCGGTCTGCGCGGACACCAGCAGGTCGCGCCCTTCGGCTTCGGGCGTGAGAACGGCCGCCTGGACGGCGGTCGGGGCTTCATAACCACGCGCGGAGAGCGCCGCGGCGAGCGGTTCGGGTAACGTCGAAAAAGGCATGGGGTGCCAAATGGCCCCAAATTGCGGCCACGGCAAGGCCGCGCGTATCGTTTACCATGCAACCGATACGGGAATTTGGCAAAAGATTTTCGTTTGTCGCGTTCCGTACCCCGATATTGCCGCCAGCCCACGCCTTTCCCACATCCGGTTCGAAAGGATTCGCGCCATGTCGATCGATCGCCGCCGCCTGCTCGAACTGACTGGAATGTCGGCGCTTGCCGCGCTGATCGGCTGTGCGCCGGACGCCAGCGAGGCGGCATCGACCTTCCCGTTCAAGCTGAGCGATGCCCAGTGGAAGGCCCGCCTGACCCCCGCCCAATATAATGTACTGCGGCAGGAAGGGACCGAACGCCCGTACAGCAGCCCGCTCAACGACGAAAAGCGCAAGGGCCTGTTCGGCTGCGCCGGCTGCGGACAGCCGCTGTTCCTGTCATCGACGAAGTTCGAGAGCGGCACGGGCTGGCCCAGCTTCTACGCGCCGCGCAAGGGCGCGGTCACGACCCGCACCGACCGGTCGCTGATGATGAGCCGCACCGAAGTATTGTGCAGCCGCTGCGGCGGGCATCTCGGCCATGTGTTCGACGATGGGCCGCCGCCAACCGGCAAGCGCTATTGCATGAACGGCGTTGCGATGACCTTCCGCCCGGGCTGAACGCGAAAAGGCCCGCCGCATGCTTCATGCGGCGGGCCTTTTGGCAGATCGGCGGGGATCGATCAGTTGTTGAGCGCGACGACCATCCGCGCCTGAACCGGCTGACCGCTGGCGCCGCCCGGTGCGGGGGCCGGCGGATCGGTCTTCACGATGACCAGCGGCGCATCCAGTTCGCTGCCGCGCGGCGCGTGCTTGGCATAGATGAAGCCGTTCGCATGGTAGGCCGAGGTACCGAGGCCACCCAGCGGGCCGAACCACACCTTCACTTCGCTCCAGTCGCCGGCGGCCGACACGTCGATCGCGCGAACGTCGCGCTCGATCCCGCCACGGCGCGACCAGTTGGCGTGGGTCAGCAGCACTTCGCGGTCGCTGACAACCTTCGAGACCATCGCGACGTGGCCGAGGCGCATCTTCGAAGTAGCAGCGAACGACAGGACGGCGCCTTCCTTGGGCGCATGGCCACGCTCATACTTGCCGGCAGCCTGGCCCCACCACGTATGGGCGTTGCCAAAAATTTCGACGCCCGAGATTTCGCGGGCATAGGGGGCGCATTGCCAGAACCGAGCCTGGGCCGGAGCCACCATCGCCAGAGCGCACGAAACCACCAGCGCGAAACGCGCTGCCACAGCACCAAAACTCATCTGACCCCCAGGCCCCACGAATGTCTTGAGCGGCATTGAGCAGGGTTTGCCGGCGGCGGAAACCCCACCCCTGCCCAAAAGGGAACCAATTCCGACGAAGCGTGTTTGCGCGGCGATGACCGGCGGATGAACCGAGTATCGCCGTTCGTTGCTCCCCCTGTTTCCGACGATCGCCCATCCCCGCGAATGCGACGAACCGCGTTACAGCAATATTGCAACGCAGCACAAAACCTGTTCGGATGTGTCGTCGATCGGGATTGCCGTGTTTCGTTCAGCAAGCCGTTAACTATTATCGGGCAATATCCGGTCGGTTGTAATCTTGGGCGGGGAGTTCAGAGATGGCGATTGCACGCAGGCCGGCCGAAGGCGCGATGACGCTGGCGGAGATGAAGGAGTTCGCGACGTTTTCCTCCGCGACGCAGCGTTATATCCGCCGCTCGCTCGATATCGGGCTGGACCGCGACGACGCGATGCGCCGCTGGTCGCGCGATGTGGTGGAGGCCGCGAGCATCCGTGCACAGGCCCGCATCTACGATCGCCTGCCCGACATTCGCGCCTGCATTCCCGAAGACAGCGGACTGGATTCGGTTGAACCATTCATGACGCCGCTGCTGACCGTCACCGCGTTCGATCTGGGCCAGGGGCGGCTGACGACCTTTGGCGCCTATCGCTTCCTCTACGAGCGGCTGGTCGGGCCGGAGGCGCGGCCATGGCTGCCCGCCGCCTTCTGCGCTTCGGCGGCGCTACCGCACCTCCATCCCGAACTGCGCCGTAAGCTGCTCCAGTCGCTCAGCGAAGCAGCGGCGACCGCATCGGGCTGGTCGATGCGCCAGCCTGCCTTCTATCCGGCGTGGGTCGAAAAGGTCGAAGCCGGCGCGCCGATGCACTGATCGGGCACGGGATTGGCGGGGTCAGCGACAGGCCCCGCCATACCCGCGCCGCGCCTGGTCAAAATGGAAATGGTCGCGGTGCGCGGCGTTGTAGTCGGGCGACAGGACGGTCGAGAAGACGCCGCACGCGCCATCGCGCACCTCGCGCAGGAACGCCGCCTTTTTGGCATCGTCGCGCCCCTTCCCCGCCGTCCAGTCGCCAACGACGCTCACCCGTCGCCCATCGCGCAGGACGAATGCAGCGATATCAAGGGCATTGGCGGTCGCATGCTCGCTGAACGCGCCGGTGTCGCGGCCATATAGCCGGCGGCAATTATAGCTGCCAAAATTCTCGATCCGGCTGACGGGCATGCCGAAATGCCGCTCTGCGGCGGGCTGCACGACCTGCCATTCCCACAGCGCCATCGCCGTCGCCACCCGGCACGACACGCCGACATCGGGCGTGATGGCAATCGTCCGCGATCCGCCGCTGCGCATCCGCACCGCATCGTCATAGCCGCATTGCCCGCCGCCCTCGCGCGGCGGCAAGGTAGTAAAGCGCACCCCCGCCGCATCCAGCAATGTCCGGCAGCCGGCGAAATCCCCCGCCAGATCGCCGATCTTGGCGCGGGTAAACATGCCGACTGGCTGCGACAGGTCGAGCGGCGTCCACGGCACGTCCTGCGGCCGGCTGCGGGTGAAGGCGTATAATGCAAAAGCAATCGCGGCGAGAAAGGCCAGCCAGACGAGGGTACGGATACCGGCCGACAGCGCCCTCACCCGCGCACCGCGCGATCGGTCGGCTGGGCGGTGACCGGATAGCCCAGATCGTCGGGGATGCAGACGAAGCTGCCCTCGGCCCGCTGCTCGATCCACGGCGTGATCGTTCGCACCGGCCAGCGCCGGGCATCGGCCAGGACCCCGGCGACGTCCCCCTGCGCCGCAAGCCGGGCGAGCACGCAGCGCGTGGGGAACAGCAAGGTCGCCTCTCCCCGATCCGCCGCGCGCAACGCATCGGCGGCGGTGATCCACAGCGTGCGGACATTCTCGGTCGCATCGACCCGCGCGGGCGGCGCGTCGCCGGGCAGCCGCGCGACATAGAAGCAGGTATCGAACACCCGCACCGGCATATGATCCGGTCGCCACCGGGCATAGGGGACGAGCGCGCCCGGATCGACCGGCGCCAGATCGCCGATCGTCGCGCCCCGTGCCAATGCCGCGCGCATCGCCGCCACATCGCCATCGACGCCGATCGCGATTCCCGCCTCCTCGATCGTCTCGCGGATTGCGGCCAGTCGCGGTGCAAGATCGCCATCGCCCATCGCCACCGCCAACGCCCGGTCGCCGGGGTCGATCCGCCCCCCGGGGAAGACCAGCGCCCCGCCAGCAAAGGCCATTGCCGCCGACCGTTCGACCATCAGGATTTCGGGCGCCCCCCCCGGGCGGTCGCGCAGCACGATCAGCGTGGCGGCAGGAATGGCTTGCGTCATCGGGGAGAGTTGGGAAGCGCCCCCGGCATTGTGAAGCCGCCCGGCGCGCGAACCAGTCGCCAGCCATCGGGCAGATAGTCGAGCGACATGTAATAATAGGAGACGCAGCTGCCGTCGGTACGATAGCTTGCACCCTTCAGCAGCCCGATCGCGGTAGTGCCGATGAACACCGGCCCGCCGCTGTCGCCGCCCTTGCACCCCGGCCCCGCCACCGCGACCCATGTCGGCAGGCAAGGACCGCCGCACAGGTCGCCCGACGGCGCGAAGTCGACCATCTCGACCTCGGCACAGCTATAGCCGCTATGCTCGCCCCGGTGGCAGACGATATCGCCGACCCGCGTGCCCGCCCGGCTGCGCTGTCCCTCGACCGGACGCGACATGGTGCGCGCGGCGTCGGAAAAGAAACGCGGCTGCACCGCTTCTGGGCTGGCGTTGACCTGCACGTCCTGAAACCCCCAGCCCCATTGGCCGATGAAGGTCAACGGCGTGCGCGTGCCGTCTTTCGCGACATGCTCCAGCGTATCGGGACAATGCGCGGCGGTGGCGATGCCGGTCTGCACGCCATCGGTAACGACGAAGCCGGTGGTGCAATAGAAACGCCGCCCGCTCACCGGATCGGGACCGATTA
Organism: Sphingomonas sp. Leaf23; assembly: GCF_001421585.1. Lineage (NCBI taxonomy): Bacteria > Pseudomonadati > Pseudomonadota > Alphaproteobacteria > Sphingomonadales > Sphingomonadaceae > Sphingomonas > Sphingomonas sp. Leaf23. The sequence goes on along the minus strand of NZ_LMKR01000005.1, from coordinate 103,233 downwards.
GCCGCGATCCGCCAACGACCTCGCCCGACAGGTCCAGTTCGGGTCGCCCGCTGGTTGCGATGCGGATGGGCACGCCGGTCAGCGCCTCAATCCGCCGTTTGAGTGCGGCGACATCGCCCGCCGCATCGCTCCCGCCGATCAGGACGACCAGTTCACCGCGCCGGGCATCGATGCCCAGCGCCGGCGGGCGCTGCACCATCGCCCGGATCGCGGCCTGGTGCCGGGTGATCGCGTCTAGTAATTGCGCGCGGGTGGCGGTCGCTCCGGTACGAAAACGGATCGGGATCGCCAGCCCGTCGATCGCGATCTGTCCATCGGCAACCGGGCGCGTACCGGTCAGCAGGACGCTGACCGCGCCATCGCGCTCGATCGCCGTACCGGCGACGCGATCGCGATATTCCCCCTCGATCCATTCGGTGACCGCAATGCTCGCCGCTTGCTTGCGTAGCAGCGTCAGCGCCTCGGCCGGATCGATGCCGCGCAGCCGCGCGACCTCTGCGGCGTCCTGCGCCAGCGCAGTATCGGCAGAAACGACGACGGCGGCGTCCTGCGCGGCGGCGGGTTGCCCCACCGCCAGCGCAAGCGCCGCCGTCAACACGCGCAGCATCGACCGGATCAATCGAGTCGGCGTGCCAGTTCCTTGTTCAGCGCCAGCGCCGCCAGTGTGCCAATCGCACCCGATGCCAGATACAGGCCCGATGCGAACAGCCCCAGCTTGTCGGCCAGCGCCAGCGCGACGAACGGCGCGAACCCTGCCCCGAACAGCCAGGCAAGATCCGACGTCAGCGCCGCACCGGTGTAGCGCGAATCCTTGGCGAAGTTCGCCGCCACCGTGCCCGACGACTGGCCAAACGACAGCCCGAGCAGGATGAAGCCGGTAATCATGAACGCGATCTCGCCCGCATCGCCGCCGTTCAGCAGCAGCGGCGCCAGGCCGGAAAACAGCGCGATGGCGATCGCGCCGATGCCCAGCAGCGTGCGCCGCCCGACATGATCGGCCAGCACCCCCGAGATGATGATCGCGAAGATGAAGAACAGCGCGCAGGCGGTCTCGATCCATAGGAAGCGTTCGATCGGCTGTTCGGTCTTCAGCAGAATCCACGACAGCGGGAACACGGTGACCATGTGGAACAGCGCGAAGCTGGCCAGCGGCACCAGCGCGCCGATCACGACCGTCTTCCACTCGCGCTTGACCGTCGGCAGCACCGGCGATGCCTTCAGTTCACGATTCTCGAACAGCGCAGTATATTCCGGCGTCACGACGATGCGCAGCCGCGCGAACAACGCCACGACGTTCAGCGCAAACGCGACGAAGAACGGATAGCGCCAGCCCCAGCTGATGAAATCCTCGGCACTCATATAGGCGGTGAAGAAGGCGAACAGCGCGCTTGCCACCATCAGGCCCAGCGGCGCGCCGAGCTGCGGGATCATCGCATACCAGCCACGCCGGTCCTGCGGCACGTTGAGCGCCAACAGCGAGGCGAGACCGTCCCACGCACCGCCGAGCGCAATCCCCTGCAGGATGCGAAGGCCCGCCAGCAGGATCGCCGACCACGCCCCGACCTGCGCGTATCCGGGCAGGAAGCCCATCGCCACCGTCGCGGTACCCAGCATGAACAGCGCGATGGTCAGCTTGGTGCCCCGCCCATGACGACGGTCGATCCACATGAACAGCAGCGTGCCCAGCGGCCGCGCGAAGAACGCCAACGGGAAGAGTGCAAACGAATAGAGCGTGCCGGTCAGCCGGTCGACATAGGGGAACATCAACTGCGGGAACACGATCACCGACGCGATCGCGTACACGAAGAAGTCGAAGAATTCCGACGTGCGCCCGATGATGACGCCGATGGCGATCTCTTCGGACTGAACGTTCACCTCGCCCGAGGCGTTGACGGCGCGGGCGTCGGCCTCGAGTTCGTGGGAATGGACGAAGGCCTCGGCCATAGGGACTCCAAACATGGCGCGCTGCACGCGCGGATAGGCAGAATATGCGCCCGTTATCGCAATGCACCAAACGCGGGGATAGGACAAAATGTCCTATCGCAGTGCAGCATCGCACGGCATAGGTCGCGCCCATGATCCTGCCCCGCTCGCTCCCGTGGCACCGGCCACTGCGTTCGCTCCTCCCGCTGGCGGCCCTGCCGCTGCTGGGCGGTTGTAACCTGGTCGTGCTCAATCCCGCCGGCGACGTCGCGCGCCAACAGGCCGACGTCGTGCTCATCTCGACCGGCCTTATGCTGCTCATCATCATTCCTGTGATGGCACTGACCGTCTGGTTCGCGTGGAAATACCGCGCGAGCAACGAGGAGGCGACGTACAAGCCCGATTGGGACCATTCGACCGCGCTCGAACTGGTCATCTGGTCCGGCCCGCTGCTGATCGTCATCGCGCTCGGCGCGCTGACCTGGATCAGCACCCACCTGCTCGACCCGTATCGCCCGATCGGGCAGATTTCGGCGGGCAAGCCGGTGCCCGAGGATCAGAAGCCGCTGGAGATCCAGGTCGTCTCGCTCGACTGGAAGTGGCTGTTTATCTATCCCGAACAGGGGATCGCGACGGTCAACCGCCTCGTCGTGCCAGTCGACCGCCAGGTGCGGTTCCGCCTGTCGTCGTCGTCGGTGATGAACACCTTCTACGTTCCTGCGATGGCCGGCATGATCTATACGATGCCGGGCATGGAAACGAAGCTGCATGCCGTGCTGAACAAGCCCGGCACGTTCGAGGGCATGTCGGCGCACTATAGCGGCGCCGGCTTCTCCTACATGAACTTCAAGACCACCAGCACCGATGCCGCCGGCTTCGACAAGTTCGTCGCGGGCGTGCGGGCGATGCCGAACCGCCTGAATACCCAGCGTTACCTCGAACTGGAAAAGCCCAGCGAAAAGGTACCGCCGATGGGCTTTGGCGGCGTCGAGCAGGGCCTGTTCACCCGTATCGTCCAGATGTGCGTCCAGCCCGGCACGCCGTGCATGACCGAGAGCATGGGCCATGGCGGCCACGGCTCGGCGGTCAACAGCCGACTGCCCGAAGGGGAGCGTACCAAGGGCGCGCTGGAAAAGGCACCATCGGAATATGGCGTCAGCCCACATAGCAGCGGCGACGCGCCGCAAGGATCGTCCGCCGCCCCCGGCGCCGCCGATCCGGGCAGTGACGCCAATCGCAACATGACCCGCATCGCGCCGCCCGCGATGCCGGGCCGTACCGCTCCGGCACTTGGCTGAGACAAGAGATCATGTCCGAAACCCTTACCAAGCTGATCTTCGGTCGCCTGACGATCGAGAGCTTCCCGATCCACGAACCGATCATCGTCATGACGTTCCTCGCGGTCGCCGTCGGCGGCGCGGCGGTGCTGGCGGCGCTGACCTATTTCAAACTGTGGAGCTATCTCTGGAAAGAGTGGTTCACCACGGTCGATCACAAGCGGATCGGGATCATGTACATGATCCTCGGCATCGTCATGCTGCTGCGCGGCTTTGCCGACGCGGTGATGATGCGCAGCCAGCAGGCAATTGCCTTCGGCCAGAATGAGGGGTTCCTGAACGCCCATCACTATGACCAGGTGTTCACCGCGCACGGCGTCATCATGATCTTCTTCGTGGCGATGCCGCTGGTCACGGGCCTGATGAACTACATCGTTCCGCTCCAGATCGGTGCACGCGACGTGTCGTTCCCGTTCCTGAACAATTTCAGCTTCTGGATGACGGCCTCGGGTGTCGTGCTGGTCATGGCCAGCCTGTTCGTCGGCGAATTCGCGCGTACCGGCTGGCTGGCGTTCGCGCCGCTGTCGGGGCTGGATTATTCGCCCGACGTCGGGGTCGACTATTATATCTGGGCGTTGCAGCTGGCGGGCGTCGGGACATTGTTGTCGGGCGTCAACCTGATCGCGACCATCGTGAAGATGCGCGCGCCGGGCATGGGCCTGATGAAGATGCCGATCTTCACCTGGTCGGCGCTCGTCACCAACATCCTGATCGTTGCCGCCTTCCCGGTGCTGACCGCCGTGCTCGCGCTGCTGTCGCTCGACCGTTATGTCGGCACCAACTTCTTCACGAACACGCTGGGCGGCAACCCGATGATGTACGTGAACATGATCTGGATCTGGGGTCACCCGGAGGTGTACATCCTGATCCTGCCGGCGTTCGGCGTGTTCTCGGAAATCGTGTCGACCTTCTCGGGCAAGCGGCTGTTCGGCTATACGTCGATGGTCTACGCGCTGCTGGTCATCACCATCCTGTCGTACCTCGTCTGGCTGCACCACTTCTTCACCATGGGGTCGGGGGCGAGCGTCAACTCGTTCTTCGGCATCACCACGATGATCATCTCGATCCCGACGGGCGCGAAGATCTTCAACTGGCTGTTCACCATGTATCGTGGCCGCATCCGCTACGAACTGCCGATGATGTGGGCGATCGCGTTCATGCTGACCTTCACGGTCGGTGGCATGACCGGGGTGCTGCTCGCCGTGCCGCCTGCCGACTTCGTGCTGCACAACTCGCTGTTCCTTGTCGCCCACTTCCACAATGTCATCATCGGCGGCGTGGTGTTCGGGATGTTCGCCGGCATCAACTACTGGTTCCCGAAGGCGTTCGGCTTCAAGCTGGACCGCAAGTGGGGCCTGGTCAGCTTCTGGTGCTGGTTCGTCGGCTTCTGGGTCGCCTTCACCCCGCTCTATGTGCTGGGCCTGATGGGCATCACCCGTCGCCTGCGCCACTTCGACGATCCTTCCTTACAGATCTGGTTCGTCATCGCCGCTGTCGGTGCTGCGATCATCGCGGTCGGCATTGCCGCCTTCCTGGTGCAGATCGCCGTCAGCATCATGAACCGCGACAAGCTGCGCGACTTCACCGGCGATCCGTGGAACGGCCGCAGCCTCGAATGGGCCACCTCGTCGCCGCCGCCGGACTATAACTTCGCCTTCACGCCGGTCGTCCACGACATGGACGCGTGGTACGACATGAAGAGCCACAAGTATGCGCGCCCCGTGGACGGCTTCACTGCCATCCACATGCCCAGCAACACCTGGGCGGGGATCGTGCTGGCCGGTCTCTCGACCGTCTTCGGTCTGGCGATGGTCTGGTACATCTGGTGGCTGGCGGCACTGTCGTTCGTCGCGGTGATCGGCGTCGCGATCTTCCACACCTTCAACTACAATCGCGACTTCCACATTCCGGTCGAGGAAGTCATCGAGACGGAGCGGCAGCGCACTGCCGACCTCCAGGCCGCGGGGGCGTAAAACATGGGTTCGTCGGTACAAATCCCCGCAGGCGCGTCGGGACGCGCCTATCACCTCGCGGAGGAGCATGAGCATGAAGCCGGGTCGAGCACCATGCTCGGCTTCTGGCTCTACCTGATGAGCGACTGTCTCATCTTCGCCATGCTCTTCGCCGCGTACGGCGTCTATTCGGGCAGCACCGCGGGTGGCCCGGACGCCAAGGAACTGTTCGACCTGCCGCTCGTCGCGCTCAACACCGCGATGCTGCTGTTCTCGTCGATCACCTATGGCTTCGCGATGATCGCTGCCGAGCAGGGCAAGAAGGCCGCGACGCTTCGCTGGCTCGCCATCACCGGCGTGTTCGGCCTGTGCTTCCTCGGCATCGAACTCTATGAATTCAGCCACCTGATCCATGAAGGCGCCGGGCCGCAGCGTAGCGCGTTCCTGTCCAGCTTCTTCACGCTGGTCGGCACCCACGGGCTGCACGTCACCTTCGGCTCGATCTGGCTGGTGACGCTGATGGTGCAAGTCGCCAAATACGGCCTCGGTGCCGCGAACATGCGCCGGCTGATGTGCCTGTCGCTGTTCTGGCACTTCCTCGACGTCATCTGGATCGGCGTCTTCACCTTCGTCTATCTGTTGGGAGTCCTCTAATGGCCGGCCACGCCCATCACGACGCGCATGGCCACGATCATGCACACGGCCACGGCCATGGCGGTCATGGCGACGCGCCTGCGCACGGCTCGCGCAAGGACTATGTCATCGGGTTCCTGCTGTCGGTGCTGCTGACCGCGATCCCCTTCGCACTCGTCATGACCAACGCCTTTGCCGATACGCGGATTACCGCCGGCATCGTGATGATCTGCGCGGTCGTGCAGATCGTCGTCCACATGATCTACTTCCTGCACATGAACACCAAGTCGGAAAGCGGCTGGACGCTGATGGCGCTGATCTTCACCGTCGTCCTGGTGGTGATCGTCCTCTCCGGTTCCCTGTGGGTCATGTACCATATGAACCTGAACATGATGCCCCAGATGTCCGGGGACATGGGGGCGATGTGACCCCCGGCCGGTCGATCCGACGCATCCTGATCGGGACCCTGATCGGATGCGTCATCGCCGGCCTGATCGGGCTGGGCGTGTGGCAGTTGCAGCGGCGGGCGTGGAAGCTGGACCTGATCCAGCGCACCGAAGCCATGCTGCGCTCCCCGCCCGTCCCCGCCCCACCGCCTCCCGGCTGGGGCGCGATCAAGAAGGACGACGCCTATCGTCCCGTCGTCGCCACCGGGCGCTATCGTGCCGACGCAGATACCTATACGCAGGCCGCGACCGCGCTGGGCGGCGGTTTCTGGGTCCTGACCCCGCTCGATACCGGACGCTTCACCCTTCTCGTCAATCGCGGGTTCGTGCTGCCGGACAAGCGCGGCAAGGTTCCCGCCCCCACCAACACGATCACCGTACGCGGGCTGCTCCGCGTGACCGAGCCGGACGGCGGTTTCCTGCGCAGCAACGTGCCTGCTGAAGACCGCTGGTATTCGCGCGACGTCGCGGCGATCGCGGCCAAGCGCGGACTGGCCGACGTCGCCCCCTATTTCATCGACGCCGTCGCCGACCCAAAGGTCGCGTGGCCGCGCGGCGGGCTGACCGTCGTCACCTTTCGCAACAACCATCTCGTCTATGCCTTCACGTGGTTCGGCCTCGCGCTGCTGCTGGGCGGCATGACATGGTGGGTCGCCCGGCGCGAACCGCGGGCGTAACATGCGTCCGATGCAACCCACCGCCCCCGCCCCGACTCCGCAGCCGCCACCGGCCGAGGGCGTCGGTCGCAACATGCTGCTGCTGGTCCAGCTGCGCTGGCTGGCGGTCGGCGGGCAATTGGGTACGATCCTGGTGGTCGACGGGCTGCTCGGCATCCGCCTGCCGTTGATCCCGATGGCGAGCGTGCTGGCGGCGCTGGTGTTGCTCAACCTCGTCACCCTCGCCCGCCGGTCGCGGTGGAGCGATACCAATCTGCCGCTGTTCGCCGCCCTCGTGCTCGATGTCGCGGCGCTGACCGCGCAGCTCTATCTGTCGGGCGGGGCGGGCAACCCGTTCGTCTCGCTCTATCTGTTGCAGGTCGTGATCGGCGCGATCTTGCTGAAGGTCTGGTCGAGCTGGGCCTTGGTCGCGATCACCAGCGGCGCGTTCGCACTGCTCGGCCCCTTCCACCGACCGCTCGACCTGCCGCCCGCCTATGCCAGTAGCCTGTCCGAAGCCTATCTGATCGGCAATTGGATCAATTTCGTGCTCGCCGCGACATTGCTCGTCGCGTTCGTCACGCGCATCGCCGCGAACCTGCGCGACCGCGATACGAAGGTCGCCCGCCTGCACCAGCGCGCGGTGGAGGAGGAACATATCGTCCGCATGGGGCTGCTCGCCAGCGGTGCGGCGCATGAACTGGGCACGCCGCTGTCATCGATCGCGGTGCTGCTCGGCGACTGGAAGAACGAACCCGCCATCCGCCGCGATCCCCGCTTCGTCGCCGAAGTCGACGACATGCGGGCAGAGGTCATGCGCTGCAAGGAGATCGTGTCGGGCATCCTGTTTGCCGCCGGCGAAGTCACTGGCGAGGCACCGACCCGCACGACGCTGCGCACCTTCCTGACCCACACGCTCGACCGCTGGCGCGGCAATGATCCCGCTCGGGCCACGTTCGAGGATCGCCTCGGCCCCGACGTGCCGATCGTCGCCGACCGGGCACTGGCGCAGGCGCTGACCAACCTGCTCGACAATGCCGTGGAGGCGGGCGGCCGGGATATCGCGCTCCTCGCGCTGCGCGACGGGGCGATGCTGCGCCTGACGGTGCGCGACGATGGCAACGGTTTCTCCGACCGTATTCTCTCGCAGCTCGGCAAACCCTATAATACCAGCAAGGACCGACAGGGTGCCGGGCTCGGCCTCTATCTCGCCACCAACGTCCTGCGGCCGCTGGGCGGCACGATCGAGGCGCTGAACCGCGACGGCGGCGGGGCGGAGACGACGCTGATCCTGCCGATCGATTCGCTGGCGCTGGAGAAGACGCGATGACCGAGCGCCGTTTGCTGATCGTTGAGGACGACGCGACCTTTGCCCGCACGCTGTGCCGGTCGTTCGAACGGCGCGGCTATGTGGCGAAGGTGACCGGCGGCCCCGACGGGCTGGAGGAACTGGCCCGCGCCTTTGCCCCCGACCATGCCGTGGTCGACCTGCGGCTGGGCGGCGCGTCGGGCCTTGCCTGCGTCTCCGCGCTGTCGGCGATCGATCCGGCGATGCGGATCGTGGTGCTGACCGGCTTCGCCAGCATCGCGACGGCAGTCGAGGCGATCAAGCTGGGCGCGACCAACTATCTGACGAAGCCCGCCAATACCGATGAAATCGAGGCCGCCTTCGCGCGGGTAGAGGGCAATCCGCAGGCCGACCTGACCGCCGCGCCGACCTCGATCAAGACGCTGGAGTGGGAGCATATCCACCAGACGCTGGCCGATACTGGGTTCAACATTTCGGAAGCGGCGCGCCGCCTGGGGATGCATCGCCGCACGCTGGCGCGCAAGCTCGACAAGCGGCATCTTTCCTGACGGCGGGGGTTCGAAACTACTACGTCCTTGTGGTAACAGGCGCGCAAGGGGAACGGTTCATCGTGCGGCAGGTTCGAATGCGATACAGCCTGCGTGCCGCACCGGAAGAGTATAGGATGAAGAGCATTACCGACCACCGCCATCGTTTCGACCGCCTCGCGCGCCGTACGCTGCTCGCCGGCATCGCCCTGACCGGCGCGACCGGTGCCATGGCGCAGGTGACGCCGCCGCCGGTCGTGCCGACGCTGCCGACCACCCCGCCGCTGGTGCAGGCCGTCCCGGTCGCCGCACCGCTGCCGACGCTGACCGCGGCGCAGGAGAGTGAGCTGGCACGGTTGCTGGCGCGCGATGCGGTGGCGCAGGGGCTGAAGGATCGGGAGCCGTCGCTGGCCGGGCTGACCGGCCCCGCGCTGGTCCGGGCCGCGCTCGACCATGCCCATGCGGTGCGCGCCGGGCGGTTGGACAATGCCGATTTCCAGAAGGATTGGGCGATGCGCCCGCAGGCGTTCGACCCGCTGCCCTCGTTCCGCGATGCCGTGGCGACGAACAAGCTGTCGGCATGGGTCGCCTCGCTCCCGCCGCCCTATGCCGGCTATGACACGCTGGTCGCCGGACTGGCCCGTTATCGCAAGATCGCCGCGAACGGCGGCTGGCCGACGATCGGCGCCGGCTCCGAGATGCGGCTGGGCGGGCGCGGGCCGCAGGTCGCGGCGCTGCGCAAGCGGCTGGCGATCGAGGACCCCGAGCTGTCGGCCAGCGGCGACACGTTCGACCAGTCGATGCTAGACGCGGTGCGCCGCGCCCAGCGCCGCTATGGCCTTAATCCCGCCGGGCAGATGGGGGCGCAGACCGTTGCCTCGCTGAACGTGCCGGTGAGCGAGCGCGTAAAGCAGATCAAGGCCAATATGGAACGGTGGCGCTGGCTGCCGACCGAGTTGGAAAAGAACCGTATCCAGGTGAACATCGCCGCGGCGGTGTTGACCGTGTTCGACGGCGACCAGCCGGTCACGTCGATGAAGGCGGTGACGGGGCGGCCGGGCGACGAGACGCCGATGCTAACCTCGACGATCCATTCGATCGTGCTCAATCCGCCGTGGAACGTGCCGTCGTCGATCGCCGACAAGGAATTGTGGCCGAAGGAGCGGGCGAACCCCGGCTATCTGAAGCGCAACGGCTTCCGCGTGATCGAGATGGAGGGCGGCGGACGCCGGCTGCAGCAGGCGTCGGAGAACAGCGCGCTCGGCCGGTTCAAGTTCGATTTCGACAATCCGTTCGCGGTCTATCTGCACGATACGCCGGCGCAGGCGGGTTTCGCCAAGTTCGACCGACTGGCCAGCCATGGCTGCGTCCGCCTCGAAAAGCCGGAAGACCTTGCGCGCCTGTTGCTGCGGACCACGCCCGAATGGTCGGATACGCAGATCGACGCCACGCTGGCGTCGGGTAAGACGGTGCGCGCCAAGGTCGCCGATCCGGTGAAGGTGTACCTGCTCTATTGGACCGCCTTCGCCACGCCGAACGGTACGATGAGCTTCCGCGAGGATCCGTATAAATGGGACGGCGTGCTGGCGAACAAGATCGCCGCTCGCGCCGAAGCCAGCCAGATGGCGGCACGATAAAGGGGATGACGATGAAGAACGGATGGCGCGTGGCGCTGCTGGCCGGCAGCGGCCTGTTGCTGGCGACCGGCATGGCGGGATGTTCGGACAAGGCGCCCGAGGATGCCCCGATCGAAAACAGCGCGTTCGACGAGGGCGCACCGCCGCCCACGCCGCTGCCCGAAGAGAATATCGAGACCGCGCCGCCGCTGGTGACCGAGAATCTTTCGGCGGTTGCCCCGGCCGAAGTCCTGCCCCCGCCCCCGCCGGTCGAACCCGACCAGCAGGTACTGGACGACGCATCGGCCACCGGCATGACCTCCCGCTCGACGCGCGGGCAGAGCAGCAGCGATGACGATGCGCCGGTCGACGATACCATGTCGAACCAGCAAGAGGCGGATGCGCCCAACGGCTGACGCCGACCGCATGTGGTCACGCCGGGTGCGATCCGGCGGGGTCATGCTTTTTCGCCCCATCCAAGCGGGGGGCAACAAAGTCGGAAGAGCCGTGCTGTTGTCGCTTGCTCGCTTGTCCTGACTATTCATCGAGATTGCCGAAGGGGCGTATCGATGGACCGTTGCAAGTGCTTCGATACGGGTCTTTGACAAGCTTAGTACCTGCCGAGCACGAACGGGCAGGTTTCAATTAAACCAAGGCCTAGGCCACGCCTGCTCGGTCTAGAGCTGCACATCGATCGGGCCTGAGGTCCGATTCTCCCAACAGACATCACTGCGTCAGCACAGGCCTGGCCTCGACCGGCAGCCGCTCGTCCTGCTCTCGCGAAACGCCATAGTAGTACTAAGGAAAGGCAGCTCTATTCCGACGAACTGCAACGCGCTTCCCTAACGGCGCGACGCCGCGCTGCTGTCCAGAATCTGGAAATCTATGCCGAGTGTCATCGGCGCAGCCTGGCGGATTGGCCCGACCATTGGTACGCGGCGATCGGCGATATCCTGTCTTGCCACTTGAGCAATCCGGACGAGGCGCTCGCCTATGCCATCCGGTTGTTGCACGACTCGATGATCTGGGTTTTCTCGCTACCCCCGGCTGCGGCTCAATGGGAGATATTCTGCGTGCGCCGTCGGAGAACCTACTCGCACGATCGTCGCGGAGGGACGAAAACAGGCACTGTTACATCGAATGCCGGCCTGCGCGTTCCAATCCGCCAACCCGCAGCAGGCGTGGGACACCATCGAGAAGTTTGGTAGCACCCCACCGCTTCGGGAAAGGCCCGTCGATGCCCCGTCGTCACGCCAATAACCGCCCTACAGAACTCATGCCGCCTGCGCGGCACTCTCCGTCGGCACGGTCGGCGCATAGGCGCGGTCGAGATACAGGTTCGCCAGCTCGTAATGCGCGCTGACGACCTGTTCGTGGTCGGCCCGCTGCGCGAGCTCCAGCTGCTGTTCGGCACGACGTACGAAGTAGGACATTTCGTCCGGACCAATCGAAGACACGACAACCTCTCAAGGACGTTACGCCGTCCGTTTTTGATACTCGTCCGGCCGAACCGGACATGCATCTAACGCACGACGATTGCCGGGGATGCGTGTGGCCGCAAATTCTGACGCCGTGATGACACCGCCCGCCGCATCGCATAGCCGGACAAACGGTGTCCAATCAATTACATACGACGGTGTTTTCCGCCATAGCGCCCACCGATATAGGCACCCAGCCGATTCATCTCGCTGGCGGCGGCCACTGCTACCTCGCTCTGGCACGGCAGCGGATCACGCTCGCGATCGGCAGCGCGGCTGGCGACCTTGGCCGCCAGTTCCTCGATATCCGCTCGCGACAGCAGGTTTTTCTCACGCAGGAGGCACAACAGGCTCTGCAGGATCACCATGCTCTTCTCGCCGGCGGCATCGCACGGTTCGATCGGATTCATCGTCCCTCTCCTTATGGTTATGCAGGAGAGCATATGCCGATCCTGTCCAGACGCAAGGGCCGCGTTCGGACAGGATCGGCTGACGGCGGCTAGTTCAGCCCGCCGCCCAGCGTCCGGTACAGCGTCACCAGGTTGGACGCACGGGCCAGCCGGGTCTGCACCAGCGCCTGTCGCGCGGTGTAGCTGGTCCGCTGGGCGTCAAGCGTGTTGAGGAAGGAATCGATGCCCGCACGATAGCGCGCGTCAGACAGGCGCTGTGCCGTAGCCGCCGAGCGCGCCTTGGCCGTCTGTGCCGACAGCTGTTCGTCGATGGTGCCGCGCGTCGCCAGCGCATCGGCCACTTCCTTGAACGCGGTCTGCAGCGTGCCTTCATAAGTGGCGACCGCCGCCAACTGCTGCGCGCGCGCGACCTCGACATTGCCGCGCCGCTGGCCGCCGTCGAACAGCGGCAGGGTGGCGGCGGGCGCGATCGAGAATTGCTGCGTGCCCGATCCGAACAGTCCGCCCAGCGCGGTGCTGATCGTCCCCAACGTCGCGGTCAGCGAGATGGTCGGGAACAGCGCTGCCCGCGCCACACCGATATTGGCGTTGGCGGCATAGAGGCGACGTTCGGCCTGCAGCACGTCCGGCCTGCGCAGCAGCACCGTCGACGACACCCCGGTCGGCAGGTTCGACAGGATCGGGTCGCGATCGCCCAATTCGGTCGGCAGCTGGTCGAGCGGGACGGTCGTACCCGCCAGCAGGTTGATCGCATTCTGATCCTGCGCGATCTGCGCGGTCAGCGCGGCGATGTCGTTGCGCGCCTGCTGATAACTGGTTTCCGCCTGCTGCACTTCCAGTTCGGAAATAACGCCGACCCGGAATTGTGCACGAGTCAGCTCCAGCGTACGGCCGAAACTGGTCAGCGTCTCGCGCGACAGGCGCAGCTGGTCCTGATCCGCCGCCATCGTCAGCCATGCGGTGGCCACTTCGCCGACCAGGGAAATCCGCGCGGCGCGCTGGGCCTCCTCGGTCGCGAAATATTCCTGGAGCGCGGCCTGGCTGAGATTGCGCACCCGCCCGAACAGGTCGAGCTCGAACGCCGAGAACCCGACGGAGGCCTGATAAATTTCGAGGTTGCCGGTTTGCGCGGGCACACCGCCCGCGCCGCCGGCACCCCCTGCCCCGCCGGCACCACCCAGCGCGCCGAACGGGTTGTTGGTGTAGGTGACGCCGCCATTGGCGGACGTCGTCGGCACCTGGTTGGCGCGGGTCACGCGGTATTGCGCGCGGGCGGCCAGCACATTGGCCGCCGTGACCCGGTAATCGCGATTATTCTCCAGCGCGGTCGCGATCACCGTCTGCAATCGCGGATCGACGAAGAAATCGCGATAGCCGATCCGGGTCACATCGGCCTGTTCGGCCCCCAGCACCGGATAGGGCCCGCCTTGCGGCAGGGTGAGCGGGATCGCCCCCTCCGGCCGCACATTCTTGGGCGCGAGATTGCACCCTGCCAGCGCGGTGGTGGCGATCAGGAGGGTCAGGTTACGCAGCGTCATGGCGTTCTTGCTCATGGTCATGCTCCCTGCGGCGCGGGTTCGTCGCCGTGGGTGGAGCGGTTGCCGTCTTGGCGGTCATGGTCCCGCGTGTCGGCAGGGGTGTCCTTGCCGCCGTGCCCGAACAGGCGGAGCACGACGACGAAGAACATCGGTACGAAGAAGATCGCGAGGATCGTCGCCGACAACATGCCGCCGACCACCGCCCGGCCGATCGCGTTCTGACCGCCGGCACCGGCCCCGGTGCTGATCGCCAGCGGCAGCACGCCGAAGACGAAGGCGAGCGACGTCATCAGGATCGGGCGCAACCGCAACCGCGCCGCCTCCACCGCCGCATCGACCGCGTTCATCCCATCGGCCATCCGTTCCTCGGCGAACTCCACGATCAGGATCGCGTTCTTCGCCGACACGCCGATGGTCGTGATGAGGCCGACCTGCAGGTAGATGTCGTTGTTCAGCCCGGTCAGCCACGCCGCCAGCAGCGCGCCCAGAATGCCCAGCGGCACGACCAGCAGCACCGAAATCGGCACCGACCAGCTTTCGTACAGCGCGGCAAGGCACAGGAACACGATTAGCAGCGACAGCCCGTACAGCGCCGGCGCCTGCCCGCCCGATAGCCGTTCCTCGAACGACAGCCCGGTCCATTCGAGCGCGGTGCCCGGCGGCAGCTTGGCATGGATTTCCTCCATCGCCTGCATCGCCGCGCCCGTGCTGAGCCCCGGTCCCGGCGACCCCTGCAGCTGCATCGCCGACTGCCCGTTATAGCGGGTCAGCGAAACGGGGGCGTTGGCCCATTCGAGGGTCGAGAAGGCGGTGAAGGGCACCATCTGTCCGGTGGCGTTACGGACATACAGGTCGCCGACATCCTCCGGCGCAAGGCGATAGGGCGCGTCGGCCTGCACATACACGCGCTTCACCCGACCGCGATCGATGAAGTCGTTGATGTAGCCGCCACCCCATGCGGTCGCGATCGTCGAGTTGACGTCGGCCAGGTCGAGCCCGAGGGCACGCGCCTTGTCCTCGTCGATCTTGACCTTCAGCTGCGGCGCATCCTCCAGGCTGAGCGGACGGACCTGCGCCACGCGCGGGTCCTGCGCCGCCATGCCCAGCATCATGTTGCGCGCCTGCACCAGCCGTTCGTGGCCGATGCCGCCGGTATCGACCAGCTGCACGTCGAAGCCGGTCGCATTGCCCAGTTCCTGCACGGCGGGCGGGACCAGTGCGAAGATCAGCCCATCCTTATACTGGCTGAACGCGCCCATCGCCCGGCCGACGATCGCCTGCGCCTTGTTGTCGGCACCGCTGCGCTCTTCCCACGGCTTCAGGTTGACGAAGACCAGACCGGCATTCTGCCCCTGCCCCGCGAAGCTGAAGCCGTTGATGGTGAAGACCCCGGCGACATTGGCCGATTCCTGCTTGAGGAAATGGTCGCGGACCAGCGTCAGGCCCTTGTCGGTACGGCTGCTCGTCGCACCCGCCGGACCCTGCACCAGCGCCAGCACCGTGCCCTGATCCTCGTCGGGCAGGAAGCCCGACGGGAGACGCGTGAAGACGAACACCATGCCCAGCACGATCAGCAGATAGACCAGCATCGACCGTTTCCAGCTGCGCGTGGTGCGCCGGACGCCGCCTTCATATTTTTCCTGGCCGCGTTCGAACCGGTCGTTGAACCAGCGGAAGAAGCGCGCGAGCGGGCCGTTGCCCTGCTCATGCTTGTGCGGATCGTGCGGCTTCAGGATCGTGGCGCACAGCGCCGGCGTCAGGATCAGCGCGACCAGCACCGACAACACCATCGCCGAGACGATCGTGATCGAGAACTGGCGATAGATGACCCCGGTCGACCCGCCGAAGAACGCCATCGGCAGGAACACCGCCGACAGGACGAGGCCGATACCCACCAGCGCGCTGGTGATCTCGTCCATCGACTTGCGCGCGGCTTCCTTCGGGCTCAGCCCCTCGGTCTGGATCAGGCGTTCGACGTTTTCGACCACGACGATCGCGTCGTCGACCAGCAACCCGATCGCCAGCACCATGCCGAACAACGTCAGCGTGTTGATGGTGAACCCGGCGACCGCCATGACCGCGAAGGTGCCGAGCAGCACCACCGGCACCGCGATGGTCGGGATGATCGTCGCGCGCCAGTTCTGGAGGAACAGGAACATGACGAGGAAGACGAGGACGACCGCCTCGATCAGCGTGTGGATGACCTGTTCGACCGACAGGCGGACGAACGGCGTGGTGTCGTACGGGTAGATGACCTTCACGTCGCCAGGCAGGCCGCGGCCGATCTCCTCGGCGCGCTGCTTGACCAGCTTCACCGTGTCGAGCGCGTTGGCACCGGCGGCAAGGCGCACGCCGAAGCCCGACGCAGGCTTGCCGTTATACTGCACGTCGAAGCCGTAATTCTCCGCGCCCAGCTCAACCCGCGCGACATCGCCCAGCCGGACGACCGCGCCATCGGCATTGGTCTTCAGGCGGATATTGGCGAATTGTTCAGGGGTCTGCAGGCGTGACTGGACGCTGACCGTGGCGTTCAGCATCTGCTCCTTGGGTGCCGGCAATGCGCCGATCTGCCCGGCCGATACCTGCGCGTTCTGCGCCTGCACGGCCGACGTCACGTCACCGACGGTCAGCTGGTAGCTGTTGAGCTTGATCGGATCGACCCAGATGCGCATCGCATATTGCGCGCCGAATACCTGCAGTTCGCCCACGCCCGATACGCGGCTGATCGGGTCCTGGAACTGCGACACGACCATGTCGGACAGGTCGTTGTTGCTGTGCGATCCGTCGGTCGACACGAGGCCGACGACCAGCAGGAAGCTGGCGGCGGACTTGGTGACCTGAATCCCCTGGCGCTGGACCTCCTGCGGCAACAGCGGGGTCGCCGCCTGCAGCTTGTTCTGGACCTGCACCTGCGCGATGTCGGGGTCGGTGCCCTGTTCGAAGGTGAGCGTGATCGTCACCGTTCCCGCCGAGGAGGACGAGGACGAGAAATAGCGCAGGTTATCGATGCCCTTGAGCTGCTGCTCGATGATCTGGGTCGTCGTGCGCTCCAGCGTCTCGGCATCGGCACCCGGATAGATGGCGGTGATCGCGACGGCCGGCGGCGCGATTTCGGGGAACTGCGCAATCGGCAGGCTGCGGATCGCGATGGCGCCGGCCAGCATCATCACGATGGCGATGACCCATGCAAAGATGGGCCGGTCGATGAAATAGCGGGACATGGGCGGTTACTTTGCCTGTGCCTGCGGGCCGCCGGCACCGGCCGGGGCGGCACCCTGCGGTGCCTGCCCCCCTGCCTGCCCGGCCGCCTGCGGCTTCCACGGATAGCCCTTGACCGGGGTGCCGGGCTGCAACATCTGCGCGCCCTCCACGACGATCTTGTCGCCGGGGTTCAGCCCGCCGGTCACCAGCCACGCATCGCCCACGGTGCGCTGCGTCTGGAGCGGACGCGGGGCCAGCTTGCCATCGGCACCGATGACGAGGACGGTCGCCGCCCCCTTCGGATCGCGCGTCACCGCGCGCTGCGGCACCAGGATGCCGTTGGACTTGGTACCCTCGACCAGCTCGGCACGGACATACATGCCCGGTAGCAACAGCCCGCGCGGGTTGGAGAAGACGGCGCGGATCACCTGCGTGCCGGTCGCCGGATCGACGGTCACGTCGGTGAACTTCAGCGTACCTTCCATCGGATAGGTGCTGCCATCCTCCAGCTTCAGCCGGACGCGCGCGGCATTGCCGCCACGCGACAGGTCGCCGTCCATGATCTGCTGACGCAGCTTGAGCAGGTCGGCGCTCGACTGCTGGATATCGACATAGATCGGGTCGAGCCGCTGGATCGTGACCAGCGCATTCGTCTGCGCCGCCGATACCAGTGCGCCGGTGGTGAACACCGACCGGCCGATCCGGCCCGAAATGGGCGCGGTGATCGTCGTGCGCGACAGGTCGATCTGCGCCTGCCGCAATGCAGCGCGCTGGGCGGCAATATCCGCCTCGGCCTGCTGCGCGGTGGTCACCGCATTTTCATATTCCTGCCGGCTGATCGCGTTGATCTTGACCAGTTCGCCATAACGGCGCGCAAGGTTGCGGGTCGAGGTGATCGACGCCTGCGCGCGGGCCAATGCCGCACGCGCGCTGGCGACCGTCGCCTGATAGGGCGAGGGATCGATGCGATAGAGCGGCTGGCCCTGCCGCACATAGTCGCCTTCTTGGAACAGCCGCGCAAGGATCAGCCCGTTGACCTGCGGCCGGACGTCCGACGTCTCATAGGCGGCGGTGCGGCCGGGCAGTTCGGTGGTCAGCGTCACCGGCTGCGGCTGGACGGTCACGAAACCGACCTGCGGTGGTCCCTGCGGCGCCTGCTGCTGCTGTTGCGACTCGCCGCCGCCCCCGCAAGCCGGGAGAAGGAGCGCCAGTGCCAGTGGGGCCATGCGATTTTTCATGAACGTCCTCGACGGATGTGCTAAACGTGAGTGATCGATCACTCACACTTTGGGGCGGGTACGCTGCCAAGGCAGACGTGGCAAGAGGGTATAGGTGAACTGGAAGTGAATTTGTTGCAGTGCGGAGAGGCAGGTCGGGCCGGCCGGGCGGCGGCCCGGCGCGAACAACTGGTCAGCGTGGCCCGGCGGCTGTTCGCCGAACAGGGTTTCCACGGCACCGGAGTCGCGCAGCTTGCTGCCGAGTCGGGGATCAAGGTCGGGCAAATCTATCGCGATTTCGCCGACAAGGAGGCGATCGTCGCCGCGATCGTCGAAAGCGACCTCGCCATCTTTCTGAACGACCAGGACATGACCCGCGCGATCCAGACCCGCGACATTCCCGTGCTGCGCGAATGGCTGCGCGAGTTCCTGCGCTGCGGCAGCGACGGCGAACCCGATCCGCTGTTCGCCGAGATCATGGCGGAGGCCGCGCGCAACGATCGCATCCGGGTCATCGCGCACTCCATCAATCGCAGCGTGTCGGGCGCACTGATGCGGGTGCTGGTCGCGCTCGCGCCGGACGACTCGCAGGCGGAAGAGCGGTCGCGGCTGTGCGACATGATCCTGACGATGGGCGCCGGCGTATTGTATCGCCGGATCGGCGACCCGGATTTCGAAGAGGCCGCGACCTTTCGCCGCCTGATCGCCGTTCTCGACGCGCATGTCGATGCGCTGATCGCACCGGGACCGGACCCGATCTTCGAAAACAACCGTTGCGGATTTGTGACGCCGCGATAGAGTTACCTCGCGCACTCCCTTGCGCGGTCGTCGCAGGCCCCGTCCGAACCCTCGGGCGGGGCTTGTCGCATCGGCGGCGATCACGCGACGCTCCGATCCAGCACAATGAACGACAACGGCACGCGCGGCAGGCCGAATCGGGGATCATCCATCGGAAAAGGCCGGGTTTCTCCGGTGCGGCGATAACCCTGGCGCTCATACCATGCGATCAGTTCGGCACGCGCGGCGATGACCGTCATCTCCATCCGAGTTGCGCCGTGATGCGCCCGCGCATGGTCCTCCGCCGCCGCAACGAGTCGCCGCCCCAGCCCTTCCGCCTGTCGATCGGGCCGTACCGACAACAGGCCCAAGGCCGACCGTCCCGTTCCGGCACGCTTTACCTCGACACAGCCGATCGCCATAACCCCATCGAACGCGATCAGGATCGCATGGTCGGGGTCGGCCATCGCATCGGCCAGTGCCGCCGGGTCGATGCGCTGCCCGCCCAGCAGGTCCGCCTCATGCGTCCACCCGCCCCGTGCGCTGTCGCCGCGAAACGCCGATTCGACCAGCGCGTGCAGCGCGGGGATATCCGCGGGGGTCGCGGGCCGGATCACCGGCCCCAGCCCCCGCCCATCGCCTGATACAGCGCGACCAGCGCGTTCAGCTGGTCGGCGCGGGTCTGTTCCAGCGACAATTCGGCGCTGAACAATGCTCGCTGCGCATCCAGCTGCTCCAGATAGGGGCTGTAGCCGGCACGATAGCGGTTGGTTGCGTGGCGCAGCGCCTCGGCGGTCGCCGTCCGCTGCGTCTCCAGCGCGCGCCGCTGCGCCGCCAGCCGGTCGACCCCGGCCAGCGCATCCTCGACCTCGCGGAACGCGGTCAGCACGCTGCGTTGATAGGCGAACGCCGCCTGATCGCGCCGCGCGGTCGCGCCGTCATAATTGCCGCGTAGCTGCCCGCCCCGGAACAGCGGCGCCAGTACGCTCGCCCCGATCGACCAGATGCCGACGGGATTGGGCAAGGCGCTCGACAATACCTCGCCGGTCGATCCGGTCAGGCGCAGCTGCGGCAGGAACTGCGCGCGTGCGGCTGCCAGCGACGCATCGCTTGCCGCCAATGTCGCCTCGGCCTGCGCGATATCGGGGCGGCGGCGCAGCAGGTCGCTCGGCAAGCCCGCCGGGATCGGCGGCGGCACCAGTGCCGCCAGCGCCCGCCCGCGCGCGATGGCACGCGGCGGCGTACCGGTCAGCAGCGACAGCGCGTTCTCCTGCCGCCGCGCCAGCAACTCCAGCTGGGGCAGCGTCTGGGTCACGGCGGCATATTCCGCCTCCGCCTGCCGCAATTCGAGCTGCGAGGTATAGCCCGCCTCGGCGCGCGACCGCGCGATGCGCAATGCCTCCCCGCGCGAGGCGATGGTGGCGCGCACCGTCTCGATCCGCGCGTCGAGGCCACGCAGCGTGACGTAACCGCTGGCGGTGGCGGCGGCGACCGACAGTCGCGCCGTATCGGCGGCGGCGGCGGCGGCATCGCCGGTCAGCCGCGCGGCATCGATCGTGTTGCCGACCCGCCCGAACAGGTCGACTTCATAGGCCGACTGGAACACCGGTTGCAGCGAGGTACCGGTGCTGGCCGTGCCGAATGCGTTGAGCGCGCGCTGCTCGATCAGCCCGACCCCGGCATCGAGCGTGGGGAAGCGCGCCGCCCGCGCGACCCGCTCCGCCGCCCGTGCCTCCGCCACCCGCGCGACCGCGACGGCGATATCGGGATTGTTGGCCAGCGCCGCCGTGACCAGCCGCGTGAGTTCGGGATCGCCGAACGCTTCCCACCAGCTTGCCGCGACAGGCGCGGTGCCGGGCAACGTCGTGCGCCATGCCGTCGGCGGGGTGACGCTCGCCGCCTCGGGGCGCGGCCGCTTCGCCGGGGTACAGGCCCCCAGCACCGCGACCGACAGGAGGAGGACCCGCTTCATCGCGCCGCCGGCGAAGCGCCGCCCCGCGTGTCGACCCGCGCCTCGACCGACATGCCCGGCCGCAACCGCTGGAACAGCGGTTCGTTACGGTCGATCGCGATGCGCACCGGGATGCGCTGCGCGACCTTCACGAAATTGCCCGTCGCATTGTCGGCGCGGATCACGGCGAACTCGTTGGCGGCGGCGGGTGCGATCCGCTCGACCCGCCCGTGCAGTTCGGCACGGTCGAGCGCGTCGACGCGGATCGTCGCGGGCTGTCCCTGCGCCATCCGCGCGGTCTGCGCTTCCTTGAAATTGGCGGTGACCCAGACGGTCGGCGGCACCAGGAACATCATCTGCGTGCCGGCCGTCACATATTGGCCCAGCCGCACCCCGACCTCGCCCAGCCGCCCGTCCTGCGGCGCGCGGATGACCGTGTTGGCCAGGTCGATCTCGGCCAGCCGTACCGCGGCCTTCGCATTCTCGACCGCCGCGTTCAGCCCGCCGCGCCCGACCGTCACCGTGCGCACCTGTTCCTGCGCGACGCTGCGCTGCGCCTGTGCCTGTGCCACGCCGGCCTCTGCTGCGCGCAACGCCGCCAAGGTCTGGTCGCGCTCGCGCAGCGACACCGATCCTTCGCGGACCAGATCGTTGACGCGCGCCATGTCCGCCTGCGCGCGGGCCAGCTGCGCGCGCGCATTCTGCACCGCCGCGTCCTGCCCGCCCAAACTCGCCTCGCTGGAGCGCTGGCTCTGCTGCGAATTGGCGAGGTTCGCCTGTTGCGCCGCCAGCTGGGCGCGCGCCTGTTCGACCCGCTGGCGGTAGATGCGGTCGTCGATCCGGGCCAGCACCTGCCCGCCCTTCACATCCTGAAAATCGCGGACCAGCACCTCGGTGACATAGCCGTTGACCTGCGGCGCGATGATCGTCGTCTGTCCGCGGACATAAGCATTGTCGGTCGCCTGGATCGCGCTGCCGAACGGCCACAGCCCCCAGGCGTACAGCGCCAGCGCAACGCCGCCCAGCAGCAGCGCGACGAAGCCGATCGTCGATTTCAACCCGCCGCGCGGCGGTGCCCAGCCCCGTGCGCGGGTCGGCTCCTGCGGCACCTCGACCGGATCGGCCAGCCGTTCTGCTTCGTCTCGGGAAAGTTGGGTATCGGTCATGACATCTGCTTCTGTCGCATCTGCTGCACGGCGGCGAGATCGCCGGCCAGCGGGTTCACGCCCTTCAGGCGGTAGCGCAGCCACAGCGCGCCCAGCCACACCACCATCGCCGCCGACAGCACGGCGACGCCAAGGAACACATCGTTATAGGCAAGGATATTGGCCTCGCGCGTCACCTGCTGCCCCAGCAGCCCCGCGCCCGACGCCTGTCGCAGCGTGGCATCGCCCAGCACGCGGGCATAGGCGCCGCCCAGCTGCTGGATACGCTGCACCACCTGCGGGTCGGTGGCGGTCAGGCTCTGGGTCAGTTCGAACGCGTGATATTTCTCGCGCACGATCTGGAACGACCCCAGCAGCGCCGTGCCGGCAAGGCCGCCCATCGTCTGCGAAATGCTGAAGATCGCCGAGAAGCTGATGATATGGCTCGGCCCGCGCGCCAGTGCGCGGAAAATGCCGATCATGATCATCGGCCCCAGGAAATAGAGCGCGGCAAAGGCGATGATGCCCTGGCTGAGATACAGGCTCGACGGCCGGGTCAGGTTGGTCGAATCCGAATCCATCCACGCACCGATCCCGATCAGCGCGACGGCGATCACCACGGGCTTGTACAGGTCCTGCATGTTCAGCGTCTTGAGGCTGACGACGACCCCGACGATCGACGCCAGCGTCATGACGAGGCTGAGCGTCACCAGCTGGTCGTTGCCCATGCCAACCACGGTCAGCAGCCCGACCGTGCCGAACGTCTGTTCGGACAACAGGATGCGCAGGCTGGCCGCGACGATCGCGAACCGGATGATGTTGCGCCCCAGCATCCAGCGCGTGTTGAGCAGCGGGTTGGCACGGTTATGCTCGATCAGCAGCGCCCCGCCGATCAGCGGAACGGCGGCGGCCAGCGCGTATCCGAGCCACGGCGTTGACCACCATTGAATCCGCCCCTGCACCAGCACCGCGCACAGGAGCGCGACGCCGGGTGCCAGCAGCGCGAAGGTCAGAAAATCGATCTTCTCGAACGCCGGAGTACGCTCCGACGGCGGCAGGCGCAGCAGCGCGACCGAGCCGAGGCACATCAGCGTCAGCCCCAGCTCGAACCAGAACAGCGCCTCGATCCGGCCATCGGCCAGCAGCAGCGGCGACAGCGTACGCGCCAGCGGCAACGCGACCTGCGATGCGCCGAACCCGATAATCATCCCCGACAATCGCGCGGCGGCGGGCAGCGCCTGCATGATATACAGGAAGCACAACGTCGTCAGCGCGCTGGCGACGACACCCGATGCCCCGCGCACCATCAGCTGCACGCCATAGCTGTGCACGACCAGCTGCAGCACGTTCAGGATCAGGAACGCAACCAGGAAGACGCGGGTAAAACGCTGCATCCCGAATTGCTGACGGAACTTGATGAGCAGCATCGACATGCACACGCTGGTCATCGAATAGATCGCGGTCAGCCATCCGCCCTCGACCGGCGTCAGCCCCAGCGACCCCTGAATCTGCGGCAGGTTCGCGATCAGCAGGCCGTTGTTGAACCCGCCGGTTACGCCCAGCAGGATGCCGATCGCGAAATAGCCGACCCGCCGCCCGAACGGATGGTCGGGCGTCGCGGGGGATCCGGGCAGGAACGGCCGCTCATGCGGCTTGAATTCATACGCCGGGGCGATCGCCGTGGCTCCATATGGGGATATTGGTCCAGCAATAACTTGTTACGAAGCGGATCGTTCCGGGTGAGGAATGGATATGCCGGGATAGTTGCCGTCGCGCCACAAGCGCCGCTGCAACGCTTCCGCTGGCGTCCCCGGTAACATCCGCTACCATCGCGCCCATGCGTATCCTGATCCTCGCCGCCGCGCTTCTCGCCTCGACCGCCACCGCCACCGCCCAGACGCCGCTCGAAGCCCCGCTGCCCCCGGTTCGGCCGTGGCATGGTGCCAGCGAGAAGCTGGTCGCGAAACCGAACGACCCGTGGATCACCCCGGCGGAGGCGAGCGGGTTTGTCACCACCCCCGATTATGCCGCGACCCGCGCGTGGATCGACCGGCTGGTCGCCGCATCGCCGCTGCTGTCGATCGAGACGTTCGGCAAAAGCCCGCAGGGTCGCGACCTCTATGCCGTCCGCGCGCATAAGGGCACGACGCCGAAGCCCGTCCTGCTGGTCCAGGCCGGCATCCATTCGGGCGAGATCGAGGGCAAGGATGCCGGGCTGATGCTGCTGCGCGACATCGCGCTACACGGCAAGGACCGGCTGCTCGATCGGGTCGACCTGGTGTTCGTGCCGATCTACAATGTCGACGGGCATGAGCGGTCGTCGCCGTTCAACCGCCCGAACCAGCGGGGCCCGAAGGACATGGGCTGGCGCACCACCGCACAGAATCTGAACCTCAACCGCGATTATCTGAAAGCCGACGCGCCGGAGACGCAGGCGATGATCGGTCTGATCCGCCGCCTCGATCCGATCCTCTATCTCGACCTGCACGTCACCGACGGCATCGACCATCGCTACGACGTCACCTACGCCTTTTCCGGCTGGCGGGGCTATTATGCACGCTCGGCGGCGATCGGCCGGTTCCTCGACACGCGACTGCGGCCGGCGATGGACGCTGCGCTGAAGCGGAACGGGCACATCCCCGGCTATTATGTCAGCACGCTCGACAACCGCGCGCCGGAAAAGGGCATGACGCAGGACGTCGACACGCCGCGGTTCTCGACCGGCTATGGCGATATCGCGCATATCCCGACCGTGCTGGTCGAAACCCATTCGCTGAAACCCTATCGCCAGCGGGTGCTGGGCACCTATGTCTTCGTCGAGGAATCGCTGCGGCTGGCGGGCGAGCGTGCCGCCGAACTGCGCGCCGCGATCGACGCCGACCGCGCATCTCGTCCGACCAGCGTCGTCACATCGTGGAAACAGACGCCGGAGCCGATCTACCGTGTCGATTTCCTGGGGCTGGCGCACGACACCTATCGCTCCCCCGCCTCGGGCCGCGACGAACTGCGCTGGCTGTCCAAACCGGTGACGTTCAGGATGCCGGTCTATGGCAGCAATCCCGACAAGGCCGTTACCCTGCCCAAAGCATGGTGGGTGCCCGCCACCCTGCCCCATGTCATCGACCTGCTGAAGCTGCACGGTGTGACGGTCGAACCGATCGCCGTCCCGCGCACGCTCGACCTCGACATGGCGCGCGCGACCGATCCGAAGCTCGGCAATGCGAACGAAGGCCATATCCCGCTGGACGCGACGATCATCCACGAACGCCGCCGCGAAACCATGCCCGCCGGATCGGTTCGCGTGCCCGCCGACCAGCCGCTGGGCCTGCTCGCCGCCTTCCTGCTCGAACCCGAGAGCGAGGACGGCGTGCTGGCGTGGAACATGGCGCCCGAAATGCTCCAGCGAACCGAATATATCGAGGGCTATGCGATCGCCCCGCTCGCCGACCGCATGCTGGCGAGCGATCCGCAGCTGAAGGCGGCATTCGATGCGAAGGTCGCCGCCGACCCGGCCTTCGCCGCCGATCCGACCGCGCGGCTGCAGTGGTTCTATGCCCGCACGCCCTATTACGACCAACGCTACCTGCTGTACCCGGTGGGGCGCGAGGTGAATTGACCGGATGCCGGGTGCGGTGGACATTCCGGCCAAATTGAACGAACCCTGTGCGCCAACCATCGTCATCCCCGCGCAGGCGGGGATCCATAGACGCAACGATCGCGAAAAGAGCCGAAGCGGTCGCGCATATGGATTCCCGCCTGCGCGGGAATGACGAACCGGGCCTGTCGGACACGACGTGTTCGATGCCCCAGAAGAATGTGATGGAGAGCCTGACCCCATGACCGCCCCTTCGATCATCGTCGTCGAGGACGATCCCGCGCTGCGCACGCTGACCGCGCGCGCGTTGCAGGAAAACGGCTATCACGTCCGCACCTGTTCGGCCGCCCCCGAAATGTGGCTGGCGCTGGAACAGGGGCCGGTCGACCTGATCCTGCTCGACATCATGCTGCCGGGCACCAGCGGCATCGACCTGTGCCGCCAGATTCGCCAGAACAGCGCCGTGCCGATCATCTTCGTGTCGGCCAAGGGGAGCGAGGTCGATCGCGTCATAGGCCTCGAACTCGGTGCCGACGATTATCTGCCCAAGCCGTTCGGCACGCGCGAGCTGATCGCCCGTGTCCGCGCCGTGCTGCGCCGGGGCGAACTGAACGCACAGGCAGCGCAGCGCGAAGAGGGCATCTACAGCTTCGAAGGCTGGACCGCGAACGTGCCCCGGCGCGAGCTGACCTCGCCCACCGGTGCGCAGGTCGACCTGACCGGCGCCGAGTTCGACCTGCTGGTCGTGCTGCTCGACCATGCACAGCGGGTGATCGCGCGCGAACGGTTGATCGAATTGTCGCGCACGCGACTGGGCGACAGTTCGGATCGCAGCATCGACGTGCTCATCAGCCGGTTGCGCCGCAAGCTGTCGACCGCCGGCGGCACCCCGCCGATCGTCACCGTGCGCGGCGTCGGCTATATGCTGAACGTGCCGGTCGAACGCCGTTGAAGCGGTTCCGGGCGCTCCCGGTCGGGCTGATCGGGCGGATCGTTGCGATCCTGCTGCTGACGATCGTCCTCGAATTCGGCGTGTCGGTGCTGCTCTACGAACGCGCCAGCCAGTTTTCGGTTCGCGACGACGAAGCCCGCCGCCTCGCCGAACATCTCGTCATCGCGACCCGCATCGTCGAGGAGCGCCCGGTCGACCAGCGCGCCGGCATGGCGACCGAGCTGACCACCGAACGCTATGCCGTGCAATGGCGCAGCTCCGCGCCCGAACTGCCCGCCAGCGGCACCGAACTGCGCGAGATGGAACAGCAGATCCTCGCGTGGGAGCCGAGCCTTGCCCCCACCGGCCTGCACCTGACGCTGATCGGTCAGGGGCGGCGATCGGTGGTCAGCGGCGCATTGCAGCTGGAGGATGGCAGCTGGCTGTATTTCCGGACGCTTGAACCGCTGCGCGCGTTCGACCTCGCGATCGGGCGCATCCTGCTGGCGCTGATCCCCGCCATCGCGCTGATGGTGGTCGGCGGGTTGCTGGTTCGTCGCACGCTCCGGCCGATGCGCCAGCTGGCCGATGCGGTCGATCGCTTTGGGCCGGGCGGCGGATCGACCCTGCCGACGATTGAGGAAGCAGGCCCCAGCGAGGTCCGCCGCCTCGTCGTCGCGTTCAACGGGTTGCAGGCGCGTATCCACCGGCTGATCGACGAACGCACCCGTGCGCTGGCCGCGGTCGGCCACGACCTGCGCACCCCGCTCGCCCGGCTACGCCTGCGCACCGACGCCATCCCCGACCGCGACCTGCGCGACACCGTGCAGAACGACCTTGCCGAAATGGAGGCGATGGTGACCTCGCTCCTCGCCTTCCTCGGCGGCGAGAGCGAGCCGGAGCGTGCGGTGCTGGTCGATATCGCGGTGCTGTGCGCCAGCATCGTCGACGATGCCGCCGACCACGGCCATGCCGCGACCTATGTCGGGGCCGACCATTTCGAACGTGCCGTGCGCCGCTCCAGCTTTCGCCGCGCCGTCACCAATCTGGTCGAGAACGCGATCCATTATGGTGGCGGCGCCACGCTGACCCTTGCCATCGAACAGGGCGCGACCGTGATCCGGATCGAGGATGACGGTCCCGGCATTCCCGACGAATCGCTGGGCGACGTGCTCGAACCGTTCGTCCGGCTCGACACCGCCCGCAAACGCGACACGGTGGGCTTCGGCCTCGGCCTGTCGATCGTGCAGCGCGCGGTGGAGGCGGAGGGCGGCCGGTTGGAGCTGCGCAACCGCGATGCCGGCGGGTTGTGCGCCGCGATCATCCTGCCCGCGCCTTTTGCAGCGCGGCAATAATTCGTTACACGGCCGTCGAACGCAGCAAGATTGCGTCGTCTATATCATTCCTACGAACCGGTGGCCTCAGCGCCGCCGTCACGGTTTGGAGGGAAGACGATGAACGACGTGATCGGCCGGGTATTCGGCTTTGAAAAGGATGTGTTCGGCAGCGATGCCGACCTGTATTCGAAGCTGGCGACCGACGGGCAAAGCCCGAAGGTCCTGATGATCTCCTGCTCGGATTCGCGCGTCGTCCCCGAACATATCCTGCAGGCGAAGCCGGGCGACGTGTTCGTCATCCGCAACGCCGGCAACATCGTTCCCCCCTTCACCCAGCAGAATGGCGGCACGACCTCGACGGTCGAATATGCCGTCGCCGTGCTGGGCGTCAGCGACATCATCGTGTCGGGCCATTCGGGCTGCGGCGCGATGGGCGCGCTGATGAAGCCGGAAACCCTCGACGGCCTGCCCAGCGTCGCCGCGTGGCTGCGCCACAGCCATGCTGCGCACTCGGTGGTCGAAAACAGCTATCCCGATCTCGACGATGCCGCGGCGGTGCGTGCCGCCAGCCTGGAAAACGTCGTGGTCCAGATTTCGCACCTGCGCACCCATCCGGCGGTCGCGTCGCGCATCGCCAAGGGCGAGCTGACGCTGCACGGCTGGTTCGTCGACATCCATGCCGGCACCATCCTGGCGCTGGACGGCACGACCGGCCGGTTCGCGCCGATCAATTCGGATCGTCCGCTGCCGGTGGCGCTACCCGCTGCCAAGCGCCTTGCCGCGGATTTCGTGACGGCCGAGGCCGCCGAATAACCAGTTCCTGCGGGTTGGCGGGGCGATTCTTCCCTCCCCCGTCTCGCCGACCGTGGGTTCCGCGCCGGGCGTGCTTCCCCCAAGCACGTCCGGCGCACCCTTTTCAAAGGCTATCGACCGTATGTCGTCGCAACCTTCCCTGATCGCCAATCTGCGACAGGATCTTCCCGCCTCGATCGTGGTCGCGCTGGTCGCCCTGCCGCTGTGCCTCGGCGTCGCGCTGGCATCGGGCGCCCCGCTCTTTTCCGGGCTGATCGCCGGGATCGTCGGCGGCATCGTCGTCGGTTCCTTGAGCAAATCACCGCTGTCGGTCAGCGGCCCTGCCGCCGGCCTGACCGTGATCGTGCTCGATGCGATCACCAAGCTGCCGAGCTTCGAGGCGTTCCTGCTCGCCGTATTCCTTGCCGGCTGCATGCAGATCCTGCTGTCGTTCTCGCGCTCGGGCGTGCTGGGCGAATTCGTGCCCTCGTCGGTCATCACCGGCATGCTGGCGGCGATCGGCCTGATCCTGATCCTGAAGCAGGTGCCGCACGCCATCGGCTATGACGGCGATCCGGCGGGCGATTTCCAGTTCAATCAGGGCGATGGCCTGAACACCTTCAACACCATCCTGTTCGTGCTGCGCGAACAGGTCGTGTGGGGGGCGGCGATCATCGCGGCGATCAGCATCGCGTTCCTGTTCTGGTGGGACAAGAACAAGCCCAAGGACGGCCCCTTACGCTTCGTCCCCGGCCCGCTGGTCGTCGTTGCCGGATCGGTCGCGATGAACGCGCTGTTCGGGGCGATCGCCCCGTCGATCCAGGTGAAGCCGACCCATCTGGTCAGCGTGCCGATCGCCGATGGCCTGGGCGGCTTCGTGAAGCTGTTCAGCCTCCCCGACTTCGGCCAGATCGGCAATGCGACCGTGTGGACCGTGGCGGTGACCCTCGCCATCGTCGCCAGCCTGGAATCGCTGCTGTCGGTGAAGGCCGTCGACGAACTCGACCCCAAGCGCCGGGTGACCAACAAGAACCACGAACTGCTGGCGCAGGGCGGCGGTAACATCATCTCGGGGCTGATCGGCGGCCTGCCGGTCACCTCGGTCATCGTGCGGTCGTCGGCGAACGTCGATTCGAACGCCGCGTCGAAGATGTCGACGATCCTGCACGGCACCTGGCTGCTGCTCAGCGTCCTGCTGATCCCGTTCCTGCTCAACCTGATCCCGCTGTCGGCGCTGGCCGCGGTGCTGATCCAGACCGGCTACAAGCTGACCAAGCCCGAATTGTTCACCAAGCGGTGGAAGCAGGGCATGACCCAGTTCGTGCCGTTCGTCGTCACCATCGCCGCGATCCTGTTCACCGATCTGCTGAAGGGCATCGTCGTCGGGCTGGTCGTCGGGTTCGTGTTCGTCATCGCCCGCAATTTCCGCCCGGCGGTGACGTTCGTGCAGGACGGCGAAGGCCCCGGTGCCAGCTGCATGGTCCGGGCCAAGCGCAACCTGTATTTCATCCACAAGGTCGAACTGACCCGGGAACTGGAAAAGGTGCCGGACGACTGCACCGTGGTGATCGACCTGTCGGCGACCAGCTATGTCGACCTGGACAACATCGACATCATCAACGGCTTCATCAAGAACGCGCAATATCGCGGCATCAACGTGCTGGTCCGCGGCGACATCGCCGACCGCACCGCCCCGCAGATCAAGGCGCCGCGCAAGGAGGTCGCCTACGCATGAGGGAATACAAGCACCTGCTCCTCGCCAACAAGGCATGGGCCGCCGAGCGGCTGGAGGACAATCCCGATTATTTCGCGCGGCAGACCGCCGGCCAGCAGCCCGAATTCCTGTGGATCGGCTGTTCCGACAGCCGCGTCGCGCCGGACCAGCTGACCAATACCGAACCGGGCGGCATGTTCATCCACCGCAACATCGCCAATCTGGTCGATCCGAACGACCAGAACCTGATGTCGGTCGTGCAGTTCGCGGTCGAGGTGCTGAAGGTCGGCCACATCATCCTGTGCGGCCATTATGCCTGTGGCGGCATCCAGGCGGCGTTGCAGGGTGGGGTCGATGGCCATGTCCATGACTGGCTCGCCAATGCGCGCACCGTCGTCGACAACCACCGCGACGAACTGGACGTCCTGCCCGAGGATCAGCGCGCGAACCGCCTCGTCGAACTGAACGTGCATGACCAGCTGGTCCAGCTGGCGCGTACCGACATCGTGCAGCGGGCCTTTGCTGCCGGCCAGCCGCTGGAGCTCCATGGCTGGGTCTACGACCTGCGCGACGGGTTGCTCAAACCGTTGATGGAAATCGACGCAACGACGCCGCTGGAGGAAGTGGCGAAGCCGGAGAAGGTGCTGGTCTGACCTTATCCCTGCTACAAACGTCACCCCGGGCTTGACCCGGGGTCCCGCTTTCCTTCGAACGTAGAAAAAGAAGCGGGACCCCGGATCAAGTCCGGGGTGACGTGTAAGGGGAGCGGCCCGCACACCAAACCAACCGTACCCCCGCGCGGGCGGGGATACGCCCTTCACGTCAGTCGGCGTATCACCCTGCCATCGTCATCACCGACCCCGAATCCACCCGCAAATTCGCGCCGTTCACGAAGCTCGCCGGCTTCGACACCAGGAACAGGATCGCCGCCGCGACCTCCTCGGCCTTGCCACGCCGGCCCAGCGTCATGCCGGGGCGCTCTTCCTTCAGGAAACTCTGGATCGCGCCGTCGCGATCGGTGCCCTGTTCCTCGGCGCGCTTGTCCATCATCGCATCGGTCATCGGCGTCGCGATGAACGCGGGCGACACGCTGTTCACCAGCACATTGTCGCAACCATAGGCTTTCGACAGCCCCTTGGCCAAGTTCAGTACCCCGGCCTTCGACGCGCAATAGGCCAGTTCATCGACATAGGGCTGCACCGCGTCCTCGGAAGCGATCAGCACGATCCGGCCGCCGCCACCCTTGCGCATTGCCGGGATCGCCTCGCGCGTCACCCGCACCGCGCCCATCAGGTTGATGTCGAGCGTCGATTGCCATCCGGCATCGTCCACCTCCAGAAAATCACCAGTCGCCCCGGTCACGCCCGCAGTGTGGACCAGGATTGTCGGATCGCCCAATTTGCCGCGCACCTGTTCGAACAGGGCCTTCACGCTCGACAGATTGGTCACATCGGCGGCAATCGCCACCACCTCGCCATATTCGGCCAGCTCGGCACGCACCGTTTCGAGTGACTCCGCATCCCTGTCGCTGATCGCGACCTTCGCGCCTTCCTGCAACAGCATCCGCGCCACCTCGCGCCCCATGCCGCCATCCGCGCCCGTCACCAGCGCCAGCGCGCCGCCCAGTCCGTAATCCATGGCTCTCTCCTGTCAGGAAGCAGACCAAGCTATTGAAAGCCCAAGCGGTTCCCTGCCCGAAGGTGGTCCAGCCACTTCGCCGTCACCCTTACAGCTCGGCCCCGCCCAGGGTCGCAATCGCCTGGATCAGCGCCAGATGGCTCAGCCCCTGCGGCAGATTGCCCAGATACTCCCCGTTCTGCGGATCGATCATCTCCGGCAGGATTCCGGTGCCATGCGCCAGCGCGTCCATCGCCGCTGCCAGCGCCGCCTCGGCCCGATCGTGCTGCCCCAATATCGCGCGCGCCTCGACCATCCAGAAGGTGCAGGCGAGGAAACACCCTTCCTCGCGCTTCATGCCCGTGTAGCGATAATGAAACGCGCCTGCGCCCAGCTCGCGGTCGATCGCGTCCAGCGTCCGCGCCAGCCGGTCCTGCCCGTCGAAGCGGAACCGCACCGCCAGCGCCAGCGACGCATCCAGCCCCTTGGCACCCGGATAGCAGAGATACGCCCCGCGCCCCTCGTCCCAGCAATGTTCGCTGATCCAGTCCATGATCCGGTCGCGCTCGCGCGCCCAGCGGTCGCGGCAGGTCGTCGGAATCTGCCCGGCATCGGCCAGTTCGACCGCGCGTTGCAGCGCCTGCCAGCAACTGATCTTGGACATGGTGTAATGCTGCACCTGCTCCAGTTCCCAGATGCCGGCGTCCTTTTGTCGCCAGCGATCGGCGCACAGGTCGGCCAAATGCGACAGCGTGGC
Organism: Sphingomonas sp. Leaf23; assembly: GCF_001421585.1. Taxonomy (NCBI): domain Bacteria; kingdom Pseudomonadati; phylum Pseudomonadota; class Alphaproteobacteria; order Sphingomonadales; family Sphingomonadaceae; genus Sphingomonas; species Sphingomonas sp. Leaf23. The sequence continues at coordinate 70,374 of NZ_LMKR01000005.1, read as the reverse complement.
GGCACTCTGACCATCGAGGATGTTGCCGCACGCCACGAACCGCTCAGCGGTCTCGAAGATATCGCCGTAAATGCCGTGTTGGTGCTGGTCGGTCGCCAAGTTCCCGGTCACCACCGGCTTCGACCCGCGATAGCCGGGAATGTCGATCTCGCGCACCTCCGGCACCGGATCACCGCCCAGCGTGTAGCAGACCTTCGGTACGCCCTGCCCCAGCCGTTTCAGCAGCCAGGTGAAGCCCGCCTTCGCCTCGGCATGGGCGCCGATCCGCAGGAACGCCTTGATCGTGTAGCCCGCGTCGCGGATCCAGGCATAGCGATAGTCCCAGTTCTTGCCGCCACCGATCTTCTCGGGCAGCGACGTCGTGGCGGCGGCGACGATCGCCCCGGTCGGCGAATAGAGCAGCAGCTTGAGCGCCAATGCGCTGCGGATCGCCAGTGCCCGCCGCGCCCCATCGCAGTGCAATTGCCCCGACCAGTCCAGCGCCTGCGTCCAGTCGCGCCATTCCTTGTCGGACAGGTCGATCCGCGCGTCGATTGCCTCGATCGGCGGCACCACCAGCGGCTCGTCAGCGCCCGCGACGATGGCGATCGTCGCCCGCTCGCCCTGCGCAACGGCGATCCGCCCGTCGATGCCGTCATCACCCTGCCGGTAGATCTCCACGGTATCGCTGCACCGGACCAGCCCCAGCACCGCGCCGACATGGAACACGTCATGCCCGCCCGCACGTGCGAAATAGGGGCTGACCGTATCCGCCCGCCGCCCGAACCGCAGCGTGACGGTAAAGGCGACGTGCCCGTCCAGCCCCTCGACCCGCCGCGCCAGTTCGGCCCAGGGCAACCGCCCCGCCGTCCCGCTGTTGAGGCTTTCGGTCAGCTTCGCCCGGCCGGTGGCAGTGGTGAAGATCGTCTCCAGCACGTTGCTGTCGTCGCGGTAGCGCTGCTCGCTGGTGAACGCGTCCACCGGGGTGATCGCGAAATAGCCGCCCAGCGTCCCGTCGAGCAGCCGGTCGAACAGCGCGGGCGAATCCATGTTCGGCACGCACCACCAGTCGATCGACCCGTCCGCCCCCGACAACACCACCGCCCGCCCGTCGCCCAGCGCGCCATAGCGGGCGAGCGGCAGATAGCCCTCCGCGTCACGAAGCAGGGCGGGATCGGCGGCGCGGGGACGGGAGAACATGGACGCGATAACCCATGATAAGGGCCAAATGTCCGGATTGGCGGGAGATTGTCGCGGCAACGTGCGTTGGCGCTCCATTCCCATCCCCACGGAGAAGAGCTTCATGAGCATCGCGTCCGCCTTCGGGCTAGGCAAGAAGGTCCGTTACGCCGTCGTCGGCGCGGGCGACATCACCCAGCGGTCGATGCTGCCGGGTATCAAGCATACCGGCAATTCGAAGCTGGTCGCGATCGTCACCGGCGATGCGGAGAAGGCGGCGGCATTGGCCGAAATGTACGGCGTCGACGCGACCTACAACTACGACCAGTTCCACGAACTGCTGGCGTCGGGCACGATCGACGCGATCTATCTCGGCACGCCCAACTGGCGCCATGCCGAGTTCGCCATCCCGGCGCTGGCCGCCGGCATCCATGTCCTGTGCGAAAAGCCGCTGGAAATCTCGGTTGAGCAGGGGCGCGCGATCGCTGCGGCGCAGGCGGCATCGTCGGCGAAGCTGATGACCGCGTACCGCCTGCATTTCGAACCCGGCACGCTGTCGGCGATCGAGATGGTGCGTGACGGGAAGCTCGGCGATCTGGTCACCTTTTCCGCTACGTTCAGCCAGTCGCTCGACCCCGACAACCACCGTGCCAAGCACGGCATCGTTGCCGGCCCGCTGTTCGACATGGGGCCGTACCCGATCAACGCCATCCGCTACCTGTTCGGCGAGGAACCGGTCGCGGTGGAATCGGCGGTCGCGACGCGGCAGGCGAGCGCGGGCTTCGGCGACCTCGACGATACCTTCGCGGTCGTGCTGCGATTGCCCGGTGACCGGCTGGCGAGCTTCACCGTCAGCTATTATGCCGGCAATGTCGATCACCTGACCATCGCCGGGACCAAGGGCAGCATCCATATCGACCCCGCCTTCGGCTATGGCGATACCCAGCATCAGACGATCACGATCGGCACCAACAAGCGCGAGGAAAAGTTCAAGCCGACCGACCAGTTCGGCGGCGAGATGAAGTATTTCTCCGACTGCATCCTGAACGGCGACGATCCCGAACCCGATGCGGAGGAAGGCATTGCCGACCTGCGCGTGATCGAGGGGATCGTCGAGGCGCTGAAGACCGGCCGCCGCGTCGACCTGCCCCCCTTCGAACGCCGCCGCCGGATCAATACGGCGACGCAGAAGCAGACGCTCTCGCCGATCACCCCGCCGGAAACGGTGAAGGCGAAGACGCCCAGCGGGGAGTGAACGTGTCCCAATAGAGTAATCGTACCCCCGCGCAGGCGGGGGTCCAGAGCCAAGCAGCACAACCGCTGCGTTTGCGACCCTGGACCCCCGCCTGCGCGGGGGTACTGCGATTATGGGTGGGGGCTAGACGATACCCTCACCATTCCACCCCGATCTTCCCGAAATGGTCGCCGCCTTCCTGAAACCGGAAAGCCTCGGCCAATTCCTCCAGCGCAAACCGCCGATCCACCACCGGCCGGATACCCGTAGCGTCCAAGGCCGCCACGAATTCCTGCTGCTCGCGCCGGCTGCCGACGATTAGTCCCTGCAACCGCGCCTGCTTCGCCATCAGCGCCGCCGTCGGCACCTCGCCGCCCATGCCGGTCAGCACGCCGATCAGCGAGATGTGCCCGCCGACCCGCACCGCCGCGATCGACTGCGCCAGCGTCGCCGGCCCGCCGACCTCGACCACATGATCGACGCCGCGCCCTTCGGCCCAGTTCGCTACCGTAGCGCCCCAGTCGGCATCGCTGCGATAATTCACGGTAAAGTCCGCACCCAACGCCTTGGCCCGCGCCAGTTTTTCGTCGCTGGACGAGGTGATCGCGACCATCGCCCCCATCGCCTTGGCAATCTGCGATGCCCAGATCGAGACGCCGCCGGTGCCGAGCAACAGCACCCGGTCGCCCGCCTTCAACCCGCCATCGACCACCAGCGCGCGCCACGCGGTCAGCCCGGCGGTGGTGATCGTCGCCGCCTCCACCGCGTCCCAGCCCCTGGGCGCCAGCGTAAAGGCGGTTGCCGGCAGCACGACGATTTCCTGCGCAAAGCCGTCGATCCCGTCGCCCGGCGTGCGGCTGAAATCGCCGACGGTCGGGCCGCCATCCTGCCAGTCGGGAAAGAAGCACGACACCACGCTGTCCCCGACCGCGAAGTCGGTGACACCCTCGCCCACCGCTTCGACGATACCCGCGCCATCGGCCATCGGCACCCGCCCATCGTCGGTGGGCGACTTGCCGCTCGCCACGATATAGTCGTGGAAGTTGAGCGAACTGCCATGCAGCGCGACGCGGATCTCGCCCGCCCCCGGCTGCCCCGGATCGGCACGCTCGACGACCTCCAGCCGGTCCAGCCCGCCGGGCGCGCACAGTGCTACCGCCTTCATGCCGCGTCTCCCGCGTCGGTCACCGCCTGCGTCATGCCACCCGGCGACAGGATTTCGATCCAATAGCCATCGGGATCGGTGATGAACGCGATATCCTTCATCCGCCCCTCATCCGGCCGCTTGCGGAACGTCACGCCCAGTTCCTCGAACCGCGCACACGCCTTGGCCACGTCGGGCACGCTGATGCCGATATGCCCGAACCCGCGCGGGTCGTCGTTGCCGCTGTGATAGCCGGCGAAGTCGGGATCGTCCTCGGTCCCCCAGTTATGCGTCAGCTCCAGCGTGGTCTCGCGCGTGAATACGAACCGCGCCCGCTCCTTCGGGTCGCTGGGCACGCGCTCGTCATCGCGCAGGAAGCCGAGGAAATAGAGCGAGAACGCCGCCTCCTCGAAATCCAGCTTCTGCAACAACGTCATGCCCAGCACGTCCTGATAGAAGGCCAGGCTGGCACTGGGATCGCGCACGCGCAGCATCGTCTGGTTCAGGGTAAAGCCTTCGGTGCCGGTCGGTCGGGTCATCGCAATTTCCTTGAAGATGGTCGCCGCCGCAAACGCACGGGAACCGATTTCGCCGCCTCGACCGCCGACGCTTATGGTTGACGCGCATCGTATCCCGCGCGACGATCAACGCCATGCATTCGTCCGAAAGGCCCGCCCGCTTGTCCGCTGCCCCCCGCCTCGCGCTGATCGCGCTGCTGCTTGGCACCACGCCCGCCCTCGCCGACCCGATCCGCCAGACCAAGGGCGACTGGCAGGACAAGTTCCGCCAGCTGGAGGGCGAGGACTGGCCGACCCCGACCGATTATCGCAACGCATCGGGGGCGCCCGGCTATCGCTACTGGCAGCAAAAGGTCGATTACGACGTCAAGGTCGCGCTCAATGAAACGACAAAGGTCGTGACCGGCACGGAAACGATCCGCTACCGCAACAACTCGCCCGACGCGCTGCCCTATCTCTGGCTGCTGCTCGACCAGAACCATTACAAGCGCAACTCGATCGCCTCGCTCAGCGCGACCGTGCCCGATTCCAAATCGATCAGCATTTCCGAAATCCGTCGCCTCGAAAAGCTGAAGGATTGGGAAGGCGGCTTCACCATTTCCGCCGTGCGCGGCCCCGATGGCCAGCCGCTCGGCCACCGCGTCACCGACACGCTGCTGCGCATCGAACTGCCGCAGCCGGTGGCGGGGGGTGGCGGCGAGGTCACGCTGTCGATCGACTGGTCGTTCCCGATGGCCGAGCAGAAGGTCGTCGACGGCCGATCGGGCTATGAATGCTTCACCGGACGCGGCGAGGACGGCAACTGCATCTTCGAAGGGGCACAGTGGTTCCCGCGCCTCGCCGTCTATTCGGACTATGAGGGCTGGCATAACAAGGCGTTCCTCGATGCCGGCGAATTCACGCTCGAATTCGGCGACTACAAGGTCGCGCTGACCGTGCCGTCGGATCACGTCGTCTCGGCAACCGGCGTCCTCCAGAACCCCGATCAGGTGCTGACCGCGACCCAGCGCCAGCGGCTGGAGCAGGCCAGGTCGGCGACCACGCCGATGTACATCGTCACCCCCGACGAAGCACTCGCCGCCGAACGCGGCCGTGCGTCGGGCACGAAAACGTGGACCTTCGCCGCGCAGAATGTCCGCGACTTCGGCTGGGCATCGTCGCGCAAGTTCGCGTGGGACGCGATGAACGTGCGGCAGGACTATGCCGCCAACCCCAACGTGATGGCGATGTCCTTCTTCCCGAAGGAAGCCCGCCCGCTGTGGGACGCCTTCTCGACCAAGGCGATCGCCCACACCATCGACGTGTATGGCAAGTTCGCCTTCCCCTACCCCTATCCGGTGGCGCAGTCGGTCAACGGACCCGTCGGCGGCATGGAATATCCGATGATTACCTTCAACGGGCCGCGCCCGGTGAAGGACGCCAAGACCGGCCAGCTGACCTATACCGAACGCGCCAAGACCGGGCTGATCGGCGTGGTGATCCACGAGGTCGGGCATGACTGGTTCCCGATGATCGTCAATTCCGACGAACGCCAGTGGACGTGGATGGACGAAGGGCTGAACACCTTCCTCCAGTTCCAGGCCGAAAAGCTGTGGGACAAGAACTTCCCCTCGCGGCGGGGCGAGCCGAAGGACATTGCCGAGTATATGCTGTCCGACAATCAGGTTCCCCTGATGACGCAGTCGGATTCGGTGCTGCAGTTCGGTGCCAACGGCTACGGCAAGCCGGCCACCGCGCTCACCATCCTGCGCGAGACGGTGCTGGGGCGCGAGCTGTTCGACCGCGCCTTCCGCGAATATGCCACCCGCTGGCGCTTCAAGCGGCCGACGCCCTACGACTTCTTCCGCACGATGGAGGAAAGCTCCGGCGTCGATCTCGACTGGTTCTGGCGCGGCTGGTTCTATTCGACCGATCATGTCGATATCGCATTGGACAAGGTGGTAGAGGGCCGCATCGCCGGCGGCGATCTGGAGGCGAATGCCCGCGAACGCCGTGCGCTCGACGCCGCCGACAACACCTCGCTGACGGTGCGCAACAATGCCGGGCAAAAGACGGTGACCGAACGCGATCCGGCGACCCGCGACTTCTACGACCGGCAGGACCGTTTCGCCGTCAGCCCGCAACAGCGCCGCGACCTGGCCGAAAAGCTCGAAAAGCTGACGCCGGAGGAACGCGCCGCGTTCCAGGTGAAGGACAAGTTCTACCGCTTCTCGTTCCGCAACATCGGCGGCCTCGTCATGCCGATCCCGCTGAAGCTGACCTTCAGCGACAACAGCACCGAGATCGTCCGCATCCCCGCCGAAGTGTGGCGCTACAATCCGAAGGCGGTGACGTGGCAGTATGTCACGGGCAAGACGATCACCGGTGCGGAGGTCGATCCGCTGCTGGAAATCGCCGATGCCGACCGGTCGAACAACGTCTATCGCGGGAGCATCCGCCCGGTCGTGCTGGAGATCGAGGATATCGAGGAACTGGAAAACCGGATGAAGGATTTCGACGTGCAGGTGAAACCCGGCTCGCTCCAGACCTATGCCGCGCCGGTGTCGAAGTGAGGGCGCCGCTCGCCCTCCTCGCCGCCGTGGCGGTGATCGCCCCGGCACAGGCGCATCGTGGGCATGATTCGCTCGCCGTCGTGACCCTGGCCGATGGCAAGGTCACCGTGTCACACCGGTTCGAGGCGCACGACATCGAACCGGCCCTGTCGAAGATCGCGCCGGACGCACAGGTCAGCCTCGACGATCCCCAGGCCGTCGCCGCGCTGCAGGCCTATGTCCTCAGCCACTTCGCGCTGACGATCGATGGCAAGCCGGTCGCGCTGACCCATGTCACGACCGACCTCACCCATTCGCAGGTCCGCATCGATTATGTGGGGAAGGCCCCCCGCAAGCCGAAGACGGTCGCGGTGCGCTCGACCGTGTTGACCGACGTGTACCGCGCGCAGGTCAACCAGGTGAATGTCCGCCAGGGCAATGTGGTGAAATCCCTCACCCTGCGCGGCGGTACCGGCGGCAGCGTGACGCTGTAACCTCCACTACGCCCGTCACCCCGGGCTTGACCCGGGGTCCCGCTTCTTCTGCTGCTGCAGCCTAGCCAACAACCGCGACCCCGGATCAAGTCCGGGGCGACGAATCACCGCGCGCACCCCGCCCGCAACGCCGCCACCCGCGCGGCGCTCAGCACCCCGCGATGCGCGCCGCACGGTCGCCCATCGCCACCGATCGCGACGCTGAACGGCAACCCCGCCGTCCCGCCGAACACATCCTCGCGGATCACCGCCATCGTCGCCGCGTCGGGCATCCAGCGTTCGGCGACCGGCACCCCGGCCATCATCGCCACCGTCGCCCGCCCGCGATCGACCGGCACGACCAGCATCCGCCACGGCCCCGCTGCGTCGCGCAGCGCGGGCAGGCCGGCGATCTCGCCATGGCATGGCGCGCACCACGACGCGACGAACAGCAGGATCGCACGCGGGGGATAGGCCGGCGTCGCCGCCCCCGCCGGCATCGCCGCCAGCATCAGCGCGACCGCCCAGCCGCCAAACCCCGCCCCACGCTTCATCGCATCCCCCATCGACGCTGTAATGATGCCGTGCTTTGTTCGCGTCGAACAGGGGGGAACATGCTCGAACCGATTCTGCACGGCCTGATGGCCATCGCCCAGGCGACGACGCCCGCCGCTCCGGCCAAGCCATTGCCATTGCAGGCGCAATTCGACGCCGCCAACGCCGCCTACGGCACCCGCAACTGTGCGGAGGCGGTGAAGCTGTACGAGGCGCTCGAACGGCGTACCACGACCAGCAGGAATGCGTTGCTGACCGGCGCGATCGCGGTGCGCGGCGGCATATGCCGCATCCGCATCGGCGACCGCGAGGGCGGGATCGCCGCGATCCGGCGCGGCCTGCCCGCCCTGTCCGCCAAGCCGGAGGAATTCACCGCCGATATCGGTGCGGCGAACATCGCGCTCGGCGATGCGGCGTTCGACGCCTTCGACTATGACGCGGCGACCACCGCGTACAAGACCGCGCTGGACCTGTCGAAAGGGGTCGAGCGCGTCATCCCGCTGCTCGCCCTCGCCCGCACGCTGGCGTTCGACCATGACGGGCGCGCACTCGCCTATGCCGAGGAGGCGAAGCGGCTGGCCGAGGCCGAGCCGACGATCGACAAGACCACGCTGGCGGCGGTGCAGACCCGCTATGCCCGCGTCCTGCTGAACGACGGGCGCACCGCCGATGCCTATACCGTGCTGAAGGATTCGCTGAAGAAACAGGGCGGGCTGGACGACCGGGTAACCCTGTCCGAAATCGCCACCCGTGCCGATCTGGCGCAGGCCGCGCTGCTGACCGGCGACCGCCAGCGCGCGCGCACCTATCTTGCCTATACCGGCGCGGGCCGGCTGGAAAAGGCGCCTTTCGCCGGCGCGCGGCAGATGGACCTGCCGCCGTGCGGCGCCGCCACCGGCCTGAAGCCCGCCGATGTCGCGGTCATCGAATTCTCGCTGGGCGACGATGGCATCGTCCGCAACGTGACGCCGGTCTACACCACCGGCAACCGCGCGGTCGCGCTTGCCTTTGCCCGCGCCGTCGGCGACTGGTCGTGGCTGCCGGCCGACGCCACCGCGATCCCCGCCTTCTGGCGGCAATCGGCGCGGGTCGAGCTGCGCTGTTCGACCGCCGCCGAACGCCCGTCGATCACCCAGCCGCTGGACGACGCGTTCGAGGCGTGGCTGGCATCGAAGGGGTCGGCCCCCTTCGCCTGGGCCAACCTGCCCGCCGCCCGCGCGCTGCCGCTGGCGCAGGCCGAGGTGCAGCGCGCGCGTGCCGCCGGCGACCGTATCGCCGAATTGCGCGCGCTCGGCTGGCTGTTCAATTCGCAGCTGGTCAATGCCGAGGACTCGCGCCCGCTGATCGCCGAGGCACTGTCGCTGGCGCAGGCAACCGGTGCGCCGGTCGCCGTCACCACCCGCTTCCGCCTGAGCGACGCCTATGTCGCCGCGAAAAGCTATGCGCAGGTCGTCGACGGCTTCCGCGCGGTACTCCGCCGGCCGGAAGTCGCCGCCGATCCGCTGTCGGCCGCGACGGTGCGGATGATGCTCGCCAACAGTTCGAACGACGTGCGCGGTGCCGAACGCACGCAACTGGTCGATGCGGTGCTGGCCTCGCCGCTGCCCGATACCCATCCGCTGAAGGTCGCCGCGCTGCTCAACCGCGCCGACCTGTCGGCACAGGGCGGCGACACCGCCGCCGCGCAGGCCGCGTTCCGCCGCACCGGCCTCAGCAGCGACCAGTGCGCGCTGATCGCCCCGACCCCCGTCGTCGCCAAATCGGGCGCGACCAGCGGCGGTTATCCCCGGGCCGCGCTGGAAATGGGGTTCGAAGGCTGGGCAAAGGTCGAATTCGACATTGCCGCCGACGGCCATACCCTGACCCCGCGCACCATCGCCGCCTATCCGCCGTTCGTGTTCGGCGATGCCGCGCAGGAAATGGTGACCGCCACCCGCTTCCGCAGCAGCTATCGCCCCGACAACAACACCGCCTGCACCGGGAATACGCAGCGCTTCATGTTCCAGCTGCCGCGCTGACCGGCAGCGTGACGGCGGCGACCAGCCCGCCGCCGTCCGCCGCCTCCAGTTCCAGCCGCCCGCCATAGAGCGCCGCCAGATCGCGGACGATGGCGAGGCCGAAACCATGCCCGTCGCCCCGCTCGTCCAGCCGTACCCCCGGATCGGTCGCCCGCGCACGGTCGGCGGCGGGGATGCCGGGGCCGTCATCGGTGACCGACAGGCGGACCATCGCCCCGGCGCGCACCGCCTGCACGACGACGCTCGACCGGGCGTGGCGGGCCGCATTGTCGATCAGATTGCCGGCCAATTCGTCCAGATCGGCCGCATCGACCGCGACCGTCACCGCGACGATATCCGCCGTGACCGTCACCCCGCCGCCTCGATGCAGCGCACGCACCACGTCCACCAGCGCCTCGACTGCGGGCCTGAGCGCCGTCGCCGCCCGCCGGTCGACCACCCCGCCGCGCGCCCGCGACAAATGGTGGCGGATGGTCGCATCGATCCGCGCCACCTGGCCCGCCCTGGGATCGTCGCCCAGATCGAGCGCCAGCGTCGCCACCGGCGTCTTCAGCGCATGCGCCAGATTGGCCGCCGACGCCCGCGCCGTCTCCAGCGCCGCCGCATTCTCCCGCACCAGCGCGTTCAGCTCGACTGCCAGCGGCCGCAGTTCGTCGGGCTGGTCCTCCGGCACATCGCCCGCCACGCCAGTCCGCACCGCCGCCACCCGTTCGCGCAGGGTCCTGAGCGGCCGAAGCCCCAGCCGCAGCTGCACGAGGGTCGCCACCGCCAGCAGCAGCGCTACGATCGCCAGCGTCGCCAGCAGCGGCAGCATCGCCCCCCGCAACGGCTGCTCGATCGCCGCGCGCGGCACCGCGACGCCCAGCCGCACCGGCCCCGCCGGCGTCTCGCGCAGCTGGATCAGCCCGTGCATCCGCGAGCCATCGGCCAGTTCGGTATCGAACGGTGTTCCCTCCGCCCGGGCGAGCGGCGGACGCGGCCCGCGCGGCGGCGGCACCGCGATCGGCAGCATCGCACTGCCCAGCGCTCCGCCCGGCGCGTCGATCGTCCAAACCCCGCCCCGTGCAAAGCCGTCCTCCACCCCCGGCCGCGCCAGCAGCGCGCGGTCGATGCTGCCATCGGCACGCACCACCGCACCCAGCAACTGCAACCGGTCGGCCAGCCGTTCGTCGACACCATGCGTCACGAACCGCTCCAGCACCCCGCCGATCGCCACTCCCGCCACCGGCAGCGCGACCAGCGTCGTCACGACCGACAGCGCCAGCATCCGGGCGTGGATCGACCGCGGCACCATCACGCCTCCCCCGCCGTCAGCCGATACCCCCGCCCGCGCACCGTCTCGATCAGCGACGCGCCGATCTTCTTGCGCAGCCGCCCGATAATCACCTCCAGGCTGTTGGAATCGACATCGGCATCGCCCTCATAGACCCGCTCCATCAGGTCCAGCCGCTCGATCACCGCCTCCTTCGCCAGCATCAGCGCGGCCAGTACCCGGTGTTCCAGTGCAGTCAGCTTGATCGGCAGCCCGTCCAGCTCGAACACCCCGGTCTGCGTCTCGTACGCCAGCGGCCCGCACGCGATCCGCGTCGCGCCATGCCCGGCCGACCGCCGCACCAGCGCGCGCAGCCGCATCATCAGTTCCTCGATCCGGAACGGTTTGGTCAGGAAATCGTCGGCCCCGGCCTTGAACCCCGCCACCTTGTCCGACCACCCGTCGCGCGCGGTCAGCACCAGCACCGGCAGGTCGCGCCCACCCTCGCGCCAGCCTTTCAGCACCGCCGTCCCCTCGCGGTCGGGCAGACCCAAGTCGAGCACCGCCACGTCATAGCGCTCGGTCTTGCCCAGATGCTGTGCGTCGATCCCGCTGGCGCACAGGTCGACCGCGCATTGTTCGGCGCGCAATGCCCGCGCGATGGCGGGGCCCAGATCGGGATCGTCCTCGACTAACAAGATGCGCATGTTTCTTATCGCTTTCCGCCACGCCTCCCCGTTCGTGCTGAGTAGGGACGGAGCTTGTCGAAGGCCCGTATCAAAGCATTCCCTCATCGAGGTCCTTCGATACGCCCTTTCGACGTTGCTCAATGGCTACGCAGGACGAACGGCAGTGCCAATGCCAACGCCGCTTAAACCGAAACTGAACCGCCGGGTTCAGCGTGGCGAGGGGGCGAATCGCTACAACGGCTTCATCGAACAACGAAGGAGTGAAAGCACATGGCGAAATTCTCTTTGGGCAACACCGGCAAGCTCGGCCTCGGCGTCGCGATCGGCCTTGCCATCGGCGCGGCGGGCGGGGCGAGCGCGGTGTCGCTGACCCGGCCCGGCGTCGAAATGGCCCCGACCATCGCGACCCCGGTCGCGCGCCTCGCCAGCAGCAGCGGCGTGGTGACGGTCAAGGGCCGCGTGGCGGAGGTCTATGGCGACCGCTTCGTGGTGCAGGACGGCAGCGGCAAGGCGATGGTCGACGGTGCCCGCGACGCGAACGTGACGAAGGGCGCACCGGTGCAGGTGCAGGGCCGCTATGACGATGGACAGCTGCGTGCGTCCTATGTCGTCGATGCGGCGGGCAAGGTGACGCCGGTCGGACCGCCGCCGCCGCGCCCCGGCCACGGCCCCGAAGGTCGCGGCCCCGGCCCGCATGGTTCGGGTGGCCCGGGTGGTCCGGGTGGTCCCGACGCACGCGGTCCCGGTGGCCCCGGCGGTCCCGGTGGTCCGGGTTGCGCCCCCGGCGCGATGCCACCGCCGCCGCCCGCTGACGGTGCCGCCCCGCCGCCCCCGCCGGCGAACGGCCAGCTCCCGCCGCCCCCGCCGGTTGGCGCCGCTCCGGCAGGAACCCCGCCGGTAGCCAATGCGCCGGCACCGGCACCAGTCCGGGCAACCCGCTAACCCAACCCCAATCGTGCCTCGGCCTCCGCCGAGGTACGTCGGGGAAGAACAGCCCCCACCAATCAACTGCCGTACCCCCGCGCAGGCGGGGGTCCAGGGCCACATACGCAGGCGCTTGTTTGCGTGGCCCTGGATCCCCGCCTGCGCGGGGATACGCCCATGCGCGGTCCACCGGCCGGTACCCCCCGGCAACCGCCTTCGCAGCGATACGCCAACACCCCCAAGACAAACCGAACCAACCCGTGTAGGGCGACCCGCCGCTGCCCGGAGCCCTCCCCCATGTCCCTCGGCCTAGATTTCGGCACCACCAATTCCGTCCTCGCCCGCGCCGATGCCGATGGCGCGACCCTCGTGGCGCTCGACGGTCCCGATGGCGCCGACGCCGTGTTCCGCTCGGCGCTGTGCTTCTGGCAGGACGATGTGCCCGGCGGCATCGCGGTGGAGGCGGGTCCATGGGCGATCGACGAATATCTGCAATTCCCCGAAGGCTGCCGGTTCCTGCAATCGTTCAAGTCGGTCGCCGCCAGCCCCAGCTTCGACACCGCACCGATCTTCACCAAACGCTACCGGTTCGAAGACCTCGGCCGCGCCTTTCTCGACCGGCTCGCCGCCCGCGCGCATGGCGTGCTGAACGGGGCCAGGCGGATCGTCGTCGGCCGCCCGATCACCTATGCCGGCCACCGCCCCGACGAAGCGCTCGCCAGGACGCGCTACGATGCGATGTTCGCCGCGCTGGGTGCCGAAGTCGCCTATGTCTACGAACCGCTGGGCGCGGCGTTCAGCCATGCCGCGACGCTGGAGGAGGCCGCGACCATCCTCGTCGCCGATTTCGGCGGCGGCACCAGCGACTTTTCGGTCGTCCGCCTCGAAGCCCCCGGCAGCGAGCGCCGCGCCCGGCCGCTCGGCCATGCCGGCATCGGCATCGCCGGCGACCAGTTCGACCGCCGAATCCTCGACAAGCTGGTCCTGCCGCTCTTGGGCAAGGGCGGCACCTATCGCTCGTTCGACAAGGTGCTGGAGATTCCGGCGGGCCATTTCACCGACTTCACCGACTGGTCGCGCTTGGCGCTGATGCGCAATCGCAAGACGATGGCCGAACTCGACAAACTGCGCCGCGCCGCGACCGATCCCGCCGCGATCGAACGGATGATCGCGGTGATCGAGGGCGAACAGGGCTATCCGCTCTACGACGCGGTCGGACAGGTAAAGCGCGCCCTGTCACGCGGCGACGAAGCGACCTTCGCGTTCGAAGGCGGCGGCATCGCGATCAAGGCGCAGGTGACGCGCGACCAGTTCGAACAATGGATCGCCGACGATCTCGCCCGGATCATGGCGACCGTCGACCGCGCGCTGGACGTGGCGGGGCTGGAGCCGGACGCGATCGACCGCGTGTTCCTGACCGGCGGCACCTCGCTCACCCCCGCCATCCGCCGCGCCTTTGCCGACCGGTTCGGGGAAGGCCGGCTGGCGTCGGGCAACGAACTGACCTCGGTCGCCCACGGTCTCGCGCTGATCGGCCAGCAGGAGGACGTCGCGGCCTGGACGGCGTGAGCTTTCCTACACGCCGTCGGGATGGCAAACTCGGCATCGCTCTTTGAACCGTTAGTTTGAACCACGTCGCCTTATGAACAGCCGTGCTCCCGCGCAGGCGGGGGCCCAGAGCCCAGCAGAACAATGGTCGCGTTTGACGCCCTGGGCCCCCGCCTGCGCGGGGGCATAAAAGCTGCAATTTCGCCAAGGCTCCGACACCGCGCGAAACGCGCACGAGTGTGAACTTAGTGAACTTTGGCCCCATTCGTCACTGCCCCCCGCACCATCAGCGCCCGCGTGACGCCGTTGGTCCACCCGAACCCGTCCTGCAGCGGATACTCCCCGCCACCGCCCGGCTTCACCTCCTCGACGTCATATTTCTCGACCAGCTTGCCCGACGCGGCATATTCGCGCGCGACGCTCGCCAGGAAGCGTTGCGCGATCTTGTCGGCCAGCGCGCGGTTGCCGGTGCGGTCCAGCCCGGCGACCGCGATCCATTGCAGCGGTGCCCAGCCATTGGGCTTGTCCCATTGCTGCCCGGTATCGACCGTGGTGGTCCGCAAGCCCCCCGGTGCCAGCAGCTGCCGCTCGATCGTGCTCGCCACCCGCGCCGCGCGCGGCCCCGTCGTCAGCCCGACGAACAGCGGATAGGCCGTCGCCGCCGTCACCCCGTCGCGCAGCAGCAGCCGCTTGACGTCATAGTCGCCATAACGCCCTTCCGCCTCGCTCCACAGCCAGCGATCGATCGCCGCGCCCCGCTTCGCCGCCCGGTCGCTAAAGTCCCGCGCCGTGGCGGCATCGCCCGCCTTTGCCGCGCCCTCGGCAATCGCCCGCTCCATGCCCCACAACAGGCTGTTGAGATCGGCGGGCAATATGCTGGTCGTATCGATCGTCGCCAGCGTCCTGCCATCGGCCAGCCAGCGCGACGAAAAGTCCCAGCCGCTTTCCGCCCCGGCGCGCAGCTCGCGATAGGTGTCGCCAGCCGGTCGCCCGGCGACGTTCGCCGTCTCGACATCCTCGCGCCACGATTCGTCGCGGGGGGTGGTCCGCGCGTCCCAATAATGTTGCAGCACCGCCCCGCCGGGCAGGGTCACCGACCGTTCGGGCGAAGTGAAGAACGCATGTTCGCGCTTCAGCGCCGCCAGCCGCCGGGCGGCGACCTTCGGATCGCGGTTCTGCGACAACCCCATCATCAGGTACAGGAACGGCGGCTGCGACCGGCTGAGATAATAGCTGCGGGTGCCGTTGGGCACATGGCCGTACCGCTCGACCAGATCGACAAAGCCGTCGAGCATCGATTCGACCAGATCCTGCCGCCCGTCGGCGACGAGGCCCAGCATCGTGAAATAGCTGTCCCAGTAATATAGTTCGCGAAACCGCCCGCCCGGCACGACGAACCGGTCGCCGACCGCCAGCGCGCTCGACCCGGTCGGTGGCGTCACCGGCTCCCGCGTCAGTTGCGGCCATAGTCCGGCGATATGCCGCTCGATCGGCAGGCGCGGGCCATGGTCGGACTCGGGCATCGGTGTCAGGCCGGGCACGTCGAAATTGGCCAGCACGAACGCCTTCAGCGCGGCGTCATCGAAATTACCCTTGCGGAAATCGGCCAGGATCGCGGCATCGGGCCGCCTGGGCACCGCATCGACAAAGGTCTTTCCGTCGGGAAAGATGCGCCGCATCTGCACCGCTTCGAACAGCGGCCCGAACCGGTCGGCGGGCGTGGGCACGGCGGCGGAGCGCATCGCCTGGCCACCGGTCGCCGGGCGCGGCCCGTCCGCCATGGTGCAGCCCGCCAGCAGGGCCGGCATCAGCCAGCGACAGGTTCGAACGATGGACATGGCACCCCCGGATAGTTGCGATACCGGTTCAATCCGCAACCGCCGGGGGTGTTCCTTCTTGCTTGGACGTCGCGCCCCTTACGCCACCGTCTGCTCGATCACGCCGAAGATCGGGTGATGCCGGTCATCCTCGGCCCAGATGCGCACCGTGTCGCCGCTCTGCAGGAACGGCGTCTGCGCCTCGCCACCGCGGATCGTCTCGACCGTGCGGAGTTCCGCCAGGCAGGAATAGCCGACGCCGCCGTCCGCCACCGGCTTGCCCGGACCACCATCCCCGTCGCGGTTCGACACCGTGCCCGACCCGATGATCGTGCCCGCGCCCAGCGCGCGCGTCTTGGCGGCATGCGCGATCAGCGTGCCGAAATCGAACGTCATGTCCTCGCCCGCCTGCGCCCGCCCGAATGGCTTGCCGTTCAGGTCGACGCACATCCGCCGGTGCAGCTTGCCGTCCTGCCACCAATCGCCCAGCGCGTCGGGCGTGACGAACACCGGCGAAAAGGCCGAAGCCGGCTTCGACTGGAAGAAACCGAACCCCTTGGCCAGCTCGCCCGGAATCAGCCCGCGCAACGATACGTCGTTGGTCAGCCCGACCAGCCGCACCGCCGCCAGCGCCTCCTCGCGCGACGCGCCCAGCGCCACGTCGCCGGTCACGACGACCACCTCGGCTTCGAAATCGCAGCCCCACGCCGCATCGCCGAGCGGGATCGGATCGCGCGGGGACAGAAAGCCGTCCGACCCGCCCTGATACATCAGCGGATCGTGCCAGAACGTCTCGGGCATCTCCGCCCCGCGTGCCTGCCGGACGAGCGCGACATGGTTCACGTACGCCGACCCGTCCGCCCATTGATAGGCGCGGGGCAATGGCGACGCGGCGTCGCGTTCATGGAAGCGTTCCTTGGGGATCACGTCATGGTCGAGGTCGGTCGCCAGATTGCGCAGGTCGCCTTCAAAGGCATCCCAATCGTCCAGCGCCGCCTGCAACGTCGGCACGATCCCGCTCGCATCGGCATACCAGGCAAGGTCGCTCGACACGACGACCAACCGGCCATCCCGGCCGTGCTTGAGGCTCGCGAGTTTCATGCGGCACACTCTCCTTTACTGTTCTGCCCCCGGTTTGCGCGCCGTCGCGCGTAATGTCGAGCCGCCGTCTACACGCTTCGTTAGGATGTGCCGATGCAGGGTCGAATGCCGAAGGGAGCGTCGCCCATGCAACTCGAACGCCACGCGCTGATCGCGGAACACGCCGAACTGGGCGCGATGCTCGGCGACCTGCTGCGCCACGCCGCGCAGCGTCCGCCGCCCATCGCCGATATCGCGCAGGTCCGCTGGCGGATGAGCCGCTTGCTGCTTGCCCATCTCGCCAAGGAGGACCGGCTGCTCCACCCGCTGCTCCAGCGCAGCGGCGACCCGGCCGCCGTCCGCCTCTCGCAACAATTCGAGGCGGAGATGGGCGGGCTGTCCGACGCTTTCAAAGCCTATATGCAGGATTGGGACGCCCGGCGGATCGAGGCGGACCCCGCCGCTTTCGAAGCGGCGTCGCGGGCGCTGGCGGCGGCGCTGGCCGACCGCATCCGGCGCGAGGAAACGCAACTCTATCGTCACATTCCCGCCCAGCCCCCTGCGCGCACGGTGGACGCGGGGCGCGTAGCGCCCTAGTGCAGCGCGGAAACGCGCATTGCATGAGGGTATGGACGTGGCGAACGTAGCGGTGATCGGCGCCCAATGGGGTGACGAGGGCAAGGGCAAGATCGTCGACTGGCTGGCGGAACGCGCCGACATGGTCGTCCGGTTTCAGGGTGGGCACAATGCCGGCCACACGCTGGTCGTCGGCGGCACCACCTATAAATTGTCGCTGCTCCCCTCGGGCATCGTGCGCGGCACGCCGTCGATCGTCGGCAACGGCGTCGTGCTCGACCCCTGGGCACTGAAGGCGGAAGTCGAACGGCTGCGCGAACAGGGTGTCTCGGTCACGCCGGACACGCTGATGATCGCCGAGACCTGCGCGCTGATCCTCCCGTTCCACCGCGACCTCGACGGTCTGCGCGAGGACGCCAGCGGCGCCGGCAAGATCGGCACCACCCGGCGCGGCATCGGCCCGGCGTATGAGGACAAGGTCGGCCGCCGCGCGATCCGCGTGTGCGACCTCGCCCATCTCGACCAGCTGGAACCGCAGCTCGACCGCCTGACCGCGCATCACGACGCGCTGCGCGCCGGCTTCAACGAACCCGCCATCGACCGCGAACAGCTGATCGCCGACATGCGCGAGATCGCCGATTTCGTCCTGCCCTATGCCCAGCCGGTGTGGCGTGTGCTGGCGCAGGCGAAGGCGAACGGCAAGCGCATCCTGTTCGAAGGGGCGCAGGGCGTGCTGCTCGACATCGACCACGGCACCTATCCGTTCGTCACCTCGTCCAACACCATCGCCGGTACGGCAGCGGGCGGTTCAGGCATGGGTCCGGGCGCGGTCGGCTTCGTGCTGGGCATTGCCAAGGCGTACACCACCCGCGTCGGCTCCGGCCCGTTCCCGACCGAGCTGGAGAATGACACCGGCGAGCGTCTCGGCGTGCGCGGCCATGAATTCGGCACCGTGACCGGGCGCAAGCGCCGCTGCGGCTGGTTCGACAGCGTGCTGGTGCGGCAGGCGGCGGCAGTCGGCGGCATCACCGGCATTGCCCTCACCAAGATCGACGTGCTCGACGGGTTCGAGGAAGTGGCGATCTGCACCGGCTATCGCTTGGGCGATCAGGTGCTGGATTACTTCCCCGCCCATGCCGCCGAACAGGCGAAGGTGGAACCGATCTACGAAACCATGCCTGGCTGGTCGGAATCGACCGCCGGTGCGCGCAGCTGGGCCGAACTGCCGGCGCAGGCGATCAAGTATATCCGCCGCATCGAGGAACTGATCCAGTGCCCGGTGACGCTGGTATCCACCAGCCCGGAACGCGACGATACGATTCTGGTGCGCGACCCCTTCGCGGATTGATCTGCCAACTCCACCTACCCGTTTGCTTCGAGCGCAGGTTCGAGCCTGTCGAGAACCGTAGTCGAGAAGGGGTTTCCCCAAACGGGACATTCTCGACGGACGCTTCTCGACAAGCTCGAAGCTGCTCGAACCGAACGGGTAGCGCGTGAACAAGAAAGGGCCCGCCCGGATCAATCCGGACGGGCCTTTTTTCATGCCACCGCTTATCGCGGCGTACCGGGCGCCGGCTTGGCCGTCGGCGTATCGCCCGTGGGGGCCGTCGTCGTGGTGTCGTCGGTCGTCGTGGTATCGGCCTTCGACTCGCCCGGACGCGTCGGATCGGTCGGGGCGTCGACCGGGTTGGTCGGGCCAGTCGTCTGTGGTGCCGGTTGGGTCGGACGGCTGGGGTCGATCGGCCCCTGCGTCGTCGTCGGCGCGGTCGGACTGGTCTGGGTCGGCGTCACCTGCGCGACGGCCGCGGTCGAACCGCACAGGATCAGCAGGCTCGTGACAATGGTCTTGCGCATCGAAAATCTCCTTGCATCAAGCAGGACTTTCAATGCGTTACCAGAGCGATAGGTCCGGCGGTTCCCCACGGCTCATCCCACGACAGGACCGGATCAGGGACCGGCCGTGGCGGGACAACGGCCGGCGGTTTGCTACGCTTGCTTAACCGACCTGCCCGCGATGGCGCAGCTTCTGGTCGGCCAGCACCAGCGCGACCATCGCCTCGACCACCGGCACCCCGCGAATGCCGACACACGGGTCATGCCGCCCCTTGGTCGCAATCGTGGTCGCCTGCCCGTCCGGCCCGATCGTCTCGACGGGCGTCAGGATCGAGCTGGTCGGCTTGAACGCCACCCGCAACGTCACCGGCTGCCCGGTCGAAATCCCGCCGGCAATGCCACCGGCATGGTTGGCGAGGAACTCGACACCCTCAGCACCCGGCCGCATCGGATCGGCATTGGCCTCGCCCGACAGCGAAGCCGCCGCAAAGCCGTCGCCGATCTCCACGCCCTTGACCGCATTGATCGACATCGCGGCACTCGCCAGCTCGGCATCCAGCTTGGCATAGAGCGGCGCGCCCCAGCCCGCCGGCACGCCCTCGGCGCGACACGCCACGACCGCGCCCAGCGACGACCCGGCCTTGCGCGCGCCATCGACCAGCGCTTCCCAGCGCTGCGCGGCGGCGGCATCGGGACAGAAGAACGGATTGCCACCGATCTCCGCCGCATCGAAGTTCGCCGGATCGATCGCATCGCCGCCGATCGATTCGACCCAGGCGGTGATCGTCACTTCCGGGATCACCAGCCGCGCCACGGCCCCTGCCGCGACCCGTGCCGCCGTCTCGCGCGCCGACGACCGCCCGCCGCCGCGATAGTCGCGAAAGCCGTACTTCGCGTCATAGGCGTAATCGGCATGGCCGGGGCGATAGGCCTTGGCGACGTCCGAATAATCCTTCGACCGCTGGTCGACATTCTCGATCATCAGGCTGATCGGCGTGCCGGTCGTGCGACCGTCGAACACCCCCGAGAGGATGCGCACCGCATCCGGCTCGCGCCGCTGTGTCGTGAAGCGGCTGGTCCCCGGTCGCCGCGCGTCAAGATACGGCTGGATATCGCCCTCGCTCAACGCCAGTCCCGGCGGACACCCGTCGACCACCGCGCCCAGCGCCGGCCCATGGCTCTCGCCCCAGGTCGTGAAGCGGAACAGATGCCCGAAGCTGTTGTGGCTCATGCGTCCTCCCCCAAAGCCGCAAAGGCGCGGGCATGGACCGCCGCGCCGGGTGTGTGGACGCAGGGTCCATCGTTCAGGCGGATGCCCAGCAAGTTCTCACCGGCATAAGGGCTGTCGAACCCGCGCGCCGTCGCCGCCTCGAACCCGAAGCGGCCATAATAATCCGGATCGCCCAGCACGAAGCCCAGCTCGACCCGCGCACTGCGCAAATGCGCGATGGCGGCGGCGACCAGCGCCTCGCCCACACCCTGCCCACGTGCGTCTCGTGCCACCGCCAGCGGCGCAAGCGCGACACCGGCAATTTCGCGCGTGTCGGCGGTGACCTGCATCCGGCTGGCGGCGATCATGCCGACCACCGCGCCCGCATCCTCGGCGACCAGCACCAGCACGAGATCGCCGTCGATCGCCAGCTGCTGGACCAGCCGCGCCTCTGCGTCACGCGGGAAACAGGCGCGCAGCAACGCATCCACCGCCGGCGCATCCGCACCGGTCGCCGCCCGGATGACGCTCACGACGTTACGACAGCGCGATGTCGGGCGCGTCCTCGGCCTTCATGCCGATGACGTTATAGCCGGCATCAACATGATGGATTTCGCCGGTGACGCCGCTCGACAGGTCGCTCAGCAGGTACAGCCCCGCCCCGCCCACATCGTCGATCGTGACGTTGCGGCGCAGCGGCGAGTTCAGTTCGTTCCACTTCAGGATGTAGCGGAAATCACCGATGCCGCTGGCGGCCAGCGTCTTGATCGGACCCGCCGAAATGGCGTTCACCCGGATATTTTCCGGCCCCATGTCCATCGCCAGATACTTGACCGACATGTCGAGCGCGGCCTTGGCCACACCCATCACGTTGTAATGCGGCACGACCTTTTCCGACCCGTAATAGGTCAGCGTGACCAGCGATCCGCCGTTCGGCATCAGCGCCCGCGCCCGCTTGGCAACCGCCGTGAACGAATAGACGCTGATGTTCATCGTCATCAGGAAATTGTCGAGGCTGGTGTCGTAATAATGGCCGCGCAGCTCGTTCTTGTCCGAAAAGCCGATGGCATGGACCACGAAATCGATCGTCGGCCAACGCGCCGCGATGGTGTCAAACGCGGTATCCAGCGCGCCCATGTCCGACACGTCGCATTCGATCAGGAAGTCGGCACCCAGTTCGGTCGCCAGCGGCCGCACGCGGCGCTCCAGCGCCTCGCCCTGATAAGTGAAGGCCAGCTCCGCCCCCTGTGCGGCGAGCTGCTTGGCGATGCCCCAGGCCAGCGACCGATCGTTGGCGAGGCCCATGATGACCCCCCGCTTGCCCTGCATCAAACCGTTCACGCGACTGTCCCTCTTTCGTCTGTAGCCGCACCCTCTAGCGCAGGGTCGGGTGTTTCCGCCAGCGCCGCGTTCAATTCGCCGCCGATCACCACGCCCAGCCCGACGATGTAGAAGAAGAACAGCGCGATCATCACGCCGGCCAGGCTGCCATAGGTCCGGTCATATCCCCCCAGTGCATCGATCGCGAGCGGCAACAGCTGGGTCGTGCCGATCCACACGCTCGCCGTCGCCACCGCGCCCGGCCATTTCGGGCAGTTCGACGTGCGATATTTCTTGGGGCTGAGCGTGTAGAACAACGTGTAGAGCGCGATGAACAGCGCCAGCGCTGGGAACAGCTTCGCGATCGACAGATAGGCGGCGTAGGGCTGCAGGAACGGCAGCAGGCGATAGATGACCTGCTCCACGCCGACCAGCACGACCTGAAGGCTGAACGCCAGCATCAGCATCACCACCGACCCGACGATCAACCCGATCGACCCCAGCCGATATTCCCAGAACGGCCGCGAAAACGGGATGCCGTACGCCTGACGCAGGATCGAGCGCACCGTTTCGATGAAGCCGGTCGTGGTCCACAACCCCACCAGCGCACCCAGCCACAGCAACGACCCCGACCGCGCCTGCAACACATCGAGGATCGGTTGCTGCAGCACCACCGCCACATCGCGCGGCACGGTGTCGAGGAACGCGGTCACCGCATGGATGCTGTCACCGCTGCGGCCCACGGCGCGCGCGATCGCCGCTGCGACGATGAAGAACGGAAACAGCGTCAGCAGCGAGAGATAGGCGAGGTTGCCGGCATGGGTGAAACCATCGTTGAACGTGCCGATCGCGACACGTTTGATAACCTCGATCGCGCGCGCGGACGGGCGCAGCCGCGCGAGCGCAGGACGCCCTTCACGCTGCCGGGCCTCGGGGGTGGTCGGGGACGGCTCGGTCATCAGCTTCGTTTCGATTGGTTTCGCAGGCGGATCAAACGCCCAGCTTCGCCCTCGGGTCCGTGTCCGCGGCGCTCCAACCTTCGACAAACGCCGTCAGTTCGGCGTCGTCGGCGGGAAGGTCGATCATCAGCGTGACCAGCTGATCGCCGCGCGTGCCGTCTTTCCGGTGGAATCCCCGCCCCTTAAGCCGCAGCGTCTTGCCCGACGTCGCGCCCTTGGGCACGCTCAGCATCACCGCGCCCTCGACGGTCGGCACGCGCACTTTTCCGCCCAGCACCGCTTCGGCGAGGTTGATCGGCAGGTCGATCCGCACATCGTCGCCGTCGCGGGTATAGAAACGGTGCGGCTGCACCTCGACCGTGACGATCGCGTCGCCCGCACCGCCCGGCCCCGCATCGCCCTTGCCGGTCAGGCGCATCTGCGTGCCGGTATCGACGCCCGCGGGCAGTTTCAGGTCGATGGTCTTGCCGTCCGCCAGCGTGATCCGTTGCGGGCTGAGCGTCGCCGCATCCTCGAACGGCACCTTCAGCCGGTACGCGACATTGCCGCCCTTGGGCTGCGGCCGCCGACCGAAGCCGCTGGCAAAGCCGCCGCCACCGGCACCCGCACCCGCACCGCCGCGTCCGCCGAACAGCCCTTCGAAAATATCCGAAAAGTCGCCGCCCTGACCCTCGGGCCCCATGTCGAACCCGCCGCGTCCGCCCGGACCAGGGCGAAAGCCGCCGGCACCGCCCCCGGCGCCGAACCCGAACGGCGATGCCGGATTGCCGTCGCCATCGATCTCCCCCCGGTCGAACCGCGCGCGCTTGTCCTTGTCCGTCAGCAGGTCATAGGCCTGCGTGACCTTGGAAAAGCGGTCGGACGCAGCCTTGTTGTCCTTGTTGCGGTCGGGGTGCAGCTCCTTGGCGAGCTTGCGATACGCCTTCTTGATGTCTGCTTCGGTCGCGCCGCGCGCGACGCCCAGGGTTGCATAGGGATCAGCCATGCCCCGGTAGCTAGGGCGCATAGCCTCCGGCGGCAATGCCCCCCGCCACGAAACGGATGCAAAACGATGTCCGGTTCAACGTCGGTTCACGGCGGAGACGGCACCGGAGGGCATCGCCTGCGTTGGCAGCGCAAAGCGCATCCGGAGAATCCCGTCATGATCCATACCCCGCTGTCGCGTCGCCATATCCTCGGTGCCGCCGCCCTCGTCCTCCCCGTCGCCGTGCTCGGCGGCTGCGCTACCCCGCTCGGCAGCTACAGTGTCGAGGAAGGCGTGCGCCGCCTGCTTACCCTGTCCAGCCAGCGCGCGTTCGAACGGCTGATCCGTCCGGGTGGCTTTTACGAGGACCAGTTGACCCGCCTGACCCTGCCGGACACCGGTGGGCAGAACAACGTGCTGGCCGCCGTCCTGCGCACCAATGCGGTGCGCGGGCGGATCGCCATGGCGCTGAACGATATCGCAGTCGATGCCGCCGACCGCGCGACGCCGGTCGTGCTCGATTCGATCCGCGGCCTGACGCTGGCCGATGCGGTCGCGGTGCTGCGCGGCGGGCCGACCGCCGCCACCGACCTGCTGGCACAATCGGCACGCGGCGCGGTGATCGAGGCAATGTTCCCCGAATTTTCCAGCGGCCTGCGATCGGACGCGACCGAAATCCTGTCGGCGATCGTCACTGCGCAGACCGGTATCGACTATACCGCCATTGCGCGGAGCGCCGCCGATCAGGCGGGCAATGCGATCTTCCGCGCGATCGGGCGGGAGGAAACGGCGATCCGCGCCGATCCGCGCCGCACCGGCGATCCGGTGCTGACCGCGCTGTTGCTCGGCACGGGCCGCTGATACGCTCGGGCTTGGCAACGGGGCCGGCCGGGCGGATAAGCCGGCCATGCCGACCCCCGCCCCGCCCGCACCCGAACTCGACGTCGCGATCATCGGTGCCGGGCTGTCCGGCATCGATGCCGCGTGGCACCTCCAGCATCGCTGCCCCGACCGCACCTATGCGATCTTCGAGGCGCGCGACGCGATCGGCGGGACATGGGACCTGTTCCGCTATCCCGGTGTCCGCTCGGACTCCGACATGCACACGCTCGGCTTTCCCTTCCGCCCATGGCGCGGGGACAAGGCGATCGCCGATGGCAGCGACATTCGCGACTATATCGAGGATACGGCGCGCGCCTTCGGCATCGACCGGCACATCCGCTTTCGCCATCGCATCGTCGCTGCCGACTGGTCGTCCGACACCGCGCGCTGGACGCTGACCTGCGACGTCGACGGCATCGTGTCGACGCTCCGCTGCCGGTTCCTGTTCATGGGCTGCGGCTATTACGACTATGCCCGCGGCCATGCCCCCGACTTCGCTGGACAGGGCGATTTCGCCGGGCCGATCGTCCATCCCCAGCACTGGCCACAGGAGTTGGACGTCGCGGGCAAGCGCGTCGCGGTGATCGGCAGCGGTGCGACCGCGGTGACGTTGGTCCCGGCGCTGGCCGCACGCGGTGCGCAGGTCACGATGGTCCAGCGCTCGCCCAGCCACATCGTCGCGCAACCCGCGCGCGATCGCGTTGCGCAGCTGCTCTATCGCCTGTTCCCCGAACGCCTCGCCGGGCGACTGGCGCGGTGGAAGAGCGCAGCGCTGGGCCTCGCTGCCTATCAGTTCGCACGGCGCTGGCCACGGCGGATGGAGGCGCTGATCCTGAAGGGCGTGCGTGCCGAGCTGCCCGGCATGGCCGATGTCGACCGCCACTTCACCCCGCGCTACGATCCGTGGGACCAGCGGCTGTGCCTGGTGCCCGATGCCGACCTGTTCGCCGCACTGCGCGACGGGTCGGCGACCATCGCCATCGACACCATCCGCCGCTTCACCCCGAACGGTATCGAACTGGGATCGGGGGCACGGGTCGATGCCGACATCATCGTGACCGCGACGGGGCTGCGGCTGCATCTGCTCGGCGGCATCGGGCTGACCATCGACGGCAACCACTTCATCCCCGCCGATCACCTGATCTATCGCGGCATGATGGCGTCGGGCGTGCCCAACCTCGTGCTAGCGCTCGGCTATACCAACGCGTCGTGGACGCTGAAGATCGACCTGGTCTCGCGCCGCATGTGCCGTATGCTGAACCATATGCGGCGGCACGGCCATGACATCTGCCTGCCCACCCCGCCCGGCCCCGATGTGGAGCGCCGCCCGCTGCTCGACTTCAGCTCGGGCTATGTCACCCGCGCCGCTGCCATCTCCCCGGCGCAGGGGTCGCGCGCGCCGTGGCGGCTGCGCCAGAACTATTTCCTCGATTATGCGACGTTGCGGTTCGGGGGCCTTGCCGACGGGGTGCTGCGGTTCACGCGGGCCGGTACGGGGTCAGCGCGCGACTGATCCCACGGCATCGACCGCTTCGTCGAGGACCACGCGGTTGCGCCCGTCGCGCTTGGCCCGGTACAGCGCCAGATCGGCCCGGTGCAGCAGTTCGGCAGGCGACGTATTCCCCGTCGCCGCCGCGACCCCGCCGCTGACGGTTACGCGCACCTCCACCCCATTGGCCACGATCGGACGGTCGGCGACGGCGGCGCGGACCCGCTCGGCGGTGCGCATCGCCTCCTGCGGTGATACCTCGGCGAACAGGATCGCGATCTCTTCCCCGCCATAGCGCGCCACCGAATCCGCCGCGCGCACCGATCCGGCGATCCGCCCCGCAACCGCTTCGATCACCAGGTCGCCGATCTGGTGGCCGTGCGCGTCGTTGATCCGTTTGAACAGGTCGATGTCGAGCATTGCGACGACATAGCTGCCGCCGCCGCGCAGCGCCGCCTCGCGCGCGGCATCCAGCATGGCGATCATCGTCCGCCGGTTGGCAAGGCCGGTCAGCGGATCGGTACTGGCCAGCCGTTCCAGCCGGGCATTGGCCGCGCGCAGCTCCTGCGTCCGCTGTCCGATCACGGTTTCCAGCGCGCGGGTGCGCCGGCGCAGCACGATCGTCCGCAGTTGCACGATGCCGACGATCGCCAGCAGCGCGAGCAGCGCCAGCGCCAGGCGGACGAACCACCGTTCATGCCATGCCTGTGCGACGATCAGGTCGATCGCGCTGGTGACTGTGCGCGGATGGACCCCCGGAATCTGCGCCTGCAGTTCGAGGACATAGCTGCCACCGGGCAGGTTGGTGTAGATCGCGGTCGCCGGGCTGGCAGGCGGGATCGCCACCCAATCCTGGTCGAACCCGCGCAGGCGATAGCGATAACGAATCTCGTCCGGCGCGGCATATTCCCTGAGCGAAAAGGCGATGCGGATGCCATGGCCGTCCGATCGGATCGTCCGGTATCCGCTGTCCGAATCATAGGGGACGACCTGCCCGTTCTCCTCCACCTCGCTCGGCGCCAGGACGGGTTGGACCGTCGGGCGCAGCGCCAGCATCCGTTCGGGCCGCAGGACCAGCAACCCGCCGGTACCCCCGAACAACAGGTCGCCGCCCTGCGTGATCGCCGACACCCGCTGGTTGAAGGAATCGGCGGTCAGCCCGTCGCGCCGGCTGACCGCGTGGACCATTTCCCCGCGCGGATCGATCATCGAAATACCACTGGCCCCGGTCGTCCAGATGCGCCCGGCGCGGTCCATCTGCACCGCCGCCACATTGTCGTTGGCGAGGCCCCGGGCCTCGGTGATCGCATGGAAGCGCCACTGCCCCGCAACCTGCCGCCCGCGCGCGATCCCGCCATAGGTGCCGACCCACAGCGCGTCGCCCGCCGGGACGATCGACCCGACATAATTCTGCGGCAGGCTGGCCGGATCGGACGGGCTGTTGCGATAATTGACGAAACGGCCGGTCGCCGGATCGAACCGGTCGATCCCGCGCGGCGTGGCGATCCACGCGCCGCCGCCGGGTGCCGCGACGATGTTGATAACCTCGTTATTGGCCAGCGACGCGTCATCGCCCGGCACATGGCGATAGCGTTGCAGCCGCCCGGTGCGATCGTCCCGCACGAACAGCCCCTTATAGGTGCCGATCAGCAGCCGCCCGTCCAGATAGAGCAGCGAAATGACTGGCAGGTCGCCCAGTTCGGGCAGCGGCAGCGTCCGTTCGCCAAGCGTGTCGGGGTCGATCACCACCACGCCGCGCCCTCCGGCCAGGATCCTGCCGTCGGCGTCTTGCGCAAATGCCTTGATATCCTGTCCGGCGTGGTTGCCATCCAGCCGCA
Organism: Sphingomonas sp. Leaf23; assembly: GCF_001421585.1. Lineage (NCBI taxonomy): Bacteria > Pseudomonadati > Pseudomonadota > Alphaproteobacteria > Sphingomonadales > Sphingomonadaceae > Sphingomonas > Sphingomonas sp. Leaf23. The sequence continues at coordinate 42,362 of NZ_LMKR01000005.1, read as the reverse complement.
GGTGCCGGACCACCCCGTCCGTCCGGTCGATCCGGTCGATCAGCCCGTTGCCCATGCCGACCCATATCCGGTCGCGTCGGTCGACCATCAGCCCACGCACATTGCGATCGGCCAGCGAATGGCGCGGATCGGGCATCGCGTTGCCGATGGTGAAGATCGCCGGCAACGACGGGTCGGTGTGCGACGCGCCGACCTCGGTCGCGGCCCATAGCCGGCCGGTGCGGTCGATCGTCACGTCGCGCACGGTATCGCCGGCCAGCGAACCGGGATTGGCCTGGATGTTGCGGATCGGTCGTACCGAAAAGGTGCCGTGCGTCGCGATGCGCAGCACGCCCACCCCGTCCGTGCCGACCCACACCACGCCGTCCGGCCCGACCGCAAAGGCGCGGATCGTGCGATGCGCGATCTGCGGCGCGGCCCCCGCCAGTGCCGCGGGCTGGACAAAGCGGCCGTTGCGCAACTGCACGAAGATGCCGTGCGATCCGGTCCCGACCCATAATCGTCCCGCCGTGTCGCGGGTGATCGCCCACACATCGCCGATATCGGGTGTCGCGATGGCGGCGAAATCCCGCGCCCCCCGGCGCAGAACGAACAGGCCGTTGTCGCCGCCGGCATACAGCGTCCCGTCGGCATCGCGATGCACCGCGAACGCCCCCTCGGACAGCGCATTGCCCGGCCCGGCCACCGGCACCGCCCGGTCGCGCGCCGCGTCATAGCGGAACACCCCCTGGTCCGACGCGATATACGCCCCGCCCTGCCCGTCGCTCTCCAGCGCCATGATGCGCGTACCCGGCCCCACCCCTTTGGCACCGGGTACGCTGACAAAGCGGTTGGACGACGGATCGAACCGCACCAGTCCGCCGACATTGGTCCCGACCAGCACCCCGCCGCGCGACAGTTCCAGCAGCGACCGGATGTAATTGTCGGGCAACCCGCCCGGCGTGCCGATGGTCTGGCGGAACACCCGCAACCGCTGTCCGTCATAGCGCGCCAGCCCGCCGCGCGTGCCGATCCACATCAGCCCGTCGCTGCTCTGGACGATCGCCGTCGTCGTCGCGTGGTTCAGCCCGGCATCGCTGTCCAGCGTCTGGAACCACGGCGTGCGCCATGCCGCCCATGCATCGGGCATCGCCGATGCCGAAGCCATGCCCGGAAGCATTCCCGCCATCAGCAGGATCAAGAGGACCAGACGTCGCATTGCCAATTCCGGCGTCAAACCTCGCAGAAGGTGGTTTAAACAGCCTTAACGCTGGTTATGATTCAGAACGGTACCACCCGCCAGCCGCACCGCCCCGTCCACCGGATCGCCCAGCGCCGGGCACAGATGCGCCACCGTCCGCACGCGCAGCCACGGCTGCAACCGGGGCGCCAATCCGCCGACCAGCGTACAGCGCGTGACGCCGCGTGCCACGATCGTCTCGATGAAGCGCTCGACATGGCCCGCCGCGTCCTCGACGATCGACCGCGCGATCGGATCGTCCGCGTCGGCATGGTCCATCACGATCGGGGCCAGCGCGCCGTAATCGCGTGGGGCAGCCTGCGCCATCCACGCCACCGCCCGGATCGTGTCATGGAAGAACCGTGCCGAGATCGCATCGGCGAGCGGTGTCCACTGCGTCCGCCCGTCGAGCGCGCGCAGCGCGTGGCGCACCGCGCTCAACCCCAATGCCGCGCCGCTCCCCTCGTCCGACACCGGAAAGCCATAACCGCCCAGCGCGACCTCCTGCCCGTCGATCCGCAGCAACGCCGCGCTGCCGGTGCCCAGGATCAGGATCGCGCCGTCACCGCCGCCATGCGCGCCCAGATGCGCGATCTGCGCATCGCTCGCCAGCATGACCGATGCGACCCCGAAATTGGTCGTCTCCAGCGCGGCGCGAACGCCCGGCCGGCGGATACCGGCGATGCCCATGCCGACCCGCAGCTGCGCACGCTCCGCCGGCGACAGGCCGGCGGTCGCCTGCGCGATCACGTCGCGCAATACGTTGCGCAGCGCCTCTACCCCGATCCCGGCATTGGCCGCGCCGCCCTGTCCGCTGCCGATCACCCGGCCCGCCGCATCGACCAGCCGCGCGCGGCAGTTGCTGCCGCCGGCATCGATGCCCAGCGTCAGGCTCATGCGCCCCACCCCCGTTCGCGCGGCATATGGCCGATCCCCGGGTTCAGCTGGTTGCGCGGGTCGAGCGTGCGATAGAATTCCGCCAACGCCGGCCTGGCATGGTACAGATGCCCGACATTATGCTCGGCCGGATATTGCGCGCCGACCGCATCCAGCCGCGCCCACAGCGCATGTTCGAACGCCAGCGGATCGACGCCCTTCCGCACGATATAGTCGCGGTGAAACACGTGGCAGAAGAAATGCCCGTAATAGAGGGTGTCGACCACCTGCCCGCCCAGCTCGTCGGGCAGCACCTCTGCCCAGTCGCGGGAGTTGCGCGGCAATGCCACGTCCAGCGCGACGATATCCTCCACGCTGTCGGCATGCACCGCGCGGTACCGCACCGCCGCCCCCGCCGCGACGAAGCGGTGCAGGAACGCCTTGGCCGCTTCCTCCGCCGAACATTCGAACCAGCCGCCGGGCAGCAGCGTGTCGAGCAACGCGGCAGTCGCAGCGCGGTCCTTGCCCGGCATCTTCAGCAGCAGGTGATGTTCGAACCGGTCGCGAAACGCGCGCATCCGGGCCGGCAGGTGATCGCCCAGCAGCGCACCGACCCGTTGCAGCACCCGGTCGCTGAAATGGCGCATGAACCGCCCGGTCACGCCATCGACCCACGCCTTCGCCGCGAACAGCCGCGGCAACCGGTCGGTGCCCAGCCGCTCGATCGCGCGGAACGTGTCGCGACCATAGCGGTCGGCAATATCGAACGCCCCGCGGTGCATATATTCGCCCGCGATCGGCAGCTCGGCGAAATCATGCAGCATCGTCCGGCGCAATTCGGTCAGCCGGTCGGGATCGTCGGTGCCGATATAGAAGGTGACCGTATCGTCCTCACGCACGAAACTATCCAGCCGCACCGCGAACACGATCAGCTTGCCCGCGCTCCCCGCCGCTTCGAACAGGCAACGCGGGTCGGCGTTGAACCGCGCCGGTACGTCGCTGTCGATATCGCGGACATGGGTGACATAGCGATGGTCGTGCGCCGGCTTGTCCGCCGCCGGATCGACATCGGCCGCCGTGAAGTCGCCCCGGTCCAGCCGCCCCAGCACCACTTCGGGATCATCGCCCAGCGCAATGCCCAGATGATTGACCAGCCGCAGCGTGCCGTCCGCGCCGACGCTGCCGAACAGCGCCAGTTCGGTATAGGCCGGCCCCCGCCGGATCAGCGACCCGCCCGAATTGTTGCAGACCCCTCCGACCACCGACGCGCCCAGACACGACGACCCGATCACCGAATGCGGCTCGCGCCCCAGCGGCTTCAGCGCCGCCTCCAGGGCGTACAGCGTGGTCCCCGGCAGGCACACGACCTGCTCGCCCCCACCCAGCAGGTGCAGGCGGTCGAGCCGCGTCGTACTGATGATGACCAGCCCGCCGGGATAGTCGTCGCCATCCGGGGTCGACCCGCCGGTCAGCCCGGTATTCGACGCCTGCATCAAGATCGACACATCGGCGGCGACGCACGCCTGCGCCACCCGCCACAATTCGACCAGCGTGGCCGGCCGCACCACCGCGATCGCCGCGCCGCCGCCGGTGCGATATCCCTGCCGGAACCGCGCGGTGCGCCGCGGATCGGTCAGCACCTGCCGCCGCCCGACCACTGCGCGCAGGGTCGCGATCAGTTGCCCGGTTTTCGAAGAGTCCGTCGTCACACCTGCCACTCCGGCCCTTTACCTGCTCCCACCGTACCCCCGCGCAGGCGGGGGTCCAGCGCCGAGCAGCGCAACCTTCGCGTTCGCCCCGCCCCTTACCGCGTCTGCATCCGAATCCCCACCCGGAACGACCGCCCCAGCAAATCCGAATAGGTGCTGTTCGCCGCCAGCCCCGTCTCCGGCAACAGGATCGGTTCGCGATTGAACAGGTTGGTGACGTTCAGGAACAGCTCGGCCTTCGCCCCCGCGCCCATGTCGACCTTGCCGGTCAGGTTCAGGTCGAAATAGGTCGCGCCGTCGATCTTGTTGCTGTCGATCGTCGGGAATTGCGACACGATCCCCGCCGGCCGCCCGACCGGGCAATCGGTCGAGCACACGACATAGTTGTTCGAATAGGTGCCCCCGGCAACGCCCCGCGCGGTACCGGTGATCGCGAAGCTTTCGGTGTCGTAGGTCGCGTTGAAGCGATATATCCAGCTCGGCAGGCTGGCCCCGCCCAGCTGCCCGACGATGTCGACCGGCACGACGTTCGGCACGCCGCTGTCGGTGATATTGTCGATATAGCGCGTCGCCAGCGCCTTCAGCGTGACGTTGCCCGGCGCACTGTCGAACACATCGGCCAGCGGCACACGGTAGGTCGCATCGAAATCGACCCCGCGCACCGTCTGCCGCGCGAAGTTGAACGGGCTGGCGCGGAAGAAGAATTCGCGGTCGCCCAACGGATCGGGGCCGTACGCGGCGCAGAACTCCGCCCGCCCCTCGAAGCAGCGGTTGATGATATCCTGCGCGAAAAACTGCCCGATCGCATCCTGCAGCTTGATGAGGAACCCGTCGGCCGAAAAGGAGAAGCCGGGGATGAAGCGCGGCTGCAGCACCACGCCGACGCTGGTCGAATCGGCGATCTCGGGCTTCAGGTTGGTATTGCCGGTCGTCGTTTCACGGAAGGTGACGCCGGTGCGGTTCGTGAACGGATCGGTCAGCGTGTTGGTGCGCGACGTGCCCGCCTGGAACAGCTCGTTCAGGTTCGGCGCGCGGATATCGCGCGACCGGGTGACGCGGAACCGAATATCGTCGATCGGCGCCCAGGTCGTGCCGACCTTCCACGTCGTGACATAGCCCGAGGTCGAATAATCGGTCGCGCGCACCGCGCCGTTGAACTCGACCCCGGACCCCAGCGGGACCACGGTTTCGAGATACGCTTCCTTGACGTTGTAGCTGCCGAAGGTCGGCAGGAAATTGCCGACCGACCATCCGGTCTGGAACTCGGTCGGGACGGCACCCGACACCTCTTCCTTGCGATATTCGCCGCCCACCGCGACGCTGACATCCCCGGCCCAGGTGGCGAACGGCACGACCGACAGGTTGATGCCCGCCACCGTCTGCTTGAGCTTCTGGTCGCGATACGGATCGCCCAGCGCATAATCGATCGCGCCCTGGCTGGTCACGCCGATGCCCAGCCGGTTCATCGGCACGCAGCCATTGGTCGGCGCGCTCAGGCTGGAGCGGCACACGATCGTACCCGCCGCGACGCCCAGCGCATTTCCGGCGGGCGCGAATACCGCATCGGTAGCATTCGCCATCCGCGTGACGTTCATGATGTCGCGCAGCTGCTCGCGCGCGTTCGTCTCGCCATATTGGCCGTACGCGCTCCACACCGCCTTGTTGCCGAACAGCTGGAAATCGCCCTCCGCGCCCATCGCATAGCGCTGCACGTCGCGGCTGCTGTTGTTCTTGCGATACGGCAGGTCGACGGCGGTGGTGCCGAGCGTGACGGTCTGGATTCCCGCCAGCCGCGCCGCGCCCAGCGTGTTGATGAGGTAGGCGTTATCGGCGCGCAGCACCGTGCTGGTCGTCAGCTGCGGCCCGGCATTGAACAGCGTCTTCTGCCAATTGTACGACGCCTCGCCGAACACCGTGATCCAGTCGGCCAGCTGATAGCTGACCCGCCCGAACACGCCATGCCGGTCGTCATCGGCGTCGAGGCCGATATTGCGCCCCTGGTCGTTCAGCTGCCAATCGCCACCCTGCGTTCGACTGGGCGCGGTGCTGCCGCCCAGTGCGGGCGAATTGAAGCTGCCGTAATTGAACTGGTTCACCGACCCGCCGGGACCGAAATAAATCCCGCGCAGCCGGTTGGCGGTCCCGCCCGTCGAATTGAGGATGATCCCGCCCGGCGTCGCATTGGCGACCCCGATCTGGTTCAGCGTCAGGAACTGCGGCACCCCGTTGGTATTGGTATAGGCCGGGTTGTTCACCACCACCCGCCCGCGCGCGTTCCATTCCCGGTCGACTTGGAAGATGCCGTCGCGATGCGCGACCTCCCCGCTCAGCAGCACATGGCCGCGTCCGTCGGCAAAGCTGGCACCGCCCGCCACGCTGAACGAATAATTGAACCCGTCGCCATATTCGGTGATGCCGCTGTCGGCGGTGACCTTCAGCCCTTCATAGGTCTTGTCGAGCGCAAAGTTGACCACGCCCGCGACCGCATCCGACCCGTATGCCGCCGATGCACCGCCGGTCACGATCTCGACGCTCTTCACCAATGCCTGCGGAAAGGTGTTGATGTCGACCAGCCCCGTGACGCTCGACCCGACCGAGCGCCGCCCGTCGAGCAGCACCAGCGTGCGGATCTCGCCCAGCGCGCGCAGGTTCAGCGCGTTGATCCCCGCCAGCCCCGAACTGATCGCGAGGCGCGAATTGGCCGGGCGCAGGCTGCCCGCGACCGCCGGGATCTGGTTGACGAAATCGGCCAGATTGTTGGTCGGCGCGCTGTTCTGGATATCCTGCGCGGTCAGCACGGTCAGCGGCGTCGGCGACTGGAACCCGTCGCGCACCACGCGCGATCCGGTGACGAGAATTTCGCCCTCCGCCTGCGTCGCGGGGTCGGCGGCCTGCTCGGTCTGCGGCACCGCCTCTTGCGCGAACACCGGGGTAGCGATGCACGTCGCGATGCACAGGGCGGCAAGGCTGGTCGCGCGCGCCAGTGCCGGGATGGTCCGCCGGAAGGGCATGGTCGTCGTCATGGAATGCTCCCCATCGCCCGTAGGTCGGGCTGCATCTGTTACCGTGTTGGTTCCTGCGGCATCGCCGGATCGATCAAATGTCGCCCGTGTCGAACCCGAAAGCTGCGCGGTGGGAGGGACCAGCGTCAAGCGACCCACGGCTTCTATCGCTTCGCCAAACCATAGCCGCAGATTATGGGCGGCCGGCCATAAACGCGCCCTATGGGCCGGGGCGCGGTTGTCATACCTGTCGCGGGCACGCTGTCCGTAGAGTGCGGCAACCTCAGCCCCACCCGTTCGCGCTGAGTAGAGGCTGAGCTTGTCGAAGCCTCGTATCGAAGCACCCTCGGCGGTCCTTCGATACGCTGTTTCGACTACGCTCAACAGCTACTCAGGACGAACGTGTACCTTTTGTGCGATGTCGAGCGCCGCATCGCATGACCAGCAAGGGATGCCGCCGATGATGAACCGCCGCGCCTTTTTACAGGGATCGGCCGCCGCGTTCGCGCTGGTGCCGATGGCTGCGGGTGCCGCGCCCGACACGCTGTCCGCACCCATCGAGATCGTCGACGACGTGTACGGCGTGCCCCATATCCGCGCCGCGACCATCCCCGACGCCTTTTACGGGCAAGGATACGTCGTCGCCCGCGACCGGCTGTTCCAGATCGACCTCGGCCACAGGCGGGAACTGGGCCGGCTGGCCGAGGCGTTCGGGCCGGACTTCGCGAAGCACGACGCCGCCGCCCGCCTGTTCCACTATCGCGGCGACCTGAACGCCGAACTGCGCAAGGTGCCCGCCGACGTGCTGGCCTGCACCCGCGCCTATATCGCCGGGATCAACGCCCGCATCGACGAAGTGCTGGCCGACCCGACACTGCTGCCGCAGGAATATGCGATATTGGGCGTGCAGCCGATCAAATGGGCGATCGAGGATTTCGTCCTCGCGCGCGGCGGTGCGATCGGCAATGCCGACGACGAAATCCGCCGCGCCCAATTGGCGGCGATCGGCCTGCTGGACCTCGATGCGATCGTCGCGCCCTTGCGCCCGACCTGGCAGATGACCGTGCCCGACGGCCTCGACACCGCCGCCGTCTCGCCCGCCGACCTCGGCGTATTGCGGCAGGGCGGCCTGCCCTTCGGTCCCGACACCCCGACCCGCGATCCCGCCGAAGGCCCGATGGAGCGCGCCAATGCCGGTAGCAACGCATGGACCGTCGCGGGCAACCGCACCGCGACCGGCCGCCCGATCCTGGCGAACGACCCGCATCTCGGCATCGGCGGTTTCGGCCCGCGCCATGTCGCGCACCTGAGCGCCCCCGGCCTCGACGTGATCGGCGGCGGCGCACCCGGCCTGCCCGGCATCATGCAGGGCCATACCGACCGCTTCGCCTTCGGCCGCACAAACTTCCATATCGACCAGCAGGACCTGTTCATCCTCGACCTCGACCCCGCCGATCCCGAACGCTACCGCCACAATGGCGGGTGGAAGCGCTTCACGAAGATCGACATCGCGATTCCCGTGAAGGGCACCGCCCCCTATGTCGCGACGCTACGCTATTCGGTGCAGGGGCCGGTCGTGTCGCACGATCCGGCGAAGCGCCGCGCCAGCGTGCTGGCGTCAATCGCGATGCAGCCCGGTGGCGGTGGCGCGTTCGCGATGGTCGCGATCAATCTGGCGCGCGACTGGGCGTCGTTGCGCAAGGCGTTCCGCCTCCACCCCTCGCCCACCAACTTCCACTATGCCGATACGGCCGGGAATACCGGGTGGCAGGTGATCGGCTTCGCGCCGGTGCGCAAGCGCGGCGACGGGCTGCTGCCGGTGCCGGGCGACGGCCGCTACGACTGGACCGGCATGCGCGACTTCGCCTCGCTGCCCAATGAGTACAACCCGAAGAAAGGCTGGTTCGCGTCAGCCAATCAGAACAACCTGCCCGCCGACTGGCCACGCGACCGCATCCCGGCCTTTTCGTTCCGTGCACCCTATCGCTACGAGCGGATCGCCGACGTGTTGGCCGCCCAGCCGAAGCACAGCGTCGCCGACAGCGTGGCGTTGCAGTTCGACACGCTATCGACCCCCGCACGCCAGTTGCTGGCCGTCCTGCCCACCACCCCATCACCGGCGGGCGACATGCTGCGCCGCTGGGACGGCCGGCTGAGTGCCGACAGCGGGGCGGCGGCGCTGTTCGAAATCCTGTGGCGCGACGTGTCGAAACGCGTGCTGGCGGATGTCGTCCCGGCGCGAGGCAAGGCGCTGATTACCGAGATCGATCCGTCGGTGCTGCTGACCATGCTCACCAATCCCCACGCCACGCTGCGCGAAACGATCCTCGCCCCGGCGCTGGTATCGGCATGGGCCACCGCGCAGTTGCTGCTCGGCCCCGACCCCGCCAAATGGCGCTGGGGCAATCTGCATCAGGTCCGCATCGCCCACCCCCTGTCGCGCATCCCCGCCATCGCCGCCGCCTTCCCGGCGATCGAGAGTATTGGCTCGGGCAGCGGATCGGGCGGCGACAGCTACACCGTCATGGCCCGCTGGCTGGGCGATGGTCCGGGCTGGCGCGTCGGCGGCGGGGCGAGCTATCTGCAGGTCATCGACGTCGGCGCATGGGACAATTCGGTGTTCCTGAACCTGCCCGGCCAGTCGAACGACCCGCGTTCACCGCATTACCGCGATCAGGTTGCGTCATGGATCGCAGGACAACCCTTGCCGCTGCTGTTCAGCCGGACGGCGATCGACGCTAAGCTCGCCCGCCGCATGACGTTGCAAGGAACTCGCCGATGACCCGCCTGCCCCTGATCGCCCTGTTCGTCGCGCTGGCCGGAGCCGCGCCTGCGCCAAAGGTCGACATCGTGATCCGGGGCGGCACCGTCTACAGCGGAGCCAATGCCGAACCCATCACCGGCGACGTCGAAATCGCCGGCGACCGTATCGTCTATGTCGGCCCCACCCGCCGGACCCGGGCCGCGCAGGTGATCAACGCGAAGGGCCAGATCGTCGCCCCCGGTTTCATCGACGCCCACACCCATCCCGACAGCTATATCCGCTCCGACGATCGTACGGCGCGCCTCAACCTCCCCTGGCTGGCGCAGGGCGTGTCGACTATCGTCATCGGCGTCGACGGATACGGCACGCCCGACGTGGCCGACGATGCGCGCAAGCTGATGGCCGGCGGCATCGGCACCAATGTCGCGCCCTTCGTCGGCTTCGGCGCGGTGCGCGGCCGCGTGCTGGGACAGGACGACCGCGCCCCCACCCCGGCCGAACTCGCCCGCGAAAAGGCGCTGGTGGCCAAGGCGATGTGCGAAGGCGCCTATGGCTTCTCCACCGGCCTGTTCTACGCTCCGCAGAGTTTCGCCAGGACCGACGAAGTGGTCGCCATCGCCCGCGAGGCCGCGATCCGCGGCGGCATGTACGACACGCACCAGCGCGACGAATCCAACTACTCGATCGGCCTCATCAACTCGACGAAGGAAGTGATCGAGATCGGGCGGGAAGCGAAGATGCCGGTCCACATCGCCCATCTCAAGGCGCTGGGCGTCGACGTACAGGGCAAGGCCCCCGAACTGATCGCCACGATCGACGCCGCACGCAAGGCGGGGCAGAACGTCACCGCCGACCAATATCCGTGGCTCGCCTCCGGCTCCAGCGTCGATGCCTCGCTCGTTCCCCGCTGGGCGAATGACGGCGGCTATCCGCGCCTGATCCAGCGGTTCGACGACCCCGCGACGCTGGCCAGGATCAAGACCGAAATGGCCGAGAATCTGCGCCGGCGCGGCGGCAAGGAATCGCTGCTGCTGACCAGCGCCGGAATGCCATGGACCGGCAAGACGCTGGGCCAGATGGCCGCCCAATGGGGTATCGACCCCATCGACGCCGCGATCAAAATCCTGCGCGTCGCCGATGCGACGGGCAAGGAACCGGCCGGCGTCTCGGTCGCCAGCTTCAACATGATCGACGCCGATGCCGACCTCATCATGCAACAACCCTGGGTCGTGACCAGCTCCGACGGATCGAACGGCCACCCGCGCCAATACGCGACCTTCCCGCGCAAATATCAGGTCTATGTCCGCGAACGGAAGGTGATCTCGCTCAAGGACTTCATCCACCGCTCGACCGGCGCGACCGCCGACATGTACCGCATGGACCACCGTGGTTACCTCAAGCCCGGCTATTATGCCGATGTCGTCGTGTTCGATCCCGTCGGCTATGCGCCCCGCGCCACTTACGTAAACCCGCGCGTGCCCAGCGTCGGGGTGAAGGCGCTGTTCGTAAACGGCAAACTAGCGCTCAAGGACGGCGCCACCACCGGCGCCGCCCCCGGCCGCGCCCTGCTGCGCATGACTCCGAAGAACTGCCCGGCCACCTGACCCATCCCGTCACCCCGGGCTTGACCCGGGGTCCCGCTTCTCCTTCCTCCAACGCCAAAAATGAAGCGGGACCCCGGATCAAGTCCGGGGTGACGAACCGTTAGACCACCCCATAACCCAGCGCTATACCTCCCCCCGACAGCACGATATGACGTGCGCGACCACCCCGCCCTATCCCAATGGTCCATACAGCCAGCAGGGTGCGCGATGATCCCCGGTCCCTTCCTCCTTTATCTCGGCCATTCCGACGACGCGGTCGGTATCAAGACCTCGCGCGGGGTCGCCACCTTCCGCCCCGACGAATGCGTCGGCGAATGGCGGCACGACGACTGCCCGCTGACGCTGGGCCTGCCACGCATGGATGCCGCGCAAGGCCGCGCCGCCGGGGCCAATACCCTGATCCTCGGCATCGCCAATGCCGGCGGCCGCATGGGCGATGCACTGATCCACGATGCCCTCGCCGCGATCGCCCAGGGCATGCATGTCGCATCCGGCCTGCACCAGCGGCTGCGCGACGTGCCGCAGATCGCGGCAGCGGCAAAGCAAGCCGGCGTCCAGCTGTTCGACGTCCGCGATCCGCCGGAAAACCTCCCCGTCGGCAATGGCAAGCGTCGCGCCGGCAACCGCCTGCTGACCGTCGGCACCGACTGTTCGGTCGGCAAGATGTATTCTACCCTCGCCCTGCACCGCACGATGGTCGCGCGCGGGATAAGGGCCGATTTCCGCGCCACCGGACAGACCGGCATCCTGATCGCGGGCTCGGGCGTGCCGGTCGACGCGGTGGTCGCCGACTTCATCTCGGGCGCGATCGAAACGATCACCCCGGCGCGCACCGACGATGGCTGGGACCTGATCGAGGGGCAGGGATCGCTGTTCCACCCGTCCTTCGCCGGGGTGTCGACCGGCCTGCTCCACGGCGCGCAACCCCGCGCGATCGTCATGTGCCACGATCCGGCGCGCGACCATATGCGCGGCCTGCCGCACTACGCCGTGCCCGGCATCGCCGAATGCCTCGCCGCGAACCTGTCGGTCGCACGCCTCACCAGCCCCGATGTGCAGGCGGTCGGCATCGCGCTCAACACGGTAAAGCTGCCCGAGGACGCGGCCCGCCGCCTGTGCGCCGAAACCGCCAACGCGCACGGCCTGCCCTGCACCGATCCCTATCGCTTCGGCGCGGACCCGATCATCGACTGGATGCAGACATGCTTCGACATCTCGACGTCGCCCATGACCGTTTCGGCCTGAGCACCCCCTTCCGCATCTCGCGGGGGGTCAAGACGGCGGCCGATGTCGTCACGGTGACGATCGCGGAAGGGCACGTCATCGGTCGCGGCGAGGCGGTACCCTATGCCCGCTATGGCGAGGGTATCGAGGACACGATCGCCGCGATCCGCGCCATCGCCCCCGCGCTGGCCGATGGCGCCTGCCGCAGGGACCTCGCGACCCTCCTCCCGGCGGGTGCCGCGCGCAACGCCATCGACTGCGCGCTGTGGGACCTCGAATCCCGCCTCGCCGGCCGAAGCGTCGCCGCGCTCGCCGGCTTGCCCGAACCGATCGCGCTGCCCTCCGCCATCACCATCGGCCTCGACATCCCCGACGCCATGGCCTGCGCGGCGGCCAAGGTAGCGAGCGTCCCGCTGCTCAAGATCAAGGTCGACCGCAGCGACCCCGCCGCGCAGATCGCCGCCGTCCGCGCCGCCGCGCCCTCCCCCCGCCTGATCGTCGACCCCAACGAAAGCTGGACGATCGACACGTTGCAGGCGCTGAAACCCCACCTCCTCGACTGGCGCGTCGACCTGCTCGAACAACCACTGCCCGCCGGCGAAGACGGCGCGCTGGTGCAGTTCGACAGCCCGGTACCCATCGCCGCCGACGAAGCGCTCCACACCGCCGCCGATCTCGACCGCCTCGCCGGCCGCTATGACGTGGTGAACATCAAGCTCGACAAGACCGGCGGGCTGACCGAAGCACTCGTGCTGGCCCGCAGGGCGCGCGAAAAGGGATTCGGGTTGATGGTCGGGTGCATGGTCTGTTCGTCGCTGGGCATCGCACCGGCCATGCTGCTGGGGGCCGAGGCCGAGTTCGTCGATCTCGACGGCCCGCTCTGGCTTTCCGAAGACCGCCCCGGCGGCGTCACCGACGATAACGGCATGTTGTCGCCCCCCGCCCCCGGCTTCTGGGGCAATTGATGCGCCGCTGGTTCGCGATTCCCCTGTGGCAGCGGGTCGTGGCTGCGCTGTTCCTCGGCGTCGCGATCGGGCTGTTGTGGCCGGACGGCGCAGCGGCGATCAAAATCATCGGCGACCTGTTCGTGCGGCTCATCAAGATGCTGGTCGTGCCGGTCGTTCTCATCACCATCGCCGCCGGCATCGCGTCGCTGGGCGATCCGCGCCGGTTGGGCGGGATCGGCGGGCGGACGGTCGCGCTGTTCGCCTTCACCACGCTGGTCGCGGTATCGGTCGGCATGGGGTTCGGCCTGCTCCTCCAACCGGGCAGCGGCATCGCGCTGGCCGGCGTCGCGCCGCATGTGCTGGGGCCGCCGGTCACCCCCGCCGACCAGTTGCTCGGCATCGTGCCCGTGAACATCATCGACGCGCTGGCGAAGGGCGACATGCTCGCCATCATCTTCGTCGCGGTCCTGCTCGGCATCGCCAGCGTGGTGTCGGGCGAGGCCGGCAAGCCGGTCGTGGCGCTGCTCCAGGGTCTGTCCGCCGTCCTGCTCCATCTCGTCCGCATCGTCATGGAGGTGACCCCGTTCGGCGTCCTCGCCCTGATCGCCAACGCGGTTGCGGGCAGCGGGCTGGCGGTGTTCGTTCATGTCGGCTGGCTGGCGCTGTGCGTCATCCTCGGCACGCTGGCCCAGATGGCGTTCCATGCCGGGCTGCTGCGCTTCGTCGCACGGCTCCCGGTGGTCCGCTTCTTTCGCGGGATCGTCGATGCGCTGATCGTCGCCTTCTCCACCGCCTCCTCCTCCGCCACGCTGCCGGTGGCGCTGCGTGTGTCGCAGGACAATCTCGGCATCGCCCGCCCTATCGCGTCGACCGTGCTGCCTTTGGGGGCCAGCATCGGCAAGGACGGGACGGCGATGTATGTCGGCCTGCTCGGCCAGTTTGCGTTGCAGGCGCTGGGTATCGCGCCCGATGGCTGGATGCTCTGCGTCATGCTCGCCACCGGCGCGCTCGCCGCGTTCGGCACCGCGCCGGTCCCGTCCGCCTCGCTGTTCATGCTCGCGGCGATGCTGGGCGCGGTCGGGGTCGGCGCGGAGCAGACCGCGCTGGTCGTCGGCCTCGTCCTGCCGTTCGACCGGCTGCTCGACATGACCCGCACCGTCGCCTCGGCCAGCGCCAACCTGACCGTCGCGACGCTGGTCGCCCGCGCCGAAGACGGGCTGGACGAGGGCCGCTATCGGGGCCACACGAGACCATGAACCTGCGCCATATCGAGATTTTTCACGCCGTCTACGTCAACGGATCGGTCAGCGCCGCCGCCCGCGCGCTCAACATCTCGCAGCCCTCGGTCTCCAAAACGCTGCGCCATGCCGAGACATTGCTCGGCTTCGAACTGTTCCAGCGTACCAACAGCCGCCTGGTCCCGACCGAAGACGCCCATGCCCTGTTCGGCGACGTTGCCGATATTCAGGAACGCGTCCGGGCGCTGCGCGAAGCCGGTCGCAACCTGCGCAGCGGCGGCGGCGCGACGCTGCGCATCTCCGCCCTCCCCAGCCTCGCCCTCGGCGCGCTGCCCACCGCCGTCGCGCGCTTCATGGCGAAGCGCCCCGACGTCCGCTTCGACCTGCAAACCGTCCATCACGACGACCTGCTGCGCAAGCTGTACGAGCGCGAGACCGACATCGCCATCGCCGCCGAAGTCCCGCGCGGCGCGCCGCTGGGCAAAGTCTGGCTCGGCGAAGGCGAACTGGTCGTCCTCTACCGCGACGCCGATCTGCCGGGCGCCGCCCAACGCATCGAACTGCCGCAGCTGGTCGGCCACCCCTTCATCACGCTGGCCGCCAGCGGCCCCATCGGCCAGCTCTTCGCGCAGGAACAGGAACGGCTCGGCATCGAGCTTCAGGAAGTCGCCTCCGCCCGCACCTTCTACATTGCCGCCGCGCTGGTCCGCGCGGGCGTGGGGCTGAGCGTCGTCGACAATTTCACCGCCGAAGCCTCGCTCGCCGACGGCCTCGCGATGCGCCCGCTCAAACCCTCGCTGACCTTCGACGTCCACGCGATGCACCTGCTCGACCGCCCGCCAAGTGCGCTGGCCAGCGAATTCCTCGGCGTCCTGCGCGAAGTCATCGAAGCGCCATAAACGCCCCTGACATTGCCGTACCCCCGCGGAGGCGGGGGTCCAGGATTACGAACGATACCGCCTGCGGCTCTGGACCCCCGCCTCCGCGGGGGTACGGTCGCCCATCGTCACCCCGGGCTTGACCCGGGGTCCCGCTTCTTCGTCTCCGAAAGCCGGAAACGCGCGCCTAGCTTTCCTACAAACCACCGCCCGGCTACCCTACGCAGGCTCTTTCAAATCGCCGCACCCCGCTCCGAACCAAACGCCACACGAAAACGTGGCAAGTGTGAACTTAGTGAACTTTGAAATCGCCCCTAAGAGCTAACACACTGATAACGCATCGAACTCCGCCACCACCGCATCCCCGGTCGCCGGCCGCAGCTCGAAAATCCCGCTGTCGAAATGCCGCGTCGGATGCACCCGATTGGTCAGCAGCGTCCACGCCACCCCACGCTCGAAATCGACCCACAGCCCGGTCCCGGTAAAGCCGGTATGCCCGATGGTCCCTGCCGAACACGCCTGCCCCCCGGACCACCCCGGAAAGCGGATTTCCCACCCCGCCGTGCGATGCCCCTCGACCGGCGTGCGGATCGCATCCAGCACCGCCGCCGACGCCCCGCTCCCGTCGAGCAGCCCGGCCGCGAAATCCAGCACGCCATCGACCGTCCCGAACAGCCCGGCATGGCCCGTCCGCCCGCCCATCGCCGAACAATTCTCGTCATGCACCTCGCCGACCAGCACCCGCCCGCGCCACTGGCAATGCTCGGTCGCGACGGCAGGCCCCGGCGGCGGCCCCCAACTCAGTCCTGGCCCCAGCGGCAGCGCGTCCAGCCCGGCACCGATGATCCGCTCGACCGCGATGCCCAGCAGGATGAAGTTGATGTCCGAATAGACCGCCGGCCCGTGCCGCCACTCCCGCTGCAACACGAACGCCCGCAACCGCGCCGGATCGTCGCCATAGGTATAGATCGGCTCGACGGCGGGCAGGAAGGTGCGATGGACCAGGCAATCGCGAAACGTCAGCCGCCGCTCCGCCGCGCCGGCCACGTCATATTGCCGCAGATCGGGGATCGCATCGATCAGCGGCCGGTCGAGATCGATCCGCCCCTCATCGGCCAGTCGCAGCACGAACCGCGTGGTCGCAATGACCTTGCTGACCGACGCCAGATCGAACCAATGCTCGCGAGTCAGCGGCCGCGCCTCCGGCACCCGCTGCGCCAGCCCCGCCACCCGCACCTCCCGCGTGCCATCGGCGGTCACGATGCCCAGCGTCGCCCCCGGTATCCGCCCCTCCGCGACATAGCGCGCCGCTTCGCTGAACGCCCGGTCGATCACGCATCCTCCTCCCGCGCCCGAATCTTCGACAGCGCCGGCAGCAGCGGAATGGCGGCAAGGCTGACCGCGCCCGACAACAGGAAGAACCCGTCATAGCCGATGACACCCACCATCGACCCGCCCGCCCCGGCCAGCATCCGCGGCAACAGGAACGCAAAACCGGTCAGGAACGCATATTGCGCCCCCGGATAACGCGGGTTCACCAGCAGCGAGAGATAGACGACGAACACCGCACCCGCGAAGCCATTGCCGAACTGGTCGAGCGCGGTCGCGACATACAGCGTGACCTCGCTGACCGGCTGATGCGCCAGCCACACGAACCCGAAATTGCCGATCGCTGCGACGACCGCGCCGACCGCCAGCGCCCACAGCATCGGCCGCCGCGTGACCATCCATCCGCCAAGCCCCACCCCGATCATGCTCGCCGCCAGCGCGACCACGCCGTCCGCCCGCCCGATCTGGCTGAGCGAATAGCCCAGCCCCTTTATCATCGGCTTGGACAGGTTCAGCGCCAGCACATCGCCCATGCGGTACAGCGAGACGAAGACCATCAGCAGGATCGCGGCATACTGAAACCGCCAGAAGAAATCGACATATGGCCCGATCGCGGTCGAGGTGCGGATCGGTGCGGTCGGTGGTGCCTTCCGGATCCACGGCAGCGCGGCGGCCATGCCGAGGAACGGCACCATGCACAGCCCCAGCACCCACGGCGTGACGTTGCTCTTCGCATCGATCCCGATCGCGGCGGCCGCACCCAGCAGGACATAGCCGACCCCCGCCGTCACCGCGCACGCCGCGGCCAGGATCACCGCCCCGCCACCGATCCCGGTCAGCAGCGCGACGATCCGCCCACCGCCGCGCCCCGCCTCCGGCCGCATGGCGGCAAGGATCGGGAACGGCAGGAACGCCGCCACCGCGACCAACAGATAGGCAAGCGTCCAGCCGCCATTGTCGGCCAGCAGCAACGCCCCGCTCCCCGCCGCGACCATCGCGGTGCGATACCCCCACAGGTTCGCCGCGACGATTGGCCCCTGCTGGTCCTGCGTCGGAAACAACTCGATCCGCCACGCGTCCGCCGCAACCTCCAGCGTGGTGGTCCAGAACGCCAGCAGCACCGCGAACAGCGCGGTGACCGGTAGCGACGCATCGTCCGCCGTCCGCGCCATCGCCCCCATCGCGCTGACGATGCCCAGCTGCGCCAGCATGATCCACCCGCGTCGCTTGCCCCAGAAGCGGCTGAACCCCGGCACGTCATATTTGTCGAGCAGCGGCGCCCACACGAACTTCAGCGTCGGCAGCAGCTGCACCCACGCAAAGAACCCCAGCACCGTCAGCGCGACGCCATGCGCCTGCAGCCTGAGCGCCAGCACGGTCGAGAACATGTAGAACGGCAGCCCGGCGGCAAAGCCCAGCAACCCGTAGAGCAGCATCGAGCTGCGCCCCGGATGCGGGGCGGCGTCGGCGGCGGGCGGGACCGCAGCGGCGGCGGATGCGGACATGGCTACTCCGGGCACGGGTAAAGCGCGAACCTCAATCGATCCGCCCCCGCCGTCAACCGGCCCATGGCCGCCGGTTATACCCCGCGACGCTTTTCGGCTCAGTCGCGCGCCAGTCCCCACTGGTCATAGCGATAGCGCTGCCCGCCCAGCGCAAACCGTTGCCCGTCGATCCGCTCGACCTCGGCCGCGCCGACGCCTTCGGCCATCCACGCCGGGATGGCGATCCGATCGATCGTCCCGCCGAACGCCCCGTCCAGCGGCGCGGGCAGGTCGATCAACAGGTCGCGCGCACCCAGCCGGGTCGCGACATCCTCGCCCCCGATCGGAAAGCGCAGTTCGGTAAATCGCTTGCCAAGGTCCAGCGCGACGGTGTGCGCCGTCTGCGCATCGCCCGCCGTCCCGCCATTGCGCTGCCGCCGGTGATTCTGCCACTCGCTGCCCAACCCGTCGGCCAGGTCGTCGAGCAGATCGGGGTGCAGCGCACGCTCGACCAGCATCCGGTTGTCGCGCGGGATGACGATCTCCTGCATGGTCTCCAGCAGGCGCAACGTCGCCTCGATCGGCAGCAGGTCGGGATAGGGCACGACCCGCTTCGTGCCCCCCAGCCCATGCAACGACCGCCCGCGCAGCAGCGGCGTCAGGTCACGCGCCGCCGGCCGCAGCACGACGACGCGGGCCCGCGCGAACGCCCCCCGCTCGCGCCCGGCATGCCGGTGCAATCGCCCGATCCGCTGCAACAGCACGTCGATCGGCGCGAGATCGGTGACGAGCAGGTCGGCATCGATGTCGAGCGACTGTTCCAGCGTCTGCGTACCCACCAGCACCCGCCCACCACCGGCCCGCCCCTTGCCGAACGTCAGCGTCACCGCATCGTCCAGCTTCTCCCGATCCGCCGCCGCGAACCGCCCGTGATGGACCGTCGCCACCCCATCGACCGTGAACGCAAGGTCGTCGGCCATTTCAGCCACCGCCTGCGCGACGGCCACCGCGCCGGCCACGCTGTTGCGCACCACCAGCACCGCCGCCCCGGCCCGCGCCGCTTCCACCGCCCGCGTCGCGATCGCCCGCGCATCGTCGAGGATCGGCGCGACTTCGACCGACACCGCTTTCCCGCGCCCCGCCGCCCCGCCCGCCGCGCGCGGCGGCACCCCGCGCCCCGACAGCGCCGGATACGGCACCGCCTCCGCTTCCTCGGATGACGGACAGGGTTGCCGCAACAGCGTCGCCCGCGCCGCCGCACCCAGCGTCGCCGACAGCAGCAACGCCTGCCCACCCGCCGCGACATGCTGGTCGATCAGCCGCTCGAGCAGCCCGGTCATATACGCGTCCGACGCATGCACCTCATCGACCACCAACAGGCTGCGCGCCAGCACGCTGGAGCGGAACAGCGCATGTTTGACCGGCAACGCCCCCAGCAATGCCTGATCGATCGTCCCCACCGCAACCCGCGCCGCGAGGAACCGGTTCACCCGCTCCGCCGCCCAGCGCGCCTCGCCCTTGTCGCCATCGTCCCAGCGCACCGCGTAACCGGGCAGCGCCTGCCCCTCCACGTCGCCGGCCCGCAGATATCCCGGCACCGCCAGCACCGCGCGCGGTCCATCTGCGCCCCAGACGTCCGTCAGCATCTTGTCGACCCGCGCGTGCAACTGCACCGCCGCCGACCGGGTGGGGAGGGCAAAGAACAGCCCATCAACAAGCTTGCGCCTTCGCAATTCCAGCCAGCGCCACAGTGCCGCCTCGGTCTTGCCCGATCCCGTCTCCGCCTCGATCAGTGCGACCGCCCCCAGCTCGCCCGCCGCCCCCCGCTGAAAGTCGAACGGCGGGTTCTTGAAAGCGTCGAAGAAATCCCCCGGCGGCGTATCGAGCGACAGCAACCCCCGCGCCCCCGCCGCCGCCAGCGCCGCCTGCGCCCGCAACACGACCCGCTCCGCCCCATGCGGCCCCTCGATCGGAAAGCAGCGCGAGTCCGACCCCAGCCAGTCGGCCAGCGTCGCCAGCCCCGCGAACAGCGCCACGAAGCGCGACGCCGCCGGCAACGCCGCTCCCGCTCCCCAAGCCAGCGGCCAACGCGCCCGCACCGCATCGATCAGCGGCAGGACGGCGGCGGCGGGATCGCCATCAGAGCCGGGCCACCAATGCTCGTTATGCTTGCCCCAGACGTTCGAGTTGGCCCCCTCCTCAAATTCGGCAAGCGGCTTGCCATGATGCGCCATTACCGCCGCGAAATGCTGTTCCGCGCCCCATTCGTCGCACATCGCCTGGATCGCCACCGCCGCCGGATGCCGCTTCAGCTTCGAATGCTCCAGCAGTGCCGCGACCTGCCCGGTATGGCCGACCCTCGCCCGAACCGTCGGATCGATCCGCGCCTGAAACCCCCGGTTCGCCTTGCCCAGATCGTGCAGCGCGGCCAGCACCGCCAGCCGCGCAATATCCTGTTCGGTCAGCCCCCGCCCCGCCGCCGCCGCCAACGGAGCCGCCCACGCCCGCACCACGATTTCCGCGACTTCGCCGACATCGAGGCAATGATCGACCAGCGGCAGCGCCGCGATGGCAATGTCGTCGTCATCGGTGATCGTCTTCGCCCACGGGCGCTGCAGGTCCGGCGTCATTCCTATCTCCCTCCCCGCACCGTCCACGCTGGCGGTAGGGGCGGCAAGGCAAATGATCCGGAATGGATGTTTCCGGGGCAGGACCCATCGATCGTCATCGACGACGGCATCCCGATCGCCGCGAAACCGGACCCATCCCGAATTGGCAGCCCCCACCCCCTCCCCCACCCTCATCAGGGAGAGGGGAACCACCATGGCCAGCCACAGCGGCATCCGCCCGGTCCAGCCGGGGATCGGCCAGTTCGTGTCGCTGCGCGGACGGTTGTGGATGGTCGAGGGGCAGCCCGACGGCCCGTATGACGGCCACCGTCTCGCCTGTATCGACGACGATGCCAGCGGCGAGGATGCCCGCGTGCTGTGGAGCGCGGAGGTCGACGCCCGGCTGCATGATGAAGAGGCATGGGCTTCGCTCGGGCGCGAAGGCGCCGTCGGCGGCGGCGATGCCGCCAGCTTCTCGGCCTATCTGCGCACCGTCCGCTGGCGCACCGCGACGGCGGCGGAGCGCGATCTGTTCCAGGCACCGTTCCGCGCCGGCATCCGGCTCGATCCCTATCAGCTGCTCCCCTTGCGCAAGGCGCTGCGCCTGCCGCGCGTCAACCTGCTGATCGCCGACGATGTGGGCCTCGGCAAGACGGTCGAGGCGGGGTTGGTCCTGCGCGAGCTGCTGCTGCGCCGCCGGGTCGACTTCACCGTCGTCCTCGCGCCCGCCGCGATGACCACCCAGTGGCGCGACGAATTGCAAAGCAAGTTCGGCCTCGCCTTCGAGATCATCGACGCCCGCCATCTGGAGGCGCTGCGCCGCCGTCGCGGCTATGGCGCGAACCCATGGGCCGCGGGATCGCGTTTCATCCTGTCGCACCGGCTGCTGGGCGACGAAGCCTATGTCGCGCCCTTGCGCGACGTGCTGGAGGATTTCCGCGCGCGATCGCTGCTGATCCTCGACGAAGCGCACCACGCCGCGCCGGCCGGCGGCGGGCGCTATGCGATCGAAAGCCAGTTTACGCGTTCGCTGCGCGACCTTTCCGACCGGTTCGAACATCGCCTGTTCCTGTCCGCCACGCCGCATAACGGCCATCCCAACAGCTTCGCGACCCTGCTCGAACTGCTCGATCCGCAGCGGTTCACGCGAGGTGTGCAGGTCCGGCCCGCCGACCTCGAACCCGTCATGGTCCGGCGGTTGAAGAGCGACCTGCGCGCGCTGGGCGAGCGTTTCCCCGAACGGATCGTCGAACCGATCGTGATCGACGGCCTGCCCGACGACGCCCCTGAACTGGTGCTCGCCGCCATGCTCGCCGACTATCGCCGGCTGCGGGAGGCTCGGATCGCCACCCTGCCCCCGGCGCGGCGGGCACAGGCGCGCCTCAGCTTCGTCGGGCTGCAACAACGGCTGCTCTCCTCGATCCCGGCCTTTGCCCGCACGCTGAAGGTCCATATCGACGGCCTCGACCGCGCCATCGCGGGCGCGGCGGCGGCGATAGTGGCTGAGGACGTCGAACCCGACGCCCCCGACCTCGCAGGCCAGGAGGATGCCGCGCTCGACCTGCTCGCCAACAGCGAAGACGCCCGCGCCCAGGCCGAAGCGCTGGCCGGGGCGCAGGACGCTGCGCCCGCCACCCTCGCCGCCGAACGCGCCCATGCCGCCGCGATGCTGGCGCTGGCCGATGCCCACCGCACCGGCACCGATGCCCGCGTCCGCTGGCTGCTCGACTGGGCGCGCGATCACCTGCTCGACACGTCAGGCGCCTGGCGTGACCGGCGGCTGATCCTGTTCACCGAATATGAGGATACGCGCCGCTGGCTCCAGCGCCAGTTGTCGGTGCTGACCAACCCCGCCGACCCGGATCAGGCTGCACGGATCGACAGCTTCACCGGCATCACCTCGACCGAACGGCGCGAGGATATCAAGCGCGCGTTCAATGATCCCGCCAGCCCCTTGCGCATCCTGATCTGCACCGATGCCGCACGCGAAGGCATCAACCTGCAATCGGGGTGCCACGACCTGATCCATGTCGACCTGCCGTGGAACCCGTCGCGGCTGGAACAGCGCAACGGCCGGATCGACCGCAAGCTGCAACCCAGCGATACCGTCACCTGCCGCTACTTCACCTATGCCCAGCGGCCCGAGGACGTCGTGCTCGACGCGCTGGTGCGCAAGACCGAGGCGATCCGCCGCCAGCTGGGGTCCGCCGGACAGGTGCTGGGCGACCGCATCGCCGAAAGCTTCCGCAGCGGCATCGACCGCGACGGGGCGCGCGACCTCGCCACCCGCATCCGCGATGCAGAGGCCGACGCCCGCGTCGCCGCCGCCGTCCGCGATCTGGACGACGGTGCCGATGCCCGCCTCGCCCGGCTCCGGCGCGAACAGGCCGACCTTGCCGTCGCATTGGAAAGGGCACGGACGCGGGTCGGCGTGGACCCCGCCGAATTGCAGTCGGTGGTCAAACTGGCGCTCCACCGGTCGGGCGGCGACTGGACCATGCCCGGCGCGATCGGCACCACCCCGGTCTTCGCGCTCGACGAACCGCGTCTGGCCGGCGACCCCAGCTGGACCCCGCTGATCGACGAACTGCGCGCCCGCCCGGCCAGGCCCGGCGAGCGCCCCGGCGAATGGCGCGCCAGCCCCGACGCCGCCGTCCGCCGGTTGAGTTTCGCGCCCGCGATCCTCCACGACGGGCGCGATGCGGGCGATGTGGTGCAGTTGCACCTCGAACACCGCCTCGTCCGCCGGCTGCTCGGCCGGTTCCTGTCGGCGGGGTTCCGGCAGGGGCTGGAGCGGTGCTGCGTCATCCGCACCGCAACCACCGCCTCCCCCCGTGTCGTCCTGCTAGGCCGCCTCGCCCTCTACGGCGAACAGGCGGCGCGGCTACATGAAGAGGTGCTGAGCGTCGCCGCCGACTGGCGCGACGATGCGCCCCTGCGCGCACTGGCCGAGGGGCGCGAGGCCGAGGCGCGGGTGCTGGACGAACTGCTCGCCGCGCTGCGCGATGCGAACGATGCCGACCCTGATACGGTGCGTCTCGCGACCGCCAACGCGGCCCGCGACGTCGCCGACCTCCGCCCGGTGCTGACCGAACGCGCCGAGGCCCGTGCGGCACGGGTCGCGCACGACCTCACCCGTCGTGCCGCTGCCGAGGCGCAGGGGCTGGAAACGCTGCTCAAACAACGCATCGCCCGCATCCTGCGCGAACGGGGCAGCGATAGCGGCCAGCTCGACCTGCTGCTGGACCCCGCCGAAGCGCGGCAGCGCGCCGCCGACCGCCGCTCGTGGGATCGCGCCGCCACCCGGCTGGACGACGAACTGGTCCGCGAACCCGAACGGCTGCGCGCCGCCGCCCGCATCCACGCCACCCGGCTGGAACCGATCGGGCTGGTCTATCTGTGGCCGGCGGCATGAACCCGGCCAGCGGCCCGCACGACTGGATCGGCTATCTCCAGCCGGTCGGGCTGGTCGTCGCCCCCGCCGCGCTCACCCGGATCGGCGCATGGGTCACGCCGCAGGATGCCGCCGACGGCGCCGCCGTGACGACCGTCCTTGCCGGGTTCGACCACGACCCGTGGCCATTCTTCCGCGACATCCTCGGCTGGCCGGCGGTGCGGGTCGCGGGCGCGCCCGATGGCCCGCCGTTGCCCGACACGCTGCGGGTGACCTTCCCCGAACTCGACGTCTTGCTCGAACCGCATTGGGCGGTGCTGGCGGCGGACGGGGCCCCGCAACTGCTGGTGCGGATCGAGGCACCGGACCTGTTGCTCGACCGGCGCGGCACGCTCGACGGGTGGGAGGCGACCGCGCAGCAGCGTTTCGAACGGCTGCTCCGCGAAACCGGCATCGGTGCGGGCATCCTTATCGGCGCGCGCGAAACCGGCCGGCGGGAGGGCGCGACCACCGAAGCCATCCTCCGTCTCGTCGTCACCCCGCGCGGCGAGGTGTCGGGGCATATGAGCTGGCCGCTCACCCCCTTGTCCGACGTTGCCGGGCGCGGGATGCTGGGCGGGCTGAAGCTGCTGCTCGACGGCCACGCGCTGTTCACCGGCCCGCCCTCGCACCGCCTCCCCGCCCTCCTCGCCGAAAGCCGCGCGGCGCAAGCCGATGTGTCGACCCGCCTTGCCGGACAGGTGCTGGCGTCGCTCCACGAACTGCTGCGCGGACTGGACGCCGCCGACCCCGCGCGCGTGCGGACCTTGGCGCAGGACCGGCCGCAGCATCTCTACGAAGGGCTGCTGACCGTCCTGCTGCGGCTGGTCTTCATCCTCTATGCCGAGGATCGCGCGCTGATGCCCTCGCAGCCCGGCGGGGCGGCGGCGACCCTGTATGAACAGGGTTATGCGCTGGGCGCACTCCACCTGCGGCTGCGCGACGATGCCGCGCTCTATCCCGACGTGATGGACGAACGGCGTGGCAGCTGGGGGCGGCTGGTCGCGCTGTTCCGGCTGGTCGGGCGCGGCGATCCGTCGGGCTTCATGCAGGCACGCGGCGGCAAATTGTTCGACGAGGACGCCTTCCCCTTCCTGCTCGGCCGCGACGCGCCGGGCGATGCGGAGGCAGTACTGCCGGTCGGCGACGGCTGCGTCCTGCGCATCCTCGACGCGCTGCTGATCGACCGGGGCGAACGCATCGCCTACCGCGCGCTCAGCGTCGAACAGATCGGCTCGGTCTATGAAACGGTGATGGGCTTCACCGCACAGTGCGCGCCCGCCCCGATGCTGGCGATCCGCGCGGGCAAGGCGAACCGCGTGCCGGTCTGGGTCGACCTGTCCGCGCTGGCCGCGCTGCCCGGCGGCGAGCGGGAGAAATGGCTGAAGACCACCACCGGACGCGGCGCATGGCCGACCCAGGTGTCGCGCGCACTGAAAACCGGCACCGACACCGCGGCCCTCGCCGCCGCGCTCGCCCCGGTCGCCGACACCCGCGCGTCACCCGGCGGCGCGCCGGTCGCGGCGGGCACCCCGATCCTGCAACCCACCGACGAACGCCGCCGCACCGGCAGCCATTACACCCCGCCCAGCCTGACCGGCCCGATCGTTGCCCACGCGCTCGCCCCCGCCTTTGCCCGGATCGGCCCCGACGCCGGCCCGGCCGACGTGCTCGACCTGAAAGTCTGCGACCCCGCCGCCGGATCGGGCGCGTTCCTGGTCGAAGCATGCCGCCAACTGGGCGAACGGCTGGTCGCCGCGTGGACCCGCTGGCCCGCGCAGCGCCCGACGATCCCGGCCGACGAACATGAACTGCTCCACGCCAAACGGCTGGTGGCGCAACACTGCCTGCGCGGCGTCGACCGCAACCCCCTCGCCATCGACCTCGCCAAGCTCTCGCTCTGGCTGGAGACGCTGGCGAGTGCCCACGAATTCACCTTCCTCGACGCGGTGCTCCGTTCGGGCGACAGCCTGGTCGGCCTGCCCAACCCGAACATCGTCGCGGTAACCTGGGGCAAGGTGTCGCGCCAGCACGGCTTCGTCGAGGCGATCGTGCAGGGCGGCATCGCCGCTGCCGCCGAACTGCGCCGGCTGATGCGGCAGGAGGCGGAGATCGCCCCCTATGCGACGCAGGAACGCCGCAACCTCGCCGCGACGGAGGCACTGCGGCGCGCACACCGGATCGCCGATGCGGTCCTCTGGTCGTTCTTTTCCGGCAGCAACGCGCGCGACCGCCTCGCCCGGCTGGCGGAGGTGCAACAGGCGGTGCTGGCCCCCGACGACATCGGCTGGGACCGCCTCGCCACGCTGCAGCAGGCACTGCACGCCGATCCGATCGGGATCGAGGGCTTTCACTGGGAACTGGCGTTCGACGATGTGTTCAGCCGCCCCAATCCGGGGTTCGACGCGATCATCGGCAACCCGCCGTTCGCCGGCAAGAACACCATCGCCGCCGGCCATGCCGCCGCCTATCCCGACTGGCTGAAGACGCTGCACGACGGCACCCACGGCAATGCCGACCTCGCCGCCCATTTCTTCCGCCGCGCCTTCAGCCTGTTGCGCACCGGCGGCACCTTCGGCCTGATCGCGACCAACACCATCCGCCAGGGCGACACCCGCGACAGCGGCCTGACCCGCATCCTGGAAGACGGCGGCACCATCACCCGCGCGGTCAGCCGCCACGTCTGGGAAGGCGAAGCGGCCGTCGTCGTCGCACAGGTCTTCGTCCTGCGCGGGCCGGACGATGGCATGCCGGTGCTGGACGGCCGCCCGGTGCGCCGCATCTCGGCCTATCTGATGGAGGGCGATCTGGACGGCTCGCCGGCAGCGCTCAAGGCCAATGCCGGGAAATCGTTCATCGGCTCGTTCCTGCTCGGCATGGGATTTACCTTCGACGATGTGAACGCGGCGAAGGGCAAGGCGACGCCGCTGCACGAAATGCACCGGCTGATCGCCAGTGATCCGAAAAACGCCATCGTCATCAAACCCTATCTGGGCGGAGAGGAAGTCAACAACTCTCCAACCTTGGCGCATCATCGCTATGTCGTTGATTTCTTTGACCGGCCGTTGCGTCGCGCAGAAGACGATTCCCGCTGGTCGGAACTGAGCGCTATCGTGCAACAGGATCAGCTCCGCCTTGGAATTGTCGCCACCGACTATCCGCTATCCGTCGCAGCGGACTGGCCCGACTTGCTCGGGATCGTGCGCACGCGGGTAAAGCCGGACAGGGACCGACAGGATCGACCAGCGCTCCGACAGCGATGGTGGCAGTACGCGGAGAAACGTCCTGGACTCTATGCCGCGATCGCCGGGTTGCCGGTGGTTCTGGTCGTGAATTGTGGGGCGACGCCGCATATGGCTTTTGCTCGGCTGCCAAACGGATCAGTGTATTCGCACACGACGGCCGTCTTTGCCCTCGATACGATGGCCGCCTTCGCCACGCTCCAATCCCGCGTGCACGAGGTCTGGGCGCGCGCCTTCGCGTCCTCGATGAAGGACGACCTGCGCTACACCCCGTCCGACTGTTTCGAAACCTTCCCCCTGCCCCCGGCCTTCGCCACCGACCCCACCCTCGACGCCGCCGGCCAGGCCTATCACGACCACCGCGCGCAACTGATGATCGCCCGCGAACAGGGCATGACGCCCACCTACAACCGCTTCCACCGCGCGACCGACACCGATGCCGACATCGCGACCCTGCGCGACCTGCACGCCCAAATGGATCGCGCGGTGCTCGCCGCCTATGGCTGGGACGACCTCGCCGTCGAGGCATCGCCGGTGTTCCTCGATCCCGAAACCGAAGACGACCACCGCTATCGCGGCCGCCTGTTCTGGCGCGCGCCGCTGCGCGACGCGGTGCTGGCACGGCTGCTGCGGCTGAACGAGGAACGCGCGAACATGGAGCGGATGGCATGAACGCAGCCGAAATACGCAGCGAGCTGGTCGCCCGCCTCCGGCGCAACCTGATCGGCCCCGGCGAGGCGGATGACGCCGATCTCGTCACCGAACGCCTGCCGCCGGGTGAAAGTCCGTCGCGCTGGTACCTGTCGGGCTATATCGCGCCCTCGGGCGAACTGACCGCCGGGACCGACGACACCCCCGATGCCGAATGGGATGAAATCGACGCGCTGCTCCCCGACGAAGGTTTCGGCGCGGGCGGTGCGGCGGGTGACCATGACGAGCCGGAGGCACCCCCGGCACGTCGCCGCTTCCTCCCCAGCACCATCGGCCTGTCGACCATGGTCGACGCGTCCGTCGATACGCTGGCGGTCACGATCGACTGGGGCGACTATGCCCCCGAACCGCCGTTGCCGCCCGACATGCTGGAAAGCGGCGCGGAGCCGCACGGCACCTCTATTGGCTGGCGGCGCGTGCCCCGCCACGCCACCGAAACGCTGCGCGTCCCACGCGAGGCGGACGGAATCACCCGCGTGCCCCTTATCGGATCGGCCGCCACCGCCCGGCCCGGTGGCGCGCTGGAACTCGCCATCCGCGCCCGCCCGTTCGCGCTGGCCCACGCCGATGGCACCACCCGCGACGTGCAGGTCGTGACGGTGTTCCTTGTCAACAAACGGCTGGAGCCACCCTCGCGCTACCGCGACCTCGCCTATGCCTATCAGGTGCGCCTGACGCTCGACTGCGCCACCGGCTTCGTCGCGCAGCACGACCTGTCGCGCATCACCCGCGACGATTGGGACGACCAGCTCGCCGACCTGCAATATCGCGACAGCGCCGCCTATGCCGTCGGCCTCGGCTGCGCGACCGGCCATGCTGCCGATGCCGATGATATCGTCCGCCGGGTCCACACCACCCACCTGCCCCGTGCGGCGGTCGAGCGCACCGTAGCCGCCAGCGTCGCCGACGTGGCGTTCGGCATGGACCATTTGGCCACACTGGCAACGGGCGACGGCGCGACCCTTGCTGACGCCCTGCAACCGCTCGTCACCGCCTATCGCACATGGTCCGCCGAGCAGCATGTCGCGGCGACCGCCGCCGACATCGCCACCGCCCCGCAACGCGTCCGCACCGCCAGCCAACTGATCGTCGATCAGGCGACGGCCTGCGACCGGATGGCCGCCGGCATCGCGCTGCTGGCGCGGGACGCCACCGTCCGCCGCGCCTTCGCCATCGCCAACCGCGCCGTCGCCGATGCAACCCGCGCCCGCCGCCCAACCGACACGCACCCCGCATGGCGGCCGTTCCAGCTCGCCTTCATCCTCCTCAACCTGTCGGGCATGGCCGATCCGCGCCATGGCGACCGCGATACCGCCGACCTGCTGTTCTTTCCGACCGGCGGCGGCAAGACCGAGGCGTATCTGGGCCTCGCCGCCTGCACCATCGCACTGCGACGCCTGGGGGCCAGCGGCCTGCTCGGCGCCGGGGTCGCGGTCATCATGCGCTATACCCTGCGTCTGCTGACGCTCGACCAGCTCGGCCGGGCGGCGGGGCTGGTCTGCGCGCTCGAACTGCTGCGCACCGGGCCGGACTATCGCGACGATGCCGGCCGGCCCTTGCTCGGCGACTGGCCGATCGAAATCGGCCTGTGGGTCGGGTCGGACGCCAGCCCCAACTGGCTGGGCGGCAAAGGCGACAAGCGCGACGGCACCGCCGTCAAGCGCGTCCGCGCCTACACCACCGGCCGCGACAGCCGCGCCCCCGCCCCGATCAAGGCCTGCCCGTGGTGCAACACCCCCTTCACCCCGCACAGTTTCCGCTGCGTGCCGAACAGCGACGCGCCGACGAACCTCGAACTGCGCTGCGTCAACCACGCCTGCGCCTTCACCGGCGACCGCGCGCTGCCGGTGGTGACGGTCGATCAGGCGATCTACCGCCGCCTCCCCGCCTTCCTGATCGCCACGGTCGACAAATTCGCGGCGCTGCCATGGAATGGCGCGGCGGGCGCGTTCTTCGGCCATGTCGACCGCGCCGACGACAGCGGCTTCTACGGCGCGGCCGAACCCGGCAAGGGCCGCGCGCTCGACAACGGCCACAACCTCATGCCCCCCGATTTGGTGGTACAGGACGAACTGCACCTGATCTCCGGCCCACTGGGCACGGTGGCGGGCCTGTACGAAGCGGCGATCGACCGCCTCGCCTCGCGCACCATCGACGGACAGCGCATCCGGCCAAAGATCGTCGCCTCGACCGCCACCGTCCGCCGCGCCCGCGACCAGATCCGCGCGCTGTTCGACCGCCACGACACCCGCATCTTCCCCCCGCCCGGCATCGACCGCCGCGACAGCTTTTTCGCGCTGACGAAGCCGGAAAGCCCCGACGATCCGGCACGCTGGTATGTCGGCATCGCGGCGGCTGGACGCGGGCCGAAACTGGTGTTCCTGCAAACGCTGGTGACGCTGCTCGGCGCGGCGCAGGGGCTGGCCGATGCGGATGGCGCCGATGAAGGGAATGGGGCCGACGCCTATCGCACCGCGCTCTGCTACTTCAACGCATTGCGCGAACTGGGCGGTGCACGGCGCATCGTCGAGGATGAAGTCGCCGCCCGTCTGACCGATTATGGCGACCGCCGCCGCCGGGTCGAACCGGTCGATCACCCCTTCGGCAATCGCGCGCTTGGCGAACCGGTCGAACTCACCTCGCGCGTCTCGACCGATCAGGTCGCGGCGGCCAAGGCGCGGCTGGAAACCCGCTTCGACGGCACCGGCGAACCGGTCGACGTGGCGCTGGCGACCAACATGATCTCGGTCGGCCTCGACATCGATCGGTTGGGGCTGATGCTGGTGCAGGGCCAGCCCAAGACCGCGGCGGAATATATCCAGGCGACCAGCCGCGTCGGTCGCAACCCGGCGCGCCCGGGCCTCGTCGCGGTCGTGCTCAACGTCCACCGCCCGCGCGATCGGATGCATTTCGAACAATTCGGCCATTTCCACGACACCTTCTACCGCGCGGTGGAGGCGACCAGCGTGACGCCATGGTCGGCGCGCGCGCTCGACCGGTCGCTGGCGGCGGTGGTGGTGGCGATCGCCCGCCATCTCGACCCGAGCCTCACGCCGTCCAGCGCCGTCGCCGCACTCGCCAACGCGCCCGACACCCGCGCGGCGGTGATCGCGCATCTGGTCGACCGTGCGCCGGAAACCATCGACGGCGGGCGCGACCGGCTGGCGGCGACCATCTCCGGCCTGCTCGACGACTGGATGATGCTCGCCGATCAGGGCACGATGGCCGGTGGGCGGTTCAGCTATGACGACCGGCCCCACCGGCTGCTCCATCCGCCGCTCGACCCGGCGCTCGCCAATCTCTCCCCCGCCCATGCGCGGTTTCAGGCAGGCTATAGTATGCGCGATGTCGAACCCGGCGTGCTGGTGAAACCACGCGGCCCCAATGGCGAACGCGTCAGCGGCGCGGGCGACATGGCATGAACGGCAAGCGCATTACGCTCCGCCAGTCGCAGCTGGTCTTCGGCTTCGGGCCCGGCGCGATGGTCGACCTGCCGACGCGGTCGGTCGTGATCGGCGGGCTGGACCTGTGGCACATGCGCGAACGCGGCAGCTGGCGTCCGGTCC
Source organism: Sphingomonas sp. Leaf23 (assembly GCF_001421585.1). Taxonomy (NCBI): domain Bacteria; kingdom Pseudomonadati; phylum Pseudomonadota; class Alphaproteobacteria; order Sphingomonadales; family Sphingomonadaceae; genus Sphingomonas; species Sphingomonas sp. Leaf23. The sequence continues at coordinate 10,527 of NZ_LMKR01000005.1, read as the reverse complement.
ACGAACCGCGCGCGGTCGCCGTGCTCGAAACGCTGCTGCGCGCGACCGGGCGGCTGGCCGACGATGTGCAACTCACCCTGCGCACCCCGCCCGCCGATGACGAGGCGCGCGCCGGCAATGGCGAACCGCCGGGGATCGAGGCGCGCATCTTCCCCGCATGGTTCGTCGCGCGCGATGCGGAAACGGTGGGCGACACCCGCCGCCGCCGCCTCGTCCGCTGGCAGGATTTGAACCCCAAGGGACGGGCCGACTTCATCGACGATGACGGCCGGCGCGTGGCCGTCACCCCGATCCGCTTCGTCGCGGGCTGTCACAAGGGGCATCTGCAGGACATCGACTGGTCCTACGCCGTCCATGTCGACCAGCCCGGCCGCTGCGTGCAGCCTTTGTGGCTGGAGGAACGCGGCACCTCGGGCGACCCCGCCTCGACCCGCATCACCTGCGGCTGCGGCGCGGCGCTGTCGCTGCGCGATGCGCAGGCCGATGGCCGCTTCGGCAAATGCCGCGGCCGCCGCCCCTGGCTGAACAAGGACGAAGCCGATTGCAGCGAAAACCTGCGCTTCCTCACCCGCACCGCGACCAACGCCTATTTCCCGCAGGTGCTGACCGTCATCTCGCTGCCCGCCGCCGAAGACGAACTGACGCGACTGGTGGAGGGGCAGATGGACGCGATCGACTGGGTAACCACCGAAGCCGAAATGGCCCTCGCCCGCCGCGCCAACCCGTCGCTGCGGGCGGCACTGGAGGGGTGGAGCGACGCCGACATCGTCGCCCGCGTGGCGCAACTGCGCGCCACCGGCCACCAGAACCTGGCAAAGGCCCCCAAGGTCGCCGAATTCGACCTCCTCGCCTCCGGCCTGCCCGAAATCGGCGCGGACACCCCTGACGCCCGCCTCCACGCCCGCACCCTGACCCGCGACCAGTGGGACGGCGACCGCCCCCGCCTGTCGCCGATCGCCTCGGTCGTCGCGGTCCACCGCCTGCGCGAGGTCGCCTGCCTCTACGGCTTCACCCGCTTCGAAGCCGCCCCTACCGCCATCGACGGCGATCTGGAGGAACTGCACATCGCCGTCGAAGGCGCCGCCCTCGCCACCGACCTCGACTGGCTGCCCGCGGTCGAACAGCGCGGCGAAGGCATCTTTCTGCGCTTCGACGCCGAAGCCATCGCCGACTGGCTGGGCAAGCCCGCCGTCATGGCCCGCCACGAAGCACTCTGGAGCGGCTGGGAACGCTGGCGCCAGGGACAGGCGTACGGCGACAAGCTGCGCTTCCCCAACCTCGCCTATTACGCGATGCACGGCTTTTCCCACGCGCTGATGAACGAGATCGCCCTCGACTGCGGCTATCCCGCCACCGCGCTCAAGGAACGGCTCTACGCGATCCTCGAGGAGGACGGCCCGCGCTACGGCCTGCTGCTCTACACCGCCTCGACCGGCGCACAGGGGACGTTGGGCGGCCTCGTCGCCGTCCTCCCCCGTCTGGGCGCCATCGCCGAGCGCGCGCTCGACCGGCTGGCGCTGTGTTCGGGCGACCCGATCTGCGCCGAACACGACCCCGACCATCACAGCGACGAACGCGCGCTGAGCGGTGCCGCCTGCCACAGCTGTCTGCTCGTCGCCGAAACCTCGTGCGAGGCCCGCAACCTCTATCTCGACCGCGCGCTCACCGCCCCGACCGTCCTCACCGATGCGACGGCGCTGTTCCATGGCTGAGCCTAAAGGCTTGACGCCGCCCGACGATCCGGCTCCCATGCCCCCGGCGGAGGGGTGCATGATCGGTTGGCAGGACGAACGGGGCGACACGCATCGCGGCAGCCTGTTCGCGGCATTCGCAGCGCTGGCGAGCGGGCAGGCATGGAGCTTCCCCGCGCTCCGCCCGCACCAGCGCGAGCCGTGGCACGCCTTCACCGTGCAGGTCGCCGCCCTCGCACTGATCCACGCCGGCACCGACACGCTGCCCACGACCGAAGCCGCATGGCGCGACCTGCTCCTCGCCCTGACCCCAGACCAGCCCGAGGCTTGGGAACTGGTCGTCGACGACTGGTCGAAGCCCGCCCTGCTCCAGCCGCCGACCACACAACCCGCCGACCGCGCCGCCTACAAGAACCGCGTCCCCACCCCCGACGCGCTCGACATGCTCGTGACCGCCAAGAATCACGACCTGAAGCAGGAGCGCATGATCGCCGCCGATGACGAACACTGGCTGTTCGCCCTCGTCACGCTGCAAACGACCGAAGGCTTTCTCGGCGCCGGCAACTACGGCATTTCCCGCATGAACGGCGGCTTCGCGAGCCGCATGAGCCTCGGCATCCGCCCGGCGGGTGGCGCAGGCCGAGCGTTCCGCCGCGATGTCGAACGCCTCGTCGCCGACGCCCGCGCCCGCCCCGATCGCCGCACCGGCACGACGCTGCTGTGGACCCTGCCCTGGGACGGCACGACCTCGCTCGACTACAACAAGCTCGACGAACTCTATGTCGAAATCTGCCGCCGCATCCGGCTGCGGCGCAGCGGCGACGCGATCGAAGCCTGCACCGCCGGGTCGAAATGCGCCCGCGTCGCCGCGTCGGAACTGAAGGGCAAGACGCGCGACCCCTGGGCACCGATGAAGGCCGACGGCTCGACCAGCCATACCCCCACCGGCGCGGGCTTCGGTTATCGCCAGATGGCGACCCTGCTCGACAAGGCAAAGATCACCCGGCCCCCCCTTGCCGAGCCCCATCCCGACGACGACCGCGACGGCCTGTCGATCGTCGCCGCCGCGCTGGTCCGCGGACAGGGCAAGACCGAAGGGCTGCACCGCCGCGCCATCCGCGCCCCCGGCGCGCTACGCGACGCCGACGGCAATCGCCTGCCCCTCGACCGGATCGGCGTGGTCGCGAAACAGCGCGCCGAGGAAGGCTATGAAGCCAGCCGCCGCCTCAGCCGCGCGCTGATCTCGCTGGTACAGGGCGGCCCCGAACGCGCCCGGCTGGACGATGATTCCGCCAAGAAAAAGATCGAACGCTGGATGACCCGCTTCAACGAAGCGGTCGACGGCATCTTCTTCGCGTCCCCCTTCTGGGCGGAAGTCGCCGCGAGCGAGGAGAACCACCGCATGGCATGGCGCGAAACGCTGCGCGACCTCGCGACCGACCAGTTCGCCATCGCCGCCGAAGCCGCGCCCGGCACCGAAGTCCGCCGTGTCCCGGCCCGCGCCCGCGCCGGATCGCTGCTGCACCATGAAATGAAGAAATGGGTCAAGGAGGCCGAACATGGCGAGTAACCCCGCCGCCGCGAGCGCACCGAAGCCCGACGACTGGATGACGCTGGTTTCCCGCCACGTGCATGGCATGTCGAGCGGCGACCGCGCGGCGCTGCGCCGCATGGAACTGACCAGATCGCCCGCCGCCGATGCCGTCGCGATCAAGACGCTGCTCCGCGCGCAGGTGCCCGAAGCGCGGATCAAGGACGACTGGACCCGGCTGCGCCTGATCGGCCATTTCGCCGGCCTGCTGTCGGGCACCGCCGCCCTGTATCCGCATGACGAACGGCGCGGCGTCGGCGCGGCGCTGTTCGAGGCGAATTTTTCCGAAAAGCGCCTGCTGCGCCTGCTCGCCAGCCGGGGGGAGGCGCTGGGCGACCAGCTGGCACTCGCCGTCCGCATCCTGTCGCGCGAACGGCAGCCGGTGAACCTGTGGGACATCTATCATCTGCTGGGCGGCGATCCGGTCAAATCCGACGCCGCCCGGCTGCGCATGGCACGGCATTACTACGCCGCGCAGGCCAAATCGAACTGAGGGGATTTCGCATGACGACCACCGCAACCGACCGCATCGTGCCGAAATTCATCCAGATCCATTTCCTAGCGGCATGGCCCGGCGCGTTGCTCAACCGCGACGATGCTGGCCTTGCCAAGCGCCTGCCGTTCGGCACCGCCACCCGCACCCGCGTGTCGTCGCAATGCCTGAAGCGCCACTGGCGCATGGCCGACGACCCCCGCGCGCTGCACGAACTGGCGAAGCAGAACGGCGTGGAGGGCGTCCGCTCCAAACAGGCGATCGAGCGCGACGTCACCGGCCCCTTACGCACCCGGTTCGACAAGGACATGGTGGATGCGGTCGAGGAAGCCTTCATCACCAAATTCTATGGGAAGAACGCGAAGGACAAGCAGCAGCGACAGGCCCTGCTGTTCGGCCGCCCCGAACTGGCATGGCTGGCGTCGGAGGCCGAACGCCTGCTCGCCGAAAGCGCCAGCGCAGCCGGCGTGAAGGCGGCGGCGGAAATCTGGGTGAAGGAACAGAAGAACAATCTGAACCAGTTGCGCGACCAGAATTTGCTCGCCGCCTCGCTGGAGGCCGCGCTGTTCGGCCGCATGGTGACCAGCGATACCCGGGCGAACCGCGACGCGGCGATCCATGTCGCCCATGCCTTTACGGTGCACGCGATGCAGACCGAGACCGACTATTTCACCGTCGTCGACGACCTGAGCGACCGCGAACAGGGCGACGATGCCGGCGCGGCGGGCGTGTTCGACACCGAACTGACCTCGGGCCTCTACTACGGCTATGTCGTGGTCGACGTACCGCTGCTCGTCTCCAACCTGACCGGTTGCGACCGGAAGGACTGGACCGGCGACCACGACCGCGCGCTGGCCGCGCAGGTGGTCGAGCATCTGGTCCACCTCGTCGCCGAAATCTCGCCGGGCGCCAAGAAGGGGTCGACCGCACCGTACAGCCGTGCCGAACTGGTGCTGGTGGAGGCGGGCGACCGCCAACCGCGCACGCTCGCCAACGCCTTTCGCGATGCGATCGCGACCGATCACGATCCCGAAGGGTCGCTTGGCCATCGCACGGCGCAGGCGATGGCAAAGCACCTCGCCGATTATGACAGGCTGTACGAAACCGGCGAGGCGCGTCGCCTTACGGCAATGCCGGACCTTACCATTGACGGCATCGCCAACGGCCCCCTGCGGGAGCTCGCCGCTTGGGCCGGATCGATCGTGCGGGACGCGGCTGCGTGAAACACCTGCTGCTCGATTGCGACGCGCCGCTGATGAGCTTCGGCGGCGATCTGGTCGATGCCTATGGCGTGGTGCGCGATTTTCCGGCGAAGTCGATGGTGGCGGGGCTGTTCGCCAACGCGCTCGGCTGGGAACGCCATGACGTCGATGCCCATGCCGCGTTGCAGGCGCGGCTGGTGATCGGATCGGCGCGCGTCGGCGAAGGGCAGCGCGACCGCGAGTTCCAGACCGCGCAATTGGGCGCGAACGATCGCGGCTGGACCACGCGCGGCCGGGTGGAGGGGCGCGCGGGCGGTGCCGACACCTATAAATCGCCGCATATCCGCTATCGCGACATGGACGCCGATGCCCGCGTCCTGATCGCCTGCCGGCTGGACCCCGCCGACACGGCACCCGACCTCGACACGCTGGCCCACGCCCTGCAACGCCCCGAACGCCCGCTGTTCCTCGGTCGCAAACCCTTCCTGCCCTCGCGCCCGCTGCTGCTGGCGGTCGTCGATGCCGACACGATCCTCGACGCGCTGGCGCAGGGATGTGCCCTTGTGGATACGCCCCTTCCCCCGTCGATCCGCGCGCAATGGCCCCATGGCGAACCGACCGGTGGCGTCGTGACCCACGACGCGCAGGTCGAGGAGCTGACCGACGAACGCCACTGGCCCGCCGGGGTCCATGCGGGCTTGCGCCGGGTGGTGCAGGGCCGGCTCGACTGGCCACAGGTGACGCCATGACGCTGCACCTCGTCCGCATCTCCGTCAATGTGCCCGCGCTGGCCGGCTTCGCGGTCGCGCGCCGGCTGGGCGATGACGATTTCGGCTATGCGCTCCACGCCGCGCTCACTGCCCGGTTCGGCGATGCCGCGCCGCGTCCGTTCCGCTTCCTGCCCGACCATGAAACGGGGCCGCATCTGCTTGGCTATGTCCAGGACCGCGCCGCGTTCGACGACGCCGCCGCGCTGCCCCCCGCCGATGCGGCGCTGGACGCGCTGTTCGACGCCCCCCGGCTGCGGCCAATGCCGGAGGCATGGCGCGAAGGGGCGCGCTACGGCTTCGAAGTTCGGGTGCGTCCCGTCGTCCGCTTCGGCAAGAGCGTCCGCGCCGCCCGCACCGACCGCGCCGGCGGCTGGCTGGCCGGCGCGGGCGAGATCGACGCCCATACCGCCGCACGCGAACGCGCCGAACGCGCCGGTGACGACCCCGATCTGGTCGACCGGGCGGCGGTTTATATCGACTGGCTGGCGGGTCGTCTCAGCGGTGCCGCGACGCTCGACCATGCCGACCTGCGCCATTTCCGCCGCACCCGCACCCTGCGCAACACCCATCGCAGCGAAGGGCGGCGCACCCACCGGGTCGAGGGGCCGGACGCGCTGATCGGCGGTACGCTGACCATCGCCGATCCGACCGCCTTTGCCGCACTGCTGGCCAAGGGGATCGGGCGCCATGCCGGGTTCGGCTATGGCATGGTGCTGCTCGCACCGCCGGGGCGGGCCGGATAGATGCTGTCGGGTCGCCTCGGGCTGGAAAAGGCGCGCATCCCCCATGCCGATCGGCAGGGGCTGGTGTGGCTGGATCGCGGGCGGCTGGAGGTGGAGGACGGGTGCCTGCGCTTCGTGACGGCGGGTGGCGGCGCGCTTGTCGCGGGCGATTACCAGATTCCCTATCACGCCATCTCGATCGTGCTGCTGGGGCCGGGGTCCAGCGTCACGCACGACGCGCTCCGGCTGCTGGCGCGGCATGGCTGTGCGCTGGCGGCGATCGGCGACGGGGCGGTCCGCTTCTATACCGCGCCACCGCTGATGCCCGACAGTTCGGCACTGGCCCGCGCGCAGGTGCGCCGCTGGGCCGATCCGAAGCTCCGCATGGAAACCGCGCGGGCGATGTACGCGATGCGCTTTGGCGAGATCGTCCGCACCCGCGACATCACCGTGTTGCGCGGACAGGAGGGGGCACGGATCAAGCGCGCCTATGTGATGGCCGCCGAACGCCACGGCATCGCATGGAACGGCCGCCGCTACGACCGCGAGAACCCGGAGGGCGGCGACCTTGCGAACCAGGCGATCAACCATGCCGGATCGGCGATGACCGCCGCAGCGGCAGTCGCGGTCGCCTCGACCGGCGCGATCCCGCAACTGGGCTTCGTGCATGAGGATTCGGGGCAGAGCTTCGTGCTGGATATCGCCGACCTCTATCGCCACGACGTGCTGCTCGACATCGCGTTCGGCGCGGTGCGGGAGGCGCGGGCGCACGGCGCGCCGCCGATCGAACGGCTGGTGCGCAAGCGCGCGGCGCTCCTGTTCCGCCAGCGCAGCGTGATCCCCGGCATGATCGACCGGATCAAGGCGCTGGTGATGCCCGGCGAGGCGGCGGGGGCGGCGACCTGATGCCGCTGACGGTCGTCATCACCCGCGACGTGGAGGACCGCTATCGCGGGTTCCTCGGCTCGGCGATGCTCGAACTGGCGCCCGGCGTCTATGCCCAACCGCGCATGAGCGCCGGCGTCCGCGGCCGTATCTGGACCGTGGTGGAGGAATGGCACGGCCGGCTGCGGCGCGGCAGCATCGTGATGTGCTGGGCCGAACCCGCATCCGCCGGCGGCCTCGGCCTGTCGGTGCTGGGCGAACCCCCGAAAGACGTAATCTCCCACGACGGCATATTATTGGTCCGCCGCGCCCTGGCCTCCCGCCAGGTTTAACATCATCATCCCAACAGTCTTTGACATAGTAAACAACTTCCGTAACTTAACGCCTAGAGTCTCCCCCGCACCCGCGGGGATCAACCCTTCACCTACCTGCTGGCAGACACCGACGCGACGTCTCCCCCGCACCCGCGGGGATCAACCCGGGCGGTTCAGCGGAGCGAGGGCTGTGATCTGGTCTCCCCCGCACCCGCGGGGATCAACCCCTCGGTCGACATGGCAAACCGTCCCTTCACGAGTCTCCCCCGCACCCGCGGGGATCAACCCTCGATGCCGCCGCCAAGAAGCGAGAGCAGGACGTCTCCCCCGCACCCGCGGGGATCAACCCTCACCTTCGTCGGTGAAGATCGCCCATTCGATGTCTCCCCCGCACCCGCGGGGATCAACCCTGAACCGCCGCGCGATCCGCACCTTTGCCGACGTCTCCCCCGCACCCGCGGGGATCAACCCGTGACAAAATGCGTACAGCAGCAAAGCAGGCAGTCTCCCCCGCACCCGCGGGGATCAACCCCCCGTATGACCCCCACGAACGACGCGCCGGTGGTCTCCCCCGCACCCGCGGGGATCAACCCCTGATGGCCGAGCGGGAGTACATCCCCGGCCTGTCTCCCCCGCACCCGCGGGGATCAACCCGGGCCGGATTGACGGACTGGTGGCGCTTGCTAGTCTCCCCCGCACCCGCGGGGATCAACCCGGGTTGTGCGAGGTCACCTTCAGCGGCGAGCAGTCTCCCCCGCACCCGCGGGGATCAACCCCGCGGTGACGATCGCCATCGCCGATGGGACCGGTCTCCCCCGCACCCGCGGGGATCAACCCCCGGGTACGGTAATCCCCCGCTGCGCGCCCGGGTCTCCCCCGCACCCGCGGGGATCAACCCTCACCCGGACCGGGAGCGAAGAGGGGGATTGCGTCTCCCCCGCACCCGCGGGGATCAACCCGGTGGCGATCCGATGGGAACCGGCCCGATCGAGTCTCCCCCGCACCCGCGGGGATCAACTCTGCGGCGCCAAAATCACCTGCGACATTTGGCAGCCGCCGTATAAAACCGTGCCCACACGACGCCCACCGGCACTACACAAAATTCTTCGAACCAACCAGCGACGAATGAGCACTTGAAAATATTAAGTAATTTCATGCCCAAATTTGGCAAATCCGTCAACATGACGCCGAATACGGCTACACTAAATTCCCTGTCAAATGCTGCCTAAGCATGCGACATTCTTTGCGATCAAATACGCTTGCCTAAAACATTAATTATGCCATTGAGAACGCGAGCATTGGGAAACGCGGGACCAGCCACCCCAGTATTTCGCTAATGCCTTTCTGCCTGAAATTTCAATAAAAACTAGAAAATCCTACGTTAAATGGTACCATACAGAACCATTTGCGATAGAATGACAGGAAAACTAAGCCAATTCATCTAAAGCACCACCAGTATTAGCCGGAACCATCCGCCAAGCAAATTGACGACGACCATAGAGGTGTTGCGCAGGAACATGCGCCTACCTCAGCCATCCCTGCGCCGAGTTTGACGACCAGAAGCGCCACCCTGCCCACCTATTGCGTCAGCACTTCGGCATCCGACATCAAATCACAGCCCTCCAACCATCGCACCACCTCCTCGGTGGCGGTGTGTGTGGGGGTAGTTTGGGATGGGGATATTCAAGCGGTCCTGGCCCGCATCCTGAAATTTCAGCAGGTCGCGCTGGAGCAGGTCGGCCAGTTCGCTGCCCAGCAGCGTGGTGGCGGCTTCGGTGAAGGCGGCGGCGTAGCGATAGTCTTCGCCGAGGCGGTAGAGCATCGGCAGGGTCAGCGCGGGGATGCAGGTCAGGCGCGCCTGGATCGCGGGGTTGATCGCATGGCCCGTCAGCCATGGCGCGATCGCCGCGCTGCGCCCGGTAAAGGCGCGCAGGTGGAGGTGGCGCGACATGCGCGCGCCGTCGTTGACCGGATAATTGTCCCACAGACACACCCGCCGCCCGAGCGCATCGGCGACGCGGCGGAGATGGCCGACCCCGATCTCCTTCGAACACACCTCTTCCCCGGTCCAGTAGACCTGCACGGCAGGGTCGAGCATCCGCCCGAGATCGCCGAGATAGTCCACCGGCCGCGCGCCGAACACGCGGTCGAGCACGGGATCGTCGGAATAATAGGTCGGGCACATATAGACCCGCGTCGCCCGGGTAATCCCGGCACAGAAATTGACGACATCCGCCTGCCACGCCGCCAGTTCGGGCAGGTCCCCGCGCAGGTCGTCGAACAGGATGGCGAGGTCGTCGATGCCGATCGCATCGAGATCGGCGATGCGCCGCGTGAGGTCGGCGCGCACCGCATCGTCGAAGGGATGGGTCGAGCCGATCGGGGTCAGCGCCATGCCGAAGCGCATACCGGCTGCGCGAACCTGTGCCGAAAGCTGCGCCAAGGCTGCGGTTTGCGCCGCGTCGTGCGCGGTGCGCCAGGACCGGCGGAGCGCCGCATCCGCCTTTGGACCATAATGGTAGAAGCTGTAACCGGCGGCAGCGAGCGTTTCGACGACATAGCCGCGTTCGTCCGGGGTCCAGAGGCGGCCGAAGCGGCCCTCGATCATGCCGAGGTCGGGAAGTGCGGGTTCGGTCATGGGCGACATAGATACCAGCTGCTATGGAATGACAAGTGGCATCATAGTGGCTTCGTCTGCTCACCTGTTGGCAGGACGAACACTGCCGTGACAATATCCAGGGCCTTCTGCGACGGTGACTGTGACGTGCTCCCCGGGAATCATGCCACTGGTAAGTTAGCTCGTCAGATGGAGACGAGCGATGCGGCGAGGCCGTTTTACCGAGGATCAGATCATAGGCG
>NZ_LMKR01000004.1:0-457397 GCF_001421585.1 Sphingomonas sp. Leaf23 | reverse complement strand
GCCTATGATCTGATCCTCGGTAAAACGGCCTCGCCGCATCGCTCGTCTCCATCTGACGAGCTAACTTACCAGTGGCATGATTCCCGGGGAGCACGTCACCGGATATGCCGGAATGGCTAGAGCAGCAGACGGCTTCTGCCGACAATGATGTCCGTACAATTCCGATCCCATCGTGACGCCGGGCAACTCTGCTGGGCTTCGCTACAAACGGCACTCGCCCGACATTCGGTCGAAACGGCCGTTTGTTGAACACGGCTCGGGCCTCTCGCCTGTCGTGCAGGCTAAGTGCAGCCTTCTCCGAGAACGCCAATTCCGGCTTGCCAGACGCGGCCAACTGTTATCGGCGACGCCGGCCCCAGCGCCAGCGTCGCCGTTCCGCATCAACCGCTATCCTCACCCCCACACATCGCGTGCAACATCGAGGACGAGGCGGAGCTTTGCCGCCTGTTGTTCCACTTCGATATCGTTGCCGTGGACCGTCGAGGAAAAGCCGCATTGCGGCGACAGCGCCAGCTGGTCGAGCGGCGCGAAGCGGGCGGCTTCGTCGATCCGGCGCTTCACGTCATCGGCGGTTTCGAGGTCGCCGAGCTTCGTCGTGACCAGCCCCAGCACCACCGTCTTGCCCTTCGGCAGAAAGCGCAACGGGGCGAAGTCGCCCGAGCGGGGATCGTCATATTCGAGGAAATAGCCGTCGATCGCCAGTTCGTTGAACAGCACCTCGGCCACCGGTTCATAGCCGCCCTCCGCCGCCCAGGACGACCGGAAATTGCCGCGGCACAGATGGACGCAGACCGTCATGTCGTCGGGCCGGTCGCGGATCGATTCGTTGATGAGCCGCGCATAGAGCCGGGGCAGTTCGTCCGGGTCCATGCCGCGCTTGCGGGCATTTTCGCGCTGCGTCGCATCACACAGATAGGCGAGGTTCGTGTCATCGAGCTGGAGATAGCGGCAACCGGCATCGGCCAGGCTGGCGATTTCCGCGCGATAGGCAGCGGCAAGGTCGGCGTAGAAATCCTCCAGATCGGGATAGGTCGCGACGTCGATCGCGTCGCGCCCGCCGCGAAAGTGCAGCATCGTCGGCGACGGGATCGTCACCTTGGGCGTGCGCGTCGTACAGCTGGCGAGGAATTCGTAATCGGCGCGCTGGATATCGCGGGCATGGGCAACCTTGCCGGTGATCTTCATGACCGGCGGGGCATATTCCAGCGCCTTGCCACCGTGCTGGTGAAACTTGACCTGGGTGCCGCCGGCTTCTTCCACGCCGTCGAGCTGCAGCAGGAAATCGGTGTGGAAATAGGTGCGGCGGAATTCGCCGTCGGTAATGCCCTGCAGCCCAAGTTCCTCCTGAAACCGCACCACGTCGCGGATCGCCGCGTCCTCCGCCACGCGCAACGCGGCCGCGTCGATCGTGCCGGCGCGATAGGCGTCGCGCGCCTCGATCAGCGCCTTTGGCCGCAGGAAACTGCCGACGTGATCGGCACGAAAGGGTGGGGTCGGCATCGTCTCTCTCTCCCGCAACCCTGTAGTTATCCACAGGGCAATCTAAAGTTATCCACAGTTATCCACAGGCTGGCTTGGATAACCACAACGATCGGCAGCGCCATGAGCAAGGCCGGTTGTCGCAGCCCATCATAGCGGTATATGTTACCCGACATAACAAAAAACTGGAGAGGGTGCATGGTAAGCCACGACCCACGCATAGCGATCGATCAGGCACCGATGTCGCGATTCCAATGGGGGATCGTGGCGACCATGGTAGGGCTGAACGCGTTGGACGGATTCGACGTGCTGTCGATCAGCTTCGCCTCGCCCGGCATCGCCGCCGATTGGGGCATCGATCGCGCGGCGCTGGGCATCGTATTGTCGATGGAGCTGGTCGGCATGGCGATCGGGTCGCTGTTCCTGGGCGGGGTCGCCGACCGATTGGGGCGGCGGACCACGATCCTCGGTTGTCTGGGTATGATGACGATCGGCATGCTGGGTGCGGCCAGTGCGGGCGGTATCGTCGCATTGTCGGTCTGGCGCGTCGCCACCGGTGTCGGCATCGGGGGGATGCTGGCATCGACCAACGCCGCCGTCGCCGAAGCCGCCAATACGAAGCATCGCGCGCTGGCCGTGGTATTGATGGCGGCGGGCTATCCGATCGGGACGATCGTCGGCGGATCGGTGTCGGCGGTGCTGCTGGCGCACTATGACTGGCGTGCGGTGTTCGTGTTCGGCGCGGCGTGCAGCGCGCTGTTCGTGCCGCTGGTCCTGTGGCGCGCGCCCGAATCGGTCGCGTTCCTGATGCATCGCCGGTCCCCCGACGCGCTGGCGCGGATCAACGCCACGCTGCGGCGGATGGGGCATGGCGCCGTCGACGCACTGCCCGATCCCGAGCCAAAGGCCGTCGCCGCGAAGGCACCGGTGGTCGCGCTGTTTTCCCCCGCGCTGCTGCGCACCACGCTGGCGCTGACACTCGCCTATCTGGCGCACATCATGACCTTCTATTTTATCCTGAAATGGATCCCCAAGATCGTGGTCGACATGGACTTTCCCGCACCGCAGGCGGCGGGGGTGCTGGTCTGGGCCAGCATCGGCGGGGCGACGGGATCGCTGATCCTCGGGCTGCTGACGGGCAAGGTGCGGCTGCTGGCGCTGACCATCGGCGCGATGCTGTTGTCGACTGCGCTCGTCATCGTGTTCGGGCGGGCGCAGAGCGACCTGGCCGGCCTCTCGATCGTCGCCGCCGCCGCCGGCTTCGCGACCAATGCCGGGGTCGTCGGCCTCTATGCGCTGGTCGCCGAGCGCTTTCCGACATCCGCCCGCGCCACCGCGACCGGTTTCGTCATCGGCGTCGGGCGCGGCGGGTCGGCGCTGGCACCGATGGTCGCCGGATTCCTGTTTGCCGCCGGCTATGGGTTGCAGACGGTCGCGGTACTGATGGGCGTCGGGTCGCTGGTCGCGGCGGTCGCACTGCTGCTGCTGCGCGGCAGGGCGGCGGTCGCGGTCGCGCGATAGGCGAATTGCCCGATTGACGCGCCATGCGACTCGATTTAGGTATGGTGCATAACAAATAAGGAGAGGCCGCCATGGTGTCCGCCAAGACATTCGACCGGATCAACCCCGTGACCGGCGCGGTCGCGACCACCGCGGAGGCGTTCGGCCCGGCCGAGGCGAATGCCGCAGTCGAGCAGGCTGCCGCTGCCTTTCCGGCATGGTCGGCACTTGGCCCCAATGCCCGCCGCGCCGCGCTGACGAAAGCGGCGGATGCGCTGGCCGGCAAGGGCGATCAATTCGTCGAGGCGATGATGGGCGAGATCGGCGCGACCGAGGGCTGGGCGCGCTTCAACCTGATGCTGGCGGTGTCGATGGTGCGGGAGGCCGCTGCGCTGACCACGCAGATCGCGGGTGAGGTGATCCCGTCGGACAAGCCGGGTTGCATCGCGATGGCGCTGCGCGAACCGGTCGGCGTCATGCTGGGCATCGCACCGTGGAACGCGCCAATCATCCTGGGCGTGCGCGCGGTCGCAGCACCACTGGCGTGCGGCAACACGGTCGTGCTGAAGGCGAGCGAGCAATGCCCGCGCACCCACAGCCTGATCGCCGAAGCCTTTGCCGAGGCGCTGCCCGCAGGCGCGGTGACGATCGTCACCAACGCGCCCGAGGATGCCGGCGAGGTCGTCGGCGCGCTGATCGACAACCCGCATATCCGCCGGATCAACTTCACCGGATCGACCCATGTCGGCCGGATCATCGCGAAGCGCGCCGCCGAGCATCTGAAGCCGGTGCTGCTGGAACTGGGCGGCAAGGCGCCGCTGATCGTGCTGGACGATGCCGATCTGGACGAAGCGGTAAAGGCCGCCGCGTTCGGTGCCTTCATGAATCAGGGCCAGATCTGCATGTCGACCGAGCGGATCATCGTCGTCGAGAGCGTCGCTGACGCCTTTGTCGAAAAGTTCAAGGCGAAGGTCGGCACGATGTCGGTCGGCGACCCGCGCGAAGGCAAGACGCTGCTGGGCGCGGTGGTCGACCAGAAGACGGTCGATCACGTCCAGTCGCTGATCGCCGATGCGGTCGGCGCAGGGGCGGTGCAGGTGAATGGTGGCGAGGCGGATGGCGTGCTGATGCCCGCCCATGTCATCGATCACGTGACGCCGGACATGAAGCTGTTCCGTGACGAGAGTTTCGGCCCGGTCGTCGGCGTGATCCGCGCGCGCGACGAGGATCATGCGATTACCCTTGCCAACGACACCGCCTATGGCCTGTCGGCATCGGTCTTCACCCGCGACACCGCGCGGGGCCTGCGCGTTGCGAAGCGCATCCAGTCGGGCATCTGCCACGTCAACGGCCCGACCGTGCATGACGAGGCGCAGATGCCGTTCGGCGGCGTGAAGGCATCCGGCTATGGCCGGTTCGGCGGCCGGGCGGGGATCGACGCCTTTACCGAACTGCGCTGGATCACGATCGAAACCCAGCCGGGCCATTACCCGATCTGACGCGACCGGGCGCACGGCGCACCGCCTTTCCCATTCGACATTCTCGCCGGCGAACCTGACCGCCGGCGCCAGCAAGAGGTTTGCACCATGACCGAATCGAGCAGCAACGGCGTCGTCGCCTATGATGTCGAGGGTGGCATCGCCTGGGTACGGTTCAACCGTCCCGAAAAGCGCAACGCGATGAGCCCCACGCTCAACCGCGACATGATGGAGGTCCTCGACGCGCTGGAGTTCCGCGACGATGTGGGCGTGCTGGTGCTGTCGGGCGAAGGGCCGGCATGGACCGCGGGCATGGATTTGAAGGAATATTTCCGCGAGACGGAATCGCAGGGGCTGGCCGGCACGCGCAAGGCGCAGCGCGAGAGCTATGGCTGGTGGCGGCGGCTGCGCTGGTTCCAGAAGCCGACGATCGCGATGGTCAATGGCTGGTGCTTCGGCGGCGGCTATGGCCCGCTGTTCGCCTGCGACCTGGCCTTTGCCGCCGAGGAGGCGAAGTTCGGCCTGTCGGAGATCAACTGGGGCATCCTGCCCGGCGGTGGTGCTACCAAGGTGGCGCAGGAGCTGATGCCGTTCCGGAAAGCCATGTACCACGCGATGATGGGCGAGAATATCGACGGCAGGACCGCCGTCGAATGGGGCCTGGTCAACGAGGCGCTGCCGCTCGACCAGCTCAAGGACCGCGTGACCGACGTCGCCAAGGTGCTGCTGGCGAAGAACCCGGTCGCGTTGAAAGCGACCAAGGATGCGATGAAGCGCGTCGGCGTCATGAGCTATGACGATGCCGAGGACTATCTGGTTCGTGCGCAGGAAGCGGCCAATTCCTACGACAGCGACGGTCGCAAGGAAGGCATCCGGCAGTTCATCGACGAGAAGAGCTACAAGCCGGGGCTGGGCGCGTACGACAAGGACCGCGCCAAGGCCTGACCGCTCAAATCCTCCCCGGAACGGGGAGGGGGACCATGCGCAGCATGGTGGAGGGGGGTGTCCGCAACCGGAACCGCCGTGTTGCGTGGCTAACCCCCTCCGTCAGCGCTGTCGCGCTGCCACCTCCCCGTGCCGGGGAGGATTGAGGACATTCGATGCCCGACCTTTCCCGCCTGCTCACCCCCCGTTCGGTCGTCATCGTCGGCGCGTCGCCGACGCCCGGCGCGCTGGGCAATGCGGTGCTGCGCAACCTCGAACGGCACGGCTATGCCGGCGATATCCACCTCATCAACCCGAAGCGCGACACGATCGACGGGCGGCCCTGCCTGACATCGATCGACGCGTTGCCGATGGGCGTCGATGCGGCGGTGCTGGCGATACCGGGGCCGGCGGTGCTGGGCGCGGTGCGCGCGCTGGCGGCGCGCGGGGTCGGTGCGGCGATCATCTTTTCGGCCGGGTTCGCCGAAGGGGGCGAGGAGGGGCTGGCAGCGCAAGCCGAAGTGGCGCGGATCGCCGCCGAACACGACATGGTGGTGGAGGGGCCGAACTGCCTCGGCCTCGTAAACTATGCCGCCGGCGTGCCGCTCACCTTTGTCGAGGCACCGGTGCTGGACCTTGCGGCCAAACCGGCTGTCGGCATCGTCAGCCAGTCGGGGGCGATGGCGGTCGTGCTGGGCACCACGCTGATGGCGAAGGACCTCGGCATCACGGTGTCGGTATCGACCGGCAACGAAGCGGCGTCGGGCGTCGAGGACTATGTCGAGCATCTGATCGCCGACCCGGCGACGCAGGCGATTGCGATGATCGTCGAACAATTCCGCCAGCCCGCGCGCTTCTTGGCGCTTGCGGAACAGGCACGCGCGGCAGGCAAGCACATCGTCCTGCTCCATCCCGGCACGTCGAGCGCGGCGCGCGAAAGTGCCGCGACGCACACCGGCGCGATGGCCGGCGACTGGCAGCTGATGAAGGCGAAGGTCGAACGCGCCGGCGTGGTACTGGTCGACAGCCTCGAGGCGCTGGGCGATGTCGTAGACCTCGCGGTGCGGGCAAAGCCGGTGCGGCGCGGCGGCACGGCGGTGCTGACCGAAAGCGGTGCGTTCAAGGCGCTGACCCTCGACCTTTCCGAAGCGATCGGCCTCGACCTGCCGCCGATGGCGGGGGCGACGGCGGAGGCAATGCGCGGCGCGATCCCCGATTTCATCCCCGTGTCCAACCCGATGGACCTGACCGCGCAGGCGCTGGTCGATCCCGACCTGTATCGCCGCACGCTGATCCCGCTGCTGGCCGACGACGCCTATGCCGCTTTGGTGTTCGGCATCATCCAGACCGATCCCGCCACGTCGGCGCGCAAATTCCCGGCGATCATCGATGCGGTGCGCGCGCTGGCCCCGGACAAGCCGGTGATCTTTGCCGGGCTGGACGATGGCGCGCCGGTACCGGGTGAATATATCGCCGGGCTGCGCGCGATCGGCGTCCCCTACTTCCCTTCGCCTGACCGCGCTTTTCGCGCGCTGCGCCACCTGTTGCGCCATGCCGCGCGCGACTTTGCGGTGGTGGAGGCCGATCCGGTCGCGCTCGACCTGCCGGGCGGGGTCATCCCCGAATATCGCGCCAAGGCGCTGCTGGCTCCGGTCGGCATCCCGTTCCCCGCCGGCGGGTTCGCCGCGACCGTTGCCGAGGCACAGGCGATCGCTGGCCGCATCGGTTATCCGGTCGCGATCAAGGCGCAGGCAGCCGCGCTCAGCCACAAGAGCGATGCCGGCGGCGTCCTGCTGAACATCGCCGACGATGCCGCGCTGGCGGCGGCATGGGACCGGCTCTACGCCAATGTCGCCGCATACGACGCGGCCATCGTGCTCGAGGGCGCGCAGGTGGAGGCGATGGGCCGACGCGGCGTCGAGCTGATCGTCGGCGCGCGCAACGATCCCGACTGGGGGCCGGTGATCCTGGTCGGCTTTGGTGGCGTTACCGCCGAACTGCTCCACGACGTCCGGCTGTTGGCCGTGGACCTGACCACGCAAGCGATCGTCGCCGAACTGCGCGCGCTCAAGCAGGGGGCGTTGCTCGACGGCTATCGCGGTTCGCCCGCGCTCGACGTCGATGCGGTCGCCGCGCTGATCGCCGGGCTGGGCCGGGTGCTGGCGGGCACACCCAATATCCGGGAGATCGATCTGAACCCGGTGGTCGTCTATCCGAAGGATGAGGGGGTCGTCGCGCTCGACGCGCTGATCCTCGCGGAGGACAGCTAGTTCTTAACCATTACAGTTATTGACAATAGCATTCGCTCGCGTAGCCTGCGGGAAAAGGGGAGCGACAGATCTCCCCATCCTGGGAGGATGCTATGACTGGCCTTCGTTCGTCGATGGTTGCGGTGCTGCACTGTCATGCCGCGATCGGTGCCCTGGCGGTTGCCGCCATCCCTGTCGCCGCCGCCGCGCAGGACACGCCGCCCGCCGCCCAGGCGGAGGAGGGCGAGATCATCGTCACCGCCCGCCGCCGCGCGGAAAGCCTGCAGGATACGCCGGTCGCGATTTCGGCGTTCACGTCGGACATGCTCGACCAGCGCCAGATCGTGCAGACCCAGGACCTCGAACGCGTCACCCCCAGCCTGCAGTTCAAGCCGGCGGGGCAGTTGTCGGGCAACAGCGCGGCATCGGTCGTGTTCATCCGCGGCGTGGGACAGGTCGATCCGACCGCGGCGGTCGATCCGGGGGTCGGCATCTATCTCGACGAAGTCTATCTCGGCCGCGCCGTCGGCGGGGCGATCGATTTCGGGGATATCGATGGCGTGGAGGTACTGCGCGGGCCGCAGGGGACGCTGTTCGGCCGCAACACCATCGGTGGCGCGATCCTGGTGCGCACCCGCCAGCCCGAACTGGGCAAGACCAGCGTCCGCGCCCGCCTGCGCATCGGCGATTACAATCTGCGCGAAGGGTTCGCGGCGGTGAACGTGCCGCTGGGCGAGACGCTGGCCGCGCGCGTGTCGGGCGGGTTCCGCCGCCGCGACGGCTATGTCATCCGCGCGGTCGATGGCCTCGATCTGGGCAACGAGAATGGCTATTCGCTCAACGGCGCGGTGAAGTGGGAACCGTCGAGCGACTTCGACCTGTTCCTGCGCGCCGATTATTCGCGCCGCGACGAACATGGCGCACCGTTCGTGCTGGCTGGCGTCAACGAGCAGGCCCCGGTCGCCGCCATCGCCAGCGTCGCCGCCGGCTGTCCCGGCGCGACCATCCCCTTTTCCCCGATCGTGCCGGGCGATCCGCGCTTCGGTGCGCCCAACGTGCCCCTCATCAACGACGCGCGCTGCGCCAATGATTTGCAGGCCAAGGGCGATTTCGTGAACGGCGGCAACGCGCCGGTGATGAGCATGTCGGAGGTGTGGGGCGTCGCCGGCACCGCCAACATCCACCTGACCGATCAGGCGCTGGTGAAGCTGATTACCGCGTACCGCGAAACCAGCTCGCGCGGCATCCGCGATGCCGACAACACCCCGCTGACGCTCATCACCACCGATGTCGGATCGAAATCCAACCAGTTCAGCCAGGAGGTTCAGCTCCAGCTCGATTTCGGCAAGATCAGCGGCATCCTCGGCGGCTATTATTTCAACGAATCGACCGATGAGCGCGCGACGGTGTTCCTTGCCTTCCCGCCCTCGCCGCCGGTCATCCGGTCGCTGCTGACCGGCGGCCCCGGCAGCCGCGATCTGCAGGTCTCGCGCCTCAAGACCAATTCGGTCGCGCTGTTCGGGGAAGCCACCTGGTCGCCGACCACCCGGCTGGAGCTGACCGGGGGCCTGCGCTACACTTCCGACCGCAAATATTATCAGGGGACGGTGCTGAACCTGTTCCCCGCGACCCAACCCGATCCCAACCCGCTGCCGCAGCTGGCGACGACGCAGGGCGGGCCGCTGTTCATCTTCCCCCGCCCGTTCCAACGCGATTTCGCCGCGCTCACCGGTTCTGCCAGCGTGCAATATCGCTGGAGCGGCGCGGTCAGCACCTATGCGTCCTATGCCAAGAGCTTCAAGTCGGGCGGCTTCAACACGCGCTATAATGCGGCAACGTCGAACAACCTGCCGGTGCCGTTTTCCGACGAAAGCGTCACCAGCTACGAAATCGGCATGAAGACCAATATCGGCCGGTTGCGATTGAACCTCGCCGCGTTCCAGGCGGAATATCAGGATATCCAGCTGATCTTCCGCCAAGGCGTCGTGCCGCTGCTGTTCAACGCCGGCGAAGCGCGCATTCGCGGGCTGGAGGCGGAGGCGAACTGGCGCGCGCCATGGGGGTTGATGGTCGATGGCGGCCTGAGCGTGCTGAAGGACAAGATCAAGAGCATCACCCCGATCCCCGGCGCGACCGCGACCGTCACGCCGAACGACGACCTGCCCTTCACTCCCGACATCCAGGCCAATCTCGGCCTGGCGTACAAGATCGAACTGGGGAACGGCACGACGCTGACCCCGCGCGTCGATGGCAGCTATACATCGAAGATCACCTTCATCACCGGCAGCATTCCGCTCATCGAAGAGGACGGCTATTTCGTCGGCAACGGTTCGGTCGCGCTGAAGCTGGCCAACGGGATCGAGATCAGCGCGGGCGTGAACAACCTCCTCGACCAGCGCTATCTGATCCAAGGCAATGCCTCGCTGGCGACGCTCGGCTATGCGGAGCGCATCTTCGCCCGCCCGCGCACCTGGTTCGCACAGCTGTCGACGTCGTTCTGACCTGCTGTTCGTCACCCCGGATCAAGTCCGGGGTGACGGTGGTGGATGGGCGTTGTCCCACCCCCACGCTTGTCACGCCCTACGAAACCCGCCTAGTCGTCGGACAGAGCAACCGGAGCGCATCTTGTCCCACGACCCTGCCCAGAGCGACATCCTCATCATCGGGTCGGGGGCTGCCGGCCTGACCGCCGCGCTGCATCTGGCCGAGCGGTTCCGCGTGACCGTGCTGGCGAAGGGCGCGCTGAACGAAGGGTCGACCGCCTGGGCGCAGGGCGGGATCGCCGCCGTGCTCGAACCCGGCGACACGTTCGAAAACCATGTCGAGGACACGATGGTCGCCGGCGCGGGCCTCAACGACCGCGCCGTCGTCGAATTCGTGGTGGAGAGCGCCCCCGCCGCGATCGAGCGGCTGGCGGCGCTGGGCGTGCCGTTCAACATGGAGGGCGAGGCGCTGCACCTGACGCGCGAGGGCGGCCATTCGCACCGCCGCATCGTGCATGTCGACGACGCTACCGGCTGGGCGGTGCAGGAGGCGCTGATCCGCGCGGCAAAGGCGCATCCCAACATCACCCTGCGGCCTGACATGGTCGCGGTCGACCTCGCCACCAGCCGGCATGAGCAGCGTTATTCGGGCGCGGGCAATGTGTGGGGGGTCTATGCCTTCGACCGCACGACCGACCGGGTCGAGCTGTTCACTGCGCGCGCGACGATCCTTGCCACCGGCGGGGCGGGGCGCACCTATTTGTTCAGCACCGCGCCGCGCGGCGCGACCGGCGACGGCATCGCCATGGCGTGGCGCGCGGGGTGCCGCGTGTCGAACATGGAATTCATGCAGTTCCACCCGACCTGCCTCTACAATCTGGAGGTCAAGAACTTCCTGATCACCGAAGCGGTGCGCGGTGAGGGCGGCAAGCTGATCAACCCGACCACGGGCAAGAATTTCATGCCCTATTACGACCCTCGCGCCGAACTGGCCCCGCGCGACATCGTGGCACGGGCGATCGATGCGGAGATCAAGCGCTTCGGCCTCGATTACGTCCATCTCGACATCAGCCACATGGACCCGGCGTTCGTGCGCGGACACTTTCCCAACATCTATGAAAAGCTGCTGGGCCTCGGCATCGACATGACCCGCCAGCCGATCCCGGTGGTGCCGG
This sequence comes from Sphingomonas sp. Leaf23, assembly GCF_001421585.1. Classification (NCBI taxonomy): domain Bacteria; kingdom Pseudomonadati; phylum Pseudomonadota; class Alphaproteobacteria; order Sphingomonadales; family Sphingomonadaceae; genus Sphingomonas; species Sphingomonas sp. Leaf23. The sequence goes on along the minus strand of NZ_LMKR01000004.1, from coordinate 446,109 downwards.
CGCAGCACTATACGTGCGGCGGGGTGGTGATCGACCGCGACGGGCGCACCGACCTGCCCGGCCTCTATGCGGTCGGCGAAGTATCGCAATCGGGGCTGCACGGTGCGAACCGCCTCGCGTCCAACTCGCTGCTGGAATGTTTCGTGTTCGGCGAAGCGGCGGCAAAGGACATCGCCGCGCGCTGGGACACCCTGCCGCCGCCGCCCGCCATCCGGGGCTGGGACGAAAGCCGGGTGACCGATTCCGACGAGGAAGTGGTCATCAAGCAGAACTGGACCGAAATCCGCCGTTTCATGTGGAATTATGTCGGCATCGTCCGCTCGACCAAGCGGCTGGAGCGCGCGCGCCACCGCATCGCGCTGCTGGCCGAGGAGGTTGCCGATTATTATGGCCATTTCCGCGTGACCGCCGACCTGATCGAACTGCGCAACCTGCTGCAATCCGCCGACCTGATCGTGCAGTCGGCACTCAAGCGCAAGGAAAGCCGGGGCCTGCACTACACGCTTGATTACCCCGAAACCGGGCACGAGGCGGTCGACACCATACTCGTTCCATAAGACGTGCTGCCATTCGTCGTCCCTGTGGGGGGATTCGTCGCAAGCGGATCGGCCCGGCCTGTTATGTTAATACCCGGACAAGCATGGTTACCGCATATTCCGGGGTGAGATGGTCGCACACATGTTGAATCGAATCGGGTCGCGCAACGCGGCGCTGATGGTGGCGGTGATGGCGCTGGGCGGTGCCGGGTTGGCAACGCGCACCTTGCCGCCGACGGCGCAGGCCGCGCCGCAGCGCTATGCCGTGCCGGTGCCGCTGCCCGCACAGACCCGGCCCGCCCCGCCGGCCCTCGTCGCGGCGATCAATGCGCTCGGTGACGGGTTCCAGGGCAGGGTCGGCATCGCGGTGCGCAGCATCGATGACGGCTGGGTCGTGGGCCATGCGATGGATCAGCGGATGCCGCAGCAATCGGTCAGCAAGCTGTGGGTCGCACTGACCACGATGAATGCGATCGACGAAGGGCGCTATGCGCTCGACACCCCGGTTACGATCACCCGCAGCGACCTGACCCTGTTCCACCAGCCGGTCGCCTATCTGATGAAGGACGGCGCGTTCAATACGACCGTCGGCGACCTGCTGCGCCGCGCCCTGACGATGAGCGACAATACTGCCAACGACAAGCTGCTGAACCTTGCCGGCGGGCCGGTCGCGGTGCGCGACTTCATCGCCAGCCGGGGCCTTGGCAATATCCGCTTCGGCCCGGGCGAACGACTGCTCCAGGCAAAGACCGCCGGCCTGCCGTGGCGGCAGGAATATTCGCAGGGCAACGCCTTTGCCCTGGCACGCTCGCGGCTCGACCCCAATGTCCGCCGCGCGGCGTATCAGGCCTATGTCGCCGATCCGCCTGATGGCGCGGGCGCGGGCGCCATCGCCGATGCGCTGGCCCGGCTGCACCACGGCATGCTGCTGTCGCCGACATCGACCCGCTGGCTGCTCGACACGATGAGCCACACCCGCACCGGCCGCGCCCGCATCCGCGCCGCGCTGCCCGCCGGGTGGAGCGTCGCGCACAAGACCGGCACCGGACAGGATCTGGGTGGCCGCACGGCGGGCTTCAACGACGTCGGCATCCTGACCGCGCCGGACGGCAAATCCTATGCCGTCGCGGTAATGATCGGCGACACCTCGCGCCCGGTGCAGGAACGCCAGCAACTGATCCAGACGGTCGTATCGTCGATCGTCGCGGTGCACGGATAGGACGATAACGCCGTTCCCCCGCCCGCGCGGGGGAGCGGCCCTATCGTTTCCTGAGTACCCTCGGTCCCACGCCCTTATCGGTAATCACCACCGGCATGATGCTGCCATCGGCGCGAAAGGTCAGGCGGTCGATTGCGACTTCGCGGTGGTTGCCATCGGTTTCGGTCAGCGGGCGGCGGTGATAGACGATGATCCAGTCGTCGGTGCCCGGGATCTGCAACAGCGAATGGTGGCCCGCCCCGCGCGCCACCCGCGCGTCCTGTTGCAGCACCACCCCGCGCGGCGTGAACGGCCCCAGCGCGGTCGGCCCCGTGGCATAGGCGACGCGGTAGTCCGGCCCGGTCCAGTCCCCCTCCGACCACATCAGGTAATAGACGCCCTTGCGCTTCGCCATGAACGGCCCCTCGACATAATCGGGGGAGGGGGTGATCGATTTGAACAGGGTGCCATCGGCGAACGGCACGATATCGGTCAGCGTATCGGACAGGCGCACGACGTTGCAGTGCTTCCACCCGCCATAATAGAGATAGACCTGCCCGTCATCGTCGCGAAACGCCATCTGGTCGATCGGCTGCGCGCCGCCGATGATCCTGCCGATCAATGGCTTGCCGATCGCATCGCGGAACGGCCCTTCCGGCCGATCCGCCACCGCGACACCGATGCCGCCGGTCTGCGCATCGTTCTTGATGTCGTTCGCGCCGAAGAACAGGTAATAGCGCCCGCGATGCTCGATCGCCGACGGCGCCCACATCGAATAGGCCGCCCAGCCGACGCGCTCCACATCCAGCACGCGGGGATGCCGCGTCCAATGCACCAGATCGGGCGAGGAAAAGGCGTCGAGGAACGTCTGGCGCAGGAACGGGTGCCAGATATGCGGAGCCTTGCGCTCGTTCGCCTGCCACGGCGTGAACCGGCTTGTCGGCGCAGACATGCCCTGATCGGCCGAATAGGTCGGGTAGATCCAGTATCGCCCGCGAAAGATGCGGATTTCAGGATCGGCATACCAGCCCGGAAACGCCGGATTGGCCGCCACCGCCGCGCGCGGCAGCGCCAGCGATGCGCCTAGCCCGGCCAGCAGCGTGCGGCGATCGACGGGCAGGTCAGCGATAATCGGTGATCGCATAGGTCCCTTCCTCTGCCGCGACGCGGGGGCCAACGATCGCGACCGCTGCTCCCGCCGCCTTGCCGGCAGCGACACCCGCGGGCGAATCCTCGAACACCAGACAGTCCGTGGTGGCAACGCCCAGCCGTTCGGCGGCGAGGCGGAACCCCTGCGGGTCGGGCTTGCCGCGCGTCACATCCTCTGCGGTGACGAAGACGTCGGGCACCGGCAGGCCGATGGCGCGCAACCGCACTTCCGCCAGGTTGCGCGGCGCGGAGGTGACGATCGCCCATTCCTGTGGGGCAAGCGTGGCGATCAGGTCATGGATGCCCGGGATCGGTACGACGCCAGCGACATCTTCCAGCTCGGCGGCGTTCAGCCAAGCGGCCTCGGCGTCGATGTCCATGCCCGTCGTAGCGAAGCGCCGCACCGTATCCTCGCCCCGCACGCCATGACACACAGCAATCAGCGCATCCGCATCGATACCGTGCCGGTCGCACCAGCGCCGCCAGACGCGCTCCACGGCCGCACTGGAATCGAGCAGCGTCCCATCCATGTCGAAGAGGAACGCGGCGTAGGCGGTATTGTGGAACGACGGCATGAAAGCGGTCGTACCGGGCGCGGGCAGGGGAGGCAAATGGCGGTTCGAATCGCTATCGACCCGCCCATAGTCCCGTCACCCCGGGCTTGGCCCGGGGTCCCGCTTCTTCTTGTCGGCCGCAGTAGAAGCGGGACCCCGGGTCAAGCCCGGGGTGACGAGGGACAGAGGAGGGCGTAGCCCCAATCAATGCCGGAAGTGGCGCATGCCCGTGAACACCATCGCGAGGCCCGCTTCGTCGGCCGCCGCGATGACTTCTTCGTCGCGGATCGATCCGCCCGGCTGGATCACCGCCGTCGCACCCGCCTCGACCGCGGCCAGCAGGCCGTCGGCGAAGGGGAAGAACGCGTCCGACGCGACCGCCGACCCGGTGGTGCGTGCTTCGCTCCAGCCGGCCTTGTCGGCGGCGTCCTTCGCCTTCCACGCGGCGATGCGCGCCGATTCCAGCCGGTTCATCTGGCCGGCACCGATGCCCGCCGTGCTGCCGTCCTTGGCATAGACGATCGCGTTCGACTTCACATGCTTGGCGACGGTCCACGCAAAGCGGCAGTCGGCCAGTTCCTGTTCCGTCGGCTGGCGCTTGGTCACGACCTTCAGCTCGACCTGACCCAGATTGCCGCCGTCGCGCGACTGCACCAGCAGCCCGCCGGCAATGGTCTTGACCATCAGCCCGCCACGCGCCGGATCGGGCAGGTCGCCGGTCAGCAGCAGGCGCAGGTTCTTCTTCGCCGCGAACACCGCCTTCGCCTCGTCATCGGCCGACGGGGCGGCGACGACTTCGGTGAAGATGCCGCTGATCGCCCGCGCGGTCTCGCCGTCCAGCGGCCGGTTGACCGCGATGATCCCGCCGAACGCCGACACGCTGTCGCACGCCAGCGCCGCCTGATACGCCTCGATCAGGGTCTCGCCAGTCGCGACGCCGCACGGGTTGGCGTGTTTCACGATGACCACGGTCGGCGGGCCGTCGCGAAACTCGCTGACCAGCTCCAGCGCGGCATCGGCGTCGTTATAGTTGTTGTAGCTCAGCGCCTTGCCCTGCACCTGCTCGGCCTGCGCGATGCCACGGGCGGCGGGGCCGCGCGGGATATAGAGCGAGGCCGACTGGTGCGGGTTCTCGCCATAGCGCAGCTCGGCACCGCGGGTGAAGGCGAGGGGGAGCGTGTCAGGAAATGCCTGCCCCTGATCGGCAAAGGCGAACCACTGCGCGATCGCCGAGTCATAGGCGGCGGTGGCGGCATAGGCCTTGGCGGCGAAGCGGCGGCGGGTGGCGAGGGTCGTCGCGCCGCCGGTTTCGGCCAGCTCGGCGATCAGCGCGGCATAGTCGGCCGGATCGGTGACGATCGCGACGGCATCATGGTTCTTCGCGGCCGAACGCACCATCGACGGGCCGCCGATATCGATATTCTCGATGATCGTGTCGCGGTCGGCGCCCTTGGCCACGGTCGCTTCGAACGGATAGAGGTTCACGACGACGATATCGATCGCGCCGATGCCGTGTTCGTCCATCGACGCGACATGCTGCGGATTGTCGCGCACCGCCAGCAGCCCGCCATGGACCACCGGGTGCAGCGTCTTGACCCGCCCGTCCATCATTTCAGGGAACCCGGTCAGCTCCGAAATGTCGCGGACGGTCAGGCCCGCTTCGCGCAAGGCGCTGGCGGTGCCGCCGGTGGAAACCAGCTCGACGCCGTGGTTGGCAAGGGCGGTGGCGAGGTCGACGATGCCGCTCTTGTCGGAAACCGAAAGGAGCGCGCGCTGTGCGGTGACATGATCCATGGCCGCGCCCTTTCGCGCGAATGGCGCGGCGGGGCAAGGGGGCGCGGCTTGCGACTTTCGGCGGGTCGGCCTAGCCTGCACGCCGTCCCAGATGGAGTCGGAACGATGGTCCAGTCCCTCAGCTGAACCGGCGGAGCGTCCGCCGCACGATCATCCGTACAGGGACTCCATCATGCAACGTCTGCAATCGAAAATCTGCGTCGTCACCGGCGCGGCGCGCGGGATCGGCCATGCCATCGCCGCCCGTTTCCATGAAGAGGGCGGCACCGTCGTCCTGACCGACAGCGACCGGCACGCCGGACAGGCCGCCGCCGATGCGCTCGGCTGTCGCTTTCTCCCCCTCGACGTTCGCGAGGAGGGCGACTGGGCGCGGCTGGCGGACGAGGTGCCGGTGGCCGATGTCGTCGTCAACAATGCCGGCGTGACCGGGTTCGAAGGCGGCATGGTCGCCCATGATCCCGAACATGCGTCGCTGGCCGATTGGCGCGCGGTCCATGCCGTCAATCTCGACGGCACTTTCCTCGGCTGTCGCTATGCGATCGGCGCGATGAAGGGGGCGGGGAGCGGATCGATCATCAACGTCTCGTCGCGCTCCGGGCTGGTCGGCATTCCCGGCGCGGCGGCCTATGCCTCGTCGAAAGCGGCGATCCGCAATCACAGCAAGACCGTCGCGCTCTATTGTGCGCAGAACGGCTGGCGCATCCGCTGCAACTCGATCCACCCGGCGGCGATCCTGACCCCGATCTGGGAGCCAATGCTGGGCGACGGCCCCGACCGCGAAGCTCGGATGGCGGCATTGGTGGCGGATACGCCGCTCAAACGCTTCGGACTGCCGGAGGAAGTCGCGGCGGTCGCCGCAATGCTGGCATCGGACGAAGCGACCTATATCACCGGGACCGAGGTCAATATCGACGGCGGGTTGCTCGCCGGATCGGCGGCGTCGCCGGGGTGACGGAATAGCAGTTAGCCCTTCTTCACCGACATCGGCACGGCGCAGCCATAGGCCTTGTGATAGGACTGCCCCCAACACCGCAGGAAGCCGTCAAGGAGGTTCAGGTTCATCGGCCAGCGTATCGTCATCGGCTTGCCGTCCGGGCCGCGCGCATCGGCCAGCTCGGGCGGCCTGGGCAGCACGGCCAGCGCGGCGCGGGCACGCTCGAGTCCCACCCGATCGCCGCGCAGGAACGCGATGCTGCCATCGACATACAGGTTCCAGCCCCAGGCCCGGTCCTTCTCGGCGGGCTTGCGGCTCTGTGCGAACAACGCGATCGCACGTGCGGTCTGGCCTAGCTCAGCGCGCATCTGACCCTCGTGCCAGAACAGGATCTTGGCATTCGGCTGGTCGGACGGGTGCGCGGCGCGCCAATCGCGGATCAGGTCGGCCGCTGCAGCGTCGCAACCCCGCTTCGACAGCGCGCGCCAGCCGCCGTCCATGTCCTGATCGAACGCCTGCTGTTCCAGCGCCAGCATTGCCGCCAGGTCATAGCGGCACTGGGGAGCGGGAGTTCCAAGCAACGCGGCGGCCAGCAACAACATCATGCTATCCCCTCAACCCTACCGCGCCCGGTGGAACCGCCACGAAAAATCATGCCCCCCCGCCGGGGTCGCGCCCGACAGGACCAGCTGGAAGGTCGGCACCGGTTTGCCCGCTTCGTCGATCCACAGGCTTTCCTCGACGCCCAGCGTCGCGCCCTTGCAGCGGAACTGCCATACCGGGCCGCCATCGGGAATGCGCAGGAACGCGGCCTGTCCGTCCGGCGTCGGCGCGATCTCGATGCCGGGTGCCAGATGGAAACGCGCGACGAAGCCCGTGTCGCCCTTGCGCCCGCGCCGGCCGGTCGGGATCAGCATGTCCTCACCCTGCACGTCGCGGCCATCGGCGCTGAGGGTCAGCACGCGGCGATGCTGGAAGCCCAGCCGCCTGGCATAGCCGTCATGCGCGACCTCGATCCGGCTGATCGCGTCGCTTTCCTGCCGGTGCATGTCGACCACGCCGACCCCCTTGCCCAGCGACCCGTCGGCATGGATCGCGGTCGAATTGGCATCGGCCAGCACCAATGTCGAATGGGCGGCGGTGGTGCGCAGCGCGCGGCGCAGTTCGGGCGACAGCGTCAGCAGCGCCGCCCCCGCGCCGCCGCAATTGACCACGATCCGCTGCCCGCCGTCCGACAGTTCGAACGCCAGCGTCGATGCACAGCCCTCGCGCGCCGCCCGCGCCACCGGCGGCGGCGCGGAATCGACCATCAGCACGGTGCGACCGGCGGCGAGACGCTGATAACCCCAGTCGCCCGCATGCCGTAACGGACGGGTGCGCACCCCGGTCGCGGCCACGACATCGGCGATGCGTTCGCCATCGACCGGCCCCGATCCCTGCCAGCAGGCAAGGCCACCCTCGCCATGGCACACGCCCAGCAGCGCGGCGACCATCCGGGTCAGCGCCAGCCCCTGCGCCTCCGGCACGTCCATCCGCCGCGCGGCATAGATTTCGCGAAGCGCCGCCAGCGTCATCACCGCGTCGAGCTGCTCGGCGGGCGATCGGCCAACGATGCCGCCATCTTCGAACAGCCCGGTCGTCAACGCCCGCGCTAGACCATGTTCGCCGAACGCCCGGCGCGGATCGCCGCCGGGAATGACCAGCCCGGCAGCGACCACCCCCGCCCAGGCGGTGATCGCGCGGATACCGGCCGGCGCCTTGCCCGCTTCGCCGTCCAGATGCCGGGCGGCACGGGCGATCGTGTTGAGCACCCGCGATCGATAGACCAGATCGGTCGACGACAGGATCAGCGGCGCATGCGCGATCCAGAACAGCATCCGCCGCCCGGTAACATGCGCGCTCCACGCCGGTTCCGACACCCGTTCGCCATGCGCCGCCAGCCATTGCAGCATCAGCGTCTCGGCGATCGGCACCGCCGTCACCCGCGGCGCGACGCTCGACAGGTCGCGCAGCCATGCGAAGCTGTGGAGATGTTCGGCAAAGGCGGCGGAGAATTTGGGCCGGTCGAGGCCAAGGCGATCGATCGGCACCGCCTCGCCCCGGAACATCAGCTCGCCGCGCAGCAACGCCTGCCCGCGTGCGACATCGCCGAAGAACGGATCGTCGGCGACCGCGATCAGCTTGAGCGGATGTCGCCCCTTCAACCGCAGGCCGTGCAGCGGCGTGCGCCACGCAAGTCGCTGCAATTTCTCGGCAATCCGTTCGGACAGCGACAGCCCGGTGCCGCCACCCTGCCGCACCAGCCGTTTGCCGACGTCGATCTCGCCCCTTGGTTCGTCGATCGGCTGGGGCGGGATCATGCGCCGCGCAGTGCGGCGATATTCGCGGCATAGGCGGTCGGGCCGCCGGTAAAGGTCGCGGTGCCGGCGACCAAGCAGTCGGCGCCGGCGGCAATCGCCTTCGGCGCGGTCACGCGGTCGATCCCGCCATCGACCTGCAGGTCGATCTGTCGCCCCGTCGCGTCGATTTTGCCACGCAGCGCCTCGATCTTGCGCAGCTGGCTGTCGATGAACTTCTGTCCGCCGAACCCCGGATTAACGCTCATCACCAGCAGCAGGTCGGTCAGGTCGATCACCTGGTCGACCACCTCAACCGGGGTGCCGGGGTTCAGCACCACGCCGGCACGCTTGCCCAGCGCCTTGATCCGCTGGAGCGTGCGGTGCAGGTGCGGCCCCGATTCCGGATGGACCGACAGGATATCGGCCCCGGCCTCTGCGAACGCCTCCACCAGCGGATCGACCGGCGATACCATCAGGTGGACGTCGAACGGCTTGGCGCTATGCGGGCGCAGCGCCTTCACCACCGCCGGGCCGATCGTCAGGTTCGGCACGAAATGCCCGTCCATCACATCGATATGGATCCAGTCCGCGCCGGCGGCATCGATCGCACGGACTTCCTCGCCCAGCTTGGCGAAGTCGGCGGACAGGATGGAGGGCGCGATACGGACGGGTTGCATGGCATTCGTCCTAGCACGGTCTGCCAAAGGGTAAAGGTGGTGGAAAGATTTGGTCGAATCGATTTTCACGCAGATCGTCACCCCGGACTTGATCCGGGGTCCCGCTTCTTCTTCCCGGCCGCAGCGAAAGCGGGACCCCGGGTCAAGCCCGGGGTGACGCAAAAGGGCTGGGTTCGCCTCCGCGTCTTCCCTCTTCAGCTCCGCCGCAGCCGGACGATGAAGAACCCGTCCAGCCCGCCCTGGTCCGCCAGCATCCCCGGCAGCGTGCGGACATAGCCGCGTTCATGCGCCGTCACGCCCTCGGGCAGCTCGTCCGCCGTCGCCGGCTCCACGACGTAATCCGGCCGCGCGGACAGGAACCGGTCAAGCTGCGCCTCGCCTTCGGCCGGCTCCAGCGAACAGGTGGCATAGACCAGCCGCCCGCCCGGCTTCACCCAGTCGGCGGCACGCGCCAGCAACCGCGCCTGCAACGCCGCCGTCTCCGCAATGATGCTCGGCCGCACGCGGTGCAGCACGTCGGGGTGGCGGCGGAAGATGCCGGTCGCGCTGCACGGCGCGTCGAGCAGGATCGCGTCGACCGGCTCGGCCGGCTTCCACACCAGCGCATCGCCGGTCACGACCGTCGCCGACAGCCCGGTACGCTCCATATTCTCGGTCAGACGCATCAGCCGGCTCGCCGAATTGTCGAGCGCGGTCACGTCCCACCCGGCGGCGGCCAGCTGCAGCGTCTTGCCGCCTGGTGCCGCGCACAGGTCGAGCGCATGGCCCGGCCCCTTGCCCAGCAACCGCGCCGGGATCGACGCCGCCAGGTCCTGCACCCACCACTGCCCCTCGGCATAGCCCGGCAGGTCGGCGATCGCGCCATGTTCGCTCAATCGGCGATGGCGTGGGGCGAGCGCCAGTCCCTCCGGCCCGTCCTCACCCTTTAACGACAGGTCGACCGGCGGCTGCTGCGCGATCGCCTGTGCCGCCGCGATCACCATGTCCTCGCCCCAGGCCGCGACCCAGCGCGCATCGGTATCGGCGGGCAGCGTCGCTGCATCGGGCAGCCGCGCATTGCCGCGCATCAGCGTCCCGAACACCCCGTGCACCAGCTTGCGCGGGCCGCCATCCACCAGCGGCAGCGCGGTCGCGATCGCGGCGTGCGGCGGCGTGTTCAGCACCAGCGCCTGCGCCAGCGCCACGCGCAGCACGAACCGCGCCTTGGCATCGTCGGGCAGCGGCCGCTGCGTCGCGCTGTCGATCAGCGCGTCGAGATCGGGCAGGCGACGCAGCACGGCGGCGGCGATGGCATGGGCCAGTCCCCGATCCTCACGCCGGTCCAGCTCGGACGTGGCACTCGCCAGCGCCGCCTCCAGCGGCAATCCGCGCCGGATGACGGCATCGAGCAGTTTCAGCGCGGCACGGCGCGCGGGCACGCCGGGCGCTTCGGGGGCAAGACGGGGGCGGGCCATGATCGGGTTCCCATGTGGAAAAGGGGGTACTTGAATCCTGTCGCCGATCCGCCAAGTGCAGGCCTAAGCGAACCGGAAAGGACCCCCTATGGGCAAGCGACCGCCACATGTGAAGCCGCCAGCGCATCTCTCCAAATCGCCGCCGGTGCCGACCCCCGAACCGATCCCTGAAAAACCGGACGCCGACGACCCGCTCGGCCTCAGCCCGACGCGCTATGGCGACTGGACGCACAAGGGCATTGCGGTCGACTTTTGAGGGTAGGTATGGTTACGTGCGCGACGGTTGGCGCGGCCTCTAACAATGCTGGACAATCGCATCGATTGTCGGGTAAACAGCCTGCGTCCTGACATGCGCGAACAGTGGTGAGACTGTCCCGCTGCGCCATTTGCATGGACGCAAGCTGCTTCCTCGGTCAGAGGTTAGCCATCTCGAGTTTTCTCGATCTAGCCCGGCTGGTGGTTCGCCAGCCGGGCTTTGTTGCTATATTTCGGCCGTCGGTGCAAGGACTTTCTTCGACGACTGGCGGTTTTTTGGCCCCGGTGACTGCTGACCAGCGCCCTGCAGGTATCAATCGTTAGTTGATCGACTCAATCTATACAATTTGTATTGGTCTTTATGCCGTTTTTAATGGGCGGATATTTTCCGTGCGTAGCGATAAGATAGAAGACTATTACATAGCATCTCTTAATGTGGTTCTAGTTGGATGGTTTATAGGTTGCGTAGGTAATCCCAATTAACAGTACGAAGATGTAGAAAGAACCGAGTTTAGGTATTGTTTTAAGAACACAACCACCTAACAGGCATTCGCATTAAAATGGGAAAAATGAATTAATATCAATTAGTTGATTGGCAGTTGGACGGCCTCTGACTGGCAGCTGCGCGAGGAGACCTCACCCCCAACCTACACCCCTGTCAGTAATTCCATTGCGCCTATGGAACGAACTGCCCGTTCCCGACTTGTCGCCAGATGGCATGGTTTTCGCGCAACTGGCGGTATCTCGTGGGCGGCATCGTCGGGCTGGCACTGCTGATCCTGTTGATCCTCGCCGCTTTTCCGTGGGGGATGCTGCGCGACCGGGTGTCGGTGAAACTTGCCGAACGCTTCGGGTCCGACGTGTCGATCGGCACGATCGAGCGGGTCGAGCTGCTGTCCTTTTCGCCCACCTTGATCGTCCGTGACCTGCGCATCGCGCAGCCCAGCTGGGCGGGGCAGGGCGATCTGGTCCGCTTGCAGCGCATCGATTTCCGCTTCCGCGTCCTGCCGCTGCTGCGGGGCACGTTCGATCTGACCGCGCTCGCCATCGATGGCGGACGGGTGGCGATGGTGCGTTCGCGCGACGGCACCAAGAACTGGGCCCCTGACAAGCGCGGGGACAAGGGTTCGGCTTCAGCTATCACCAGCCTGACCGTCCGCAACCTCGTGATCGACTATCGCGATGCGGTGCAGAACCGCCGCTTTTCGGTCACCGTCGCCTCCGATGCGCAGGGCTTTCGTGCTGGCGGCGAGGGCGCGATCGACAACCGCCCGGTCACGGTGTCGCTGAATGGCCCGGCCATCACCGGCGACGGCACGTGGCCCTTCACCGCGCGGGTCGAAGGACCAACGATCGACGTCGATGCCAAAGGCACCATGGCCTCCCCGCTCGACACGCGGCGGATGACCGTCGACCTGACCGCGCGCGCCGACAATCTGAAGACGCTGGACGCGCTGGTCGAGGCAGGGCTGTTCGGCACGCAACCGGTCGCGCTCACCGCCCGCGTGCGCCACGACGATCCGACCTGGGTGATCGAAAAGCTGTCGGGCAGCATCGGCCGCTCGCGGCTGGCCGGTGCCAACGCGACCGTCACCAAGGATGGCGAAAAGACCGGCATCGACGGCCGGCTGCACTTCGCCACCCTGTCGTTCGACGACCTCGCCACCGACGAAGGCCGTGCCGAAGCCGCCGCGATCGAGCGTCGCATCGGCTCGCGCGTCGTGCCGGGTACCCGCATCAACCTGGCCAAGATGGGCAATCTCGACGGCACGCTCGCGGTGCGGGTCGACCGGTTGCTCGACATGCCGGGCCTGCGCAGCCTCGACACCGTGCTGGCGATCGACGACCGCCGCCTGACCGTCGCACCACTGACCGTGCGGCTGGCGCAGGGGCAGATCACCGGGCAGGTGGTGATCGATCAGCGGGGGCGGACGACGCCGAAGGCGACGTTCGACCTGCGGCTGAAGGATTCGCGCATCTCGACCTTTGCCGGCGGTGCGCCGGTCGATGCCCCCTTGCGCGCCCGGCTGCGGCTGGTCGGCCGTGGCGACACCATCCGCCAGGCGATCGGCCGGTCTGACGGTACGATCGGCTTTGCGGCGGCGGGCGGCGTGCTGCCGGCCAAGATGGCGTCGATGCTTGGTGCCGATGTCGCGCGCGGGGTACTGACCGACGACGATGCGCAGGCGCGGCTGCGCTGCCTCGGCCTGCGGCTCGACGTCACCAACGGGCTGGGGCGGATCGACCCGCTGCTGATCGACACCTCGCGCGCGCAGACGCGGGGGCGAGGAGTGGTGCGCCTGTCCGACGAAACCCTGTCGATCGCGCTGACCGGCACCCCGAAACAGCGCACGCTGTTGCACCTCGACCAGCCGGTGCGGATCGGCGGCCGCATCCAGTCGCCCGAGGTGCGCATCCCGCCGGGCATCAAGAGCGCGGGCGGCATCCTGCGCATGATCGGCCACGCGATCCGCGGCGACGATACCCCGCGCGCGGGCAATGCCGATTGCGGCGCGCTGGTCCGGCGCGTGCTGGGATAGGCTTGCCGACCAGTACGCACCCCTTTCCTACACGCTGCCACCGCGCCATGATCGGCGACGCGCGACCCGCGCCCGCTCTTTGAACCTGCTGCAGCCGCCACAATTTGAACACAGTGCAACAAGCGTGGCGAGTGTGAACTTTGTGAACTTTGGCGCCCAGAGCGGTTCTCGATCAGGCTGGATCATCGGCACGGCGCCGTTTTCGGTTCGGGGCAAGGAGAGAGGAGGGAGCGATGCCGAAGCATCGTGACCGACGATCGACGCCGCCCCGGATCAAAAATGGCCCGCCGCGAAGCGGTCGCCCGCAGGGCGATGACGGTGGTTCAGCCTGGTCGAAAACCGCTCTAGGGCCGCTGTGGCGCACCCCGTTCGGCGACCATCCGTTCGCCGTCGATCACGATCGGCCCGGCAAGGCCCGGCAGCCCGTCGGGCCGGATCGCCATGCCGCGCGCGACCACCTGCGGGTCGGCGAACACCTCGTCCAGCGCGTTGATTGGGCCAGCGGGGATGCCGGCGGCCTCCAACGCTTGCGTCAGGTCGGCCTTGCGCCACGTCGCCACCGCCGCCTGCACCGCCGGAATCACCTCGTGGCGATGCATCACCCGCGCCGGGTTGGTCGCAAAGCGCGGGTCGGTATGCAGGTTCAGGCCCAGTATGCCGCACAGCCGCGCGAACTGTCCGTCATTGCCGACCGCGATGACCAGCGCGCCGTCCGCCGTCTCGAACGCCTGATACGGCACCAGATTGGCGTGGCCATTGCCCATCCGCGTCGGCACGCTACCCCCCGCCATCAGGTTCAGCGCCTGGTTGGCCAGCACCGCCACCTGCGTATCGAGCAGCGCCATGTCGATCCACGCACCCTCACCGGTCAGGTCGCGACGGCGCAGCGCGGCGAGGATCGCGACCGCCGCATACAGCCCGGTGAACAGGTCGGCATAGGCCACGCCCGCCTTTTGCGGTGCCCCGTCCGGCTCGCCCGTCAGCGACATGGCGCCACCCATCGCCTGGATGATGAAGTCGTATCCGGCACGGTGGGCATAGGGGCCATCCTGCCCGAATCCGGTGATCGAACAGGTCACCAGTCCCGGTCGCACCGCCGACAGCGCGGCATGATCGAGGCCATATTTGGCAAGGCCGCCGACCTTGTAATTCTCGATCACCACATCGGCGGTCGCGACCAGCGCACGGACCTCAGCCTGCCCTTGCGGGCTGGTGATGTCGATCGCCACCGATCGTTTGCCGCGATTGGTGGCGTGGAAATAGGCCGCGTCGCGGGTGCTTCCGTCGTGCGCGGTGACGAAGGGCGGCCCCCAGTGGCGGGTGTCGTCGCCGCTGCCCGGCCGTTCGACCTTCACCACCTCCGCACCCAGGTCCGCCAGCACCTGTCCGCACCACGGCCCGGCCAGGATACGCGCCAGCTCGACCACGCGAATGCCCGCCAGCGGCTTCACGCGCGGCGCAGTTCGTAAAGGACATGCGGCACCATCCGCCCGCCGCGCAGCACATCGACACTGCCGGGGCGCAGCGTCGCGCCCAATGCCGCAACGGCAGCCCGCGAGCGGGCATTGTCCTCACCAATATGGAAGGTAACGGCCCCAACATGCCGAGCGACATGATCGATCATCAGTCGCTTCGTCTCGCGATTATAGCCCCGCCGCCAGCAGTCGCGCGCGAAGAAGGTCCAGCCGATCTCGATCTCGTCGGCCTCGGCATCATAGGGGCCATAGCGGCTCGACCCGATGACCCGCCCATCGCCCGCATCGCGGATGGTCAGCATCCCGCCGCCCGCCAACCCTTCGTCGAAAAAGGCGCGAAACACGTCTGCCTGCCACCGGTCGTGCGCGGGATGCTGGTCCCAGATCGCCGGATCGGATGCGACACCGTACAGCGCATCATAGTCGCCGGCGGTCGTCGGCCGAACCGTCACCAGATCGCCGATCAGGACCGGCTGGCGATCCATTACCAAGGGGCCATCAGAACGCGGCGATCCCGGTGATCGCCCGGCCGAGGATCAGGCCATGGACGTCGTGCGTGCCCTCATAGGTGTTGACCGTCTCCAGGTTGATCGCATGGCGCATCACATGGAATTCGGCGGCGATGCCGTTGCCGCCATGCATGTCGCGTGCGGTGCGGGCGATGGCCAGCGCCTTGCCGCAGTTGTTCCGCTTGATGATGCTGATCGCCTCGGGCGCCAGCGTGCCGTCGTCGAACATCCGCCCGGCGCGCAGTGCCGCCTGCAGCCCCAGTGCGATCTCGGTCTGCATGTCGGCCAGCTTCAGCTGGACCAGCTGTTTGGAGGCGAGCGGCACGCCGAATTGCTGCCGGTCGAGCGTATATTGCCGGGCGGCGTGCATGCAGAATTCGGCCGCGCCCATCGTACCCCACGCGATGCCATAGCGCGCACGGTTGAGGCAGCCGAACGGCCCCTTCAGCCCCTCGACGTGCGGCAGCAGCGCGTCCTCGCCGACCTCGACGCCCTCCATCACGATCTCGCCGGTGATCGATGCGCGCAAGGACAGCTTGCCCTCGATCTTGGGCGCGGACAGGCCGACCATCCCCTTTTCCAGCACGAAGCCACGGATCTTGCCGCCATGCGCGTCGGACTTGGCCCACACCACGAAGACGTCGGCGATCGGCGAGTTGGTGATCCACATCTTGGCGCCGGAGATGCGATAGCCGCCGTCGATCTTCTCCGCCCGCGTCCGCATGCCGGCGGGGTCCGACCCGGCATCGGGTTCGGTCAGCCCGAAACACCCGACCCATTCGCCGCTGGCCAATCTGGGCAGATATTTCGCCTTCTGCGCGTCCGAACCATAGGCGTTGATCGGATGCATCACGAGGCTCGACTGCACGCTCATCGCGCTGCGATAGCCGGAGTCCACCGCCTCGACCTCGCGCGCGACCAGGCCGTACGCGACATAGCCCATGCCCGCCCCGCCATATTCGGGATCGATCGTCACGCCCAACAGGCCGAGCGCGCCCATCTCGGTCATGATCTCGCGCGCGAAATCCTCGTCCAGGAAGGCGCGGGTCACGCGCGGAAGCAACTTCTCGCGGGCATAGCCATGGGCAACGTCGCGGACCATGCGTTCCTCGTCGCTCAACTGCGCGTCGAGGGCGAAGGGGTCTTGCCAGTCGAACCGGCCCATATCGGCCATGGGCGTTTCCTTCAGAGGGTGGGCGCGACCGTCTCGGCCGCGGCGGGGGGAGCGGATGGGTCGGGGGTCGGCTGCACGATCGCCGACGGCGCGACCGGTGCCGGACGCGGCGTGGTCAGCGCGACCGATTCGAGGTCGACCAGCGCCTTGCGCGCGTTGACATAGCGCTGTGCGGCGGCGGTCCACGCGGCGGCATTGGCGGCACCGGGCATGCGTTCGACCTCGGCCATCGCCGTTTCGACCTGCCCCGTGTCCAGCCGGCGGCGTGCGCGCTCCAGCCGGTCGCCGGGGCGGCTGCTGGGTGTCGTGCCCTGGCGGATCACGATCAGCTGCCCGACCTCGCGGCGAAAGGCATCCCACCAATTCTCGTTCACCGGGCCGGCGGTCAGCGGGATGGCGGCGGCGTCCAGCGCGCTGCGCAGATCGTCCAGCGTGACCGGGTTCTGCGCGGCGGCGATCAGGGTGCGGACCGCATCGGGGCGGCTGCCGCCGAACCGGTCGCGCAACTGCCCCTCCAGATAGTCGAGCGGCCGCCCGCGATCCAGCGCGCGGCGGGTGGCGACGATCACCATCATGTCCTCGGCGCGGGTCGCATAGCCCGCCGCATTGCGCGCGCTGCTGTCCAGCCCGACGATGCGCGTTTCCAGATCGGCGATGCGCGCGGCCAGTGCCGCTTCGCGTGCCGACAGGATGGGGAGGGCGGAAACCTGCGGCGGCGGGGCGGCGCTGGTCGCGACCGGGGTCGGCTGTGCGGTCGGCACGGCGGCCTGCTGCTGCACGCCCCAGCCGAAGCGCGGCGCGACATAGCGCAGCACGGCCAGCGTCAGGCCGATGCCGATCACGAAGGCGATGAAGGCGATGGCCAGCCATCCCCGGCTGCCCCGGCGACGCGGGTAACGGGTCGTCGGGAAGGGCACATCGTCGCTGATCATGCCGCCTTATCCCCGCGCCCGTCCGTCGGGTCAATCACATGCGTCCGCCAGCGCGGTGGCGGCGGCGATGGTCGCTGTGTCGTCCGGCCGCGCGGCGATGGCCATGCCGCGCCATCCGCTGCCCAGCGCGTCCGCGACCCCCGGGGCGATGGCGGCGACGGCCAAGGTTCCGCGATCTGCGACCAGCATCGCCAGCCGCTGTGCCGCCCGCTGCGAATGGACCAGCGCGACCGTGCCGTCGAGCAGGGTGGCATCGACCCCCTCGACCGCTTCGCTGGCATAGACAGCACGGATTGCCGACAGCACCGGATGATCGGCCACCGCCCGCTCGCGCGCGGTCAGTAGCAGTGCGCGGCGCACCCCGGCGCGTTCGGCGGCATCGAGCAGCGCCCGCCCGTCGGCATCCCCGGTCGCCACGACCCGCAACCCCGCCGCCCGCGCCGCTGCCGCCGTCGCCGCGCCCACCGCATGGACGGGCAGCGCCGCATAGGCGTGCAGTGCCGCGCCGGCCTGTCGCACGGCATTGGCGCTGGTCAGGATCAGCGCGTCATGCGCCTCGACCGGTGGCGCGTCCCATGCCAGCGGCGCGATGCGGAACAGCGGCAGGCGGATCGCGGTACGCCCCAACGCCTCGATCGCGCGGGCGGTGGCGCTATTGCCCGGTTCGGGGCGCAGCACCGCCAGCGGCCGGCTCATCGCGCGAACAGCTTCGCCACGCTCTCGGGCGCGCGCGCCAGCATCCCTTCGGCCAGCATCCGGGGCAGGTCGATATCGTCGATCGCCCCGCTGGCGCTGTCGACCACCTGTTCGCTGCCGTCCTGCGCCAGCAACTGCGCGCGCAGCGTCAGCACGTCGCCCTCGATCGTCGCCAGCGCCCCGACCGGCGAATGGCAATCGGCCCCCAGTGCCGCCAGAAACCCGCGCTCGGCGCGCACCGCCTGGTGTGTCGGCGCATGGTCGATGACGCGGACGAAGGCGAGGGTGGCGGCGTCCTCGGCGCGCACTTCGATCCCGACCGCGCCCTGCGACGGGGCGGGCAGCAGCGTGTCGATCGACAGCGCGGTACCGACATCGTGCCGGCCGAGCCGCTCCAGCCCGGCGGCGGCGAGCAGCGTCGCATCGACCTCCCCCGCCGCCAGCTTGCCGAGGCGGGTGTCGACATTGCCGCGGAACAGCACGATCCGCGCGTCGCTGCGGTGGCTGAGCACCTGCGCAGCGCGGCGCGGGCTACTGGTCCCGACCACGCCGCCTTGGGGCAGGTCGTCGAGCGAGGCGATCCCGACCAGCCGGTCGCGGACGTCGGCACGCGGCAACATCGCGGCGATGCGGATCTCGGTCGGGCGAACCGTCTCGACATCCTTCATCGAATGGACCGCCGCGTCGATTTCGCCCGAGCAGAGCGCGCGGTCGAGTTCCTTGGTCCACAGCGCCTTGCCGCCGATCTCGGCCAGCGCGCGGTCCTGCACCCGGTCGCCGGTGGTCTTGATCGTCACGATCTCGATGGCGGCGGGGTCCAGCCCATGTGCGGCCGCCAGCGCGTCGCGGGTGGCGTGCGCCTGCACCAATGCCAGCGGCGATCCGCGTGTGCCCAGTTTGAAGGTCATGGTCGCTCGCTATCCATCGGGCTGGCGCAGGGCAAGCCGGGGGTTCGCACAACGCCACAATCCGCGCTACAGCCGGCGGCATGTCCTCCCCCCTGATCCTCGGTATCGAATCCAGCTGCGACGAAACCGCCGTCGCCCTCGTACGCGGCGACCGCACCATATTGTCGCACCGCCTCGCGGGACAGGAGGCGGCGCACGCCCCCTATGGCGGCGTCGTGCCCGAAATCGCGGCGCGCGCGCATGTCGAAATCCTGCCCTCGCTGGTCGAGGGGGCGCTGGCCGATGCCGGGGTCGCGCTGGCGGATGTCGATGCCGTCGCCGCCACCGCCGGGCCGGGCCTGATCGGCGGGGTGATGGTGGGTCTGGTGACGGCCAAGGCGCTGGCGCTGGCGGCGGGCAAGCCGCTGGTCGCGGTCAACCATCTGGAGGGGCATGCGCTCTCCCCCCGCCTGACCGATCCCGACCTCGCCTATCCCTATCTGCTGCTGCTGGTGTCGGGCGGCCATTGCCAACTGCTGCGCGTCGATGGCGTCGGCCAGTATCGGCGGCTGGGCACCACCATCGACGATGCGGCGGGCGAGGCGTTCGACAAGACTGCGAAGGTGCTCGGCCTCGGCTATCCCGGCGGCCCGCGCGTCGAGGCGGCGGCGATGGAAGGCGATGCGAAGGCGGTGCCGCTGCCCCGCCCGCTGCTCGGCACGCCGGAGCCGCATTTCTCCTTCGCCGGCCTGAAAAGCGCGGTGCTGCGCGCGCATGACGCCGGCATCCACACGACCGCCGACATCGCCGCGTCGTTCCATCAGGCGGTGGTCGACTGTCTGCTCGACCGGACGAAGCTGGCGCTGCACCTCGCCGGGCCGGTCAGTGCGCTGGTCGTGGCGGGCGGAGTCGCCGCAAACCGTGCGGTGCGCGCCGCATTGGAAGGGCTGGCGGTGGCGAACGGCCTGCGCTTCGTCGCACCGCCGCTCTGGCTGTGTACCGACAATGCCGCCATGATCGCCTGGGCCGGGGCGGAGCGGTTCATGGCCGGCCATAGCGATCCACTGGACGTTGCGGCGCGGCCGCGCTGGCCGCTCGATCCATCGGCGGAAAAGGTGCGTGGGGCAGGAGTGAAGGCATGAAGATCGGGGTCATCGGTGGCGGCGCATGGGGCACGGCACTGGCGCAGGTCGCGGCGCGCGGCGGCGACGTGACGCTGTGGGTACGCGAGGGCGAGGTTGCCGAGGCGATCAACACGACCCGCAGCAACCCGCTGTTCCTGCCCGGCGTCACCCTGTCGGATGCCATCCACGCCACGACCGATGCCGCCGCCTTGCAGGACGCCGACGCGCTGCTGGTGGTATCGCCCGCACAGCATGTCCGCAGCGTATTGTCGGCGATCGATGTCGGCACCCGCGCGCTGGTGCTGTGCGCCAAGGGGATCGAGGCGGGGACGCGGCTGCTGGTCGGCGAAGTCGCCCGCGCGGTTCACCCGCAGGCCCCGGTCGCGGTGCTGTCCGGCCCGACCTTTGCGCACGAGGTCGCGGCGGGCAAGCCGACCGCCGTCACCCTCGCCTGCGCCGATGCCGCGTTGCGCGACCGTCTGGCCGAACGATTGGCAGCACCGGCGTTCCGCCCCTATGCCAGCGACGACGTGATCGGCGCGGAGATCGGCGGCGCGGTGAAGAACGTCCTCGCCATCGCCTGCGGTGTCGTGGAGGGCGCGGGGCTGGGGCAGAATGCGCGGGCGTCGGTGATCGCGCGCGGCTTTGCCGAGATGACGCGCTTCGGCCTCGCCCGTGGCGCGCGGGCGGAGACGCTGGCCGGGCTGTCGGGGCTGGGCGATCTGGTGCTGACCTGTTCCTCCACCGCCTCGCGCAACTATTCGCTGGGCGTCGGGCTGGGGCAGGGGCGCGCCGCCGCTGACCTGATGGCCGATCGGCGGACGGTGGCCGAGGGGGCGTTCACCGCGCCCGTGCTGCGCGAGGCGGCAGCGGAAGCAGGCGTCGACATGCCGGTGACGGCGGCGGTCGGCGCGCTGCTGGACGGCACGCCCGTCGCGCAGGTGATCGACACCCTGCTCGCCCGTCCGTTGCGTCGCGAAGGGCTATAGCCGCCCGATCAGCGCCATCGCACCATGGGGCGCCCGTACCTTCGCGCCATTGATGAAGAAGACGAAGGTTTCGCGCGGCGTGCTCGCGGGCGGGGTGGCATCGACATAGGGCAGGCCGTCGGGCGCGCCGCCCGTCGCCCAGCACCGCGCCGCCGCGGCCCAGTGGTCGAGCGCGGCGTCGTCATAGCCGGTCGCGACATCCTCCTGCGCATTCTCCAGCCGGGCATAGGCGAAGTCGCCGGTTACATCAGCGATCGCCGGATAGCCGGCCGAATCGGCATGGACGATCGCCACGCCCGCCTTGCGCGCCATGTCGACGAACGCCGGCACGGCGAAGCTGTCGTGGCGCACCCGCACCGCATGGCGCAGCGTCACCCCGGCATGGGCAGCGGGCAACAGCGCCAGGAACGCGGCGAAATCGTCGGCGTCGAACTTCTTGGTCGCCATGAACTGCCACAGGATCGGGCCTAGCTTGTCGCCCAATTCGGTAATGCCTGAACCGATGAACCGTTCGATCGACTCCCCCGCTTCGGCCAGCACCTTGCGGTTGGTGCAGTATTTCGACGCCTTTACCGCGAAGACGAAGCCGTCGGGCGCGGTCGCGGCCCAGTTGGCGAAGCTCGCCGGTTTCTGGGTGCCGTGATAGGTCGCGTTGATCTCGATCGCGGTCAGCGCGCGCGACGCGAATTCCAGCTCGCGCTTCTGCGCCAGCCTGTCCGGATAGAAGGTGCCGCGCCACGGCGGAAAGCTCCAGCCGCCGATGCCGATGCGAATGGGAGCCTGGGTCATGCCACCGATCGTGACCGGTCACCGGCCCGCTGGCAAGCGGGTCAGCGCGCCGCCATGCGATAGCTGCCGCCAGTAACGTCGGTCGAGGCGACCAGCACCTGCGGATCGACCGCGAGCCGGGGCACCTGTCCCGCCTGCCACGCGGCCAGTTCGACGCGATACTGGTCGTACGCGCGGTAGAAATCGACGAAGGGCTGGTCGAGCGAGGCGATGCCCGGCGCGGCAAAGCCATCGATCCCGCCCACCGGCAGGTCGGCGACCTGTGCCAGCATCGGCAGCGCCGTTGCGCAGAACTGGTCCCGCACCGGCGGCTGGGCGAAATAATTATAGACGCGGGTCATCGCGTCGTCGAACCGATCCTGCCAGTCGCCACCGCCGCGGCGGTATTCGGCCTCCAGCGCCTTGTGCGCGGCGGCGAAGCGGGCGGCATGGACCTTCAGCAGCCGGTTATACTGCGCGACCCCGGTCGGATCGGCGACATTGCACTGGAGCGCGGCGACGTTCAGCGCGGAACGCAAATGCCACACGGCGGCATCGGCCGACAGCGCGTGGTTGGGCGTCGCGTAATTGCCGTCGGACAATATGGCAGGAATGGTGAGGCTGGCGGCGGCGCCCATCGGCGGCTTGGGCTTTGGCGCAGCCACTGCCGCGACCGGCACCGGCGGCGGCGTCACCACCGCGACCTCGGGCGTCTTGCGCGCGCAGCCGTGGAGCAGCGCGGCGCTGCAGGCAGCGAGCAGGAGCAGGCGTGTACGCATCGAACCGATTCCCGTCTTGTCCCCCGACAGGACGGAAATATCGGCCCCAAAGCCTTCACAATGGTTAACGCGACGTCAGCGTTTGAGCAGGAACACCGCATGTTCGGCGCGGAAATTGGCCGCCGCTGCCGTGGTCCGCCGGCCCCCCGACAGGAACCACGCGTCGACCACGGTAATTCCCTGCTTGGCGACGTAGGCGCGAAAGTCGTCGATCGTCAGGTGGTGGATGTTGGGCGTCTCATACCATTCCAGCGGCAACAGCTTCGTCACCGGCATCCGCCCGCCCCACAATAGCGACGCGCGCACCCGCCAATGGGCGAAGTTGGGGAACGACACGAACGCCTGCGCGCCGATGCGCAGCAGATGGTCGAGCACGACATGCGGTCGCATCGCGGTCTGCAGCGTCTGGCTGAGGATCGCATAGTCGAAGCTGGCATCGGGATAATCGGCCAGATCGCGATCGGCATCGCCCTGCATCACCGACAGCCCCCTAGCCATCGCATCGGCGACATTGCCCGGATCGATCTCCAGTCCGCGCGCATCGACACCGCGTTCGTCGCGCAGCGCCGCCATCAGCTGCCCGTCGCCGCAGCCGACGTCCAGTACGCGCGAACCCCGCGCCACATGCGCGGCGATGATCGCCAGATCGGGCCGCAGCGTCATGCCCGTGCCTCCAGAAAGCCGCGCATGATCCGGTCCAGCTCGGGCGAATCGAGCAGGAACGCGTCATGCCCGAACGGCGAGGACAGTTCGACGAAGCTGGCCGGTGCCCCGGCGGCGTTCAGCGCGTGGACGATGTTGCGGGATTCAGCGGTCGGATACAGCCAGTCGGTGTCGAAGCTGACGACGCAGAACCGCGCCTTCGTCGCGCGGAATGCGTTGGCCAGCACCCCGCCATGTTCCTCCGCCAGATCGAAATAATCGAGCGCGCGGGTGATGTAGAGATAGCTGTTGGCGTCGAACCGGTCGGTAAAGGCCAGCCCCTGATGCCTGAGATAGCTTTCGACCTGGAAATCGGCGTCGAAGCCGAAGGTCTTGGCCCCGGCCTGTCCGTCGGCGCGGGCCTGCAGCTTGCGGCCGAACTTGGCGGTCAGCCCCGCTTCGGACAGATAGGTGATGTGCGCCGCCATCCGCGCGACCGACAGCCCGGCGGCGGGCGGCGATCCGTCGGCATAATAGTCGCCACCGCGCCAGTCGGGGTCGGCCATGATCGCCTGTCGCCCGACTTCGTGGAACGCGATGTTTTGTGCCGAATGCCGCGCGGTCGACGCGATGACGACCACCGCCTCCACCCGTTCGGGCAGGGTCGCGGCCCACGACAGCGCCTGCATGCCGCCCATCGACCCGCCGACCACCGCCCGCAACCGGTCGATGCCGAGATGCTCGAGCAGCATCCCCTGCGCACGCACCATGTCGCGGATGGTCAGCACCGGGAAGCGCATGGCGTACGGCGTGCCGGTCGCCGGATCGATGCTCGCCGGGCCCGACGATCCCATGCAGCTGCCCAGCACGTTCGAACAGATGACGAAATGCTGATCCAGGTCGATCGGCTTGCCCGGTCCCACCATGCGCGCCCACCATCCGGGCTTGCCAGTGCGCGGATGGGTGGAGGCGACATGCTGGTCGCCGGTCAGCGCGTGGCAGATCAGCACCGCATTGTCGCGTGCCGGCGACAACGTACCATAGGTTTCGTAGGCGATGTCGATCGACGACAGCATCGCCCCGCCGTCCAGCGCGAGGCCGGTGGCAAGGGTGGCGCGACGATCGGGGCCGAAACGGGAATCCATGGGCCAAGCGGTTAGGCGGGCGGCGCGGCGGGTTCAAGGGTTGGGGTGTGCGGCACCCCCATCGTCATTCCCGCGCAGGCGGGAATCCATATGCGCTGACGTTCATGCGGGAGGTGCAACCGTTGCGTCTATGGATCCCCGCCTCCGCGGGGATGACGATACGGAGAGCGCGGCCCCAAACCTTGCGTTCACGCCGCGCATTTGCCAGTGCCGACGCCATGACCGCACCCGCTCCCAAGCCCTGGATTCTCGACATCGCCCCTTACGTTCCCGGCCGGTCCAAGACCGATGACGGGCGGCAGGTGGCGAAGCTGTCGTCGAACGAAAATCCGTTGGGCACCTCGCCCCACGCCCGCGCCGCCTTCGCGACCGCCGATCGCAGCCTTGAGCGCTATCCCGATCCCGCCGCCGCCGACCTGCGCGTCGCGATCGGGCAGGCGCATGGGCTGGACCCGGCGCGGATCATCTATGGCACCGGGTCGGACGAGGTGCTGCACTTGGCCGCCGGAGCCTATGCCGGGCACGGCGACGAGGTGATCTTCGTCCGCTACGGCTTTGCGGTCTATGAGATCGCGACGCGGCGGGTGGGGGCGACCCCGGTGATCGCACCGGACAAGGATCATGCGACCGATGTCGATGCGATCCTGGCGTGCGTGACCGAGCGGACACGCGTGGTGTTCGTCGCCAACCCGAACAACCCGACCGGCACCTATGCCCCGCGCGCAGAGATCGCGCGGCTGCACGCCGGTCTGCCGTCGACCGTGCTGCTGGTGCTCGATCAGGCCTATGCCGAATATCTGGAGCCGGCCGAGGACGATCACGGCCTCGAACTGGCCAAGACGCAGCCCAACGTGCTGGTCACCCGCACCTTTTCGAAGATCCACGGCCTTGCCGCCGAACGGATCGGCTGGGGCTATGGCTCGGCGGAGGCAATCGATGCGATGCACCGCATCCGGGCACCGTTCAACGTGACCACCGCGGGACAGCAGGCGGCGATCGCCGCAATCCGCGACAAGGGGTTCGTCGAGGCAAGCCGCGCCCACAACCGTCAGTGGCGGACATGGTTCGAGGGCGAGATCGCGGCGATGGGCAATGCCGGCCTGCGCGCCGTGCCGTCCAAGGCCAATTTCGTGCTGGTCCTGTTCGAAGGGCCGGTCAGCGCGGGCGACGCATATCAGGCACTGATGGAGCGCGGCTTCATCGTCCGCTGGCTGCCGGGACAGGGGCTGGCCAACGGCTTGCGCATCTCGATCGGGACCGAGGCGGAGGTGCGCGGCATCGCCGCCGCGCTGCGCGAGATCGTGGGCGGCTGATGCTGCCCTTCTCCCGCGTCGCCATCATCGGGCTGGGGCTGATCGGATCGTCGATCGCCCGCGCGGTGCGGGCCGAAATGCCGACGGTGCGGCTGACCGGGCATGACGCTTCGCCCGAAGCGCGTGAGGCGGTGCGCGCACTGGGGCTGGTCGACGATTGTACCGACCATGCCGGTGCGGCGGTGATCGATGCCGACCTGGTGATCCTGTGCGTGCCGGTGGGGGCGATCGGCGCAGTCGCCGCCGAGATCGCCGCCGACCTGCCCGAAGGCGTGATAGTCAGCGATGTCGGATCGAGCAAGGCAGGCATCGCGGCGGCCTTGGCCGAGGCGATGCCCGGCGTCGCCATCGTGCCGGCGCATCCAGTGGCCGGGACCGAGCGCAGCGGGCCGGAGGCGGGCTTTGCCACGCTGTTCAAGGGGCGCTGGTGCATCCTGACCCCCGCCGCCGATGCCGATGCAACGGCGGTCGAGCGGGTCGCCGAATTCTGGCGCCGGCTGGGGGCCGACATCGACACGATGGACGCGCAGCATCATGACCTGGTGCTGGCGGTTACCAGTCATCTTCCCCACCTGATCGCCTACACCATCGTCGGCACCGCATCCGACCTGGAGGCGGTGACGCAGAGCGAGGTCATCAAATATTCGGCCGGGGGCTTCCGCGACTTCACCCGCATCGCCGCGTCCGATCCGACGATGTGGCGCGACGTGTTCCTGGCGAACAAGGACGCGGTGCTGGCCATGCTCCAGCGCTTTTCGGAGGATCTGTCCGCGCTGCAACGCGCGATCCGTTGGGACAAGGGCGACGAGCTGTTCGACCTGTTCACCCGCACGCGCGCGATCCGGCGGTCGATCGTCGAGCAGGGGCAGGACGACGCCCGCGAGGATTTCGGGCGGGACCACGGGTAGTTTGCCGGCTTCGACTAAACCGTTCGTGCTGAGTAGGGGCTGAGCGAAGTCGAAGACCCGTATCGAAGCATCTGGCCGCAAGCGGTCCTTCGATACGCCCTTTCGACTTTGCTCAATGGCTACTCAGGACGAACGGTGTGACCCGTCATCCCGGCTTGTGCCGGGATGACGATGGGCCGGGTTACTTCGCCTCCACCACCGGCAGCCACACCGCACTCGGGCTGGACCCACCGCGTTCGATCGTCACCGTCGCCTTGCGATAGGCATCCTTGGGCGCGGTGAAGATGTTCGGGACATAGGTCTGCGGATTGCGGTCATAGAGCGGGAACAGCGACGACTGGACCTGCACCATGATGCGATGACCCGGCTGGAACACATGGTTCACGGTCGGCAGGCGGAAGCGATAGCGCTGCGTCTTGTTCGCCGGGATCGCCGAGGGCTTGGCGAAGTCGTTGCGATAGCGGCCGCGGAAGATGTCGAGGCTGATGGGGAGCTGGTATCCGCCCATCGCCGGCTGGCCCGGCACGACGTCGGGATAGACGTCGATCACCTTCACCACGAAATCGCCATCGGTGCCCGACGTCTTGGCAAAGATGTCGGCCATCGGTGCGCCCGATACCTTAACCGGCTGGGTCAGGACCGGGGTCTGGTAGGTCATGACGTCGGTGTGGCCGTCGACATGACGCTGGTCGCTGACCAGCCACGCCTTCCACCGGCCATCGTCGAAATTGACCGGGCGCGAGAGGTGCGGGACCGGCTTGGCTGGGTCGGACACATAGCTGTCGCCACCGGCCTTGGCCGCGGTGAAGCCGAGGTCGCCGTCGGCACCGAGATAGATGGGCTTCAGCGGCGCGGTGCAGCCCTTCTCGCATGCCAGCGGCCATTGGGCGAGTTCGTCCCAGTGGTTCTCACCGGTGTTGTAGATCAGTGCCTGTGGCGGGGTGAAGGCCGGGCGGCCATCGCGCAGATACTGGTCGAAGAACGGGAACAGATAGTTCTCACGCCATTGCAGCGCAGTGTCGCCATTGAACTTGATGTCGCCCAGCGACGACCCGTCATAGTTCGCGCCGCTGTGCCGCCAGGGGCCCATGACGAGGAAGTTGTTGCCGCCCTTGCCCTTGGCCTTCAGCGCTTCCCATGCGGTGATCGCGCCGTACATGTCCTCCTGATCCCACAAGCCCTGTTCCCACATGGTCGGCACGTTGGAGGGGTTGGCGGCGAGCAGCTTGTCGAGCGCCTGTCCCTGCCAATAGGCATCGTAGGACGGGTGGGCGACGAAGCGCTGCCAGAAGGGGAGCTGAGCATAGCCCGATGCCTTTGCCCAGTCGTTCGCGGAACCCACGTTCCGGAACTGGTCGTAATCGTCATAGGTGGTCGAGGGCGGCGAGGCGCCGGGACCCTTGTACCCCGTCTGGCTGCCGATCCAGCCGATATTGGCGAGGCGGAACGCGCCGTAGTGGAACCAGTCGTCGCCCATCCAGCCGTCGATCATCGGGCTTTCGGGTGCGGCGACCTTCAGTGCGGGATGCGGGTTCAGCAGTGCCATGACGACGGTGAAGCCTTCGTAGGACGACCCGAGCATGCCAACGCGACCGTTGCTTTCGGGCAGGTTCGCCTTTTTCACCAGCCAGTCGATCGTGTCGTATGCGTCGGTGACATGATCGGTATTGGTCGGGTTCAGCGGCCCCCGGACGGGGCGGGTGACGACATAGTCGCCCTCCGACCCATACTTGCCGCGAATGTCCTGGAACACGCGGATATAGCCGGCGCGGGTGAACACCTCGTCCCCCTGCGGCAGGGCGGCGACATAGCTGGTGCTGTCGGCACGGGCGACGCGGCCCGACGCGTTATAGGGGGTGCGGGTCAGCAGGATCGGGGCGTTCGTCGCACCCTTCGGGATCATGATGACCGTGTGCAGCTTCACCCCGTCGCGCATCGGGATCATCACTTCGCGCTTCACATAGTCGTATTTGTCGGTCGGCGGCACGAAGTTCGCCGGGATGTCGCCCTTGGTCGGCCAGATGTCGGGGCTGGGTTGAGAGGTCTGCGCGGCAAGGGTCGAGGCGCCGAAGGCAAGGGTACAGGCGAGCAGCAGCGGACGAAAACGCATGGGGGCAATGACTCCTGACCGATCGCCGGACAGCGATGCGATGATGTCACATCGTTCGGCGGAGCGTCGGGGAAGTCAATATGACCGACAGCAATATCGGTCCAAAGTTCACTAAGTTCACACTCGCACGCGTTTCGCGCGCGGCGTGAAGCCCGGTGGTGGAGCGACCGCCCCACCACCGGGAACCGGGTTACGCCCCCTGCGGCGTCGGCGATCCGAAGGGGCCGCGCGGGCGGCGGGTCTTCGGGATCGAGGTGCCGGCAGCGGCCAGCGGGGTCGACGGCGTGCCTTCGTCCCGGCCGATATCCTCACCCGCGATCAGCCGCTTGATCTCGTCACCCGACAGGGTTTCGAACTCGAGCAGCGCGCCGGCCAGCGCGTGCAGCTGATCGACATGCTCGGTCAGCAACTGACGCGCGCGTTCTAGGCCACCTTCGACGATGCGCTTGATCTCGCTGTCGATCAGCTCGGCGGTCTTGTTCGACATCCGCGCCGGGGCCGACGACGAATAGCCGAGGAAGCTTTCGCCCTGCGGTTCGCCATATTCGACCGGGCCGACTGCGTCGGACATGCCCCAGCGGGTCACCATGTCGCGTGCAAGGCTGGTCGCCTGCTGAATGTCGCCCGACGCGCCCGACGACACCTTGTCATAGCCGAAGATGATTTCCTCGGCGATGCGGCCACCCATCGCGACCGACAGGTTCGCGTACATCTTGTCGCGGTGATAGCTGTACGAATCGCGTTCCGGCAGGCGCATCACCATGCCCAGCGCGCGGCCGCGCGGGATGATCGTCGCCTTGTGGATCGGGTCCGATGCCGGTTCGTGGAGCGAGACGATGGCGTGGCCGGCCTCGTGATAGGCGGTCATCCGCTTCTCATCGTCGGTCATCACCATCGAGCGCCGCTCGGCACCCATCATCACCTTGTCCTTGGCCTCTTCGAACTCCTGGTTCGCGACGAGGCGCTTGCCCTTGCGCGCCGCTGTCAGCGCCGCTTCGTTGACGAGGTTGGCAAGGTCGGCACCCGAGAAGCCCGGCGTGCCGCGCGCGATGACGCGGGCGTCGACGTCAGGGGCCAGCGGCACCTTCTTCATATGGACCTGCAGGATCTTGATCCGGCCCTCGATATCGGGGCGCGGCACCACGACCTGACGATCGAAGCGGCCCGGACGCAGCAGTGCGGGGTCGAGCACGTCGGGACGGTTGGTCGCCGCGACGATGATGATGCCCTCGTTCGCTTCGAAGCCGTCCATTTCGACCAGCAGCTGGTTCAGCGTCTGCTCGCGCTCGTCATTGCCGTTGCCCAAGCCCGCACCGCGATGCCGGCCGACCGCATCGATTTCGTCGATGAAGACGATGCACGGCGCCGACTTCTTGGCCTGTTCGAACATGTCGCGGACGCGGCTGGCGCCGACGCCGACGAACATTTCGACGAAATCCGAACCGGAAATGGTGAAGAACGGCACGCCGGCCTCTCCCGCGATCGCGCGGGCGAGCAGCGTCTTGCCGGTACCGGGCGAACCGACCAGCAGCGCGCCCTTCGGAATCTTGCCGCCCAGACGCGCGAACTTGGTCGGGTCCTTCAGGAAGTCGACGATCTCGGTCAGCTCGGCGCGGGCTTCGTCGATGCCGGCGACATCATCGAAGGTGACCTTGCCTTCCTTCTGCGTCAGCATCCGCGCGCGCGACTTGCCGAAGCCCATCGCGCCGCCGCCGCCGCCGCCCTTCTGCATCTGGCGCAGGACGAAGAAGGCGATGCCGAGGAACAGCAGGAACGGCAGCGACTGGACGAGGATCGCCATCCAGATGTTCGGCCCTTCCTCCGGACGGGCGTTCATCACGACGTTCTTCGCGCGCAGCCGTTCGATCAGGTTGGGATCGTTCAGCGCGTTCGTGCGGAACTTGTCGTCGTTGGTGTAGGTGCCGGTGATCGTGCTGGTCGCGATATTGACGTCGCGAACCGACCCTTCGTCGACCTTGTTCAGGAAGGTCGAATAGGGGATCACCTGACCCTGGGTCTGCGTGGACGGGCCGTTGAACAGCTGGACGAAAATCGCCAGCGACACCAGGATGCCGACCCAGATCAACAGGCTCTTCATCCACGGATTGCCGCCGTTGTTTTCGGGGCCGTTCTGCTTGTCGTTGTCGTTCATGCGGACGTGCTACCTCTCAGTCCACCCAAGATAGGCTTGGCGAGGTTAATGGCAATGGAACAACGTCGATCAGTCTGATCGACGCGGTGGAGCGGGGCGAAAGCGCCAGATTCCGGCGCTTGCCGATGCCATGACGCCGGCTTGCGTGGCCTTTTTGCCCGAATCGAGCGCGTCGAGCAGTGATTCGATATTGGCGGCGTCGGACCATTTCCCCTCGGTGACGCCGGTGGCGCGGCGGACCTGGCCGATCGCGCGGCGGGCGAGGCGGCGGCGCAGTTCGCGCGGCAGGTCGGTCGGGTCGAGGCGATGTTCGCCAATGTCGGCGGGCAGGGTGCGGGTGCGCCACAGCCAGTCGATCGTCTCGGAGAGCGCGGCGTCGACCTCGCGGCAATGCGCGGCGCTGGCGGCGAGGGCGAGCGGGTCGATCTGGCCGCCCGCGAGCAGCGCGCGGGCAGCGGTGCGGTCGTGGCGCGGGTCGGTGTTCGATGGGTCGTCGACGAAGGGCAGGCCGGTGGCGAGGGTGCGCAGTTCGGCGCGGCGCCAGGTGAGAAGTGGGCGGACGATGGGAAGGCGTTGTTTCGCCTCGAGATCGCGTCCTCGCGGAGGCGGGGACCCAGAGTGACATGTCCCACCGGTCGCGTCCTGTCGCCCTGGCCCCCCGCCTGCGCGGGGGGACGGTTCTTGCCGGCAAGCCGCCCTCCAGCGATCGGCGTCGAACATCCAGCGCGGGCGGATGCCGGCGAGGCCCGCCGGGCCGGAGGCGCGGGCGGCGCGCATCAGGAAGGTTTCGGCCTGGTCGTCGGCATGGTGCGCGGTGGCAAGGGCGCTCGCGTCGGCGGCGAGCGCCCAGTCGGCGAGCAGCGCGTAGCGGGCGTGGCGGGCCTGGGCCTGGATGCTGGCGCCTGCGGGGGGCTTTTCGGGCCACAGCGTCGCGTGGCGGATGGCGTGGGTGTGGCACCAGTCGGCGACCATCGCCGCTTCGTCCGCGGAGGTGGCGCGCAGGCGGTGGTCGACGGTGGCGGCAATGACGCTGCCGGAGAAGGCGGTGGCGGCGAGGGCGAGCAGTGCCATCGAGTCGGGACCGCCGGAGACGGCGATCGCCAGCGGACGGTCGGGGGTCGGTGCGGGGGCGAGTGCGGTGAGGTCGCGGGTGAAGCGGGTGAGGGTCTCGGGGGGTAGGGTCATGGGGTTGGGCACCATGGGTGCGCGTTGGACGGCGGCATAGGTTGCGTGGCCCTCATCCTCCCCCGTTTGCTTCGAGCCTGTCGAGGACCGAAGTCGAGCAAGGAATGCCTCAAACGGCGAGTTCTCGGCGGACGCTTCTCGACAGGCTCGAAGCTGCTCGAACCGAACGGGTTGGGGTTGGGTTCAGTGATTGGCTATTTCCGTTCGTCCTGAGTAGCTGCTGAGCTTGTCGAAGCAGCGTATCGAAGGACCGCCACGGGTGCTTCGATACAGGTCTTCGACTACGCTCAGCCCTTACTCAGCACGAACGGAGGGGAAGTAACGTCCCCCTCACGCCGCGCACTTGTTCGCCGTCCGCCCCTTCGCCACGTCCGCCTTCATCGCCGCCGACAGCTTCTCGCCATAGACGTCGCTCAGCTCGCCATAGACGTCGCAGGCTTCCTTGGTCTTCTTCAGCTTGGTCAGCGCATCGGCCAGATAGAACAGGCTGTCGGCAGCACGTTCGCCGTCGGGCATGTTCTTGTAATTGTCGTAGAATTCACGGCTCGCCAAGCTGGGCTTGCCGTCGTCGAGATAGGAGCGGCCGATCAGGTTCTGGGCATAGCTGGCGCGGCGGTGCTTGGGGTATTTGGCGACGACCGGGCGCAGTGCGGCGATCGCTTCGGGGTAGAGTTTCGCGCTCCACAGGCGGAAGCCGTAGAGATAGCCGTCCTCCGCCGCGTCGCCGGACGACGGCTTTTCGATCGCGTTGACGCGGGCGGCGCGGGCCGGGTCGGCGGTGGCCGGCGCGGTGACGGCGGGCGGACGCACCGCGCCACCGCCCAGTGTCCCGCCGCCGTTGCCGGAGCCGCGCGTCGGCGGTGTGTCGGTCGAGGTGTCGCCGGAGGCCGCGACCGCGCCGGGGGTCGCCGGAGCGATCGGGGCGGCACCGGTCGATTCAAGCGTCTTCAGCTTGGCATCGGTTGCGGTCTTGTAGGCCTCGAACGCCGATTCGAGCTGGCGCAGCTTGTACTGCGCCTGTTCGAGCTGGCCGGTCAGCGACTGCTGTTGCGATTCGAGCGCGTCGATGCGCGAGGTCAGCGTGGCGAGCGGGCCGCTCGACGGGCTGCCGGGAATGTCGACGGGCTGGGTCGGCGCGGTGATCTGCGGTTCGACCTGGTTGGGGGTGCCGCCGGGAAAGACTTTCCGCTGCACGGCGCGCATCTCGCGCTCCAGCTTGTTGACGCGGGGTTCGATCTGGCTGGTGGTCTGCGCCGTGGCTGGCCAGGCAGCGAGCAGGGCGAGAAGCGGCAGGGCTTTGAAATGGCGCATGAAAACTCCCCCCGGAGCAGGTTGGACGGGCCGCGCGACCCTAGACAGGCGAGCTGTCGCCACGCTTAACCGGCGGGCGACGGCGTGGGCGTGGGGTTGGCCGAGCCGCGGTTGCGCAGGGCCTCTGCGCTGACACCCACGGTGATCGGGCGTTCGGCGGTGCCGAGCGGCGGCACGTTCGATCCGTTGACCGTGACGGTCAGCAGGTCGGGACGGCCGGTGCGGATCTGCGGGTTCTTGGCGGTCATCGGGACGTCGTAGCGATCGCCCGACTTCATCTCCTTGTTCACCAGCGTGCCGGTGTCGTCGAAGATGCGGACCCAGGTGGTGCCGGTCGCGGTCAGCGTGACCTGACCCCCGCCCGCCGGGACGGGCGGGGCGACGGGCGCGGTATTGCCGGTCGCCGGGGTGGGAGTGGGCGGCAACATGCCGAGGTCGCCGGCCACGGTGGCGGCGGGCGCGGTCACCGGTTCGTCGTTGCGGAACAGCGAGGTGCCGAAATACAGGCCGACGCCCAGCAGCAGCACGATGGCGATCGCGGCGGCGATCACGACGACGCCGGGCGAGGGGCCGCGGCGCATGTCGATCGGTTCGAGGTCCTGCAGCGGTTCGGGCCGCTGGTAATTGGTGGCCAGTTCGCTGCGCAGCGCGCGCGCCACCTCCGTCTCGTCCACGCCGACCGCGCGGGCATAGGCGCGGCCGAAGCCCATCGCATAGGTGATCGAAGGCAGCGCCTGGAACTTGCCGTCCTCGACCGCCTCCAGGTGACGCAGCGGAATCCGCGTGCGCTGCGCGACGTCCGACAGGGACAGGCCCTGCGCCTCGCGTGCCGAACGCAGCATCATGCCCGCCGTGCGTGGCGCGCCCGCGGTGCTGTCGCCGTCCATCATACTACCCTTCCAACCCGCTGATCGTCCGCCCCCGGTACATCGGCGGTTTCGGCCAGCACAGGGCGGCTGTCAACGCCGCAGCGGGCGGGCGGGCGGAAAGTGGGAGGATTTGCACATCCTCCCCGACATGGGGAGGGGGCCGCCGCGAAGCGGGGGTGGAGGGCGCGCGCGCAACGCAGCCGTGCCGTATGCGGGCACCCCCCTCCACCAGCTTCGCTGGTCCCCCTCCCCGTGCCGGGGAGGATTTTTTAGGACAGTTCTATGCCGTTGGTCTTAGCCCAGTCTTCCAGGGCGGGGCGCAGCGTGCGGCTGGGGGTGGCGAGGAGGCGGTCGATTTCGGCCGTTGCCGCCTGCCGGTCGAGCGAGCGGATCATCGCCTTGACCGGGCCGACCGCAGCCGGGGTGATCGACAGCCGGTCGATGCCGAGCGCGATCAGCGCCATCGCCTCCAGCGGCCGCCCGCCCATCTCGCCGCAGACCGCGACGGGCTTGCCCGCCTCATGCGCAGCCTTCGTCACGCGGCGCAGGAAACGCAGGATCGCAGGGGACAGCCAGTCGTAACGCATCGCGAGGCGCGGATCGGCGCGGTCGGCGGCGAAGAGGAACTGGGTCAGGTCGTTGGTGCCGATCGACAGGAAATCGAGTTGCGGCCAGAGGAAATCGAGCACGTCGGCCAGCGCCGGAACTTCCAGCATCGCGCCGTAGCGGATGTCGGTCGGCAGCGGCTTGCCCCGCCCGCGCAGCCATTCGCGCTGTGCTTCGAAGAGCGCGCGGGCCTCTTCGAATTCCCAGGGTTCGCTGACCATGGGGAACATGACGTTGAGGGTGCGGCCGTCGGCGGCTTCGATCAGGGCGCGGGCCTGCGCCTTCATCAGCCCTTCGCGGCCCAGGGCCAGGCGGAGCGCGCGCCAGCCCATGGCGGGGTTTTCTTCCGTCTGCCCCTCGGCATGGTCGAGATAGGGCAGCGCCTTGTCCCCGCCGATGTCGACGGTGCGGAACACGACCGGGCGGTCGCCGGCCACGTCCAGCACGTCGCGGTACAGGCGCTGCTGGCGTTCGCGCTGCGGCAGGGTGGCCGACACGAGGAACTGGAATTCGGTGCGGAACAGGCCGATGCCGTCGGCGCCGGTCAGGTCGAGCGCGGCGGCGTCGTCGCGCAGCCCCGCATTGACCATCATCGTGATGCGGTGGCCGTCCTTCGTGACCGGCGGTTCCCCCTTCATCGCGGCGAAGGCGGCGCGGCGCTTCTGCGTCAGCGCCAGCTTCGATTCGAACG
Organism: Sphingomonas sp. Leaf23; assembly: GCF_001421585.1. NCBI lineage: Bacteria > Pseudomonadati > Pseudomonadota > Alphaproteobacteria > Sphingomonadales > Sphingomonadaceae > Sphingomonas > Sphingomonas sp. Leaf23. The sequence continues at coordinate 410,414 of NZ_LMKR01000004.1, read as the reverse complement.
CCTCCTCCATCGCCGGGGTCGGGCGGATGACCAGCAGGTCCTCGACCGAATTGAGCAGCAGCCGGTCGCCCTCGGCGATCAGGCGGCGGATGTCGCGGACGCGGCCCAGCACCGGCACGCCCATCGCGCGGGCGACGATGACGACATGGGCGGTCAGCGACCCTTCCTCCAGCACCACCCCTTTCAGGCGGCGGCGGTCATATTCGAGCAGTTCCGCCGGCCCCAGGTTGCGCGCCAGCAGGATCGTGTCCTGCCGCAGCCCCATCTGCGCAGCGGTGCCAAGCTGTCCCGAGACGATGCGCAGCAACCGGTTGGACAGGTCCTCCAGGTCGTGCATCCGGTCGGCGAGCAGCGGATCCTTGATCTCGCGCATCCGCATCCGGGTGCGCTGCTGCACGCGTTCGATCGCGGCCTCGGCGGTCAGGCCGCTGTCGATCGCCTCGTTGATGCGGCGTGCCCAGCCTTCGTCGTACGCGAACATCTTGTAGGTCGCCAGAACCTCGTCATGTTCGCCGCCGACGCCGAATTCGGCCTGGTTCGACATGCGTTCGATCTGGTCGCGCATCTTGTCGAACGCGGCATAGACGCGGTGGCGCTCCGCCTCGACATCCTCCGCCACGGTGTGTTCGATGACGATGCGCGGCTGGTGAAACACGGCGACGCCCGCGCCCATCCCCTCGACCAGCTTGAAGCCGGGCACGCGTACCGCGCCGGTCGCCTGCGGCCGGATCGACGTACCGCCGGTCGCGTCGATCAGGTCGGCATTGGCGATCAGTTCGGACAGCACCATCGCGACGGTCTGCAATGCCTCTATCTCGACATCGGCATAGCGGCGCGGTTCGGCATGCTGCACGGTCAGCACGCCCACCGCGCGTTCGCGGCGGATGATCGGCACCCCGGCAAAGCTGTGATATTTGTCCTCGCCCGTTTCCGGCCGATAGGCGAAGTCGGGATGAGTCGCGGCTTCGGCGAGGTTCAGCGTTTCGATGTTGGCGACGATCGTGCCGACCAGCCCCTCGTTCGGGGCAAATTTGGTGACGTGCACCGCCTCCTGCGCCAGCCCAACGGTGGCGAAGAGTTCGAGCAGCCCCTCGCGCAGCAGATAGATCGAGCAGACTTCGCTATCGAGCGCTTCGGCGATGATGCGGACGACGGAGTTCAGCTTGGCCTGCGCCGGACTTCGTGACGCCATCACGTCGTGAAGGTTGGTGAGGATTTCGCGGGCGGAGGCGGTGGCCGAGACGGGCATGGGCAAGGGCTACCACGTCGAGGGGGGAGGCGTCACGACGCTTTAGGGTGACGTCGGGGAAAGTTGGGGTTTGCGGGCGCGGGTACGGTGTCGGCCAGAGGAGGGCGTACCCTACAGATTGCGCACCAGCCGTTCGGCCACCGCGATCCACGCGCAGCGCAAGGGCACCGGACTGGTACCGAGCGTCGCGGGGAGGATCGACACCATGTCGCCGTCGAACGCCAGCAACCGGCCAAAGGCGAAGCGGCCGGCGGGGGCAGGCGCGAGGACGTCGCGGTGGAGCGCGGCGATATAATCGGCAGGCGCGAGGCGGCGGCACCACACCATGTCGCCCGCGCGATAGTCACCGGTCGTCGCCTGCACGATCATGGCGACAAGGTCGGCTTCGCTGCGCGGCGGGGTGACGCTCATCGCGCGGCGCGGGGCGGCGGCGCCCGATCCGTCGAGGATCGCGGCGACGGGAATGTCGGGCCGTTCGGGCAGGCGGACCAGATCGGCGGCATCGACCGCCAGCGCCTCGGCAATACGGTTGAGCCAGCCGACCGACACGGTGCGGGTGCCGGTTTCGAGGCGGCCGATGGTCTGCGCGGTGGTCGGTGGTACGCAGCGGATCGCGACCTCCTCCAGCGTCAGGCCCTGTGCGCGGCGCACTTCGCGAATGGCGGTAATCATTTGGGCGTCATCCTTGTGCGCAAACCGATCTGGTACAAACGCTTTCCTACAACGATGCCGTCATGGCAACCCCGGCGGCGAATCGGATGCAGGAGGCGGGGTGTGCGCGAACTGGTGGAACGGCGGCTGGCGGACGGACGGGTGCGGGACGAGGCCGGCGGGCGGCGGGTGCAGGTGAACCTGCGCGAATCGCCACTCGACTGGCTGAAGGCGCGATCGCTGGTCGATGCGCGGCAATATGAGGCGGGCGAGCGGCTGCGCGGCGATTATGAGCGTGCCGCGCTGGGGCCGCGCGTCACGATGCGATGGGACGCCGCGCCGCGTGGCGGCAAGGGGATCCCAAGCGATCCGTCGGGCGGGCAGGTGGCGGCCAAGGCGCGGTTCGACGCGGCGGTGGCGGCGGTCGGGCCGGGGCTGTCGGATATCCTCTGGCGAACGGTGTGCGCGAACGAAGGGCTGCCGGCGGCGGAAAAGGCGCTGGGGTGGCCGGCGCGGGCCGGGCGGCTGGTGCTTACGCTGGCGCTCGATCGGCTGGCGGCGCATTACCGGCTGGCGTGACGAACCGCCGATACGCCCAGCCGATCGCGATCAGCGCGCCGCCCAGCGCCATGAACGACAGGATACGCAGCACGCCCTCCAGTGCGGCGGCGTCGATCAGGAAGACTTTCAGTGTGGTCAGGGTCAGCAGCGTCAGGCCGAAGCGGCGCAGGTCGGCGCTGCCCCGCGCGATGCCGCGCCATAGCCAGAGGATGGCGAGCGCCAGCATCGCGGCGGAATAGCCGCCATTTTCGGCGAGACCGACCGGGCCGGTGAGGATCGTGCCGTGCGCGATCTGGCGGATGGTGGCGAGGGTTGCGGTGAGGGTCAGCAGCGCGGCGATCAGGCTGCGGCGCGGCAGGTCGGTCAGGCGCCACACGACCGCAGCGGCAAGGGCGAAATGGAGCGTGGCGGCGTTCAGGACCGGCAGCGCGCCGACCGCCTGGGGCACGAAGGCGGGGTTGAGGCCGAGCAGGTCGAACCACAGGATGCGGCCGAGCGCGAGGGCGAGCAGCGCCTGACCCACGCGGCGCTGGCGCGGCCATGCGCCCCACGCGGCGAGGAGCGCGAGATCGGTCAGGAGCGCGCGTTCGACGAAGCCCGACGCGCGGAAGGCTTCGGGGGTGGCGATGGCCTGCGGTTGCTTCAGCAGGACATAGAGGCCGGCGATGGCGATGCCGGTCGCGGTGGGCAGGATCAGGCGGCGGGCCGGGCCGAACAGGCCGCGCTGCCACAGGCTTGCGCCGACCAGTGCGAGCGCGGGGAGCAGGAGCAGGCGGGCGGCATCGCCGGGGGCGGGCAGGTGGAGATAGGGCAGTTCCTCCCACAGCAGCGACACCGACAGCGCCTGCGCCACATCGGCCAGCGGCGGGAGCGCGAGGGCGAGCAAGACCAGCGGCGGGAACAGCGCGAGCCGTTCGGGGATCGCCCGGTCGAACCGCGCCGCCGCCAGCAGGATGCCGAGCGCGGCAATCGGGGCCAGCACCGCCGGGAGCAGCGCTGCGACGGCAAGGCCGGTGCCGAGCGCCGCCACCGCCACGCCGCCGACCAGCCCCATGTCGCCGCGATCGGCACGGTCGCGGTGGCGCCAGGCAAGGGCGGCGGCGGCAAGTGCGAGGGCGAGGTTGGCGAGCGCCCGGAGCGCCGGGGACAGCAGGTCGGGGGCGACGATCTGCGCCGCCAACAGTGGCGCGGCAGTGCCGGTGAGCGCCACCACGGCCCAGCCGGGCGCGCGGCGGGACGCGACGCCACCGCCTGCACCGAACAGCAGCAGCGCGACGGGCAGCGCCGCCGGGGTCGCATTGGGACCCTGCACCAGCCCGAGCGCAACCAGCAAGGTGACGAGGATCGCCGCGCCGATCGCGGCGGGCAGCAGGGTCGCGTCGCGCCATGCGAGGAACAGTGCGGCGGCGGACAGGGTGAGGTAGAAGCCCCACGCCAGCCCGGAGAAGTCGAGCATCGGCGCGAGCGCGAGCGTCTGAAGCAGCGCGACCAGCAAGGGTGCTGCGCGCAGCCACGGGCGGGCGATGGTGGTGCGCGGGGCGGCGAGCGTGCCGCCGATGCCGAGCGCGATCAGGAACGCGCCGATGCCGCTCAGACTCGTCGGCGGGACCAGCGCGATCAGCAGCCCGGCCCAGCCGAACGCCGCAACCAGCGCCGACAGCGCCAGCCACGCCCAACCGCGCACGATCGCGAGCGCCAGCAGCGCGGCGACGAACAGGCCGAGATAGACGAGCAGCGCGCCGATGCCGGCAGCGTCATAGCCGGCGACCAGCGGCGCGGCGAACCCGCCGACCAGCGCCATGACGGCGGTCGGTGGCCCGTGGCGCAGCGCCAGGAACAGGCCGAGCGCGGTGGCGCCCAGCATGATCGCGAAGCCCGTCGCCGGGCCGATCAGGTGGTAGAGCGCGGCGGCGAGATAGAGCGTGGCATAGGCCGAGGCGATGCCCGCGCCGGCCAGCACCTGTGCGATGCGCGGATCGTCGCGTGTGGCGGGGATGCGCCGTGCCGTTTCGCTGCCGATCAGCAGCGCGAGCGCGAACAGCGCGGCCAGCACGGTGCGGATCGCCGGGGTCAGCCACCCCGCCTCGATCGACAGGCGGACGAGGAAGATGCCGCCGACGACCAGCGCCAGCCCGCCGATCCACACCGGCAGGCGGCTGCCGATCAGCGTTTCGACATCGATCTTCGGGCGCGGCGGGCGGGGGCGGGGAGCGTGACGTGCGCGCGCTTCGTCGGACGGGGCAGGCGTGGCGACGACCGGACGGGACGCGACGGGCGCGGGCGCCGGCATCGGTCGGGGCGCAGGCTCGGCCGGGCGCGGTTCGCGCCGTTCCAGCACGTCGACGCGCCGCTGCAACCGGACCAGCAGGACCGTCTGCGCGATCACGGCAAGGAGGAGGACTATCGTCACGATACCCGATTGTGGCACAGCCGACGGGCCGGTGTCGCCCCCTTCGCGCACCGTGGGGAGATTGCATGTCGATGCAGCTATATGGTTCGACCATTTCGCCGTTCGTCCGCAAGGTTGCGGTGTTCGCCGAGGAAAAGGGGATCGCGCTCGACCTGATCCCCACTGCGCCCGGCGATGCGTCGCCGGCGTTTCGCGCGATCAGCCCGTTCGGGCAGATCCCGGCGCTGGTCGATGGCGATTTCTCGCTGGCCGATTCGAGTGCGATCGTCACCTATCTGGAGGCGAAATATCCCGAACCGGCGCTGATCCCCGCCGAGGCGCAGGCGCGCGGGCGCACCATCTGGTTCGACGAACTGGCGGATACGATCGTGTTCGGTGCCGGTCGGGCAATGCTGTTCAACCGGGTGGTCGGGCCGCTGTTTCGGGGCGGTGTCGGCGATGCGGCGGTGGCGGATGCGGCGGAGCGCGATCAGTGGCCGGGCATCCTCGCCTATCTGGACGCGCAGGTCGGCGGGCGGGACTTTCTGGTCGGGGATACGCTGACGCTGGCCGATATTGCGGTCGCGAGCGCCTTTGCCAGTACGCTGCATGCCTGTGCGCCGGTCGATGCGGCGGTGTATCCGGACCTTGCGCGCTATCTGGCGGCGATACTGGCGCGGCCGGCCTTTGCGACGCGGGTGGCGGGTGAGCGGGCGTTTATCGAACGGGCGCGGGCAAGGGTTGTGAAATGAAACTGTCTTTCGTGAAGTGCCATGGGTCGGGGAACGACTTTCCGCTGATCGATGCGCGGGCGATCGCGTTGGACGATGCGGCGTGGGCGCGGGTTGCGCGGGCGTTGGCGGATCGGTCGGGGGATGTCGGCGGCGATGGGCTTTTGCTGCTAACTGATTCAGATACCGAGAATATTTTCGGGATGCGGATGTTCAATCCCGATGGGTCGGAGGCGGAGACGTGCCTGAATGGGCTGCGCTGTACCGCGCGGCTTGGGTTCGAGGTGACCGGGACCGCGCAGGGGCAGGTGCGGCTGAAGACCAGCGTTGCGCAGGCGCGGGTGGTGGCCGATGTCGCCGCCGGCGTCGCCACGATCGAGACGAAGGTCGGGCCGGTGTCGCTCGATCCCGGCGATGTCGGGCTGACCGTCGGCGACGCGCCGTTCGTCGAGGCGGTGATCCCCGGCCTGCCGAGCGCGCGGCGCTTTACCGCGGTGGCGATGCCCAACCCGCATCTGGTCGCGTTCGTGGAGGCGGTGGACGAGGGCGAGCTGGTCGGCTTGGGCGACTGGTGCGAGAGCGCGCCGGCGCTGATCCCGACGCGGGCGAATGTCAGCTTCGTCGAGCTGCGCGAGGCGGATCATGCGCCCGCGCTGTTCGTGCGGACCTATGAACGCGGCGTCGGGCTGACCAACAGTTGCGGCAGCGCGATGGCGGCGTCGACCCATGCAGCGGCGCGGACGGGGCGGATCGGCTGGGGCGTGGAGACGCGGGTCTTCAATCGCGGCGGCATGGTGCGGGCGAAGGCCGATGCCGATGGCGTGGTGACCATCGCCGGCAACGCCACGTTCGAATGGGATGGCGAGATCGAGGTCGATCCGGCGACCGGCGTTGCGGGTCCGCTGCGGATCGTGGGGCGGCGCGACGGGGAAGTCGCGGCGTGGGAGGCGATGCTGGCAGGGTTGTGAGGTTCGCGTCTGTCGGGAACGGGTGGGTTCTCGACAGACGCTTCATGGCCGGCTCGCTTCTTGGCCGGCTCAAGGTCGGGGGAGTGTTACTTCCCCCGTGCGACCATGGCCGCCTCGACCAGCGCCAGTCCTTCGGCACTGGCGATCGCCAGGTCGAGCGGGCGGCCGCCGAGGGTTTCGTCGTGGTCGTTGAGGAACGCCATCGCCGCGTCGCGCCCGCCGAAGTGGCGGAAGGCGCCGGTCGCGACCTGTCCCTGGCGGGTGGCCTGATCCGGGGTGAGGCGGACGGTCGTGTATTTGCGGCGGAACTTCATCGCGCCGGGGCGCGCGGCGGGTTCGGCCGGGGCGGCGGCGGGCGTCGCATCGCCATCGTTCGCCACGCCATCGACCATGTCGTCGGCCACGGGTGCGAGAGCGGCGGTCATGCCGCCACCATCCGGCCCGAGGCGCCGAGCAGGTCGCGCAGCGAAGCGATCTGGCGTTCATAGCCGCGCGCCATGCCGCCGTGCGAATGGGCGGCCTCGACCGATTTGGCATGGGCGGCGCGCATCAGCGAAACCTGATGGCGGTGAAGAAGATCGTTGAGGTCCATGGTTTGACGCTCCCAACAGCGTAAGCGGAAGCGCGTGCGTCTCCCGGTCGCTGGCGCCTACGGACCATCTGCCAACGATGGCCCCTATGTGGGGATGCGAGGGGCAATCCGCCATGGCTGCGCTGAAACGAACCAAATGGGAACATTTAGGTTGACAGCGCAACGCTCTTACGGCACAAAACAGGAACATCGGGAATTGTGGGGATCGGGGCCGGGCGGAAACGTCGTTGGCCCCGACGTGCGTCTGGGGGGTAGGCATGAAGAACGAAGAGGTGCTGACGGCGGGTGCCAATCGCCCGGTGCAGCGGCAGCGTATCACGCAAGGGTGGACGCCGAGCCGACGAGAACAGTTTCTCGATCATGTCGCCGCAACTTGCAATGTACGGGCCGCGACCGAGGCCGTGGGACTGTCGCAGGCCAGCGTCTATGCGCTGCGGCGGCGAGATCCGGCATTTGCCGAGCAATGGCGCATGGCGTTGCTGGCCGGGTATGACCGGCTGGAAGAGATGCTGTTGGCCAAGGCGATCGCGGTGCTGGACGGGGTTGCGGTCGGCGATCCGGATCAGGTCGTGGCAGGGGCGATCAGTATCGAACAGGCGATCAAGCTGCTCGACCGGCATCGCGCCGTAGTGAAGCCGGGCGCAGGTCGTCGCGAGGCACAGTTGCGGGCGACGCAGGCCGAAACCGACGCCATGCTGATTGCCCGGATCAAGGCGATGCGCGGCAAGCAGGAGCGTCGGGTATGAGCGGCGTCGATCCGCTGGTCGCGGCGATGGCCGAATTGAGCGACGTGCAACTCGAACGCTTTCTCCTGAAGGTCACGCCGCACCGGCGGCGCGAACTGGCGACCCGGTTCAAGCTGTGGGCGCACGATGGGCAGACGATCGCCGATCAGGATTGGACGGTGTGGCTGATCCAGGCGGGGCGCGGGTTCGGCAAGACGCGCGCCGGATCGGAATGGGTGTGCGCGCAGGCGGCCGAACGGCGCGATCTGCGCATCGCGCTGGTCGGGGCGACGCGGCGCGATGTGGAAAGCGTGATGGTGCGCGGCCCCGCCGGCCTGCTGGCGATCGGGCGGCATTACGGGCCGGTCACGTGGCGTCCGTCGCGCGGCGTCGTCGAGTTCGGATCGGGGGCGGAGGCGCATGTGTATGCCGCCGAAAGCCCGGAGGGGCTGCGCGGGCCGGAGCATCATGTCGCGTGGTGCGACGAGCTGGCCAAATGGCGCAATGCCGATGCGACGTGGGACAACCTGATGATGGGGATGCGGATGGGCGAGCGGCCGCAGGCGTTGGTCACGACCACGCCGCGCGTCATCCCGCTGCTGCGGCGTATCCGGGCGATGGACGGGGTGCGGATCAGCGGCGGGCGGTCGCGCGACAACCGGCACCTGTCGGAGAGCTATTTCGCGCAGATCGAGGGGGCCTATGCCGGCACGCGGCTGGGCCGGCAGGAGCTGGACGGCGAGCTGATCGAGGATGTCGCGGGCGCGCTGTGGGAGCGGGCGGTAATCGAGGCGCGGCGGGTGGACCGGGCGCCGGCGCTGGTGCGGGTGGTGGTCGGGGTCGATCCGCCCGCCGGGATCGGCGGCGATGCGTGCGGCATCGTCGCGGTCGGCAAGGGGGCGGACGGCTTTGCCTATGTGCTGGAGGATGCGAGCGTTTCCGGCCTGTCGCCCGAGGGCTGGGCGGCGGCGGTCGCGGCATGTGCCGCGCGCCACAGCGCCGACCGGGTGGTGGCGGAAGCGAACCAGGGCGGGGCGATGGTGGCGAGCGTGCTGCGCGCGGCGGATGCCGGGTTGCCGGTGCGGCTGGTCCATGCGTCGCGCGGCAAGGTCGCGCGGGCGGAGCCGGTGGCGGCGCTCTATACCGGTGCGCGGGCATTTCATGTCGGGGCATTTCCGGCGCTGGAGGACGAGCTGTGCGGGCTGGTCACCGGCGGGGGGTATGAGGGGCCGGGGCGGTCACCGGATCGCGCCGATGCGCTGGTGTGGGCGATGTTCGAGCTGATGTTGAGCGGGCGGGGGGAGGCGGTGGTTCGGGTGTTGTGAGGGTGGGCGGTGGGTTTTCGGCCAATGCTTCTCGCCTTCTCCCTCCCCGTTTGCTTCGAGCTTGTCGAGAACCGTAGTCGAGAAGGGCGTGCCGTGCGTGCGCCGTTTCGACCGGAGAAGAAGAAGCGGGACCCCGGATCAAGTCCGGGGTGACGTGGTGGGGGGCGTGGTTCGCCTCGTCTTTGGCCGTATCCCCGCGGAGGCGGGGACCCAGGGCCGCGGGCGGTGGCGTTCGTGGCTCTGGACCCCCGCCTTCGCGGGGGTACGGCCACCATTGTGGCAGGGCCATCGCAACGAAACCGGGCACGGCCCGATAACAGGAGAACACGCATGAAATGGTTCGGACGCAGGTCCGGGCGCGATGGCGCGCGTCCGGTGTTGGCGCGCGGTGGCGCGACCCTGTGGCGCGATGGCAGCGGGCCGGCGGCGGGGGATTGGGCGCAAGGGTATGAGGCGCAGCTGCGCGAGGCGTATCTGGGCAATCCGATCGCGCAGCGCGCGGTCAGGATCGTGGCGGAGGGGCTGGCGTCGTTGCCGGTCAAGGGCGATCCCCAGGCGGTGGCGCTGGTCGCGGCGCGATCGGCCGGGCAGGATTTGCTGGAGAGTGTGGGCGCGCAGCTGTTGCTGCATGGCAATGCCTATATCCAGATCCTCGACGATGGTGCGGGTGGGATCGGCGAGCTGTATGCGCTCAGGCCCGAGCGGGTGACGGTCGAGGCGGATGCGGGCGGGTGGCCGGTCGCGTACCGCTACCGCGTGGGCGAGCGGGTGCTGCGGATCGCGGCGGAGGGCGAGGGCGGTCGGCCGGGGCTGATCCATCTGCGCGGCTTTCATCCGCTGGACGATCATTATGGGCTGGGGTGCCTGGGCGTGGCGGCGGGGGCGGTGGCGATCCATAACCAGGCGGCGCGGTGGAACAAGGCGTTGCTGGACAATGCGGCGCGGCCGTCGGGTGCGCTGGTCCATGATCCGGGCGATGGCGGCGTGTTGTCGGGCGAGCAGTTCGACCGGCTGCGCGCGCAGATGGACGATGCCTTTGCCGGGGCGGCCAATGCCGGGCGGCCGATGCTGCTCGACGGGGGGCTCAAATGGCAGGCGATGAGCCTGACCCCGGCGGACATGGATTTCGTGGGGCTGAAGGCACAGGCGGCGCGCGAGATCGCGCTGGCGTTCGGGGTGCCGCCGATGCTGCTGGGCCTGCCGGGCGACAATACCTTTGCCAATTACCGCGAGGCGAACCGGGCACTGTGGCGACAGACGATCGTGCCGCTGGGCACGCGCGTGCTGGGCGCGATTGGGCAGGGGATCGATGGCTGGCTGGGGACGGGCGCGCTGGAGATCGAGGTCGAGGCGATCCCGGCGCTGAGCGACGAGCGCGACCAGTTGTGGGCGCGGGTGGCGGGGGCGGATTTCCTGACGCCGGAGGAGAAGCGGGGGTTGGTGGGGATGTAGCCCATTGCCGTTCGTCCTGCGGTGGCGCTGAACTTGTCGACGCGGCGTATCGAAAGACCGTGGCGGGTGCTTCGATACGGGCCTTCGACTTCGCTCAGTCCCTACTCAGCACGAACGGATTTGAGCCATTTCATCTTTTCGCCGGGGTGCACACCAGCGTCGTGCGGTCGAAACTGCCGCCGGCGTCGAGGCAGCGTTTCCCCTTCAGGAACGGCAGCGCGAAGGTGAAGGCGAGCAGGGCCGCGCCGAAGGCGGCGGCGATGATGCGGAGGCGCGGTCTCACCTGGGTGGGGCTAGCGCGGCGACAGGCGGGAGACAAGACATGGGCGATACGGGGCTGCTGGCGCAGCTGATGGGGCAGGCGGCCGACGATGGTGCTGACCTGCAGACGCTGCGCGCGATTGCGGAGGAGGCGGGCGAGCTGGGCGCGAGCCGGGCGATGGCGCGGATCGGGCTCTCGGATGCGGCGGCGGCTACCGATGTGCAGGAGCTGCGCGAGCTGTTGAAGGCGTGGCGCGATGCCAAACGGTCGGCGGTGCGCGCGGCCTTTGCCTGGGTGATGCGGATGGCGTTCGCGCTGCTGCTGGTCGGGATCGCGGTCAAGACCGGGTGGCCCGAATGGGCGCGGTGAGGTTCGCGGGCTACGCGGCGATCTTCGGTCGGGCGGATCGGGGCGGCGATGTCGTGCTGCGCGGTGCGCTGGTCGCGGGCGGGGTGGTGCCGCTGTTGTGGCAGCATCGGGGCGATCCGATCGGGACGGTCGAGTGGCTGGGCGAGGATGCGCGCGGGCTGCGGGTGATCGGGCGGATCGAGGAGCCGCAAGCGGCGCGGCTGGTGCGCGCTGGGGCGATCGACGGGCTGTCGTTCGGGTACCGGGCGCGCGTCGTGCGGCAGGGGGCGTGGCGGACGATCGCCGCCGCCGAGCTGATCGAGGTGAGCGTGGTGGCGCAGCCGATGCAGGTGCTGGCGCGCATCCATGCGGTCGAGGACGGGTGAGCTGCCGCTCGATCCAGCAACTTTTCTAACGGGGGTGTCGCGAGGCTGCGGCGCCCCTTTTTTCATGGGGACGACGAGTATGACGATCGAGACGCTGGCGGGGAGCTTTTCGGGTGTGGCGGCGGGTGCGAGCCGGCCGATGCTGAGTGCTGAGGTGCAGGGCGGCGGTTTCGGCGCGTTCGTGCGCAGCGGCATGACGGTCGAGACCAAGGCGGTGGCGGGGACCAGCGATGCGGGCGGCGGCTATGCCGTGCCGCGCGAGATCGACGCGATGATCGGGGCGACGCTGAAGAATGCCAGCCCGATCCGCGCGATCGCCAATGTGGTGAGCGTGGGGTCGGCGGGCTATCGCAAGCTGGTGACCAGTGGTGCGACGCCTTCGGGCTGGGCGAGCGAGGTGGGCGCGCGGCCGGAGACGGCGACGCCGACCTTCAACGAAATCGCCCCGCCGATGGGCGAGCTGTACGCCAATCCGGCGGCGAGCCAGGCGATGCTGGACGATGCCGCGTTCGACGTCGAGGCGTGGCTGGCCGGCGAGATCGCGGGCGAGTTCGCGCGGGCCGAGGGGCAGGCGTTCGTCAATGGCACCGGCGTCGGGCGGCCGCGCGGGTTCCTGACCTACCCCACCACCGCGGCCGGCGATGCGGTGCGGCCGTTCGGGACGCTGCAACACCTGCCGTCGGGCGCTGCGGCGGATTTCGGGAGCGAGCCGGAGAACCGGCTGATCGACCTGGTCCATGCCCTGCGCGGCAGTTATCGACAGGGGGCGTGCTGGGTGATGAATGCGCAGACGGCGGCGCGCATCCGCAAGTTCAAGACGGCGGAAGGCGCGTTCCTGTGGACGCCGGGGCTGGCGCAGGGGCAGGCGAACACGCTGCTGGGATATCCGGTGGTCGAGGCGGAGGACATGCCCGACATTGCGGCCGGCAACCTGCCGATCGCGTTCGGCAACTTCAAGGCGGGGTATCTGATCGCCGAGCGGGCCGAAACGCAGATCCTGCGCGATCCGTATTCGAACAAGCCGTTCGTCCACTTCTACGCCACCAAGCGCGTCGGCGGGGCGGTGATGAATTCGGAGGCGATCAAGCTGCTGAAGATCGCGGCGGCGTGATCTGACGGGGCGGGGGAAACCCCGCCCCTTTTCCGTTTTCACATCGGGAGGAGTTTATGACCACAGCGCCCTTTCCGGCGGCGGTAATCGCGGGGGTGCGCGTGGCGGCGCGCGACCATTTGCGGGTTACCGGGACCGCCGAGGACATGGTGATCGACCGGCTGGCGGAAAGCGCGCTGGCGCTGGCCGAGGCCTATACCGGCAGCGCGATCGTCGCGCGGCCGCATGAGGCGATGATGGCGGCGGCCAGCGCGTGGCGGCCGTTGCCGGTTGCGCCGGTGACCGCGATCACCGCCGTCGCACCCGTGACGGCGATCGATATCGACGCGACGGGTACCGGGTGGGTGCGGATGGCGGCGGCGGGGCCGGTGCGCTTCGTCGCGGGGCTGGCGGCAAGCTGGGAGGCGGTGCCGGCGCCGGTCGCGCAGGGGATCGTGCTGCTGGTCGCGCATCTGTTCGACGCGCGCACGGCATCCGCCGCGCCGCCGGCGGCGGTGGGGGCGCTGTGGCGGCCGTGGCGGCGGATGCGGCTGGTGGGAGACGCGCGATGATCGCGGCGGTCGAGCGGGCCGAGGCGATGGCCGCGCGGCGGGCGCATGTGGTGCGCGAGCGGGTGGTTGCGGCGGCGCGCGAGGTGCCAGGAGTCTCGGCGGAGGTCGTCGGCGACGGCGTGGTGCTGTCGGGGCGGGGGCTGACGCGGCGGACGATCTCGGATCCCCGGTTGCTGGATATCGCGGGGTGGGGGCGATGATCGCGGGGACGGTGTTGCAGGCGATGCTGGTCGCGCGGCTGCGTAGCGTCCTGACGACTGCCAGCGTGTTCGATGCGCCGCCGGTGCGCAGCAGCCGGCCTTATGTGGTCGTCGACATGCCGGTGCTGACCGACTGGGGCACCAAGGATGCCGCCGGGCGCGAGGGGCGGGTGGTCGTGCAGCTGTTCGATGGCGGCGAGGTTCCGGCGCGGCTGCGGGATATCGCGGCGGCGGCGGAGGTCGCGGTGTTGTCGGCGCCGGCCGGGCTGGCGGGGTGGCGGGTGGCGAGCCTGTCGTTCGTGCGCAGCCGGGTGGTGCGCGAGGGGGACGGCTGGGTCGGGGCGCTGGAGTTTCGGGTGCGGATGCTGGCGGGGTGAGGGGGCGCCCTCACCCTTCCGCGGCTGCGCCGCTCCCTCCCTTTCCCGGGGCAAAGGGATTTTATCAGGAGAAGATTGATGGCGGCGGAGAAGGGTAGTGCGTTCCTGTTGAAGATCGGGAACGGGGCGGTGCCGATGGCCTATGCGACGGTCGCGGGTCTCAGGACCACGCAATTGTCGGTCAATGGTGAGGCGGTGGCGATCACCAGCAAGGATTCGGGCGGGTGGCGCGAATTGCTGTCGGGGGCGGGGGTGCGGTCGGTCAGCGTCAGCGGGGCGGGCGTGTTTACGGGCTCGGCGGCGGAAGTGCGGCTGCGCGGCAATGCGCTGTCGGGGGTGATCGACGAGTATCGGCTGAGCTTCGAGAGCGGCGAGACGATGACCGGGCGGTTCCTGGTCACGCGGCTGGACTATGCCGGCGATTATAATGGCGAGCGCAATTATACGCTGGCGCTGGAATCGTCCGGCGCGGTGGTGTCGGCATGAGCGCCAATCCGGTGCGGGGCGAGGCGAGCGTTCGCGTCGCCGGTGAGACATTGGTGCTGCGGCCGAGCTTTGCCGCGCTGGTCGCGGCGGAGGGCGAGGTCGGGTCGCTGTTCGCGCTGGTCGAGCGCGCGGCGGCGGGGCGGTTGACGCTCGGCGAGCTGGTCGCGTTGCTGTGGCACTGCCTGCGCGATCCGGCGCCGATGGGGCGCGATAGTTTTGCCGAAGGGGTGACGGCGGGCGGGCTGGCGGCGGCGACCCCGGCACTGAAAATCCTGATCGCGCAGATTCTGGGCGGGCGGTGAGCTTTGCCGAGGCGGCTGCGCGTGCAGCCGGGCTGGCGGGGGTGGCGTTCGGCTGGGGGCCGGACGCCTTTTGGCGGGCGACGCCGGCCGAGCTGGGCGCGCTGGTGCAGGCGATGCGGGGCGATGCGCCCGACCCCTGCGACCGGACCACGATCGATCGATTGAAGGAGCGTTTTCCCGATGGATGAGGAAATCGAACGGCTGGTCGTGCGCGTGCGCGCCGACACCGCCGGGTTCGCGCAGGATGTGGCGACGATGCAGGCGAGCCTGGACGGGCCGTTTGCGGGCGGCGTGGATCGCGCGGGGCGGGCGGTGGAGACGACGCTGGCGCGGGCGATCCGCACCGGCAAGCTGGGCTTCGACGACCTGCGCGATACCGCGCTGAAGGTGCTGGGGGAGATTGCCGCGGCGGCGGTGGTCGGCGCGGTGACGCCGGGGGGCGGGGGCGGGCTGATCGGGCTGCTGGGGCAGTTGATCGGCGGGGCGCCGGGGCGGGCGACGGGCGGCCCGGTCAGCCCGGCGCGGCCGTACTGGGTCGGTGAGCGCGGGCCGGAATTGTTCGTGCCGACCAGCAGTGGGCAGGTCGTGCCGGCGCAGGGCGGCGGGGGGCGCGAGGTGCGGGTGGCGATCACCGTCAATGCCGGCGGCGGCGATGCGCCGCGCGCGCTGCAACAGTCGAGCCGGCAGGTCGCGCGGGCGGTGCGTGCCGCGCTGATGGAGGCGTGAACGATGGGATATTGGCTGGCGGACAAGCGCACGGTGCAGGAGGCGGGCGTGCTGTCGCGCTTCGATCCTGCCTATTGGACGGTCGATTTTCCGCGTCCGATGATGGCGTCGGTGGTGACGACCAGCGCGGATGCGTTGCGGGTGACATGTGTCTTCTACCGACAGGATGATCTGGCGGGGCTGATCTGGGCATCGGAGGATGTCCATGACCACCCGCTGCTGCGGTACGACACGGTGCGCGATTATCGCGATTGCTCCTTGCGGTTTCGCTGGCGGTCGGGGGGTATCCGGCCGCTGGATGCGCGGCATGGGCCGGCGCTGACGATCGAGGGGCGCGATGCGGCGGGCACGCCACGCGCCTGGTATGTGCGGTTGTGGAATTATGCGACCGGCAGCCCCGAGGATGCCGAGGTCGTCATCGATTTCGCGAGCGTCGTCGGGGGCTACAAGTTCCCCGAGGACGGCGTGCCGGTGTGGGCGGGCGATGTCGACCGGATGTTCGTGTCGCTGGTGCCGCCGGATTATGCCGAGGGCGGCGGGTTGCTGGCCGCACCGGTCGAGGGCTGGGCCGAGATGTCGGCGATCCGGTGCGACGGGCCGGGATCGGTGCTGGGCGTGGGCGATGTGGTGCTGCCCGAACATGGGCTGCGCATCGCGAGCGGCTATGACGACAGCTATCACCTGACGCCGGAGCGGTTGCTGCACAATGCGCTGCGGCTGGGGTATCGCGGTGCCCTCGTCCACTATGTCGGCATGAGCCATTATTTCCGGCTGGAGCGGTCGGGCGACGGGTTGTTCGTATCGCTGGCCGGGGGTGTGCTGAATGTAGCGTGCGCGGCGTGGCACCGCGACTTCGCGGTGCGTGCCGGGGCGCTGGGCTATGATCCGATCTGGTCGCTCAGCTACGAACTGTTCGATGCGCATTGCTGGGGCGACTGGAAGCAGCGGGCGGCGGATGGATCGCCGGCGTTGACCGGGTGGGTGCCGCCGTCGACGCTGTTGTCGCCGGCGCATGTGGGGGCGATGGCTTATTTGCAGGCGGTGGCGCGGGCGTTCGTTGCGATCGCGCGGGCGGCGGGCGGGCGCGGGCGGTTTCAGGTGGGCGAGCCGTGGTGGTGGGTGACGGTCGACCATCGCATCTGCCTGTATGACGATGCGGCGCGGGTGGCGCTGGGTGGGAACCCGCCGGTGATCGACGATGTGCGCGGGAGGCTCGACGCGCCGAAGCGGGCGTTGCTCGACCGGGCGGGGGCGTTGCTGGCCGCATCGACGGCGGCGTTGGTCGCGGCCGCGCGCAGTGCAGGGGCGGAGGAAGCGTTGCTGCTGGCCTATCTGCCGACGATCCTGAATGTCGACAGCCCGGAGGTCGGCCGGGCGAACCTGCCGGTCGGCTGGGCGCGGCCGGCG
The DNA here is from genome assembly GCF_001421585.1 of Sphingomonas sp. Leaf23. Classification (NCBI taxonomy): domain Bacteria; kingdom Pseudomonadati; phylum Pseudomonadota; class Alphaproteobacteria; order Sphingomonadales; family Sphingomonadaceae; genus Sphingomonas; species Sphingomonas sp. Leaf23. Next base: position 393,615 of record NZ_LMKR01000004.1, on the reverse strand, counting down.
TTCGATGTGCTGCAGCTGGAGGATTATGACTGGGCGGCGACCGGCAATGTCGGCGCTACCGTGCGCGGCGTGGCGGCGGCGGGGGTGCGGCTCGGCTATCCTGCGCACGAACAGCATTATTTCTCGGGCTTTGTCCTGCGGCGCGAGGATCGCGGGCAGTGGCGGGCGATTGCCGATGCTGCCGATGTGGCGCGGGCGCGGGGGGTGGCCGAGACCTTTGTCTGGGCGCTGCCGCAGGTGTTGCGCGACGGGTTCACCTATTTCGAGGAGGAGGGGGCGATGGAGGCGTTCGATGACGTGCGCTTTCCGCTGGCGCTGGGCGCGGAAGCCGAAGTGATGCCCGAGACGTCGACCGCGATCGTGGTGGCGGCGGGCGGGCATGAGGCGCGCAATGTCGACTGGGCGGAACCGCGCACCCGTTATGACGTGGGGCCGGGGGTGCGGTCGCAGGCGGATGTGGCGGTGTTGCTCGATTTCTTTCGGGCACGGCTGGGGCCGGCGCGGGCGTTCCGGTTGCAGGACCCGTTCGACCATTCGACCGCCGCGATGCCGGGGTTCGGCGATGTGGTGATTGGGACCGGCGACGGGGTGACGACGCGGTTCGCGCTGGTGAAACGCTATGGGCAGATGGTGCGGCGGATTACCCGGCCAGTGGCGGGTAGTGTGCGCGTCGGTGTGGGGGGCGTCGCGACGCAGGGCTTTGGCGTAGGGGCGGGCGGCGTGGTGCTGCTCGATGTGGCGCCGGCCATGGGCGTTGCGGTGACGGCGGGGTTCGCCTTCGATGTGGCCGTCCGCTTTGCCGAGGACCGGTTGCAGGTGGCGCGGGCGACCCATGGCGCGGGCGTCGCGGCCAGCGTGCCGTTGATCGAGGTGCGCGAGGCATGAGCGCGGTGACGGCGCTGGCGCTGTGCTGGCGGATCGAGCGGCGCGACGGGGTGACGATCGGGCTGACCGCGCATGATCGCGATCTGGTGGTGGATGGCCTTACCTATCGCGCGGCGCCGGGGATGACGCCTTCGGCGATCGTGCGTGACGATACGCTGGAGGCACCGGCGATGACGGTCGAGGGGGCGCTCAGCCATGCCGCGATTGCCGGGCGGGACCTGCGCGCCGGGCGCTATGACGGCGCGCGGGTAGCGGTGTTTGCGGTCGATTGGGAACGGCCGGGGGTGCCGGTGCCGGTGGCCAGCGGGCGGATCGGCGCGGTCGAGACGGGGCGCGGGACGTTCGCCGCCGAACTGCTGGGGGGCGAGGTGCGGCTGGAGGCGCCGGCGGTCGAGGCGACCTCGCCCGGATGCCGCGCGACGCTCGGCGACCGGAGGTGTCGGGTAGCGATGCGCGGGCGGCGGCGGGTCGGGCGGGTGACGCATGTCGACGGCGAGCGGCTGGTGATGGCGGCGGGGGCGCAGTTTGCGCGCGGGCGGCTGCGCTGGATCGGGGGTGCCAATGGCGGGTTGTCGGCGTTCGTCGTTGCGGCGGATGCGGCGGGCGTGACGCTGGAGGCCCCGCCCGCGTTCGACGGGGCGGGGGCGTTGGTCGAGCTGAGCGAGGGATGCGACGGGACGCTCCCTACCTGTCGCGACCGGTTCGGCAACGTGGCGAACTTTCGCGGGGAACCGCATCTACCCGGCATCGACCTGCTGACGCGCTATCCGGGGGCATGAGCGCTCTCGGGCGCGCACGCGGTGCGCTGGGCTGTCGGTTCCGGCGGCAGGGGCGGAGTCCCGAGGAGGGGTTCGATTGCGTCGGGCTGGTCGGGTGGGCGCATGGGGTGGCGGTGCCGGCGGACTATCCGGCGCACAGTGGCGATGCGGCGCGGGCGGCGGCGGTGCTGGGGCAGGCGTTCCGCGCGGTCGAACGCGTCGCGGCGGGGGATGTGCTGCTGATCGCGACGGGCCCCGGACAATTGCACCTGGCGATCGCGACCGCGGCGGGCGTGATCCACGCCGATGCGGTGGCGCGGGCGGTGGTCGAACGGCCGGGGCCGCTGCCGTGGCCGATACTCGGCATCTGGCGAAAACGGGAGGATGACGATGGCGACGATGGTGCTGACGACGCTGGGCGGTGCGGTGGCGGGGCCGGTCGGGGCGGCGCTGGGGCGTGTGGCGGGCGGGGCGATCGACGGGGCGGTGTTCGGTGGCCCGGCGCGGCAGGGGCCACGGCTGCGCGAGCTGCAGGTGCAGCTGTCGAGCTATGGCGCGCAGATTCCGAAGCTGTTCGGGACGATCCGGGTGGCGGGCACGGTGATCTGGGCGACCGACCTGCGCGAGGCGGCGGCAACCAGCGGCAAGGGCGCGGCGCGAACGACCCGCTATAGCTACACCGCGTCGTTCGCGGTCGCGCTTTCGGGGCGGCCGATCCGGGGCATCCGCCGCATCTGGGCCGAGGGCAAGTTGCTGCGTGGGGTAGCGGGCGACTGGAAGGCGCGCACCGGCTTTCGCTGGTATCCGGGCGACGAGGCGCAGCTGCCTGATCCGTTGATCGCCAGCCTGGTCGGGATCGGCAACGCGCCGGCGTATCGCGGGCTGGCCTATGCCGTGTTCGAGGATCTGGCGCTGGCCGATTTCGGCAACCGTATCCCCTCGCTCACCTTCGAGGTGGAGGCCGATGCCGCGTCGGTGCCGGTCGGCACGATCGTCGAGGCGCTGGGTGGCGGGGCGATCCGGGCGGCGACGGCGGGACCGGTCTTTGCCGGCTATGCCGCCAGCGGCGAGCGGGTGCGCGACGCGGTGGAGGCGATCGTCGCGCCGCTGGGCGGATGGTATGCCGCCGAAGGGGACGCGACCGTGCTGCGGATCGGTGCGGGGCCGGCGCGGGCGTTGCCAGGTGTCGCCCTGCCGATCGATGCGCCGGCGTGGCGCCGGCCGCCGGCCACGCCCAGCGACGTCGCCATCGCCTATCACGACGTCGCCCGCGATTATCAGGCGGGGGTGCAGCAGGTGCTGCGTCCCGGCGGCGCGGGGCGGATGCTGCGGATCGAACTGCCCGCCGCGCTGGAGGCGGCGACGGCGGCCGGGATCGCCGCCGATATCGCGGCGCGCGAGGGGGCGGCACGCGATGTGCGGACGGTGGCGCTGGACTGGCAGGCGATCGATATCGCGCCGGGCGACCGGGTGACGCTATTCGACGAAGCCGGCCTGTGGCGGGTGCGCCGGGCGCGGATCGAGGCGATGCGGATCACGCTGGAGCTGGTGCGGATCACAGGAGTGGTGCCCGCCGGGGCCGCGGCGACGGGTACGCCGCAACTGGCCGCCGACGTGACGGCCGGTCGCACGGTGCTGCATCTGGTGGAGCTGCCCGGCGACGATGCCGGCGCGGTGCCGTGGATCGGCGTCATGGCGGCCGGCACGGCACCCGGCTGGCGCCGCGCCACTGTGTCGCTGGGGAGCGATGCGGACGGCTGGACCGAGATCGGCGACACTGCCGCTGCCGGCATCGTCGGGACGGTAACGGTGCCGCCCGGCCCCGGCAGCGCGCTGGTCGAGGATCGCGTTTCGGTGATCGAGGTCACGCTGCTCCACGACGCGATGGTGCTGGAAAGCATCGACGCGGCGGCGATGGATCGTGGCGGCAATGCCGCGATGATCGGCGGGGAGATCGTCCAGTTCGGATCGGCGGTGCGGATCGGTGGCGCCCGCTGGCGGCTGTCGCGCCTGTGGCGTGGACGGCGCGCAACCGAGGGGGCGATGGCCGGGCATCGGCCAGGCGAGCGATTTGTGCTGCTCGACCCCGCGACGCTGCGGCGCGTCGATGGCGCGGTCGGCGTGCCGGTCGGGATCATGGCGGTCGGGCTGGCGGAAGAAGACGTGGCGAAAGCGAGCGTCACGCCGGAGGGCCGTTGGCTGGTCCCGCCCGCACCGGTGCAGCTGTCGCTGCAGCGCGACGCGCAGGGGCCGGTGCTGCGCTGGAACCGTCGGGCGCGCCTGTTCACGCCGTGGCGCGATGGCGTCGACATGCCGCTGGTCGAGGAACGCGAGGCGTATCGCCTGAGCGTGATCGATGCGGCCGGAACATCGCGCGCGGTCGAGCTGGGCGAGCCGCAATGGCGCCCGGTCGATGTACCTGGAGCGGTCACGATCGAGGTGCGCCAGATCGGCACGAACGGCCTGTCGGCCCCGGCAACCCTGTCCTACTCCCCGGAGACGTCACGATGAATGAGCTGACCCACCGCCTGGCCCTGCCGCTGTTGCATAGTGCGCAGGTGCACAAGGAAATGGTGCATAACGAGGCGCTTATGCTGATCGACCTGCTGTTGCATGGATGCGTCGCGGGCGTTGCGCAGGACGCGCCGCCCGCCGCGCCGACCCCCGGCCAATGCTGGATCGTCGGTGCTGCGCCAGCGGGCGACTGGGCCGGACGCAGTGGCCAGATCGCGGGGATGACCGAGGGGGCTGGCGGTTCGTGACCCCGCGTGAAGGGATGCGGCTGTGGTGGGCCGGTGGCGAAACGACCGTGGAGTTCCGCGGCGGTCAGTGGCTCCGCGGCGAGGTGCGGGCCCGCCGGGTGCTGATCGACGGGACGCCGGTGGTGGGCGCGCAGCAGCCCGCGATCGCGACGCCGCAAGGCGGTACGACCCGCGACGAAGAGGCGCGGACGGCGGTGTCGGCGATCGTGGCGGCGTTGCGGGCGCACGGGCTGATTGCCGGCTAAAACCGTGTCTTTCCTGCAACAGCGCAGAATTTGTGCGCTTGCGTGGAAACTAACGCTTCGGTACTTGGTTTGCGCTGTCCGTAGGACAACTGTGAAAGGGGACTAGAATGCGGAAGCTTGCCGTCACACTGGCGCTCGCGACCACTGCGCTCGCAACTCCCGCCCTCGCCCGCGACAACGCGTGGTATGTGGGTGTGGAAGGCGGCGCGATGATCGTCGAAGACATCGATTACGATCTGACCACGCCGGCCGGTGGCGTCACCACCGTCGATAGCAACTATGGCTACGACGTTGGCGGCACCGTTGGTTACGACTTCGGCGCCCTGCGCGTTGAAGCCGAAGTTGCGTACAAGAGCGCAACCGTCGACGAACTGCGCACGACCGGTTCGATCGCAACCGGCCCGACCACTGCGGTCGGTGCAGGCACCTACAGCGGCGGTGGCCGCACCTCGGCGCTGTCGTTCATGGCTAATGCCCTGCTCGACTTCGGCGATGACGATGCCATCAGCGGCTTCGTCGGCGGTGGTGCCGGTGTCGCTCGCGTCAAGGCGCACGACTATCGCGTGAACAACAACTTCGCGGCGCTCGACGATTCGGACACCGTGTTCGCATGGCAGGCACTGGCGGGTATCCGCGCGCCGCTGAGCGAGAACGTTGACGTTTCGCTGAAGTATCGCTTCTTCAACGCCGACGACGTTCGCCTCGTGAACGTTCGTGGCGTCGGCTATGACGGTCGTTTCCGGTCGCACAGCCTCATGGGCGGCCTGACCTTCAACTTCGGCGCACCGACCCCGCCGCCGCCGCCGCCGGCTCCGGAGCCGATCGCTCCGCCGCCGCCGCCGCCGGTCGAAGCACCGCCGGCTCCGGTCGTGACCTGCACGCCTGGGCCGTACATCGTGTTCTTCGAATGGGATAAGTCGGATATCACGCCGGAAGCGGCTGGCATTCTCGACAACGCCATCTCGAACTACCAGTCGTGCGGCAACGCCAACGTCATGCTGGCCGGCCACGCCGACCGCTCGGGTTCGGCTTCGTACAACGTCGGTCTGTCGCAGCGTCGCGCTGATGCAGTCCGTGCGTACATGGAAGGCCGTGGCATCTCGGGTGGCGTGATCTCGACCGAAGCGTTCGGTGAAGGCCGTCCGCGCGTCGAAACCGCCGACGGTGTTCGCGAACTGCAGAACCGTCGCGTGGAAATCACGTACGGTCCGGGTTCGGGCATGTAATTCCACTTCTTCGGAAGTTGAATTTCGGAAGGGAGGTCGGGCAACCGGCCTCCCTTTTCGTTTGTCCGCAGTCCGGGCGACCGGATTTGGCGGCGATTGCCGGGGTGACGATGATGGAACGTGACATTCCCTGCGCCCCGGCCGCCGTGCCGGCGGGGCTGGCCGACGCGGTGGCCGGCTATCGCTGGGCACGGGATCAGGTCGGCGAATCCGGCGGTGCGGTTTATCGCCTGTCGGGCAAGGCGGATGCGCCGGACCTGTTCCTGAAACACCGGCAAGGCAGCGTCGCCGACGATATCGTCGACGAAATGGTGCGGTTGCGATGGCTGGCGGGCAAGGTGCCGGTGCCGCGTCTGGTCGGTTTCGTCGCGACGGCGGACGATGCCTGGCTGTTGACGACGGCGCTGGCGGGGGAAACCGCCTGGCAGTTGCTCGACCGTGCTCCGGAGCAGCGCGAACCGGTGGTCGATGCGCTTGCCGCGCTGTTGCAGCAGCTACATGCCGTACCGGTTGCGGCATGTCCGTTCGACAGCGGGTTCGAACGGCGGCTGTGGCTCGCTCGGCAGCGGATCGATGCGGGATTGGTCGATGCGGATGATTTCGACGAACAGCGCGCGGGCTGGAGCGCCGAACAGGTGTGGGACGCGCTGCAACGCCATCGGCCGCTGACGCCCGACCCGGTGGTCACTCATGGCGACTTTTCGCTCGACAACATCCTGTTGCGCGAGGGGCGGGTCACGGGCTGCATAGACCTTGGCCGCGTCGGCGTTGCCGATCGCTATCAGGACCTGGCGATCCTGTCCGCCAATCTGGCGGAGTTTGACGACGCGCTGCCGCAACGGCTGTTCGCCCGCTACGGCATCGACACGATCGATACGGCAAAGGTCGAGGCGCACCTGTTGCTCGACGAGCTGTTCTAGCGGCCGATCCGGCCTGAGCCCATTTCGATTTTTCGGAGAAGCCGCCGGCTGGCGGAGACGGAGGGATTCGAACCCTCGGTAGGAGTAATCCCCCTACGGCGGTTTAGCAAACCGCTGGTTTCAGCCACTCACCCACGTCTCCCAAGCGCGCGATGCTGCCTGGAGAGCGGGCCTATAGCGGGGGAATGGGGATCGATCAACACCCTACATTGATCGTAATTCGACGCCGATCGACCGCGCGTTCATTGCAGGGACAGCTAGTGGACGCCTATCGTGGGTCGACGGGCATGATTGCGGGGAATGATTGATGAAACGGCTGATCGGGTGGATGGCGCCGCTCATGGTGCTGGCGGTGCCGGCACAGGCGCAGGTGCGAACCGTCGACCCCAACGACGCGATCGATGGCGACCTGACCCCGCAGCAGCGGGCTCCCGCGCCCACGCCGCGATCCAGCGTGCCGCCGGCCTATCAATCGCCACCGGTCGAGCCGCAGCAGCAGACGCCGCCGCCCGTGCAGCAATCGCCCAGCACGACCGCGACGTCAGCGGCGAACGAGACGTTCGAGCGCGAGGACCTGATCGGTGCGGCCGAGGGTGTGTTCGGGCGCGGTGCCGAGGGGCTGGCCGGCATCATCGAGAATATCCTGAAGGACCAGGGCAAGCCCAACGCCTATATCGCCGGGCGCGAGGCGGCGGGCGCGTTCGTCGTCGGGCTGCGCTATGGTTCGGGGGTGATGAACCACAAGGTCGAGGGGCAGCGACCGGTCTATTGGACCGGGCCGTCGGTCGGGTTCGACGTGGGTGGCGACGCGACCAAGGTCTTTGTGCTGGTCTATAATCTGTATGACTCGCAGGAGCTGTACAAGCGGTTCCCGGCGGCCGAGGGGCGGGCCTATTTCGTCGGCGGATTCTCGGCGAGCTATCTGCGGCGCGGGGATGTGGTGCTGATCCCGGTGCGGCTGGGCGTCGGCTGGCGGCTGGGCGCGAATGTCGGGTATATGCGGTTCAGCGAGAAGCAGCGGTGGCTGCCGTTTTAAGGCGCAGCGGGGCCGGCGCCTGCCGGACTCCCGCAAGCCCGGCCGGCGGCTGCAAGCCGACCGACGACGCGGGCTTTGCCCGCGGCGCTGGCCATTAAAAAGAAAGAAGCGGGACCCCGGATCAAGTCCGGGGTGACGATAGTGGTATCGTCCTGATCCCCGTCAGCCCCCCGGAAACGCGGTCGATTCGAACCGCACTGGCGCACCCTGTGCCTCGCCGACCAGCTGCGCTTCCCACATCGCGGTGTTCCCGCGCACGATCGTCCCGATCGGACGGCCGGTCAGCGTATCGCCGGTAAAGGGCGACCAGCCCGCGCGCGAGGCGAGCCAGCTTTCCTCGACGGTCCAGCGTTGCTTCAGGTCGACGACGGTGAAGTCGGCGTCGTAACCGAACGCGATCCGCCCCTTGCCGGCCAGCCCGAAGATGCGCTGCGCCCCGGCACTGGTCAGGTCGATCAGCCGCTGGAGCGTCAGCCGTCCCTCCGCCACATGGTTCAGCAGCAGCGGGAGCAAGGTCTGCACGCCGGGCATGCCGCTGGGCGTGGCGGGATAGGTCTTGGCCTTTTCCTCGATCGTATGCGGCGCGTGGTCGGAGCCGATGACGTCGGGCACGCCCTGGTTCAGCCAGTGCCAGAGGCCATCGCGATGCGCGCCCGACCGGATCGGCGGGTTCATCTGGGCATAGGTGCCAAGGCTCGGATAGGCCTCTTCACCGGCCAGCGTCAGGTGCTGCGGCGTGACCTCGCACGAGGCGATATCCTTGTTCGCCCCAAGGATCTCCAGCTCAGCCGGCGTGGTGACGTGGAGGACGTGGACGCGGCGGCCGGCTTCGCGCGCCAGGCGCAGGATGCGGCGGGTGGCGATCAGCGCGCTTTCGTCGTCGCGCCAGACGGGGTGCGAGGCGGGATCGCCGCTTACCCGTTCGCCTTCGCGGGCGATCATCCGCATCTCGTCCTCGGCATGGATCGCGACGCGGCGATGGCCGGAGCGCAGGACGTGCAGCAGGTCGGCATCCTCGGACACCAGCAGGTCGCCGGTCGACGATCCCATGAAGACCTTGACCCCCGCCGTGCCGGGCAGGCGCTCCAGTTCGGCGAGATGGTGCGCGTTGCGCGCGGTCGCGCCGACGTAAAAGGCGTGGTCGCAATACATCCGGCCCTTGGCCCGGGCGAGCTTGTCGGCGATCGCGTCCTCGGTATCGGTCGCGGGCTTGGTGTTCGGCATTTCGAACACGGCGGTCACGCCGCCCATCACCGCCGCGATCGATCCGGTGGCGAGGTCTTCCTTATGCTCCAGCCCCGGCTCGCGGAAATGGACCTGCGTGTCGATGACGCCGGGCAGGATGTCGAGGCCGGTGCAGTCGATCGTCTCGCCCGCGTCGCCGCTCACGCCGATGCCGGCGATGCGGCCGTTGGTGACGCCGATGTCGACGCGCGCCGGGCCGGAGGGAAGGTGGACGGTGCCACCGGTGAGCTTGGTATCGAAGGTCGCCATTGCCGCCTCTTGTAGCCAGGGGGTGGGCCGTCCTACCTGTTGGCCATGACCATGAACACCCCCGAAACCCGCCCCGGTACCTGGCTGTCCGACCGGGCGGTGCTGCGCATCGGCGGTGCGGAAGCACGCCCGTTCCTGCAGGGACTGGTGACACAGGACATGGGGGCGGTGACGCCGGAGACGCCCAAATGGGCGGCGCTGCTGAGCGCGCAGGGCAAAGCGCTGTTCGATTTCATCCTGTGGGCCGATGGCGACGATATCCTGATCGATTGCGAGGGCGAGGTCGCCGAGGCGCTGGCCAAGCGGCTGACGCTGTATCGCCTGCGACGGGCGGTGACGATCGAGCGCAGCGACATTGGTGTCCACTGGTCGCCCGAGGGCACGGACGGCGTGACCGACCCGCGATTGGCGGCACTCGGGCGGCGGTGGCTGGCCCCGGCGGGCGACGCGGCGAGCGGCTGGCGCACGCACCGGCTGCGCTACGGCGTGACCGAGGGGCGGGCGGAGCTGGGCGACGGGCAGACGTTGTGGCTGGAATGCAATGCCCGCGAACTGCACGGTGTCAGCTTCACCAAAGGCTGCTATGTCGGACAGGAGAACACCGCGCGGATGAATTATCGCTCGACGGTCAACCGGCGGCTGGTGGTGGTGCCGACCGTCGAGGCGGGGCCGCGTACGCGGATCGTCTATCCGGAGTTGGGCTTGGCAGTCGAACACCGCCGCATCGACGATCTGGGCGAGGCGCTGCGGCCCGACTGGCTGGCGGCGGCACTGGTCGAATCGGCCTGAGCGGGGCGCTGGACCGGGGCGAGCGCGGCGTTACAAGGTTGGTCATGCATGATAATCTGACCGCCGATCGCCCGACCTTCGTCACCCATCTCGAGTGCTCGATGACCGGCGAGCGTTATGCCGCCGACACGCTGCACAATTTGTCGAAGGCCGGTCGGCCCCTGCTGGTCCGCTATGACCTGCCGGCGGTTGGCGAGGCAGTGTCGCGCGACACGCTGTCGGCGCGCGATACCGATCTGTGGCGCTGGCGCGAATTGCTGCCGGTGCGCCGGGCCGGGAACATCGTCAGCCTGGGCGAGATCGAGACGCCGCTGATCCCGATTCCCAAATCGGGCGGCGCGCGCGTGCTGGTGAAGGACGAAGGGCGCCTGCCGACCGGCAGCTTCAAGGCGCGCGGGCTGGTGATGGCGGTCGCGATGGCCAAGGAACTGGGCGTGCGGCGTATCGCCATGCCGACCAACGGCAATGCCGGCGCGGCGCTGGCCGCCTATGTCGCGCGAACGGGCATCGAGACGATCGTCTTCTGCCCCGAGGATACGCCCGAGGTGAATGTTCGTGAGATCGCGGCGCAGGGCAGCCGGGTATGGCGGGTCAACGGCCTGATCGACGATTGCGGCGCGATCGTCGCCAAGGGCGCGGCGGAGGGGCGCTGGTTCGATTTCTCGACGTTGAAGGAGCCGTACCGGATCGAGGGCAAGAAGACGATGGGCCTCGAACTGGCGGCACAGCTTGGCTGGCGCGTGCCCGATGCGATCTTCTACCCGACCGGCGGCGGCACCGGGCTGATCGGCATGTGGAAGGCGTTCGACGAACTGGAGGCGCTGGGCTGGATCGGGTCGAAGCGGCCGCGCATGTATGCGGTGCAGGCGTCGGGCTGCGCGCCGATCGTGCGCGCGTTCGAAGCCGGGCAGGAGCATGCCGACCGCTGGGAGGATGCGCATACCGTCGCGGCGGGCATCCGCGTGCCGCGTGCGGTCGGCGATTTCCTGATCCTGCGCGCGGTGCGCGAGAGCGGGGGCAAGGCGCTGGCGGTCGGCGACCCGGCGATCCTGAAGGCGGTGGACGATTGCGCCCGGCGCGACGGACTGCTGCTGTGTCCGGAGGGTGGCGCGACACTCGCCGCCTATACCCAGGCGCTGCGCGATGGCGAGGTGGATGCGGACGAGGAGGTCGTCCTGTTCAACTGCGCCACCGGCCTCAAATATCCGATGCCGCCCGCAACCGCGACGCTGGACCGGCACGCCGCCATCGATTTCGACGCGCTGTAGCAGCAGGCGCCCGCCGATCGCCGGTTGACCGGCCCGCCCCACCGTCTAGCGTTGTCAAAACGACAGGCGCGATGGCGCGGGTGGGGAGCGGACGGATGAGACAGGCGATCGCGCGATGATCGAACCATGGCGCACGCTGCTGATCGTCGGCCTGTCGATCGGCGCGGTCATCCTGCTGGTGCTTCGGCTACGGTTGCCGGCGTTCCTCGTGTTGTTGATCGTGGCGCTGGCGACCGGGCTGGCGTTCGGTGCCGAACCGGCGCGGGTGCTGGCGGCGGTGCGAAAGGGGTCGGGCGAGGCGCTGGGCTTCGTCGCGGTGGTCATCGGTCTGGGCGCGATGCTGGGCGGATTGCTGGAGGCATCGGGCGGGGTCGCGACGCTGGCCAACCGGCTGCTCGACCGGTTCGGCGAACGCCGCGCGCCATGGGCGCTGACCGCGATCGGCATCATCGTCGGCATTCCGCTGTTCTTCGATGTCGCCTTCATCATTCTCGTGCCGCTGCTCGCGACGCTGTCGATCCGCGCGGGGCGGCGGGTGATCTATTTCGCGCTGCCGGTGCTGGCGGGACTGATGACGATGCACGCGCTGTTGCCGCCGCATCCCGGCCCCGTCGCGGTCGCCGAGCTGCTGGGCGCCGATTACGGCCTGTTGGCGCTGTACGGGCTGATGTGCGGCATTCCGGCGGCGATCCTGGCCGGGCCGGTTTTTGCGCGAATGGCGCATGGTGCGCCGGGCTGGGGCGGTCATGCCGTGCCGCCGACCAATGACGAAGGGGTGCCGCGCCTGTCGCCGCTCGGCTTTGGCTGGGCGCTGGTCGGGATGCTGGTTCCGCTGGTCCTGATCCTGACGGCGGCGGTCGCCCGGGTCGTGCTGCCGGCCGGCGGGCTTCGCGACGGAATCTCGTTCATCGGCCATCCCTTCGTCGCGCTGGTGCTCGCCTGCCTGCTGGTGACCGCCGTACTGGTGCGGGGCGGTACGCCGATGCAGCTGGCCGCCGATGTGATGACCCGCGCGCTGGCACCGGCCGGGTTGATGGTCCTCGTCGTCGGTGCGGGCGCGGCGTATAAGGAAGTGCTGATCGAATCCGGCGCCGGGCAGCAGGTGTCCGACATGGTCGCGACCGCGCAGCTACCGATCCTGTTGTTCGCGTTCCTGATCGCCGGCTTCGTGCGGGTGGCGCAGGGGTCGGCGACGGTGGCGATGGTCACCGCCGCCGGGCTGTGTGCGCCGATCATCACCGCCGCCCAGCTGTCGCCCGGCCGCATCGCGCTGGTGACGATCGCGATCGGCGGCGGCGCGTCGATCGCCAGCCACGTCAACGACACCGGATTCTGGCTGGTGAAGCAGTATCTGGGGCTGACCGAGGCGCAGACCTTTCGCAGCTGGACTATCGCATCGACCATCGCCGGCACCGCGATCTTTGCGATGGCCGCAATGCTATGGTCGTTCGTGTGAGGCGACCGCGCCGGCGGCTCAAGGGGTTCGACCTCAGCGTCGGCTATTTCGGACTGCAGATCGCGTTCGGGATCCAGAGCGCCAGCCTCAGCCGCGTCTTTCAGGGGCTGGGCGCATCGGTCGATCAGCTGGCGATCCTGTGGCTGGCGGGGCCGGTGACCGGGTTGCTGGTGCAGCCGGTGGTCGGCGCGCTCAGCGACCGGGCATCCACGCGGTTCGGGCGGCGACGGCCCTATATCCTGCTGTCGGCGCTGGTGGTGATCGCCGCGCTGGCTGCGCTGCCGCTTGCGCAGTCGCTGGTGGTGGCGGTGGCGGCGATCTGGCTGCTGGAGGCGGCGATGAACGCGCTCCATGCCCCCTATCGCGCGCTGGTCGCCGACACGCTCCCGCCCGAGGATCATGCCGGCGGCTATGCGATGCAGACCGTCTTCATCGGGCTGGGCGCGCTGGCCGGGGCATGCGCGCCGATCCTGCTCGCGTGGGGCGGATGGTCCAATATCGCGCAGCCGGGGGAGACCGCGCCGTCGATCCGGGTCGCGTTCCTGTCGGCGGCGATCGCGGTCGCGCTGTCGGTCGGGTGGACGGTGGCGCGGGTGCGCGAGCCTGCCATGCCGGTGCCGGCGGCGCAGGCATCCGTCGATCGCCGCGCCGCGTTCGCCGCGCTGTGGCGTGCGCTGCGTCCGGTCGCCGCCATCCAGTTTCTCAGCTGGTTCGGCCTCTATCTGCTGTGGGTCTATGCGACGCCGGTGATCGCGGCGGAGCTGTATGGCGCGACCTCCCCCTATGATGCCGCCTATGCGCGGGGGGCGGATTTTGTCGGGGTGCTGTTCGGGACGTATAATGGCATCGCGGGGCTGTTCGCGTTTCTATTGCCCGGCCTGTTCCGGCGGTTCGGGGTCACCCGCGTCCATGCGGTGGCGCTGGTGGCAGGGGCGCTGGGGCTGGGCGGGCTGGTGCTGATCGCGCATCCGGTCGCGCTGGTCGGTTGCGCGGTGCTGATCGGCATCGCCTATGCCTCGATCCTCAGCGCGCCGTTCGTACTGGCCGGGCGGGCGGTGTCGAGTGCGACGGCGGGCACCTTCATCGGCGTGATGAATATCTTCATCGTCGTGCCGCAGCTTGTCGCCGGGCTGAGCATGGGCTGGATCATCGCGCATGTCCTGGGCGGGGTGGCGTGGCCGGTCCTGCCATGGGCGGGGCTGATGATGCTGGCCGGGGCGATCCTCTGCCTATGCCTGCCGACGCTGGACGAGGATGTCGTTGCGCCCTAGTGCAAGGAAATGCAACGATTGGGCGGACGATGGCACGGGTGAAGCGGGGCGGGCCGACGCTGGGCGGGATCGCGGCGGAAACCGGCGTGTCGGTTGCGACGGTATCGCGGGTGCTGACCGGGCATAGCGCGATCAGCGAAGAGACGCGCGAACGGGTGCTGAGCGCTGCCGATCGGCTGGGCTATGTCCATGTCCCGCAACGGGTGCGCCGCGCCGCCCCGGCATTGTCCGAACAGATCTGCCTCGTGGTGCCGGTCGCGACCGCGCATGGCAGCCAACTGGCCAATCCGTTCGAACTGGCGCTGATCGGCGGGGTCGGTACCGCGCTGCGCGAGCGGCGGCGCGATGTGTCGATCGTGTGGCAGACGCCGTATGACGATGCGACGCTGGCGCAATTCCTCGACCAGAGCGGCTATGCCGGCACGATCTTCCTCGGCCAGTCGCAATTCCACGATACGCTCGACCGGTTTGCGGCGGCGGGCACGCCGCTGGTCGCGTGGGGTGTCGAGGTCGCCGGGCAGCGCTATTGCTCGATCGGCAGCGACAATCACGAGGGCGGGTTTCAGGCGACGGCGCATCTGTTGCGCAAAGGGCGGCGGCGGATCGCCTTTATCGGCGCGATGCCGCCGATCGCGGCCGCGCGCACCCCGTTTTCGCAGATCGCGATCCGGCTGGACGGCTATCGCGCGGCGCTGGCGGCACACGGTGTCGCGTTCGATCCTGCCATGGTCCAGACGCCGACCGCCGGGCGGTTCGAAGGGGCGGAGGCGGTCGACAACCTGCTGGAGCGGGGTATCGCCTTCGACGCGATCGTCGCCGCGTCGGACCTAGTGGCGCTGGGCGCGATCCAGACGCTGCGCCAGCGCGGGGTGCGCGTGCCGGAGGATGTCGCGGTCATCGGTTACGACGATATCGACGCCGCCGCGCTGTCGACGCCGGGGCTGACCACGATCCGGCAGGATGTCATCAAGGCGGGCAACCTGCTGGTGTCGAAGCTGCTGCGCATCATCGATGGCCACCGTGCACCGTCCGAACGGTTGCCGACCGATCTGGTGATTCGCGAATCTTGTGGGCGATGACGTAACGCTTCCGTGCAAAATAATCGTACTGTCTGACGGTAAGTGTTTATCGAACAATCAGAAAAACTCAGCGCATCGCGCGCATCCATGTAAATTGCAATCGATTGCAAAATATCGTTGCATAAGATTGCAGCGAGGCGCACCTTCGCTCCATCGGATGACCGCCCGACAGAGGCGTCTTGGAGGGGATTATGATGCGCGCAGGTCGTTACATGTTCTTGGCAACGGTTGCGGCGATGGTACCGCTGGCGCCGGCGATGGGGCAAACGGCCCCGGCCACCGCCGCGACACCGGCCGATCCCGCCGCCGACGTGCCGCAGGACAGCAGCCTCGGCTTGGACGAGATCATCGTCACCGGCACCCGCACCGGCGTCCGCAAGTTCGAGACGTCCTACGCCATCACCACCATCGATCCGCTGGCGATCGCGCAAAAGGCGCCGCTCGGCATCGCCGACCTGATCGCGTCGACGCCGGGCATCTATGTCGAAAGTTCGGGCGGCGAAGTCGGCAACAACGTCTATTCGCGCGGGCTTCCCGCCGACAATTACCGCTATCTCCCGCTGCTGGAGGATGGCCTGCCGGTCTGGGAAGAAGGCGCGGGTGCCTTCACCAATGCCGATGAATTCTTCCGCGTCGACGGCACGATCGATTCGCTGCAGATCGTGCGTGGCGGTTCGGCGTCGATCACCGCGTCCAACGCGCCGGGCGGTGTCGTCAACGTCCTGACCAAGCGCCCGACCCGCACGTTGAAGGGCATGGTGAAGGGTGAGGTCGGCGACTGGGACCATTATCGGCTGGACGCCAACGTCTCGGGGCCTTTGACCGATCGGCTGTCGTTCACGATCGGTGGTTTCTACCGCGAGGATAACGGCCTGCGGAACCCTGGCTTCACCGGAAATCAGGGCGGGCAGTTCCGCGCCGGCCTGCAATATGACTTCGCCGACAGTGGTTCGCTGTTCGTGAGCTATCGCAAGCTGGACGACAAGAACATCTTCTACACCGCCATCCCGCTTGCCAGCCCCAGCAAGGGGTTGCCGGGCCTGGACGCCGGCACCGGCACGCTGGTCAACACCGATTTCGCGCGGCTGACCGTGCCCGACGGCAATGGCGTGTTCGGCAAGCGGGTCGATCTGACCCAGGGCATCCATACCGATACCGACACCTTCACCGCGATCCTGAACAAGCCGCTGGGTAACGGGTGGGAGGTCAATAACCGCACCCGCTACACGACGGGCCTGATCGATTTCAACGGGCTGTTCAGTTCGGGCGTGGCCACGTCGCAGCAGTTCCTGAACGATGCGTTCAACCGCATCCTCGCTGTGCGTCCCGACACGACCCGCGCCGTCTATCGCAACGCGCTGACCGGGGAGACGGTGGCGGCATCGGCGCTCGGCAACCAGCTCGCGCTGACGCAGAGCATCTTCAACACCGTCGTCGATGTCGAAAACGTCATCAACGACCTGAGCGTGACGAAGAAGCTCGACACCGGCATCGGCCGCCACACGCTGACCGGCGGCTATTATTTCAGTCAGTTCCACCAGACGCAGAACTGGAACTGGAACGATATCGTCGTGGAGGCGATCAACCGCCCGCGCTATTTCGATGTGGTCGGGTTGAACGCGGCGGGGCAGCAGACGGTCGCGCTGACGAAGAACGGGCTGCTCAACCTGCACAGCAACCTGCAACGCTTCCGCGACGATGTGACGATCAACGCCTTCTACCTGACCGATGCGTGGCAGGTGACCGATGCGCTGCGCATCGACCTGGGCGCGCGGTATCATCATGTCGCGAAGCAGGGCACGATCGCACAGACGACGCGCGCCAATCTGGGCGATGCGACGACGATCGCCGACGACAATGTGCTGGTCTTCACCGGCGCCGACACGCCCTATCGCTTCAAGACCGGGCAATGGGCGTTTTCGGCGGGCGCGAACTATGAATTCGACAAGCGCGTCGCCGCCTTCGCCCGCTACAGCCGCAGCTTCCGGGTGACGCCGGAATTCGTCCAGTGGTTCGGCGGGGTGCCGGTCGAAAACCGCATCGACCTGATCGAAGGGGGCGTGAAATATTCGACGCGGCCTTTCTCGGCCTTCGTCACGCTGTTCTACAATAAATTCCCCAACATCGCCTTCCAGACGATCGTCGCCGGCCCCAATGGACAGGCGCAGACGATCAACCAGACGGCGGCAGCGGAATCGAAGGGGGTCGAGGTCGAATTGTCGCTGCGTCCGGCCGACGTCTTCGAACTGGCGGCGAGCGGCAATTACCAGAAGATCAACTATACCAGTTTCGCCGGACAGGATGCGAGCGGGGCGTTCGATTTCAGCGGTAACCAGATCGTGCGCCAGCCGCAGGTGCAATTCTCGATCCGTCCGACGCTGCATCTGCTCGACGACCGGGTGAACGTGTTCGGCGAGGCGGCCTATACCGGCAAGCGTTATGTCGATGTCGCCAACACCATCGTCCTGCCGAACTATACCGAGGTACGGCTGGGCGCGAACTGGAAGATCAGCGACGCGTTGCAGGCACAGGTGGTCGCGACCAATTTGTTCAACGAAGTCGGCCTGACCGAAGGCAATCCGCGCGCCGGATCGATCATCGGGGTGCAGGAAACCGCGTTCCAGGGCCGCCCGATCTTTGGTCGTCGTGTCCGCGCCAGCCTGACCTTCACCTTCTGATGCGCACGCGGTTGGGCATGATCGTCGGGCTCGCGGCACTGATTGCGGCGACCCCGGCGCTGGGGCAGGCGTGGCAGACGGTGACCTCGCCCGATGGCCGGATCGCGGTCGATTGGGCCGTCGACAAGGGCGAGGCGGTGTACCGCGCGCGCTATGACGGCAAACCGATCCTCGACCGGTCGCGGCTAGGTTTCCGGTTCAGGGATGCCCCGCCGCTCGACACCGGGCTGACGCTGGTCGCCAGCCGCCCCACCGCGCTCGATCGCCCCTGGACCCAGCCATGGGGCGAGCGGCGGCAGATGCGCGAGCATTATCGCGGGCTGGTCGCAACGCTCGCCGCCGCCGATGGCCGGAGGCTTGGCATCGAGTTTCGCGTGTTCGACGACGGCTTCGGTTTTCGCTACACGCTGCCCGGCACCGCGCAGCAGCCTTTGGTCGTGACCGACGAGGCGACCGAATTTCACTTCGCGCAAAATTACCGCGCCTGGTCGATCCCGGCGTATCGCGAGAAATATAGCGAATATGAATATAGCCGCTCAGCGCTGTCGGCGATCCAGACCGCGCAGACCCCGCTGACGCTGGAAGGCGACGGCGTGGCGATGGCGGTGCATGAGGCGGCGCTGGTCGACTTTCCGTCGATGAACCTGCGCATGCCCGAAGAAAACAGCCGGACGCTGAAGGCCGACCTGTCGCCCTGGTCCAATGGCGATCGCGCGCGGACGCACGGCGGGGCGGTAACGCCGTGGCGGGTGGTGATGGTCGCGTCCGATGCCGCGCATCTGGCGGATTCGACCATCGTGCTGAACCTCAACGATCCCAACCGGCTGGGCGACGTGTCGTGGGTGAAGCCGGAAAAATATATCGGCATCTTCTGGGCGATGCACACCGGCCTGCTGACCTGGGAGCCGGGGCCGAAGCTGGGCGCGACCACTGCCCGCGCCAAATCCTATATCGACTGGGCGGCGAAGCACGGCATCAAGGGCGTGCTGGTCGAGGGGTGGAATGTCGGCTGGGACGTCCCCGAATGGTGGAAGAACGGCCACTCGCGCTTCGTCCTCGACCGCGCCCAGCCCGCTTTCGACATGGCCGAGGTGTCGGCCTATGCCCGCGCGAAGGGCGTCGACCTGATCGGGCATCATGAAACCGGCGGGCAGGTGAAGGACTATCTGCGCCAGCTCGAACCCGCACTCGACTATTACAACCGCTACGGCGTGCGATCGATCAAGCTCGGTTATGTCGGCACCCGGCTGGACGAGACCGAATGGCCCGACAGCCAATATGCGGTGCAGAGCCTGCAAACCGTGGTCGAGGCGGCGGCGCGGCATCGCATCGCGCTGTTCCCGCACGAACCGGTCAAGGACACCGGGCTGCGCCGCACCTGGCCCAATCTGATGAGCCGCGAGGGCGCACGGGGGCAGGAATATAATGGCGGCAGCCCGGACGGTGGCAATGCGCCCGATCATACCACCATCCTGCCCTTCACCCGGCTGTTGTCGGGGCCGCTCGACTATACGCCGGGCGTCGTCCGGTTCGATTACCGCGCGACCCGGCCGGACAATCGCGTCCCCTCCACCATCGCCAACCAGCTGGCGCTGTACGTCGTGCTCTACAGCCCGGTGCAGATGGCGGTCGATTTGCCCGAACATTATGACGACCATGCCGATGCGTTCCGCTTCATCCACGACGTGCCGACCGACTGGGAGGAAAGCCGCACGCTGCAGGGGGCGATCGGCGACTATGCCGTCGTCGCGCGGCGCGATCGTAATGGACCGGACTGGTATCTGGGCGCGATCACCAACGACACCGCGCGCACGCTGAGCGTCCAGCTCGATTTTCTGGACAAGGGCGCGCGGTACGAGGCGATTATCTATGCCGATGGCCCCGGTGCCGACTGGCGCACCGCACCCGAGCGGCTGGCGATCCGGACGCAGGCGGTGACGGCGGGGGATCGCCTGTCGATCGATCTGGCACGGGGGGGAGGACAGGCGATCCGCTTCCGCCGGTTGTAATCGCGTTTTGCCGGTTGCCGCGCGGCGTCGCTTTCCGGCAGGGTCGGCATCCGGGCAAGGGGCCCGGTGCGGGAGATCGGCGGATGCGGCGTGGCGGGTTGGCGATTCTGGTCTGGATGCTTCCCCTGTCCACCTTGCCGTCGGATGCGCAGACGGCGCGCGCGCCGGCCGCCGAAGCCGCGCCGTCGGCCGAGATCGGCGGGGCGGATGCGGCGCTGGCAGGGCATTATTACCTGTCGGGCGTGATGGAAACGGGGTCGGAGCTGCTGCTCAAGCCCGATGGCCGGTTCGAATGGTTCATCAGCTATGGCGCGGTCGATCAGGTTGCGAAGGGGCGCTGGGGCCGCACCGGCCGGACGGTGACGTTGGTTGCCGATCGCGCGTCGCCCGACACGCCGCTCATCCGTGCGGACCAGATGCTGCCATGGGATGCGGAGGTCGAGCGCCGGCTGCGCGATGCCGCATGGTCGCACGCGGCGGAGCGGATTGCGGCGCGGTGCCCATGGGGCGCGGACGAGGCGACGACGGCGATGATCCCCTCCGCTCCTGGCCCCGGCGGGGGAGCGGCGGCGGCACGGGCCGAGGCCGCGAAGCGCACTGCCGAACAGGCGCGCGACGCGGCGACCCGTGCGATCGCCGCCGCCGTCAAGCTGCCGGACGATGGCGCGAAGCGCGACGCCGCCGATGCCGCGATGGAGGCATGGTATCGCGCGCATTTTGCCATGGAGCAGGCGTTTCAGGCGGCGGGCGTGCCGGTGCCGGCGATGGCTGCGCCCGTCCTGCCGCCCGAATGCCAGCCGCCGCCGCGAGAGGACGTCGCCGCGCTTGCCCCGGCGCAGTGGCAACGGGCGGTCGCCGTGCTGGTGGGCGATCCGGCGCGCGACCTGCGGCTGTCGAACGTCGGCGTGACCTTCGTCTTCAGCGATGGCCATCGCGACCAGGCGGAGACCGGCCGTGGCGGCTGGGCCTTCGCGCCGCGCCGCGCCGGGGCGGCGGTCGACCGGCTGGTCGTCACCGTGCCGCAACCCGGCTTCACTCCCGTCACCCTGCCGATCAAGCCGCTGGCCGAGGGGGTGCAGACCATCATCGTCGATACGGGCCAGCTGGCGGCCGCACCGTTCGACCGCCTGCGCCTGACCGTGGCCGGCGAAAATCTGCTGCCCGAGGCGATGCCGCAGGGGCGCTACGCGCGGCACTGACGCTCCTCGGCCGGCGCGTCCCCTACGTGCGGCCAACGGGGCGAATGCGGGCCGGGGCGTGCTTGCAGACGCACAGGGTCACGGCGGGAAAGCGACCGATCCGATCCGTCCCGCACCGGACATAGCCGTCCTGCACCAGCCGCTGTTCCGCCCAGGCCTGCAACGCCCATGATCCGACAAGGGCGGCTGGCACGGCAATGATCGCAGCGATCGCGATCCCGTTGCCGATCCGGTGCAGTGCGCGGCCCTCCTGAAACACAGCGATCGCCCCCCACGCCGTCAACGCCACGAAAACGGGCATCAGCACGAGCATGCCGACATCGCCGCCCGAAACGCGAATTTCCGCAGTGCCACGCTGCCAAGCGGCCAGCGACGTGCGAATCGAACTCGTCAGCAACCAGCCGCACAGCAGCGAAAGCGTCAGGCCAATCCCTGCCATGACAATAGCAGCGCGGCGCCTTTCGCCGGTCATGGCAGTGCCTTGTCCCTGTGCAGCAAGCGTCTGCCTCTTACTCTCAATCGCGCCAAGCTACCCTTGTCGCTGCCGATCGTACCAAGCCTGAATTTTGGGAAATCTCCCAGCGTCTAAGAGGCTTGGGAGAGATGGTGCCGCTTACAGGACTCGAACCTGTGACCCCCGCATTACGAATGCGATGCTCTACCAACTGAGCTAAAGCGGCCCGGGACGGCGTGCCGTCTGGAGGCGCGCGCTTACCAATCCGGGCGGCTGGTGGCAAGCGGATTTGCGTTCGTTGCCGTTCGTTGGCGGTTTTACCGGAAGTTTACCCTGGCGGGTCCACAACCCGACCCCATCGGGCAGACCGCCCCTGGGGACGGATTATGGACATCGTGCGCGGATCGAACGAGCAGCCGGGTGGCGGCGACGACGATCGCGAAGGCGTTGGTGGCGACATGATGGTCGTGGGAACCGACGAGCGGCGGATGCATGTCCGCGCCTATAATCACTGGGTGTCGCTGCTGGCCGGGCGCCCCTGTCCGTTGATCGACGCGCTGGACCCGGCGGGAATCGCCGATTTCGGGCCGAACAGCGTGCTGCTGGATTTCACCGATGGCCATGACGATGGCGTGATCCGCTTCCTGGGCCATGCGCTGCGCGAGGAAAGCGGGACTGATTCGTCGATCGTTCGGCTGAGCCAGGTGCCGCCGCGGTCGCTGCTGTCCCGCCTGACCGATCATTATATGCAGATCATCGCCAACCGTGCGCCGATCGGGTTCGAGGCGGAATTCGTCGGCCACCGCGGATTCCCGATGCTCTATCGCGGCATCCTGATGCCGTTCTCGTCGGACGGCGATGCGATCGATTATCTGTACGGCGTCATCAACTGGAAGGAAGTGGTCGACACCGCCACCCAGTCGCAGCTGGCCGCCGAGTTGGCCGAATCGCGTCGTGCCGCGCCCCGCCGGGCGATGCCGGCGGCGGCATGGGCCGATGGTCCGAGCGCGGCGCTGGCCGCGCCGGCCGTCGCACCGTCGCTGACCGAACGGCTGGTCGAGGTCCGGCGGCAGGTCGAGGCGGCGCGTCGCGCGGGGGATGACACCGCACCGTCGATGCAAGCCGCGCTGGCTGGCGCCTATGATTTCCTGCTGGCGACCGAGCGTGAGCCGGCGGGCTATGCCGCGATGCTGGTCGGGGCGGGCCTGACCGTCGATCCACGTGCGCCGGTCGAGGCGCTGGTCCGGCTGGTCTTTGGCGAGGGGCAGGATGACCATGCCCGTCTGCTGGCGCGCGCCCACCGCGCCGGGGTGGGCGAGGGCGAGCTGTCCGACTGGATCGAACGTACCGCCGGGCGGCCGGCGGCGGCGACCCCGCCGATCGTCGTGCCGGTGGCGCCGGGCGACGCCGGCTATGTCCTGCTGCTCGCGCGTGCGGTCGATGCCGGGTCGGTCGAGATACTGGGCCGGGTCGATGCCGATGACGATCTGATCACCGCCGCGCGGGATCAGCTGGGGCTCTGAACGGTCGGCCGTTTCTCGTAATATAATTACCGCACTGCGACATTTTGTTCGCAACTGCCACAAGGGTTGAGCCTGTCGGCGAGGCAGCGCATAGCCCGCGCATGACACCGCAAAGCAAGCTCGCCCGCCCTCTGGAAACGCTGCTGGTCGACAGCGCCCTTCCCGGCGAAATCGAAGGTCTGGACGCCGCGGGGCGTGCCGATGCCGCGCAGTTCGTGGCGGCAACCGCCGCGCACCGTTCGCCCGGTACGGTCAGCGTCGCGCTGGAGACGCTGAACCGGGGCGAGCAGCGGCGGATGCGGCTGGCGGTCATCAACGACGACATGCCGTTCCTGGTCGATTCGATCGGCAGCACGATCGTCGCCCACGACATCGCGATCGACCGCATCCTGCACCCGGTGATCGCGGTCACCCGCGATCCGGCCGGCACGCTGACCGGCCTTGCCGGCGAAGGCCGCCGCGAATCGATGGTCTATATCGAGATGGAGCGGGCCGATGCGCGCGTCCGGCACGCACTGGTCGCCGAGATCGAGCGCAATCTAGAGCATGTGCGCGCCGCCGTCGCCGATTGGCGCGCGATGCAGGCGGCGATGCAGGCCGATGCCGCGCGGCTGACCGCGAGCGCCGATACCGCCGAGGATGCCGCGCTGCTCAACTGGTTCGTCGCCGGCAACCTGACGCAGCTGGCGCATGAACGCTGGTCGCGCGACGGCGTGGTCAGCGACCGGCTGGGCCTGTCGCGTGCGCGATTGGAAGTGCCGCTGTTGGCCGATGCGTCGCGCCAGCGCGCGATCGAGTGGTTCGATGCCGGCAATATCCAGCCGCTGCTGCTGAAGTCCAACTGCATCTCGACGGTGCATCGTCGCGCACCGGTCGACCTGGTGCTGGTTCCGATTCGCGATGGCGACACGGTGACTGGCGTGTCGATCCACGGCGGATTGTGGACCAGTGCGGCGTTGCAGGCCGATCCGGCCGATGTGCCGGTTCTCCGCCGCAATCTGGCTGCGCTGCGCACGAAGTTCGGGTTCGATCCGTCGGGCCATGCCGGCAAGGCGCTGAACCACGCGATTTCGACGCTGCCCCACGACCTGACCACCGCGTTCAATCCTGAGTCGCTGGAGCAGCTTGCGCTGACCGCCATGTCGGTCGCCGACCGTCCGCGCTCGCGGCTGGTCCTGATCAAGTCGGCGCTCGGCCGGCACCTGTTTGCGTTCGTGTGGCTGGGCCGTGACGATGTAACGACGCAGCGGCGGCTGTCGATCGGTGACATGCTGGCGCAGGCGGCGAATGCGTCGATCCTGAACTGGTCGATCGCGATGGAAGATGGCGAGGCGGCGCTGATCCGCTACGTCCTCGACCTGCGCCAGGACGGGCGGATGCCCGACGCCGCCGATCTCGACCGGCGCATCGAACGCATGGTGCGCGGCTGGCGCCCGGCGGTCGAGGGCGCCTTGAGCGAGCTGGTGCCCGAGGGGGCGACGCGGATGGCGCTGCGCTTTGCCAACGCGTTCCCCGCCAATTACCGCAATTCGAACCAGCCCGAGGAAGCCGCGCGCGACATCGTGCGCGTGGCGGCACTGACCGATGCCACGTCGCGGTCGGTGCGGATCGTGTCCGAAGGCGGCGACCGGATGCGGATCAAGGTCTATCGTCGCGGCGGCGCGCTGGCGCTGTCCGATGCGGTGCCGGTGTTCGAGCATTTCGGCTTCCGCGTGGTCGAGGAACTGCCGACCCGGCTGGAGGATGACGAAAAGAGCTTCATCCACGATTTCGAGGTCGCGGTTGCATCCGGCACCGCGCCGAAGTTCGATGTGGCCACCGTTGAGCGCGCGATCGAGGCGGTGCTGGAAAACCGGGCGGAAAACGATGCGTTCAACCGCCTGACCGTCGAGGCGGGGATCGCGCCCGCCGCCGTCGTGCTGCTGCGCGCGTGGTTCCGCTATCTGCGCCAGACGGGGGTGAGCTACAGCCTGGCGACCGTGGTCGATGCGCTGCGCCGCGCGCCGGGCGTCGCCACCGCGCTGATCGACCGGTTCAATGCCGCGCACGATCCGGCGCGCACCGACCGGGAGGCGGGGATCGCCGCCGCCGATGCCGCGATCGAAGCCGGCCTCGACGCGGTATCCGCGATCGACGACGATCGTATCCTGCGCAGCTATCGCGGCGTGGTCGCCGCCACGCTGCGCACCAACGCCTTTGCGCCCGCCGCGCAGGAAGCGCTGGCGTTCAAGATGGACAGCGCAAAGGTGCCGGGGCTGCCCAAGCCGCTGCCGTGGCGCGAGGTGTTCGTCTACAGCCCCCGCGTGGAGGGCATCCACCTGCGCGCAGGACCAGTGGCGCGCGGCGGCCTGCGTTGGTCCGACCGGCGCGACGATTTCCGCACCGAAATCCTGGGGCTGATGAAGGCGCAGCGCGTCAAGAACGCCGTCATCGTTCCGACCGGCGCGAAGGGCGGCTTCTACCCGAAGCAGCTGCCGTCGCCGTCGAACCGCGACGCGTGGATTGCGGAAGGGACCGAGAGCTACCGCATCTTCATCCGGTCGCTGCTGTCGATCACCGACAATATCGTCGAGGGCAAGGTCGTCCATCCCGCCGGCGTCGTGATCCATGACGGCGAAGACCCCTATTTCGTGGTCGCCGCCGACAAGGGCACCGCGACGTTCAGCGACGTCGCCAATGCGCTGGCGCTGGAGCGCAAGTTCTGGCTGGGCGATGCGTTCGCCTCCGGCGGCAGCGTCGGCTACGACCACAAGGCGATGGGCATCACCGCCAAGGGCGCGTGGATTTCGGTGCAGCGCCATTTCCTCGAACTGGGCGTCGATGTGCAGACCCAGCCGATCGACGTGGTCGGGTGCGGCGACATGTCGGGCGACGTGTTCGGCAACGGGATGTTGTTGTCGAAGGCAATCCGACTGAAGGCGGCGTTTGACCATCGCCACATCTTCCTCGACCCCGCGCCCGATGCGGCGGCGAGCTGGACCGAGCGCGACCGGCTGTTCCAGCTGCCGCGCTCCAGCTGGGCCGATTACGACCCGACGCTGATTTCGGACGGCGGCGGCGTGTTCCCGCGCACCGCCAAGACGATCCCCTTGAGCGAACCGGTGCGGCAGATGCTGGGCGTGGCGGAGACGGAGATGGAGCCGACCGCGCTCATCTCCGCGATCCTGCGCGCGCCCGTCGACCTGATCTGGTTCGGCGGTATCGGCACCTATGTAAAGGATCGCAGCGAAAGCCATCTCGACGTCGGCGATCCGGCCAACGACCGTATCCGGGTGGACGCCCAAACGCTGCGCGCGAAAGCGATCGGCGAGGGCGCGAACCTGGGCGTGACGCAGGCCGCACGCATCGCGTTCAGTGCGCAGGGCGGGCGGATCAACACCGACTTCATCGACAATTCGGCGGGCGTCGATTGTTCGGATAACGAAGTGAACATCAAGATCGCGCTGAACCGCGAGGTGATCGAGGGGCGGCTGGCGATCGACGATCGCAACGCGCTGCTGGCGCGGATGACCGATGACGTCGCGCATCTGGTGCTGGAGGATAACCGGCTCCAGACGCTGGCGCTGTCGGTGATGGAGAATGACGGCCCCGTAGCGGTGCCGAGCTATGTCCGCGTGATCGAGATGCTGGAAGCCGCCGGCAAGCTCGACCGCGTGGTCGAGGGGTTGAGCGCCAACGATGACTATGTGCGCCGCGCACAGGACGGGCGCGGGCTGACCCGGCCCGAACTGGCGGTGCTGCTGGCCAGCGTGAAGCTGGCGTTGCAGGAGGCGATCGAACACGCTCCGCTCGCGAACGATCCCGACATGGCGGGCGACCTGCTGGCGGCCTTCCCGAAGGAGATGCAGGAGACGCAGAAGCAGGCGATCCTCGACCACCGGCTGCGCGGCGAAATCGTCGCGACGAAGCTCGCCAACCGCATCGTCAACCGGCTGGGCGTGCTGCACGTCTTCGAACTGGCGGAGGAAGAGGGCGAGGCGCTGGCCGATATCGCGGCGATGTTCGTCGCGGCCGAACGGCTGTTCGACATCGACGCGCTCTACGACCGGATCGAGGGCGCTGACATTTCGGAACGCGCGCGCATAGCGTTGCTCGACGAAGTGGCGGTGGGCGTGCGTTCGCAGATCGCCGACCTGCTGCGCGCCTTCCCGGCCGGCACCACCCCGGCGAATGCCGTCGCGCATCTGCAAAAGGGGGTCGCGAGCCTTGCCGGGCAGACCAGCTCGCTGCTCCGCGCCGAAGCCGCACAGCAGCGCGACCGGATCGCGGGCATCCTGCAGGATGCCGGCGCGCCGCAGGATCTGGCGGGGCAGGTCGTGCGCCTGTTCGAGATGGACGGGGCGGTCGGCCTCGCCGATCTGGGCCGTCGCCTGAAGCTCGATGAAACCAAGCTCACGCTCGCCTTCACCCATCTCGGCTTCGCGCTGGGGCTGGACTGGGCGCAGGCGGTGGCGGCGCGTATTCAGACCGGTGACCCGTGGGAGCGGCTGCTGATCGCTGGCCTTGCCCGCGATTTCCAGCAGCTGCGCTTCGAATTCCTCAACCGCAATGCCGGCAAGGACCCGCAGGCGGCGGTGGAGAAATGGCTGGAGGCCAATCGCGACCGCGTGGCGCAGTTCGCGGCGCTGGTCCACCGCGCCCGGCAGGCCCCGGTGGCGAGCGCGGCAATGCTGGCGCAGATCGCCGGACAGGCGCGGGTGTTGCTGGCGCGGTAAGGATCGGCGCGCCCCGTCGTATCCCCGCGCAGGCGGGGATACGGTCCACGAAGGGGCAGGGGCAGGCGTTACACCAGCCCCGGCCCCTCCAGCCGCACCACCGGCAGCATCGCGCCGGCCGGCGCAGGCGGCAGGGTCAGCGTCAGCCCCGCCGCCGTCCGCTGCATCTTCACGGTCCCCCCGCCGAGCAGCGTCGCCCGCTCGATCCGGCCGCCCGCCCGGTCGCCCAGCGCCTCGATCGTTACCGGGGCATCGGGCCATCCGAGGAAGATCGCGTTCAGCGCGCCGTCGCCGGTCGTAAAGCGCACGTCGCGCGCGCCCAATTTGTCGACCTGCGCTTCGTTGAACATGCCGCCGGCAAGGTCGGTCGGCCCTTCGCCGAACATCCGCCACGGCCGGGTGCCATAGATCGCCGATCCGTTGACGCGCAGCCATGCGCCGATCTGGTCGACGATGCGCTCTTCCTCGCTGTCGATCGATCCGTCGCCGCGCACCGGCACCGACAGCAGCAGATTGCCGTTCTTCGACACCGTGTCGGCCAGCCGCTGCAACACGGCGCGGGCGGGGACATAGTCGCGGTCGTTGAAGCGGCGGCGGTTGTAATGCCATTCGCCGATGCAGGTGCAGGTCTGCCACGGCTCGCTGCGCAGCCGGTCGGAAAAGCCGCGTTCGATATCCTCGACCAGCGCCTCTCGCTGGAACGCGGTCAGCTGCTTGGCGGTCAGCACGACATCGGCGCGCCCGGTGCGCTGTGCGGCATGGTTGTAGAAATGGGCGATCGCCTCCAGCCCGACGGGTCCGAACGGCACGCCGAAATCGTCGAAATAGACGAGATCGGGGTTGTAGCGCTCGACCAGCGTTTTCTGGCGCGCCAGCCAGTTGGTCACGAAGCGCGGATTGGCGGCGGGCGCGAATTCCATCCACCGCCCGCTGGTCGCCCCGGCCCATGCGTCCATCTGCGCCCTGGTCGTGAAGCCGTCGGGCGCGGCCAGCGTCTCGCTGGTATAGAGGTCCTGCGGGTCCAGCCCGTCCCACCATTTGCCTGCGCCATCGGCCTTGGTCAGTCGGGCGGCGTCATAGCGCTGTCCGGCGCGCGGCCCTTCGGGATCATAGTTGTACGCGACCTGATACCAGTGCCACGCATGGCTTGAATGGTTGCTGACGCCAAAGCGCAGCCCCTCCGCCCGCGCCGCGTCGCGCCAGCCGGCAACGATATCGCGCTTCGGGCCGACGCGGGTGCTGTTCCAGGGATGCGGGCTGTCGAACAGGTCGAAGTTGTCGTGGTGGCACGCCATGCCGACGAAATAGCGCGCGCCCGCCGCCTTGTAGCGTTTGACCAAAGCCGCCGGGTCCCAGCGTTCGGCACGCCAGGTGCCGATGATGTCGAGGAAGCCGGTATCGGCGGGATGGCCGTATTTCTGGAGATGCAGATCGTACGGCCCGCGCCCCTGTTCGTACATCTGCCGCGCATACCAGTCGCCAGCCTCCGGCACGCATTGCGGCCCCCAATGCGCCCAGATGCCGAACTTCGCATCGCGGAACCATTCGGGTACGGCATAGCCATCGGCCAGCGAAGACCAGTTGGGGGCAAGCGGCGCGGCGCGGGCCGCGACCGGCCCGGCGGCGGCGAGGGCGGCGGTGCCGCGCAGGAATTGGCGTCGTTCCATGGACTATCCTCCCAGGCTGCGGCCGGTTGTTCCGGTTCGCATCGCGCCATGATAGCGCTATGAACCAATTGTATGACATACAAATCGCGCGTAAAGAGGGCGTGACAACGCTGTCGGCTCTGACGATCAACGACAGGACGAATCAGGAGAGACGATATGGCGGCGTGGCGCGGATGGGCGATGGCGGGGGCGGCGCTGGCGATGGTGGCCGGATCGGTCGCCGATGCCCGGCCGGGCGATGCGCCCGTGCTGGTGCGTAAAGATGGTCGCCACGCGCTGATGGTCGATGGCGCGCCGTTCCTGATGCTGGGCGTACAGGCCAATAATTCCAGCAACTATCCCGACATGCTGGCGCAGGTGTGGCCGATGGTCGAACGGCTGCACGCCAACACGCTGGAAATCCCGGTGGCGTGGGAACAGATCGAACCGGTCGAGGGGAAGTTCGACTTCAGCTATCTCGACGCGCTGTTGCCGCAGGCGCGCCAGCACGGCGTGAAGCTGGTGCTGCTGTGGTTCGGGACGTGGAAGAACACGTCGCCGGGCTATGTCCCCGCCTGGGTCAAGACCGACAACGCCCGCTTTCCCCGGATGCGGACCAGGGAGGGCAAGACGCATTACGCGCTGTCGCCGCATGGGCAGGCGACGTTCGAGGCGGACAAGAAGGCGTTCGTCGCGCTGATGCGCTACCTGAAAGGCCACGACCCTGACCATAGCGTCATCATGGTGCAGCCGGAGAACGAGACCGGCGTCTACCAGCAGGCGCGCGACTATTCGCCCGAGGCGAACCGCCTGTTCGCCGGCGACGTGCCGTCCGAACTGGCGAAGGCGACCGGCAAGCGCGGCAACTGGACGGCGGTCTATGGCGACAATGCCGAACCCGCGTTCAACGCCTGGTACACCGCGCGCTATATCGACGGACTCGCCGCGGCGGGGAAGGCGGTGTGGAAGCTGCCGATGTACGTCAACGCGGCGGTCGGCGGACCCTTCGCACCGCCGGGCAAGTCGGGCGGGGCGAGCGGCGGGCCCGACTGGCAGGTGATCGACGTGTGGAAGGCGGCGGCACCGAACATCGATGCGGTCGCGCCCGACCTCTATACCCGCAATGCCAAGGACTATCTGAAATTCCTCGAGCATTATGCGCGGCCGGATAATCCGCTGATGGTCCCCGAAACCGGTAACGCCGCCGATTTCGCCCGCTTCCTGTGGCCGACGATCGGGCGCGGCGGCATCGGCTGGGCACCGTTCGGCATGGATGCCACCGGGTACAACAACTACCCGCTGGGCGCGGTGACGCTGGACAATGCAACGCTGGAAGCGTTCGCGAGCAAATACCGGTTCCTTAAACCCATGGCGCGCGGCTGGGCGACGCTGGCGTTCCAGCATCCCGGCTGGGGCACGGCCAAGGGCGCGCCGGACGCGGAGCAGGCAAAGGTCATGGGCCGGTGGCGCGTGTCGGCCAAATATGGCGAATGGCAGTTCGGGTCGATGGATTCGCCGTGGCTGAAGGCCGAACCGCCCGCCGCTGCCGCGCAGCCGGTCGGCGGGGCCGCCGTCCTGCAACTGGCGCCCGACCAGTTCCTCGTCACCGGCACCGATGTCCGCGTATCGTTCGACGTCGCCGACAAGGCGAAGGGCGATACCGCGATGCTCATCAAGGTCGAGGAAGGCACCCTCGACGATGACGGCAGCTTCCGCGCGCGCCGGGTGATGAACGGCGACCAGACCGATTATGGATTGAACTTTACCGCGCAGCCGATGCTGCTGCGCGTGACGATGGGAACGTATCGCTGATGAAGACGCTTCGCTGGACGCTGTTGTCGCTGGCCCTCTCGGCCTCGTTCCCGGCGCTTGCCGCCGATGTGGCGAAGGTGCCGGGCGGCGTGGTCGTCACCCCCGATGCGGGTCCTGCCAAGCGGGTGCGGGTGCTGGTGTACGGCCCCGACCGCTTCCGCGTGACGGCGGTGCCCGACGCACAGCTCGACACGCCCGACAGCCTGATGGTGACCGCGAAGCCGGCGGGCGACTTCACCGTCAGCCAGACCCGCAACGCCGTGATGGTAAAGACGGCGGGCGGATCGGCCGAGATCGACCTCGATGACGGGCAGGTGCGCTTCCGTGACGCGGCCGGCAAGCTGACGCTGGAGGAAGCATCGCGCGCCGGTTTCACCCCCGTCACCGCCGGTGGCGAGAAATTCGTGGCCGTCCGCCAGCAGTTCAATCGCGGCACCGACGAAGGCTTCTATGGCCTCGGCCAGCACCAGAACCGGCAGATGAACTATAATGGCGAGGACGTCGAACTCGCCCAGCACAATATGGACATCGGCATCCCCTTCGTCGTGTCGACGAAGAATTACGGCGTGCTGTGGGACAACAACGGCATCACCCGCTTCGGCAATCCGCAGGCGTACCGGCTGGTCGGCGACGGCATGAAGGTGATGTCGGGCGGCAAGCCCGGCTGGCAGGCGCAATATTATCTGGGCGACAAGCTGGCGGTGACGCGCACCGAACCCACGATCAACTATCAGTTCATCAAGGACCAGGCGAACTGGCCGGCAGCGGCCAAGGCGCAGACGGTCGCGGCAACCACCGGGCAGAACACCGCCGGCAATGCGGTGCAGACGCAGAAGGTCGTGTGGACCGGCACCGTCATGCCGACGGCAACCGGCGTC
Source organism: Sphingomonas sp. Leaf23 (assembly GCF_001421585.1). Taxonomy (NCBI): domain Bacteria; kingdom Pseudomonadati; phylum Pseudomonadota; class Alphaproteobacteria; order Sphingomonadales; family Sphingomonadaceae; genus Sphingomonas; species Sphingomonas sp. Leaf23. The sequence continues at coordinate 361,512 of NZ_LMKR01000004.1, read as the reverse complement.
CAGAAATTCCGCCTCTATTCGTCGAGCTATGTGAAGGTGTTCGTCGACGGCAAGGAGGTGCTGAACCGCTGGCGGCAGAACTGGAACCCGTGGTTCCACAATTTCGACCTGCCGATGACCGCCGGCAAGGCCGCCGAGGTCCGGATCGAATGGGAGCCGAACGCTGGCTATATCGCGCTCTACCAGAACGATCCGTTGCCGGAGGCCGACCGCCATTCGCTTTGGTGGTCGTCGGACGTCGCCCATGCGCTCGATTATTACTATGTCGGGGGCAAGAATATGGACGGCGTGATCGCCGGCTATCGCGCGCTGACCGGCAAGGCGGCGCTGATGCCGCGCTGGGCCTATGGCTTCTGGCAGAGCCGCCAGCGCTACAACACCCAGGACGAACTGCTGGGCGTGGTGCGCGAATATCGCAAGCGCGGCCTGCCGATCGACAATATCGTGCAGGACTGGTTCTACTGGCCCGAAGACCAGTGGGGCTGCCACTGCTTCGACCCGAAACGCTTCCCCAAGCCGCAGCAGATGGTCGACGAACTGCACGCGTCCGACGCGCGGATCATGATTTCGGTGTGGCCGAAATTCTATCCCAACACCAAGAACGCGCAGGAACTGGCCGCCAAGGGCTATCTGTATCAGGGCAACCTGATCGCCAAGGAACGCGATTGGGTAGGCAAGGGCTATCTCAATACCGATTACGATCCCTATGCCCCCGAAGCACGCGCGATCTATTTCCGGCAGATGAAGGAGGCGTTGGTCGACAAGGGCTTCGACGCATGGTGGATGGACGCGACCGAGCCGGACATCCATTCGAACCTGTCGATCGAACAGCGCATGGACCGGATGGGTCCGACCGCACAGGGACCGGCGCAGGAATTCTTCAACAGCTATCCGCTGGTCCATGCCGAGGGCGTGGCCGACGGCCTGCGCGTGGCGAAGCCCGATGTGCGGCCGTTCATCCTGACCCGCTCGGGCTATGGCGGCATCCAGCGCGCCAGTGCCGCGCTCTGGTCGGGTGACGTCGCGTCGCGCTGGGACGATCTGCGCGATCAGATTTCGGCGGGCGTCAACCTGTCGATGTCGGGCATCCCCAACTGGACGCACGATATCGGCGGCTTCGCGGTCGAGGATCGCTACAGCAAGAAGGACCCGGCGCATCTGGCCGAATGGAAGGAACTGAACCTGCGCTGGTTCCAGTTCGGCGCGTTCAGCCCGCTGTTCCGCAGCCATGGCGAGACGCCGTTCCGCGAAATCTATGAACTCGGCGCCAGCGACCCGGCGCTGTACCAGGCGCTCGGCAACTATGATCGCCTGCGCTACCGGTTGCTGCCCTACATCCTGTCGCTGGCGGCCGAGAACTGGCACCGCGACGGCACGATGATGCGCGGGCTGGTCATGGACTTCGCCGCCGATCGCAAGACCTGGGGCATCGACGATCAGTATATGTTCGGGTCGGCGTTCCTGGTGGCACCCGTCACCCAGTTCGGCGCACGCAGCCGGCAGGTCTACCTGCCCGCCGGGGCCGACTGGTACGACTTCGCGACCGGCGCGTATCAGAAGGGCGGTCGGACGATCACCGCCGCCGCGCCGCTCGCCACCATGCCGCTCTATGTCCGTGCCGGATCGATCGTGCCGACCGGCGCGGCGGTGCAATCGACCGCCGAACAGCCCGACGGGCCGTATGTGCTGCACGTCTTCACCGGCAAGGACGGCGCCCACACGCTGTTCGAGGATGATGGCCTGTCGGAGGGATACCGCAAGGGCCAGTCGGCGCAGGTCCCGATGACGTGGAACGAGGCCACGAAGACGCTGACCATCGGTGCGCGACAGGGCAGCTTCCCCGGCATGGTCGGACAGCGCGCGATGTCGGTGCGGTTCCACACGCCCGGCACAGCGGTGGCGCCGGACTTTGCCGATAACAAGGCGACGACGTTCGTCTATGACGGGCGGGCGGTGACGGTTCCGCTGAAATAAGTCCGACCGTATCCCCGCGCAGGCGGGGATCCAGGGTTCCACGCGGACAGCTTGGTTGGCTTGGCTCTGGACCCCCGCCTGCGCGGGGGTACGGTAGCGGCGAAACGGCGGAGAAATTGCATGGCCAGCGCACAACAAATCCCCTTCGGCACGCTGGACGGTGCCCCTGCCGGGGCGATCGAGCTGACCGCAGGCGTGCTGTCCGCCCGCATCCTGCCGCTGGGCGCGACGCTCCAGTCGCTGTGCGTCCCCGACCGCGAGGGCACGGTGGCCGATATCGTGCTGGGGTTCGACGACGTGCAATCCTATCGCGACCGGCCGTCATGGTTCGGGGTGACGGTCGGCCGCTATGCCAACCGCATCGCGAACGGCCGGTTCACCCTCGACGGCACGACCTATACCCTCGAAACCAACAATGCCCCCAACCACCTGCACGGCGGATCGGACGGGTTCGACCAGCGGCTATGGGACGTGGCGGAGGTCGGGCAGGATGACGACGCGGCGTGGGTCCGCCTGACGCTGACCAGTCCCGACGGCGATGCCGGCTATCCCGGCACGCTGCACGCCAGCGCGACCTATACGCTGACGCCCGATGCGCTCACCATCGCCTATGCCGCGACCAGCGATGCGCCGACCGTCGTCAACCTGACCAACCACGCCTTTTTCGACCTGGGGGGACAGGGGGAGGCGATGCGCCACCTGCTGACGATCGAGGCCGACCAGTTCCTGCCGGTCGACGCCACCTCGATCCCGACCGGCGAACGCCGCGCAGTGGCGGGCACTCCGTTCGATTTCCGTGGACCCCGTGCGATCGGCGAGCGCGTGCGCGACGGGCGTGACGAACAGATCGCGATCGGCCGCGGCTATGATCACAACTTCATCCTGCGCGGCGAACCGGGCGTGTTGCGCCCGGCGGCGGTGCTGACCGATCCGGCGTCGGGGCGGGTGATGGCGCTGTCGGTCACCGCGCCCGGACTACAACTCTATGCCGGTAATTTCCTGAGCGGCGGGGAAGCGGGCAAGGGCGGGCGGCTGTACCGACAGGGCGATGCCGTCTGCCTCGAACCGCAGGCATGGCCCGACACGCCCAACCGCAACGATTTTCCCTCCGCGCGGCTCGATCCCGGTCGATGCTGGGAAAGCACGATGCGTTTCGTCTTCGACGTTACGTAACGAACGATTGCTATGCCGCGTGACGGTTGCGCGGCGCACAACCCGCCTTGACGAAATCGGTTGCATTTGCGAACGCCACCCTATGAAGCACCCCCTTCTCCTCGCCGCCACTGCCGCGGCCTTCGCCCTTTCGGCCTGCGGTCAGCAGCAGCCGGAACAGCTCGACACCCGCGCGCCCGATCCGCTGGCATCGCAGCTCGCCAACCGCGCGCCGGTCGAGCTGCCGCCGCCCGTCAAGGCGAGCGTGACGTTCCGCTGCAAGGACAACAGCCTCGTCTATATCGACTTCTTCGAAGGCGACACCCAGGCCAATTTCCGCGCGAAGCAGGATGCGGTGCCCGTCCGCCTGAAGGCCGCCGAAAAGGGCAAGCCGCTGACCGCCGAAGGCGGCTACAGCCTGACCGGCAGCCCCAAGAGCGTCACCCTGACCCAGCCGGGCAAGGGCGCGCAGACCTGCAACGCCTGATCCGATTGCCGGTGGCGACCACCTTCCGGGTCGCCATCGTTTGACAGACTGACGGCCGGCGGAGCGATCCGCCGGCCGTTTCTTTTTCGATCGAAATTCTTACGCGATCCGCTCGTCCTGAGTAGCCACTGAGCTTGTCGAAGGGGCGTATCGAAGGACCGCCACAGGCGCTTCGATACGGGTCTTCGACTTCGCTCAGCCCCTACTCAGCATGACCGGATTGTTTGGCGTTGTTCCTGCTCAATACTTCACCCGCGTCGCGCGCAGCTTGTAGCGCTTCAGCGCGTCCTGCACGCTGCCGCTGCCTGCCAGATGGCCCGCGCCGACCGCGACGAAGACCGTGCCCGGCCGCTTCATCCGCTCTTCGATCCACTTGGCCCACCGGGCATTGCGATCGGTCAGCAGCACGCGCTTGAGTTCGGGGGAGACGGTCATCTCCTCGTTCATCGTCGCTGCCAGTGCGTCCGGATCGCCGCGCCGCCACTGGTCGACCATCTTGTTGATCGCGTCACCGGCGGTCGGCAGTTCCTTGATCGTCTCGGTCAGGAAGGTGACCTGTGCCGCATCCGACAGCGAATCAAAGAATCCGAACTGCTGGTCGAGCGTTTCGAGGCCACTGACCGGCTTGCCCGCTTCCTTGGCCGCCTGCGAGATCGTCCGTTCCGCACCGCTTTCCGGGTCGTATCCCTGCTTCTGCAACGTCAGCAGCGTCAGCGTCGATGCCGCGAACCACGGGTCGAGCTGTTCCAGCGCGCCCGACGGCAGGCCGGCATCGGCCACCGCCTTGGCATAGAGCGGGCGTTCGGCGGCGGGCAGCTTTTCGCTGAGCTTCGGGCCGGTGACATTTACCGCCGACTTCATCACCGCCGCCTGCGCCTGTTCGGGCGTCGGCATCGGGATTTCCAGCACGACCTCGCCCGATTTGTCGAATGCGGTCTTCACCGCTTCGTCAAACCACGACAGGCCCGGTTTCAGGACGTGGATCGTCCCGAACAGATAGATGGTCGTGTCCTTGTCCTTGACCACCCACAGCGCCGGATCGGCCTCGCCCGCCGGCAGGTCCGCCACCGCCGGCTTGGGTGCGCTCTGGGCCCAGGCCGGGGCTGCGGTCATCAACGTGAATGCGGCGGCGAAACGCAGCAGGATCGAGGACATTATCGTCTCCATGGCGCCGGGCAGGCCCGGCAATCGCCCCGTCATAGCAGCGCGGCCGAATCCGCAACAGGCAATTTGCCGTTCATCGATAACCCCGGAACGTCCGCGCATCGCGCTTCGTTGATGGCATCCACACCCCTGTTTTCAGGGCCTTGCCGGGAATTCCGCGATGTCGAACGCCTCCGCCCCCGATCGATCCGAACCGGGGGCGGCGCGGATCGCTATCGGCCCACTTGCCGCGGCACTGGCGGGGGAGGTCGCGGCGGGATCAATCCTGTTCATAGCATCGGACGAACTGCGCGCGGCGGCGCTGGCCGATGTGCTTGCCGCCTTCGTGCCCGGAACGATGGTCGTCCATCTGCCTGCCAGCGACGCGCTGCCCGGCGACGATGCGCCGGCCTCGCCCGGCAATGCCGGCGCGCGGGTCGCGGCGCTCCGGCGGTTGCGGATCGCGCAGGGCGAGGGGCATCCGGTCGCGTGCATCACCACGCCCGAGGCGACGGCGCTGCGCATCGCCCCGCCGACCGACTTCGATGCCGCGCCACCGGTGCTGCGGATCGGCGACGCGATCGACCTGGCCGACTTTGCCGACCGCGCCGAAACGCTCGGCTATGTCCGCGACGACCGGGTGGACGAACCGGGCGAGGTCGCGGTGCGCGGCAGCGTGATCGACATCTTTCCCGCCGATGCCGGGCAACCGATCCGCGTCACTGTCGAGGACGATCGCATCGCATCGATCCGCAGCTATGATCCGGTGACCCAGCGCGGCGATGCCGACCTGTCCGACGTCACCATCGGTCGCGCGGCGGAGCCTGCGGTGGGGAAGGGCGCGATGCTCCTCGACCATCTGCCCGATGCGGCGGTGGCGATGGACGGCGATGCGCCGGCACGGCGTGCCCGCTTCCTTGATCTGGCGCAGGACGCGACCCGCCGCCGCCGGCGCGATGCGGCGGCGCTGGTCGATACCGCGACGTGGGACCGGATGCTGGCAAAGCGGCGGCAGCTGCCCCTTCCCGAAACGGCGGAGGAGCCGCCACGCTTCGTCACCGCCCGTGCTCCTGCCCGCGCCTTCGGCAAATTCGCGCGCGAGGTGCTGGCGGAGGGCCGGCTGGTGCTGGCCGGAAGTCCCCGCGACCTGCGGTTCCTGCGCAAGAAGCTGGCAAAGCTCGCCCGCACCGAACCGGTGACGATCGCGTCATGGGACGAGGCGCTGCGGGCACAACCCGGCACCGCGATGCTGCTCGCCGCGCCGCTCGACCGCGGGTTCGTGGGACAGGGCGTGACGGTGGTGACCGGCGGCGACCTGCTGGGCGGACGCGCGCGGGGCGATGAACTGGCAGCCGCCAGCACCAATCCGCTGTTCGCCGAGGCAGGCGAGCTGCGCATCGGCGACGTGATCGTGCACGAGGATTTCGGCATCGGCTGCATCGCCGGGCTGGAAGCCTTGCCGGGCCAGGCGGCGGGCGATGCGATCGTGCTGACCTATGCCAAGGGTGCGCGGCGGCTGGTGCCGGTGATGGAGGCCGACCGCATCTGGCGCTATGGCGCCGACGGCGATGCGGTGACGCTCGACGCGCTGGACGGGGCGAGCTGGCAGAAGCGGCGCGGCGCGATCGACGCGGCCATCGCCGAAAGCGCACGCGAACTGGCCGCGATCGCCGCGACCCGCGACCAGCAGCGCGTCGACCCGATCGAGGCCGATATCGCGGCCTATGAACGCTTCGCCGCCGGCTTTCCCTTCACCGAAACCCCCGATCAGGCACGCGCCATTACCGCCGTCCGCGCCGATCTGGCGGCGGGCAAGCCGATGGACCGGCTGGTGATCGGCGATGTCGGCTATGGCAAGACCGAGGTGGCGCTGCGTGCCGCCGCCATCGCCGCACTGTCCGGACGGCAGGTGGCGATCGCCGCGCCGACGACGGTACTGGTCCGCCAGCATGTCGAAACCTTCCGTCGCCGCTTCGACGGCACGGGGATCGAGGTCGCCGGCCTGTCGCGCCTGTCCGACGCGGCGGAGAAGAAGCGGGTGAAGGCCGGCCTTGCCGACGGGTCGATCGGCGTGGTCGTCGGGACACAGGCGGTGGCGGGCAAGGGCGTTGCCTATCACGACCTCGCGCTGGTCGTGATCGACGAGGAACAGCGCTTCGGCGCGAAGGACAAGGCGCGCCTGCGCGACCTTGCCGATCATGTGATGACGCTGTCCGCCACGCCGATCCCGCGCACGCTGCAAAGCGCGCTGATCGGGTTGCAGCAATTGTCGGTCCTCGCCACTCCGCCCGCACGGCGCCAGCCGATCCGCACCGCCGTCGCCGATTTCGACGAGGTGACGGTGCGCACTGCCCTGCTGCGCGAACGCACGCGCGGCGGGCAGAGCTTCGTCGTCGTGCCCCGGATCGAGGATATCGCGCCGCTGGAGGCGCGGCTGCGCAAGCTCGCCCCCGAACTCGACCTGGTCGTCGCGCACGGCAAGATGCCGGCGGCGGAGATCGATGCGGCGATGGTCGGCTTCGCGCACGGCGACGGCGACGTACTGCTGGCGACGAACATCATCGAAGCCGGGCTGGACGTGCCGCGCGCCAATACGATGATCGTCCACCATGCCGACCGCTTCGGCCTGTCGCAGCTGCACCAGCTGCGCGGGCGGGTCGGGCGCGGCGGGCGGCGCGGGCAGGTGCTGCTGCTGACCGATCCCGACCAGTCGATCGCCGAGGCGACGCTGAAGCGGCTGCGCACGCTGCAGGCGTTCGACCGGCTGGGCGCAGGGTTCGCGATCAGCGCCCGCGACCTCGACCTACGCGGCGCGGGCGATCTGGTGGGCGAGGCGCAGGCCGGACACATGAAGCTGATCGGCATCGACCTGTACCAGTATCTGCTCGGCCGTGCGCTGCGTGCCGAACGCGGCGAGGTGGTCGACCGGGTGGCGCCCGAACTGCATGTCGGCATCGCCGGCTGCCTGCCCGACCGCTGGATCCCTGAGGCGGAGGTGCGGCTGATGCTCTACGGCCGGTTGGCCCGGATCGAGGAAGAGGGCGCGCTAGATGCATTCGAGGAGGAACTGGAGGATCGATTCGGCGCGCTGCCCGACGAGGCACGGCTGCTGATCGAACTGGCGCGCGTCCGGCTGCTGGCGCGCGGCGCGGGCGTGGCGAAGGTCGACGCCGGCCCCGCCGCCATCGCGCTCACCCCGCAGCACCGTGGGGACGCGCCCAAGGGGCTGACCGAAAAGAAAGGCCGCTGGATCATGCCCACCCGGATCGACGATGCCGAGGAACGACTGGCCAAGGTTGGCGAAGTGCTGGAGGCGATGGCGGCGTAACGGCACTGGCGTCGCCGCCGATCCTGCCCGATGGTGCGGCCATGACGAAAGCGATCTTCATCACCGGCGGCGGGTCGGGCATCGGGCGCGCGGTGGCGCAATTGTTTGCGAGGCACGGCTGGCGCATCGGCCTCGCCGATGTGAACGCCGCCGGGCTGGCCGAGACGGCGGCGTTGCTGCCGGACGGTGCGGCGACGTTCGTGTTCGACGTGACCGACCGCGCGGGCTGGGACGCGCCGCTGGCGGCATTCGCCGCAGCCGGCGGGATCGACGTGCTGTTCAACAATGCCGGCATCGCGTCGGGCGGGATTTTTGCCGAAATGACTCCGGAAGCGATCGAGCGCACGATCGCGGTCAACCTGACCGGCGTGATCCATGGCGCGCACGCGGCGCATCGCTTTCTGAAGGCCAGTGGCGGGTGCCTGCTCAACACCGCATCGGCGGCGGGCCTTTACGGGACGGCGGGCGCGGCGGTCTATTCGGCGACCAAGTTCGGGGTGCGCGGCCTGACCGAGGCACTGGACGGCGAATGGGCGGCGGACGGGGTTCGCGTCCGGTCGCTGATGCCCGGCTTCATCGACACGCCGCTGCTCGACGCGTCGCTGGCCGGCACCAACTACAATGTCCGTCAGCAGGTCCGCGCTTCCGGGCTGGAGTTCACCCCTGTCGAGGTCGTGGCGCAGGCGGCATGGGACGCGGTGCACGGCGATGCGATCCATACGCCGGTCGGCCCAACGGCGAAGCGGATGCGCTTCGCCGCGCGCTGGATGCCGGGCAGGCTGCGGCAACAGATGCGGCGGCGGTAGGCGGCCCCAACCCTCTACCGTTCGTGCTGAGTAGGGGCTGAGCGAAGTCGAAGACCCGTATCGAAGCACCTTGTCACGAGCGGTCCTTCGATATGCCCCTTCGACAAGCTCAGTGGCTACTCAGGACGAACGGGGTCGCGCCGGATCTACTCCACCAGCGCGTCGATCGCCTGCGCCATGTCGATATCCCGGTCCGACAGCCCGCCCGCGTCATGCGTGGTGAGCAGGATGTCGACCCGGTTATAGACGTTCGACCATTCGGGATGATGGTCGGCCTTTTCCGCCAGCAACGCCACCTGCGTCATGAACGCGAACGCCTGGCTGAAATTGTCGAAGGTAAAGCTGCGGACGATCGCGTCGCGGCTGGCGTCGTGGTCCCAATCGGGCAGGCCGTCCAACGCATCGGCGCGCTCTGCCTGGCTCAGCGGTTCCATCGTCCCTCCCTTGTCTCCTGATGGCGATGGCCTATTGCTTGGGCCATGTCCGATCAAGCGCGAACCGCCCCCAGTGCGGAAGAGATGGAGCAGCTGGCGCGCGCGGCGCTGGCACGCATCCCCGAACCCTTTGCCGGGCACCTGTCGAACATCGTCCTGCTGGTCGAGGAGTTCGCCGACGACGACACCCTCGCCGCGATGGAAATGGAGCCGTACGAGCTGACCGGCCTGTATCATGGCAGCCCGGTGGGCGAGAAATCGGCGTTCGACGCGATGCAGCTGCCCGACCGCATCCACCTGTACCGGCAACCGCTGCTGGCCGAATGGTGCGAGACCGGGGTCGATCTGCGTGACCTGATCCGTCATGTCGTGGTGCATGAGGTCGGCCATCATTTCGGCCTGTCCGACGACGACATGCACGCGCTGGAAGACGCCGATTGATCCTGTCCTTTACGCGAGTGACGGGCGCGCGCGGGCGGCGGGTGCTGTTCCGCGACCTGTCGTTTGCGCTCGGGGCGGGCGAGGCATTGTGGGTGCAGGGGCCGAACGGCGTCGGTAAATCGACGCTGGTACGGATCGCCGCCGGGCTGTTGCCACCGGCCGGGGGCAGCGTCGCGCGCAACGGCGCGGTCGCGTTGCTGGCGGAGGCGGCGGCGCTGGACGCGGCGGTGCCGCTGGGCGCGGCGCTCGACTTCTGGGCCGGGCTGGATGGCGCGCGCGACCGGCTGGGCACGGCGCTGACCGCGATGGCGATCGAGCCGCTGGCCGATGTGCCGGTGCGGATGCTGTCGACCGGGCAGAAGCGCCGGGCGGCGATCGCCCGCGTGATCGTCAGCGGCGCGCCGCTCTGGTTGCTCGACGAACCGGCCAATGGACTGGATACCGCCTCGCTCGCCCGGCTGGAGGCGGCGATCGCCGCGCACCGCGGCGGTGGCGGGGCGGTGCTGGTCGCCAGCCATGTGGCCGTCGCGCTGCCGGGCGCACGGGTCGTCACGCTGTGATCGCGCTGATCGCCCGGGAGCTGCGCATCGCGTGGAGCGGCGGCGGGCTGTTGCTGCCCATCGCCTTCTTCCTGCTGGTCGCGACGCTGTTTCCCTTTGCGATCGGTCCCGATGCGGCGCTGCTGGCGCGGATCGGCGGCGGGGTGGCATGGGCGGCGGCGCTGCTGGCCGCGCTGCTGCCGCTCGACCGGCTGGTCGCGCCCGATATCGAAAGCGGCGTGATCGATCAGCTGGCGATACGCGGCTGGAGCGAGACGAGCGTCGCGGCGGCCAAGACCATCGGCCACTGGCTGGGCTTCGCGCCGGCGGTCATGGTCGCCGCCGCGCTGTCGGCGGCGTTGCTGGGCATGGACGGGGCGACGCTGCTGGCGCTGGAGATCGGCCTGCTGCTCGGCACGCCGGGGCTGGCGGCGCTGGGGGTGGCGACGGCGGCACTGACCGCCGGCCTGCGCGGCGGCGGGGCGGTCGCCGGCCTCGTCCTGCTGCCGCTCGCGCTGCCGCTGGTGATCTTCGGCGCGGGCGGGCTGGACGGCGGCGCGGGGGCGGTCAAGCTGCTGGCGGCGACCAGCCTGCTGCTGTGCGTCGGCGGGCCGGTGGTGGCCGGCACCGCGATGCGGATCGGGCGCTGCTGACGCGGGGGCGATCCGTGGCTTAGACGAATCCCTGCGACCAGGTGGATTTGTCGTAATTCCCGATATTGGGCAGCACGGTCGACAGGTCGCTGTCCGACACCCCGAACCAGCGCGCCATGGTCGATGCATATTGGTCGACCGCCATGGTCGGGATCAACCGGCCCTGGCCCACATCGTCGTTGGTGTTGCTGCCGATCGCCGGGGCCGCGCCATAGAACCGCTTGCCCTTCACCGCCCCGCCCATGGCGAAGTGCATCGATCCCCAGCCATGGTCGACGCCATTGCCGTTCGACGTCAGCGTCCGCCCGAAATCGGACCCGGTAAAGGTCGTGACCTTGTCCGCCACGCCCAGCGCGACCGTGGTGTCGTGGAACGCCCGCAATGCGGCGGCAAGCCGGGCCAGCACCACCGGCTGGCTCGACGCCAGATTGTCGTGCAGGTCGAACCCGCCCATCGCGACGAAGAAGACCTGCCGCTTGGTGCCCAGCTCGCCCGAAATCGCGATCATCCGCGCGACCATGCGCAGCTGGTCGGCCAGCGCATTGCCGCTGGGGAACAGGCCGAATTGCGATTCGGGCGCACCGGCCAGCAGGTTGGCGAGCTGTGCCTGGGTATCCATCGCCCGCTTGTTCACCCGCGCATATTCGGTCGCGAACATATGCGGGTTGGTTTCGGTCATCATCTGGCGCAGCGCGCTGGCGGCGGCGCTCGACCCGTAGAGCGAGGTCGCCCCGCGCAGCAGCGACACCGGCCCGCCGGTGCCGACATTATACTGGATCGCCTGCCGCCCGGTCAGGAAGACGGCGTTGCCCGATGCGTTGATGCAGGTCATCGTCGACGACCCGTTGCCCGCTTGGAACAGGTCGCCGATCCGCCCGCCCCACCCCGACACCGCACCTTCGGGGCTGGACGCCTGGAAGAAGCTCTGCTGGTCGTTATGCGAAAACAGCTTCGGGGGCAGGCGCACCGACTTGTTCAGATATTGCGCGCGCGTCGTCGGCTGGATCAGCGTACCGACGTTCAGCGCGACTGCCAGGCGCCCGGCATCGAACAACGGGTTGAGCGGGGCCATGGCGGGGGCCAGGGCATAGGCCCGCCCGCCCAGGTCCGCACCGGTCAGCGCCGTCGCCTGCAACGCGTCGCGCCCCAGCGCCAGCCCGCCACGCGCCGCGGCGTACAGAGCGTGCGAGGTCGGGTCATAGGGGACCAGCGTGTTGTAATGGTCGTTCCCGCCCTGCAGGAACACGCACACCAGCGCCTTGTAATCGCTCGCGGTCGCTGCCGCCGCCTCCCCGATCGCGCCCAGCGTCGTGGCGAGTGGTGCCGCGACACCCGCGACGCCCAGCGCGGCGGTACGTTGCAGGAAGGCGCGGCGCGAAACGTCGTGCAGGATCGTCGGAGCGGTCATTTCAGCACCAGATAATCGGGGGCGGCGAGGGTCAGCAGGATCGCGACCCCCGTGCGGTTCAGCGTGGCGTTGTTCGCGGTCAGCGGGATGCTGTCGACGGCGGCGCGGATCGTGGTCACGGTCGATGCGCGCAACTGCCCGGCGGCGAGGATCAGGTTCACTTCGTCGACCAGTTTCTGGCTGTCCGAGGCCAGCGCCATCATCGGCGCATAATCGGCCTTCACATCGCCGGTGCCGCCGCCGACCAGCGACTGCATGTAGTTCACATAGGCGATGTTGGTCTGTTCGCTGGCGACCTGGAATTCCGGCGCGGTCATCCCGGCCTGTGCCATCGCCGTGCCGGGCGGGGCATAGCCCGGCCGCATGAAGCCGAAGACGCTTGGCGAGCGGCCGATTGACTGGCCCAGCCGCAATGTCGTGCTGGTGGTGTCGCCGATCGCCCAGGCATCGCTGGGGGAGGTGACGCCGAACGCGCGTGCCCAGTTGGTCAGCCGCTGGACCGGATCGCGCAGCCGCCCGGCGGACGCACTGGCCAGCGCCGCCGCATCGTCGCGCGCCTCGGAATCGAGCAGAACGGCGCGGATCACCGCCTTCATATCGCCGCGCACCCCGCTGCCATTATTGGCGAAAACGGCTGCAACCCGCCCGACATAGCCGCGGCTTGGATTGGATGTCACCATCCGCTGAATCAACTGCCGCGACACGAACGGCGCGACGTTGGGATGGCGGAACAGGATGTCGAGCGCGGCATCGACCGCCGCCATTCCGCCACCCGACACGGTTGCGCCCAGCACCGTCGCCGCCCCCGTTTCGTTGGCGGTGACATAGACCTGCATCGGCGATCGCATCCGATCGGGCGTGGCATTGTCGAAATTGACGGTATTCAGCCCGGTGAACACGCGCGCCAGCTGGGACACGTCGTCCTGCGTATAGGTTTCCAGCGGTACGCCATTCGACATACGCACGCTGCCATCCTGCTCCAGCTGGTATACGCCCAGCGTGAACAGCTGCATCAGTTCGCGCGCGAAATTCTCGTCGGGCATCGAACCGTTCGACGGATTGGCCTTGCGACTGCCCGCCGAACTCAGGAACGACCCCATCGCCGGGCTGCGCGTGATCGCGCCCAGCAGGTCACGATAGTTGCCGAACGCATGGTCAAGCAGCAGGTCATGATACGCCGCCATCGAAAATGCGCGCCACGGCATGTTCAGGCCGCCGATCCCGACCACCAGGAAATCGAGCAGGGCCAGCGAAACCCGTTGGCGCAGCGGATCGCTGCCGGCGATCGCCTGTCGCCATACGCTGGCGTCGTAGCCGTTCTGGCCGTTGATATTGTTGTTGTTCGTGGCGTCGTTGAAACCCTTCGACACCAGCCAGTCCCAATGGCTCGGGTCGCGCGGGCGGGCGAACTGGGCATCGATCCAGCCGGCGATACCGGTGTTCAGGACGGCATCGATCGACGTGCGGTTGGCACCCATCGTCGCCTGCGCCAGGAAGCGGCTGGCACCTTGCGCGGTCAGTGCGGCGGCAGTCGGGCTGGGGCTGGGGCTGGGCGTGGGGGTCGGAACCGGGGCGGGGGTCGGAACGGTTACCAGCCCTGATCCGCTGCCGCCGCCGCCACCGCCCGAATCGCACGCCGCGAGCAGCAACGCCGCTGCCAGTGCGCCATGGGTCTCGGTCGGCCGCCACGTCCCGGTCGGCGTCGCCTGCGCCGCTGGATGCGGGTCTGCTACCGCATCATTGTCGTCGATGATCGATGGTCCGTCCAACATCGGCATTACCCCCACGCACCGCTACTCTGGTGGTTGGGCCGTTATGGACGGGAATGGTTAACGGAATGTATCGATTGGAGAAAACGCCCCACAACGTTCGGACGCTGCGGTAAGTTCCAGGCGATATCCGGAATTTGTTACGATATCGTATCTATGTTGTTTTCGGAGTGATCGTCACCCGTGGACTGCTTGCTTTTGCGGCAAACAAAAACGCCCCGAATTGCTCCGGGGCGTTTCTGGTCTGCTTGCGCTGCCGGCGATCAGTCGATCTTGGGCAGGGTTTCGAACTGGTGGAACGGCGGCGGCGAGCTGAGCGTCCATTCCAGCGTCGTCGCGCCTTCGCCCCACGGATTGTCCGCCGCCTTGCGGCCGCCGATCAGCGAGATGACGACGTTCACGAAGAAGAACACCATGCCGATCGCCATGATGCCGTATCCGGCCGAGGCGATGTGGTTGAAGAACGCATAGGCATCCGGATAGTCCGGATAGCGCCGCGGCATCCCCTGCGTGCCTAGGAAGTGCATCGGGAAGAACATGACGTTCACGCCGATGAAGAACACCCAGAAGTGCAGCTTGCCCAGCAGTTCGTTGTACATCTTCCCCGACATCTTGGGGAACCAGTAGTAGAAGCCGGCGAACAGCGCGAACACCGCGCCCAGCGACAGGACGTAGTGGAAGTGGGCGACGACATAATAGGTGTCGTGCAGCACGTCGTCGACGCCGCCATTGGCCAGCACCACGCCGGTCACGCCGCCGACGGTGAACATGAAGATGAACCCGATCGCCCACAGCATCGGCGTGGGGAAACGCAAGCTGCCGCCCCACATCGTTGCGATCCACGAGAAGATCTTGATGCCGGTCGGCACTGCGATCAGCATCGTGGCGGCGGTGAAATACATCTTGGTGTTCACCGACAGGCCGGTGGTGAACATGTGATGCGCCCACACGACGAAGCCGACCGCGCCGATCGCGACCATCGCGTATGCCATGCCGAGATAACCGAACACCGGCTTCTTGCTGAAGGTCGCGACGATGTGGCTGACGATGCCGAAGCCCGGCAGGATCATGATGTACACTTCGGGATGGCCGAAGAACCAGAACAGATGCTGGTACAGGATCGGGTCACCACCGCCGGCGGGATCGAAGAAGGTCGTGCCGAACTTGCGGTCGGTCAGCAGCATCGTGATCGCAGCGGCCAGCACGGGGAGCGCCAGCAGCAGCAGGAACGCGGTAACCAGCACCGACCACACGAAAAGCGGCATCTTGTGCAGGGTCATGCCCGGCGCGCGCATGTTGAAGATGGTGGTGATGAAGTTGATCGCGCCCAGGATCGACGAGGCACCCGCCAGGTGGAGCGACAGGATCGCCATGTCCACGCTGGGTCCGGGTTCGCCATAGGTCGACAGCGGTGCATAGACCGTCCAGCCGGTACCCGCGCCGCCACCGAACGCCGTGCTGCCGAGCAGCAGGAGGAAGGCGGGGATCAGCAGCCAGAACGAGATGTTGTTCATCCGCGGAAACGCCATGTCCGGCGCACCGATCATGATCGGCACGAACCAGTTGCCGAACCCCCCGATCATCGCCGGCATCACCATGAAGAACACCATGATGAGGCCGTGCGCGGTGATGAGCACATTCCAGAAATGGAGCGCCTGGTCGCCTTCATGGCCCGACAGCCATGGCAGCCACTGGATGCCCGGCTGCGCCAGTTCGAGCCGCATGAGGCCCGAGATCGCACCACCGATGATCCCCGCGACGATCGCGAAGATCAGGTAGAGCGTCCCGATATCCTTGTGGTTGGTCGACATGAACCACCGGGCGAAGAAGCCCGGCTTGTGGTCCGCATCATGATGGTGCGCGTCATGGCCATGCCCGTGCGCATCGAACGCATGGTGGCCGGGAAGGGCGGTATCGGTCATCTTACTGGTCCACGTTGCCGACGCCGCCGCCGTTGCCGGTGGCGCGCTGGGTGGAGGGAGAGGCGGCTTCGGTCGCGTTGACGACGGGTACGTCGGCCGCGTTGCTGGCGTTCGACGTCGCGTCGGCGGCATCGGCACCCGGCTGCGGGATCACGGCGTTCGTGGGCGCGGCGGCTTCCTTGGCACCGGGCAGGGTGCCGCCCTTCGCCTGGATCCACCGGTTGAACTGCGCCACCGGCACCGCTTCGACCGCGATCGGCATATACGCATGGCGCGCGCCGCACAGTTCGCTGCACTGGCCGAAATACAGGCCCGGCTTTTCGATGGTGAAGCTGGTTTCGTTCAGGCGACCGGGCACCGCGTCGAGCTTGATCCAGAACGCGGGCATCGCCCAGCTGTGGATCACGTCGGTCGCGGTGGTGATGAGGCGGATCGGCACGCCGACCGGCAGCACGATGCGGTTGTCTACCGCCAGCAGGCGGGGACCGTCGGCATCGGTGCGATAGCGCTGCCCGGCGGCGACCTCGTTCTTTTCCTTCAGCATGTTGGCGGTCACCGACACGCCGCCATAATCGGGATATTCGTAGGACCAGAACCACTGGTTGCCGATCGCCTTGATCGTCACCGCGTTGTCCGGGGCCGGCTTGAACTGCCGCGCGAGCAGCCCGATCGAGGGCACCGCGATCGCCGCCAGGATCAGCACCGGCGCGGCGGTCCACACGATTTCGATCATCGTGTTGTGCGACGTCTTCGACGGGACCGGGTTCGCGCTCTCGCGGAAGCGGATCACGACATAACCGAGCAGGAACAGCACCAGCAGCGAGACGCCGATGATGACCCACATCAGGATGTTGTTGTGAAACGCCTTCGCCTCGCGGCCGTTCGGCGTGACCTGTTCCTGCAGGTCGATCGCGCGGTCGGTTGGCTGGCCGATCCCCGGCGTCGCGACCAGCAGCGGCGCGCCGTTTCGATCCAGCGTCGGGTCCTGCACCTTTACCGGGGCGGGGGCCGCTGCGGTCGTTGGTGGCGTCACCTGTCCGGTTGGGGCAGCCTCCGCCGATCCGGGGGGCGGTGCGCCCGCCTGTGGCGCGGTGGCCACCTCTTGCGTACCCGGCGTTACCGCTTTCGGCGCGGCGGCATGGGCGCCCCCCGCCAGCGCGGCGGCCGCCGCCAGTACCAACATCCTCATCCCAATGCTTCGCATCGTGTCGTATCACCCCGTTAGTGGGCACGCGGTACGCTTCTTGTGCGGCGTGGTCGCGTGCTGTGGGCGTTTGGAAACCCTAACCCACAGGGCTATACGCGGCATGTCGCCTGTCCTCAAGCGATGGTTGCGAACGCACCCTTCGCGGCGGTACAGGGCGCGCACATGCAAGTGGGCAGGACGACAGCCATGAACGACGACGCGATCCTCGACGAATTCCGTGCAGCGGAAGCGCTGCTGGAGGGACATTTCATCCTGTCGTCGGGTCTGCGGTCCTCGCGTTACCTGCAATGCGCCCGCGTGCTGATGGACCCGCGCCGCGCCGCGCGGCTGTGCGACGAACTGGCCGGTCGCTTTCCTGCCGAGCTGCGGGAACGAATCGACGTTGTGATCGCGCCGGCGATGGGCGGGGTGATCGTCGGCCATGAAATGGGCCGGTCGCTGGGCGTGCCCGCCATGTTCCTCGAACGCCCGACCGGTACGTTCGAGCTGCGCCGCGGCTTCCGCATCGATCCCGGCACCCGCGTGCTGATGATGGAGGATGTGGTGACCACCGGCCTGTCGTCGCGCGAAGCGATCGCCGCGATCCAGGCGGCGGGCGGCGAAGTCGTCGCCGCCGCGTCGCTGGTCGACCGGTCGAACGGTACCGCGGATCTGGGCGTGCCCTTCCACCCGCTGATCCGGCTCGACGTGCCGAGCTATCACCCCGACGCCCTGCCCGCCGACCTGGCGGCGATTCCGGCGATCAAGCCGGGGAGCCGGGCGGCATGACCGGCCCGCTGCGCCTGGGCGTCAACATCGACCACGTCGCGACGGTGCGCAATGCGCGGGGATCGGGCTATCCCGATCCGGTGCGTGCCGCGCTGCTGGCGGCCGAGCATGGTGCGGAGGGCATCACCGCGCATCTGCGCGAGGATCGCCGCCACATCACCGATGCCGATATCGCCCGCCTGTCGAGCGAACTGACGCTGCCGCTGAACCTGGAAATGGCGGCGACCGAGGAGATGCTGGCCATTGCGCTAAAGCACCGGCCGCACGCCGCGTGCATCGTTCCCGAGAAGCGCGAGGAGCGCACGACCGAGGGTGGGCTGGACGTCGCCGGGCAGCAGGACAAGCTGGCACCGATGGTGCGGGCGCTGGCGGATGCGGGTATTCGGGTGTCGCTATTCATCGAACCCGACGCGGCACAGATTGCCGCCGCCGTGGCGCTCCGCGTGCCGGTCGTCGAGCTGCACACCGGGCGCTATGCGGAATTGTCGGGCGAGGAACAGGTCGCCGAGCTGCGCCGCATTGCAGATGCCGCCGCGCTCGCCGCCAAGAACGGGATCGAGGTCCATGCCGGGCATGGGCTGACGTTCGATAACGTCGTGCCGATCGCCGCGATCCCGCAGGTGCGCGAGCTGAATATCGGCCATTTCCTGATCGGCGAGGCGATCTTCGGCGGGCTGGGACCGGTGGTGCGGCGGATGAAGGACTTGATGGAGACGGCGCGGTGAACGCGAATTCCTCCCCGGTACGGGGAGGGGGACCGCTCGCGAAAGCGAGTGGTGGAGGGGGGCATCCCCTTTCGCTACCGTCGTGGAGCAGGAAGCCCCCCTCCACCATGCTGCGCATGGTCCCCCTCCCCGTGCCGGGGAGGAACTGCGCATGATCCTCGGCCTCGGCTCCGACCTCTGCAATATCGAGCGGATCCAGAATTCGCTCGACCGATTTGGCGACCGCTTCGTCCAGCGCGTCTTCACGCCGGTCGAGCAGGCCAAGGCCGAAAAACGCCCCTTCACCCGCGCCGGAACCCTCGCCAAGCGCTTCGCCGCCAAGGAAGCGTTTTCGAAGGCGGTCGGCACCGGCTTTGCGCAGGGCGTGTTCATGCGCGATATCGGCGTGGTCAACGCCCCTTCCGGTGCGCCGACGCTGCACCTGACCGGCGGTGCAAAAGCACGGCTTGACGCGATGACGCCCGAGGGCCACGTCGCGGTGGTACATCTGACGATGACCGACGACCATCCCTGGGCCCAGGCGTTCGTCATTATCGAGGCGTTGCCCAGGGTAGAGTAGGACATTCGATGGCCGATCATGTGGCGCTGGAGAACCAGGACGTTCCTGCGCCGTCGCAGCCGACCCCCGCCGCCAGCCACGCCGCGCCTGCCCGCCGGCTCGACTGGAAGGGCGAATTGCGCGGGCTGTTCTGGTTGTTGCTGGTGGTGCTGGGCTTCCACAGCTTCGTCGCCAAGCCGTTCTACATCCCGTCCGAATCGATGCTGCCGGGCCTGCGCGTCGGCGACCGGCTGGTGGTGAGCAAATATGCCTATGGCTGGTCGTTCGTGTCGCCGACCATCCCCAACCCGGTGGCGATGTTCCGCGACATCGTGCTGCGCCAGCCGCAGGAAACGTGGAGCGTCCAGCTGCCGGCATGGCATGGCCGGCTGTGGGGATCGCTGCCCGAACGCGGCGACGTGGTGATCGTGAAGCCGCCGGGCAGCAACACCGACCTCATCAAGCGCGTCATCGGCCTGCCGGGCGACCGGCTGGAGGTGGCGGGCGGCGTCGTCTACATCAACGACGTGGCGATCCCCCGGAAAGCGATGGGCGATGCGATGATCCCGGTCGATGCCAACACCAAATGCGATCCCGACCAGTATCCCGGCGCACTGGTCCGCACCGACAAGGGCGCGTTCTGCCGCCTGCCGCTGTTCCGCGAGACGCTGCCCAACGGGCGGCAGTACGACACGATCGATTATCGCTATTCGCAGGGCGACAATTTCCCGGCGATCGTGATTCCGGCGAACCACGTCTTCCTGATGGGCGACAATCGCGACAACAGCGCCGACAGCCGCTTTTCCGAAGCCGAACGGGGCCTGGGCGGGCCGGTGCCGTGGGAGAATATCGGCGGCCGGGCGGAGTTCATCACCTTCTCGCTCGATGGCACGACCAACCTGAACCCGGCAACGTGGTTCAGCGCGTTTCGCAGCGGTCGCGCCGGTACCTCGCTGGTCCCGGCGAGCGGCTCGCCCAAGTGAACGGCTATACCCTCTACGATTATCACCGATCGTCGGCGGCTTACCGCGTCCGCATCGCGCTGAACCTGAAGGGGGTGGCGTGGACCAGCGTGGCCGTCTCGCTGCTGAAGGGCGAGCATCGCGCGGCCGGGCATCTGGCGCGCAACCGCCAAGGGCTGATCCCCGCGCTCGATATCGGCGGGGGCACGATGCTGACCCAGTCGCTGGCGATCCTCGACTGGCTGGACGCGGCGCATCCCCACCCAGGCCTGTTCCCCGCCGATCCGCTGGACCGGGCGCGGGCGATGGCATTGGCGCTGGTGATCGTCGCCGACATTCACCCGATCGACAATCTGCGCGTGTTGCAGCGGCTGGAGGCGCAGTTCGGCGCCGATGCCGATGCGAAGGGCGACTGGTATCGCCACTGGATCGCGCAAGGGCTGGTCGCGCTGGAGGCGGCGGCCCCGGCGGACGGGTTCTTCGGCGGCGACGCACCGGGCGTGGTCGACTGCTGCCTCGTGCCGCAGCTCTATAATGCGCGGCGGTTCGACCTCGACCTGTCGCCCTGGCCCCGGCTGGTGGCGATCGATGCGCGGGCGGCCGACCTGCCCGCCTTCGCCGCGGCGCATCCCGACGCGGTGGCACCGGCGGCATGACGCTGGCGGCGATGGGCGCGAACCGCTAGGACGTCGCGCGACATGGTAACCGAAGCCGACACCGCTGGCGTGCGTCCCGATCTGGCCGGGCTGGAGCCGCTGGACCGGTCGCGCCCGCGTTGGCCGCGTATCTTGGGCGCGCTGCTGTCCGGACTGATGATCGTCGGGCTGGCGTGGGAGCTGTTCGACCATGGCTGGGCCGGGGTCGAACTGGCCGCGCCGGATTCGCCGTGGTTCTATCTGTTCTTCGCGCTCGCCTATTTTTCGCCGCCGCTGTTCGATTTCGTCATTTTCCGTCGGCTTTGGCGGTTGCCGTTCGACGGGTTCGGCGCGCTGGTGCGCAAGCGGATCGCGAACGATGTTGTCATCGGCTATTCGGGTGACGTGTTCTTCTATGCCTGGGCCCGTGCCCGGCTGAAGATGGTGACCGCCCCGTTCGGCGCGGTGAAGGACGTGACGATCCTGTCGGGGATCGCCGGCAATATCGTGACGGTCGGCATGCTGGCGGTTACGCTGCCCTTCGCGTTCGAACTGTTCCCGCCCCAGCAGCTGGAAATGCTCGGCTGGTCGTCGGCGGTGGCGGTCGGGATTTCGGGCGTGCTGCTGCTGTTTTCGCGCCGGGTCTTTTCGCTGCCGGGCGCCATGCTGCGCTGGATCTTCGGCGTGCATTGCGCGCGGCTGGTGCTGGGGTCGCTGGCGTTCGGCATCGCCAGCTATTTCGCGATGCCCAATGTGTCGATCACCTGGTGGCTGTTCCTGGCGGCCGGGCGGCTGGTCGTGGCGCGGTTGCCGCTGTTGCCGAACAAAGACCTTCTTTTCGCCAACTTCGCGATTATGTTTATCGGGCATGGCGAAGCCCTGTCCGACCTGGTCGCATTCATCGCGACTCTCACCCTGTTTACGCACGTGGTGTTGATGGCGGCATTCGGGCTTCCTGCGCTCGCAAGGAAAGAATGATGAAATTTGCCCTGACGCTGCTGGGTGCGGCGTTGCTGGCCGCCGGTCCCGCGGCCGCCCAGTCGATCGGCAGCGATGCCGCCGCGTGCAATGCGAACCAGGGCCCGGCGATCCGCGTCAACGTGGTCGGGCTGAAGGACCGCACCGGCCGGCTGAAGCTCGAACTCTATCCGGCGAACGAGGATGATTTCCTGAAGGACGACCACGACCTGCGCAAGGAGGGCAAGTTCTTCCGCCGGGTCTGGGCCGACATGCCGGCGTCGGGCAACGTGCAGCTGTGCATCCGTGCGCCGTCGCCGGGCCGCTATGCGCTGTTGTTCACCCATGACCGCGATGGCCGCAACAAGTTCAATTTTATGCGCGACGGGGCAGGCTTTCCGGGCGCGGGCAAGCTCGGCCGGTCGCGCCCGAAACTGGCGGAGGCGATCGTCACCGTGCCGGCGGGCGTGACGACCACGACGGTGCGTGCCCAGTATCTGCGCGGGCTGGGCGGTTTCGCCCCGCTCGACTGAAGCCAGACCCCCGATGCGCGTCGTCGACGTCAACGAATTCTACTCGCCGACCGGCGGGGGGGTCCGCACCTATATCGATCACAAGATGACGATCATGGCCGAACTGGGCCATGAGCTGATCGTGATCGCCCCGGCCAAGGAAAACGCGGTCGAGGAGCGGCCGGGCGGCGGGCGCATCTATTGGGTAAAGGCACCGACGCTGGTCCTCGACCCCAATTACGGCATCTTCGTGCGCGGCGGGGCGATCCATGCGCTGCTCGACGAACTGCACCCCGATGTGGTCGAGGCGTCCAGCCCGTGGCGGCCCGCGACCATCGTCGCCGACTGGCCGGGCCATGCGGTGAAGGTCTATTTCGCGCATAACGACAATGTCGGCGCCTACCCCTTGCGCTGGTTCGAACGGCTGGCCAGCCGCGAGCGGATCGAGGAGGCGTTCATGTGGTGGACGCGCTACATGGCGCGCTACCTTGAAAAGATGGACGCGTTCGTCACCAACGGCCCGGCGCTGGAAAAGCGTCACGCCGCGCGTGGGCTGACCGTCCATGCGTCAATGCCGCTCGGCATCCAGCGCGGCTTCTTCTCGCCCGAGCATCGCGACGAGGCGTTGCGCGCGTCGCTCCTCGAACAGCTTGGCCTGCCGCCCGAGGGGCATCTGCTGCTCGGGCTGGGGCGGCACCATGCCGAAAAACGCTGGCCGATGATCTTCGACGCGGTGGAGATGGCGGGCGAGCACCTGCCGGTCGGTATGATCCAGATCGGCAGCGGGGTGCATACCGCGCGGCTGGAGCGGCGGCTGAAGAACAGCCCGCATATCAAGCTGTTCCGCCCGGTCTATGACCGGGTACGCCTCGCGCGGATCATGGCCAGCTGCGACGCGCTGATCCACGGATCGGATGCCGAGCCGTTCGGGCTGGTCGGGCTGGAGGGGCTGGCATCGGGCCTGCCGCTGATCGTGCCGGACGAGGGCGGTTGTGCCGAGATCGCCGAGCCGGACTATGCCGAAACCTATGCCGCGCGCGATCCGCGTTCGGCGGCGGACGCGATCGAACGGATGTTCGCGCGGGACTATACGCAGGTGAAGGCGGCGGCGAATGTGGCGGCGGCCCGGGTCCGCACCGACCGTGACCATGCGATCGACCTGATGCGCTATTACGAAACGCTGGTGGCGGAAAAGGCGCAGCGTTTCCCGGAATGGTTCGCCCGCCGCTGAGGATCGTCGGTCAGGCCGCGCAGGCCGCACCCGACCGTCGCGCCTTCTTCACCGAATAGAGCGCTTCGTCCGCGGCGTGCATCGCGCCCTGCAACGTCGTCGATCCGGCCGGGCAGGGCGCGATGCCGATGCTCGCCGACCAGCGCGGCCAGGCGGGGTTTCCGTCCGCTGCGGCCGCGACATGGCGTTGCAGCGATGCCGCCAGCCGATCGTCGCCGGCGGCGAACAGGATCAGGAACTCGTCCCCGCCCAGCCGCACCGCATCGCCATCGTGCCGGTCGGTCCAGTCGCGCAGGTGCCGGGCGAAATCGGCCAGCAACCGGTCGCCCGCGGCATGGCCGCACCGGTCGTTGACGCCCTTGAACCCGTCGAGGTCGATCATCGCGACGGCGACGCCGGTCGCGGCCCGTGCCGGCTCGACGGTGGCGAGCCAGTGGCGGTTGTACAGCCCGGTCAGTCCGTCGCACGACGCCGCTTGCCGCAGGCGCTCCATCGCCATCATGCCGGGCATGGCCAGCAGCAACAGGTCCATCGCCAGCATCAGCACCGGCTGCGTCATCCACAGCCACGTCGCCAGCGCGTCCAGTTGGGCACCCGGCATCCATGCGGAGGTCAGGACGGTGGCATAGCTCGGCAGATGGGCGATCAATGCCATGCCGATCATCCGCGCCCATCCCCTGGCACCGGCCAGCAGCACCACGCCGCAGGTCGTCAGCACGATCGTCAGCCCGATCCCGCCCGCCATTCGCGTCATCAACGCGCCGGCCGGTGTCGTCAGGCCGGGCGAATGGATCGCGACCGCGCCGTACAGCAGCGACGGCACCAGCAGCAGCAGCGTCATCCAGCCGCGCCAAGGCCGCATCCCGGCAAAGGACCGCAGCCCGGCGAGGGTCAGCAGCGTCGCGGCGGCGGACGCACCGAACAGCAGCATGCCGGCCGGGGCCGGTATCGGCGGTGGTAGTTCGTTGAACCCGACGACGCCGACGACATAGATGAACCGGCTGGCCGACCACCACAGCCAGAAACGCTCGGCCGGGTTTCGTCGCCACAGCCCCAGGAATGTCGCGGCAAAACACAGGCTGACAAAGACCGCGCACAGGCTGAGCGTGGCTTGGTCGGGTACGCGAAACATTATCCTGCCGCTCCTGCCCGCGATCCAAACTTCGCGGCATGATGGGGCAAGGTCGTTGAAGAAGAATGAAGCGCGCTTGGACTATCCCAGCGACTTGCCGACCTGCTCCAGCATATCCTTCGACAGTCCAGGCACCGACAGGATACGGTCCAGTTCCTTGCGCATCAATTCGCCGCGTGCCCGGTCGAACCGCCGCCAGCGGCCGAGCGGCGGCAGCATCTTGGCCGCCGTCTGCGGGTTGATCCGGTCGAGCGCGATCAGCTGGTCCGCCAGGAACCGGTATCCGGCACCGTCCGCCCGGTGGAACGCGCGCTGGTTCATGCTGAACGCGCCGATCAGCGCGCGGGCACGGTTGGGGTTGGTGAGGGTGAAGTCGCGGTGGCCGGCCAGTTCCTCGACCTGTTCGAACGCATCGGCGCGGGTCGACAGCGCCTGCGTCGTGAACCACTTGTCCAGCACCAGGCCATTGTCGCGGTAGCGGTTGTAAAAGATATCGAGCGCGGCGATCCGGTCGTCCGAGTCCGAATTGACCAGCGTCATCAACGCCCCCTGCCGGTCGGTCATGTTGTCGGCCTGCTCGAACTGGGCAAAGGCGATGGCATCCGCATCGCTCGCCCCCGATGCGGCGATATAGCCCAGCGCGACGGTGCGCAGCCGGCGCTTGCCCTTCGCATCCGGGGTATATTCGAACGCGTGCGCCTCCGTCGCGGCATAGGCGGCGCGCCATTCGGGCAGCAGCGCGCGGCCGATATCGCTGCGCAGCGCCTCGCGCGCGGCAAAGATCGCGTCGGGATCGACCACGCCCATCTGGTCGCCGATGAAGCTGTCGGAGGGTAACAGCACCGCCTCCGCGACGAATGCCCGGTCGAGCCGGTCGTCGGCCAGCGTGTTGGCAACCGCATCGATCACCGCCGCGTGATCGCCATGCCCGCTCGCGACCGAGGCGACCAGCGTGTCGAGCATCAGCTGCTGCATCGCCTCGTACCGCGCGAACGGATCGTCGTCATGCGCGCTCAGGAAGGCGAGGTCGGCCGAGGTCCGGTCGGTCTCGACGATCACCGGCGCCGAAAAGCCGCGATTGATCGACAGGATCGGGCGTTCGGTGACGGTTTCGAAGGTGATCGCGGTCGTTTCCCGATCGAAAAGGAACAGCTGTTCGTCGCTTAGGGGACGGCCGGTTTCCGCGCCGAACAGGCGGAGCTTCAGCGGCAGGACCATCGGCTGCTTGGTCGCCTGGCCCGGCGTCGGCGGCACCGTCTGGCGCAGCGACAGCGTGGCGCGACCGCCGCCGGCATGATGCTCCAGCGTCGCCGACACGCGCGGGGTGCCGGCCTGGTTGTACCACAAGCGGAAGGCGGAGAGATCGACGCCCGAGGCATCCTCCATCGCCACCACGAAATCCTCGCACGTCGCCGCCGTCCCGTCATGGCGGGTGAAATACAGGTCGGTGCCGGCGCGAAATGCCTGCGGCCCCAGGATCGTCGCGATCATCCGCACGACCTCCGCGCCCTTGTTATAGATGGTCGCGGTGTAGAAGTTGCTGATTTCCTGATACGCATCGGGCCGGATCGGATGGGCGAGGGGCCCGGCGTCCTCCGGGAACTGCGACGCGCGCAGCGATCGCACATCCTCGATCCGCTTGACCGCCGCCGACCCCTGATCCGCCGAGAATTGCTGGTCACGCAGGACGGTGAAGCCCTCCTTCAACGACAGCTGGAACCAGTCGCGACAGGTGACGCGGTTGCCTGACCAGTTGTGGAAATATTCATGCGCGACGACGGCGGCGATGCCGTCATAGTCGTAATCGGTCGCGGTGTCGGGGTCGGCGAGGATGTAGCGGCTGTTGAAGATGTTCAGCCCCTTATTCTCCATCGCCCCGAAATTGAAATCGTCGACCGCGACGATGTTGAACACGTCGAGGTCATATTCGCGGCCATAGACGCGTTCGTCCCACGCCATCGAGGTCTTCAGCGCACGCATCGCATGATCGGTCTTGGCGAGATCAGGCGCGCGGACCCAGATGCCAAGCTCGACCTCGCGCCCCGAAGCAGTCACGAACTGCGCGCGGTTCGCAACCAGGTCGCCCGCGACCAGTGCGAAGAGATAGCTGGGCTTGGGGAACGGATCGGACCATTCCGCCCAGTGCCGGCCGTCCTTCAGATCGCCGGATGCGACCGGATCGCCATTCGCCAGCAATACCGGGAACCGCGCCTTGTCGGCGGTCATCTTCACCCGGTAGCGGCTGAGGATATCGGGCCGGTCGGGGAAGAAGGTGATGCGGCGAAACCCCTCCGCCTCGCACTGGGTGCACAGGTTGCCGCCCGAGGCATAGAGGCCCATCAGCTGGGTATTGGCCTGCGGTTCGAGCACGACCTCGGTCGTCACCTCGTGCCGGTCGCCGGGCAGATCAAGGACCAGCGCCCCATTCTCCAGCCGCCAGTCGTCGCGTGGGACGCCATCGACGGTGACCGTGCGCGGGGTCAGGCCATCGGCGTCGAGGCGCAGCGGTTCGTCGCCGTTTCGCGTGACGATCATCGTCGCGGTGACGCGGGTCGCCTTTGGATCGAGATCGAATTCCAGCGCGATCTCCGGCACATGCCATGCCGGCGGGCGATAATCGGTGCGGCGGATGACGGGCGGGGTCATCGGGGTACGCGTCGCATCGACCATCATCATTCTCGACCTTCATTCGCGTTCGGGACCCGCGTTGCGCGGGGCCACGGCACAAGCTACGCCTGTATCTATGGTCGTTTGTCGAAGGATTCCAATGTTCCGTCCAGCCTTGTTGCTCGGTCTTCTCATCAGCACCGCCGCGATTGCCCAGGATGCGCCGCCGGCCCCCGCCCAACCCGTCCCTACCGCCGCCGAACTGCAGGCGCGCAACGGCGAGATCAACGCCGTCCTGCCGCCCGCGCAGGCGGCGATGAAGGCGCATGTCATGTTCCTTGCGAGCGACGCGATGCGCGGCCGCGATGCCGGGTCGCCCGAATATGACATCGCCGCGCAATATGTCGCATCGCAATTCTACGCCGCGGGCCTGCGCCCGGCGGGCGACGATGGCAGCTATCTGCAGCGTGTGCCGCTGATCAAGGTCGGCCCGGCCGACATGGGCAAGCTGAGCCTGAACGGGCAGGCGCTGGCGTTCGGGCAGGATTACCTGCCGGGCGTCAATCCGGCGGCGGCGGACACGACGATCGCCGCACCGGTGGTCTATGTCGGCTATGGCGTGTCGTCGCCGAAGCGCGACGATTATGCCGGGCTGGACGTGCGCGGCAAGATCGTGGCGGTGGTGCGCGGGGCGCCCGACGGCCTCGACAGCGAGGAAGCGGCGCATTTCGGCGGCCTGCCGACCAAGGCGGCGATCGCCAAGGCGAAGGGCGCGGTCGGCATCATCGCGCTCCAGACGCCCGAGGTTTCGGCGCGCTCGCCCATGGCCAAGACCGTCGCCACTGCCCAGCCGACCAGCGTCAGCTGGGCCGAGGCCGATGGCAAGGGGCACATCATGGGCGGCGGCGTGCCGACGCTCGCCACGCTGAGCGCGGCGGGGGCCGAAAAGCTGTTCGCAGGATCGGGCACGACCTGGGCCAAGGCGGCAACCGCGTTGTCGGCCAAGGGGGCGTTCCGTGGGATCGCGCTAAAGCCGCGGCTGGACGTGGCGATCAAGACCGTCACGACCCCGCTGCCCAGCTCCAATGTCGCAGGGCTGTTGCCCGGCAGTGACCCGACCGTCGCACCGGAAACGGTCGTGCTGTCGGCGCATCTCGACCATGTCGGCGTCGGCACCCCGAACAAGAAGGGTGACACGATCTATAACGGCGCGATGGACAATGCGGTCGGCATCGCATCGCTGATCGAGGAGGCCAAGCGGTTCAAGGCGGCGGGCAAGGCCCCGCGCCGCTCGATCCTGTTCCTTGCGGTCACCGCCGAGGAAAAGGGGCTGGTCGGGTCGGATTACTTTGCCAACAACCCGACGATCGCCAAGGTGATGCCGGGTGCCAAAATGGTCGCCGACGTCAATCTCGACATGCCGATCATCACCTACAAGTTCACCGATGTCATCGCGTTCGGCGCGGTGCGCTCGACGCTGGGCGATATCGTGAAGCGCGCGGCGGCGACGGCGGGGGTCAGCTTCTCCCCCGATCCGATGCCCGACATGGCGCTGTTCGTGCGGTCGGACCATTATCGCTTCGTGCAGCAGGGGGTGCCGTCGGTGTTCCTGTGGCCGGGCACGTCGGGGCCGGGCAAGGCGGCGGTCGATGCGTTCTTCGCCAACAATTATCACCAGCCCTCGGACGAAGTGGTACAGGGGCCGCCGATCGACTGGGAATCGGGCGAACGCTTCATCAACGTGAACTACCAGATCGCCCGCGACATCGCCGACGCCCCCCAGCGTCCGGCATGGAACAAGGGCGATTTCTTCGGCACGCTCTATAACGGCTACGGCGCGAAGTAAGCGCGGCCTGTCGACCGTCGTCGCCCCGGCACGGGCCGGGGCGACGATCCTTCGCGCGACCCAAAGGAATTGTTGATGCGTGCCCTGCTCCCCCTGTTGCTCCTCGCCGCGCCGGCGTTCGCCCAGACCGCGCCGCTGACCCCGGACGAGGCGGCGATGCGCGCCCATGTCGCGTTCCTCGCCTCGGACGAAATGAAGGGCCGCGCGCCCGGCACGCCCGAATATGATCGCGCGGCGGCGTATGTCGCCGACCAGATGCGCGCGGCGGGCCTGCAACCGGCGGGCGACAACGGCACCTATCTGCAGCGCGTGCCGCTCGCCTCGGCAGTGCCGGCGGGGAAGGGCAGCCTGACCGCCGCCGGGCGGCCCGCGCTGACCTTTGGCAGTGATTATTTGACCTCGACCAGCTTCCTCGAACCCGATCTGCGGCTTTCGGGCGAGATCGTGTTCGTCGGGCGCGGCGTGGTCGATGCGGCGAACGGTATCGACGATTATGCCGGTCTTGATGTGCGCGGCAAGATCGTCGCCTATCTGTACGGCGCGCCCGCCAGCCTGCCGAGCGAGATCCGCGCGCATCTGGGCAGCGGCGATACCAAGCGGGCGACGGCGGCGGCGCACGGTGCGATCGGCGTGATCCAGATCGAAAACACCGAACAGACGCATCGCTATCCCTTCAGCTATCTGATGTCGGTCTATCGCAGCCCGCGCATGACATGGGTGGGCAAGGACGGCCGGCCGCAGGTGCCGGGCAGCGGCGCACCGTCGATCGCGTCGCTGAGCGCGGGCGGGGCGGCCAAGTTGTTCACCGGCTCCGCGCTCGACTGGGCTGCGGTGGTGAAGGCGGAGGCCGCCGGCCAGGCCGTGCCGCGCGGGGCGACCGGGGTGCGCGTGACGACGCGCCAGCGGTCGAAGGTGACGCGCTTCACCAGCAGCAACGTCGTCGGCGTCCTGCCCGGCAGCGATCCGGCGTTGAAGGGGGAATATGTCGCGCTGTCGGCGCATCTCGACCATATCGGCATCTCGACCGACCCGACGCTGCCCAAGGGCGCCGACGTCATCAACAACGGCGCGATGGACAATGGCGTCGGCACGGCGGCGATGATCGAGGTGGCGAAGCAGTTCGCCGCCGATCCGCGCAAGCCCCGTCGCAGCCTGATCTTCGTCAGCGTGACGGCGGAGGAAAAGGGGCTGATCGGCAGCGAATATTTCGCGACCCATCCGACGGTGCCCGCCGGCGCGATCGTTGCCGACGTCAACCTCGACATGCCGATCCTGTCCTATCGGTTCGAGGATATGGTCGCGATCGGCGCAGACCATTCGACCGTCGCGCAGGCCGTGGCGCGGGCGGCGGGCAAGCGCGGCATCGCGCTCAGCCCCGATCCCGAGCCGGAAGAGGCGATCTTCGTCCGCTCCGACCATTACAGCTTCGTCAAGGCGGGGATTCCGGCGGTGTCGCTCGACACCGGGTGGAAGGGGCCGGGCAAGGCGGCGGTCGCCGACTTCCTCGAACATCGCTATCACCAGCCGGGCGACGACATGCGCCAGACGTTCGACTGGACGGCGGGGCGGGTGTTCGTGGCGATCAACCACGACATCGCGCTCGACCTTGCCGATGCGGACGCGCGGCCGCGGTGGAACAAGGGCGATTATTTCGGGCTGCTGTATAACGGCTATGGCGCGCAATAATCCTCGGCCCAAAGCCGCCGTACCCCCGCGCAGGCGGGGGTCCAGGGTCACGTACGCAACGGCATGTTACCTGGCTCTGGACCCCCGCCTGCGCGGGGGTAGGGCGGGCGCAGCGATAGTCCGATGCGCCTCCTGATCTTCGGGCTGGGATACGCCTCGCGCGCCATCGCCGCGCGGCTGGCGCCGCATGGCTGGCGCGTCGTCGGCACCACCCGCGACGGGCGGGACGGCACCATCGCCTTTGCCGACCGCGACCGTGTGGCGTTCGAGGCGCGGCAGGCGACCGCGATCCTGTCCAGCGTGCCGCCCGACAAGGACGGCGACCCGGTGCTCCGCGACTATCGCGACCTGCTGGCTGGGCGTACGCTCGCCTATCTGTCGTCGACCGGCGTGTACGGCGATGCCGGTGGCGGCTGGGTCGATGAGAGCGCGCCGATCGCCGGTCGCCGGATGAACCGCAACGAAGCCGATGCCGCGTGGCTGGCGCTGGGCGCGCGGGTGTTTCGCCTGCCCGGTATCTACGGTCCCGGCCGATCGCCGCTCGAACGGGTGGCGGCGGGCGAAGCGCACCGCGTCGACAGCCCCGGACAGGTGTTCAGCCGGGTCCATGTCGCCGATATCGCCGAGGGGGTCGCGCGCGGGCTGTCGGGGCCGGCGGGTGCCTATAACCTGTCCGACGATTGCCCCGCGCCGCAGAACGATGTCGTCGTCTATGCCGCGGCGCTGCTGGGCCTGCCGCCGCCGCCGTTCGTGCCGCTGGAGACGCTCAGCCCGATGGCGCGCGCATTCTACGGCGAGAACCGGCGGGTGGCGAACGGGCGGGCGAAGCGGGTGCTGGGCTGGCGTCCCGCCTATCCCGATTACCGGTTCGGCCTGCGCGCCTTGAGCGCCACGACCAGCCCGGCGAGCGCCAACGCCGCCCCGGCCCCGGCGAGCGGCGACCAGCGATAGCCCTCGAACACCGTCGACAACAGCATCGCGATCACCGGCACGATGACGCCGTTATAGGCCGCCTTGGCCGGGCCGATCACGCGGATCAGCCCGAAATACAGGGTGAAGGCGACCGCCGAGGCGACGATGCCGAGGTAGAGCAAGCCGCCGACATAGGCCCAGCGCCAGTCGAACACCGGCGGCCCGACCGTCGCGGCGGCATAGCTGGCATCGATCGCCGCGCCGATCAGCATGGCGATGCCGAGCAGCGGGACCATCGGATAGGCGCGGGCGGTCGGCGTCGCCTGCATGATGTTGGCAGCCGACGCGGCGAACACCCCGGCCAGCGCGATGGCGAGGCCCAGCAGCACCGCGCCGCCATTGTCGGGGTGGACGCGCGCTTCGTGCAGGAACAGCAGCGCGACGCCGCCGAGCGCAATCGCCGACCCGACCAGCAATTGCCGCCCCATCCGCTGGCCGAGGAAGATGCGGGCAAGGATCGAATTGGGCACGATCAGCAGCGCGTACATCAGCGCCACCAGCCCCGACGTCACGAACTGTTCGGCGCGGTAGACGAAGTTGAAGTTCAGGCAGAATTGCGCAAGGCCAAGCCCCGCCGCGAACAACAGCCCGCGCCGGTCGAGGGTGATCCGGTCACCGCGCCGCCATGCCCAGAGCAGCATCGTCACGCCCGCGATCAGGAATCGATAGGTCACCGACCACGACGCCGGCACCACGCCCAGCTGGTCGCGGATCACGATCCAGGTCGATCCCCAGATCAGGGTGACGATGGCGAACGGAATCAGGACCGCCGGGGTCGCCGAACGCGGCGTATCGCTCACAGGCGGGCGATCGCTTGCGCCAGCGGGGCGACGGTTGCCGCATCCTGGTCCCATGCCACCACCAGCCGCGCCTGGCCTGCGCCCCAGTCGTAGAAATCAAAGCCTTGCGCGCGCAGGGTTGCGGCTTCGTCGGCCGTCAGGCGCAGGAACACTTCGTTCGCCTCGACCGGATCGACCAGCCGGTCGCCCGCTGCCTGTGCCAACATCGACGCGCCCGTGTTGGCGGCGCGGGCATTGGCCAGCCACACATCCCCGTCCAGCATCGCCAGCAACTGCGCCGCCAGGAACCGGCCCTTCGACGCCAGCAGCCCGGCACGCTTGCGGCGATAGCGCGCAACCTTCGCCAACTCGGGCCGAAAGAACACCAGCGCCTCCGCCGACATGCCGCCATTCTTGATGAAGCCGAACGACAGCGCGTCGACCCCGGCCTGCCACGTCACCTCGGCAGGCGAGCAGCCGAGATGCGCCACGGCATTGGCGAAGCGCGCGCCGTCCATGTGCAGGCCGAGGCCGCGCGTCCGGGCGAGCGCGCCGATCGCGGCGACCTCCTGCGGGGTATAGACCCGCCCGGCCTCGGTCGCCTGGGTGATCGAGATGGCATGCGGCTGCACCTGATGCACGTCGTCGCGGATTGTCGACAGGAACGCCTCGATCGTCGGCACATCGAGCTTGGCGCCGTCACCCTCCAGCAGCATCAGCTTGGCGCCGTGCGTGTAGAACTCGGGCGCGCCGCCCTCGTCATTCTGGATGTGCGCTTGCGCGTGGCAGACGATGCCGCCATGCGGCGGGCACATCGCGGTCAGCGCGAGGCAGTTCGCCGCCGTGCCCGACGGCACCCACAGCACCGCGACGTCGCACCCGAACAGCTCGCCGAAGCGCGCGTCGAGCCGCTGGCTGAGCGCATCGCCGTCATAGGCGGTGTCCTGTCCGTTGGCCGCGACGATCGCGTTCAGGACGGCGGGGCAGGCGGGGGCGGCATTGTCGGAAAAGAAGCGCATGCCAATGCCTTGGGCGGATCGGGAGGAGTGGTCAACCGGACGTTGCAGCGGCCGGCATTCTCCGAATTCCGTCACCCCGGACTTGATCCGCGGTCCCGCTTGCCTTCGACAGTAGCAGAACAAGCGGGACCCCGGGTCAAGCCCGGGGTGACGTGGGGTGGGGTTCGTCGCTCCCGCGAAAGCGGGAAGGACGGAACGCTATTGCTGATCCTCTTCCGGCGGGCGGCGTTCTTCCTGCGGGACCGGTTCCTCCTCGCGGCGGCGGCGGTCGTTGGGGCCGAAGCGGACCTGCCCGTCGCGGTCGAGCGAGACGTCGAAGCCCGGCCCTTCGACCGTCATCGGCCCTTCGTCGGGGATGCCCAGCGCGTCCTGTACCGCGTCGATCGCATTGTCGATCGGTTCGGGTTCGGGCGCGGCGACCGGGATCGGATCGCGGATGTTCAACGCCTGCCGCATGAAATCGCGCCAGATGCGCGCGGGCAGGCCACCGCCGGCCAGCCCCGGATTGGGCGTGTTGTTGTCGTTGCCCAGCCACACGCCGGCGACGATCCCGTCGGCATAGCCGACGAACAGCGCGTCGCGATTGTCCTGCGTCGTGCCGGTCTTGCCGAACGCCTCGACCGGCAGGTTGGCGGCGACGCCGGTCCCCTGGCGGATCGATGCGGCGAGCAGCGTGCGCATCCCCTCCAGTTCGTCACGCGACAGGCTCCGCCTGCTCGACCGCAGCCGGTCGAGCCAGCTCGGTTCGTCCTGTTCGGCAAGGCCACGCGGGATCACCGGGGCCTCGCCCGCCGCGATCGCGGCATAAGCGCTGGTCAGTTCGAGCAGCGAGGTGGTCGAGGTGCCTAGTGCAATCGACGCTTCGTTGGCGATCGGCGTGGTGATGCCGAGGTCGCGGGCGGCGCGGATGACGTTCTTGACGCCGACTTCCTTGGTCAGCCGGGCAGCGGCCACGTTGCTCGACCGCTGGAACGCGCGTTCTAGGGTGATCGTCCCCTGATAGCGGCCGTCGCTGTTCTTGGGGCTCCATTCGCCGATGGTGACCGGTTCGTCGAGCACCTGGCTCTGCGGGGTCAGGCCCGACCGGAGCGCGGCGAGGTAGACGAACAGCTTGAAGGTCGACCCCGGCTGCCGCCGCGCCTGTACCGCGCGATTGAACGGGCTGTCGGCGTAGTTCTTGCCGCCGACCATCGCGATGACGCGCCCGTCGGGGCGCATCGCGACGATCGCGACCTGGGTCTGCTTCAGCCCGGCGTTGCGCACCGCGCGCTCGGCGGCGCGCTGCATGCGGATTTCCAGCGTCGTCGTGACCTTGCGATCCGCGCCGACACCGCCCTCGCGGTCACGCGCCTGCGGCAGCACCCAGTCGGCGAAATAGGTGCCCGACGGTAGCGTGCTGTTGTCGGTCACGCGCAGCACGGCGGGCTTTACCCGATCCGCCTCTGCCGGGGTGAGATAGCCGGCGGCTTCCATCGCGCCGACGACCACCGCCTGCCGGGCGCGCGCGCCCTTCAGGTTGCCGGTCGGGGCGAGGCGCGAGGGGGCCTTGACCAGCCCGGCCAGCATCGCCGCCTGCCCGACGGTCAGGTCCTTGGGCGCGCGGCTGAAATAATGGCGCGCGGCGGCATCGAGGCCGTAGGCATTGTCGCCGAAATAGGCGTTGGACAGGTACCGGGACATGATCTCGTCCTTGGTCAGCCAAGCCTCCAGCCAGAATGCGATCAGCACTTCGCGAATCTTGCGCGCGGCAGTCCGGTCCGAATCGAGGAACGCATTCTTCGCCAGCTGCTGCGTGATCGTGCTGGCACCCTGTCGCACGCCGCCCGCCGCGGTATTGGTCCACATCGCACGGGCAATGCCGCGCGGATCGATGCCCCAATGGGTGCGGAAGCGTCGGTCCTCGATCGCCATGAACGCTTCGGTGACATGCGCGGGCAGCTTCGTCGCGTCGACCGGCTTGCCGATATTGGCGCCGCGCTCGGCGATCGGCGTGCCCTCCGCCGAATACAGGGTGATCGACGGCGGTGCGGGTGGTTCGAGCGATTTGGACAGCGGCGCGGTGAACGCCAGCCAGCCGATCGCAAGGACCAGCAGTAGGATGAAGACGCCGAAGCCGCGCATGATCCAGCGCAGCCACCAGCGTAAGGGGCGACGTTTTTTGGTTGTCGTCGGCGTGTCGGGCGGCGGCGGCGGGTCGCCCGCGCCGGGAAAGCTGCGATCATAATCGGCCAGCGCATCGTCGAACGCGGCCAGCCGCCGGCGCCGCTCCAGCGCGTCCCCCGTCAGCGGGGTCGACAGGCGCCCGATCCGGCTGGGATCGACTGGGCCGGAGGGCGGGGACGGGGGATCGTAAGCCATGATACCGGCCGTGTATTATCGGTCTGACACAGCCTCGGCAAGCGAACTTGCGGCGGGGCGAGGGTGCGGGGCGGACGATGGCCGGAACCCCCGCGACGCCTGAACGCTAAACGCCCGCAACGACAGGAGAATCGCCGTGGACGACGATCGCATCTGGAATTTCGAGGAAAGCCTGTGGACCGCCGATGCGGCCCATTACGAGGAATCGGTCGACGACGCGTGCCTGATGGTGCTGCCGACTCCGCCGTTCGTATTCACCGGGCGACAGGCGATCGACGCGGTGAAGGACACGCCGCGCTGGGAGCAGGTGTCGCTGACCGAGCGGCAGGTCGCCCGCCCGCAGGAGGGGCTGATCGTCGTCGCGTACAAGGCGGAGGCGCACAAGGGCGGCGAGGCGTACATCGCCTACTGCACCTCGACCTATCGCTGGATCGAGCATGGCGTGTGGACGGTGGTCCAGCACCAGCAGACCCCGCCGCTGACGTCGAAGGGCGGGTAGGGCGCGAGGCTCTGTCGCGTCACCCCGGGCTTGACCCGGGGTGACGCTCCTTCCGGCCGTCAAGAAGAAGCGGGACCCCGGATCAAGTCCGGGGTGACGTGGAATGTGGCGGCAGGCGAACGCCAGCAGTGACGCGCGGGGACGGAAAGGTCATCGGATCATGGCCGTTCGCCGGACGATGCACCTTCGATACGCGCCCCTCGCCGCGCATCCGGCGATCGGCTTCGGACCAGTCGGGCAGGGTCGCATCGTCCTGTAGCCAGTGCACGATGCTTGCCTGATCGCACCAGCGCATCAGTTTGGGCATGGCGCGGCGGTGCGGTCCGGCGGTCATATAGGCGCGCATCGCTGCTGCATCGTCCCACACCGTCATCGTCCAATAGGCGTGGCGACGATCGGCCAGCACCTGCCCGCCGAGATAGCCGCCTGCCCGCTGCACCTGTCGTGCACTTAGCCATGTGTCGATCAGGAACGCCGGCACGAAGCGCACCGATCGGATGCGCAGCCGGGTAACGCTGACGAAGGTCAAGCGTCCAGCTCGACATCCCAGTACAGCCAGTCGTGCCACGTTTCGTGCAGGTGGTTGGGCGGGAAGCGGCGGCCCTGTTCCTGCAATTGCCAGCTGGTCGGGCGGATCGGCTGGACATGGAGCGGCATCGCCGCCTGTTTCGGTGTCCGGCCCCCTTTGCGCAGATTGCACGGCGCACAGGCGGTGGCGACGTTTTCCCACGTCGTCCGGCCACCCTGGGCGCGGGGAACGACGTGATCGAAGGTCAGATCATGGGTCGCGCCGCAATATTGGCAGCTGAACCGGTCGCGCAGGAACAGGTTGAAGCGGGTGAAGGCCGGAAACTCCGACGGCCGCACATATTGCTTGAGCGCGATGACCGAGGGCAGCTTGATCCGCGCGGTCGGGCTGCACACTTCGCGGTCATATTGGGCGACGATGTCGACCCGGTCGAGAAACACGGCCTTTACCGCCGTCTGCCATGGCCATACGCTGAGCGGATAATAGCTCAACGGCGTATAGTCCGCGTTGAGCACCAGCGCGGGGCAGCCATCGGGATGGCGGAGGCGATCGGGATGGTACATGAAGTCCCCCTCGCGTAAACGTCGCCGCCGATATGATCGGCAACGATGACGCGGACATGACAGCACGGCGCGATACCCAAAGTCAAACCGGCGCGGTCGTCACCCGTTTCGCGCCCAGCCCGACGGGTGCGCTGCACGCGGGGCACGCGGTGGCGGCGATCGCGGCGCATGATCGGGCGCGGGCAGGGGGCGGGCGATTCCTGCTGAGGATCGAGGATATCGACGGGGCACGCAGCCGACCCGAGCATGTCGCGGGCATCCTGGCCGACCTGCGCTGGCTGGGGCTGGATTGGGACGGGGAGGTCGTGTTCCAGTCGCAGCGGATGCCGCTATATGCCGCCGCGCTCGACCGGTTGCGCGCGGCCGGGCTGGTCTATCCCTGCTTCTGCACCCGCGCCGATATCGCCCGCGAACTCGCGGCGAGTGCGTCGGCGCCGCATGGCGTGGACGGTGCGGTCTATCCCGGCACCTGTCGGTCGATCCCGCCGGCGGTCGCGGCGGCACGGCTGGGTGCGCCGCATGCGTGGCGGATCGATATGGCACGCGCGGTGGCGCTGGCCGGGCCGCTGGTGTGGACCGATGAACTGGCGGGCACGGTGGCGGCCGATCCGCTGGCACAGGGCGATGTGGTGCTGGCGCGCAAGGATGCCGGGACCAGCTATCACCTGGCGGTGACCATCGACGATGCCGTGCAGGGGGTGACCCATGTCGTGCGCGGCATCGATCTGTTCACCGCGACCCATGTCCATCGGCTGTTGCAGGCGCTGCTCGACCTGCCCGTCCCGGTGTGGCGGCATCATCCGCTGCTGCTGGGGCCGGATGGGCAGCGGCTGGCCAAGCGCAACGGCGCGCCGACGCTGGCGGCGCTGCGGGACGGCGGCGTCGACGGGCGCGGGTTCGCCGATGATCTGCGGAGCGGACGACTGCCCATTGGCTTTATGCTGGCGAAGGCTTAGCTTCGACGAATGAACACTTTCCTGGTCCTGTTGCTGATCGCGGCGATGATCGCGGTCGTCGTCGCGCTGGTGCGCGGCATCGTGTCGTTCCTTGCGCAGGGCAGCGCGGAGGTGCGCGGCGAGGGGCCGAGCGAACACGCCATCAAATCGAACAAGATGATGCAGGCGCGCGTGCTGTTCCAGGCGATCGCGATCCTGATCGTCGTCCTGCTGCTGTTCCTCGCCGGGCGGACCTGATCGTTTCATGGTCAAGCTGACGAAAATCTATACCCGCACCGGGGACGGCGGGACCACCGGGCTGGTCGACGGATCGCGCGTGGCGAAGGACGCCGCCGTGATGCAAGCGATCGGCGATGTGGACGAGGCCAATTCGGCGCTGGGCGTCGCGATCGCCGCGCTGGGCGACCATCCCGATGCCGCGACGCTGCTGACGATCCAGAACGACCTGTTCGACCTGGGTGCCGATCTGGCCACCCCGCCCGCCATCGACGGCGCGCTGCGCATCGTGGCCGAACAGGTGACCGCGCTGGAAAATGCGATCGACCGGGCCAATGCCGGCCTGTCGCCGCTCACCAGCTTCATCCTGCCCGGCGGTTCGGCGGCGGCCGCCGCGTTGCATCTGGCGCGCGCGATCGTACGGCGGGCGGAGCGGTCGGCGGTGGCGGCGTCGCACGACGCGGCGCTCAACCCGCATCTGCTTGGCTATTTGAACCGGCTGTCGGATTTTCTGTTCGTTTTTGCGCGACTTGTGAACCAAAGCGCCGGCGGAGACGTTCTGTGGGTACCGGGCGGAGCACGCCCGGCACCCTAGGGGAGCTACGAGCATGCGAGCGACACCGGCCGACCGGCCATACCATCCGCTCGCCCGTCGCTATCACGCCGTTCGATCGCTGACCGACGCGCTGGCCCAGCCGCTGTCGGATGCCGATGCCACCGTGCAGTCGATGGACGATGCGTCGCCGGCCAAATGGCATCTGGCGCATACGACCTGGTTCTTCGAAACCTTTGTCCTGCGCGACCATGTGCCGGGCTATGCGCTCCACGACGAACGCTTTCCGTTCCTGTTCAACAGCTATTACGAGGCCGAAGGGCGCCGCCATGCGCGCGGCCGGCGGGGGATGATCACCCGCCCCAGCCTCGACGAAGTGCGGGCCTATCGCGCGGCGGTGGATGCGGCGCTGCTGTCCGCGCTGCCGACGCTTTCTGCCGATGCGCAGGCACTGGTCGCGCTGGGCTGCAACCACGAAGAGCAGCATCAGGAACTGCTGCTGACCGACATCCTCCATCATTTCAGCGAGAACCCGCTGGAGCCGGCGATGTTCGCGCCCGAGCCGAAGCGCCCGGTCGCCGTGCCGCCGCCGACCGGCTGGATCGAACATGGCGGCGGCATCGTACAGGCCGGGCATGGCGGGCAGGGCTTCGCTTTCGATTGCGAGGGGCCGCGCCACGACGTGCTGCTTCACCCGCACGCCATCGCCGACCGCACCGTCACCAATGGCGAATGGGCCGCCTTCATCGCCGACGGCGGCTATCGCGACGCGCAGTTGTGGCTGGCCGATGGCTGGGCATGGGTGCAGGCGAACGGCATCCATGCGCCGCTTTATTGGGAGCGGGACGGCGAGGCATGGACCCGCTTCGGCCTCGACGGACGCCGCGCGATCGATCCGGCCGCGCCGGTGACGCATGTCAGCTTCTTCGAGGCGGACGCCTATGCCAGCTGGGCCGGCGCGCGCCTGCCGACCGAGTTCGAATGGGAAGCCGCCGCCGCTTCCCACGACCCGGCGGGTGGCAACCAGCTGGACCATGCCCATGCGGTCGAACCGCGCCCGTCCGCCGGCGGGCCGGCGTTCTTCGGCGATGTGTGGCAATGGACCGGCAGCGCGTACCGCCCCTATCCGGGTTTCCGCACCGCAGACGGCGCGGTCGGCGAATATAATGGCAAGTTCATGAGCGGCCAGTTCGTGCTGCGTGGGAGCTCCTGCGCCACGCCGCGCGGCCATGCGCGTGCCTGCTACCGCAATTTCTTTTACCCCCACCAGCGCTGGCAATTCACCGGCGTCCGCCTTGCGAAGGATCTGTGATGCTGCTGAGCGATGATGTGCCGATGGCGACCCGTGCCGATCCTGCGTTTCGCGCCGATGTCCTGGCCGGGCTGTCGCTCCCGCAAAAGGCGATTCCGGCGCGCTGGTTCTATGACCGCAAGGGATCGGAGCTGTTCGAGGACATCACCGCGCTCCCCGAATATTATCCGACCCGCGCCGAAACCGCGATCCTGAAGACGATCTGCCCCGAACTGGTCGGCGCGGTCGGCGAAGGTGTGGCGGTGGTCGAGTTCGGATCGGGATCGTCGGTCAAGACGCCGATCCTGCTCAACTGCATCGAACCCGCCGCCTATGTCCCGATCGACATTTCGGGCGAGTTCCTGCGGTCGTCGTCGGCGGTGCTGGCTGCGCAATTCCCCGGACTGCCGGTGCTGCCGGTCGAAGCGGACTTCATGCATCCGGTGCCGCTGCCGGCCGAAGTTGCCGACCTGCCCAAGCTCGGCTTCTTCCCCGGATCGACCATCGGCAACATGGAGCCGCTGGCCGCCGGCACGCTGCTGCGCGCGATGCGCGACTGGCTGGGCGAGGGGGCGATGCTGCTGATCGGGATCGACCGGATCAAGGATGAGGGCACGCTGGTCGCCGCCTATGACGATGCGGCGGGCGTGACGGCGGCGTTCAACCTGAACCTGCTCGACCGGATCAACCGCGAGCTGGCCGGGACGGTGCCGGTCGATGCCTTTGTGCACGAAGCGCGCTGGAACGACGATGCCGCGCGGATCGAGATGCACCTGCGCGCCACCCGCGACGTGGAATTCTCGGTCGATGGACGGTCGTTCGCGCTGCACGACGGCGAGACGATCCATACCGAGAACAGCCACAAATATGGCGACCGCGATGCACGGCTGTTGTTGCGCAGCGGCGGGTGGACCCCGTTGCAGCAATGGTGCGGTGGCGATGGTGCGTTCTGCGTGATCCTTGCCGAAGCGCGAAAGATGCCGATCGCGCCGTGATCCGGTTCCTGCTGACGATCGCGGCGTTGGCGGCGGCGGTGCCGGCGCTGGCCCGCGACCTGACCGTCATGAGCCTCAACATCCGCCTGCCCGCCGAGGGTGACGGCGCGAACCGTTGGGAATTGCGCCGTGATTTGACCGCCGCGACGATCCGACGCGCGGCCCCGGACGTGATCGGGACGCAGGAATTGTTCCGCGCCCAGGGCGACGATCTGGTTGCGCACCTGCCGCGCTATCGCTGGATCGGCGTCGGGCGCAGCGGCACCGGGCGGGCCGGGGACGAGCATATGGGCGTCTTCTACCGTGCCGATCGGTTGCGGGTGGAGCGCTGGGGCAATTTCTGGCTGTCGGATACACCGGCGGTGCCGGGCAGCATCAGCTGGGGCCATCCCTATCCGCGCATGGTCACCTGGGCCGTTTTTCGTGAGCGCGACGGCAAGCGGTTCGCGCTGTTCAACACGCACCTGCCCTATCGCGCGGAGGATGAGGCGGCGCGCGAAAAGGGCGCGGCGCTGCTGGCCGCCCGGATACCGGGGATCGCGGGCAACCTGCCGGTCGTGCTGACCGGCGATTTCAACGCCGTGCCCGACAGCCCGACCCATCGCCGGCTGGCGCAGGATCTGACCGATGCGTGGACCGCGACCGATCGGCGCAGCGGGCCGGCGGCGACGTTCCACGGCTTTACCGGCAAGCCCGACCGGCGGATCGACTGGATTTTCGTGAGGGGCTTTGCGCCGGTGCGGGTGACGACGATCGATACGCGGCGGGGGGATGTGTTTCCGTCGGACCATTATCCGGTGGTCGCGGTACTGCGGCGCGCGCGATAAAACCCTGCCTCACCCCGGACTTGATCCGGGGTCCCGCTTTTGGTCGACCGTCGAAGAAGAAGAAGCGGGACCACGGCGCAAGGCCGGGGTGACGGAAGCAACTTAGCGGATCACCCGCGCCGTCCACGTCCGGATGAAGTCGGGATTGCCGCGACATTCGTCCATCACCCGCTGCTCGACCAG
Organism: Sphingomonas sp. Leaf23; assembly: GCF_001421585.1. Classification (NCBI taxonomy): domain Bacteria; kingdom Pseudomonadati; phylum Pseudomonadota; class Alphaproteobacteria; order Sphingomonadales; family Sphingomonadaceae; genus Sphingomonas; species Sphingomonas sp. Leaf23. The sequence continues at coordinate 318,910 of NZ_LMKR01000004.1, read as the reverse complement.
GCGGAAGCGTGTGCCGTCCCACGCATAGCGCTGCGTCACGCCGCAATCGCCCAAGCCCCGCCCCTTGGCGAAGGTGTCGAGAATGCCGTCCTCGAACGTCGCGTTATAGACCAGATCGCCATCGGAATCCCCCGCGACCGGCGTGTCGAACGATGCCGGCACCGCCGCGCCCCGCTCGATCACGAACAGCGCGGACAGGATATTATACGCCCCTTCGGCACAGGGCACGATCGCCAGCGTGCGCGGGCCGTCCAGCGTCTTGGTCGTGACGTCGGGCAGGTCGCCGCCGTCGCATTCGGCCTGTTTGCGCATGCTGGTGATGAGCAGCGGGTCGAGCAACGCCGCCTCGCCCCGGATCGTCGCGGCGCGCACGACCGGGACCGGCGGGGCGGGGCGGGTGTCGGGGCTGGTGCCGCGCGCCACGATCGCGCCGGTGGTGCCGACGCGCCCCTGCCGGTCGTCGATCCAGCGCAGCGCCGCCGACGCACCGGGCAGCGACAGGGGCGCGACGCGCTGCCCCTTGGCATCGATCAGGGTCAGCGTCTTGCCCGCCGCCAGCTTTGCGGCGAGCGCCATCGCGGGTGCGTCGGTCAGCGTAATGGCGTCATCCTGTTGCGTGCCGCCACGCGCGACCGCTTCGCCATCGATCTGTGCGGTCAGCGGCAGGGCGATCGTCTCCTGGCTGCGCAGCCGGATCGCGACCGGGGCATCGGGGCCGGCGGCGCGCTCGATCGACACGGTAAGGGCGGGGGCGTCGCCGTCCTCCGGCATCAGCGATCCCGCCTGGCACGTCCCGCCATTATCGCATCCGGCGGCCCAGTTGCCGAATTTTGTGAGCGGCAGCGGGCGGGGCGGGGTCGCCGTGTCGGTGGTGGCGGTGGGCGAGGGCGTCGGCGATGCGCTGGGCCGGGGCGCGGGCGGCTCCGAGCCGCCGTTGCAGGCGAGGAGCGTCAGCGGCAGGGCGAGGGGCAGGATACGGCGCATGCGCGTGCGATACCGGCATGCACCCATGATCGAAAGTCGCTATTGCCGCGTTCGAGCCGGGAAACGGCAGTTTATCGAGAGGACGAACGATGAAGACGATTGGCGTGATCGGCGCAGGCCAGATGGGGGCGGGCATCGCACAGGTGTCGGCACAGGCCGGCTATGCCGTGCTGCTGTCCGACGTGTCGGTCGACCGCGCACAGGGCGGCAAGGACGGCATCGCGAAACAACTGGCGCGGGCGGTATCGAAGGAAAAGATCACGCAGGGCGATGCCGATGCGGCGTTGGCGCGGATCACGCCGGTCGGCGACCTGGCGGCGATGGCCCCGTGCGACCTGGTGATCGAGGCGGCGACCGAACGGGAAGCGATCAAGCGCCAGATCTTCGAAACCGTCGGCAAGGCGCTGTCCGACACCGCGATCCTCGCCAGCAACACCTCGTCGATCCCGATCACGCGGCTGGCGCAGGCGGCACCCGATCCGGCACGCTTCATGGGGGTGCATTTCTTCAACCCGGTGCCGGTGATGGGCCTGATCGAACTGATCCGCGGCCTTGCCACCAGCGACGCGACGGTCGCGGCGGTCGAGGCGTTCGGCCAGAGCCTGAACAAGCGGATCGTCCATGCCAATGACGCGCCGGGCTTCATCGTCAACCGCGTGCTGATGCCGATGCTGAACGAGGCATGCTTCGCGCTGGGCGAGGGCGTGGCGACCATCCCCGATATCGATGCGGCGTGCACGCTGGGGCTGAATCATCCGATGGGGCCGTTCACGCTGGCCGATTTCATCGGACTGGACACCTGTCTGGAGATCACCCGCGTCCTGTTCGAAGGGACCGGCGACCCCAAGTTTCGCCCCGCCCCGCTGCTGGTCAAATATGTTGAGGCCGGCTGGTATGGGCGCAAGGTCAAGCGCGGTTTCTACGATTATACGGGCGCGGAGCCGGTACCGACGCGGTAAAGGACGCTTGACGTAAAGCGAGCTTGTCATGTAAAGCGTCCTTCACAAACTGTGGAGGACGCTGACATGGACCGACGCAATATGGCGCAACGACGTTACCTGCAGCGGTTCATGCCGCTCATGGTTTCCTATGCCGTGATCCTGATCGGGGTCAGCGCGGCGCAACGCCACGGGTCGATCGGCGGCGCGACGTTGGGGCTGATGTCGGTGCTGCCCGCGATTCCGCTGGTCGGCGTCATCGTCGTGATGGGCATGTATCTGCGCGAGGAGCGCGACGAGTTCATCCGCAACCGGCTGGTGATGGCGATGCTCGGCGGGACCGGGTTGCTGCTCGCCGCGACGACGATCTGGGGGTTTCTGGAAAATAACGGCGTGGTCGGGCATCCGCCGACGTTCCTCGTATTCCCCTTCTGGTGCGGGGCGATGGGGATCAGCCAGTGTGCGATGGCGCTCCACGCCCGGCTGACGAACCCGGCCGAATGAACAACCACCTGAAAAACCTGCGCGCCGAGCGGGGCTGGTCGCAGCAGCATCTGGCCGAGCGGTTGGAGGTGTCGCGCCAGAGCGTCAACGCGATCGAAACCGGCCGCTACGACCCGTCGCTGCCGCTCGCTTTTCGCATCGCCGAGCTGTTCGAGCTGGCGATTGAGGATGTGTTCGTCAGCCCGACCAAGGCTTAGGGTTCGATCGGTACTTCGTTCACCGGATACAGCACGACCGGTCCATCCCAATCGTCACTCTCGCGCAGGCGGGAGTCCATATGCGCCAGCCGTGCCGATTCAGCCGAGATGGCGGCGGCTATGGATTCTCGCCTTCGCGGGAATGACGAAACTCAGCAGGTATCGCTGCGCGTCGACCAAACCTTAGATGAACGTCGCGACCGTCGCGCGATAGATCGCCGGCAGGATGATGCCCTGCAGGATGCCGATCAGCACCAGCACCACGAACGGCGCGAAATCCAGCGCGCCGAAATCGGGCAGGATGCGCCGGATCGGGCGATAGACCGGCTCGGTCACGGTCATCAGCCCGCGATAGAGCGAGCGGATGAAGTCGTTATGGGTGTTGATGACGTTGAACGCGATCAGGATCGACAGGATCGCCTGGGCGACGATGATCCACCACAGGACGTTCAGCAGCACCTGGATAATATCGAGCAGGACGTTCAACGCATCAGCCTTTCGTGCAACAGGCAGCGACTATAGGGATGCTGCCGCCCCCGTCCAACCCTCAGGCGTGGACGAGCGTGCCTGCGCCCTGTTCGGTAAAGATTTCGAGCAGCATGGCGTGCGGCACCCGCCCGTCGAGGATGACCGCCGCGTCGACGCCCTGCGCGACCGCCGCCACGCAGGTCTCGACCTTCGGGATCATGCCGCCCTTGATCGTGCCGTCGGCCTTCAACTCGGCGATGCGCGTGGCGTCGAGGTCGGTCAGCAGCTCGCCGGTCTTGTCGAGCACGCCTGCGACATCGGTCAGCAGGAAGAAGCGCGACGCGCCCATCGCGCCGGCGATCGACCCGGCCATGGTGTCGGCGTTGATGTTGTAGGTTTCGCCATCCGCGCCCAGCGCGACCGGGGCGACCACGGGAATGAAGCCGTCGCGCGCCAGGCTGTGCAGGATCGTCGGATCGACCGCGACCGGCGTGCCGACGAAGCCCAGGTCGACATGGCGTTCGATCCCCTGCGCCCGGTCGGGTTCGCTGCGCCCGACCTTTTCGGCGGTGACGAGGCGCGCGTCCTTGCCCGAAATGCCGACTGCCTTGCCGCCGGCCGCCGCGATCCACGCGACGATTTCCTTGTTGATCTTGCCCGCCAGCACCATCTCGGCAACCTCGGCCGTTGCGGCGTCGGTGACGCGCAGGCCATCGACGAAACGCGATTCGACGCCCAGGCGCTTCAGCATCGCGCCGATCTGCGGCCCGCCGCCATGGACGACGACGGGGTTGATCCCGACCTGCTTCAGCAGCACGACATCCTCGGCGAAATCGCGCGCCAGCTCGGGATCGCCCATCGCGTGCCCGCCATATTTCACCACGAAGGTGCGACCGGCATAGCGTTGCAGATAGGGCAGCGCCTCGGTCAGCGTTTCCGCCTTGGCGAGCATCTTCGGATCGGGAGCGTTGGTCATGGCCGCGCTTTAGCGCCGGAGGGGCGGCATGGGTAGTATGCTGTTACCTGCCCCGATCCAGTCGCCGCCCCAGCCCGACGAACGCATAGATGAGCGGCGGGACCAGCACGATCGACAGGATGACCTTGGTCAGCATCTGCCCGACCACCAGCTGCCCGATCGGAAACACGCCGTAAAAGGCGACCGTCACGAAGATCAGCGTATCGACGATCTGCGACAGCACGCTGGCGATGGCGGCGCGCAGCCACAGCAGCTTGCCCGATCCGCGTTTCAGCCAGCCGAAGATCGTGACGTTAAGCGTCTGCGATACGCCATAGGCGATGATCCCCGCGCCCCAGATGCGCCATGTCGCGCCAAGGATGACCTGAATGGCATCGCGGTTCACCGGCAGCATGTCGGCGGATGCCGGAAGCGCCCAGACAATCCACGACAGGACCATCGACGTGATAAGCGGCACGAAGCCGAACCACACCAGATGCTTGGCCCGCTGCGGCCCATAGAGTTCGGCGATGGCGCTTGACACCACGACCAGCAGCAGGAAGGCGAAGATGCCCGCCTCCACCGCCAGCGGGCCGATCGCCACCTGCTTGTTGCCCAGCACGCCGGCGATGCAGACCATGCCGCCATAGAAGATCGAGAAGATGAACAGCGCGCGGGGAATGGTGATCGTCGCGGGCGCAGGCGGTGCGGGTGTCGTCATGGCCCTTGCTAGTCCCGAAAATCCGCAATGGCAAAAGCGTTTGTCGCCGCTGGCGTCACGGGCGGCGGCATGGCATGTCACGACGGTTTGGGCCGTCCGGGGCGGGCGGCGGGGCAGGGTAAGCGTTCAACATGACTCGTTTTCTGGTCGGCATCGCCGGCATCATCGTGATTCTGGGGATTGCCGTCGCATTGTCGACCAACCGCCGCGCCATCCGGCTGCGCGTCGTCGGCGCGGCGTTTGCGCTGCAGGTCGGGATCGCGGTGCTGGTGCTCTATACACCATGGGGCAAGGGCGTGCTGGGGTTCCTGTCGGGCGGTGTCGCCAACCTGCTGGCCTATGCCAATGCCGGCACCTCGTTCCTGTTCGGGCCGCTCGCCCGGCCGGACATCGGCGGACAGAGCTTCGCCATCGCCGCGCTGCCGGTCATCATCTTCTTCGCGTCGCTGGTGTCGATCCTCTATTATCTGGGGATCATGCAGCTGGTCGTGCGCTGGATCGGCGGCGGCATCGAAAAGGTGATCGGCGTCAGCAAGGTCGAGTCGCTGTGCGCCGCCGCCAACATCTTCGTCGGGCAGAGCGAATCGCCGCTGGTCATCCGTCCCTATCTTGCCGGCCTCACGCCGGCGCAGCTGTTCACGGTGATGACCAGCGGCATGGCGGGCGTCGCGGGGACGATCCTCGCGGCCTATGCGTCGATGGGCATCCGCATCGATTTCCTGCTGGCGGCCAGCTTCATGGCGGCGCCGGGCGGCATCCTGATGGCCAAGATCATCATGCCCGATACGCCCGAACCGCCGGCGGGCGAACTGCCGCTGGGCGACGACCGCGAGGCGGAGGCGATCGCGCTGGCCGAGGCGACGCATGACGAGGAACGCCCGGCGAACCTCATCATGGCGGCGGCGCAGGGCGCGCAGACCGGCGTCAAGCTGGCGGTGGCGGTCGGCGCGATGGTGCTGGCGTTCGTCGCGCTGGTGGCGCTGGCCAACGGGCTGCTCGGCGGGATCGGCAACTGGTTCGGGGTTGCCGACCTCAGCTTCCAGCGGCTGCTCGGCTATGTCTTTGCCCCCGTCATGTACCTGCTGAACGTGCCGTGGAACGAGGCGGGAATCGCCGGCGGGCTGTTCGGGCAGAAGGTCGTGCTGAACGAATTCGTCGCGTACATCTCGCTCGGCGAAGCCGGCGCGCAGCTGTCGACGCGGACGATCGCGATCATCACCTTCGCGCTGTGCGGCTTCGCCAATTTCTCGTCGATCGCGATCCAGATGGCGGTGACCGGTAGCCTCGCGCCCAACCAGCGGCCGATGATCGCGAAGCTCGGCATCCGTGCGCTGATCGCCGGCAGCCTGGCGAACCTGATGTCGGCGGCGCTGGCCGGACTGCTGCTCAGCTGAAATCGTCGCCTCCGACTGCCCTTATAAACATCTTGTTTACGGCGCGGGCGATAGGGTCGGAGGTACGGCGCCAGACGCGGCGTGACGCAGCAGGACGGGGGCGGCTGGAATGAACGATGGATTGATCGATCAGCGCGTGCTGGCCGCGGCACGGGTTGAACTTGGCGGGAATTTCGTCCGCATTCTCGGATATTTCAAGGAAGACGGCATCAAGTCGGTGCGGGGGATCGAGGCGGCGATGCGCGATCAGAACGCGGCGACGATGGTGCTGCCCGCACACACGCTGAAGGGCGAATCGCGCCAGTTCGGCGCGGAGACGCTGGCCGATCTCGCCGAGGGGATCGAGGTGATCGCCCGCAAATGCGTCGAAACCCGCGATGTGCCGACCGAGGCGCTGGAGCATGTCGCCCGGCTGCGCCCGACGTTCGAAGCGACGCTGGCCATGCTCGACCGCGATACCAATCCGCTGGCCGTTCGTCGCCCGACCGGCTTTGGAAAGCGTCCGGTCGCGTTGTGATGTCGGGTGCCACCGGCCGCACGGTGCGGCCGGTGGCGGTCGGGATCAGCCGTGCTTATCGAGCTCGGCGACCGAATTGAGCTGGATGTAGTTCTGGATGCCCATCCGCTCGATCATCTCGAACTGGGTTTCGAGCGTGTCGACATGCTCTTCCTCGTTCGACAGGATTTCGGCGAACAGGTCGCGGCTGACGAAATCGCGGATGCTCTCGCAATAGGCGACCGCTTCGCGCAGCTGGGCCACCGCCTCGACCTCGATCGCGAGATCGGCCTTCAACACTTCCTCGACCGTTTCGCCGACGCGCAGGCGGCCGAGCAGCTGGAAGTTGGGCAGGCCGTCGAGGAACAGGATGCGTTCCGCCAGACGGTCGGCATGCTTCATTTCGTCGATCGATTCATGACGCTCGAACTGGGCGAGCTTGTAGACGCCCCAATGGTCGAGCAGGCGGTAGTGCAACCAATATTGGTTGACCGCCGTCAGCTCGTTCTTCAGCGATTCGTTGAGAAATTCGATGACCTTGGCGTCGCCCTTCACGTCGTTCGTCCTTATCGTGGAGATGGACGGCTCTTACGCAGTTTGGCGATGTAACGACAGCGGAAAAGTGGCGGATTTCTGCGGGTTTCGAAACCTGCGAACGCTATGCAGCCGCGCGCTCCGCATCGATAATGGCTCGCGCGAACGGCACGCACTGCCCGCATTTCGCCTGGCAGCCCAGCGCCCGGTACGCCTGGCAGGCGCTGCTCGCACCGCCCCGCGCGGCTTCGCGTACGTCGCGTTCCCGGATGGCATTACAAACGCATACGACCATGTGTCTCGCCCTCGCTCTGACGAGGCAAGCTATAGTGGTAATGACACTCGTTCGCAAGAACTATTGCGGGTGATTCGCAGCTGCTGGAGTCAGCGGCGCCTTGCGAAGCGGTTGCAATTCCCACCGGGCAAGCGAGCGCCACAGCCATTCGAACGGGCCATAGCGATAGCGCCCGAGCCACGGTTGCGACCACAGCAGCATCAGCACGCCCATCGCCAGCACCGGCCCGTAGAGCGTGGCGCGCGGCCACCGGGCGAACTGGCCGAACCCCCAGCCATAGAAGACGAGGCACATGGCGAACGTGGTCAGGAGGTAGTTGCTGAGCGCCATCTGTCCGACCGCCGCAAAGCGCCGCGCGATCGCGCCGCCATGCCCGGCCAGCAGCAGGATCGCGGCGGCATAGGCCGGGATCATGACCGCGCGCAGTGGTGGCGTCAGCGCGAACGGGCCGATCAGGACGGTGCCGGCATCGATCCCCCGCGCGATCATCCATGCGGTCAACGCGGCATAGCCCGCGCCGCCGATCGCGATGCCGAGGATCGCCCAGCGGCGCAGGCGTGCGGCAGACCATGCGCCGGTCAGCATGCCGCTGCGCAGGGCGGCCATGCCCCACAGCATATAGCCGAGCGTCTCGAACCCGATGAAGAAGACGTTGTAGAGCGTCGTCGCGACCTCCGCGCCATTATGCCGCAGGATGCCGGCATAGCCGCCGCGAAACAGCGCGATTTCCTGCGCCAGCACCGCCGGGGCAGGGATGCCGAAGCCGTTGTCGAAGTCACGCAGGCCCTGTGCGGCGGCAGGCGTGCCGGCGGCCTGCATCGCGAGATAGGACACGGCGATCATGCCGAGGAACAGCCACGTCACCGCCGCACAGCCGCAGCCGAACGCGATCAGGCGGCGCGGGCCATGGTGGCGGAAGCCGTACGCGACCGATCCGACCAGCGCGTAATGCATCAGGATGTCGCCCGACCACAGCAGCGTGGCATGGGCCAGCCCCAGCACGAACAGCCAGCCCATCCGCCGATAATGCACCGCTGCCGGGTCCGCGCCCGCCGCTTCGGCCCGATCGACCACCAGCAGCAGCGATGCCCCGAACAGGAACGAGAACAGCCCGCGCATCTTGCCGTCGAACGCGACCATCGTCGCGAAATAGGCCCACAGGTCCACCGGACCCTGCATCCCCCATGCATAGGGGTTGAGCCGCGCGGTATCGGGCAGCGCGAAGCTGAGGATGTTGACGAACAGGATACCGATCACTGCCACCCCGCGCACCACGTCCAGCGTGACGATGCGGTCGGCGGCAGGGCGGGGGTCGGTCATGGCAAACCCCTGCCCGATCGCGCGGGCAGGGGGAAGCGGTCTCAGGCGAGTGCCGCGTCGGCGTCCATCAGTGCGGGGAAGAAGCCTTCGTGCGCGGTGCGCAGGTCGGCCAGCGACACGGCGAAGTCGCCGTCGTTCAGTTCGAAGATGATCCGGCTGCCGATGGTGCGGCCGATCGGTTCGGCATCGACCCCGGCCTTTTCCGCGCCCTGCAGGAATTCGAGCAGCGCATGGTCGTGGACGGTGACGATGTAGACGCCCTGATCCTCGGCAAAGAGCGAGCGGGCGATATCGTCGAACGGCAGCTTGCGATCGAGGATCGCGCCGACATTCCCGGCCAGCGCCATTTCGGCCACGGTCACCGCGACGCCGCCGTCTGACACATCGTGGCAGGCGGTGATCTTGCCCGACAGGATCGCCTGGCGGATGTAGCCGCCGGTGCTGCGTTCGGCGTCGAGATCGACCGGCGGCGGCGGGCCTTCCTCGCGGCCATGCAGTTCGCGCAGCCACAGCGATTGCCCGAGCGACCCGGTGCGGTCGCCGACGCGCAGGATGATGTCGCCGGTCTGCTTGAACGCGATCGTCGCCGACTTCTGCCAATCGGCCAGCAGGCCTACGCCGCCGATCGCCGGGGTCGGCAGGATCGCCGAGCCGCCGCCGGTCGCCTTCGATTCATTGTAGAGCGACACGTTGCCCGACACGATCGGGAAGTCGAGCGCGCGGCACGCCTCGCTCATCCCCTCCAGGCAGCCGACGATCTGGCCCATAATCTCGGGGCGCTGCGGATTGGCGAAGTTCAGGCAGTTGGTGACCGCCAGCGGCGTCGCGCCGACCGCGGTCAGGTTGCGATACGCCTCGGCGATCGCCTGTTTCCCGCCCTCGACCGGATCGGCGAAGCAATAGCGCGGGGTGCAGTCGGTGGTCATCGCCAGCGCCTTCTGCGTCCCATGGACGCGCACGACCGCCGCATCGCCGCCGGGGCGCTGCACGGTGTCGGCGCCGACCATGTGGTCGTACTGCTCCCAGATCCACCGGCGCGACGCGATGTCGGGCGACCCCATCAGCGTCAGCAGATCGGCGGCCGGATTGGCGCAGGTCGGCACATTGGTCAGCTCGGCGGGCTTGGGCGTCGGGACATGCGGCCGATCATAGAGCGGCGCGTCGTCGGCCAGCGGGGCGAGCGGAATGTCGGCGACGACATCGCCCTGCCACTTCAGCACCATGCGGCCGGTATCGGTGACATGGCCGATGACCGCGAAGTCCAGTTCCCATTTGTCGAAAATCGCCTTGGCGAAGTCTTCGCGGCCGGGCTTCAGCACCATGAGCATCCGCTCCTGGCTTTCCGACAGCATCATCTCGTACGGGGTCATGCCACGTTCGCGCTGCGGCACGTCGTCCATCACCAGTTCGATGCCCACGCCGCCCTTCGACGCCATTTCGACCGAGGAGGAGGTGAGGCCCGCCGCACCCATGTCCTGGATCGCGACGATCGCGTCGGAGGCCATGAGTTCGAGGCACGCCTCGATCAGCAGCTTTTCGGTGAAGGGGTCGCCGACCTGCACGGTCGGTCGCTTTTCCTCGGCATCCTCGCCGAAATCGGCCGAGGCCATGGTCGCGCCATGGATGCCGTCGCGGCCGGTCTTCGACCCGACATAGACGATCGGATTGCCGATGCCCGACGCGGCCGAATAGAAGATCTTGTCGGTGTCGGCGATGCCGACCGTCATCGCGTTGACGAGGATGTTGCCGTCATAGGCCGGGTGGAAATTCACCTCGCCGCCCACGGTCGGCACACCGACGCAGTTGCCATAGCCGCCGATGCCATGGACCACGCCCGCGATCAGGTGGCGCATCTTCGGATGATCGGGCCGGCCGAAGCGCAGCGCGTTCAGGTTGGCGATCGGCCGCGCGCCCATGGTAAACACATCGCGCAGGATGCCGCCGACGCCCGTCGCCGCGCCCTGATAGGGTTCGATGTACGACGGGTGGTTGTGGCTCTCCATCTTGAAGATCGCTGCCTGCCCGTCACCGATATCGATCACGCCGGCATTCTCGCCCGGACCGCAGATGACCTGGCGGCCGGTGGTCGGCAGCTTCTTCAGGTGGATGCGGCTGGATTTATAGCTGCAATGCTCGGACCACATGACCGAGAAGATGCCGAGCTCGGTCAGGTTGGGTTCGCGTCCCATCGCGTGCAGGACGCGCTCATATTCCTCAGGGGACAGGCCGTGCTCGGCGACGATCTCGGGCGTGATCTGGGTCATGGGCGTGCCTCTAGCGCGCAGCCGCGCACGGTGCCAGCCGGTTTGTTCGTCCCTGTACTGTAACAGTGCAGCAATGTTGCGTTGCAAAATGGGTACAGTCACGGAACAAATATGCCCGAAAGTGTTTATAACGCTTCGGAATTACCCCCTCGCGTGGGAACCGTTCGGCACGCTGGGCGTCGGTGATCCGCATCGCCGAACTCGGCGTAGCATGGCATCATGCCGAGCAAGGGAGAATCTGAATGGTTTCGAAGTTTCTGACGGCGATCGCCGCGACCACGCTGGCCGCTGCTCCGGTCGCCGCCAATGCCGCACAGAACGCGTCGGCGCTGTCGGTTGCCAAGTCGGTGCGCGCGACTGCCCCGACCAAGGGTGGCCAGAAGCTGGCCGGCGGCGGCATCGTGTTCGCGCTGCTCGCAGCGGCGATCGTTGCCGGTGGCGTCATCATCGCCGTCGACGACAACAACTCGGACAGCAACTAAGTCCGGTTGCGGGGCGGGGGCCGGTGCCGGTCCCCGCTTCGGTTTTCAGGCCGGTTCGCTGGCCGTTGCCGTGTCCGGTCGACCTGCCCGGCGCTTGACCATATCGCTGGCGAACACGCCGGCTATCGACACCAGCCATGCCAGATCGATGTCGGCCCGCAAGGCACCGGATAACCATCGCCACGCCATGACCGAAACCAGGATCATCGCGGCAACGCCGATGGCCTGCCGCAAGTGTCCGGCGATCCGATAGCGCGGCGGGAGCAGGCCGAGGCCGATACCGCTCCAGATCAGCGCTGCCATCGCCCACATCATCGGACATATCCCCCGATCATTTGAGCGGTCAGCCTTCCCGCTTCTTCCACGCATTCCACAGCATCATGCCGATCAGCGTGCCGCCGGCCACGGTGCCGCCGACCGCGACCGCCGTCATCACCGGCGACAAGGTGTCGTCGGCGCGGTGGAGATGGGGGCGATGCTTCCGGAGCTTCTTGAGCAGCGGCGTGCGCTGTGCCAGCCCTTCGAACATCTCGCCTGGACCTTCGGGATCGAGGATCTTGTTGTCGGCCAGCCATTCGGTGACGGCGTTCAGGTCGGGGATTTCATAGGGGCGTAGCGAGCGGCCGTCGCCGCGCAGTTCCTCGATCGTGGCGATCAGCGATCCGGTGCGTTCCAGTGTTGCTTCGATCGTCTTGCAATCGACGTTCAGATGCTCGGCGAGCAAGGAGTCGCGAATGCCGGCGATGGTGCGGCGTTCGTCGGCATTGGCGTGGCGGGTGGCGTCGACGGTCACGTCGCATTCGGTGTCGAGCCGCAGCGAGCGATTGTTGAAGTTGGACGAACCGACGCGCAGCAGCTGGTCGTCGATCACCGTCACCTTGGCATGGACATAGATCGGGGACCCACCGGCGGTGAACGGGTGGTAGAGGCGCAGCCGGTCGTGGCGGTCGCGTTCCTTCAGCGCCTGGAACAGCCGGGCGCGGGCCGAATCCATCGCCACCGGTTCCAGCCAGCCTTCGGCAGTGGTCGGGTTGACGATGACGATCTCCGGCCCGTCGGCCTCGTCCAGCCGCTTGGCGATCGCCTCGGCGACCTTGCGCGAGGCGAAATACTGGCTCTCGGCATAGAAGAAGCGTTCGGCACGGGCGATCAGGTCGAGATAGAGCGTCTCGATCTCATGCACCGGTTCCTGGTCGGCCATTTCCGGAATGGTGCGGGCGATGGCGACGTCGATATCGGTGAAGTCCGCCTCCAGCCCGGTCGGCCAGCAGCCGCCGGCGCCAGTCGGCGCGGGCAGGGTGTCGCCGCCGGAAATCGCCCAGCGCTGGCGGCACATGTCGCCAAGGGCAGCGGCGACCGGCCCTTCCAGTGCGGTGGTGACGTCGTGCCATGGCTGGTAGGGCGTGCCGTCCGGCTCGACCCGGCGGGGATCGTCGTCGAGATGCTCGCGCGTGTCCCAGCGGTCGACGGTCATGTCGATCCCGCCGCAGAACGCCACGTCGTCGTCGATCACCACGACCTTTTGATGATGCGACCCGGCGACCGGGTGATGGGCGTCGAGCCGCATATGCACCTGCGGATCGGCGATCCACTTGGCGATGCGCACCAGGGTGCGGCCGTGGAACAGCGTCTTGATGGCGCCGGTGTCCCAGCGCAGGATATGGACCTGCAGTCCCGGCGTACGACGGACCAGCCAGCTGATGAATTCGCCAACCTTGTCCGGGCCTTCGCTGTCGGCATCGGTCTTGAAACGGATGCGCGCGTCGAAATCCCAGCCGATGAGCAGGATCTGCTTCTTCGCCTTCAGCATCGCGTCGCGGGCATGGGTGAAATAATTGTCGGCATCGACCAGCACGGTCGCGCGCGTGGCACGCTCCATCCGCCAGCAGTTGCGACCCGGTTCGAGCGGAGGGGTGTGACGCGCCATGCGGCTGCAATGACAGGCTATCGTTGCAGTTCCAAGCGATTGCGGTGGGTTGGCCGGGATTGTCGGGGCCAAAGTTCACAAAGTTCACACTCGTGCGCGGTTGGTGGCGCTGGTGCGGGGGTGGCGTTTGCGGCGGTGGGGCGGGTGGACTATGGGAAAGAGCGCGAGCGCGAGGCTGGCAGGATCGGGGCGTGTAGGAAAGGGTTGGCCCGGCTTCCTGGCGTCGTCCCAGCGCAGCCGGGGACCCATGGACGCAGCGGTCGCACCTTTAGCCGAAACGTCGGCGGTTATGGATTCCCGCCTTCGCGGGAATGACGAATGGGGGCGTAGGGCGCGTCCTCGCCTCTACGTCACCTTGGGCTTCACCCGGAGTCCGGCGTTCTTGGCTGACATGACAGAAGAAGCGGGACCCCGGGTCAAGCCCGGGGTGACGGTGTGGGGAGGCGGCTACAGGACTTCGTGGACGCGTTCTGGCGGGCGGGCGATGACGACGCCCTTTTCCGTCTCGACGATCGGGCGTTCGATCAGGATCGGGTGGGCGGCCATCGCGTCGAGGATTTGCGCGTCGGTGGCGGCCTTTAGCGGCTTGGCCTCGGTTTCGCCCGTGCGCAGGGCGTCGCGCGGGGTGAGATTGGCGCGGGCGAACAGCGCGGCCAGTTGGTCGCGGGTGGGTGGGGTCTTCAGATATTCGAAGATGGTGACGTTGGCGCCGGCCTCCGTCAGCAGCGCGAGCGCGGCGCGCGACTTCGAGCAGCGCGGGTTGTGGTAGATCGTGGCCTTCATAAATCCTCCCCGGCACGGGGAGGGGGACCGCTCGCGCAAGCGAGGGGTGGAGGGGGGTGGCCGGCTCCACCGCCGTTGCGATTGGGGAAATCCCCCTCCACCATCCTGCGGATGGTCCCCCTCCCCGCGGGGCGGGGAGGATCCTGGGCGTTTCTTGCGATCAAACAGCTCCCCGCGCAGCGGGGAGGGGTTCACGTCAGTCGTTCTTCGCCAGCCACTCTTCGAGCCACTTGATCGTGTAGTCACCCTGCTGGAACTGGGGATCGTCGAGCAGCGACTGGTGGAGCGGGATGGTGGTCTTCATCCCCTCGATCACGAACTCCTCCAGCGCGCGCCGGAGGCGCATCAGGCAGCGTTCTCGGGTGGTGCCATAGACGATCAGCTTGGCGATCATGCTGTCGTAATAGGGCGGGACCTTGTAGCCGGCGTACAGCCCGCTATCGACGCGGACGTGCATGCCGCCGGGCGCATGGAAATGCTTCACCGTGCCGGGCGACGGCGCGAAGGTGCGCGGGTCTTCGGCATTGATGCGGCATTCGATCGCGTGGCCGGTAAAGCGGATCTGCTGCTGTTCGCACGACAGGCCGTGCCCTTCGGCGACGCGGATCTGTTCGCGGACCAGGTCGATGCCGGTGATCATCTCGGTCACCGGATGTTCGACCTGCAGGCGGGTGTTCATTTCGATGAAGTAGAACTCGCCGTCTTCCCACAGGAATTCGATCGTGCCGGCGCCGCGATAGCCCATGTCGGCCATCGCCTTGGCACAGACGCCGCCGATCCGCTCGCGATCGGCCTGGCTGAGCACGGGGGAGGGGGCTTCCTCCAGCACCTTCTGGTGGCGGCGCTGCAGCGAGCAGTCGCGCTCACCCAGATGGACCGCCTTGCCATTGCCGTCGCCGAAGACCTGGATCTCGATGTGGCGCGGGTTGCCAAGATACTTCTCGAGATACACCGTGGCGTCGCCGAACGCGGCCTTTGCCTCGCTGCCGGCCTGCTGCATCAGCGTTTCGAGTTCGTCCTCGGAATGGCACACCTTCATGCCCCGACCGCCGCCACCCGACGCCGCCTTGATGATGACCGGATAGCCAGCCTTGGCCGCGATCGCCTTTGCCTCGGCGATGTCGCTGATCGCGCCGTCGCTACCGGGGACGAGCGGCAGGCCGAGCGCGCCGGCGGTGCGCTTTGCCTCGATCTTGTCGCCCATCGTGCGGATATGTTCGGGCTTGGGGCCGACGAAGATCAGGTTATGCAGCTCGACGATCTCGGCGAACTTGGCGTTTTCCGACAGGAAGCCATAGCCCGGATGGATCGCGTCCGCGCCGCTGATCTCGGCGGCCGAGATGATGTTCGGGATGTTGAGATAGCTGTCGGTCGCCGACGGCGGGCCGATGCAGATCGCCTCGTCCGCCAGCCGTACGTGCATCGCATCGGCATCGGCGGTCGAATGGACCGCGACCGTCTTGATCCCCATTTCGTGACAGGCACGGTGGATGCGGAGCGCGATCTCGCCGCGATTGGCGATCAGCAGTTTCTTGATGTCGGGCATGTTATTCCACGACCACCAGCGGCTGGTCGAATTCGACCGGCTGGCCGTTCGATACCAGGACCTGCGTCACGGTGCCCGCCGCCGGGGCGACGATCGGGTTCATGACCTTCATCGCCTCGATGATGACCAGCGTGTCGCCGGCGGCGACCTTCTGCCCGACCGACACGAACGGCTTCGCTTCCGGATTGGCGGCGAGATAGACGGTGCCGACCATCGGCGAGGTGACCGGTGGCACGGCGCTGATCGGAGCGGCGGCGGCGCCGGCCTCGATCGTCGGGGCGGCCAGCTGCGGCTGCTGCGGCGCGGGTGCATAGGCCGGAGCGGGGGCATAGCTTGCCGCCGCCTGTACCGGCGCGGGCTTGCGCACCACGCGGACCTTGCGCGCGCCGTCCTCCACCTCGACCTCGGTCAGGTCGGTTTCGTCCAGCACCTGCGCCAGCGCCCGCACGAGGTCGATGTCGACGCGCATCGCGTGGCTGGTGAACGGCGTTCCTTCGCCCTGATTGTCGTCTGCCATGGTAACCCCCAATGGTGTATTCTTAAAAAACCGCGCCCTTGTCAGATGCGGGCGGCCGCTTCAAGCGCGACCAGATAGGAAAGCGCGCCGAACCCCGCCACCGTGCCGCGTGCGGCCTGGCCGACGAAGCTGACGTGGCGAAAATCCTCGCGCTTGTGCGGATTGGACAGGTGGACCTCGATCACCGGGGTCTTCACCGCCTTGATCGCGTCGTGCAGCGCGATCGACGTGTGGGTATAGGCGCCGGCGTTGAGCAGGACGGCCTTGGCACCCTCCGCCTGCGCCTCGTGCAGCCAGTCGACCAGATGCCCTTCGTGGTTGGACTGGCGCAGGTCGATCTGGAGGTCCAGTTCGCGGGCGCGATCCTCCAGCATGCCGGCAATGTCATCCAGCGTGTCCGAACCATAGATTTCGGGCTCGCGCAGGCCGAGCAGGTTCAGGTTCGGGCCGTTGAGAACGAAGACGGTGGCGGGCAAACGGACATGCTTTCGGTTGCGGGGGCTGTCACGCGCTCCCTATATGCACCGCACCATACCCGGAGCGGGCGGCCGAAGTCGAGAGACGCGCGCCCACAGGAGACGACATGCACAGCGACGGCACCATCAGCATCACGGTCAACGGCGATCACATGCGGATTCGCGACGGGCTGACCATTGCCGAGCTGGCGGCGCAAATCGGGCTGGTGCCGGAAAAGGTGGCGGTCGAACGCAATCTGGAGGTCGTGCCGCGCTCGACGCTGGCCGAGGTCAAGGTCGAGGATGGCGACGAGCTGGAGATCGTGCACTTCGTCGGCGGCGGCGACCATCAGCCGGTCGGGCAGGGGGCCGATACGTGGAGCGTGGCGGGCAAGACCTTTACCTCGCGGCTGATCGTCGGCACCGGCAAGTACAAGGATTTCGAACAGAATGCCGCCGCGGTCGCGGCATCGGGCGCGGAGATCGTGACCGTCGCGGTGCGCCGGGTGAACGTCAGCGATCCCAAGGCGCCGATGCTGACCGACTATATCGACCCGAAGAAGATCACTTATTTGCCCAACACTGCCGGCTGTTTCGATGCCGATAGCGCGATCCGCACGCTGCGGCTGGCGCGCGAGGCCGGCGGCTGGGACTTGGTGAAGCTGGAGGTGCTGGGCGAGGCGCGGACGCTGTACCCCGATATGGTCGAAACGCTGCGCGCGACCGAGGTGCTGGCGAACGAAGGCTTCAAGCCGATGGTGTACTGCGTCGACGATCCGATCGCGGCCAGGCGGCTGGAGGATGCCGGGGCGGTGGCGATCATGCCGCTGGGCGCGCCGATCGGGTCCGGCCTCGGCATCCAGAACCTGGTCACCATCCGCCTGATCGTCGAAGGCGCGAAGGTGCCGGTGCTGGTCGATGCCGGCGTGGGCCAAGCGTCGGACGCGGCGGTGGCGATGGAGCTGGGCTGTGACGGGGTATTGATGAACACGGCGATCGCCGAGGCGAAGGACCCGATCCTGATGGCGGCGGCGATGAAGGCGGCGGTCGAGGCCGGGCGCATGGGCTATCGCGCCGGGCGGATGCAGCGGCGCCGCTATGCCGACCCGTCCAGCCCGCTCGCCGGACTAATATGAATCACATTTAATGGAACAAGCCGGCGGTCGGGGCGGTTGTATTCGGGCAATCCAGCGGGGCTAACAACCCCGCGCAACCGCAAGGAGCCGATCATGGGTGAATTCACCGACAAGCTTGCCGCAGCAGGCAACAAGGTCGCCGGCAACGTCAAGGAAGCCATCGGCAAGGCAACTGACAACGAGCGTCTGGAAGCCGAGGGCGAGGCCCAGCAGGCCAAGGGCGTCGGTCAGGACGTCAAGGGCAGCGTCAAGGGCGCGCTCGGCGACAAGATCTGAGCTGACAGGCACCGCGTACCGCCGATGTAGTGGCGGATGGTGCCAAAGGGGCCGTTCCGGGAAACCGGGGCGGCCCTTTTCATGTCAGAAGCGGTAGCCCAGCCCGGCGACGACGTGGTGGCGTTCGACGCCGGTTTCGATGCGGTACTGGCCGACGGTGCCCTTGTTGGCGGCGTAGTTGGTGTAGAGATATTCGAGCTTGCCATACGCGCGGCTGGTCAGGCCGACTTCGCCGCCGGCGCCCAGGTGAAAGCCGTCGAGGCGGGTCTTGTCGCGGAAATTGTCGGCGGGCGTGGTCAGGTCGCGGACGTCGCGGCGGAATTCGCCATTGCTGTAGCCGCCCTTCAGATAGACCAGCGAATTGGGGCCGGTGACGAAACCGATGCGGCCGCCGACCGCGATCTCGCGACCGGTCGACAGGCAGTCGCGCGCGATCACGGTCGCGCCGAACGACAGGTCGTCGCAGGTTTCCAGCGTCGATTTCGACAGCCCGGCATAGACGCCGATCACCGACGCCCCCGACAGCACCATGTCATAGCCGACCTCGCCGCCATAGGTGATGCCGCTGTCGCCGGTCGTTACTTCGTCGCGCGCCGATCCGTCATGGACTTCGGTCACGACATCGACCCGGTCCCATCCGACGCGCAGTTCGATGCGGGGGCCGAGCGGCGTGTCGACGATGCTCTGCGCGGCGGCCGGAGCGGCTGCGGCGACGGCGAGCGTGGCGGCGGTGATGGTCGCGACGGTCTTCACGGAAATCCCCCGGAAACTGGTTGTTGTTCCGGGGGATAGGTCGAAATCGATACGATAGGCTTAACGCGCGCGCATCGCGGCGATGGTGGTGCCGTGGGTGATGACGTTCATGTCGGTGCGCAGGTGGAGCAGCCTTACCCCGCCCTGCGCCAGCGCGCGGTCGAGGGCGGGGGCGAACTGGTCGGTCGTCTCGACCGTTTCGGCCCATGCGCCATAGGCACGCGCCAGCGCGGCGAAATCGGGGTTGGTGAGCGCGGTGCCGCTGACGCGGGAAGGATATTCGCGCTCCTGATGCATGCGGATCGTGCCATAGCCGCCATTGTCGACCAGCAGGATCAGGACGTCAGCCTGCATATGGATCGCGGTGGCCAGTTCCTGCCCGTTCATCAGGAAATCGCCATCGCCCGCGATCGCCACCGCCAGCTTGTCCGGACAGCGCAGCGCTGCGGCGACGGCGGCCGGGGTGCCATAGCCCATCACGCCGCAGGTCGGGGCCAGCTGCGTGCCCGACCAGCCATAGTGCCAATAGCGATGCCACCAGCCGGAGAAATTGCCCGCGCCGTTGCAGATGATCGTGTCGTGCCCCGACAGCCGTTCGCGCATCGCCGCGACGCATGGGCCGAGGTCGAGGGCGACGTCGCGCGGGGCAGGGGTCGACCATGCCAGCCACTCGGCATGCGCCTCGGCCATTGCGGGCCGGGGCGTTGCGGGCGGTTCGGCACGGGCGAGCATGGCGGCGAAAGCGAACGGGGTCGCGGCGATGGCGATGTCGGCGCGGTACACCCGGTCGAGTTCGGCCGGGTCGGGATGGACGTGGATCAGCACCTGCCCCGGATGGTCGGGGGTAATCAGGGTATAGCCATCGGTCGTCGCCTCCCCCAGCCGGGCGCCGATCACCAGCAGCAGGTCGGCGGCCTTGATCCGCTGGACCAGTTTCGGGGAGGGGCCGTAGCCGAGATTGCCGGCCCATGCGGGCGTGTCATTGGCGATGGCGTCCTGTCGCCGGAACGCGCCGGCGACGGGGATGCCCCAGCGTCTGGCAAAGGCACTGAACGCCGCGCCGGTCGCCTTGTCCCAGCCCGCGCCGCCGACGATCGCGACCGGGCGCTCGGCCCGGGCGATGCGGTTGAGCAGGTCGGCCAAGTCGGCGGGATCGAGGGTGGTTTCCAGCTTGGCCAGCGGCGGGCGGTCGGCGACGATCGCTTGCTCGCACAGCATGTCTTCGGGCAGCGCGATCACCACCGGACCCGGCCGCCCGGAGGTGGCGGTGCGCCACGCGCGCGCGATATATTCGGGGATGCGGGCCGGGTCGTCGACGCGCAGCACCAGCTTGGCCAGCGGTGCGAACATCGCCAGGAAATCGACCTCCTGAAAGCCTTCGCGGTCGCGCGATGCCCGGTCGACATCGCCGATGAACAACAGCATCGGCACCGAATCCTGCCGCGCGACATGCACCCCGATCGAGGCATTGGTGGCACCGGGCCCCCGCGTGACGAAGGCGACGCCGGGTCGCCCGGTCAGCACGCCGTCGGCGCACGCCATGAAGCCGACCCCGCCCTCCTGCCGGCAGGTCACCAGATCGATCGCCGGCGTGTCGTGCAGCGCGTCGAGGACGGCCAGGAAACTTTCGCCCGGCACGTGAAAGATGCGGTCGCATCCGTGGCGGGCAAGGGCATCGACCAGGATCCGGCCACCGGTGCGCGACTCTGTCATGTCGGCAGGCTATCGCGCGGTTCGGCGGTGCGCCAGTGGCGTCGGAGAAGTTGAAAGGCGGTTCAGGTTCTTGACCCGCCCGCGCGGCCATGCGTAATCCGGCCCCACGGAAGTTGGGAGAGTGGCGATGAAGAAGCTGTACCCGAATGCACAGGCCGCGCTCGACGGGCTGCTGCACGACGGCATGACGCTGTGCGCCGGCGGGTTCGGCCTGTGCGGCATCCCCGAACGGCTGATCGATGCGATCGAGGCGTCGGGGGTCAAGGACCTGACCATCGCCAGCAACAATGCCGGGATCGACGGACAGGGCCTGGGCAAGCTGCTGCGCAGCCGGCAGGTGAAGAAGATGATCTCCAGCTATGTCGGCGAGAACAAGGAGTTCGAGCGGCAGTATCTGAGCGGTGAGCTGGAAGTCGAGTTCTGCCCGCAGGGGACGCTCGCTGAACGCTGCCGTGCCGGCGGGGCGGGGATTCCGGGTTTCTATACCAAGACCGGGGTCGGCACGCTGATCGCGGAAGGGAAGGAAGTGAAGCAGTTCGACGGCGAGGATTATATCCTCGAACGCGGCATCCGCGCCGATGTGTCGATCATCAAGGGGTGGAAGGCTGACGAAGCCGGCAACCTGATCTTCCGCAAGACCGCGCGCAACTTCAACCAGCCGATGGCGACCGCCGCCAACATCTGTGTCGCCGAAGTCGAGGAAGTGGTGCCGGTCGGGTCGCTCGACCCCGATGCGATCCACCTGCCGGGGATTTACGTGAAGCGGATGATCGTCGGTGCGCCCTACGACAAGCAGATCGAGTTCCGTACGGTGCGGGAGCGGGTGTGATGGTCGGCGATCCGGGCCGTAGGCGCGTGCGGGCGATGGCGGCGGGCAAGGGCCGTATCCCCGCGCAGGCGGGGATCCAGGGTGGTGAAGCGCCGACGTCCGCGCCTGTGGCTCTGAATCCCCGCCTGCGCGGGGATACGGGCGGGGCAGGCGGGGCGTTACCCCAACCATCACGTCACCCCGGGCTTGACCCGTGGTCCCGCTACCTCCTGACCGCAGAAGAAGAAGCGGGACCCCGGATCAAGTCCGGGGTGACGATGGGGATTGCGCGGTCGCTCACCCTCGCCACCACCGCGCTTGCCCTGTCGGGCTGTGTCGTCGCGGTCGGGAACCAGTCGCCGGCCGCCCCTGTCGCCCCCGCGACCGTCGCGGGCGTGCCGGCGGGGATGCAGTATCTCTATGGATCGGGCGAGGCGGCGGCGGCGAGCCGGCAGGCCTATTCGGCGCTGGTCCGCTATGTGCAGCAATATCAGCGTGACCGCGCGACGCTGCGCCGGATGCCGCTCTCGGCAGTGCTCGCGCCCGACGCGACACTGGCGATGCCGAAGCAGCTCGCCTGCACCGGCAAGGCCGCCGTCGTGTTCGACGTTGACGAAACCGTGCTGCTGAACACCGGTTATGAATATTCCGACGCGCGCGGGGGCCTGGCCTACGACGCGGCGCGCTGGGAACGGTGGGAGCGTTCGGACGGGCGGGCGACGCGCGCGGTGCCGGGTGCGGTCGAGGGGCTGGCGGCGCTGCGCGCGGCGGGCGTGACCGTCGTGTTCAACACCAACCGCAATGCCGCCACCGCGCAATATACCGAAAGCGTGCTGAACCGCGCGGGGCTGGGGCCGGCCAGGCATGGCGAGACGCTGTTCCTGAAGGGCGATGCGCCGGGCGGGTCGGGCAAGGATGCCCGTCGCGCGCTGATCGCCGCGAAATATTGCGTCGTGGCGCTGGTCGGCGATCAGCTGGGCGATTTCAGCGACCTGTTCAATGCGGGCCTGAAACCCGCCGAACGGCGCGCGGCGGCGGATTCGCCGGCGATCGCGCCGCTGTGGGGCAATGGCTGGTTCGTGTTGCCCAACCCCGTCTATGGCACCGCACTGGCCGGTGATTTCGACGACGTGTTCCCCAATGATCTGCGCTGGAGCGATCCCGGCGCGCGCAAGGAGTAATCCCATGGCCTGGACCCGCGACGAAATGGCGGCACGCGCCGCGCGCGAGCTGAAGGACGGTTTCTACGTCAACCTCGGCATCGGTATCCCCACGCTGGTGGCGAACCATATTCCCGACGGCGTCGAGGTGACGCTGCAGTCGGAAAACGGGATGCTGGGCATCGGCCCGTTTCCCTATGCCGGCGAAGAGGATGCCGACCTGATCAATGCCGGCAAGCAGACGATCAGCGAACTGCCGCAATCGGTCTATTTCAGCAGCGCCGACAGCTTCGCCATGATCCGCGGCGGGCATATCGACCTGACCGTGCTGGGCGCGATGGAGGTGTCGCAGAACGGTGACATCGCCAACTGGATGATTCCGGGCAAGATGGTGAAGGGCATGGGCGGGGCCATGGACCTGGTCGCCGGGGTCAAGAAGATCATCGTCGTGATGGAGCATACCAGCAAGAACGGCGATCCGAAGTTCATTCCGGAATGCACCCTGCCGCTGACCGGGCTGGGGGTGGTCGACATGATCATCACCGACCTGGCGGTGTTCGCGAGGCCCGATCATGCCAGCCCGTTCCGGCTGGTTGAAACCGCGCCGGGGGTGAGCGCGGACGAGGTGCGCGAAAAGACGACGGCGAAGTACGAGGGGTAATCCCGCCGCTACCTTCGTCATTCCTGCCTGCGCGGGGATGACGAAGGGGCGCAGTTAACGCTCTGCCGTCTCCGGCATTTTTTTACCACAGCAGCGCCAACCCAAGCGCGGCGATTCCCGCTGGCAGCAGGAACGCTGCGTCGTATCTGCCGCGCATGATCGCAGCGACCACCACCGGCAGCAGCGCGGCGACGACCAGCAGCGCGCGCTTGGCCTTGATCCGGTCGACCAGCGCCCCGGCCAGCCATGGGTCGGGCCGCGTACCGAGACGAGGTAGATGGCGAGATACGCTACCAGCCCGTCGCGGACATCGGCCAGGAAGGCGTTCACTCGCATTCAGCGCGCGGGCGTTGCGGCCATGGGCGGGGTCGGGATGGTGCGGCATGGGCGTCGAGGCCCGTCACGGGCAGGAGGATCGCGGGGAACGTAGCCCCACCCCGCAGGGGCCGCATGGGAGATACGAAATATCCCTGCATCGGTAATAAAATGTCGCGCGGACTTTTGCTGGCGACTGTTTTCAGTTAACGCGCAGGCATGAGCAGCCGTCCGCAAACCCTGTACGAGAAAATCTGGAACGACCATGTGGTCGAGCGCCGCGATGACGGCACCTGCCTGATCTATATCGACCGGCACCTCGTCCATGAAGTCACCAGCCCGCAGGCGTTCGCCGGGCTGCGCGCCAATGGCCGTACCGTCCGCCGGCCCGAGCTGACGCTGGCGGTGCCCGATCACAACCTGCCGACGACGCGGCGGGTGGATGCGGCGGGCCACCGCCTGCCGATCGCCGATCCGGCGAGCGCGCAGCAGCTGGCGGCGCTGGAGAAGAACGCGCCCGATTTCGGCATCCGCTATATCGATGCGACGGCGGCCGAACAGGGGATCGTCCATGTCGTCGGCCCAGAACAGGGCTTTACCCTGCCGGGCACGACATTGGTCTGCGGCGACAGCCATACCAGCGCGCACGGGGCGCTGGGTGCGCTGGCGTTCGGCATCGGCACCAGCGAGGTCGAGCATGTGTTGGCCACCCAGACATTGCTGCTGCAACAGTCGAAGACGATGGAAATCCGCGTCGACGGGACGCTCGGCTATGGCGTGTCGGCCAAGGACGTCGTGCTGGCGATCATCGGCAAGACGGGCGCTGCGGGCGGCACCGGCTATGTCGTCGAATATACCGGCGAAGTGATCCGGGCGCTGTCGGTCGAGGGGCGGCTGACGATCAGCAACATGTCGATCGAGGGCGGGGCGCGCTCCGGCCTGATCGCGCCGGACGACACAACCTTCGCCTATCTGAAGGGCCGACCGATGGCGCCGAAGGGCGCGGCGTGGGACCGTGCCGTTGAATACTGGCGGACGCTGCCGACCGATGCGGGGGCAGTGTATGACAAGGTGGTGCAGCTGCACGCGAGCGACATCGCGCCGTCGCTGACCTGGGGGACCAGCCCCGAGGATGTCGTGCCGATCACAGGGGTCGTGCCGTCGCCCGACAGCTTTGCCGACCCGAGCAAGCGCGTCGCGGCGCAGAAATCACTCGACTATATGGGCCTGACACCCGGCACGCGGATGCAGGACGTTCCGGTCAGCTATATCTTCATCGGCAGCTGCACCAACAGCCGGATCGAGGACCTGCGCGCCGCCGCCAATGTGGTGAAGGGTCGCCATGTCGCGGGCGGGATCAAGCAGGCGCTGGTCGTGCCCGGATCGGGGCTGGTCAAGCGCCAGGCCGAGGCCGAGGGGCTGGACCGCATCTTTACCGAAGCCGGTTTCGAATGGCGCGAGCCGGGTTGTTCGATGTGCCTGGCGATGAACCCGGACAAGGTGCCGCCGGGCGAACGCTGCGCTTCCACCAGCAACCGCAATTTCGTAGGACGGCAGGGACCGGGCGCGCGGACGCACCTCGTCTCCCCCGCGATGGCGGCGGCGGCGGCGGTGACCGGGCGGCTGGCCGATGTACGCGAACTGGTGACGGAGTAAGGGCGGATGAAGCGGGTTCTGGTCGCGTTGATCGCGGGCGCGGTGTTGAGCGGCATGGCGGCGGCCTATGCCTCGGTGCGCCCGGCCAAGGCCACCACGCCGCAGCGGACGGACGCGCGGCAGTGATCGCACGGGTTGCGGCGGTCGCCGCGTTGGTGCTGACCATGGGGCAGGCGCCTGCCCCAAAGCTGGCCGATGTCGAATTGTGGCGGCTGGATTGCGGCGGCGTGCAGGTCAACGACCTCAACGCCTTTTCCGATACGCTCGCCTATAGCGGACAGAAGAAGCGGCTGGTCGCCAGCTGCTATCTGATCCGCCATGGTGGCGATTATCTGCTGTGGGATACCGGCCTGCCCGAGGCGGTGATCGGCAAGCCGGTGAGCAGCACCGATGCGATGTCGCCGATCCTGACGACCACGATCAAGAAGCAGCTGGCGCAGATCGGGGTGAAGCCCGAACAGATCGGCCGCGTCGGCATCAGCCATTATCATTTCGACCACACCGGACAGGCGGCGGGCTTTCCGGCCGCAACGCTGCTGATCGGCAAGGCGGATGCCGACGCGCTTAATGCCGGCAAGCCCGGCACCAGCACGGAGCCGCTCAAACCCTGGTTCGGCGGCGGGGCAAAGGTCGAGGCGGTCGAGGCGGACAAGGACGTGTTCGGCGACGGCAGCGTCACCATGCTGAACCTGCCGGGGCATACGCCGGGGCACCATGCGCTGCTGGTCCTGCTCAAGGCCAAGGGCCCGGTGCTGTTGTCGGGCGACCTCGCGCATTTCCGCGAAAACTACGACCGGAATGGCGTGCCGCCGTTCAACACCGATCGCGCGCAGTCGCTCGCCTCGCTCGACCGGTTCAAGCAACTGGCGGGCAACGTAAAGGCGACCGTGATCCTGCAACACGAAGCGAACGACGTGGCCAAGCTGCCCGCGTTCCCGGCATCGGCCCGCTGATGGACCCGATCACCAAGGTCGAGGGGCGCGCCTATCCATGGGGCGCCAAGAATATCGACACCGATATCATCATCCCGGCGCACTGGCTGAAGACCACCACCCGCGAAGGGCTGGGCAAGGGCGCGTTCGAAAGCGTGCGGGCGGAACCGGGCAATATCTTCGACGATCCGCGCTATGCCGGGGCGCCGGTGCTGATCGCGGGTGAGAATTTCGGTTGCGGGTCCAGCCGCGAACACGCCGCATGGGCGCTGACCGACATGGGCATCCGCGCGGTGATCGCGCCGAGCTTTTCCGACATCTTCTCCGGCAACGCGATCAAGAACGGGATCGTGACGGTCGTGCTGCCGCAGGACGCGATCGACCGGCTGGTCGAGGTCGCGCAGACCGAATT
The DNA here is from genome assembly GCF_001421585.1 of Sphingomonas sp. Leaf23. Classification (NCBI taxonomy): domain Bacteria; kingdom Pseudomonadati; phylum Pseudomonadota; class Alphaproteobacteria; order Sphingomonadales; family Sphingomonadaceae; genus Sphingomonas; species Sphingomonas sp. Leaf23. Next base: position 292,308 of record NZ_LMKR01000004.1, on the reverse strand, counting down.
GGTGGCGGTCGATCTGGAGACGATGACGGTCACCACGCCGTACCAGGATCGCTTCCCCTTCGACCTCGACCCGTTTCGTCGCCAGTGCCTGATGGAAGGGCTGGACGAGATCGGCATGACGCTGGCACAAGATACCGCGATTTCGAAATATGAGTCCGGCGTGGCGGCGGCCCGACCGTGGCTCCATCAGGAGAGCGGTGATGCGGGCGTTGCTGTCGAAGGAACCGGGCGGACCTGACACGCTGACCATCGGCGATTTGGCCGATCCGGTGGCGAGCCGGGGGCAGGTCGTCCTTGCCGTCAGGGCATGCGCGGTGAACTATCCCGACGTCCTGATTATCGAGGATAAGTACCAGTTCCGCCCGCAGCGGCCTTTTGCGCCGGGCGGCGAGGTGGCCGGCGTGATCGAAAGCGTCGGCGAGGGTGTCACCGGCTGGGCGGTCGGCGACCGGGTGATCGCGGTTACCGGCCATGGCGGGATGGTCGAGAAACTGGCGGTGCCGGCCGCCGCGCTCCACCGCCTGTCGGCAAACCGTAGTTTCGAAGACGGCGCAGCGCTGCTGCTGACCTATGCCACCGCGATCCATGCGCTGCTTGATCGCGGGCGGTTGGGCGAGGGGCAGACGCTGCTGGTGCTGGGCGCGGCGGGCGGCGTCGGCCTCGCCACGATCGAGCTGGGCAAGGCGTTCGGCGCGCGGGTCGTGGCGGCGGTGTCGTCGAAGGAGAAGGCAGCGGCGGCGCGGGAGGCGGGGGCGGACGAGGTGGTCATCTATCCCCACGCCCCGCTCGACAAGGCCGCGTCGAAGGCGCTGGCCGATGCGTTAAAGGCGGCGGTCGGCGGGCAGGGGGCGGACGTCGTGTTCGATCCGGTCGGCGGCGACTATGCCGAACCGGCACTGCGCAGCGTCGGCTGGGAAGGGCGGTATCTGGTCGTCGGCTTTCCTGCGGGGATTCCGAAGCTGCCGCTCAACCTCACATTGCTGAAGAGCTGCGATGTGTGCGGCGTGTTCTGGGGGGCGTTCGCGATGCGCGATCCGGCGGCGAACGCGGCACATGTCGCGACGCTGTTCCGGCTGTGGGACGAGGGGCGGATCGCGCCGCGGGTGACGGGCACCTTTCCACTGGAGCGCGGGGGCGAGGCGATCGCGGCGCTGGCTGGCCGCCGGGTCATCGGGAAACAGGTCGTCGTGCCCTGACGCCTGCTCGTCACCCCGGGCTTGACCCGGGGTCCCGCTTCTTTTGCTGCCGTCGACAAGAAAGCGGGACCCCGGGTCAAGCCCGGGGTGACGGTGGGGGAACCCTTTCCCCCCACACCTGCGCCGTTGCGCGTGCCCCTGTCGCATCCTATCTCGCAACCGAGGGACGAGTAGGGGAATGCGATGACGATGTTCGACGACCGGGAGCGTGCGTTCGAAGCGAAATTCGCCCGCGATGGCGAGATGGCGTTTCGGGTTACGGCGCGGCGCAACAAGCTGCTGGGCCAATGGGCCGCCGAGCGTATGGCGCTGACCCCGGCCGAAACCGATGCCTATGCGACGTCGGTCGTGCAGGCCGATTTCGAGGAAGTCGGCGACGAGGACGTGATCCGCAAGCTCCTGTCCGACCTGTCGGCGGCCGGCGTCGATTGCGACGAGGGTGCGATCCGCCAGGCGATGGCCGATTGCGACGTCGAAGCGCGTCGCCAGCTGCTGGGAAGCATCTGATGCCGATGGAGGCACAGGCGATCGAGGCGCTGATCGTGGCGGCGATCCCCGATGCGGTGGTGGAAATCACCGATCTGGCCGGCGACGGCGACCATTATGCCGCGCGGGTGGTGTCGGAGAGTTTCCGGGGTAAGCCGCGCATCGCGCAGCAGCGCGCGGTCTACGCCGCGCTCGGCGGGCGGATGGGCGGCGAACTGCACGCGCTGCAACTGACCACCGGCGTTCCCCAGGATTGAATTGCCCTTGCGGCACAAAAGGAAAAGACGATGATCGACGATACCCATGCCCGCATCGACGCGGTGGTGAAGAACAACGACGTGGTGCTGTTCATGAAGGGCAGCCCGCTGTTCCCGCAATGCGGCTTTTCCAGCCGGGCGGTGGCGATCCTGAACCACCTGAACGCGCAGTTCGAAAGCGTCGACGTGCTGCAGGATCAGGGCATCCGGCAGGGGATCAAGGCCTATTCGGACTGGCCGACCATCCCGCAGCTCTATGTCGGCGGGGAGTTCGTCGGCGGGTCGGACATCATGATGGAAATGTACGAGAGCGGCGAGCTGGCCGAGCTGCTGGGCGGCAAGGCGGCGTAAGGGGGCCACGACCCGGGGCTCCGCGTCACCCCGGGCTTGACCCGGGGTGACGCTTCGTTTCCGACCGTCGTTGAAGGAGCGGGACCTTCGGGTCGATACCTATCCGATCCGACGGTTGAATAGCGCCGATCGTAGGAGAAGAAGCGGGACCCCGGGTCAAGCCCGGGGTGACGTCTGGAGTGATGGTTCTGCGACTTCACCCACGCCCCCTCCCCCCGCCGGGGATGATTTGCTACGACCCCGCGCATGGCCGCACCGACCACCCCCCGTATCACCCGCCGCAACCTGCTGATCGGCGGTGGCGCCGGGGTCGGGCTGATCGTCGCGTGGGGGCTGTGGCCGCGCCGGTATGGCGTCAATCTGGCGGCGGCGGAGGGGGAGAGCATCTTTGGCCCCTATCTGAAGATCGGTGCCGACGGGCAGGTCACGGTCGCGGTGCCGCAGACCGAACATGGCCAGGGAGTCTATACCGCCCTGCCGCAGATCGTGGCCGACGAACTGGGCGCGGACTGGCGCACGGTCGCGGTCGAGGCCGCGCCGATCAACCCGCTCTATGCCAATCCGCTGGCCGCCGGCATCCTGTTCGGCGATGCGCTCGCGCTGCTGCCGGCCGCGACGCGGGCGGCGCATGCCGAGCGTACCGCGCTGATGCTGACCGCCGGGTCGACCTCGATCCGCCGGTTTGAAGCGCCGCTTCGGGAAGCGGGCGCGGCGGCGCGGGTGTTGTTGTGCAAGGCGGCGGCACGCGGCTGGGGCGGGGACTGGCGCAGTTGCGGGACCGCCGACGGCTTTGTGGTCATGGGCGACCGGCGCGAGCGGTTCGGCGTGCTGGCGGCGGCGGCGGCGCAGGAAAGCCTGCCGGGCGGCGAGCTGCCCTACCGCATCGGTGAGGAAAAGCGGCTGGTCGGCACGGCGCAGCCCCGGCTGGACGCGCCGGCGAAGGTCGATGGCAGCGCGACCTTTGCCGCCGATGTGCGCCGGCCGGGCATGGTGTTCGCGTCGATCCGGCAGGGGCCGATCGGCGATACGCGGCTGCTGAGCGTCGACAAGGCGGCGGCGGACGCGGTGCCGGGCGTGGTGAGCGTGGTCGAGACCGACCGCTGGGTCGCCGCGGCGGGCACGACATGGTGGGCGGCCAATCGCGCGGTCGATGCGATGGCGCCGCGGTTCGAAACGCACGGGCTGGTCGACGATGCGTCGATCGCCACCGCGCTCGACACCGCGCTGGCGGGCGAGGGCGCGCGGGTGCACGAGGCGGGCGATGTCGACGCGGCGTTTGCGGGCGGCCGGACCCAGACCGCGACGTACCGTGTCGGCGCGGCGCTGCACGGCGCGATCGAGCCGACCAGTGCGACGGCCGAATGGAATGACGGCACACTGACGCTGTGGATGCCGACGCAGGCGCCGACATTGGCCCGCGCCGCCGCCGCGCGGGCGATCGGCATTTCCGAAAAGCAGGTGGTGCTGCACCCGACCATCGCCGGGGGATCGTTCGGCGCGAACCTCGACCACCGGGTCGCTGAACAGGCGGCGGTGCTGGCGCGCAAGCTGGAAAAGCCGGTGCAGCTCAGCTGGTCGCGCGGCGAGGATTGCCTGGCCGACCGCTACCGTGCGCCGGCCGCCGCGCGGATGACGGCGCGGCTGGGGCGGGGCGGGGCGATCATGGGCTGGCGGGCGCAGATTGCTGCGCCGCGCACGGGCCGCGATCTGGCGCGGTTGCTGCTGGGCGGCGATGTCGCGGCGTCGCTGGCGATGGCGTTGCCGGGCGACCGGGGCGATGCGATGGCGACCGATGGCGCGGTGCCGGCCTATGGCATCCCCAACCTGGCGGTCGATCATCACCCGGCCGAACTGGGCCTGCCCGCCGGATGGTGGCGGTCGGGCGCGCATAGCTATACCGCGTTCTTCACCGAATGTTTCCTCGACGAACTGGCCGGGTTTGCGGGGATGGAGGCCCATTCGTTCCGCATCGCGATGCTGGGCGGCGACGTGGCGCTGGCCCGCTGCCTGTCGACCGTCGCGACGATGGGCGGCTGGCAGGGCGGGGTGCCGGGCAGTGCGCAGGGCATCGCGTGCCACCGGATGCGCGGGTCGGCGATCGCGTGCATGGCGGAGGCGCATATTGGGGACGACCAACGCGTGAAGGTCGACCGGCTGGTCGTCGCGGTCGATTGCGGGCGGGTCATCAACCCCGATCTGGTGCGGCAACAGATCGAAGGGGGTCTGTTGTTCGGCATGGCGATGGCCACCGGCGCGTCGACCGGGTTCGAGGCGAACCTGCCAAACGTGCGGGGCTTTGGGGGCCTGAACCTGCCGCGTCTGGCCGACAGTCCGGAGATCATGATCGAGATCGTCGATTCCGATGCCGATCCGGGGGGTGTCAGCGAACTGGCGGTGCCGGTGGTGGCGCCGGCCATCGCCAATGCGCTGCACGCCGCGACCGGGCGGCGCTATCGGTCGTTGCCGCTGCTGGGATAGGCAAACCTGCCCCAAAATACCACTTGCCCCGAAGCGGTCGCCTGCGCGTTAACCCGCCCCATGGAACGCCCGTCGAATCACCCCGCCATCCCGAAGCGCCGCGTCGGCGTATTGCTGATGAACCTCGGCACGCCCGACGATCCGTCCCCGCGATCGGTAAAGCGCTATCTGGCCGAGTTCCTGTCCGACCGGCGGGTCGTCGAGCTTCCGGCGATCGCGTGGCAGCCGATATTGCGCGGCATCATCCTGAACACGCGGCCGAAGAAGTCGGCGCACGCCTATCAACAGGTGTGGAGCGAGCGCGGATCGCCGCTGGCCGCGATCACCCGCGCGCAGTCGGACGCGATGCAGGGCGCGTTCGGTGACGGCGTCGTGATCGACTGGGCGATGCGGTACGGTAATCCGTCGATCGCCAGCCGGATCGAACAGTTACGCGAACAAGGCTGCGACCGCATCCTGCTGGCGCCGCTCTATCCGCAATATTGCGCGGCAACGACCGCGACCGCCAATGACAAGGCGTTCGCCCATCTGGCGAAACTGCGCTGGCAGCCGGCGATCCGCACCTTGCCGCCCTATTATGACGATCCGCTGTATATCGACGCGCTGGCCGCCACGCTGAAGGAGGATTTGGCGAAGCTTGATTTCGAACCCGATGCGATCGTCGCAAGCTTCCACGGCATGCCCAAGCGTACGCTGCAGCTCGGCGACCCCTATCACTGCCATTGCCAAAAGACCGCGCGGCTGGTGCAGGAGGCGCTCGGTCGCCCACTGACCGTCGCCTTCCAGTCGCGCTTCGGCCCCGCCAAGTGGCTGAGTCCGGCCACCGACGACACGCTGGTCGAGCTGGCGAAGGCGGGCAAGCGGCGGGTCGCAATCTTTGCACCGGGCTTTTCGGCGGACTGTCTGGAGACGTTGGAGGAGCTGGCGATCCGCGGCAAGGAAAGCTTCGAGGAAGCCGGCGGGACCGATTTCGCGTATCTTCCGTGCCTGAATGCCGAAGCCACGGGCAATAAAATGTTGCGCAACATTATCGCGCGCGAACTTGCGGGATGGATTGACCCGGCCTAGCAGGGTCGAAATGTTCGTAGGAGAGAATGCATGGCACGGGTAGCGATCGTCACCGGCGGCACGCGCGGTATCGGCGAGGCGATCAGCCTTGCGCTCAAGGACATGGGCATCACCGTCGCCGCCAATTATGCGGGCAATGACGACAAGGCGAAGGCGTTCAGCGACCGCACCGGCATCGCCGCGTTCAAGTTCGACGTGGGCGATTTCGAAGCGACCCAGGCCGGCGTCAAGGCGATCGAGGAAGCGATCGGCCCGGTCGACATCGTCGTCAACAATGCCGGCATCACCCGCGACGGCACGCTGCTGAAGATGACCTACGACATGTGGGACGATGTCATCCGCACGAACCTGGGCGGGTGCTTCAACCTTGCCAAGGCGACGTTCCCCGGAATGCGCGACCGTAAATGGGGCCGCATCGTCAATATCGGGTCGATCAACGGGCAGGCGGGCCAGTACGGTCAGGTGAACTATGCCGCCGCGAAGTCGGGCATCCATGGCTTCACCAAGGCGCTGGCACAGGAAGGCGCGCGGTTCGGCGTGACGGTCAACGCGATCGCGCCGGGTTATATCGACACCGACATGGTGGCGGCGGTGCCGGCCGACGTGCTGGAAAAGATCGTGGCGAAGATCCCGGTCGGCCGGCTGGGCCAGGCGAGCGAGATCGCGCGTGGCGTCGCGTTCCTGTGTTCGGAAGAGGGCGGCTTCGTGACGGGCTCGACGCTGAGCATCAACGGCGGCCAGCACATGTATTGATCGGGTCGACGCGGGGGAGTTTCCTTCGCGTCACCCCAGCAGGCCGGCGGCGGCGATCAGTGCCGCCCCGGCCAGGATTGCGGCGGCGATCCAGCGCGGTCCCGTGTGATCGGGTTGCACCGCGACCGGCGCGGCCGGTTCCGCCTCGAGCCGTCGGACCAGCAGCCGTAACAGGCGCGGCGCATCGTCGCCGATCCGGCCCAGCTCCCATGCCAGGCCCTGCATGACCGGCGCCCAATGGTCCGCCGACAGCCGCGACCGCACGATGCGCAGGCTGGCACGTCGCAGCGCCGCCGACAGGTCAAAATCGGGCTGGATCGCCGCCAGCACACCGTCGATGGTGATGAGTGCCTTGAAGATCAGCAACAGGTCGCTGGGCATGACCAGCCCGGTTTCGCGCATCACCGCCAGCAGATCGGTGACGATCGCGCGCAGCACCAATTGCCCACCATGGCGCGCGACCAGCCGGTCGGCGGCGGCGCGGACGGCTGCGGGGGCGACGTTCGCGCCGGCCGACCATGCGCCAAGGATGTCGGCCAGCAGGGCGGGATCGCCGCGTTGCAGCGCCTGAACGAATCCGACGAACTCCTCGCGCCGGCGCGGCGACACATGACCGATCATGCCGAGATCGAGCAGCGCGATGCGGTTGCCGGGCAGGCACAGCAGATTGCCGGGATGCGGATCCGCATGGAAGCGGCCGTTGATAAGCACCATATCGAGCACGACGTCTGCGCCCAACGCAGCGATGGCGGCGGGATCGATGCCTGCGGCGCGCAGCGATGCCGGGTCGGTCGGGCGAGTGCCGTCGACATAGTCCATCACCAGCAGCGCGTCGGACGTGTATTGCCAGTGGATCGTCGGCACGACGACGCGCGGATCGCCGGCGAAGTCGGCGCGTAGCCGATCGGCGTTGCGCCCTTCGTTGGTGAAATCGCACTCGTCGAGCATGGCGGCGGCCAGTTCGCGGACCAGCGCGACCGGCTGAAACCGTCGTGTGTCGGCGCTGGCCCGTTCGGCCAGTGCCGCACCCTGCGCGATCAGCCGCAGATCGGCCTCGATCCGGGGGCGGATACCGGGGCGGCGGATCTTCAACACGACCGCTTGCCCGTCCTGCAGCGTGGCGCGGTGGACCTGCGCCATCGACGCGGCGGCAAGCGGGTTCTGGTCGAAGCTCGCGAACGCGGTTTCGGGCGGTTCGCCCAGTGCTGTCTCCACCGCGTCGCGCAGATCGGCGAACGGCAACGTCGGCGCATCGCTGTGCAGCCGTTCGAACTCGGCGATCCAGTCCGGCGGCAACAGGTCGCCGCGCGTGGCGAGGATCTGGCCGAGCTTTACGAAGGTCGGCCCCAGCGCCTCCAGCGCCAGCCGCGTGCGGCGGGGGAGATCGGCGGGATCGCCATCTGCCCCATCGGTCCCCAGCCCGAACCGTGCCGCAACGACGCCGATGCCGAAGCGCGTGGCGACCTGTGCGATTTCCTGCAACCGATGGCGATCCCGCCCGGCGACGATCAGCGTCTGCAACATGCGTGGGATGTAGGTCGCATCCCGCGCCGAGGGAACCGCCGGGTTCAGCCGTGGAAGACGACCGTGCGCGCGCCGTTCTGGAACACCCGGTCGTTCAGGTGCAGCCGAACCGCTTCGGCCAGCACGCGGCGTTCGATGTCGCGGCCCTTGCGCACCAGATCGTCGGGCGTGTCGGCATGGCTGATCGGTTCGACGTCCTGATGGATGATCGGCCCTTCGTCCAGGTCGGCGGTGACGTAATGCGCGGTCGCGCCGATCATCTTCACGCCGCGGGCATGCGCCTGGTGATAGGGTTTGGCGCCCTTGAATCCGGGCAGGAAGCTGTGGTGGATGTTGATGCAGCGGCCCGACAGGAACGCCGCCAGATCGTCGGACAAAATCTGCATATAGCGGGCGAGCACGACCAGGTCGGCACCGGTGTCGTCGACCAGCTGCTTGACCTGTGCCTCCTGCGCCGCCTTCGTCTCGCGGGTAACGGGCAGGTGGTGGAACGGGATGCCGTCGATCAGCGCGCCGTGCAGCACGTCGCGCGGGTGGTTGGACGCGATCGCCACCACCTCCATCGGCAATTCGCCCAGCCGGGTGCGATAGAGCAGGTCGAGGAGGCAATGGTCCCATTTGGACACCATCAGCAGCACCCGCTTCGGCGTCGCCTGATCGCGCAGTGACCATTGCATGTCGGCGGCCGTGGCGATCGGAGCGAATTCGGTGCGCAGCCGCTCGATCGATCCGGCCTCGCCGGGGGTGAAGGCGACGCGCATGAAGAAGCGGCTGGACAGCGCATCGTCGAACTGTTGCGCATCGACGATGTTGGCCCCGCGCTCCGCGAGGAAACCGGCAACCCGCGCCACCAGTCCGGGGCGGTCGGGGCATTGCAGCCGAAGCGTGTAAATGCTGCTCACGATCAATCTGTCCCCCAACGGTCGGCGTCGGCTTTCGCCTTTCGATGCTTACGTCGGTCGGGTCCAGTGTTTTGCGGGGGTGGCGGCCCGGCTCCCCCTTTCCGCGTGGGAAGGGGGAGCGCGATCCGGCGTTAGAATGTGATCCGTGCCCGCACGCCATATTCGCGCGGCGGACCGTAGAATTCGTTCAGGTTGAACTGGCCGCTGACATAGTCCTTGTCGGTCAGGTTGGTGCCATAGGCGGTTAGCTGCCAATCGCCCATGTCGAGCGTCAGCAGCGCCGACAACAGCCCGCGCCCGGCGATGCGGTCGCTGATCGGCGAATAGGCCAGATAGGTGAATTGCGGCCCGACATAGGCATAGTTGACGCGCGGGGTCAGCGTAGCGCCGCCGCCGACCTCGATCCGGTAGTCGACGCCCAGATTATAGGTCCACTCGGGCGCATAGAGATTGGGGCCGTCGCCCGATACCTGGATGAAGGGGGCATAGTCGAAACAGACCGGCGGGTTGGCGGCGGTGCCGGCCGGGCATTGCGGGCCGAGCGTGCCGGCGGGAAGGTTGCGGGTGTTGACGAAGGTCACGCTGGCAAGGTTGGAATCGACATAGGCGACATTGGCGTCGAATCCGAATCCCCGCACGCGCGCCTGTAGCTGTGCCTCGAACCCCTTGATCGTCACGTCGGAGATGTTCTGGACCCCCGAAAAGCCGGTGCTGGGTTCGACGACGTTGAACTGGAACCCCTTGTATTTATTGTAGAAGGCGCTGAGCTGGGTGCGGATGCGTTCGCCGAAGAAGCTGGATTTCCAGCCGGCTTCGTAGCTCATTACCGTTTCGGGAGCGAATTCGGAGGTCGTCGAATTGAACCCGCCCGGCTTGTACCCGCGCGCGACCAGCGCATAGAGCAGGTTGTCGGCGTCGAGCTTCCAGTTGAGTGCAGCCTTGCCGGTGAAACGGGCATCGTCGTGCGATCCCGACAGGTCGGCGACGGGCAGGCCGTTGGCGGGAAAGCCCGGAACGCCGCGCCCGATCGTGACGAACCCGGTGCCGGTCGCCTTGTAGGTCGAATAGCGTCCGCCGAGCTGGAATTCGAGCGCGTCGGTAATCTGGTAATTGCCCTGCGCGAACACGCCCTTGGTCGTGCGCTCGTTGATCGGCGTGATGTCGGTCGGGAAACCGCCCTCGCTTTGCAGGATGCGGACGGTGATATCGTTGCGCTGGAAATAGGCGCCGATGATCCAGTCGAACGCGCCGTCGGTCGGCGAGATGATGTTGATTTCCTGGCTATACTGCTTTTCGCCAGCGGAATAGTCCTGCGAAATCTCCCCACCGGCGGAGAGCGGCGCGCGCGACCCGTCGATGTCGAGCAGGTTCCGGATCCGCTTGTTCTGATACCCGCTCACCGAGCGCAGGACGATGCCGTTCGCCAGCTCCTGCCGCAGCTCCAGCCCGGCCTGGAAGGCGAGGTCGCGGTTTCCGGTCGGCGCGTCGAAGCCCAAGGTGCGGATATCGCCGAGCCGGAACGGGGCAAAGCGGGTGCCGGGGATCGGGCGATAGGGATAGCCGCCGGTATCGCGGTCGTTCAGGCTGACCTTCGCCGTCGCCGAAAAGCTGCCCGGCTGCCACAGCATAGTGACGCGCCCGCCCTTTTCGTCCAGCCGGCCGGCATCGTTCGCGAACGGCCCGGTGTCGCGGTAATAGCTGTCGTGGCGGCGATAGAAGCCGGCGACGCGCACGCCCAGCGTCGTACTGATCGGCAGGTTCAGTGCGCCTTCGGCGGTCACCGCATTGAAATTGCCATAGCCGATCTCGCCATAGCCGCCGACGCCACCCGCCAGATCGGGGTTGCGCGAATTGATGAAGATCGCGCCACCGGTCGAATTCGACCCGACCAATGTCCCCTGCGGCCCGCGCAGCACCTCTACGCTGCCCAGGTCATAGAAGCTGTTGGCCTGTACGATCGGCGGCTGGAACAGCCCGTCGACATAGGTTGCGACGCCGGCGGTGACGTTGGGGCTGTCGCTGGCCAGACCGATGCCACGGATGTTGACGTTCTGGATGATGCCGCCGTTCGATACCGACAATGCGGGCGTCGCGGTCTGCAGGTCGGCGAGGCTGGTGACGGCGTTCTTGGTCAGCGCATCGGCGTCGAGCGCGGTCGCCGACAGCGGTGCGGTCTGGAGCCGTTCGGTGCGGCGCTGCGCAGTGACCACGATGTCCTGCAGCTGGTCTTCGTCGGCGGCGGTATCGGTGGTGGCGGGTGGCGGCGGCGCCTGTTGCGCCCATGCCGGTGCGGCGGTCGATGCGAGCAGCAGCGCGATCGCTGCCTTCGTGCGAATGGTCATGTCCTCTCCCCTTTTTTATGTCGTTGTCGGGTCGTGGGGCGTCTCGCCCTCAGCGCGGCGTCCAGGCGGACGCGGCGGCGAGGAAGGCGGCGGTCTCCTCCGACACGGCGCTGTCGTCGGCGGGTGGGAAATAGCTGAGCTTCACCACCACCGTGCGCGTCGCGGGGTCGACGAAGACATATTGCCCCTGCAACCCGATCGCCGAATAGGCGGGCGTGTTGGGCATGGTCCACCACTGCATCCCGTATCCGCCGCTCGCATCCTCGGTCGCGGCCGGGGCGCTGGCCATGGCGACCCATTCCGGGGAGACGATGCGGTGGCCGTTGGCGACGCCACCATCCAGCATCATCTGGCCGAAGCGCGCCCAGTCGCGCAGCGTCGCGTTGAAGCCCGCGCCGCTGAATTCGCGGCCCGTGCCGGGCGCACCGTCCATGATGTAGAAGCCGTCCGCCTCGGTCCCCAGCGGTTCCCACAGCTTGCGCGCGGTATAGGCCGCGACGCTGCCGCCCGACACGCGTTCGACCAGCCAGCCGAGCACGGCGGTATCGATCGTCTTGTACGCGAACACCTTGCCCGGCGGATGGGCGCGTTTGATGGTGCGCGCGGCATCGGCGAAGCGCGCGACGTTCTTGACTAGCGCGTTGATGTGGTTGGTCGCCGCGATCCCCGGATTGGCGAAGTCGTAGCGTTCCTCGTAATCGACGCCCGAGCGCATCTGCAGGATCTGGCGGATGGTCGTGCCGTCATAACCGCCACCGCGTAGTTCGGGCAGGTAGCGGGTGATCGGGTCGTCGAGCGAGGCGATCAGCTTGTCCGCCAGCAGCGCGCCGACCAGCGTCGAGGTGACCGACTTGGTCATCGACCAGCCCATGAAGCGGGTGCGTTCGTTGCTGTTGTTGCGATAGATTTCGGCGACGATCCGTCCGTCCTTCATCACCAGCAGCGCGTTGGTATAGGTGCGGTCGAGGAAATCGTCGGCCCGGACGGTCTGGCCCTTCACCTGATAGGTGAAGTCGAGCGCATGGTCGGCGCGCGGCAATTGCCAGACCGGGCCGCTGTGCGCGACGGTGCGCGTGGTGAACAGCGTATCCATGCTGCGGAACGTCAGCGTGTTGATATTGCCGTCGAGCATGTGCCAGCGCGCGATCTGCACCGCGACCGGCACGTCGGATTTCGCACCGCTGGCGAGCGGGGGCGGCAGCACCTGCTGCGCGGCGGCGGGCATCGCGGCCAGCAGGGCGGCGGCGGACAACAGGCGAACGAACGACTTGCGCATGAACCTCTCCCCATGTCGCGCGATCCGTATCCCGGCGTAACCGGAAGGTCGCTGCGATCATGGACAGAGCGTAGGGCGGGTCGCGCGGCCGCCGCGACTCTCATTTGATATATAGCATAGCTTTATGGTGCGGTGATGCTGCGCCGTGCCGGAGAGCCGTGGACGACGCGCACCAGATCGGCCTGCCGCTGGGTTCCGGTCTTCGACAGGATGCGGTTCAGCTGGACCCGCGCGGTGCCGGTGGCGATGCCGCGCGTGGCGGCATATTCGGTGATCGACGCGCCGCCCGCCAGCGCGGAGGTCAACCGCGCCTCTGCCGGGGACAGGTCGAACAGCACGGCGATGTCGTCGACGTCGAACTGCGTACGGCTGTCGGGCAGCGACAGCATCACCGCCAGCGCCGCGCCATCGGTACCGGCGGGCGACGTGCCGACGGCATCGGCGGTCGGCACGATGCGCAGGTGCAGGCTGGCGCCATCATCACCGATCAGCACCACCCGCCCGACGCGCACGGCACCGCGCGCCACCGCCTGCGCTGCATCGCGCAGCCGTTCGCCATCGTGCGGCCGGGCACAGCGCAGCCGCCCGGCGACCCGCGCGATCAGCGACGTGCACGCCAGCACCTCGAGCGCCGCCGCGTTGCACCAGTCGACGGTCAGGTCGGCATCGCACAGCAGCAACCCGGCATGGACATGGCTCGACACCGCCCCAAGCGTGTCGACCCGGCGTTGCAGCGACCCGATCCGCGCGTTCAGCCGCACCGCCTGTTGCAGATGCGGCAGCAGCCGTGTCAGGTCGCGTTCCTCCTCGTCGGTCAGGTCGCGCATGTCGCCGGGATGGCGATGCAGGATCAGGCTGAAGGTCCGGTCGCCACCGATCGGGAAGGATGCCCATAGCCCGATGCCCAGTCCCGCCCGATCCGTCCGGCCGCGCAGGTCGTCGATCAGGTCGGGCCGCGTGCCAAAGCTGCGCTGGTCGCTCGAAATCTCGACATGCGGGACATGGCCGGGCAGCAGCTGGAAACGCGGGCTGTCGGGGCGGTTGAGGCAGCTGTCGTGCCGTTCGGCGTGGCGGGTCGAGTGGGAATCGCGGGTGGTCCATGCCTCCCAGCTGGACGAGGCCGATTCCTGCACGATCTGCACCACGGCGCTGCGCACCGACAGCGCGCTGCACAGCGCATCGAGCATCGGTGTCCAGCGCGCCTCCGACTCCGCCGCCGCATATAGATCGAGAAGGACGTGATCGTCGTACAGCGGCCCGTTTCCTCGCTTCCTCTCCCGGCACCGACGATAGGGCGCGTATGGGCCGGCCGCAATCGGTTCGACGGGGACCGGCAAGGGGCAGGACTTTGCTGCTGACAGCGGCTGCGCCACCGCATAGCCTGATGGTTCAGATGAGGGGGCGGTGATGGGCAGGCTGGTACGAATTACGGTGTGTGCCGCGCTGATGACAGGTGCGGCGACGGTGCAGGCCGCGCCGCCGGCCCCGGTCGCGCAGGGTGCCGATTGGGTGGCGGCCAGCAACCGCAATACCGCGCTGGTGCTGGCGGCGCAGGCGAAGTTCGATCCGGAGGATGCGTCGGCCAACGGGCTGTCGGCCTATGACGGGCTGGCCAGCGACCTGGCCCCCCGGCGCGACGAACGCCGTGGCGAGGCGCTGACGGCGGTGATCGCCGAGCTGAAGCGCCGCCGCGCCGCCGAGCGGGATGCGCGGATCGCCCAGGACCTCGACATCCTGATCCAGTCGGTGTCCGACGATCTGGAGGGGGTGCGGCTGCGGCGCAGATATTTCCTGAACTGGACCGATGCGCCGCAGGCGATGTTCAACGGGATCAAGGGGCTGCTCGACGATCAGGTCGCGCCGAACCGGCGGGCCAAGGCGGTCGAGCTGCTGCGGCGCTATGTCGGCGACTGGCCGGGCACCACGCCGCTGACCGATCTGGCGCGGCAGCGTTTCGACGAATCGCGCGCGCCCGGGCTGCTGGGCCCCGACAAGGTGGCGGTGGACAATGCCATCGCCAATGCCGGGACCTATGCCGATGGCATTGCTCGGCTGTTCGCGCAGTACAAGGTGGCCGGCGCCGACAAGGCGCTGGCCCGGCTGAACACCCAGATCGCCGACTATACCGCATGGACGAAGGCGACGATCCTGCCGATCGCGCGCACCGATCCCCGGTTGCCGCCGGAGGTCTATGCGTTCCGGCTGAAGCAGTTCGGCATCGACATCGATCCCCGCCTGCTGATCGCGCAGGCACAGGTGGAATTCGCCGAGACGCGCGCCGCGATGATCGCGCTGGCACCGCGCGTCGCCGCCGACAAGGGGCTGGCGCTGGGCAGCTATGTCGACGTCATCCGCCAGCTGAAGCGCGGCAGCATCCCCGACGACCGGATCGAGGCGAGCTATGCCGCGGTCAACCGCACGATCGAAGGCGCGCTCCGCCGCGAACGCATCGTCACCCTGCCGGAACGAGCGATGAAGATGCGGCTGGCGAGTGCTGCGGAATCGGCCGCGTCGCCCGCGCCGCACATGGAACCGCCGCCGCTGCTCAACAACAAGGGCGAATATGGCACCTTCGTCCTGCCGGTGGGGGTGCCGGGCAAAGGGCCGGAGGCGGTCTATGACGATTTCAACTTCCCCGCCGCGCAATGGACGGTCAGCGCGCACGAAGGGCGGCCGGGCCACGAGCTGCAATTTTCGGCGATGCTGGAGGGCGGGGTGTCGCAGGCGCGCATCCTCTATGCCTTCAACAGCGTGAACGTGGAAGGGTGGGCGCTCTATGCCGAGGCGGAGGCGCTGCCCTATCACCCGGTCGAGGGACAGTTGATGGCGTATCAGGCGCGGTTGCTGCGGGCGGCGCGCGCGTTCCTCGACCCGATGCTCAACCTCGGCCTGATCTCGCGCGAAGAGGCGCGACGCATCCTGCTCGAACAGGTGGTGACGTCGCCCGCGATGGCGAAGCAGGAGATCGAACGCTACACCTCGCGCGCACCGGGGCAGGCGGGCAGCTATTTCTATGGCTATACCCGCCTGCTGCGCATCCGGATCGAGGCGGAGCTGGCGCTGGGGCGGAAATTCGATCGGCTGGCGTTCAACGATTTCCTGCTGCGGCAGGGGCTGCTCCCGCCCGACCTGCTGGAAAAGGCGGTGCTGGAGGAATTCGTGCCGCAGCAGCGCGCGCGATAGCGGCGGGATCAGATCGGGAGGTCCATAACCCTCGGGGCCGGATAACCCGGGCTCACGCGGATCAATACGCGATCAGGGTAAGGCGCAGGCCGGGGTGGTTCGGGGTTCTTGCGGGAACGGAATGGTTTTCCGTGGGGTAAATGGCGGAGCGGGAGGGATTCGAACCCTCGATACGGTTTTGCCGTATACTCACTTTCCAGGCGAGCGCCTTCGACCACTCGGCCACCGCTCCGCATTGCCGGAAGGTGGGTTCCCTAGGGCCCGGCGGGATTTCGTGCAAGCGGCAGTTGCGGGATGCGCGGAATGCGTGCCACGATACGCCCATGACCTTCGTCTCACTAATCGCCGCCTTGCTTCAATCCGCCACGCCGGCCGCCGCCCCGCCGCTGCCCGGCCCGGCCGATCCGGTCGAGGCCGACTGGCGCGCCATTCCCGACGACGAACTGATGGTGATGACGCTCGATGGTGGCAAACGGGTCGTGATCCGGCTGGCGCCGCGATACGCGCCGGTGCATGTCGCCAATCTGCGCAAGCTGGCGCTGGCGCATTGGTGGGACGGTACTTCGGTCTATCGCGTGCAGGACAATTATGTCGCGCAATGGGGCGACGTGACCGAGAAGAAGCCGCTGCCCGCCGGTGTCGTCGCCAATCCACCGGCGGAGTATGTGACCCCACGCTACGATGCGGTTACGCAGATGACCCGGCGCGATCCCTATGCGGCCAAGAGCGGGCACAGCGCCGATGGCTGGCCGGTGGCGGGGGACGGCAAGGGCGCGTGGCTGACGCACTGCTATGCGATGGTCGGGGTCGGACGCGACATGGCGCCCAGCACCGGCAGCGGGGCGGAGCTTTATACGGTGATCGGCCATGCGCCCCGGCACCTCGACCGCAATATCGCGCTGGTCGGGCGGGTGATCGAGGGGATGGAATATCTATCCTCGTTGCCGCGCGGCACGGGCAATATGGGCTTTTACGCGTTGGACCAGGTGCCGACGCCGATCCTGTCGGTGCGGCTGGCCAGCGATCTGCCCGCCGCCGCGCGGCCGCATTACCAATATCGCGCGGCGGACAATGCGCGGTTCGCGGCATGGCTGCGCGGGCGGGAAAATCGTGAGCCGCCGTTCTTCACGGTGCCGGCGGGCGGGGCGGATGTGTGCAATGCGATGCCGCCGGTGCGCAAGGCTCCGGCCGCCTGACGATCAGGCGCGCGAGGCGAGCAGCGCGGCGCTGAACCCCAAGAAGATTCCGCCGGTCGCGCGGTCGAAGCAGCGGCGGACACGCGGGCGGGTCAGGTGGCGGGCGATCGAGCTGCCGCCCAGTGCATAGGCGGCGTACCACAGGCATTCGACCACCGCGAAGGTCGCGACGAGGATCGCGAACTGCGGCGCCTGCGGCCGGGCGGGATCGACGAACTGCGGGAGGAAGGCGGTCGCGAACAGCAGCAGCTTGGGGTTGCTGATCCCGACCAGGAAACCGCCGCGGAACAGGTGCGCGCGGGGCAGGTCGGTCGGCATCGCATCCGCCGGCGACGCCTTGGCCGTCCAGGCGCGAAAGCCGAGCCACGCCAGATACGCCGCACCGGCATAGCGCAGCACGTCGAACAGTCCCGGCACGGCGGTCAACAGCGCGGTCAGGCCGGCCGCCGATGCTGCCAACAACCCGACCAGCGCGGTCAGGCACCCGGCCATCGCCGGCAGGCTGCCCCGCCAGCCCAGTGCCACGCTGCGCGTCAGGACATGCAGCATGTTGGGGCCGGGCGTGCCGCACAGCACGATCACGGCCGCCAGGAACAACAGCCAGCTGTGCAGCGCCATCGCGGTCGTTTAGCCCCGCACCCAGTCGGCAACGGCGGCGGAGACGGTGTTCGCGGCCTGGTTGATCGCCGGGCCGACGCTGTTCGCGTCGATCGCGGTCACCGGTACGCGCGCTTCGAAGCGACGCTTTTCGAAGGTGGTGGCGTTCACCCGCTGCAACGTCGCGTCATACACGACCACCGCTTCGTTGCGGCTGGCATCGATGCCGAACTCGCGCAGCTCGCCCGACAGCTGCGCGCCCGGATCGGTGAAGCCCTGACGCGGGCTCAGCACCACCATGTTCGCGCGCGACGTCAGCGTGTCAGACAGCAACCGCGCGAAGAGGCGCGCGGGCGGTTCGACCCACTGCGCTTCCTTCACATAGGCGATGGTCGTCGGGCTGGACTGCACCGGCACGCGGGTCACGGCCAGTTCCTGCGGCACGACCGGCACCTGTACCGTGATCGAACGCGCGGCGGCCGAATTCTGCGTCTGCCCGGCGGCGATCGGCGCGGCGGGCGTCAGCGTCAGCAGCGCAGGGGGCGGTTCCGCCCCGAAGCGGATACAGGCCGCCAGCGGCAGGAGCAGCAGAACCGACAGCTTCTTCATGGGGGCCCTCATCCTTGTCCGCATCACTTCTTCTTGGGGTCGTAGTCGGGCAGCTTCGAACGACCGACCAGCGCGGTCGCGCCGCCCTGATCGACCTTTTCCGCGACCGAGGCGAGTGCGCCGGTCATCGCGCGCAGGTCGCCGACCAACTGGTTCACCTGCGGGATCGTCTGCCTGCTGAACGCCTGCAGCCCCGGTTTCGCATCGCCGATCGCGTCGTTCAGCGTGTCGGCGCTCTTCTGCGCGCTGGCGATGGTGCGGTTGAGCTGCTGGATCGTCGGCTTGATGTCCTGCGACAGCACGCCGTTGGTCGTCGCCGCCAGATCGCCGATCTGCTGCGATGCGACGCCCGCGCGCTGGATCGCGATGCGGGTTTCGGCCAGAGTCGCGGCGATTTCGGGACCACGATCGGCCAGCGCATCGGTCAGCCGGTTGGTGCTGTCGAGGATCGCGGCGATCGAGTTCTGGTTCCGGTCGGACAGCACATCGGCCAGCCGTTCGGTCAGCGTGGTTACGCGTTCGAGCAGCTGCGGCGCAGAGCTGAGCAGCGCGGCGACGCCGCCGGCCTTGGGCGGGATGACCGGCACGCCCATCGGGCAGACCTGTTCCGGGTTCGCCTCGGGGCAGGCGATCGGCGGAGCGCCCTTGACCGCGCCGTCCAGCGTGATCGTCGACACACCGGTGAAGCTGCCGACCATCGTCGCGGTCGTGCCGAGCAGGACCGGGGTCTCCTCCTTCACCTTCAGCCGGACGCGGACGAACTGCGGGTCCTTCGGCCACAGCGCGATATCCTCGACCTGGCCTACCGGCACGCCGGAGAAGGACACGGGCGACCCCTTGGCAAGGCCATCGACGCCCTGTTTGAAGAAGACGTCATATTCCTTTTCATGGCCGCCGCCGACGCGGGCGAGCCACACGGTAAACAGCGCCAGCATGGTCAGCAGGATCAGCACCACCGCGCCGACAAGGACATGGTTCGACCGGGTTTCCATCAGCGCCTCTGGGCTTGCGGCGACACCGGATCAGTGCCGGTATCGCGGTTGTGGTCGCGCGCCTGGGCGATGCGATCCTGCGCATCGGTCGCGGCGCGGCCACGGGGTCCATTGAAATATTCCTGGATCCACGGGTGATCCAGCGCGAGCAGTTCGTCGATCGTGCCGACGGCGATGACCTTCTTGTCCGCCAGCACCGCCACCCGGTCACAGATGGCGTGCAGCGTGTCGAGGTCATGGGTGATGAGAAAGACGGTCAGCCCCAGCGTCTTTTGCAGCGAGGCGGTCAGGTCGTCGAACGCCGCCGCGCCGATCGGGTCCAGCCCGGCGGTCGGTTCGTCGAGAAACAACAGCTGCGGGTCGAGCGCGAGGGCGCGCGCCAAGCCGGCGCGCTTCTTCATGCCGCCCGACAATTCGCTGGGATATTTCGGGCCGGCATTGGCGGGCAGGCCGGTCATCACGACCTTGTACCCGGCGATCTCCTCCAGCAGCGCAGGCTTCAGCTTCGGGTAGAATTCCTTCAGCGGGACCTGCACGTTTTCGGCGACGGTCAGCGTGGAGAACAGCGCCCCGCCCTGGAACAGCACGCCCCATTTCTTGCGGATTTCGGTCGCTTCGGTTTCTTCGCGGCCGATCGTGTTCTCGCCGAACACCTCGATCGTGCCGGCCGCCGGGGTCTGCAGTCCGATGATCGAACGCATCAGCACCGACTTGCCGGTACCCGACCCGCCGACCACACCGAGGATTTCGCCGCGCCGCACGTCGAGGTCGAGATTGTCGTGGATGACCTGATCGCCGAACACGTTCTTCAGGCCGCGCACGCGTATGATGGCGTCGTTGTCGTCGCTCATATCCAGCCGATCCATGCGAAGAAGATGGCGAAGAACGCGTCGAGCACGATCACGAGGAAGATCGCCTGCACCACCGCCGCCGTCGTGCGGTTGCCGACCTGTTCGGCGTCGCTTTCGACCTGCATGCCGTGGAAACAGCCGGCGATGCCGATGATCGCACCGAACACCGGCGCCTTGATGATGCCGATATAGAGGTCGGTGATCGGCACGACTTCGCGGATGCGGGTGACGAAGGTGATCGGCGGAATGCCGAGCTGTGCCCAGCTCAAGAGCCCGCCGCCGATGATCGCGATGATCGAGGCGTAGAAGCCCAGCAGCAGCATCATCACGATCGCGGCGATGACGCGCGGCAACACCAACGCCTCCATCGGCGACACGCCGATGGTGCGCATCGCGTCGATTTCCTCGGTCAGCTTCATCGTGCCGAGCTGTGCCGCGAACGCCGAGCCGGAACGCCCCGCGACCATGATCGCGGTCATCAGCACGCCCAGTTCGCGGAAGGTCAGGCGACCGATCAGGTTGATCGTGAAGACCTCCGCGCCGAACTGCCGCAACTGCACCGCGCCCTGCTGCGCGATGACCATGCCGATCAGGAAGCTCATCAATCCGATGATGCCGAGCGCGGAGACGCCGACGACCTCGAACCGCTGCACCGTCGCGTTGAAGCGGAAGCGGCGCGGATGGCGCAGGACGTTGCCGAACGCGATGACCGTCGCGCCCATGAAGCCGAGCAGGCCGAGCAACTGCCGCCCGCTGCCCGATACCGCGTCGCCGATTTCCTCCAGTACGCGCAAGGGTGGGCTGAGTGCCTTGTCCTTGCGCACGACGGGATCGTCGGCGGCGGCGACCTGATCGAACAGGTGGCGGCTGTCGTCGCTCAGCCCGTCGATCGTGACGTCGCGGTCGCGGGCGAAACGGTGGATCAGCCACGCGCCGACCGTGTCGATCCGGTCGACCCGCGACAGGTCGATGCGGTTGACCGGCCCGTCGACGGCGTTCAGCCGTTCGGGCAGGTCACCGACATGGGCCAGCGACAGGTCACCGGTGAAGCGCAAAACGCCCCCACCATCGGCCCGGTCGTGCGAAAAATCGGCGGAAGCGCTCATCGGCACCCCTCATCGGCGATTTGCGGCGTCGCGGCAAGGTGGTACGCGCAAGGCATATGGGCCATCCCGACCTCGCCATCTATGACATGGACAAGACCATCACCCGCGTCGCGACGTGGACGCCGTTCCTGCGCCATGCGTTGAAGGAACGCGGCCGGGGTGCGTTGTGGCTGCTGCCGATCGCGGGGATCGCGGTCGCCGGCTATGCCCTGAAATTCTATGGCCGCGACCGGTTGAAGGAACTGACCCACCGCCTGGTGCTGGGGCGCGCGGTGCCCGATGCGCGGCTGATCGAAACGGCGCGCGCCTTTGCCCGGGCGACGGTCGCCACCGGCCTGCTCGACGGCGCGCGGGCGCGGATCGAGGCGGATCGGGCGGAGGGGCGGATGCTGATCCTCGCCACCGCGTCCTACCGATTCTATGCGCAGGAGATCGCGAACCTGCTGGGCTTCGACGCGGTAATCGCGACCGAAACGGCGCGGGGCGAGGGCGGCAACGTGCTGGCGCGGATCGATGGCGAGAATTGCTACGGCGCGGCCAAGCTGCGCGCGATCGAGGCATGGGCGGCCGGGCGCGGCATCGCGCGCGGCGACGTGGGCGTGCGCTTCTACAGCGACCATGTGTCCGATGCGCCGGTGTTCGAATGGGCCGACGAGCCGTTCCCGGTCAACGCCCACGCCCCGCTGAAGGCGCTGGCGCGCAAGCGGGGCTGGCCGGTCCTCGACTGGCGAAAGTAACGCACGGGGCAGAGGTTTCGGGATGGCGTGGCTCGTCGATGGACCCTGGATCGATCGGCTAAACGTTACGCAGGGCGAACGGTTCAATTCTTTGTGAGCGCCCGCTCACTTTTTTCGGGTGCCGAGTCGCTTGGCATTCGCCGTCGCCTTGGCATGGATCGGGGTCAGCGCGCGGCCGCCGGCACCGATCATCCCCGCCGCCAGCCGCATCGCGCGGTCGCTGCCCGCCGCCATCTTGCCCGCCGTCGGCATCCGCCCGGCGGTGCCGATCGACCAGGCGTCCTGCATCACCTGCAACCACAGCGTCTGCATCGCGGCCATGTCGTGGGCCAGCGAATCGCCCGCCTTGGCAAAGGCCGTCGCCTTTTCGGTGACCATGCCGGTCAGTTCGACATGATCGGCGGTCCACGGATTGCGCATCCCGGCATCGATCATCGGCATCCGCCGGTCGATCACCACGGCGGAGGCGGCCATGGTTTCCCAGAATTGCAGCCCGGTGCGCGCGGCATCGGTCCAGATCTGCCACCAGGCAGTCATCGGCGTCTGCATCGGTCAATTCCCTCGAACGGTTCGCCGCGCACGCTCGCAGCGCCATGCGATCTACGCCATGGCCGGGCTTTAGGCCACCCGCGACATCGTGCCTTGACCGAAATCCTGCCGCATTGCAGCAAGTGTCCCCATGACGACTCTGCCCCCCATCACGAACAATCCCGACATCCGCTTCCTCGGCCGGCTGCTGGGCGATGTCATCCGCACCTATGGCGGCGACGCGCTGTTCAAGCGGATCGAGCATATCCGCTCCACCTCGGTCGACCGGCATCGCGGAGTCGCGGGGGCAGACGGGATCGACCTGGGGCTGGACAGCCTCAGCCTCGACGACACGATTGCGTTCGTGCGCGGGTTCATGCTGTTTTCGATGCTCGCCAACATGGCCGAGGACCGGCAGGGCATCGCTGCCGAGCCCGGCGCGGACGTCGCCACTGCGATCGAAAAGCTGAAGGCCGAGGGGATCGGTGCCGATGCGGTGCGGGCGCTCCTCGACCACGCGCTGATCGCGCCGGTGCTGACCGCGCATCCGACCGAGGTGCGGCGCAAGTCGATGATCGACCACAAGAACCGTATCGCCGACCTGATGGAACTGAAGGATCAGGGCCGCGACGAGACGCCGGAAGGCGACCGGGTGGACGAGGCGATCCTGCGCCAGATCGCGCTGTTGTGGCAGACCCGCGTGCTGCGGCGCGAGCGGCTG
Organism: Sphingomonas sp. Leaf23; assembly: GCF_001421585.1. Taxonomy (NCBI): domain Bacteria; kingdom Pseudomonadati; phylum Pseudomonadota; class Alphaproteobacteria; order Sphingomonadales; family Sphingomonadaceae; genus Sphingomonas; species Sphingomonas sp. Leaf23. The sequence goes on along the minus strand of NZ_LMKR01000004.1, from coordinate 269,155 downwards.
TACGTCGCCGACGAGGTGGAGACGGCGCTCAGCTATCTGCGCGACATCTTCCTCCCCACGCTGCCCGCGCTCTATGCCCGGTGGGAGCGGGTGCTGGGCGAGCGGCCGCCATCGTTCCTGAAGCCCGGCAGCTGGATCGGCGGCGACCGCGACGGCAATCCGTTCGTCGATGCGCCGGCAATGCGCCTGGCGCTGGCCAAGGCGGCCGAGGCGGTGCTCGGCTATTATCTCGACCAGTTGCACAGCCTGGGCGCGGAGCTGTCGATCTCGACCGAGCATGTCGCGGTGGACGACGCGATCGCGGCGCTGGCCGACAAGAGCGGCGACAATGCGCTCAGCCGCGCCGACGAACCGTTCCGCCGGGCGATCAGCGGCGTCTATGCCCGGCTGGCCGCGACCCATCAGAAGCTGACCGGCAAGGTCGCGCCGCGTCCCGGCAACCTGACCGGCGAGCCCTATGCCGATCCGGCGGCGTTCCGCGCCGATCTGGCGACGCTGGCGCGTGGGCTGGTGCAGGAGGGCAATGGCCCGTTGTCGACCGGCGGGGCGCTGGGGCGGCTGATCCGCGCGGTCGAGACGTTCGGCTTCCACCTCGCCACGCTCGACATGCGCCAGAACAGCGTGATCCATGAGAGTGTCGTCGCCGAGCTGTTGCAGGTCGCCGGGGTCGAGGCGGATTACCAGGCGCTGGACGAGGACGCCCGCGTCGCGCTGCTGCGGCGCGAGCTGGAAAGCCCGCGCCCGCTGGTCAGCCCCTATGCCGAATATTCGGAGCAGACCGCATCTGAACTGGCGATCCTGCGCGAAGCCGCCGCCGCCCATGCCCGCTATGGCCGCGAGTGTATCCGCCATTACATCGTGTCGATGGCGCAGTCGGTGTCCGACCTGCTCGAAGTCCATCTGCTGCTGAAGGAATCGGGCCTGTACGTGCCGGGCGCGGAGCCGCAGGCGCATATCATGGCGATCCCGCTGTTCGAGACCGTCGCCGATCTGGAGGCCGCGCCCGAGATCATGACCAAGTGGCTGGCGCTGCCCGAGGTCGCCGCGATCGCGCGGAAGCGGGGGCATCAGGAAGTGATGATCGGCTATTCCGATTCGAACAAGGATGGCGGGTACCTCACCTCCACCTGGCAGCTGTCGAAGGGATCAACCGCGCTGGCGCCGGTGTTCGAGGAAGCCGGCATCGGGATGCAGCTGTTCCACGGGCGCGGCGGTGCGGTCGGGCGTGGCGGCGGGTCGTCGTTCGCCGCGATCCGGGCGCAGCCGCACGACACGGTGCAGGGCCGCATCCGCATCACCGAACAGGGTGAAGTGATCGCCGCCAAATACGGCACCCGCGACAGCGCGGTGACGAATCTGGAGGCGATGACGTCGGCGACCTTGCTCGCCAGCCTCGAACCCGAAACGCTGTCGCCGGCCGATGCGGCGCGCTTTGCCGCGGCGATGGACGCGCTGTCGGAGACCGCGTTCAAGACCTATCGCGGGCTGGTCTACGGCACCGAGGGCTTCACGACCTTCTTCCGCCAGGCGACGCCGATCGCCGAGATTGCGGGCCTGAAGATCGGGTCGCGTCCGGCCAGCCGGAAGAAGTCCGACGCGATCGAGGATCTGCGCGCGATCCCGTGGGTGTTCAGCTGGGCACAGGCGCGGATCATGCTGCCGGGCTGGTACGGCGTTGGCGCGGCGTTGCAGGGGTTCGAGGACAAGGGGCTGCTGCGCGAGATGGCGAGCACATGGCCGCTGTTCGCCGCGACGCTGGCCAATATGGAGATGGTGCTGGCCAAGTCCGACATGGACGTCGCGGCGCGCTATGCCGGGTTGGTCGAGGACAGGGCGCTGGGGCAGGCGATCTTCGGACGTATCCGCGACGGCTGGCAGGCGACGCATGACGGGCTGCTGTCGGTCACGCGCCAGACCCGGCTGCTGGAGAAAAGCCCGGCGCTGGAGGCGTCGATCCGGCTGCGCACGCCCTATATCGAGCCGCTGAACCTGTTGCAGATCGAACTGCTCAAGCGTCACCGTGCGGGCGAGGCCGATGCACGGATCGGCGAGGGGATATTGCTGTCGATCAATGCGATCGCGACGGCGCTGCGTAACAGCGGGTAGGGCAAGTCGGTCGGGGCGCGAGCGTCGCGCGTGACGGGTCGTTGAAAAATAACGTTTTTTCGGCCAAAGTTCACAAAGTTCACACTCGTGGCGTTTTATGTCCGTCATGCCGGGCCTGACCCGGGGGCCTGCTTTTTTCTGCCGTCGACGAGAAGCGGGACCCCGGATCAAGTCCGGGGTGACGCGGATGTGGTGTCGGCCCTGTCAAAGAACCGCCGGAGCCTGACAGGTGGGCGCGCTGTAGGAAAGGCGCTCCTGCGGGGTTCCGGCCCGGCGTGCGTATCCCATATGCCGAGGGCAAGGAGGACGCATGGCGAAGACCGCTACCCTGTACCGCATGGTGATGCCCGACCATGTCTGTCCGTTCGGACGGCGTGCGCTCGACCTGTTGCAGCGGCATGGCTACACGGTCGACGACCGGCACCTGACGACGCGCGAAGCGGTCGATGCGTTCAAGGCCGAACACGGCGTGAAGACCACGCCGCAGACGTTTGTCGATGGCGAGCGGATCGGCGGACATGACGATCTGCGCCGGTTCCTGGGGCTGAAGATCCGCGATCCCAAGGCGACGACCTATGCCCCGGTCGCGGCGATTTTCGGCATGGCGGCGGCGATTGCCGGGGCGGCGAGCTTTTCGGCGTTCGGCGACGTGTTCACGATGCGGGCGGGCGAGTGGTTCGTCGGTATCGCCATGTGCCTGTTATCGCTGCAGAAACTGCGCGACATCGACGGCTTTGCCAACGGGTTCCTGAACTATGACCTGCTGGCGCAGCGGGTGGTGCGCTATGCGTTGGTCTATCCGTGGGCCGAGGGGCTGGCGGGGGTGTTGATGATCGCCGGGGCACTGCTGTGGATCGCGATTCCGGTGGCGCTGGTGATCGGGACGATCGGCGCGGTATCGGTGGTGAAGGCGGTCTATATCGAGCGGCGTTCGCTGAAATGCGCGTGCGTCGGCGGGAATAGCAACGTCCCGCTGGGGTTCGTGTCGCTGCTGGAAAATGTGCTGATGGTGGCGATGGCGGTGTGGATGCTGGCGCGGATGTGATCCTGCCCGAACCGTCACCCCGGCCAGCGCCGGGGGGACGGCACGATCATGCGAAGTCCACCGCGATATTGTCGATCAGCCGCGTGGTGCCGATCCGGGCGGCGGCGAGCAGGCGGGCGGGCTGGCCGCGGACGGGATCGCGCAGCGTGTCGGCGTCGACCAGCGTCACATAGTCGGGGCCGAAGCCGGCGCGGGTCAGCGTCGCGGTGGCGGCGGACAGCGCGGTCGCCACATCGTCGCCGCGCTCGATCGCGCGTTTGGCGACGCCCATCGCGCGCGGCAGGGTGACGGCGCGGGCGCGTTCGTCATCGTCGAGATAGATGTTACGCGAGGAGAGGGCGAGGCCGTCATCCTCGCGCTGGGTCGGCACGCCGACGATCTCCACGCCCAGGTCGAGGTCGGCGGTCATCCGGCGGACGACGGCCAGCTGCTGGAAATCCTTTTCACCGAACAGCGCGACGGCCGGGCGGACCTGCCCGAACAATTTTGCGACGACGGTCGCCACGCCATCGAAATGGCCGGGGCGGTGGGCACCGTCCAGCACCTCGCTGACGCCGGCAACGCTGACGTTCGTGGCGAAGCCCGTGGGGTACATCTCCTCCAGTTCGGGCGCCCACAGGATGTCGACGCCGGCTTCGGTCAGCATCTGCGCATCGGTCGCCTCCCGCCGGGGATAGCGGGCGAGGTCCTCGTTCGGGCCGAACTGCTTCGGGTTCACGAAGATCGAGACGACGACGCGCGGGGCAAGGCGGCGGGCGGCATCGACCAGCGCCATGTGCCCGGCGTGGAGCGCGCCCATGGTCGGCACCAGCGCCACGGCCTCGCCCGCTGCGGCATAGGCGGCGAGCGCTTCGCGAAGCGCCTCCAGTCGACGGATAATTTGCACGGCCGATGGCCCTTCGATATGGACGGGGGAGGCGGCTTCTATGGGGCAAGCCGCCGCGGATCAACAAGCTTGGGTTAGTGCGCTTTGGACGAAGCTTCGGATCGATTGCACGTCATCGTGTTCGCCAATGAAAAGGGCGGCACCGGCAAGTCGACGACGGCGGTACACGTCGCCATCGCGCTGGCCGCAAAGGGCGCGCGTGTCGCCTGTTTCGACCTCGACCATCGTCAGCGGACGCTGGGGCGCTATCTCGACAATCGTGCCGAGACGATCAAGCGCACCGGGCGCAACCTGCCCATGCCGGTCTATGAAACCCATGACGGCGAAAGCATGGCGTGGTTCAACGACTGTCTGGGGCGGTTGGGCGAGCAGGCCGAATATATGGTGATCGACACGCCGGGCCGCGACGATCGCTTCGCGCGGATCGCGGTGACGAACGCCGACACGCTGGTCACGCCGATGAACGACAGCTTCGTCGATTTCGACCTGATCGGGCAGGTCGACCCGGACACGTTCAAGGTGACGCGGCCGTCCTTCTATTCCGAACTGATCTGGGAAACGCGCAAGCACCGCGCGAAGATCGACGGGTCGACGATCGATTGGGTCGTGCTGCGCAACCGGTTGCAGCATATCGAGGCGCGCAACATGCGCCGCGTGTCGGAGGCGATCAATTCGCTGTCGAAGCGGGTCGGGTTTCGCGTCACGCCGGGCCTGTCCGAACGTGTCATCTATCGCGAGCTGTTTCCGTCGGGGCTGACCATGCTCGACCGCAACGAATTCGGCGAGATGGGGCTGGCGCACGTCGCCGCGCGGCAGGAGCTGCGCGAGATGATGGGCGGATTACAGCTGCCCGAACCGGCCGGTTCGTCGCTCGTCGTCTGACGAACCCATGGTCAAGCTGGTCCTGATCCTGTCGCTGCTGATCGCGTTCTGGCTATGGCAGCGCGCCAAGCCGAAAAAGGTCGGCAGCGAGGCGGAGGCGCGGGCGATCCTGGGCGTCGGGGCGGGGGCGAAGGCGCCCGAGATTCGCGCGGCGCACCGGCGGTTGATGCAGGCGGTGCATCCCGATCGCGGCGGCTCGGCCGATCTGGCGCGGCGGATCAATGCGGCGCGCGACGTGCTGCTGGGGCGGCTCCGGCACTGATCTTTTCCAAAAAGACGACCCTACTCAGCCCGGCCGCTTGGGCATAAGGTCGCCGGCCCCGCAATCGACAGGATGTCGCCTATGTCCCACAATTTCCACGCAAGTTCGCTGCGCGAGTATGATATTCGGGGCATCGTCGGGCGGACGTTGGGCGTGGACGATGCGCGGGCGATCGGGCGGTGTTTCGCCACGCTGCTGCGCCGCGCGGGCGGTACGCGGGTCGTGGTCAGCCGTGACGGGCGGCTGTCGTCGCCCGAACTGGAAGTGGCGCTGGTCGAGGGGCTGACGCTAAGCGGCGTCGATGTGGTCCGCATCGGCCTGGCGCCGACGCCGATGCTATATCATGCCGAAGCGGTGCTGGAGGTCGATGGCGGCATACAGATAACCGGCAGCCATAATCCCGCCGAGTATAACGGCTTCAAGATGGTGATGCAGCGGCGTCCGTTCTTCGGGGCCGATATCCAGCGCATCGGCGCGATGGCGGCGGCGGGCGAGTGGGACGACGGGCAAGGCTCCGTTTCGGACCATGATTTCACCGATACCTATGTCGGCCGGCTGATCGCGGGCTATGCCGGGGGCAGCTATCGCATCGGCTGGGACGCCGGCAACGGCGCGGCGGGGCCGGTGATCGAGCGGCTGGTCCAGCTGTTGCCGGGCGAGCATCACCTGTTGTTTACGAACGTCGACGGGCATTTTCCGAACCACCATCCCGATCCTGCCGAGGTCGAAAATCTGGTCGATCTGCAACGGCTTGTCGCGGAGAAGCAGCTCGATTTCGGACTGGCTTTCGATGGCGATGGCGACCGGATCGGCGCGGTCGACGGGCAGGGACGGGTGTTGTGGGGCGACCAGCTGCTCGCGATCCTTGCCGAACCGGCGCTGAAGGAGACGCCGGGTGCGACGATCATTGCGGACGTGAAGGCCAGCCAGGCGCTGTTCGACCGCATCGCCGAATTGGGCGGCACGCCGCTGATGTGGAAGACAGGGCACAGCCCGATGAAGACCAAGATGCACGAAACCGGCGCGCCGCTGGCCGCCGAAATGTCGGGGCATATCTTTTTCGGGGGCGACGAATACGGCTTTGACGATGCGCCCTACGGCGCGGTGCGGCTGATCCGGGCGATCCATTTGAGCGGGCGGTCTCTGAGCGAATTGCGCGACGCGATGCCGGAGATGGTGAACACGCCGGAGTTGCGGTTCCGGGTCAGCGAGGAGCGCAAGTTCGCGGTGATCGACGAAGTGCTGGCGCGGTTGGCGGCGGCGGACGTGAACACGACCGACGGCGCACGGGTGACGACGGCGGATGGCTGGTGGCTGTTGCGGGCGTCGAATACGCAGGACGTGCTGACCGCACGGGCCGAAGCGCGTGACGCGGCGGGGTTGGCGCGGTTGCTGGCGGCGGTGGATGCGCAGTTGGCGGCGTCCGGCGTGGCGCGGGGGTAGGGCGCTCGCCCTCACCCTTCCCACCCGGCTGCGCCGGGCGGGCCCCTTCCCTCTCCCGCTGGGAGAGGGAGGGAGCAGCGTAGCCGCGGAAGGGTGAGGGTGCTTCGTCCCAGCGGGGTGGCTTTTCCGGTCCGGACGCGCCATCTGGAGCCTATGGCCCAAGCGCAGATCATCCGTGTCGTCGACCTCGAAACCACGGGGCAGGCCCCGCCGGTGCATGGCGTGTGCGAGGTCGGTTGGCAGGACGTGGCGCTGGGCGAGGATGGGCGCTGGGAATTGTCGGGCGAGGGCGGGCAGTATTTCGTCAATCCCGGCCGCCCGATCCCGCCGGTGACGCAGGCGGTGCACCACATCCTCGACGAACAGGTGGCCGACGCGCCGTTCTGGCAGGATATCGCCCGGCGCGTGCTGGACCCCTATCCCCGGCGCATTGCGCTCGCGGCGCATCGCGCGGATTTCGAACAGAAATTCTGTACCGCGCAGCTGACGCACGGCGCCGACTGGATCTGCACGTGGAAGTGCGCGATGCGGTTGTGGCCGGATTCGCCCGGCTTTTCCAACCAGATGCTGCGCTATTGGCGCAAGCCCTATGGGATGGAGCATGAGCGCGGCCTGCCGGCGCACCGCGCGTTTCCCGATGCCTATGTGACCGCGTTCCACCTGCGCGATATGCTGAACGAGGCGTCAATCGCGCAGCTGCTGGACTGGTCGCGCCAGCCCGGACTGCTGCCGCGCGTGCGCTATGGTCCCGATCGCGGGCGGGCATGGACCGAGATCGACGACGATTCGCTCGACGGATTCCTGACCGATCGCGACGAGGATGTGCGCTTCACCGCCGAAACCGAACTGGCGCGGCGACAGGGCGGGGGCGAGGTCAAGCGGACCCGCAACGACTGGCTGCTGCTGTGACGCCGATGCAGGTCGTGCGGGTGCACTGCCCGGTATCGGCCAACGTGCTGGCGCGGTTGCAGGCGGGCGAGGCGGCGGCGCTGGCCGACGATGCGCTGCTGTCCGCCGTGGTCGGCGTGATCCGGGGCAGCGACGTGCTGGGTGCGATCGGGCCGTATCGCGGGGTGTTCGAACTGGGCTTCGGGCTGGAGAGTTTCGTGCCGCAGGCGGAGGAGGTGCCGACGACCGGGCGCGCGGGTGAGCCGGCGGTGGTGCCGACCGTGGTGGTCAAGAGCTATGCCGCCGAGGGCGCGGATATCGCGGCGGAGCTGGCGGCGATCGTCGCGGCGCATCCGTGGGAGGTGCCGGTGATCGAGGTGGGGTCGGTGGTGCTGGCGGGGTAGGCTCGCGCATTCCCTCCATACCCCCTCCCGTTTGCTTCGAGCCTGTCGAGAAGACGGTGCCCCAAACTGCCGGGTTCTCGACAGACGCTTCTCGACAGGCTCGAAGCTGCTCGAACCGAACGGATTTGGTAATGGCCAGGAGATCGGGCTGATGCGCGGTTGGCATGATCCGCTTGCCGTCACCGGCGGGCGGTGCCAGCGTTGACGCCGAACGCACCACTGCAATCGGCCCACCCTTCATGCCCAACGATCATCACGACGTTCACCGCCGCGAACTTCCGCCGCTGCCCGCGCTCGCCAGTTTCCTGGCGGCGGTGGAGACCAGCAGCTTTTCGCGCGCGGCCAAGCGGATGGCGCTGACGCAGAGCGCGATCAGCCGGCAGATCGCGTTGCTGGAGGACTGGCTGGGCGTGCCGTTGTTCGAACGGCGCGGGCGGCGGGTAACGCCGACCCCGGCGGCGCTGGCCTATGCCGAGGCGGTCGGGCCGGCGGTCGAGAAGCTGCGCAGCGCCACGCGGCGGTTGCTGACCCCGGTCGCCGATCGCGCGCTGACCATCGCGACCCTGCCCAGTTTCGGGATGCGGTGGCTGGCCCCGCGCCTGCCGGGGCTGACCGCGCGGCATCCGGAGCTGCTCGTCAACTTCGCGGCAAGGTCCTATCCGTTCGATTTCGCCGAGGAGCGGTTCGACGCGGCGATCCATTTCGGGCTGCCCGATTGGGCGGGGGCGGACCATGCGCTGCTGTTCCATGAGGATGTGGTGGCGGTGTGTTCGCCCGACTGGCTGGCGCGCAATCCGGTGGCGACGCCCGGCGACCTGCTGGCGCATCCGTTATTGTCGCTGGAGGCGCGGCCCGATGCGTGGGGGCGCTGGTTCGCCGCCGCCGGTTTGGCCGATGCGGCGATCGGCGAGGGGCCGGTGTACGAACATTTCCTGATGCTGGCCCATGCCGCGGCGGCGGGGATGGGGGTGGCGCTGATCCCGTCGTTCCTGATCCGGCCGGAACTGGAATCGGGGGCGCTGGTGACGCCGCTCGACGTAACGCTGAGCGCGTCGGAAGCCTATTATCTGGTGTGGCCGCGCAGCAGCAGCCACAGCCCGTTGTTCGACCGGTTCCGGCAGTGGTTGCTGGAGGAGGCGGGGGCGGAGGCGTGAACATTGCATCCGGGGTCCCGCTTTCTCCACCAGAAAGAAGCAGCGGGACCCCGGATCGAGTCCGGGGTGACGATGAAGGGCTTACAGCGGCTTGCCCCCCATCTTCCACGTCAGCTGCACCGCATAGCTGCGGCCGATCGCGTCGAACCATGAGATGTCGTAATAGGGATAGGACGCATAGGTCGGGTCGCGCACCGGGCCCTGGTCGAACAGGTTGGTGACGGTACCGGTCAGGCGCAGGCGTTCGTTCAGGTCATAGCGTGCCGACAGGTTGAACAGGTAGCTGGCCCGGATGAAGGCGTCCTGATCGTAATTTGGCAGCTTGCCCAGCCGCAGGCCGGTGAGTGTGGTCGAGAAATCGGCGAGGCTCCACGTCAGGCTGGCGGTGCCCTTTTCGCGCGGGATGTCGAAATTGCTGTCGAGCGCGAACTTGTTGATGATCGGGTCGCCCGGATACTGGCGCACGGTGTGGTTGAAGACATAGGTATAGCCGCCCGACAGGGTGAATTCGCCGATCGCGGCGGTCGGCAGGCGGAAATTGGCGGCGATGTCGATGCCGTCGGTGGTCTCCTCCGCGACGTTGATCGGATTGACCGCCACCGCCTGTAGCTGTCCGGCAAGCGCCCCGCTGGTATAGCGGATCACGCGGGCGAGCGCGTCGCGGCAGGTCGGCGACGCCGCATCGGCCCCGCCGCCGGTACGGCAGCGTGATTCGTCGCGCAGCACCGAATCGATGCTGATGTCGCGCACCTGATCCTTCATCTTCACCCGGAAATAATCGACCGACAGGTCGATGCGGTTCGACGGCTGCCACACGATCCCGGCGTTCAGCGAGTTCGAGGTTTCGGGTTGCAGCTGGCGGTTGCCGGTCTTGCGGGCGATGATCGTCTGGTCGGAATAGCTGCAATCGCCGATCGTCTCGTTCGGCTCCTCGACACGGCACAGATAATAGTCGGTCGCTGACGGATGGGTGTTGCCCGGCCCCCGGAACACATAGTTCAGGTCGGGCGCGCGGAAGCCGGTGCCATAGGCGGCACGCAGCAACAGCCGCCGGGTCGGGCGGATTTCGCTGCCGATATTATAGGTGAAGCGGCCGAAATTATTGCCGGCGATGTGGAAGCTGTCATAGCGGCCCGCGGTGCTCAGCTGCAGGAACGACAATACCGGCACGCGGAATTCATAGCCGAGACCCCAGCGGCTGCGCGACCCGCTGCCGTCCGAATCGACCAGCCCGACATAATAGTTGGTCAGCGTCAGCGGATCGGGGTTGAGGTCGTAGCCCTGCTTGCCTGCCTCCGCGACGAACGCGAAGCCGACCGGGCCGGCGGGCAGCTGGAACAGGTCGGTGGTGTTGAGCGATCCGGCCAGCGTGTCGGTCCACGACCGCGGTTTGTAGAGCGAATCGACCGAGATCGAGCGATATTCCTCCGGCGTCAGCGGCTTGTAGAGGCGGCGGACATCGGCGTTGAAGATTGCATAGCCGGTGGCCGGATCGACCCCCTGCTGTGCCCCAAGGAACAGCGCGTTCGATTTGGAAATGACGATTTCGGGGAAGGTGACGCGCGAGGTGTATTGCGCGTGGTTGAACGACACCTCGTACTTCCACTTGTCGCGCGCACCGAACTGGCCGCGAATGCCCGGCGTGATGTTGAAGGTGATCGACCGGTTGCGGGTCATGCCATTGTTGAACCCGCCGATTTCCTCCGGCGTGAACTGGCGCGTCCAGTTGTCGAGCTGCAACCCGCTGTCGGTGTCGTCGGGCGACAGGTTCGGGTTGAAGAAGGTGCCCTCTTCATTCCCGTCGGGCGAGACATAATACCAGCTCTTGAACCGGCGGAAGAGCTTCAGCTTCGACACGCTGAATTGCAGGTCGGCGAACAGTTCGGTGCCGCCGCCCAGGTCATAGCCCAGCGCGCTATAGGCGGTGATGGCCTTCCGCTCGGAAATCATCGTGCCATAGGCGACCGATTCGTTGCTACCGCAAAACTGACCGTAGCGGCGGCGACTGGCGTAATAGATCGTGCCCTGATTGAGCGAGGACAGCGACGCGCAGGTCGCCTGGCCCGGATCGATATAGTTCGCGTCTTCGTCCGCGCGCAGGAAGGTGCGCTGCGCCAGCGGGGTCGCGGTGGTGGGGTTGTCGGCCGTCGAATCCTGCCGCTTGCGCTGATACTGCCAGAGCGGGCGCTGGTTCAGCAATTCGATGCCGGCGACGCCGTGGAAGCCGCCGGTCTCCCAGCCGGTCGTCGCCATCAGCCGGTACGCTTCGCCGCCGCCATGTTCGGTATCGCTGTAGCGCAGGTCGATGCGGGTGCCGTCGGGCTTGGTCTTCAGCTGGAAATTGACGACGCCGGCGATCGCGTCGGAGCCGTAGATGGCCGACGCGCTGCCGCTCAGCACCTCGACCCGTTCGATCAGGCCGACGGGGATGTTCGAGATATCGGTGAAGTTGCTGTTGCCCTGAAACGGCAGCGGGAAATCGGCGATGCGGCGCCCGTTGACCAGCACCAGCGTATGGTTGGGGCCGAGGCCGCGCAGGTCGACCTGTTGCGCGCCGGGGCTGAAGCTGGCGCCCGAGGCGCTCTGCTGGCCCTGCGTCTCGCCGCTATTCTGGGTCAGGCTGCGCAGCACGTCGGGGACGCTGAGGAAGCCGCCCTTCAATATGTCTTCGGACGTGACGACGGTGACCGGTGCCGGGCCTTCCTTCTGCACGCGGGGGATACGCGATCCCAGCACGACGATTTCATCCGATGCGTCGGCGCCCGGCGGGGTCGTCGGCAGGTCCTGCGCCAGCGCGCTGCCCACCATCGCCATCATGCCCGTACCTGCCAGCCCCGTACCCGCCAGCCAACGTGCGATCCCATTCCCCCGCATTATAATACTCCCCGATCATGCCCCGATACGTAATCATAATGCCATGGACTTCTGACATATTGAAACATAAAAACGTCATGTTGATCCGGCGTAGCGGTAATTTGATGGGGGGTGTGGCCTTGCGACACTATGGTTTGGGCATCGCGTTGATATGCGGGGGAATTGTATCGGCCGCCCCAGTGGTGTGCGCGCAGCAGGCGGCGGAGTCGGTCGCTGGTGCGCGCTTTTTCGTGACCGGCGACCCTGCCAAACCCCGCCGTGCCGTACCGTCGCAGGGGCTGATGCTGATGGGCGGCGGTGACTGGGACAGCCAAGCGTTCGCATGGTTCGCCAAGAAGGCCGGCTATGGCCATATCCTGATCCTGCGCGCATCGGGCGATGGCGAGGGCGGGCGCGAGATGTTCGCCGAGATGGCGGGCGTCCAGTCGGTGTCGACCATCTTGTTCACCGACCGCGCGGCATCGACCGATCCCCGCGTGCTGGCGGCGATCGCGAAGGCCGACGGCATCTTTCTGGCTGGCGGCGATCAGGCGAAATATGTCCGCTTCTGGCAGGGGACGCCGGTTGCAAAGGCGCTCGACGCGCATGTCGCGGCGGGCAAGCCGATCGCGGGGACCAGTGCGGGCCTCGCCGTGCTGGGGGGCACCGCCTATGGCGCGACGGACGGCGGCAGCATCGATTCGTTCAAGGCGCTGTCCGATCCGCTAGGCGATGCGGTCACGCTGGTGCGCGATTTCCTGCACATGCCGCGCATGGCCCATGTCGTGACCGACACGCATTTCAACCAGCGCGACCGGTTGGGGCGGCTGATCGCGTTCGTGGCGAAGGCGCGGGCGACCGGCGATCCGACTGCGATCGGGCTGGGCGTGGATGAAAAGGGCGCGCTGTGCGTCGATGGCGATGGCCGGGCGACCTATCGCGGGCCGGCGAACACCCATGCGTGGCTGGTCCAGCCCAAGGGGGTGCCGGTGCTGGTGAAGGGCAAGCCGCTCGACTGGAGCGACATCCGCGTCACCGGGATCGCGCCGGGTGGGACGATCGACCTGAACCGGATGACGGTGCCGAAGCCCGCGTTTGCCGGCACGGCGAAGGTGGTGGCGGGCAAGCTGATCGACGCGCCATTGCCGCCCGGTGGCCACTGGTCGCTGGCGATCCATGGCGGGGCGGGGGTGATCCCCAAGGGGTCGCTGACCCCCGAACAGGAGCGTACCTATCGCGCCGGTCTGAACGCCGCGCTCAACGCCGGGTCGGCGGTGCTGGCGAAGGGGGGGTCCAGCCTCGATGCGGTGCAAGCGGCGGTGCGGGTGCTGGAGGACGATCCCAACTTCAATGCCGGGCGCGGTGCGGTGTTCGATGCGGAGGGGAAGAACCAGCTCGACGCCGCGATCATGGACGGGGCGACGCTGCGCGGCGGCGCCGTCGCCGGGGTGAGCGCGACCAGGAACCCCGTCGTGCTGGCGCGCGCGGTGATGGAGCATAGCCGCCACGTCCTGCTGACCGGCACCGGCGCGGACCAGTTCGCGCGCGAACAGGGGGTGGAGCAGGTCGATCCATCCTATTTCCGCACCGACAAGCGCTGGCGCGAATATCTGGAGTGGAAGCGTGACGAGGATCATGCCGCGCTCGACCCGACGCACCGCTTCGGCACGGTGGGGGCAGTGGCGCGCGACCAGCGCGGGCATCTGGCCGCCGCGACCTCGACCGGCGGGCTGACCGGCAAGCGCTGGGGCCGGATCGGCGATTCGCCGATCATCGGGGCGGGCACCTATGCGATGGACAAGACCTGCGCGGTGTCGGCGACCGGCACCGGCGAATTCTTCATCCGGCAGGTCGCGGCGCGCCAAATCTGCGACCGGGTGCAGTGGAAGGGGCAGGATATCGCCGCGGCGGCCGACGACACGATCGGTGAGGTGGGCGAGATCGGTGGCGACGGCGGGCTGATCGCGATGGACGGTAGCGGACGCATCGCCTTCGCGATGAACAGCGACGGCATGTATCGTGGTAGCGTGGCGGATGACCAAGCCCCACGTACCGCCATCTATGCGGGAGAAATGGATGTCGGCCGATAGTTCGAACCTGTCGAAGCGCGAACTCGACACGCGGTTGCTGGCGCTGCTGCGGCAGGATTCGCGTGTGCCCGTGTCCGAACTGGCGCACGCGCTGAACGTGTCGCGCGCGCATGTCTATGCCAGCATCGCGCGGATGGAGCAGGATGGGACGATCGACGGCTATACCGTGCGGCTGGGCGAGGCGCATGACCGGCGCATGGTGCGCGCACATGTGATGATGACGACGCTGCCCAAATTGTTGGTCGAGACGAACGAGGCGCTGGCCGCCATCCCCGAACTGACCGGGCTGTATGCGATCGCCGGCGAATATGACCTGATCGCGATGGTCGAGGCGCCGAGCCTCGAGCGGCTGAACGACGTGATCGACGCGATCGGGCGGCTGGAGGGGATCGGGCGGACGACGTCGGCGGTGGTGCTGGCGACGCGGTTGCGGCGGTAGGGCGGCCTACCCCGCCAGCACCCGGTCGATCAGCTCCACCGGATGCAGCGGGCGGCGGCCGGTCAGGCGTTTCGTCTGGCAGCGGCAGGAAAAGCCGGTGGCGAGCATCGCGTCGTCCTGCGTCACCTGTGACCAGCTCAGCGCAAAGATGTCGCGCGACAGTTTCTGGTTCGCCGCTTCGTGCCCGAACAGCCCGGCCATGCCACAACAGCCGGTCTTTGTCGGAGCCGCGGTGATACCGAAGCCCGCCAGCGTTTCCGCCCACAGCGACAGCGCCTGTGGCCGCAGCGCCTGTTCGGTGCAGTGGCCGAGCAGGCGTTGCGGGGGCAGTGTGGCGGCGGTCGCGGCGATACGCCCCTGCCGCACCGCGTCGGCCAGCACGGTTTCCAGCCCGGCGACGTCCACGCTGTCGCCGGTCATCTCGGCAAATTCCTGGGTGAACATCAGCGCGGTGGCGGCATCCAGCCCGGCCAGCCGCACGCCCAGATCGGCGAGCGCGCGCACCTCCGCCATCCGCTTGCGCGCGATGCGGGCGAAGCGGTCGCGCATCCCCAGCAGGTGCAGCACCTTTCCATTGCTGCGCGGCGGCAGGCGCAGCACGTCGTAACCGCACGCCGTCAGCACCCGCCCGGCGGCGGCGGCAAGCGGCCCGTCGAAGCTGGCGGTGAAGCTGTCCTCGACCAGCACGACCGTGTTGGCCCGTGCCTCCGGCGACAGCGCCTTGATCGCGGCCGGTGACGCGATCGGGGGCAGGGTGCGCGGATCGGCGACGGCGAAAGCGGGCAGGTCGACATAGCCCAGCCGCCGCTCCAGCATGGCCTGCGCCCGGTCGCTGCCGGCGACGCGGTTGGCGATGCCAGGTAACGCACGCGCCGCGGCGAGCATCGATTCCATCTGCGCGATCAGGCGGTGGCGGAGCGGGCGGGCGCGTTTGGCCCAATAGCGTTCGGCAAAGCGCGACTTCATCGTCGGCACGTCGACCTTGACCGGGCACAGCGTCGTGCACGCCTTGCATGACAGGCAGGTCGCTAGCGAGGCTTGCGTGTCGGCTGCAAGCGCGTCGCGCTCGGCGGCTTCGGCCGGCGTCGGCCTTTCGATCGAATCCAGCCGGGCCCAGGCGCGCAGCAGCGAGGCGCGGCCCTTGGGCGACTGCGCGCGGTCGCGGGTCGCCTTGTACGACGGGCACATCACGTCGAGCGAATCCCATGCAAAGCACGCGCCGTTGCCGTTGCACGCCACCGCGCGGTCGAAGTCCTCGGAGCGCACCGCGTCGATGTGGCGGTCGGCTTCACCGCGCAACGGCACGCCGTCGATCCGGTCGATCACTTGCCCGGCGGGCGCGGCGAGCTTGCCGGGATTGAGCCGGTTGTGCGGGTCGAACGCCGCCTTCAGCGCCTGCAATTCGGGGTAGAGGTTGCCGAAGAACAGCGGCGAGAACTCACCGCGATAGCCGCGACCATGTTCGCCCCACAGCAACCCGCCATAGGATTTGGTCAACTGGGCCACCGCGTCGGAGATCGGGCGGATCAGTGCCGCCTGTGCGGGATCGCGCAGGTCGAGGAACGGGCGGACGTGCAGGCAGCCGACATCGGCATGGCCGAACATGCCATAGTTCAGGCCATGGCCGTCGAGCAGCGCGCGGAACTCGGCAACGAAATCGGCGAGCTTTTCGGGCGGGACGGCGGTGTCCTCGACGAACGGAATCCCCTGCCGCGCGCCGCCCAGCCGGGCGAGCAGCCCGACCGATTTCTCGCGCAAGGTCCATAGCTGGCCGATCGCGGCATCGTCGCGGATGATGCGCATGTCACCCTGCGGCCCGATCGCGGCGAGCGTGGCAAGGCCGGCGTCGATCGTCGCATCGTCGTCGGCGGTGAATTCGACGAAGTTCATCGCGGCGACCGGCCCATCGCCGCCGCTGCCCAGCAGCCCCTCGACACTCGCCCAGATGATATCGCTGCGCGCGACGCCCAGCACCTTGTCGTCGAGGATTTCGATCGCGACCGGATCGGCGGAGATCAGCCGCTGCACGTCGCGCATCGCGGTGTCGAATGCAGCATAGCGGATGACCGCCAGCGCGCGCTTCTTCGGTTTGTGCGCCACCCGCAGCGTGATCGAGCGGGTGATCGCCAGCGTGCCTTCCGACCCAGCGAGCAGGAACCCGAGGAAGAAGCGGTCGGCGGGGGCGTCCCACGTCTTTTGCAGGTTATAGCCGGTCAGGCCCCGGTTCATCTCCGGAAAGGTCGCGGCGATATCGTCGGTGCGATCCGTGACGATGCGCAGTGCCTCGCGGTGGATATCGGCGACGATGCCGCTGCCCGCCGCGATCGCTTCGGCGTCGGCGCGGGTCATCGGTTCGGCGCGCCACGGGGTGCCGTCCGACAACGTGACGTCCAGCGCGACGATATAGTCCGACGTCTTGCCCCAGCGGCGCGATCCCTTGCCCGACGCATCGGTCGCGACCATTCCGCCGATCGTCGCGCGGCTGGCGGTCGACACCATCGGCGGAAAGAAGCGGCCATGGGGTTTCAGAAAGGCATTGAGCTGGTCGAGCACCACGCCCGGTTCGACCGTCACGGTGTTCGTATCCGGGTCGAACGCGCCGATCCCGCGCATGTGGCGGGCGAAATCGACGATGATCCCGTCGTTCAGCGACTGGCCGTTGGTACCGGTATTGCCGCCGCGCGGCGTGAGCGACAGGCCGGTATCGGCCAGCGTGCGGACCAGCAACGTCACATCGTCGCCGGTGCGCGGATAGACGATCGCCGCCGGGCGGACCTGATAGATCGAATTGTCGGTCGATGCGACCTGCCGCGCGCCGATGCCGTCCTCGGCATCGCCGGCGAACCCCGCCTGGTCCAGACGGCGCAGCAGGTTCGCGACCACCACCATCAGGCCGCCGCCACCCCGCGCAACGCGTCCTGCACCTGCATCATCGACCGTGCCTCCGCTTCGGCATAGAGCGCCAGTTCGTCCTGCACCTTGTCGCCCAGCGCGTCCTCGAACGCGGTCTGCGCCGCCGACGCGGCATAGCTGCGCTGTTCGGTGCCGCCCAGGTTGGATTGGAAGATGCCCGCCGCGCTGACCGGCAGGAAATCCTCATACACGATCGGCAGCGCGCGGACATAGCCCGCCGCCAGCCACCCGTCGATATCGCCCGCCGGCCGCACCCCGGTTGCGATCAGCCGCCGGCCGCAATCGGTCAGGTCGTAGCGGAAATAGGCCAGCCCCTGTTCGCGCAAGGCGTCCAGCGTGTCGGGAAAGGCGGCAAAGGCGGTGGCCAGCCGCTCGGCATAGCTGGGCCCTTGCGATCCCTGGTCCCCGCGCGCCGTCGCCAGCAGCCGGTCGTAGAGCGCGCGGCCCTTGGGCGTCAGCGCCGCACCGCGCTGTTCGATCTCGCCGAAGCGGGCGGTGTGCTGGCCGGGCTGGTCGCCGGGAAAGGTCACGTCCTCCTCGATCGCCTTGAAACTGGTCTGGCGCAGCAGGATCGGCACGGCGCGCGGCGGCGGTCCTTCGATCACCGCCTTCGCATCAATGCCGCGTGCCTGCATCGCGATTTGCGCTGCATCGATGTCGAGCGTGCGCGGGGTCAGGTGGTTGATGTGCGGTCCCCGGAACGACACGACGTCGGCGATCAGCCGGTGCGCGTCGTGCAGCCGGTCATAGGTCGCGGCATCGACCCGCGCATCGCCGTGCCAGCGAAACGTCTCCAGCAGCGCCATCACGAAGCGGTCGGCATCGCCATCGTCCAAGCCGCCCTGCGCCGTGTCCCGTTCGATCAGGCGGATTGCTTCGTCGGTGAAGATCCGGCGGCTCGACAGGATCGCCGCCGCCTCGGCACGCAAGGCGGCGTCCTCGATCAGTTCGAGGCGCAGCAGCGAGGTGAAGACGCGGAACGGATTGGCGGCAAGCGCTGCATCGTCGACCGGGCGAAACGCGGTCGAATGCACCGGCACGCCCGCCACCGACAGGTCGTAATAGCCGACCGGATACATGCCCATCACCGCAAAGGCGCGGCGCATCATGTTCAGTTCGGCGGCGGTGCCCAGCCGGATCGCGCCATGGCGTTCGACGTCCAGCCGGTCGAGTTCGTCGGCCGACGCCATTTCCGCCGCCAGTTCGGGGCGGTCGGCCAGCACCTGCGCATTCACCTCCGCCACGATCGACAGCAGGTCGCCGTAGAGCGGCACTTCGGCACGGTACATCGCCGACATGGCTTCGGAAAAGCGGGTGCGGATCGCGTCGGGGGCGGTGAAGGACTGGGTCATGGATACCTTACGACAGATAGGGTCAGCGCGGGGCATGGGTAATGGGGTCGCCGATGTCGACGTTCAGCGCGCGGGCGGCGTGCGGATCGATCACCACGCCATCGTCCCGCGCGGCGACCTGCGCGAAACAGGCGCGAAAATCGCCTAGTCGGCCGGCGGCGGCGATGACCGGCGTGGCGGTGTCGTCCTGCTCCACCGCGCGGACGATCGCGGTGCGCGCGGCGCGGATGGTGGCGATGTCGTCGGTCGCGGCGGTCACGGTCGGGCCGCCGTCGAACAGGTCGACATAATCGTCATGGCGAAACCCCTCCTTCTCCAGCAGCCGCAGCGCCGGGCGACCGGTGGGATGCGGCACGCCCAGCACGGCGCGGGCGCGTTCGGGCAGCATCGCCAGCAGGACCGGCGTGGTCGGCAGCAGCCCGGCCAGCACATGCGTGCCATGCTCGGCGTTGAACGCATCGGCCGCGGCAAAGCCCATGCCGAAAAAACGCGCGGCGATCCCGTCCCAGAACGGCGCTTCGCCCGCTTCATCCACCACGCCGCGCAGTTCGGCGATGGTGCGGTCGGCAAAGCGGGCGCGGTGCATGGCGATGAACAAATAACGGCTGCGCGCGAGCAGAGTGCCGGCGCCGCCCGCGCGGGCATCGGCGCGCAGGAACAGCCCGCCGACCTCGCTGCACCCGGCATGATCGGTACAGATGGTCAGGGTGGTGTGATCGACCGACCGGCCCAGCACCGCATGGTCGGCGCCATGCCGGTCGATGCGATAGCTGTAGAAGGGCGCATCGGTGCCGATATGCGAGAATATCTGGCAGGTGCCGTGGATCGCCTCCGTCGCCAGGTCTTCCAGCACGAACAGGAACCGGTCGACGCCGAAACGGTCGGTGTCGCGCGCGAAGGCGGCATCGGCGGCGGCCAGCCGTTCGCCGAGCTTGGCCTTGTCCGGCGGCAGGTTCACGAACCCGCCGCCGGTGGTTTGCGCCATGTCGTAGAGCGCCGACAGGTCGTGCCCGCCGGCGGCCCGCAGGACGATCGTCACGCCGCGCCGGCTCCCAATGCCGGCTTCAGCGCGTCCCAGTTGCCCGCCGCGCTGCCCGCCTCGAAGCTGGCCATCGGATAGGCGCAGTAATCGGCGGCGTAATAGGCGCTGGGGCGGTGGTTGCCCGAATCACCGATCCCGCCGAACGGTTGCGCGCCCGCCGCACCGGTGGTCGGGCGGTTGCGATTGACCACCCCGGCGCGCGCGTCGAGCACGAAGCGGTCCCACAGCGCGTCATCACCGGTCAGCAGCCCGGCGGACAGGCCGAAGCGGGTGTCGTTGGCGGCGGCGATGGCGGCATCGAAGTCCGCGACGCGGGTGACTTGCAGGACCGGCGCAAAAATCTCCTCGTCGGGCACCGCCACGCCGGTCACGTCGAGCAGCGCAGGCGTGACGAAGGCGGCGCTGCGCCCGGCGATCCCACCGAACGGCACGATCGCGCGTGCACCGGCGTCCTCCAGTGCGGCGACTTGGCCGCGCGCCGTTGCGGCGGCAGCATCGGAGATCAGCGGGCCGATATAGGGGTTCTCGTCCCAGCGGCCGATGGGCAGGCGCGGGATCAGCGCGGCGACCGCCTCGATCACCGCATCGCCGAACGCGCCGGTCGGCAGGATCAGCCGACGCGCGCACGAACAGCGTTGTCCGGTGGTGATATAGGCCGACTGGACGATCAGCGCGGCGGCTTCGGTGACGTCGCCATCCCATGCGATCAGCGGGTTGTTGCCGCCCAGCTCGAGCGCGAGGATCACGTCGGGCCGCTCGGCAAAGGCGCGGCGGAAATGCGCGCCGGTCGTCGCCGATCCGGTGAACAGCAGCCCGTCGATATCGGCCGCGACCAGCGCCGCGCCGGTCTCGCGCGCGCCCTGCACCACCTGCAACACGCCGTCCGGCAATCCCGCCTCGACCCAGGCATCCGCCATCGCCGCACCGACCGCCGGGGTCAGTTCCGACGGTTTGAACACCACCGTATTTCCGGCGAGCAGCGCGGGCACGATATGGCCGTTGGGCAGGTGGCCGGGGAAGTTGTACGGCCCCAGCACCGCCATCACGCCATGCGGGCGATGGCGCAGCACCGATTCCCCGAACGGCATCGCGCTGCGCTTTTCCCCGGCACGCTCGGCTTGGCCCGCGATCGACAGCTCGACCTTGCCGACCATCGTGCCGACTTCCTGCGTGGTTTCCCACAGCGGCTTGCCGGTTTCACGCGCGATTAGCTCGGCAAGAGTAGCGGTGCGTGCCTTCAGCACGGTGGCATAGGCACGGGCGATGGCCACCCGTTCCGCAAGCGACGTCCGCCGCCAGTCGCGGAACGCCGCGCGGGCGCGCGCGACGGCGGCGTCGACATCGGCGGCGGTGGCGGCGGGGCCGGACCACACCGTCTCCCCGGTTGCCGGGCAGGTCGAGGTCAGCACGCTCATGCCGCCTGCGCCATCAGCCCACGCGCCGCGCCGCACGCCACCTCCAGTCGGGTAACCGCCTCGGCAATTTCCTCGGCCGAGATCAGCAGCGACGGGAGCAGGCGTACGCAATTCTCACCGCCACCCGCGACCAGGATGCCGTGGTCGCGTGCAATCCCCATGAACTCGCGATTGTTGGGGATCATCTTCAGCCCGATCAGCAGCCCCTTGCCGCGCACTTCGGCGATCACGTCGGGGAAGCGATTGCGCAGTGCTTCCAGCCGCTCGAAGAAATCGGCGCTGGCGGCGCGGGCATGGGCCAGCGTGCCTTCGTTCGCGATCGTATCGAACGCGGCGATGCCGACCGCCATCGCCAGCGGATTGCCGCCGAAGGTCGTGCCGTGGACGCCGGGCGTCATGCCCCTGGCCGCTTCGGTGGTGGCAAGGCAGGCACCGACCGGGAAGCCCGATCCCAGTGCCTTGGCCAGCGCCATGATATCGGGCGCGGCACCGTCGAACCACTGGTGCGCGAACAGCTTGCCCGTCCGGCCCATGCCGCTCTGCACCTCGTCATGGATCAGCAGCACGCCGTGCCGGCGCGTCAGTTCGCGCAGGCGCAGCAGCCATTCGCCCGACAGGGCACGCGCGCCGCCTTCGCCCTGCACCGGCTCGACGATCACCGCCGCGGTGGTCGGGCTGGCGATGGCGGCCTCGATCGCCGCTGCGTCATCCAGCGACAGCTGGACGAAGCCCGGCAGGCGCGGGCCGCAACCCTCCATATAGCCGGCGTTGCCCGACGCATTGATCGCGGCATAGGTGCGGCCATGGAACGACCCGGCAAAGCCGACGATATCGATGCGTTCCGGCTGGCCGTTTACGTGGTGATAGCGGCGCGCGGTCTTGATCGCGCATTCGACCGCTTCGGTGCCGGTATTGGCGAAGAACACGCAATCGGCGAACGAGGCGTCCACCAGCCGCTGGGCCAGCGCCTCCTGCCCCGGAATGCGAAAGATGTTGGAGACGTGCCACAGCTTGCCCGCCTGTTCGGTCAGCGCCGCGACCAGCGCCGGATGGGCATGGCCCAGCGCGTCGGTGGCGATGCCGGCCACGCAGTCGATATAGCGCCGCCCCTCGGTATCGATCAGCCACACGCCCTCACCACGATCCACCGCGATCGGCGCACGGTTGTACAGGTTCATCAGGGGATCGGTCATGACGGCTCCTACGCTTCGATTCGGGAAGGCACCGGCGGGCGGGCGACGGATCGCGCCGCGCCCGCCGGCGGTTCGCACGGCCGTCCTATTGGACCCGGCGGCGGGGGCAGACAAACGCAATGGCATCATCTGTTGATGAGCGTTGGGAATGAAGGGGCCTAGCGGGCCTTGACCGGCGTGACCGTCGAGGGACAGCCGTCGCGCTTGCATGGCAGGCTGTCGTCCCATGACAGCAGCCGCACCACCATGTCGCCCGGCTGGGTGCGCGGATCGGTGCCCATGCCCGCCACCCGCGCGTCGAGCGGCGCGGTCAGCGTCGCGATGGTCCGCCCGAACGGGTCGGTGACGATCGCCAGCACATCGCCCTTCTTCACATATTGGTTCATGCTCACCCGCACCTGCGCCCAGCCGCCGCGCGGGCTGTCGACATTGGTGACGACATTGCCGAGAAACGGTTCGGGATCGCGCAAATCGGGTTTGCCCGGCAGCATCCCCCGGTCGATCATGACGTTGCGCACGCCGCGGAGGCCACGCGCGATCATCGCCCGGTCGAACACCTCCGCGCCGCCCAGTTCATAGGTGACGGCGGGAATGGCGTTGGCGTTCAGCATATCCTCGACCGCGCCGTCGATGCCGGCATTCACATACACGCTGTCGGGGCGCAGCATCATCGCGATGCGTTTTGCCTGCTGGGTCGCGACGAAGACGTAGGCTGGATAAGTGCCGCCGCGCGACTGGGTATGCAGGTCGATCGCGAAATCGGTGTTGCCGACGAAGATGCGCGACCACAACCGCCCGGCATAGCGCTGCGCCGCATTGCCCTCGTCGCCATGCGCCTGGGGATCGCGCGGGATCAGGCGGTTGAGATTGTCGCCCGCGCCATTGTGGCTGCCGGTGAACGCCCGCGTCGAATTGCGCAGGCCCGCTGCGTTGAGGCCCGGCACCGCGATCAATGTCCCCTTCAGCACCGCCGGGTCGATCCCCGCCACCAGCTGGTGGATCACGCCGATGCCGTTCAGTTCGTCGCCATGGATGCCGGCGGTCAGCAGGAAACGGGGGCCGGGCTGCGCCCCCTTCACCACCACGATCGGCACATAATAGCCCTGTCCGACATCATTGTCGTCGACCCGCAGCCACAACCGGCTGATACCCGCGGGCAGGGTGGCGAGGTCCAGCCGCTCGATCACCGCCGACCCGTCGATCCGGTCGCCCGGCTGCGCGGCGGCGGGCAGAGCGGCCAGCAACGCGGCGGCGAACAGGAGCAGGGCGGGCAGACGGCGGGACATGGCGGTTCTCCAAGGCGGCGACCGAACCGCGTTGCCTGTCGTTACGGACGCGGCCAAGCGATATTCTGTCATGTCCTTATGCGCTCCGGTCATGGCACGCGGGTGGGCGGGGTGCGGCTGCGGGGATTTGCGCATTGCCGCCAACGCCTTGACGACTAGGTAGGGCATCATGCTGACCATCGATCCCACGCCCCGCCCGCTCGGCAAGAGCGATATTCTCGTCTCCCCCCTCGCCTGGGGCATGTGGCGCTTCACCGGCGACGTCGCGCCGGCGCGGGCGCTGGTCGAGGCGGCGCTGGCGGCGGGGATCACCCTGTTCGACACCGCCGACATCTATGGTGCGGACACGCCCGCCGGCTTCGGATCGGCGGAGGCGCTGTTCGGGCAGGTGCTGGCCGAGGCGCCGGCGCTGCGCGAGGCGATGGTGATCGCGACCAAGGGCGGCATCCGCCCCGGCAATCCTTATCGATCGGACCGGGCCTATCTGGCCGACGCGGTCGATGCGTCGCTCAAGCGGATGGGGATCGAACGGATCGACCTGTACCAGATTCACCGCCGCGATTTCCTGACCCATCCGCAGGAGGTTGCCGCCAGCCTGACGACGATGGTCGAACAGGGGAAGGTGCGCGGGATCGGCGTGTCGAACCACAGCCCGGCGGAGGTCGATGCGCTGCAGGCGTTCCTGGGCCTGCCGATCCTCAGCACCCAGCCCGAATTTTCGCCGCTGCACAGCCAGCCGCTGTTCGACGGGGTGCTGGATCAGGCGATGGCGCGCGGCATGGCGGTGCTGGCATGGTCGCCGCTGGGCGGCGGGCGGTTGAGCGGGGGCGACCATCCCGCCGCGCTGCTGCTGCGCGAACACGGCCAGCGCTTCGACGTCGATGCCGCGACCGCCGCCTTGTCGTGGAGCATGGTGCATCCCGGCGGCATCATTCCGATCGTCGGGTCGCAGAACGCCGATCGCATCCGCGCCGCCGCCGGGGCGTATCGCGTCACCTGGACCCCGTCCGAATGGTATGCGGTGTTGCAGGCCGGCATGGGCACCACGCTCCCCTGACATGCCAAGGGCCGCATCCCGTGCGGGATGCGGCCCTCGTCAGATTGCCTTAAGGCGGGATCAGCGGCCGGCGAGGGCGCGGTCCAGATCGACGCCGCGTGCTTCCCATTCGCCGCGCGTTTTGCACTGCTTGGTCAGGATGCGGCTGCCGGTGGTTTCGGTCTTGAAGCAGTAGCGCGCGTTCGGTGCGGCCTTGTAGGCGAGGGCGGCGGGGCCGGCGGCCAGCGTGACTGCCGTGACCGCGCTCGCACCGGCGACGCTGGTCGCGACCGAGGCCGGGGCGGCGTTCGGCTCGGCAGCGAATGCCGAGGTGGTGGCAACCAGGCCGAGGACGATCGAAGCGGCGAAACGGATGGCGGTCATGGTGTTGGCTCCCTGAATTTCCGGTTGGTTCCGGTGATGCCAACTACATTGCAGGTGCCATGCCAGTTTTATGCTGCAAGTTATATCAATGGCTTAGGGTTTGACTACGTTTGTAGCTGTGGGATGCGCCGCCATTAGGTGGCGGATTTTACTATATGTTCGCGGGTGGCCTTTCAGGCGCGATCAACCGTCACCCCGGGCTTGACCCGGGGTCCCGCTTCTTCTTCTGGCGTCGGTCAAAAGCGGGACCCCGGGTCAAGCCCGGGGTGACGGTTGGGCAAGCTGGGTGCCCCGCCCGGCCTAGCACCCCGCGCGCGCCCATGTCAGGATCACCGGCAAACAATCATAAGGGGTTACGAATGCGCGCTGGTGCCTGTCTGATCGCTCTGCTGCTTGCCACGACCGCCCATGCGCAGGAGCCGGCCACCGGCTATCACCGCGCGCCTGCTGCCATCGCAAAGATCCTCGAAACGCCGCCGACCCCCTCGGTCGCGGTCAGCCCCGACCATCGCACGCTGGCCATATTGGGCCGCGAGAACCTGCCGAGCATCGCCAACCTGTCGAAACCGATCCTGCGGCTGGCGGGCTATCGCATCGATCCGGCGACCAACGGCCAAGCGGAAATGCGGGTCCAGTGGCTGAACGCGCTGAGCTTCAAGGATATCGCGAGCGGCCGCACCGTCGCAGTCAAACTGCCCGCCGGCACGCGCTTCGCCGCGCCCGACTGGTCGCCCGACGGCGCGCGGCTGGCCTTCTACGTGCAGGAGGCGAATGCGCTGTCGCTGTGGATCGCCGAGCGCGACGGCAGCGCGCGGATGGTCGCGCGGGGCCTGAACGGGACGTTCGGCACGCCGTTCGTCTGGACGCCCGACAGCAAGGCGCTGGTCGCCTATCTGGTGCCCGCCGGGCGCGGGGCGGCGCCGGTCGCCGATGCGACCCCGACCGGGCCGGTGGTCCAGGAAAGCATGGGTCGCACCTCCGCCGCGCGCACCTACGAGGATTTGTTGCGCAACGCGACCGACGAGGCGCTGTTCGACCATTATTTTACCGGTCAGCTGGCGCGGATCGACCTGACCGGGGCGACGCGGCCGATCGGGCAGCCGGGGCTGGTTACCGATTTCAGCGTGTCGCCCGATGGCCGCTACCTGCTGACCGAACGGTTGAAGCGGCCGTACAGCTATCTGCTGCCCGCCAGCTTCTTCCCGACCGAGATCGCGGTCGCGACGATCGACGGACAGCCGGTCAGGACACTGGTCGCCCGCCCGCTGGCCGACGACCTGCCGGTCGATTTCGATGCGGTGGTGAAGGGCCCGCGCGAGGCGATGTGGCGGTCGGATGCACCGGCGACCCTGGTGTGGGCCGAGGCGCTGGACGGCGGCGATCCCAAGGCGAAGGTGGCGTTCCACGACCGCGTACTGATGCAGGGCGCACCGTTCAGCGCCGCGCCGGTCGAACTGGCGCAGACCCCGGCGCGCTTTGCGACCGTGTTCTGGGGCAGTGACGACTTCGCGATGGTGCTCGACCGCGAATGGCGCACGCGTACCGAACACCGCCTTGCCGTCGCGCCCGCGCGGCCGGGGCAGGCGCGCACGCTGCTGACACGCAATTATCAGGATCAGTATGGCGATCCGGGCTTTCCGATGACCGACGAGAATGCGGCGGGCAAGCCGGTGATGCGCTTCACGCCCGCGCGCGACGCGGTGTATGTGACCGGCGATGGCGCGACCAAGGCGGGGGCGTTCCCGTTCCTCGGCCTGATGCCGGTCGCGGGCGGCGAGCAGAAGCGGCTATGGACCGCCAGGGCGCCCTATTACGAAACCGTCGTCGCGCTGCTGGATGACAAGGGGCAGCGGATGCTGACCCGCCGCGAGAGCGCAAAGCTCGCCCCCAACTACATGCTCCGCCCGGTCAAGGGCGGCAGTGCGAAGGCGGTGACCGACTTCGCCGATCCCGCGCCCGCGCTGGCCGGCGTGACCCAGCGGACGATCACCTATGCCCGCGCCGACGGCCTGCCGCTGTCGGGATCGCTGTACCTGCCCGCCGGGTACGACGCGAAGCGTGACGGGCCGCTGCCGACGTTGCTGTGGGCGTATCCGGCCGAATATACCGATGCGAAAGTCGCCGGGCAGACGGTGGACCAGGGCAATCGCTTTGTCCGGCCACGCGGGATCAGCCACCTGTTCCTACTGACGCAGGGCTATGCGATCCTCGACAACCCCGCCATGCCGATCATCGGCGAGAACGGCGCGGAGGCCAACGACACCTATGTCCAGCAGCTGCGCGACGATGCGCAGGCGGCGGTCGATGCGGTGGTGAAGCTGGGCGTGTCCGACCGTGCCCGCATGGCGGTGGGCGGGCACAGCTATGGCGCGTTCATGACCGCCAACCTGCTGGCGCATACCGACCTGTTCCGCGCCGGCATCGCCCGGTCGGGCGCGTATAACCGCACGCTGACCCCGTTCGGCTTCCAGGCGGAACAGCGCACCTATTGGCAGGCGACCCAGACCTATACCGACATGAGCCCGTTCACCTTTGCCAACAAGATCAAGGAGCCGATCCTGCTGATCCATGGTGCCGCGGACGACAATAGCGGTACCTTCCCGATCCAGTCCGAACGGATGTATGCGGCGTTGAAGGGCAATGGCGCGACGGTGCGCTATGTCGTCCTGCCCAACGAAGCGCACGGCTATCGCGCGCTGGAATCGACCGAAGAGACGTTGTGGCAGATGACCGACTGGCTCGATCGCTACGTCAAGCCGAAGGCTACGCCGCCGCAGGCGAAGGAATAGAACTGACCCAACTGCATTGCATATCGAATACGGTTTACGTCTGATCGGTATCTGGTGTGGCACAGTGTTTGGGTTTTGCGTAAATTCCGCAAGTCGTCGCCGGGCTATGCTGGCAAAGTGACGGTTTTTTGGAAATTAAGCGGATTTTCCAATACACTGATCTTTAAGCGCCCGACCCCCATCCTGCCTTCAGGAAAGCAGTGCCGGATGGGGGATCGGGCCGAATGTCGTATCTGTTTCATTCGATCGTGTCGCATCATGACCTGCCGGTCGTGCTGCTCGCGGTGCTGTTGTGCGTCGTCAGTGCGCTGTCGACCTTTGCCCAGGTGCAGCGTTCGTTCGAATGCGTTGCCGAACGCCGGCCGGTCTGGCTGACCTCGGCGGCGATCACCGCCGGGGGCGGGGTGTGGTCGACGCACTTCATTTCGATGATCGCCTATCGCAGCCCGGTCGCGTTGCAGTTCGATCAGTTGCTGACCGCGCTGTCCGCGACGATCGCGATGGGGGCGTTCGGCATCGCCTTCTGGCTGTTGCGGCGGGCACGGCGGATGGTGTCGGTCCTGCTATGCGGGGGCATCGCGACGCTCGGCATCGTGGGCATGCACTTTACCGGCATGGCCGCGCTGGCCAATTCGATGGTTCACGATGTCGACCATGGCCCGATCGCCGGGGCGGTGCTGGTCGGCTGGCTGCTGCTGTCGGCGGCGTTCGCATCGTTCCTGCACCGGGACGGCCGCTGGCGGATCTTGGTGCCGGCGCTGTGCATGGTGCTGGCAACCGGGATCATCCATTTCGTCGCCATGGCATCGGTCATGATCGGCCATGACACCGCGCCGGTCGCGGCGACCGGTGGCGAGGCGCAGTGGCTGTTGCTGTGGATCGTCGGCGCCGCGTTGCTGCTGATCGCGCTGACGGCGGTGGCATCGGTCGTCGACCGGTTCATGACCGACCTGCGCGGGTTGGCCGATGCGACGTCCGAAGGGCTGCTCATCACCAGCGACGACCGCATCCTCGATGCCAATGAACAGGCGTGCGCGCTGCTGGGCGTCGACCGGGCCGCGCTGGTCGGCACCGCGACCGCCGCATGGTTCGAAACACCCGCGCGGGACGCGCTGCAGACGCATCGGGGCGGTGCCACGCGGGCCAGGATTCGCGACAGTCTGGTTGAGGACCAGCTGGTCGAAATGACCGCGCGCGCGATCGAATATCGCGGCCGCGCCGCCACCGTCATCGCGCTGCGCGACCTGACCGAAACGGCCCGTGCGCAGCGCGCGATTGAACATCTGGCGTCGCACGACCCGCTGACCGGTCTGGTCAACCGCGCGGCATTCGATATCGCCCTGCACGAAGCGGTACGCTCCGCCACGCCCTTCGCGTTGATCGCGGTCGACCTCGACCGGTTCAAGGCGGTCAACGACCTGTTCGGGCATGGCGCGGGCGATGCGATCCTGGTTCGCGTCGCCCGCATCCTCGACGATTGCGTCCGCGGGCAGGATCTGGTCGCGCGGGTCGGCGGCGACGAATTCGTCGTCCTGCAGCGCGACATCGCCTCGCCCGACGATGTGCGTCGCCTTGCCGGGCATATCCTGGCGCGCTTTGCCGAGGAGATGGATTCGGCGCGCGATCCGATGGCGGTCGGGTGCAGCCTGGGCGTCGTCACCTGTCCGCGCGACGGCGACGATCCGGAAACGCTGCGCCACAATGCCGATGTCGCGCTGTACCGCGCCAAGCAGGACGGGCGCGGCACCGCGTCCTTCTTCGATGAAATGATGGACCGGCAGGCGCGCGACCGTCGCAGCCTGGAGCATGACCTGCGCCATGCCGTGTGCCGTGGCGAATTGCGGCTGGTCTATCAGCCGCTGGTATCGACCGACGACGATCATGTCGTGGGGTATGAAGCGCTGCTGCGCTGGGACCATCCCGAACGTGGACAGGTGCCGCCGACGCTGTTCATTCCGGTGGCCGAGGAAGCGGGCACGATCATGGCGATTGGCGAATGGGCGCTGCGTCAGGCGTGCCGCGACGCCAGCAGCTGGCCCGAACCGCTGACGCTGGCGGTCAACGTGTCGCCGGTGCAGCTGCGCGTGGCGACGCTGCCGATGCTGGTGCGCGATGCGCTGGCGGACAGCGGGTTGGCGCCGGAACGGCTGGAGCTGGAGATCACCGAAACCGCGCTGCTGCGCGACCGGGAGGTATCGTTGGCGATCCTGCGCGAGATCCGGACGCTGGGCGTGCGCATCGCGATGGACGATTTCGGCACCGGCTATTCCTCGCTCAGCAACCTGCGCCATTTTCCGTTCGACAAGATCAAGATCGACAAGAGCTTCGTATCGGCGATGCACGAGGACGAGGCGGCGCGATCGATCGTTCGCGCGATCGCCGGGCTGGGCAAGGGGCTGAACCTGCCGGTCGTCGCCGAAGGGGTCGAGAACGAGGTGCAACGATCGATGGTGCAGGCGGAGGGGTGTGCGCTGGCGCAGGGCTATCTGTTCGGGCGGCCGGCGGCGGGGCCGGTGCAGTGTCCGCTGCCACCGGTACAGGCCCGGCGGGCATGACCGGCCGGGGCGATATTCTTCATGGGGGAGGGATCAGATGATCGCATGGTTTTCGCGTAACGCGCCGATCCGGGTCAAATTCCGGGTCCTGGCGCTGGTCTATCTGCTGCTGTCCGGGGGGATTGCGGCGTTGGCGATGGCTTTGGCGCTGGGTGCTCCGGTGGGGGCGGGCATCGTCATCGGCGGGGCTATTGCGGGGGTCGCGGCAATCGTCGCCGTCACTTTGGTCGCGTCGCGGCTGATCTGCACCCCCTATGTCACCACGGTGGTGCGGATGGAGGCGCTGGCGGCGGGCGACCTCGAAAGTCCGGTCGCCTATACCGACAATCGCGACTGTGTGGGCCGCATTACCAAGGCGATGGCGGCGTTCCGCGAAAGCGCGCTGGCGGCGATGGAGCGCGATACCCAGCGCCAGATGGTGGCGATCATGGGTGAGGGGCTGGGCAAGCTCGCCGCCGGCGACCTGACCGCGCGGATCGATGCTGAGTTGCAGGAGCCGTTCCTGTCGCTGCGCGACGATTTCAACGCCGCCGTCGCCTCGCTGCGCGCGACGATGCTGTCGGTGTCGACCGTCGCCGGCGGCATCCGGAAAGGTGCCGGGGAGATCAGCGCCGCGTCCGACGACCTGTCGCAGCGCACCGAGCAACAGGCCGCCAGCCTGGAGCAGACCGCCGCCGCGATGGAGCAGATCACCGCGACGATGCGCGAAAGCGCCGCCAGCGCGTCGCGCGCCGACCAAATCGTCGGCACCGCCCGCGACGAGGCGATCGAATCGGGCGAAGTCGTGCGCCGCGCGGTCGATGCGATGGCGCGGATCGAACGCACCTCGGCCGAAATCTCCGACATCATCGCGGTCATCGACGGTATCGCGTTCCAGACCAACCTGCTGGCGCTGAACGCCGGCGTCGAGGCCGCACGGGCGGGCGATGCGGGCAAGGGCTTTGCCGTGGTCGCCTCCGAAGTCCGCGCGCTGGCGCAGCGTTCGGCCGAGGCGGCAAAGGATGTGAAGCAGCGCATCACCGCCTCGGTCCAGACGGTCGACACCGGCGTCGCGCTGGTCAGTGAGACCGGCCGCTCGCTCGACCGGATCATCGGCCGCTTCGGCGAGATCAGCGCGCTGGTCGCCGATATCTCGGGATCGGCAGAGCAGCAGTCGCAGGGGCTGGCGCAGGTCAACACCGCGGTCGGCGAGATGGACGGCGTGACCCAGCGCAACGCGGCGATGGTCGAGGAAAGCAGCGCCGCCGCGCGCAGCCTGTCGTCCGAAGCCGACGCGCTGTCGGGCGAAATCGCCCGGTTCCAGCTGGGCGCGATGGCCGTGCGCGACCAGCGCGACACGGTGCAGCGCCTGCCGGTACGTAGCCCGGCACGCGCCGTGGTGCAGCGCCTGTCGCATGGCAACGCGGCGGTCGCGATCAGCGAGGACGACTGGTCGGAATTTTGAGGCGGACGGGAGCGGGTGTGATTCGCGCGCCTTTTCAGGCAGCGCCGACTCCAATCCCATCGTCACCCCGGACTTGATCCGGGGTCCCGCTTCTTCTTTCTTTTCGAAGCGGGAAACGGGGAGCCCGGATCAAGACCATCGGAACGAAGAAGGGTGCGCGCGGGCACGCTGATTCGCGTCGGACGCGTTGATCGCCGGCCATCGCTGGCGCGTCATGCTCCGAATATGTCGAAGAGTGCGAATCATCCGCGTCGGCAAAACATTCGGGAGTGTGCGACGGACGGGGGCGCGGCATGGCGAAGCCATGCCGTCGGTCGCCGTAAACGGCGCCGGCCGAAGTCGCTGACATTTCGCTGATTAGCTACCGCTAATCAGCGGCAGCGACTGGAGCGGGCGAAGGGATTCGAACCCTCGACCCCAACCTTGGCAAGGTTGTGCTCTACCCCTGAGCTACGCCCGCTCTGGCGTTCCGAACCGGCGAACCGGCTGGGGTGAGGCGGGCTATTAGATGGGGGTTTCAGATCGCGCAAGCCCTAAATGAACTCTTTTCTGTTTTGCCTGTGATGCCCACATAGGGGCGGCTGTCACAGGATAAGGAATCGACGCTTGGCCACGCTAGGACTGACCGCCCCGGAAAAGGATGCCGTGGAGGCGTTCCGCCGCGATGTCGTCGAACCATCGATGACCAGCCTCGTCATCATCGATTTCTGGGCGGAATGGTGCGGGCCGTGCAAGGCGCTGACCCCGATCCTCGAGAAGGTTGCGGAGGCCTATGCCGACAAGGGCGTGGTGCTGGCCAAGGTCGACACCGACAAGAACCAGTTCATCGCCTCGCAATTCCAGATCCGGTCGATCCCGACCGTCTATGCGATGTTCCAGGGGCAGCTGGTCGCCGACCTGACCAGCGCGCGCACCGAAAGCCAGCTCAAGCAGATGCTCGACCAGCTACTGCGCCAGTTGCCGATACAGCCGGGCGAGGCGGCGGGGCCGGATATCGAACCGCTGATCGCGATGGGCGAGGAAGCGCTGGTCGAGGGCGATGCGGCCCGCGCGCTGTCGATCTTCGACCAGATCGCGGAGATGGTGCCGGAGAACGCCGCCGTCGCCGCTGGCCGCGTCCGCGCGCTGATGGCGCTGGGCGAGCACGATGCGGCGCAGGCGGCGCTCGACGCGCTGCCTGAGGATGCGGCGAAGCAGCCGGGCATCGAGCAGGTCCGCGCCGCGCTGGCGCTGGCCCGTGATGCGCAGCCGGTCGATGATCTGGCGGGGCTTAAGGCCGAGGTGGAGGCGAACCCCGACGATCACGACGCGCGCTTCCGCCTGGCCGGTGGGCAGATGGCGGCCGGCGACCGCGACGGTGCCGCCGAATCGCTGCTGAAGATCGTCGCTGCCGACCGCGCGTGGAACGACGATGCCGCGCGCCAACAACTGCTGAAGGTCTTCGAGGCGGTTGGTCTGGAGGACCCGTGGGTGTCGCAGCAGCGGCGCAAGCTTTCGGCGATCCTGTTCGGATGACGGCACGCGTCTCCGTCTTCCCGCTGGCGGGGGCGCTGCTGTTTCCGAACATGCATTTGCCGCTGCACATCTTTGAGCCGCGGTACCGCGCGATGGTGTCCGATGCGCTGGCGCGGGACCGCCGCATCGGCATGATCCAGCCGCGCCCGGTCGGCATCGAAGCGGACAAGCCGCCGCTGTTCGACATCGGCTGTATCGGCCAGATCGTCGATGTCGAGGCGCATGCCGATGGCCGCTACGACGTCGTGCTGCGCGGGCTGTCGCGATTTCGCATCGTGCGAGAACTCGACGTGACGACCGCGTTCCGGCAGGTGGAGGCGGAGATGCTGCCGATGGTCGGCGACACTACGCTGGCGCTGGCCGAGCGGGCGTCGCTGGAGATGGAATCGAAACGCTTCGCCGACCGGCTGGGCTATGCCGTCGACTGGGAATCGGTCGGGCGGCTGGACGATGAAAGCCTGGTCAACGGCATCGCGCAGATCGCGCCGTTCGACGTGGCGGCGAAGCAGGCGCTGCTGGAAGTCGACGCGCTCGCGGAACGTGCGGAACTGATCGTGCAGCTCATGCAATTCTTCGGCAGGCATGGCGATGACGAAGAGGCGACGCTGCAATGACGATCGATCCGTGGCTGCTGTCGATCCTGGTCTGCCCGGTGACGCGCACGCCGCTCAGGCATGATGCGGCGGCGGGCGAACTGGTGTCGGAGGCTGCCGGCCTCGCCTTTCCGATTCGCGACGGCGTGCCGGTGCTGCTGGTCGAAGCGGCGCGAGCGTTGTGACCCGCGACCTGTCGGGCAAGTGGAGCGGAATCTTCAACTACCCGCACACCAACCCGCCGACCGCGTTCGAGGCGGATATCGCCGATCTGGGCGGGTCGATCGTCGGCACGATCCACGAACCCGACCTCTATTCGGTGCCGCCGGGCGCGCTGATCGCCGCCGCGATCGACGGGCATCGCGACGGGGCGCAGGTACGCTTCAGCAAATTCTACGACGATAGCGACGGCTATGCCGACATGGTCGTCTATGCCGGCGTACTGAGCGACGACGGGTGCGAGATCAGCGGGCGGTGGGACATTCCCGGCGTCTGGTCGGGCAGCTTCCTGATGATCCGGCCAATGGCCGAACCGGTGGCGGCGGAGGAAGCGGCCGAAGCCACGCGCAACGGATCGGCATAGGGCGTGGCGCTGCTGCATCGCCTGTTGGGCAGGGCGGCGCGGATTGTGTGGCGCATCACCCGCCCGCGCACGATCGGCGTGCGCGGCCTGCTGCTCAGTCCCGACGGACGCGTGGCGCTGGTGCGGCACACCTATGTCGATGGCTGGTACATGCCCGGCGGCGGGGTGAAGAAGGGGGAGTGCGTGACCGACGCGCTCCACCGCGAACTGGCCGAGGAGGTCGCGGTTCGCGGTGCGACGGTCGAGCGGGTGCTGGGCGTCTATCACAACCGGCACGAGGGCAAGGACGACCATGTGATCGTCTATGTCGCACATGCCCCCGATGATTCGCTGCACGGCGCGGACACGCTGGAGGTGGCGAAGGTCGGCTGGTTCGCGCTCGATGCGCTGCCCGATGGCACGACACCGGCGACGTTGCGGCGTATCGCCGAGTTTCGTGCCGGCACAACCGGCGGCGGCAACTGGTAGCTACCCCCGGATCGCGAGGACCAGCGCCGCTAGCAGCGCCAGCGCCGTCGGGTAGAAGGTCAGCGCGAAGCCGAACGCGGGCTGCGGCACCCCGCCGATAGCCTGCCCAGAAGCCGACCCGTCCGACCGTGAAACAGGTCGCCAGCACGGCAAGCGCGAAGGTCGATCGATTGGTGGCGATCGTCAGCGCGGCATAGGCGATCACCGCCAGCACCGCCTGCTCCAGTGTATTCTGGGCAATCGCGCGACCCTGCGCCACCGCCGGATCGGCATCGCCGCCATCGATCGACCGCGCCGAAAAGAACCGCGACCGCGCGACATTGCCGATCGCCGCCGCGCTCCATAGTCCGGGCACGACCAGTGCCATCGCCAGGGCCCGCAGCCGCTCGGGCAAGTCGTGGCCGGGATCGAACCAGCCCGCCGTCACTAGCGCAACGATGCCGATCGCCGCTGCACCCGCCATCCCGCGCGCGACACCGCGCTGGACGGCGGAAAGCGTCAAGCGGTGATGCCCTGCAGCAATTTCGGCAGCTTTCCGGTTTCGCCGCGTGCTTCGGCCATGAATGCGGCTTTCAGCGGCGGGATCGAATCGACCGCCGACAGGCCGAAGCGCCGCACCGCGCTCGCCGCCTTGCCGGGAATACCGAACAGGCGCGTCAGGCCATCGGTCGCCAGCGCCACCGCAAAGGTGTCCAGCCCCCGCCACCGCTGATAGCGTTCCAGCAGATAGGGATCGCCGAGGTCGAGGCCGGTGCGCTTGCCCTCGACCAGCACCTCGGTCAGCGCCGCGACGTCGCGCAGGCCGAGATTGAGACCCTGTCCGGCGATCGGATGGATGCCGTGCGCGGCATCGCCGACCAGCACCAGCCGATCGGCGGTGATCCGCGCGGCATGGTGGAAGCCCAGCGGATAGCTCGAGCGCGCCGACAGGTTGGACAGCTGCCCCAGGAACCCGCCCATCTTCTTCGACGCTTCGGCCAGGAACGCGCGGTCGGACAGCTTCAGCATCGCCGGCCGATCCTTCGCATCGACCGTCCACACGATCGCCGAGCGATGGCCATGCGCGTCGTCGTTCAGCGGCAGGATCGCGAAGGGGCCTGCCGGATAGAAGATTTCGTACGCGATATTCTCGTGCGGCTCTGCATGGCCCAGCGTCGTGATGATCGCGGCATGGTCGTAGCTCCAGCGCGCGACACGGATGCCCGCCGCCTCGCGCGTCGGCGAATTGCGACCCTCGGCGGCGATCAGCAGCGGCGCGGTCAGCGTGTCGCCACCCGCCGTCGTCACCGTGACGCCATGCGCCTCGCGGCGCACGTCGATCGCGCGATCCTTGTAGCGCAGGTCGACATGTGGCGATGCGACGGCGGCGTCGTAGATCGCCTGTCGCAGCCGCTTGTTCTCATACATCACGCCCACCGGATCGTCGGCGGCATCGGGGACGAAGTCGAGCTTGCCCGCCTCCAGCCCGTCGGTCGCGCGAATCGCGGCGATCGGGCAGCCCTCGTCACCCAGGCCCGGCGCGATGCCGATCGCCTCGAACATGCGGTGCGTCGCGCTGGCGATTGCCGAGGCGCGACCGTCGAAGCCCGGCGCCAGCGTCACCGCCGGATCGGC
Organism: Sphingomonas sp. Leaf23; assembly: GCF_001421585.1. NCBI lineage: Bacteria > Pseudomonadati > Pseudomonadota > Alphaproteobacteria > Sphingomonadales > Sphingomonadaceae > Sphingomonas > Sphingomonas sp. Leaf23. The sequence continues at coordinate 232,521 of NZ_LMKR01000004.1, read as the reverse complement.
CGGATCGAGGATGATCGAGCTGAGCCCATGCACGCCCAGCGACACGCCCAGCGTGCTGCCGACCAGCCCGCCGCCCAGGATGATGACGTCCGCCTGTGCCATGAAACCCGTCCCATCCGTAAAGTCGCTTCGTCCGAACGGACTTAGGGTCTGGCGCGGCCCACCGCAACGCCGCCTTGACGGCGTACCCCACGGCGGCGCACATCGGGGGCGTATCGAACAAGGGTGGAACGAATGGCGACCAACGCGCAGCCGATGTTGTGGCGCGACGCGATGAAGGCGGGTGCGAAGCGCAGCGGCGCGATGATCGGTGCGACGATCCTGTTCGTCGCCATGATCGTGATCGCCATCGCGCTCGTCAGCTATTCGCCCGCCGACCCGTCGTTCAGCACGGCGGCGGGCGGGCCGGTCGCCAACAAGCTCGGCGCGCCCGGCGCGCTGCTCGCCGACCTGCTGCTCACCATCTTTGGCGTGCCCGTCGCGATGCTGTTGCCACTGGGGCTGATCGTCAGCGTCCGGTTGTGGCGCGACGTGCCCGTGGGGCCGTGGCCGCGCATGATTCGCGACTGCGGGATCGGCGTGCTGGCAATGGGCACCACGCTGGCGTTCGTGTCGGGGGAGGCGATCCTGTCGCTGCCCGCCGGCTATGGCGGGGTGATCGGCTGGAGCATCGCGCGGGCGGTGCAGGGACTGGTCCACCTGATCGGCGTGCCGGTCGCCGAGCTGTGGACGATCCGCGTCGTCGCGCTCGCCACCGCGCTGTTCGGCGTGTGGCGCTGGGCCAAGGGGCTGACGATCGAGATCCCCGACGGCACCTTCCGCATGCCGAAATTCGAACGTCGCGCCCGTTCCGTCGCCGACGTTGGCGCGGTACTGGTCGAGGACGACGACCTGCCGTTCGATCCCGCGCCGCGCACCGCGCTGGCGACGGAGGACGACGATCCGGACGAAGCGCCCGCCCGCCCGCAGCCGCGGCGCGCGGCGCCCGCCGACGACCGCGCCCCGCCGGTCATCGCCGACCGCGCCGCCTCCCCCGCGCTCGCCAGCGCGCCCCGGCCCGCCAGCAGCGAAGGCCGCGACAATTTCGCGCTGCCCGCGATCGACCTGCTCGCCCCCGCGCCCGAATCGACCGGCCCGACCGTCGACAAGGCCGCGCTGGAACGCAACTCGCGCCTGCTCGAAAGCGTCCTCGACGATTTCAACGTGAAGGGGCAGGTGGTGAAGGTCGCCCCCGGCCCGGTTGTCACCATGTACGAACTGGAGCCCGAACCCGGCATCCGCGCCAGCCGCGTGATCCAGCTGGCCGACGATATCGCCCGCAACATGTCGGCGATCTCGGCCCGCGTCGCGACGATTCCGGGCCGCACCGTGATCGGTATCGAACTGCCCAACCAGAAGCGCGAGATGGTGTCGCTGCGCGAGCTGATCGCCAGCCAGGCGTTCGCCGACCAGAATGCGCAGCTGCCGATCGTGCTGGGCAAGAATATCGCGGGCGACCCGGTCGTCGCCGACCTCGCCCCCATGCCGCATCTGCTCGTCGCCGGTACCACCGGGTCGGGCAAGTCGGTCGGCCTGAACTGCATGATCCTGTCGCTGCTCTACCGGCTGACCCCGGACCAGTGTCGCATGATCATGATCGACCCGAAGATGCTCGAACTCAGCATGTATCGCGGCATCCCGCACCTGCTGGCCGATGTCGTGACCGACCCGCCCAAGGCGGTGCGCGCGCTCAAATGGGCGGTCGAGCAGATGGAGGACCGCTATCGCATGATGGCGTCGATCAACGTCCGCAGCCTCGCCAGCTTCAACGACAAGGTGCGCGCCGCCGCCGCCAAGGGGCAGAAGCTCGGCCGCAAGGTGCAGACCGGCTATGACGCCGACACCGGCACGCCGATCTATGAGGAAGAGACGCTCGACCTGTCGCCGCTGCCGCAGATCGTGGTGATCGTCGACGAACTCGCCGACCTGATGATGACCGCGGGCAAGGAAGTCGAATTCCTGATCCAGCGCCTCGCGCAAAAGGCGCGTGCGGCGGGCATCCACCTCATCATGGCGACGCAGCGTCCCTCGGTCGACGTCATCACCGGCGTCATCAAGGCGAACCTGCCGACCCGCATCAGCTTCCACGTCACGTCGAAGATCGATTCGCGCACCATCCTGGGCGAACAGGGCGCCGAACAGCTGCTGGGCCGCGGCGACATGCTCTACATGCCCGGCGGCAAGGCGCTGGCGCGCGTCCACGGGCCCTTCGTCAGCGATGACGAGGTGCAGGCGGTGTCCGACTTCTGGCGCTCGCAGGGCGCGCCCGACTATATCGACGCGGTGGTCAACGAGCCGGAGGGCGATGCCGGCTTCAGCCTCGACGGGGCACCGACCGGCGACGATTCGCCGGAGGAACAGACGTTCCGCCAGGCATGCCAGCTGGTCGCGGAAAGCCAGAAGGCGTCGACCAGCTGGCTCCAGCGCCAGTTGCGCGTAGGCTATAATTCGGCGGCGCGGCTGATCGAGCGGATGGAGAAGGAAGGGCTGGTGTCGCGGCCCGACCATGTCGGGCGGCGCGAGGTGTTGATGGACGCGGACGGGCGGCCGACGGGGTAGGGCGGCCTGCTTTATCCCCAAGAAACCCGTTCGGTTCGGGCTAGTCGAGCTTGTCGAGAAACGTCGGTCGAGAACTCGGTCGTCTGGGGCGGCCCCTTCTCGGAAGGCTCCAACCTCCGCTCCTCCTGAGATGCTGACAGGGGAAAGGTTGGATGACAAAACGGTACCGCCGGGACAAGTGGCGGTATGTAAGCGCGTTGCGTACGGGTGAACGTCCGCGGCGTGGCCTGCCGCGCGATTTTCCGCCCTTCACAACCGTACAATATCGCTTCTACCACAAGCGCAATCAGGGCTGGTGGCCGTGGAACAATGCGTTGCCATTAGCGCAATCGCGTACACCTGAGGTGTGCGATCCCGAACCACCGGGGCTAGCGATCGACAGCCAGAGCGCGCGCACAAACGGGCGCGGCGGTCCTTGCGGGTTCGATGCCGCCACGAAGGTTAAGAGGGCGTAAGCGCCACATCGCCACCGACACGTCAGGTCGATTGATCGCAGCGCAGGTCACGCCGTCAAACGTCGCAAGATAACCCATGGTGCCATGCCGTTGCTCAAGGCGCTTGCCCCCGGTTTCCCGGCTGCGGCACGTCCATGCCCGCCATATCTATCACGCCGGTAAGCTGCTCGCCGCAGTCGCCGATCCATTGCCCTGGACCATCCAGAACATTACCCGCTCGCAACGCGTCGGACACGTCGCTCAGGAACCACGGCGATTGGTCGTCGAGTGAATTTTCGCATGGTCCGGTCGCAACCGGCATCTGGCAAAAGGCTATGAGGCCTCCGAACGAGCACAGGAAGCTCGATGCAACCTTGCTTCCGTTAAAAACCTCGCGCGACCAATTGCCAAAACCGAATAAAGAATCAGGCTCTCAGGGCGAATGGATTTGTGTGCGGGTACCCCTCTCAATCGTCGTCGCGGCGACGTTCCCGCCGCCGCCGTGCCTCTTCCTTGCGCAGTTCGCGGCCTTCGCGGGCTTCTTTCTTGCGCATCTTCCGGCCGTAGTTGCGGTCGGCTTCCGACTGGCTGGTGGTGGTCCAGTCGACCACCTGCGCGCCCGCGCGCACCGGCGCGGTCGCCACGTTCCATACCGTGCTGACGCACCCCCCGGTCAGCGGCGCCACCGCCAATACCATCCACGCCAGTCGCATCTGTCTGTCCTCAATACGGTTTGTCTCGCACCTGTGCCCCGATTAGCGGGAAATCGGTGAAGAAACCATCGACGCCGGCATCGACCGCATCGGCGATCTCCTGCCCGATCCGGCCATGGGTCGCCGGATCGCCCGGCACGCGATACGCTTCGGGAAGGAAGGCGTTTTCCGCGCGATAGGTCCAGGAGTGGACGCGCAGGCCGGCCGCATGGGCGTCATGCACCAGCGGTTTTCCTCGGCCGACCAGCACCTTGTTCGGGCCGATGCCCCAGGCATAGGTCGCCACCGCCTTCAGCCCCGCCGGGGTCGCCATCGCCGCATAGCTGTCGACCGCGTGATCGGCCGGGCCGCCGGTATCGTTCATCAGCTGGATCAGGCGGATGCCGGTCAGTGTCTTCAGCGCCTTCAGGTTGTTCACCTCGAACGACTGGATGAACACTGGCGCCTGCGGGCTGTCCCAGCCGGCGGCGCGCAGTTCGCGCACGAGCCGCTTTTCCATCGGATGGCCGATCGACGCGAAATAGGTCGGGTGCTTGGTTTCGGGATAGATGCCGATGGTGCGGCCGGTCGCGGCGGTGGCGCGCTTGGCCAGCGCGATCACCTCGGCCAGCGTCGGGACGGGTTGCTGGCCGTCATAGGCGGTATTGCCGGGGCGAAACTGCGGCAGGCGTTCCTTTGCGCGCAGCGTGCGCAGTTCGGCAAGCGTGAAGTCTTCGGTGAACCAGCCGGTGATCGCGGCCCCGTCGATCGTCTTGGTCGTGTGGCGGCTGGCGAATTCGGGATGGTCTGCGACGTCGGTCGTGCCCGAAATCTCGTTTTCGTGCCGGGCGACGAACACATTGTCCTTGGTCAGCACAAGGTCGGGTTCGATGAAGTCCGCCCCCTGTTCGATCGCGAGTTCATACGCCGCCAGCGTGTGTTCGGGGCGCGATCCGCTGGCCCCGCGATGCGCGATCACGATCGGTGGGCTGGTCAGCGGTCGTTCCTCGGCCATCGGAGCACTTCCCATCATCGCCGCCACTATCATCCCCAACATCTGCGACCCTCTCGCAACAGGAAACCCTTTGGATCGCGATCGTTAGCCATCACGACCAACGGAGCGCGCCCCATGCAATTCACCATCAACGGACAGCCGTATCAGGCGGAGGTCGACATCCGCACGTCGTTGCTCGACCTGCTGCGCGAACATCTTTCGCTCACCGGCAGCAAGAAGGGCTGCGATCATGGCCAATGCGGGGCGTGCACCGTGCTGGTGAACGGCCGCCGCATCAATGCCTGCCTCACGCTCGCCGTGATGCATCAGGATGACGACATCGTGACGATCGAGGGATTGGGCACGCCGGACAAGCTGCATCCGCTGCAGGCCGCGTTCGTCAAGCATGACGGATTCCAGTGCGGATATTGCACGCCGGGGCAGATTTGTTCGGCGGTCGGCATGCTGGACGAGGTGGCGAAAGGCTGGCCGAGCCATGTCAGCGTCGACCTTGCCGACGCCGACTTTACCGACGATGAAATCCGCGAGCGGATGAGCGGCAATATCTGTCGCTGCTCGGCCTATCCCAACATCGTCGACGCGATCCGTGAAGTCGCCGATGCAAAAGTGGAGACGGCGGCATGAAGCTGTTCGACTATGCCAAGGCCGACAGCGCCGAAGCCGCCGTGCGCGAGGGCGCCGAAGACGGCACGAAGTTCATCGCGGGCGGGACCAACCTGCTCGACCTGATGAAATTGCAGATCGAGACGCCGGCGCGGCTGGTCGATATCAGCCGCCTGCCGCTGAACGATATCGAGGACATCGACGGCGGCGTGCGGATCGGGGCGCTGGTGCCCAATTCGGACCTCGCCGCATCGCCCGTCATCCGCGAGCGCTACGAGGTGCTCAGCCGCGCGCTGCTCGCCGGGGCATCGGGGCAGCTGCGTAACAAGGCGTCGACCGGTGGCAACCTGCTGCAACGCACCCGCTGCTATTATTTCTACGAGACCGCCGCGCGCTGCAACAAACGCGTGCCGGGGTCGGGTTGCGATGCGAAGGAAGGCTTCAACCGCATCCTCGCCGTGCTGGGGACCAGCGAGGCGTGCATCGCGACGCATCCGAGCGACATGGCGGTGGCGATGCGCGCGCTGGACGCGACGATCGTGACGCTCGGCAGCGATGGTGAGAAGCGGCGGATCGCGATCGGCGATTTCTATCGCCTGCCCGGCGACACGCCGGAGGTCGAGAATGTGCTGCGTCCCGGCGAGCTTATCACCCATATCGAATTGCCGCCCGCTCCCGAAGGCAAGCAGACCTATCGCAAGGTGCGCGACCGGGCGTCCTATGCGTTTGCGCTGGTGTCGGTCGCCGGGATCGTCGCAGTCGAAGACGGCAAGATCACCTCCGTGCGACTGGCGTTCGGTGGTCTCGGCCCGATGCCGTGGCGGGACGAGGGCGTGGAGCGCCTGCTGGTCGGGCAGGCCCCGTCCGACGAATTGTTCGGACAGGCCGCCGACCTGTTGCTGCGCGATGCCAGGGGTTTCGGCAGCAACGATTTCAAGATTCCACTGACGCGCCGCACGCTGGTTGCGACGCTGCGGGAGCTGACGGCATGACCACCAACGCACTGCGCATGGACAAGCCCGTCGAACAGAGCCTGCTCGATTCGGGCGTGCAGGGGATCATTGGCAAGGGGATCGAGCGGATCGACGGTCCGCTGAAAGTCGCGGGACAGGCGACCTATGCCGCCGAATATGCCCCCGACAACCTCGCCTATGGCTTTCTGGTGCGTGCACCATTCGCGGCGGGCACGATCACCGCGATCGATGCCGAGGGAGCGAAGGCACTGCCCGGTGTGCTGGACGTCGTGGTCGACCTGAAGACTTTCATCCGCAACGCGCAGCAGGGCGGCGAGACCGGCGCGCCGACGCAGGGCGTCAAGGACGTCGCCTATTTCGGTGAGCCGGTGGCGATCGTCGTGGCGGAGAGCTTCGAGATTGCCCGCGACGCGGCACAGCTGGTGTCGATCCGCTTCGATCCCGCCGAGGGCGTGTTTACCTTCGACGACCGGCTGGACAGCGCGAAGAAGCCGCCGGCGGGATCGATGCCGCCCTATCACAAGCAGGGTGACCTCGACGCGGCGATGGCCGATGCGGCATTCACCGTCGATGACATCTGGACCACGCCGTCGCAAAACTCGGCGGCGATGGAGCCGCACGCCTCGACCGCGGTGTGGGACGACGACGGCCTGACGCTCTACGGCGCGTACCAGATGCCGTCGTCAGACAAGCAACAGCTGGCCAAGGCGCTGGGTGAGCGTGCGTCGCGGGTGCGGATCGTCGCGCGCTATGTCGGTGGCGGCTTTGGATCGAAGCTCGGCATCGCGCCCGAATCGGTCGCAACCGCGATCGCCGCGAAGGCGGTCGGACGGCCGGTCAAGACGGTGATGACCCGCCAGCAAGTGTTCGACACCACCGTGCGCCGGTCGAACACGCATCAGCGGATGCGGCTGGCCGCCGATGCCGAGGGCAAGCTGACCGGGATCGGGCATGAGACGATCACCAGCAATCTGCCGGGCGAGGGCTATTTCGAACCGGCGGGGATCGCCACCCAGTTCCTGTATGCCGGCGAGAACCGCGTCATCACCCACGACGTGGTCGAGCTGAACCGGATGCTGTCGGGATCGATGCGCGCGCCGGGCGAGGCGGTCGGGCTGCTGGCGCATGAGAATGCGATGGACGAGCTGGCCGAAAAGATCGGGATCGACCCGGTCGAGCTGCGCCGGCGCAACGATGCCGCGCGCGATCCGCAAAAGGACGTGCCCTTTTCCACCCGTTCGCTGACGCGTTGCCTCGATTCAGGCGCGAAGGCGTTCGGCTGGGATGCGCGCAACAAGGTGCCGGGCGGAAAGCGCGAGGGCGACTGGCTGATCGGGCAGGGCATGGCGGCGACCACCCGCACCAACATGCTGCAGCCGAGCGAGGCGGCGGTGACGATCGGTCCCGACGGCCGCGCGCTGATCGAAACCGACATGACCGACATCGGCACCGGCACCTACACCATCCTCGCCCAGATCGCGGGCGAGCTGCTGGGCCTGCCGATCGAGCGGATCGACGTGCATCTGGGCGATACCAAGTCGCCGCCGGGCGCGGGTTCGGGTGGCTCCTGGGGTGCGGGCAGCAGCGGGTCGTCGGTCTATCTGGCGGCGCAGGCGCTGCGGGAGAAGCTGGCGAAGGCAATGGACGTCGCGCCCGACGAGCTGACGCTGAAGGACGGCCATGCGGTCGCCGGCAATCGCCGGGTGCCGATCGGCGAGCTGGTCGGCGACGGGATCACCGCCACCGGATCGATCGAGCCGGGCAAACAGGAGAAGGAAACGACGCAAGCCGGCTATGGCGCGCATTTCTGCGAGGTGAAGGTCCATGCCGTCACCGGCGAGGTCCGCGTGACGCGCTGGCATGCGACGTTCGAGGCCGGGCGCATCCTGAACCAGCAGACCGCGCGGTCGCAGTGCATCGGCGGCATCGTGTTCGGCATCGGCGCCGCACTGACCGAGGAACTGGTGCACGACGACCGCGACGGGCGGATCGTGAACCACGACCTGGCGGAATATCATGTGCCGGCACATGCCGACATTCCACCGATCGACATCGTGTTCCTCGACGAACGCGACGTCCATGCCAACCCGCTCCATGCCAAGGGGATCGGCGAGCTGGGCATCGGCGGCGCGGGCGCGGCGGTGGTCAATGCGATCTACAATGCGACCGGCGTCCGGGTACGCGATTACCCCGCGACGCTGGACAAGCTGCTGGAAGGGTTGCCGGCGGTGTGAGGGGTGGTGGGGAGCGGACGTCCGTCGCGGACACTGCTCCCTCCCCTTAGGACAGTTTTCCCTTGTTCGCGTTTGCGGCAACCCTACCTGTCATGTATCTGACCCGCAGACCGGGTGGATTACCCACCCACTAGCCGAACCGAGCGAGTATCATGGCCGAATTCCGTTTGCCCAAGAACAGCGTCGTCAAGAAGGGTACGACCCACAAGTCGCCGACGTCGGGCCGGATCAAGAAATTCAAGGTCTATCGCTACGATCCCGATTCGGGCCAGAATCCGCGCTACGACGATTTCGAGATCGATCTGGACGAATGCGGTCCGATGGTGCTCGACGCGCTCATCAAGATGAAGTCGGAGCAGGACCCGTCACTCACCTTCCGCCGATCGTGCCGCGAAGGCATTTGCGGGTCGTGTTCGATGAACATCGACGGCCGCAACGGCCTCGCCTGCACGACGGCGATCGAGGATATCAAGGGCGATATCCGCATTACCCCGCTGCCGCACATGGACGTCATCAAGGACCTGGTGCCGGACTTCACGCATTTCTATGCGCAATATGCGTCGATCAAGCCGTGGCTGCAGACCGTGACCCCGGAGCCTGCCGGCAAGGAACGGCTCCAGTCGCCGGACGAGCGCGCGAAGCTCGACGGGCTGTACGAATGCATCCTGTGCGCCTGCTGCTCGACCTCCTGCCCGAGCTATTGGTGGAACAGCGACAAGTTCCTGGGTCCAGCGATCCTGTTGCAAGCCTATCGCTGGCTGGCCGACAGCCGTGACGAGATGACCGGCGAGCGTCTGGACGAACTGGAAGATCCGTTCCGCCTGTATCGTTGCCACACGATCATGAACTGCGCGAACGTGTGTCCGAAGGGGCTGAACCCGGCCAAGGCGATCGCCGAGATCAAGAAGATGGAAGTCGAGCGGATCATCTGATCGCTTCGTGCCCTACTATTTCCTCCCCGTTCGGTTCGAGCAGCTTCGAGCTTGTCGAAAAGCGTCTGTCGAGAACTCGGTTGATGTTGCCACCGCCGTCTCGACTTCGGTTCTCGACAGGCTCGAATCTGCGCTCGAAGCAAACGGGGTGGTTTGGGTAGAGGCGGGACGCGCATGACCGTCCTCACCCGTTACGACCAACTCGTCTCCGCCGGCGAACTCCGCCCCGACCCCGAACAGCGCGCCGCCGCCGAGCGGCTGTCGCACCTTGCCGATGCCATCGACCATCCGCCCAAACGCGGCCTGTTCGCGCGCCTGACCGGCAGCGACGCGCCAGCGCCGCGTGGTGTGTACCTGTGGGGCGGGGTCGGGCGCGGCAAGTCGATGCTGATGGACCTGTTCTACGACTGCGTCGCCGAACCGGCCAAGCGCCGCGTCCATTTCCACGCCTTCATGATCGAGGTCCATGCCCGCCTCGCGACCGAGCGCGCCAAGGAGGTCGGCAACCCCGTCCCCCCGGTGGCCGAAGCGCTGGCCAAGGACCTTAAGCTGCTCGCGTTCGACGAAATGGTCATCAACAACACCGCCGACGCGATGGTGCTGTCGCGGCTGTTTACCGAGATGATGACCCACGGCGTGACGATGGTCGCGACGTCGAACCGCCCGCCGGTCGATCTGTACAAGGACGGGTTGCAGCGCGACAGCTTCCTGCCGTTCATCCAGCTGCTCGAAACGAACCTCGACGTGCTGCCGCTCAACGGCCCGACCGATTATCGTCGCGACCGGCTGGGTGCGGTCGATACGTGGCTGGTGCCCAATGGCGCGGCAGCGACCGAAGCGCTGTCGGCCGCGTTCTTTCGCCTGACCGACTTCGCCGTCGAGGATGCGGCGCACGTGCCGTCGTGCGACCTCGATGTCGGCGGGGGCCGGACGCTGCACGTGCCCAAGGCGCTGAAGGGCGTCGGGGTGTTCAGCTTCAAGCGACTGTGCGGCGAGGCGCGCGGCGCGCCCGATTACCTCGCCATCGCGCGGGCGTTCCATACAGTGATCCTGGTCGGCATCCCGGTGCTGGGTCCGGACAACCGCAACGAAGCGGCGCGGTTCGTGACGCTGATCGATGCGCTGTACGAATATCGCGTGAAGTTGCTGGCGGCGGCGGACGCGCAGCCGGGCGAGCTGTACCCGACCGGCGACGGCCGGTTCGAATTCGATCGGACGATCAGCCGGCTGGAGGAGATGCGGTCGGAGGAATATCTCACCAAGGGGCATGGCGAGGGGTAGCTTCGCTTCCCCCTCTACGCCCCCGTTCGCTTCGAGCGCAGGTTCGAGCCTGTCGAGAACCGAATTCGAGAAGGGGGTGCCCCAAACTCCGGCGTTCTTGACAAGCTTGAAGCTGCTCGAACCAGACAGGAATGCGCAGGATCACCCCCGCCGCGCATCCGCCTTCTTGGTCCTGAGCGTCGCCGATGCTGCCGTCGGATCGTCCGGCCACGGATGGCGCGGATAGCGGCCGCGCATCTCCTTCGATACGTCGCGCCACGACCCGGCCCAGAAGCCCGGCAGGTCGCGCGTCGTCTGGATCGGGCGTCCGGCGGGCGAGGTGAGGCTGAGCGTCAGCGGCTGGCCCGCCACCATCGGATGGGTGGCGAGGCCGAACAGCGCCTGCACCCGCAGCTCCACCCGTGGCCCCCCTTCGGCGGCATAGTCGATCGCGTGGCTCGACCCGGCGGGGCTTTCGAACCGCGCGGGCGCAAGGCGGCGGACCTGCTGCATCCAGTCCCAACCCGCCTTCTGCTCCAGCGCATCATGCAGCCCGGTCACCGAATCGAGCCGACGTTTGCCGGTCAGCAGCGGCGGCAGCCAGTCATCGATCGCCGCGACCAGCGCTGCGTCGCCCAACGGATCGTCCTGCCCCAGCATCGCCGCGACGTAGGCCGAACGGCGACGCAACGTCTCCGCCCCCTCCCACGGCAACAGCGAAAGGTCGCCGCGCACCGCTTGCACCAGCGCGGCGGCGATCTCGTCGGGCGAGGCGGCGGCATCGGGGCCGGACGATAGCCGGATCGCGCCCAGCCGGCGTTCGCGGAGCGCCACGATGCCGCGCGTGGCGGGATCAAACCGGACGCTGCGCCGCGTTTCGATCCGGTCGCCGAACAGTTCCTCGACGGTCGCCTGGTCGATCGCGACGGCAGACAGGATGCGCGCGCCCGCCGCCTGTCCCTGCGTCTCGGCCACCGCCAGCCATTCGGCCGAGCCGAGTGCGGCGACGTCCAGCGTGAAGCCGCGCCCGCCGACCGAGGCCCAGCGTTCGCCTCCGGCATCGCGGCGTCTGGCGATCCGGTCGGGAAAGGCCAGCGCGACGCTGCGCGCCAGCGCATCGGCGGGCGGATCGTCCCGGCCCTTCGCCAGTTTGCGCCAGCGCTCGGCCAGGCGACGCGACGCTTCGGCCCGCTGCCCGCGTTCGGTGCGCCAACGGCGGCGACGCTGGTCGAGGTCGGTGTCGTTGCCGCCCAGCCCCCGTTCCCCCAGCAAGACCGCGACCTCCGCCGCCGCGCCGGCAAAGCCGCCCTCGCCCGCACGAATGAGCATGTGCGCCAGTCGGGGCGACAGCGGGAGTGCGGCGATGGCGAGGCCGTGCGGCGTCGGGCGGCCATCGGCATCGATCGCATCGAGCGTGGCAAGGCGTGCGCGTGCTTCGTCAACGGCGGCGGGCGGCGGCGGGTCGAGCCAGCGCAGGCTGGTCGGATCGGTGACCCCCCATTTGCCGCATTCGAGCACCAGTGCCGACAGATCGGCTTCGAGGATTTCGGCCGGGTCGAAACGGGGCAACCCGGCGGTCGCGGCCGCTTCCCACAGGCGATAGGCGACGCCCGGCCCCTGTCGCGCGGCACGGCCGGCACGCTGGGTGACGGCGGCTTGGCTGGCGCGCTCCGTGGTCAGCCGTGTCATCCCCGCTGCGCGATCATAGCGCGGCCGGCGGGCGAGGCCGGAATCGACGACGATGCGGATGCCGTCGAGGGTCAGCGAGGTTTCGGCGATGCTGGTCGCCAGCACGATCTTGCGCCGCCCCTCAGGATCAGGCGCGATCGCGGCGCGCTGTTCGGCCGGCAGCAGCGTGCCGTGCAGCCGATGCAGCACCGCGCCGTCGGGCACGGCGATGCGTTCGGCGGTCCGCTCGATCTCGGCGACGCCGGGCAGGAAGGCGAGGATGCCGCCGTCGGCCTCCACCAGCGCGCGGCGGATCGCGGCGGCAACCGAGTCCTCGATCCGCGCCTCGGCATTGCGGCCGATATGACGCAGGTCGAGCGGATAGGAGCGCCCCTCGCTCTCGATCACCGGGGCATCGTCCATCAGCGCGGCGAAACGTTCGCCATCCAGCGTCGCCGACATGGCAAGGATGCGCAGGTCGGGGCGCAGCGCCGCCTGCGCGTCGAGCGCGAGGGCGAGGCCGAAATCGCTGTCGAGGCTGCGTTCGTGCACTTCGTCGAACAGCACCGCCGACACGCCGGCCAGTTCGGGATCGGCCTGGATACGGGCGACGAAGATGCCTTCGGTCATCACCGTCACGCGGGTGGCCGCCGACCGCTTGCTGTCCATGCGGGTAGCATAGCCAAAGGTCTGGCCGACGGGTTCGCCTGCGGTCGCGGCCATGCGCTCGGCAGCGGCGCGCGCGGCAATGCGGCGGGGGGAGAGCAGCAGGATCTCGCCGGTCACCCACGGTTCGGCGAGCAGCGCGGGCGCAACGGCAGTGGTCTTGCCCGCGCCCGGCGGCGCAACGAGGACGGCGGAAGTGCGGTCGCGCAGCGTCTGGAGGAGGTGGGGGAGGACCGCGTGGATGGGGAGCATAGGCGTCCCTTAGCAATCCTCCCCGTTTTCGGGGAGGGGGAGGCGCGCCAAGCAAGGCGACGATGCGTCGGCGGACGCCTCTCCACCATCCTGCGGATGGTTCCTCTCTTCGTGGAGCCCCGTTGAACCAGGTGTAGTGTATGTGGTGAGTGCCCGCTTACCGATTCCCAGCCAGCGCCTCCGCCACCGCGCGCAGCACGATCAGCCGGGTCTGCACGCCGTAATGGCTGCTCACTACCTCGACCGCGCGGCAGCCCGGTTCGCCCGGCACATGACAGCCCATCCCGTTGACCAGCCCGTCGCTGGCGCTCCAGATCGCGGTCGCGGGGACGGTCAGCGGCCGACGCACTTCCTCGGCCAGCGCCAGCACGGCGGGATCGTCGACCGATTCGCCGCTGATCCATTCGTACAGCCGCCATACCCGCGTCGACCGCGCCGGCCCGGCATAGGGGCTGGCGACCGTCACCACCTGTTCGATCAGGTCGGGGCGGCGATGCGCCACGAACCGTGCCATGATCCCGCCCATGCTGACCCCGACCAGCGCCACCGGCCGCCCGGCGGCCTGCGCCACCGCATCGATCCGATCGATCAGCGCGGCGCCGTCCACGCCGATGCTGCGCTGCCCGAAATTGCGCCCCAGCCCCCAGCCATGCGGGGCGTGCCCCAGGTCGCGCAGATAGCGCGCCATGATCGTCATCGACCGGTCGCTGTTGAACAGCCCCGGCAGCAACAGCACCGGCTCACCTTGCGCGCGCGGTACGCCGGAGAGCGCCTGCCGCCACCCGAACGGCACCCCGGCCAGCGCCAGCGCGGCGCGCGGCGTCTCGATCAGAAACTGGCCGAGCGGGGGCGGGGGCAGGGTCTCTACAGCCACGACGTCACCGTGATCGGGAACGGCGTCCACTGCCCCATCGGCACGCCCGCCGCGCGCAGCATCCGCCCGGTCCACGCATTGCACGTCTCGACCGCGCTGTACCGCCCGCGCGCGACGTAAAAGGCGTCGGATGGGCCATAGCCGTGGACCGGATCGGTGCGCGCGGCAAAGCTCGCCCGGATCGCGGTCACCAGTCGGCGATATTGGTCGGGGGTCAGCATCACCGGATAAACGCCCGGCTCGCCCACCGGCTCCGGCAGATGCCCGACATGCAGCACCACCGCGTCGCTGCCGATCGCGGCGGCGGCGATGGTCGCGGGCTTCACATCGGCCCAGGTCGGCGTGCCGAGATAAAAATTCCGCTCGCCCCAGCCGATCGACAGCCAGTCATGCCCCGCATAGCGCGGATCGGCAAGATCGTCCGCCCGTACCAGATCGTCGAACGAAACCCCGGCGGCATGCTTGGGCAGGACGATGCCGGTATGGATGCCGTTATCCTCGACATAGATGCGGACGCCCTGCGTCGGCGCGGGCGCACCCCCGGCCGGAATCGCCCCGCCGACCAGCCCGACAAAGGCATAGAGCAGCACGACCAGCACGACCGCACCCACCATACCCGCAATTCGGCGCAGCCATTTCCGTCGCATCGTTTCCCATGCTACTATTTACGGATGGCAAGCGAAACCCATGTACTCGACCGCCCGCCCGCAGGGGCCAATGCCGACTGGACCATCCCGCAGGGTTGGGACGCCTATAGCGCCGAAGATCACGCGACATGGGACACGCTGTACGCGCGACAGATGGCGCTACTGCCCGGTCGCGCGTCCGATGCGTTCCTGCGCGGGCTGGACGCGCTGAAACTCTCCGAATCGGGCATCCCCGATTTCGAGGAACTGTCGGATCGGCTGGAGGCGCTGACCGGCTGGCGCGTGGTCGCGGTGCCGGGGCTGGTGCCCGACGACGTGTTCTTCACCCACATGGCCAACCGCCGCTTTGTCGCCGGCAATTTCATCCGCCGCCCCGACCAGCTCGACTATCTGCAGGAACCCGACGTCTTCCACGACGTGTTCGGCCATGTGCCGATGCTCGCCGATCCGGTGTTCGCCGACTATCTCGCGGCCTATGGCCGTGGCGGCCTGCGCGCGCTCGAGCTGGGATCGCTCAAGCATCTGGCGCGGCTCTACTGGTACACGGTCGAATTCGGGCTGGTGCAGGAGGCCGACGGCTTGCGCATCTATGGTGCGGGCATCGTGTCGAGCGCGGCGGAAACCCGCTTTTCGCTCGACGACCCCAGCCCGAACCGGATCATGCTCGACCTCGCCCGCGTGATGCGCACCGATTACCGCATCGACGATTTCCAGCAGACCTATTTCGTCATCCCGAGCTTCGACGAACTGCTGCGCCTGACCGTCGAGACCGACTTCGCGCCGGTGTACGATGCGATCCGCGACGAACGCGCAATCGCGGTCGACGAAGTGCTGCCCGAGGACGCGGTGGTGACGCATGGCACGCAGGATTACGCGAGGTCCAAACTCTGAGATCCTCCCTGGCACGGGGAGGGGGACCAGCGAAGCTGGTGGAGGGGGGTATCGGCGTCCACAACGGTTGCGGTGCGCGGCCAACCCCCTCCACCACCGCTACGCGGCGGTCCCCCTCCCCGCGAGCGGGCAGGATCAGAGGTCCAAAGCCCAGCCGTCGCGCCCCTTCGGATCGATCGGCGCGGTCGGCACGAAGCGTTCCGCCCCTGCCACCAGCCGCAGCACGCTCCAGTCGCCCCGCCGGTCGACCTCTTCGAGCGAACAGCTGCACGCCGCATAGGCCGCGACCACATCGTCCCGCTGCGTCTCCAGCAGGCCCGCCAGCACGATCGTCGCTCCGGGCGCAGCGATCGCCGCCACCTCGGGCGCCATCGACATCAGCGGCCCGGCCAGGATGTTGGCGATCAACAGGTCATAGGGCGCAGTGGCGGTAATCGCATCGGACAGCGCGCCATCGGCGACCACCAGCTCGACGCCCTCGACCGCATTGATCCGCGCATTGTCGGCGGTCACATCGATCGCCACCGGATCGATATCGGTCGCGATCACCCGCGCCGCCGGCCACAGCTCGCGCGCGGCAAAGGCGAGCAGCCCGGTCCCGGTGCCCAGGTCGATGGCGTTGGTAAACGCCGTGCCCGCCAGCCGGTCGAGCATCGCCAGGCACCCGCTGGTCGTTTCGTGATGCCCTGTACCGAACGCGCGCCCGGCATCGATCAGGAACGCCCGCGCCCCCGCCGGTACCGCATCGGCATGGGCTGCGGTGTGGACGAAGAAGCGCCCGACATGCAGCGGCTCCAGCCCCGCCTGGCTCATCGTCACCCAGTCCTCATCGCCCAGCGCCTCGATCTCGGGGCGCGTGCCGGCAGCGCTCGGCACCAGTGCAGCGATCGTGGCGATGGCATCGGCATCCGGCTCCGCCTCGAAATAGGCGTCCAGCCGCCACGTCTCGGTATCGTCCTCGACCGTTTCGGTGGTCATCAGCACGGGCGCCGGATCGATGCCAAAATCCTCGGCCGCATCGATCGCCTCCGCTTCGGCGCGGGTGCAGGGGAGGGTGAGTTTCCAGCTCATCGCGCGAGAGCCGTCAGGGTCGAAAATGCCATGGCCGCGCGGTGTAGGCGCGGGCGGGGGCACATTCAATGCATGTGCAGTGGCGGGGCATCGCGATCGATGCACCGTCCCCGGACCTGATCCGGGGTCCCGCGCCTTGGGTGCTGTCCGTAGGGCGCGGAACCCCGGACCAGGTCCGGGGATAGCAGGGCTGGCCTTATGCCGCGACCTTGCCGACGAAATCGGTGGCGCTGGCCTTCAGCGCGCCCAGTTCGCTGTCGAGCGAGGTGAAGCCGTCGCCCACCCGGTCGATTTCCGACGCGACCGTTTCGGTATCCTCGCGGATCGCGGCGATGGTCGACGACATCGAATCGGCGGCCAGCGCGGTTTCGTCCACAGCCGCCGTGATCGCGGTGACGGTCTGTGCCTGCACCTCCATCGCACTGCGGATGCGGTTGGCGCTTTCCTGCACCTCGCTGACGGTCGCGCGGATCGATGCGTTGGTTTCGACAGTCGACCGCGTCGCGGCCTGGATCGCGGCGATCTTGGCGGCGATGTCGTCGGTGGCGCGCGCGGTCTGGCTGGCGAGGCTTTTCACCTCCTGCGCCACTACGGCAAAGCCGCGCCCGGCATCGCCCGCACGCGCCGCCTCGATCGTGGCGTTCAGCGCCAGCAGGTTGGTCTGCCCGGCGATATCGCGGATCAGGCCCAGGATCGATTCGATCGATTTCGCATGGTCCGACAGCGCTTCGGACATGCCGACGGCGGTGCCGGCCTGTTCCGACGCGCGGGTCGCGATCTCGGCGGCGGCTTCGACTTCCATGCGGGCATCCTCGATCGCGCGGATCAGCCCGGCGGAGGTGGCGGCTGCTTCCCGCATGGCGACCGCCGACTGTTCGGCGGCGGCGGCGACTTCGGATGCCTTGCCCAGCATGCCGCGGATATTGGCGGAGGTGCGGCCGGCATGGATGCGCAGCGTGTCGCTCTCGCGGCTCGCGCGTTCGACCGTCGCGCCGATATTGTCGCGGAACTCATGCGCCAGCCGCTCGCGCGAATCCTGCAGGTCGAACTGGAAATAGGCGTTGTAGAGCGACACGAACACTTCGCATTCCAGCGAGCGCAGCCGGAACAGCAATTCGGCGGCATAGCGGAACGCCGCTTCGTCGGTGATCCCCCGGCGCAGCACGTCGAGCAGCGAGCGCGCCCCGGCATCCCCCATCGACAGGATCGCGGTCAATGCGACATCGGCCTCGAACGCGCTGGCGACGGTGCGCTCGCACGATTCGACCCAGGCGAGGCCGGTCAGGTTGGTGAAGCGGTTGCGCAGATAGGCGACGCCCAGTTCGATCATCCGGTCGTAATTGCGGTGCATGCTGTTCGCCCCGCCGACCTTTTGCGACTGGGTAAAGTGCGCCGCGGCGACTTCGCGCGCATGCGGTTCGATGACGGTCCACAATTCGCGCGCGGCGGCCACGTCGTCGGCGGTGATGTTGAACAGGCGCAGGCGTTCTTGCAGATCGATCGTCCGGCTCACGCTTTCCGGCGCCGGCAGCTTCCTGGTCCCCACGATTCGCTTCCCCTGTTCGGCGGCATCCGCAACTGGCACGGCGGACACCTCTGCCATCCGGGGTAACGTGCAGGCGTTAACAGTCGGTTGACCACGGGCCGCATGCGCGGTGCCAAACCGTGCGAGGCCACCCTTTCGTGCAAGCGGACTTGCATCGGCGGGGCGGGTGCGTAGATAGGCCACAATCGCTGGAAATCCGCATCTGCCCGACGTGGCTGCGCGCGCTGTCTTGAGGAATGTCCGACTTGGCCATGGTCCGCCCCAAATCCCGTCCCGTATCGCCCCACCTGCAGGTCTGGCGCTGGGGTCCGAACATGCTGGTGTCGATCCTGCACCGTGCGACCGGCGTCGCCATGGGCACGGTCGGCCTTGCGCTGTTCGTGTGGTGGCTGGCCGCGCTGTCGGGTGGCGAGGACAGCTATGCACGGTTCCTGTCGTGGTTCACCGGGCCGTTTGCGCCGGTCGGCTACCTGTTCGGCATCGGGCTCAGCTTCGCGCTGTTCCAGCATATCGGCAACGGCATCCGCCATTTCTTCATGGATATCGGCGCCAATTTCGAACTGAAGGGCAACCGCCAGAGCGCGGTCGCGACGATCGTCTTCGCCGCCTGCGCGACTGCCGCGCTGTGGGCTTGGCTGCTGGTGGGGAAGCACTGATGGGTAACGGAACCAGCATCGGCCGCGTACGCGGCCTGGGGTCGGCTAAAGCCGGCGCGCATCATTTCTGGCATCAGCGGCTGACCGCGTTCGCGAACCTCGTCCTGATGGTGTGGTTCGTGCTGTCGCTCGCGCTGCTGCCGTCCTACGATTACGACACCGTCTATGCCTGGGTGTCGTCGGCATGGGGCGCGGTGCCGCTGATCCTGCTCGCGACCTCGGTCTTCTACCATGCCAAGATGGGCCTGCAGACCGTGATCGAGGATTATCAGCATGACGAAACGCGCGTCGTCGCGCTGGTCGTGCTGAACCTCGTCTATGGCGCGGGCTGGCTGCTTGCCGCCTTCTCGATCCTCCGTACCGCTTTCACCGGGACGCCCGCATAATGGCCACCGACGCTTACAAGATCATCGACCACACCTATGACGTCGTCGTCATCGGCGCGGGCGGCTCTGGCCTCCGCGCGACGATGGGCAGCGCCGAGGCCGGTCTGAAGACCGCCTGCATCACCAAGGTGTTTCCGACCCGGTCGCACACCGTCGCGGCACAGGGCGGCATCGCCGCCTCGCTCGGCAACAACTCGCCCGACCACTGGTCGTGGCACATGTACGATACCGTCAAGGGCTCCGACTGGCTCGGCGACCAGGACGCGATCGAATACATGGTCCGCGAAGCCCCGGCGGCGGTGATCGAGCTGGAACATGCCGGCGTGCCGTTCAGCCGCAACGACGATGGGACGATCTATCAGCGTCCCTTCGGCGGGCACATGCAGAATATGGGCGAAGGTCCCCCGGTGCAGCGCACCTGCGCCGCCGCCGACCGTACCGGCCACGCCATGCTGCACGCGCTGTACCAGCAGTCGCTGAAGTATGACGCTGACTTCTTCATCGAATATTTCGCGCTCGACCTCATCATGGAAGATGGCGCCAATGGAGAAAAGGTCTGCCGGGGCGTGATCGCGCTGTGCATGGAAGACGGCTCGATCCACCGCTTCCGCGCGCATTCGGTGGTGCTGGCGACCGGCGGTTACGGCCGCTGCTATTTCTCGGCGACCTCCGCGCATAGCTGCACCGGCGACGGCGGCGGCATGGTGCTGCGCGCCGGCCTGCCCTTGCAGGACATGGAGTTCGTCCAGTTCCACCCGACCGGCATCTACGGCGCAGGCGTCCTCATCACCGAGGGTGCGCGCGGCGAGGGCGGGTATCTGACCAACAAGGATGGCGAGCGGTTCATGGAACGCTACGCCCCCTCGGCCAAGGATCTGGCGTCGCGCGACGTCGTATCGCGGTCGATGGCGATGGAAATGCGCGAAGGGCGCGGCGTCGGCAAGGACGGCGACCATATCTTCCTGCACCTCGACCATATCGATCCGAAGGTGCTGGCCGAACGCCTGCCGGGCATCACCGAAACCGGCAAGATCTTTGCCGGTGTCGACCTGACGCGCCAGCCGCTGCCGGTGACCCCGACCGTCCACTACAATATGGGCGGCATCCCGTGTAACTATCATGGCGAGGTCGTCACCAACCGCGACGGCAACCCCGATGCGGTCGTCCCCGGCCTGTTTGCGGTCGGCGAAGCGGCCTGCGTGTCGGTGCACGGCGCCAACCGCCTCGGCTCCAACTCGCTGATCGATCTGGTCGTGTTCGGCCGTGCGACGGGCCTGCGCCTCAAGGAAACCTTGAAGCCCAACACCCCGCACAAGCCGCTGCCCGGCGACTCGGCCGACCTCGCGCTCGCCCGTCTCGACCGGTTCCGCAACGCGAGCGGTGGCAAGCCGACCGCGCAAATCCGTCTCGACATGCAGAAGACGATGCAGAAGCACTGCGCCGTGTTCCGCGACGACGCGCTGCTGAACGAAGGCGTCACGATGATGGACGCCATCTACCAGTCGTTCGCCGATGTGAACGTCACCGACCGGTCGCTGATCTGGAACACCGATCTGGTCGAGACGCTCGAACTCGATAACCTGCTTGCGCAGGCGATGGTGACGATGAAGTCGGCGCAGAACCGCAAGGAAAGCCGCGGCGCGCACGTGAATGAGGATTTCCCCGATCGCGACGACGCCAACTGGATGAAGCACACCATCGCGACCTTCGACGGCTGGGGCGGCAAGGGCGGCGCGACGGCGATCGATTATCGCCCGGTGCACGATTACACGCTCACCGACGAGATCGAGTATATCAAGCCGAAGAAGCGGGTATACTGATCCTGCTTTCAGCGGGTTAGGGAAGGGGCGATCGGTGGGAACCGGTCGCCCCTTTCCGTTTCGCGAGGGTGCGGTCAGGGCGCTTGGGTCAACCGCTAGTGATTCGATCCCAACAGCGCCTCAAACGTCGCCCCGGATCAAGTCCGGGGTGACGGGGTGGACCGGTCTGCAAAGCCTTTCCAGGCTCAACGGATCAATTCCTGCAGAAAACCGGAACCAACCCCCGTTCCCTCCGGTTACCGCCGCCGACTGCGCCAGAGGGAACGCCCGCCATGCCCGACACCGACATCAACGACTATCCGCTGCTCGCCCGCCCGCACGTCCATCTCGCCGGCCCGGTCGACCATGCGATGTACGAGAGCTTCCGCAACCAGGTCCTGGCCGCCCCCGCCGACGGCCCGCTGGTCGTGTCGATCTCGACGCTGGGGGGTGACCCGGAAGTCGCCCGCGCGATGGGCGACGATATCCGCCTGCTGCGCGACTATACCGGGCGCGAGGCGCTGTTTCTGGGCAAGGTCGCGGTCTATTCCGCCGGGTCGACCTTCATGTCGGCCTTCCCGGTCAACAAGCGCTTCCTGACCAAGGGCACGCGGCTGATGCTGCACGAGCGGCAGATGACCAGCACCATCGAACTGTCGGGTCCGCTCAAGATGCTGGTCGCGACGCTCAAGGCCAAGCTGCACGAGATCGAAACCTCGGTCGAGATCGAGGAAGAGGGCTTTCGTGCCATCGTCGCCGGATCGCAGGTGCCGTTCGAGGAACTGGTCCAGAAGGCCCCGGCCAACTGGTATATCGGTGCCGAGGAAGCCAAGGCGCGCGGGCTGGTGCTGGATGTGATCTGACGCCTGTCCGCAATGCTTCCGTACCCCCGCGCAGGCGGGGGTCCAGGGTACAGCCCGCAACGTTTGTATATGCGGTTCTGGACCCCCGCCTGCGCGGGGGTACGGCAATTGGTGCAGTCACCCCCTCTGGCCACCACGTCCAAAATCCCCCATCATCGGAGCATCATGGCCGATAACGACACCATCCTGACCGCCGCCCGCGACTGGGCCGGCGCGCCGCTCGCACTGGCGACGGTCACCTCGACCTGGGGGTCCGCCCCGCGTCCGCGCGGTAGCCATATGCTGGTCCATCAGGACGGTCGGTTCGAAGGATCGGTGTCGGGCGGCTGCGTCGAAAGCGACATCCTCGCCACCGCGGCCGAGGTGATCGCCGGCGCGCCGTTCGTTATCAAACGCTACGGCGTGGCCGATGCCGCCGCATGGGAAGTCGGCTTGCCCTGCGGTGGCGAGATCGAGGTGATGGTCCAGCGCGTCGACGCAGACGGTTTCGACCCCGCGCTGTTCGACGCGATCGCCGGTGCCGGGGCGGAGGGCCAGCCGATCACCCTGTCGACCGACCGCACCACCGGCCGCACGACCATCGGCGCGGTCGAAGGTGCCTTTGCCAACCGCTACGACCCGCCGCGCCGGCTGCTGATTATCGGCGCGGTGCAGATTGCGCAGGGGCTGGCCGGCATGGCGCGCGAGCTGGGCATCGCCACCACCGTCATCGACCCGCGCGCGCGTTTTCTGACCGAGGAACGCTTTCCCGGCGTCACCCTCGACGATCGCTGGCCGGACGAGGCGGTACAGGCGCTCAAACCCGACGCCGCCACCGCTGTCGTGACGCTCAGCCACGACATCAAGATCGACGACCCCGCGCTGATCGAGGCGCTGAAAACCCCCGCCGCCTATATTGGCGCGTTGGGGTCACGGCGCAGCCATGCCGCCCGCCTCGAACGCCTCGCCGCCACCGGGGCCGCCGGGCTGGAGCGGATCGACGGGCCGGTCGGGCTGGACATCGGGGCAATCGGTCCTTCGGAAATCGCGCTGTCGATCGCGGCGGCAATGGTAAGGAGCTTCCATGCGCGCTGAAGATACCGTCCTGATCCTGCTGGCGGCGGGGCGCTCGCAGCGTTTCGGCGATGCGGACAAGTTGGCACAGGAATTCCTGCACAAGCCGGTCGCCTATCATGTCGTCACCGCGCTGGAGGCGATTCCGTTTCTCGGCCGGATCGCGGTGATCGACGGGACGAAGCTCGACTTCGCCTCGCGCGGCTACGACGTCATCGTCAACGACGATCCGGCGGCGGGCATGTCGCGCTCGGTGCAGCTCGGGGCCCGCGCGGCGCGGGCGATGGGGGCGAAGGGCGTCGTCATCGCACTGGCCGACATGCCGCGCATCACCGCCGCCCATGTCTATCGCCTGCTCGACACCGCACGCGACGACCAGCAAGCGGTGGTTGCGTCGAGCGACGGGACGAAGCCGTGCCCCCCCGCCGTGTTCGGTGCTGGCCGCTTCGACTTTCTGGAGTCGCTGGAGGGCGATGCCGGCGCCCGCGATCTGGTCCGCGCCGGTCGCCACGTCGTGACGACGCCCGCCGAACTGATCGACATCGACACACCCGAGGACCTCGACCGCCTGCGCTCCATTGCCGAAGACCCCGCGCACCACGACGCGATCACCCTGCCGCAGGCGGAGCCGTGGTGGCACGCCAAGCCGGAATGATTTTCCTACAGGGGCCGGGGCCGCTACCTTGTGAGTCCTTCTTCACCTGCATTGTTTGCATGTCAGATCAGTCTCTGCACCCGTCACCCCGGACTTGATCCGGGGTCCCGCTTCTTCTCAACGGTAGGTAAAAAAGCGGGACCCCGGGTCAAGCCCGGGGTGACGGGAGAGAGGCACTCCCGCCGTGAACGACCCCAATCCAGCCGCGTCACGAAACCGCGGCGAGTGTGAACTTCGTGAACTTTGGCCTCAAACCATCGCCGCCCGCGCGCCCTTCAGATCCTCGACGAAGCGCGCAAACTCCTCCTCCGCCTGGGCTTTATCCGGCAGCCGCAACAGATAGCTCGGATGCACCGTGATCCACGCCGCTCCGCCATCGGCCAGCGTCAGCACCCGGCCGCGTTCGCGCGAAATCGTCACCGTCTTGCCGGTCAGCGA
Source organism: Sphingomonas sp. Leaf23 (assembly GCF_001421585.1). NCBI lineage: Bacteria > Pseudomonadati > Pseudomonadota > Alphaproteobacteria > Sphingomonadales > Sphingomonadaceae > Sphingomonas > Sphingomonas sp. Leaf23. Next base: position 208,314 of record NZ_LMKR01000004.1, on the reverse strand, counting down.
CCGCGCCGCCGTCGCGCCCAGCGCCACCGTCATGCGCGGGCGCAGGATGCCGCGCTCCTGTTCGATCCACCAACGACAGGCATCGATCTCGCCCACGCCGGGCTTGGCATGGATGCGCCGCTTGCCCCGCAGCTCGAACTTGAAATGCTTGACCGCGTTGGTGACATAGACCCGCGACCGGTCGATTCCGGCCTCGGCCATCGCCCGGTCGAACACTTGCCCCGCCGGGCCGACGAACGGCCGCCCGGCCAGGTCCTCCTGATCGCCAGGTTGTTCGCCGACGACCATCATTTCGGCATCGACCGGCCCTTCGCCGAACACCGTCTGCGTCGCCGGTTGCCATAGCGGGCAGCGCTGGCACCCCTTCGCTTCCTCGCGCAGCGCTGCCCAAGCACCCTCGCTGTTGCCGCCGGGGGCCGCCCGTGCCGTCTCGATCATTGCCGCCTCGCGTGCCTGTGCGCCCGCGATCAGCGCCGGGACGAGCGCGGTTTCGGGCATGTTCTTCCAATATTTGCGCGGCATCTCCTTCAGCATCGCGCCGGTCTTCAGCCGGGCGGGATTGAAGATCGACGCGTAATAGGTCTTCCACATTTCCTCGACCGGATCGCCGTCGGGCGCATCCGCCTTGGTCGCTCCCGGCCCTTCGGATAGGGTTTCGCCGTCCCAGTGCAGCGACACCTCGGGCGTCAGGATCGACCAGCGCATCGCCGCGAACCGGTCGACGAAAAACCGGCCGTTATGGCGGACGATGTGATGCTCGGGCTCGAACCACGCGACGAAGCGGGTGCCGTTCGCCTCCTCGACCTCGCGAAACCGCAGGAAGGCGCGCATCTTGTGGATGTCGCGGCGCACCGCCTTGGCCATCTCCTCCAGCCGCCGCATCGCCGGATCGGCCTTGTCGTCGATCAGTCGCGGCTCGGCGATCAGGCGGACGAGCATGGCATAGAGCAGTGCGAACCGCGCCGGGTCGGCATGCATTGCCACCGTACGTGCCAGATCGATGAACGCGCGCGGCACACGGGGGGCGGGGGCGTCGCTGGCGACGATCGCCTCGTCGGCGAACAGGTCGGTGGGCAGGTCGCCGACCTGCCACACCACCTCCGCCGGGGAAACGCGCTGCGCGGCAAGGCTGCGGGCGGCATCGCGCCACCCGTCGAAATCATCGGCCGCCGCCAGCGCCGCAACCCGCATCAGGCGTCAGTCGCGATCATCGCCCGCTTCCGAAGACTCGGCGATCGCCAGTTCCTTGGGCTTGCGATCCTCGAACACCTTGGCGATGCGTGCTTCCTCGGCGTCGTCCAGTTCCTTGGCGGCGGCGGGGAACATCTCTTCCTCTTCCTCGTCGATATGATGTTCGTAGCGGTGGCGCATCTCGGCAAAGCGCTCGTTCCACTCGTTGCTGCCGGTGTCGAGCTTGGCGATCTCGCCCAGATAGTCGTCGATTTCCTTGTGCTCCGACACCGAATGCCGCGCCTCGTCGCGCAGGTCGGGATTGGCGAGCATCGTGGCGTAGAGCGCTTCCTCTTCGGCGGCGGCGTGGGCCGATACCTCGACGCGGAATTCCTCGAACAGTTCGGCGCGTTCGTCGCCCTTGGCTGCGTCGATCCGCTTCAACAGGTCGCGATGCCGATCGTGATCGGCCTTCAGGTCGGCATAGATGCGGGCGTCGGCCATTGGGAAATTCCTTTGCTGGTTCGGCCCAACCAACGGCGACGGCGGGTGGAGGTTTCTCTTGCGAGGGATTTGCAGCCTCAGCCGAACAGCTCGAACTGGTCTGCCTTCTTGGGCGCCACCACCGGGCGCAGGTCGGCGCGATCCGCCAGCACCACCGGCCGCCAGTCGTCGGCGATCAGGAACGGCCGCACCTTCGCCACCGACACCGTCAGCCGCGCGACATCGGCCAGCGCCAGCCGCCGCCAGCGCCGCGCCGACAGGATCGCGCTCACCGCCTTCACCCCCAGCCCCGGCACCCGCAGCAGCATCTCGCGCGGGGCGCGGTTCACATCGACCGGAAAGCGGTCGCGGAACTTCAGCGCCCAGGCGAGCTTGGGATCGATGTCGAGCGGCAGCATCCCCGTCGCATCGTCCGCCGCCGCGCGCACCTCGTCCGCTCGATAGTCATAGAGGCGCATCAGCCAGTCCGACTGGTACAGCCGATGTTCGCGCATCAGCGGCGGGCGTTGCAGCGGCAGGACGGAGGACGCCTCGGGGATCGGGCTGAACGCCGAATAATAGACGCGGCGCAGGGCATAGCGGTCGTACAGCGTCGACGCCTTGCCCACGATATCGCGGTCGGTCGCCGAATCGGCACCGACGATCATCTGCGTCGACTGCCCCGCCGGCGCGAATTTCGGCGCGGACTTATAGCGTTTGCGCGCGTCGCGACCGTCGGCGATGGCATGGGCGACGTTGCCCATCGCTCCCTCGATCTGCGGCGCGGATTTTTCGGGGGCGAGGCGTTTCAGGCCCCCGGTCGTCGGCAGTTCGACATTGATCGACACCCGGTCGGCATAGACCCCGGCCAGATGCACCAGCTCGGGATCGGCATCGGGAATGGTCTTCAGGTGGATATAGCCGCGAAAGTCGTGATCCTCGCGCAGCGACCGCGCGACCTCGACGATCTGCTCCATCGTGTAGTTGGAGGACCCGATGATCCCCGACGAGAGGAACAGCCCCTCGATATAGTTTCGCCGATAGAAATTAAGCGTCAGCGCGACGACCTCCTGCGCGGTGAAGCGCGCGCGGCGGACGTTCGACGACTTGCGGTTGATGCAGTAATGACAGTCGAAGATGCAGCTGTTGGTCAGCAGGATTTTCAGCAGCGAGATACAGCGGCCATCGGGCGCATAGGCATGGCAGATGCCCATGCCCTCGGTCGATCCGACCCCTTTCCCGTCGCGCGAATTGCGCTTGGCGGTGCCCGACGACGCACACGACGCGTCATACTTGGCCGCATCGGCCAGGATCGCCAGTTTCGCACGGGTGTCGAGCTGCGCCATGCGTTCGATATATGTTCCAATGGCTTCCCCGCCAAGGGGGAATCAGCCGAGCGCTTCGTCCAGCGCGCGGCGCAGCGCGGTCACCTCTGCATTCAGCGCGATCAGCCGGTCGGGCGTCATGCCGCTGCGGGCGACAACGGTCGGGGCAAGGCACCCGGTCTCCGCCCAGCGGGTGCGGCCCGCCTCGGTCAGCCGGACGCGTACCTGCCGCTCGTCCTCCGGATTGCGCGCACGCACGACCAGCCCGGCAGCCTCCATCCGCTTGGCGAGCGGGGTGATCGTGCTCGGCTCCAGCGACAACCGCTCGGCGATCGCTCCGATGGTCAGCCCTTCGTCCGACTCGCTCAGCGTCAGCAGGACGAGGAACTGGGGATAGGTGATACCCATCCGGTCGAGCATCGGCTTGTACGTCCGGTTGATCGCGATCGTCGCGGCATAGAGCGAGAAGCACAGCTGTTCGTCGAGGGGCAGGGGGGTGTCCATGCGGCGGGCATAGCATGAATGATTGTCGCGATAAATAATTCTGGACAATCATGGTACGGCAGCCTAAATCGTTATCGCGATAAATAAATGGAGCATCCGCCATGTCCGTCGACGTCAAGTACAGCACCACCGCCACCGCCACCGGCGGTCGTGACGGCCATGCGCGCAGCGAGGACGGCCAATTCGACGTCAAGCTGTCGACCCCGCGCGAACTGGGCGGGGCCGGCGGTGACGGCAGCAACCCCGAGCAGCTGTTCGCGGCGGGCTATGCCGCCTGCTTCATCGGCGCGATGAAGGTCGCCGGGCAGCAGTTGGGCATCAAGGTGCCGAACGACGTTGCCGTCACCGCGACCGTCGGCATCGGCCCGCGCGCGCTCGGCGGGTTCGGCATCACCGCCGACCTGAAGGTGTCGGTGCCCGGCGTCGATCCGCAGCAGGCACAGGCGCTGGTCGATACCGCGCACGGCATCTGCCCCTATTCCAACGCGACGCGCGGCAATGTCGATGTAGGCCTGACGCTCGCCTGACCGTTCGACAGCGGCGACCGGCATCGCCTATGCCTTGCGTGAGCAGGACAGGAGATGCCGGTTGCCGATGATCCAGACGATGCGGTGGTTCGCTCCCTCGGGCACCGCGTCGCCGAACCATGTCGGGGCGGAGACGGCCGAGGCAGTCTCCGCCCCGCATGTCGTTTTCCTGCCCAGCCGCGGCGCATGACGACCATCGCCGATGTCGCGGCGCGCGCGGGCGTGTCGATCCGCACCGTGTCGCGCGTGCTCAACCGGTCGCCGCTGGTCAATGCCGCCACGCGTGAGCAGGTGGAGGCGGTGGTCGCCGCACTGCAATTCCGCCCCAGCGCGCGGGCGCGCGGGCTGGCGACCGGGCGGTCGTTCCTGCTCGGGCTGGTGCATAACGATCGCAATGCGCTGGTGCTCGATCCGCTGCAGCGTGGAATCGTCGGCGCGGCGGCGGGGCGCGGCTATGAACTGGTGGTCCATCCGGTCGCACCGGGTGGTGGCGATCCGGTGGCCGACGTCCTCGATTTCGCGGGCCGGTCGCGGGTCGATGGCATGGTCGTCGTGCCGCCGGTGTCGGCGATCGACGGCGTGGCCGATGCCCTTGGCCGAATGGGGGTACCGGCGGTCGCGCTCTCTTCGGTGGCACTCGCGGGCTATTGCGCGGTGCTGGTGTCCGATGAGCGGGGTGCGGCGCAAGGGGTGGCCGACCATCTGGTGGCGCTCGGCCATCGCCGCATCGCGCTCCTGTCCGGTCCTGCCGGCGCCCCCTCCGCACAGGAACGGCGCGCCGGATTCGTCGCCGGGCTGGCCCGCCATGGCCTGTCGCTCGCCGATATGGCGGAGGGGGATTACGGCTTCGACAGCGGCGTGGCGGCGGCGACCCGGCTGCTGGCATCCGATCCGCACCCGACGGCGATCTTCGCCGCGAACGACGTAATGGCGGCGGCGGTGCTGAAGGTCGCCGCCGGTCTGGAGATGGCCGTGCCGGGCGACCTGTCGGTGGTCGGGTTCGACGGCAGCATGCTGGCACGGATGCTGACCCCGGCGCTGACCACGGTGCATCGCCCGATCGCCGATATGGCGGCGGCGGTCACGACGCGGCTGATCGACCGGATCGAGGGGGTGGCCGACGACGCGCCGCTATCGACCACGCTGTCGCTGTCGATCGGCGGGTCGTGCGGCCCGGTCAGGCGCGGATAAGGTCGAGGAAGCGGATCGCCGCGCGATATTCCGCCGCGTGCACGGCACGGGTTTGGGCGGCCAGCGTGTCTTCGCCCCATTGCTCGATCTGCCAGTCCTCGTCGACATGGGTCGCGGCCCACGCGGCATCGGCATCGATCGCGCGCTCGACCAACGCCAGCCCCAGCAGCAGCGATCCCGTCAGCGATACGATCGGCGACAGCGGCGCCAGCGTCCACGGCGACAGCGCGACCACCGCCTCGCGCAGCCGAGCCAGCGTTCGCGGCGGCTGTTCGACCGGCATCACGCCATCGGTGATGGTGAAATCGACGCCGTACCGCCCGCGCGCCCAGTCGAGCACCGGGTCCCACGCCGCTGCCTGCCGCTCCGCCAGCGGCCCCGGTTCGGCGCGGTAGCACAGCAGGTCGCTGCCGCCATACACCGCGATACCGCCGGCAAAGGTCGGGGCGTCGGGGGCGATCCGTTCGATCGCGGCGTTGGCGAGTCCGGTCAGCGGCATCGCGCGCGGGTCGATCGTCTCGCCCACCGCGCGCCATTCGTCGGCAATCGCCTCGCCCAGTGCGGGTAACGGCACGACCAGCGGCAGCCGCCCCGGCGTACGCACCGGCCGTCCGTCGAGCGTGATGCCGCCTTCGCCCGTAACCGCAACGTCCTGCCAGAAACGCTTCACTTGCTGCGCCACTTCGCGGTCAGCCCACGCGGGACCACCGCCATGGCATAGAGCGCCGACAACACGATCGCCGCGCCCAGCACCCGCATCGCGGTATCGGGGGCGCGGGCCAGCACGATCAGGCCGAACACCGCGCCCATCGCGGTGGCGATGCGGATCGCGACCAGCGCGAGCCAGCGGTTGCGGGCGGTTTGGTCAGGGGTCATGGCAGGTCCAGCAGGGCAGGGAGCAGGGCGGCATCGTCGCACATCCGGTGTGCGCCGGCGGCGATCAGCGTATCGCGGTCGTGATAGCCCCAGCTGACACCGACCGCCCGCGTCCCCGCCGCGACGGCCATCGCCATGTCGAACCCGGTATCGCCGATCATCACCGTCGCTTCGGGCTGGGCGTTCGCTTCCGTCATTGCGGCATAGAGCATCGCCGGATGCGGCTTCGACGGGTGGCGGTCGGCGGTCTGCAGCGTCGTGAAATGCCGGGTGAGGCCATGATGGTCGAGCAGCAGCGCCAGCCCGCGATCCGACTTGCCGGTCGCCACCCCCAGCGTCCATCCGCCGTCGCGCAGCGCGGTCAGCGCATCGGCGATACCGGGGAACAGCGGCTCCTCGGCCAGCCGCCCATCGGTACGCATCGCCCTGAAATGGCGCTTATATCCTTCCGCCACCGCGTCGTGCAGGTCGGCATCGCTGTCGGGCACCAGCATCGCGACGGCTTGCGGCAGGCTCAATCCCACGATCCGCCGCACGTCGCGCGGGTCGGGTTCGGCCAGCCCCGCATCGGCAAAGGCAAGCGCCATCGCGAGACAGATATTCGCCTGCCCATCGGCCAGCGTCCCGTCGCAATCGAACACGGCGAGGCGGGTCATGCGTCGCGCGTCCATGCCGCCAGCGGATGGTCGCCCAGCGCTAGGGCGACGCGATCGCGCACCTCGGCCGGCTTGTTCTGGCCCAGCTTGGTGGTGCCGCGCCACGCGGTCGGGATCAGTTCGAAGCCGGTGATCGCGCCGAACAACCCTTCCGCCTTTCGCGGGTCCATGGCGGCAACCGACCATTTTGGTTCGGCTTCGTACTTGTCGGCCATCGCGTCGACCTGTTCGCGCAACCCTGCGCGGTCGATCGGCTGGACGATGCCCTCCACCTCGACCGACACATAGTTCCAGGTCGGCACCGCATCCGGCCCGGTGTCGTACCAGCGCGGCGAGATATAGGCGTGCGGTCCCTGCGCCACGAACAGCGCGGTCGCCCCCGCCAGATGCGGCGTCATCGCATTGCGCCGCCCCAGATGGAACCGCAGCGTGCCATCCGCCATCGACACCACCGGCACCTGTGCCACGCGCGGGCCGTCGGGCGTGGTCGCGAACAGCATGCCGAACCCTTCGTCCTGGACGAACGCCCGTGCCGCATCCTCGCCCATCCGAAAGGTCGCGTCGGGGTGCATCAGTCGCGCTGGCCCCGCGACCGCCGTTCGCCGCGCCGTTCCTTGCGATAATTCTTGGCGTGCGCCTTCGCCTTGGCCTTCAGGTCGGCCTTGGTCACCGGCGGCGGCGCATCATCGATCATGGCATTGCCGAGGCTCATGTCGAAGCCCAGCAGCTCGATGCTCTCGGCAAAGTGCGGCGGCAGTTCGGCGGTCACGTCGACCTGTCCGCCATCGGGATGGTCGATGCGGATGCGGCGCGCGTGCAGGTGCATCTTGCGGCTGACCCCGCCGGTCAGGAAGGCGGCCTGCCCGCCATATTTGCCGTCGCCGACGATCGGGTGGCCGATCGCCGACATGTGTACGCGCAGCTGGTGGGTGCGCCCGGTGAACGGCTGCAACTCGACCCAGGCGGCGCGATTGCCGACCCGTTCGATCACGCGGTAGCGCGACCGGGCGGGCTGGCCCTCCTCCTCGTCGACATGCATTTTCTCGCCGCCGGTGCCCGGCTGTTTGGCGATCGGCAGGTCGATGATGCCGTCCGAGATATCGGGAATGCCGACGACCAGCGCCCAATAGACCTTCTTGGCCGTCCGCCCCGAAAACGACTTGGCAAAGAACGCCGCCGCCCGCGCGGTGCGCGCGATCAGCAGTGCGCCCGACGTGTCCTTGTCCAGCCGGTGGACCAGCTTCGGCCGGCTCTCGCCATCGAATTGCAGCGCGTCGAGCAGCCCGTCGACATGGTCGTGGGTCTTGGTCCCGCCCTGTGTCGCAAGGCCCGGCGGCTTGTTCAGCACGATCGCCTGTTTGTCGCGGTGGATGACCATCTCTTGCGCGAACGCGGTCTGTTCTGCCGACAGCGGCGCGCGCTCGGCCTTGGGCTTGGGTTGCGCCACGATCGCCGATTCGGGCGGCGGCACGCGTAGTACCTGGCCGGCGCTCAGGCGCGCACCAGGCTGGGCACGCCCGCCATCGATGCGCAGCTGCCCAGTGCGGGCCCAGCGCGACACGATGTTGAAGCTGGTGTCGGGCAGATGCCGCTTGAACCAGCGGTCCAGCCGGATGCCGTCGTCGTCGGCCCCGACCGTGAATTGCCGAACGTCGTTGTCGCTCATGCCGCACCCCGTGTCATCGAAAGGCCGGCGAACAGCGCGACGCCTGCACCGATCACCGACAGCAACGCATAGCCCAGCCCCTGGGCCAGTGCACCGCGTTCGATCATGTTGACCAGATCGAGCGAAAAGGCGGAAAAGGTCGTGAACCCGCCCAGCACCCCGACGCCCAGTGCCAGCCGCACCTGTTCGTTGCCGCCACTCCGGGCGAGGATGCCGACCAGCAGCCCCATCGCCAGCCCGCCGATCAGGTTGACGCCCAGCGTCCCCCAGGGATAGCCGGGGCCAAAGGTCGTGAGCGTCCAGCGCCCGAAGAGATGTCGCAAGCCGGCGCCGATCGCGCCGCCGGCCATGACGATAAAGAGATTTCCCATGATCGGCTGTCGCCTAGCCGATTGCGGCGCGCGATGAAACCGTCGTGCTGCGCCCGATCCAGCCGGCGGCCTGCAACCCCTCCATCTGTCCCCGCGCGACCGGGGCCTCGATTCCGCCGGTCAGCAGCAGGCGGACGTTGCGCCCGTCGCGCGCGGTGCCGGTCACATGGCCGCGCGCGACCCACCAGCTGCGATGCACCTGCGCACCGTCGATACCGCCCAGTTCGGCCACCGCGTCGCGCATCCGCATCAGGATCAGCGTCGACCCGGCGGGGGTATGCGCGCGGACATAGTGATCCTCCATCTCCAGCGCGATCAGGTCGCGGCCGAGATGCGCGGGCAGCCGGTCGAGAAACGGCGGTGTCGGCGTGGAGGGGGCTGGCTGCGGCTCGACCGCCTCGACCATCGCCGGCCGCCGCCGGGCGCGACCGAACCAGAAGATCGAGGTGATCGCCGACCCCAGGATCAGCACGTTGGCATAGCGCGCCAGCCACCCCTGCGCCGTGGGCAGGTGCAGCGGCTGCCACATTCCGTCGACTGCCCAGGCGACGACCGTCATCGGCACCGTCGCGACGATACAGGCCGCGACCCACAGCGCCGCCTCCGGCAACGCCAGCCTCCCGGCCAGTCGCGTGGCGACCACCGTCGCGGGCAGATACAGCGCATAGCCGGCGAGCGTGATGCTCAGCCAATAGCCCAGCCGCACCGCGAACGGCATGCCGAAGCTGCCGAACGGCCCCAGCACCGCCAGCAGCAATCCGACCACCGTCATGATGGTCAGGTCGATCAGCAATCGGCGGGCATCGGGCATGGGCGGCTCGGTATGGAGGGTGCCGCTCCCGATAGCGCGCCCGCCGGCGATTGGCACGCCCGGTCTGTCGGCCCCTGCCATTTCACGTATCGCGAACGGGCAAGGCGGACGATCCACGACGCGGCGGGCACGATCCACGCAGATCGCCTTGCGGGCGAAGCGCGTGGCGGCAGGAGGGGAGCAACATCGAACCACAGGAACTGCCGATCATGTCCGCACCCGCCCCGACCGCCGCCCGCCCGACCGACGTCTCGCCCGCCCTGCGCGGGGTGATGGTGGCGAGCGGTGGTGCGCTCGGCCTGCTCAGCATCCTCGCGCTGGTCCGTGCGGCGACCGGCATCGCCCCGACCGCACCGGCGGCGCATGACGTGGCGGTCGCCGTGCACCTGATGAGCGTGCTGCCCGCCATTCCGCTCGGCCTCTACATCCTGCTGACGCGCAAGGGCGGGGCGCGGCACCGGCTGCTGGGCAAGGTCTGGATGGCACTGATGGCGTCGACCGCGATCAGCGCGTTCTTCATCCGGGTGCTGAACCATGGCAGCCTGTCGTGGATTCACATCTTCGTGCCGGTGACGCTGGTCGCCGCATGGGTCGCAATCGCCGCGGCGCGCGCGGGCGACATTCCCCGGCATCGCCGCCGGCTGGTCGCCATGTTCCTGGGGGCGATGGTCATTCCGGGCCTGTTCGCCTTCACGCCGGGGCGGGTCATGGCGATTTGGGCGTTCGGATGATCGCCGCCCCTTGCTGGGAGCGGTAGCAATCGTTATTAATTGTTGCGATGCACAACGACGCCGCACCCGAGTCCGCGACCGATACCGCAACCGAAGAGTTGCGTGCGTCGCTCAGCGACATCATCCGCTTCGCCCTGATGCAGCGGATCTGCCTGTCGGTGCGCTATAACAACATGGACATGATCCTCGCGCCGCACATGCTGTGGACCAAGCATGGCGACTTGCATGTCGATGCGGTGACCGTCGAACGCGCGGGCAGCCCGCCGAAAATCTTCAAGATCGGCACGTTCAAGCTGCTCGGCCTCGGCAATGTCGCCCTGACCTCGCGGACCTTCGATCCGCAGCCCGAATTCGATCCCGCCGATTCCAAATATGCCGAGGCCCCGGTCGCGTCGGTTGAGCGCTAGGCGGTAACGCGCCCGGCCCGGCACAATCGCTTGCACATCCCCGCCGCCGGGGCCATGGACCGCGCGAGCCGGGGTCGCGTCGGGCGGCGCCAAGCAGCAGGCGGACGAAACACCAGTGACCAGCATCGGTATCTTCGGATGGCAGGGCCGGATGGGACGCGCGATCGGGCAGGAGATCGAACGCGTCGGCGAAACGCTCGCCGGCGGGGTCGATCAGGGCGGTGATCCGGCCGAGCTGGCGGCGCGGGCCGACGTACTGGTCGATTTCTCCTCCCCCAACGCCCTTGCCGCCAACCTCGCCGCCGCGCGCAGCTGGGGCACGCCGATCGTCATCGGCACCACCGGTCTCAACGACCGCCATCACGCGATGATCGACGAAGCCGCGGCCAAGGTCGCGGTGCTGCAGACCGGGAACACCTCGCTCGGCATCGCGCTCCTGTCGCGGCTGGTGCGCGATGCCGCCCGCCGGCTGGGGCCGGACTGGGATATCGAGATCGTAGAGAGCCATCACCGGCTGAAGGTCGACGCCCCGTCGGGCACCGCGCTGATGCTGGGCGATGCTGCGGCGGAGGGGATGGGCACCACCCTGGCGGATAGCGGCGTGATCGGCCGCGCCGGGCTGGTCGGTGCGCGTGCCGGCGGCACGATCGGCTTCGCCTCGCTGCGCGGTGGCACCATCGTCGGCGATCACCAGGTCGTGTTCGCGGGCGAGGGCGAGCGGATCGAACTCGGCCACCGCGCCGACGACCGCGCGCTGTTCGCCCGCGGTGCAGTGCGCGCCGCGCTGTGGCTGGCGAGCGCGCCGGCCGGCCGTTACACGATGGATGCGGTTCTGGGCGTTTGAAGAAGGCGGACGTCTTCGAATTTTTCCGGCGGCTGGCGGAGGACAATCCGCACCCGGAAACCGAGCTCGAATCGGTCAATGACTATACCCTGCTGGTCGCGGTCGCATTGTCGGCGCAGGCGACCGACATCGGCGTAAACAAGGCGACGCGCGCCCTGTTCGCCACCGTCGACACGCCCGAAAAGATGGTCGCGCTGGGCGTCGACGGCCTCAAGCAGCACATCCGCACCATCGGCCTGTTCAATACCAAGGCGAAGAACGTCATCGCCCTGTCCGAAGCGCTTATCGCCGACCATGACGGGCAGGTCCCGCCCGACCGCGCCGCCCTCGAAAAACTGCCGGGCGTCGGGCGCAAGACCGCGAATGTCGTCATGAACGTCGCGTTCGGTGCGGAGACGTTCGCGGTCGACACCCATATCTTTCGTGTCGGCAACCGCACCGGCCTGGCGCGCGGCAAGACGCCGAACGCGGTCGAATCGGTGCTCGACCGGGTGGTGCCGCAACCGTTCCGCCTGCACGCGCATCACTGGCTGATCCTGCACGGCCGCTATATCTGCAAGGCGCGGCGCCCCGAATGCTGGCGCTGCCCGGTCGCCGACCTGTGCGCGTTCAAACCGAAAACACCGGCGCCGAAGCAAAAGACGTCCGCGACCGACTGAAACGGCTGGCAATGCCGCGCGAGCTTTGCTAGGCGCGTGCCTCCACGGCCAAGCACCCGTAGCTCAGCTGGATAGAGCGCTGCCCTCCGAAGGCAGAGGCCAGGGGTTCGAATCCCTTCGGGTGCGCCAGTGGCGTTTCGATTTTGCTGCATGACAAGACCCGTGTCCGGCTGCGGGCGCGCCGCGATCGCCCGTTTGCAGCAGTGACGGCACCGATCGTCCGCCGGCTAGACCCGCTCCGCCTTGTTTACGGCATCCGCCGCGCGCAGCCCGGCGAGCAGCTTCATCAGATGCGCGGCGTCGCGGACCTCCACGTCGATGGTGTTGGTGTGGAAGGTCGTGTCGCGATTGTCGAGCCGCAGCCCGAGGATGTTGGCCTTGTGCCCGCCGATGACGGTCGCGACCGCGCCCAGCGCGCCGGGTTCGTTCTTCAGCGTGACGGCGATCCGCGCGGTCGCCCCCTCGGCATTGTCGCCCCAGGTCAGGTCGATCCAGTGATGCGGGTCGATCGATTCGATTTCGCCACAGCCGATCTCGTGCACCTCGAACCGACCCGCACCGCGCCGGATGCCGATGATGCGATCGCCCGGCACCGGGTGGCAGCAGGTGGCGAGGTCGTAGCCGACGCCGGCGGTCAGCCCCTTGATCTCGATCGGCGCGCGCTGCGCCGGGATCGGTTCGGCCTTCGGATCGGCGACGGCACCGGGCATGACCGCCTCCATCACCGCTTCCTCGGTCAGCTTGCCGCGCGCCAGCCCTTCGAACAGCTGCGCTTCCTCGGTCAGCTTCAGCCGCTTCAGTCCCTCGCCCAGCGCGTCGCTGGCCGGGGCGACGGGCAGGCGGGCGATCAACTCCTGATAGAGCTTGGTGCCCAGCGCCACCGTCTCGTCGCGCTCACGCAGGCGGATATAGCGGCGGATCGCGGCGCGGGCCTTGCCGGTGATCGCGAAGTTCAGCCAATTGGCCTGCGGGCGCTGCGCCTTCGACCGCAAAATCTGTACCTGGTCGCCGTTCTTCAGCTCGGTACGTAGCGGCACGACGCCGCCATTCACCTTCGCCCCGACTGCCTGGTCGCCCAGATCGGTGTGGACGGCATAGGCGAAGTCGATCGGCGTGGCGCCTTTGGGCAACTGGTGCAGCTCGCCCTTTGGCGTAAAGGCGAAGATGCGGTCGGCATACATCGCCATGCGGGTATGTTCGAGCAGCTCCTCCGGGCTTTCGGCATTGTCGAGAATCTCGACCAGATCGCGAATCCAGCGCACCTGCGTATCGGGACGCACCGCATCCTGTTTGTAGGCCCAGTGCGCCGCCAGCCCGAACTCGGCCTGCGCATGCATCTCGCGCGTGCGGATCTGCACCTCGATCCGCATATTCTCGGCATGGATGACGGCGGTGTGGAGCGACCGGTATCCGTTGCGCTTGGGCGTCGAGATATAGTCCTTGAAGCGACCCGGCACCATCGGCCAGCGGCGATGGATGATGCCCAGCGCCCGGTAGCATTCCTCCTCGCTATCGACGATCGCGCGGAATGCGATGATGTCGCTCAGCTGCTCCAGCGTGACATGCCGTTCCGACATTTTCCGCCAGATCGAATAGGGATGCTTGCGCCGGCCCGACACCTCGGCGGAGATGCCGTGGCGGTCAAGCATCGCCTTCAGGTCGCCGCCGATCTTGGTAACGCGGTCGCCGCCGCCGGCCTCGAGCTGTTCGAGGCGCAGCGTGATCGATTCATAGGCCTCGGGTTCGATCTCGCGAAATGCCAGCGTCTGCATTTCGTTCATGAACTCGTACATGCCGATCCGCTCGGCCAGCGGGGCATAGATATCCATCGTCTCGCGCGCGATCCGCTTGCGCTTCTCGGGCTTCGAAATGTGATGGAGCGTGCGCATGTTGTGCAGCCGGTCGGCCAGCTTCACCAGCAGCACGCGAATGTCGTCGGACATCGCCAGCAGGAACTTGCGCAGGTTCTCCGCGGCGCGCTCGTTCTCGGTCTGCGCCTCGATCTTGGATAGCTTCGTCACCCCCTCGACCAGCCGCGCGACATTGTCGCCGAACTTGGCCTGGATTTCCTCGTGGGTGGCGACGGTATCCTCGACCGTATCGTGCAGGATCGCGGTCGCGATCGTCTCGTCGTCGAGGTGCAGGTCGGTCAGGATGCCGGCCACCTCGATCGGGTGGCTGAAATACGGGTCGCCGGACGCCCGTTTCTGACTGCCATGCGCGTGCATCGAAAACACATAGGCGCGGTTCAGCAGCGCCTCGTTCGCATCGGGGTCATACGCCTTGACCCGCTCCACCAATTCATACTGCCGCAGCATGGAATCTAGATGGAGCGGGGCGGTCGTGCATTGCAACCGTTTTTAGCGCACATCACGCACTCTTGGCGCGAGCATTGCATTTGGCGAGCTGTTCGGCGGCAAATGCTTCGCCATTGGCGGTGAAGGCGGTGAGCATCCCCAGTTCCTTCGCGGCGAGCTGGCACATGGTCAGCGGGCTGCCCTCGGTCCGATTGGTGGTGCAGCGATCGCCCGCGCACTTCCACGGGGTGCTGCGCGTCATCATGCCCGCGATCGTCGGGGCGGTGGCCGGCACCGCGCTGTAGCCGCGCACCGGCTGGGCGGTGGCACCGACGGGCAGGGCGAGGGCGGCGGCGGCCAGCAGGACGAAGGTCTTCATGATGCGCGTCTCCAGCGATTCGATGGATCGGCAGCTAATATACATCGATGTAAGTTGCAAATGGCTATGTTTGCTGCATTTGCGAAAAACGTTGATTTCCCTTCGTGGCGCGGTTGGGCTAGACCGTATCCGATGACGACGACCCTCAGAGAACCGCTGCGCGAACTGGCCAACCGCTGCAGCCTGCCCGCCGCGCTGGAGGCGATGGGTGAACGCTGGTCGTTCCTGATCTTGCGTGGATCGTTCAACGGCCTGTGCCATTTCGAGGAATTCCAGTCGGAACTGGGTATTGCGCGCAACATCTTGGCCAACCGGCTGTCGCG
Organism: Sphingomonas sp. Leaf23; assembly: GCF_001421585.1. Taxonomy (NCBI): domain Bacteria; kingdom Pseudomonadati; phylum Pseudomonadota; class Alphaproteobacteria; order Sphingomonadales; family Sphingomonadaceae; genus Sphingomonas; species Sphingomonas sp. Leaf23. The sequence continues at coordinate 193,094 of NZ_LMKR01000004.1, read as the reverse complement.
GCTGGTCGGGCATGGCATTCTCGAACGGCGCGCGGTGGCGGCGGATCGGCGCAAGATCGAATATCGCCTGACCGAAAAGGGGCGGGCGCTGCTGCCAACGATGGTGGCGTTGCGCCAATGGGGCGAGCGGTGGGAAACCGGCGTCGCCGCGACCCCGATCCTGGTCGATGCACGCGACCGCCGCCCGATCGCGACGGTGGCGGTGCATAGCCATGACGGCCGGGTGCTGGACAAGTGCGACCTGCTCTGGGCGGTCGAAGAGGATGTCGTGCGCGACTGACCCCCGGGTCAGCCGGTGGCGGGCAGGGCGGCCGGGGCCGGTTCGCCGCTGTCCGGCGCAGCGTCCGCCGCCGGGTCGGGGCGATGCCCCCAGCGGACCAGCGACCAGGCGCGTTCGTGGAAATAGAAGAGCAGAATCTTGGTGAGGACCTCGGTCCCGGCGATCGCGCCGGCCAGCTTTGCCGACCCGGAAAAGAACAGCCCCAGCACGAAGGTATCGATCGATCCGACGGTGCGCCACGACACCGCCTTCACGAAGCTGCGCGGATGGCTCTCAAGACCTTTGAACAGGAACATGGGCGACACGACTCCGCCCGCGCGGGATGCCGGGCGCCATGGCGTGCGACAGTCGCGCGCCGCTGCGTAGCGAGGAAAATATGGGGCCGCGCAAGCAACACTTTGTCACAAAAGGCGGATGAGCATCAGCAGCAGCCCGAACATCGATGCCACCCAGACGAGGCTGCGGATATAGGGCACGCCGAACAGATAGAGCGGATGATAGACGATCCGCGCGGCGAACCACAGCAGCGCGCCCGTCGCGCCCAGCCCGCCGCTCCGCCCGCTGACGGCCAGCGCCAGCGCCAGCGCGATGAAGGCGGGGTAGGTTTCCTTGAAATTGTCGAGCGCGCGCTGCGCCCGGCCGGCCATCGCGCCCGTCGGATGCTGGTCGCCGTCGCGCGGGCCGGCGTTCCAGCCGACGCCCAGCTCGCGCGTCGCCAACTGCCCCTGCAGCATGATCGCGATCACCAGCAGCACGACCGACCAGCCGAGCAGGGTGAGTTCGAGGGGCAGGGTGGTCATCGGCGCGCTCCGTCAGGGGATGGGCGGTAAAGTGCCCGGCAGACCGGACGGTTCCGGCGCTCCGTCTTCGTCATTCCCACCTGCGCGGGAATGACGAAAATTGGCGTTACCCCGCGTTCCGCCCCGCCGGCGTATTGACCCCCATCGACTGGAGATATTTCTTCACGTTGCGCGCGGCCTGGCGCAGCCGCTGTTCGTTCTCGACCATGGCGATCCGGACATAGCCCTCGCCATTCTCGCCGTAACCCACACCCGGCGCGACCGCGACCTTGGCCTCGGTCAGCAGCTGCTTCGAAAACTCCAGCGACCCCAGATGCGCCAGCGCCGGCGGCAGCGGGGCCCACGCGAACATCGATGCGCGCGGGGAGGGAATGTCCCATCCGGCGCGGCCGAAGCTCTCGACCAGCACATCGCGACGCTTGTGATAGAGCTGGCGATTCTTCTCGACGATATCCTGCGGGCCGTTGAGCGCGGCGCACGCCGCCGCCTGGATCGGGGTGAACGCACCGTAATCGAGATACGACTTCACCCGCGTCATCGCCGCGATCAGCTTCTTGTTGCCGACGCCGAACCCCATCCGCCAGCCGGCCATCGAATAGGTCTTGCTGAGCGAGGTGAACTCGATCGCGACGTCCTTAGCCCCCGGCACCTGCAGGATCGACGGGGTGGGACAGCCGTCATAATATAGCTCGGAATAGGCGAGGTCGGAGATGACCCACAGCCCATGTTCCTTCGCGAATGCCACGACCCGTTCGTAAAAGGCGAGGTCGACGACCTCGGCGGTCGGGTTCGACGGATATCCCATCACCAGCACGCTGGGCTTCGGCACGGTGAACGCCATCGCGCGTTCGAGGCTCTCGAAATAATGCTCGTCGGGGGTCGTCGGCACCGCGCGGATCGTGGCGCCGGCAATGATGAAGCCGAACATGTGGATCGGATAGCTGGGATTGGGCGCAAGGATGACGTCGCCCGGTGCGGTGATCGCCGTGGCGAGGCTGGCCAGCCCCTCCTTCGACCCCATCGTCACCACGACCTCGCTGTCGGGATCGATGTCGACGCCGAAGCGGCGGCCGTAATAATTCGCCTGCGCCTTGCGCAGGCCCGGAATGCCGCGCGACTGCGAATAGCCGTGGGCCGACGGCTTGCGCGCGACCTCGACCAGCTTTTCGATGACATGCTCGGGCGGCGGCAGGTCGGGGTTGCCCATGCCGAGGTCGATAATGTCCTCGCCACCGGCACGCGCGGCCGCCCGCATCGCGTTCACTTCGGCGATGACATAGGGGGGCAGGCGCTTCATGCGGTAGAATTCGTCGGACATTCTCGTTCCTTTCACGGCGGTCCTTACGCTAGGAAGCAACTAACGGGTAGGCCTGCCTGCCTTCAGGAGAAGAAAATGACCGCCGAGTCGAACGTGCCGCCGGCCCCGCCGCCCGCCCCCGCCATGTCGCTGGAAGATCTGCAGCACTGGACTCAGATGCTGGGCCGCGCGCAGCAGATGATGCTCGAACAGGGCATCGACCTGTTGGAGCGAACCCCGGCGATCCCCGATCCGACCGGCATCCTGAAGGCGCAGAGCGATTTCTGGGCCGATACGATGAAGCTGTGGCAGCGCTTCCTCGACCCCGCCAATGCGATCCCGGTCGAGGAATCGCCCGAGCGTGCGCGCGACCGGCGGTTCAAGGCGAAGCAGTGGCATGACGACCCGCTGTTCGCGTTCATCCGCCAGAGCTATTTCCTGGTCGCCGACCATATGTTGAAAAGCGTCGATGCGCTCGACGGCGTGGAGCCCAAGCAGAAGGAGCAGCTGCGCTTCGCCACGCGCGGGCTGATCGACGCGATGAGCCCGACCAACTTCCCGGCGACCAATCCGCTGGTCGTCGAAAAGATCATCGAGACGCGCGGTGAAAATCTGCTGAAGGGCCTGCAGAACATGCTGGCCGACATGGCCAAGGGCCAGATGACGCAGAGCGATACCAGCGCGTTCGAACTGGGCCGCAACGTCGCGACCACGCCGGGCAAGGTGGTGAAGCGCACGCCGCTCTACGAACTGATCCACTATGCCCCGACGACCGAGAAGGTCGGGGCGATCCCGCTGCTGATCTTTCCGCCGTGGATCAACCGCTTCTACATCCTCGACCTGACGCCTGAGAAGAGCTTCATCCGCTGGGCGGTGGAGCAGGGCCTCAGCGTGTTCGTCGTGTCGTGGAAGTCGGCGGATGCGTCGATGAAGGACGTGACATGGGACGACTATGTCGTGCGTGGGCAGGTCGACGCGATCGACACGGTGCGCGAGTTGCTGGGCGTCGAATCGGTCCACACCATCGGCTATTGCGTGGCGGGCACGACGCTCGCTGCGACGCTGGCGCTGCTGACGGCACGGGGGGAGGCGGCAAAGGTCGCCACCGCCACCTTCTTCACCGCGCAGGTCGACTTTGCCGATGCCGGCGAATTGTCGCTGTTCGTCGATGATGAACAGCTGAAGATGATCCGGCAGGTGGGCAAGGACGGCTATCTCGACGGGCGCTACATGGCGGCGACGTTCAACCTGCTGCGCGGGCGCGACCTGATCTGGAACTATGTCACAAACAATTATCTGCTCGGCAACGACTATGCGCCGTTCGACCTGCTCCACTGGAATGCCGACGTTACCAACCTGCCGTCCAACTGGCATCTGGGCTATCTGACCGACCTCTACCGCGACAACCGGCTGGCGCAGCCCGGATCGATGACCGTCGACGGCGTGCCGATCGACCTGACCACGGTGAAGACCCCCGCCTATATCCAGGCCGGGCGCGAGGATCATATCGCCCCGCCCGAAAGCGTGTGGAAGGTGACCGAGCATTTCACCGGCCCCCTGCGCTTCGTCCTGGCCGGGTCGGGGCATATCGCAGGCGTGGTCAACCCGCCCTCGGCCGGGAAATATCATTATTGGACCAACGATGCGCCGGCGGACTCGCTGGCGGCGTTCGTCGCCGGCGCGTCGGAAACGAAGGGCAGCTGGTGGCCGGACTGGCGCAAATGGATCGCGGCGGCCGATGGCAAGACCGTTCCGGCCAAGGGCGCGCGCGTGCCCGGCAACGGCACCGCACCGGCACTGTGCGATGCACCCGGTGAGTATGTGCGAACGCGCTAAGTACCGGTAAAAACGTGCAGCATATTTATGTTGCGCTGCACAAAATCGCGTCTTGAAACGGTCATGGACTTCCGCTATTTGGTGCATCGCAGCAGCACTAGATGGAGGAAGTCCGAGTGGCCACGAGAGGTCCGAAGACCGGCGCGCGCAAGCCCGCCAGTTCCCGTTCCACCCGCCCGGTCGCGACCGCTCCGGTCGAGGCTGCCACGCCGGCCGTGCCCGTCGCCGAACCGGTGAAGGCAGACGTTCCGCCGGTGCCGTTCGTCGCCGAGCCGAAGCCCGCGCCGACCGAATTGCCTTTGAAGGTTGAACTACCCGCTATCGATCCCGCGCCCGTCGCGGAACCGGTGGCCAAGGCGGCGGAAGCCGTAGTCGAAACCGCGCAGAACGCGGTCGAGGAAACCACCGCGGCGGTCGAGACCGTGACCGCGCAAGTCGAGGAAAAGACCATGGACGTCACCAACGAAGCGACCGCCACCACCCAGAACGCCGCCAACAAGGCGCAGGCCTTCACGCAGGATGCCGCCGCCAAGGCGCAGGCGATGACCGCCGACTTCAACGAGAAGGCCAAGGCCGCCATGGAAAAGGGCGCCAAGGGCTTTGAGGAAATGAACGAGATGGCCAAGGGCAACATCGAAGCGATGGTCGAAGCCAGCCGCATCGCCGCCAAGGGCCTGGAATCGCTCGGCCAGGAAATGGCTGAATATGGCCGCAAGTCGTTCGAACACGCGACCTCGACCGCCAAGACGCTGGCGTCGGTCAAGTCGCCGACCGAGTTCATGAAGCTCCAGTCGGACTTCGTGCGCCAGTCGTTCGACTCGTTCGTCGCCGAAGCGTCGAAGACCACCGAAATGATGATCAAGCTCGCCGGCGACGCCGCGCAGCCGATCAGCAACCGCGTTGCGGTTGCCGCCGACAAGGTGAAGACCGTCGCATAAGCGACCGGTTCACTTTGACGGACAGGGAGGGCGATCGCGCGAGCGGTCGCCCTTTTTGCATCCACCGGGCGCGCAGGCGGGTTCGCACCCCCTTGCCCTGCCGCCCCGCAATGCCATATTTTGCGACGACATGTCTCGACAGCCCAGCATCCCGACGGCCGGTGACGACCGCGACCATGACGACGACCACGCGACCGGCCTCGGCGTCGCGACGCAGACCCGCGTCAAGAAACCGACGCCCTACCGCGTCCTGATGCTGAACGACGACTACACCCCGATGGAATTCGTCGTCCTCTGCCTCCAGCGCTTCTTCCGCATGAGCATGGAGGAAGCGACACGGGTGATGCTGCACGTTCACCAGCGTGGCGTCGGCGTCTGCGGCGTCTTCACCTACGAAGTGGCCGAGACGAAGGTCGCACAGGTGATGGACTTCGCCCGGCAGAACCAGCACCCGCTGCAATGCACGCTGGAGAAGGCTTGAGGCGACGGCCTGATCCTCTCCGGCACGGGGAGGGGCTTGCGACGACCGGTTGCACAACCGCCCGCACTGTCTAGGATTCGCCGGATGCAGATCGCGGTCCTGACCTTCGACGGGTTCAACGAACTCGATTCGTTCATCGCGGCGGGTATCCTCAACCGGATGCGGCCACAGGGCTGGAACGCGTACATCACCTCGCCGACCGAGGAAGTGACGTCGATGAACGGCGTCACCATCCGCCGCCAGCGTCCGCTTGCCTTCGCCCGCGATGCGGACGGGGTGCTGATCGGCAGCGGCATCCGCACGCGCGAGATCGCCGCCGATACCGAGCTGCTGGCCCAACTCGCGCTCGACCCCGCGCGCCAGCTGATCGGGGCGCAATGTTCGGGTACGCTGCTGCTGGCGAAGCTCGGCCTGATCGGCGACCTGCCCGCCTGCACCGACCTGACGACCAAGCCATGGGTCGTGGAGGCTGGCGTCGAGGTCATCGATGCGCCGTTCGTCGCACATGGCAATGTCGCCACCGCTGGCGGCTGCATGGCGTCGCAATATCTGGCGGCATGGATCATCGCGCGCGGCGGGTCGCTGGCCGATGCGGAGGCGGCGATCCATTATGTCGCGCCGGTTGGGGAAAAGGCGGCGTCGGTCGACCGCGCGCTTGGCGTGATCGCGCCCTTCGTGGCGGAGCAGGCGGCAGCGGCCTGATCCGCCACGCCCCTTGCGCGCCTTCGCGCACACAGTAGAAGCTGGCGCATGGATCGTATCGTCATTCGCGGCGGCAATCGCCTGTCCGGCCGCATCGTCATTTCCGGGGCCAAGAACGCAGCGCTGACGCTGCTCCCCTGCGCGCTGTTGACCGAGGAGCCGTTGACGCTGCGCAACCTGCCGCGGCTGGCCGACGTCGACAGCTTCGGCCACCTGCTCAACCAGTTCGGTGTGTCGACCACGATCGAGGGATCGCACCCGTCCGAGTTCGGCCGCGTGATGACGATGCGCGGCCAGCGGCTGACGTCGACCGTCGCTCCCTATGACATCGTGCGCAAGATGCGCGCGTCGATCCTCGTGCTCGGCCCGCTGGTCGCGCGCGCCGGTGAGGCGACCGTATCGCTGCCCGGCGGCTGCGCGATCGGCAACCGCCCGATCGACCTCCACCTCAAGGCACTGGAAGCCCTGGGCGCCGAGATCGAGCTGGCCGCGGGCTATGTAAAGGCGACCGCGCCGGGCGGGCGTCTCCCCGGCGGGCGCTATCGCTTCCCCGTCGTATCGGTCGGCGCGACCGAGAATGCGGTGATGGCCGCCGTGCTGGCCAAGGGGACCAGCGTCCTCGAAAACGCCGCGCGTGAGCCGGAAATCGTCGACCTGTGCCGCTGCCTCGTCGCGATGGGCGCGGTCATCGACGGTATCGGCAGTGACACGCTGACGATCGAGGGCCGCGACCGGCTCCACGGGGCGACCTATGCCGTCATGCCCGACCGGATCGAGGCGGGCAGCTATGCCTGTGCCGCCGCGATCACCGGCGGCGCGGTCGAACTGGCGAACGTCGTCCCCGGCGACATGCGCGCGACGATCGACGCGCTGGTCGAGGCGGGCGTCGCGGTGCGCGAGGAAGCGACCTCGCTGTTCGTCGAGGCGAGCGGCCCGATCCGCCCAGTCAACCTGTCGACCGCGCCCTATCCGGGGTTCGCCACCGACATGCAGGCGCAGTTCATGGCGCTGCTGGCCCGTGCCGATGGCGCCAGCGTCCTGACCGAGACGATTTTTGAAAACCGCTACATGCACGTTCCCGAACTGGCGCGGATGGGGGCGGACATCACCGTCACCGGCCGGTCGGCGGTGGTGCGCGGCGTCGATTCTCTTGTCGGCGCGCCGGTGATGGCGACCGACCTGCGCGCGTCGATGAGCCTCATCATCGCCGGCCTGGCGGCCGAGGGCGAGACGTCGGTCAGCCGCGTCTACCACCTCGATCGCGGCTATGAGCGGCTGGAGGAAAAGCTGCAGGCGGTCGGTGCGGATATCGAACGGCTGGGCGACGGCTGAGCTTGAACTGCCGCTTATTGTCGGACTATATCTCCTCCCAACAGACCGGACGCGGCGTGAACAGCCCGCCGGTCACCATGGGAGGGGTGACGATGAAGCGAGCGTTTCTTTGCCAGGCCGCACTGGCCGCTATCATGCTGGGCGGCGCGCAGGCCGAAGCGGCGACGGCCAAGCGGGCGAGCTTCGGCGCGCTGCCCGACGGCACGGCGGTCGAGGCGGTGACCCTGACCGGCAGCAACGGCGTCAGCGCGCGGATCATGACGCTGGGCGCCACGCTGCAGGCGTTCAACGCGCCCGACCGCAACGGCAAGGTCGCCGATGTCACGCTCGGCTATGACGATGCCGCCAGCTACATTAAGGCACCCAATTACTGGGGCCAGACCATCGGCCGTTATGCCAACCGCATCGCCGGCGGCAAGTTCGTGCTCGACGGCAAGACCTATCAGCTGACGCAGAACGACAAGGCCAATTCGCTGCACGGCGGCACGGTCGGCTTCGACAAGCGGGTGTGGCGGATCGTGTCGATGAAGGACGGCCCGACCGCCTCGGTCACGATGACGCTGAACAGCCCAAGCGGCGACCAGGGCTATCCCGGCACGCTCGACGTCACCGTCACCTATGCGCTGGACGACAAGGGCGCGCTGACGATCGATTTCGATGCGAAGAGCGATGCGCCGACCATCGTCAACCTGACCAACCATGCGCTGTTCGACATGGGCGGCGAGGGGAGCGCGATCGGCACGATGAACCATCGGCTGACCATGCCCGCCAGCCGCTATACGCCGATCAACGACGCGCTGATCCCGACCGGCGAGCGTCGCGCGGTCAAGGGCACGGTGTTCGACTTCACCCGCGGCCGCATCGTCGGACAGGATGTCCGCGACGGCCGCGATGCGCAGATCGTCGCCGGGCGCGGTTACGACCATAATTTCGTCCTCGATGCCGGGATCACGAAGGAGCCGAAGCTCGCCGCGCGGCTCGAAGACCCCGCCTCGGGCCGGGTGCTGGAGGTGCTGACGACCGAACCGGGCGTGCAGTTCTACTCGGGCAATTTCCTCGACGGCACGCTGGTCGGCAAGAAGGGCCATGTCTACCGCATGGGTGACGGTATCGCGCTGGAGCCGCAGAAGTTTCCCGACACGCCCAACCAGCCGGCGTTCGGGTCGGCACGGGTCGAGCCTGGCAAGCCGTACCACCACCGCATGGTCTACCGGGTGTCGGTGGCGCGCTGACGCTGCCTGTATTGTTTACGTCACCCCGGGCTTGACCCGGGGTCCCGCTTCTTCTGCTACCGTGAAAAAGAAGCGGGGCCCCGGATCAGGTCCGGGGTGACGATCCGGGGAAGAACCGCCCCCTTAATGCACATGCGCCAACGCACAATCGTCGCCGGTTTCGATCTGCACCGTCGCATGACCGATGCCAAAGTCCTGCTTCAGCCGATCGCCCAGTGCCGCCAGGAAGCCATCGCCCGGATGGCCACCGGGCACCACCAGATGCGCGGTCAGCGCGGTTTCGGTCGTGCTCATCGGCCAGATATGCAGGTCGTGGACCCGGCTGACGCCCGGCTGGCTGGCCAGCAGCTTCTCGACCGCCCCCGCATCGATCCCGCGCGGCACCGCCTGTAGCGCCAGCAGCAGCGATTCGCTCAGCAGCCCCCACGTCCCGATCAGGATGATCGCGACGACGATCAGGCTGACCAGCGGGTCGATCCACGTCGCACCGGTCGACAGGATCACCAGGCCCGCGACGACCACCCCCGCCGACACCGCCGCATCGGCGGCCATGTGGAGATAGGCGCCGCGAATATTGACGTCGCCATGCCGCCCCCGCGCGAACAGCAACGCGGTCGCAAGGTTCACGACGATTCCGGCGAGCGCAACCCACACCACCGGCCAGCCGTCGATCGGACGCGGGCTGCCCAGCCGCTGGATCGTCTCCAGCAGGATCGCGCCGACCGCGACCAGCAGCACCAGCGCATTGGCCAGCGCGGCAAGGATCGTCGACGCGCCCAGCCCATAGGTGAAGCGTCGGGTCGCGGGCCGCTTGGCCAGCTCCATGCCGCCCCATGCGATCAGCAGGCCCAGCACGTCGGACAAATTATGCCCGGCATCGGCCAGCAGCGCGACCGAATCGAACCAGAATCCGGCGCCGCCCTCGACGATGACGAAGCCGATGTTCAGCAGCGTCCCGATGGCAAAGGCCCGGCCGAAATCGGTCGGCATGTGGTGATGCCCGTGGCCATGCCCCTCGCCGTGATCGTGGTGGCCATGCCCGTGGTCGTGATGATGTGCGCCCATGCGCCGCCTTCTGGCACTGTCGCGCTACGCTGACCAGACGCGACCTGCCGCCGAAACTTGGGCAGGACCGGCCGAAACGGGATCGAAACGGCCCGTCGCGCGCTGATCCGGCAATTCCAGCGACCTTGGTCGCCAGCCGGGCAAATAGACGTACGGTATGAAACCCGATGAACCCATGGCACGCATCCTGATCGTCGATGACGACCCGGCCGTGCACGATTCCTATCGCATGTCGTTCGCCCCGTCGGAGGATGCGGCGGCGCTGGCCGATCTTGCCGCGCAGCTGTTCGATGATGCGACGCCGGACACGGCGGAACCGCTGCGCCTGCGCCTCGACCATGTGCATCAGGGGGAAGACGCGATCGTGGCGGTCGAACGCGCGGTGCGCGACGACCAGCGCTTTGCCGTCGCCTTCATCGACGTGCGGATGCCGCCGGGCATCGACGGCCGCGAAACCGCGCGGCGCATCCGGGCGATCGACCCGGAGGTGCAGATCGTCATCGTCACCGGCTATTCCGATTTTTCGCCGGCCCAGATCGCACGCGTTGCCGGCCCGCCCGACCGGCTATTCTATATCGCCAAGCCGTTCACCGCCGACGAGGTGGTGCAGACCGCCACCGCGCTGTCGCATCGCTGGCTGGCCGATCGCGCGCTTGCCAATACCCGTGCGACGCTGGCCGCCAAGATCGACGAGCTGGAGGAACAGGCGCGCGAGCTGGCCGCGAACGAGAGCAAGGCGATCCGCCTCGCCAATCGCGATCCGCTGACCGGTGCGCCCAACCGGCTGGCGTTCCTGCGCATCCTGTCCGAACAGGCGCGGCAACCGGGCAATTTCGCGATGGCGATGATCGATCTCGATCGGTTCAAGCTCATCAACGATACGCTCGGCCATCTGGTCGGCGACGAACTGATCCGCACCATCTGTGCGATCCTGATCGAACAGGTCGGCGAGGACGGGTTCGTCGCGCGGCTGGGCGGTGACGAATTCGGCGTGCTGCTGCGCGCCGATCACGCCGACGAAGCGGTGATGCGCTGCGAACGGCTGGTGCGGGCCTGCTCGGGCGATCTGCAGGTGTTCGGCCATCCGATCCAGGGCGCGGCATCGATCGGCGTGGTGATGGTCGCGGGGGAAGGCGGGCGCGAATCGGTCGACGTGATGCGCCGCGCCGATCTGGCGCTCAACGAGGCGAAGCGGTCGGGCCGCGGCGTCGTGCGGCTGTTCGACGACAGCATGGACGAATCGATCCGCTTTCGTCGTCGCGTCGAACAGGGGCTGACCCACGCGATCGCCAACGCCGAACTGGCGCTGCTGTATCAACCGATCGTGGCGCAGGACACCGGCGCGCTCGTCGGCTTCGAAGGGCTGCTGCGCTGGAACAGCCCCGATCATGGCACGATCGGCCCGGCGACGTTCATTCCCATCGCCGAGGAATCGAACCTGATCCACGATCTGGGCGATTGGGTGCTCGACGCCGCGTTGGCGATGCTGGGCGAATGGCCGGGGCAATATGTCTCGGTCAATTTCTCCCCGCGCCAGTTCCGGCGGCAGAATTTTGTCGGGCATCTGGTGGAAAAGGTGCAGCGCGCCGGCGTCGCCCCCGACCGGTTGCAGATCGAGATTACCGAAACCGCGATCTTTGACGATGCCGAACGCGCGGCCGACACGCTGTACCGGCTGCGGCAGATGGGGTTCCGCATCGCGCTCGACGATTTCGGGACCGGCTATTCGTCGCTCTATAACATCCGCAAGTTCGCGCTCGACTGCCTGAAGATCGATCGCAGCTTCATCGACGGAATGGGGCGTGAGCGCGAAAGCGCGGCGATCGTCCATTCGATCATCCATCTTGCCCGCGCTTTGCGGTTGCAGGTGATCGCCGAAGGGGTAGAGACCGAACATCAGGTGCAGGCGCTGCGGCTGGCGGGCTGTTCGCATCTGCAGGGCTATTATTTCGCGCGGCCGGTCGACGGCGCGACCGCGACCAGCATGGCACGTGACGGCATGGGACGGGAGCGGGCGACGACGACATGACGGCGCGCGACCCCCGTCCGGTCGATGCCATGCTCCTGCGCTGGCTGGTGCCGGTCGGTGGCGTCGGGGTCGGGGCGATCGCGGTCGTGCTGGCGGTGACGGTCGGGACGGGTGTGGCGCTGTGGAGTGCCCTTGCCGGCGGCGGGTTGCTCGTGCTGATGCTGGTGGCGCTGCGCATTGCCATTGCCCGCTGCGTCACCGATCCGCTGCGCCAGTTCGCGGGACAGGTGGCGGCGATGGCAACCTCGGGAGAGGCGGCACCGCATCCCTTGCCCGGCGCGCCCGCCGAAATCCGCGCCCTGTCGCGGCAGTCGACGCTGGTGCAGCGACAGATGCTGGAACAGGCGGGACAGCGCGAGCTGCGGTCGTTCCGGCTGGGCCGCACCGAAAGCCGCGCGGCGCTGGTCCACAACGCCCGCAATGCCCTGTCGCCGATCAGCGCGATCCTGTCGCACGGGCTTGCCCAGCCGCCGGTTGCCGAACGCAGCATGATCGAACGCGTCATCACCGAACTGGCGCAGCCGGACCTGCCGCCTGCCCGGCGCGAACGGCTCGCCGCGTTCATGATGACCGCGATCGATACGGTGGCGCGGGCGCGGGTGGAGCGGCTGGCGCAGTTCGAGACGGGTCGCGCGGCGCTGGCCAACATCCTCGACATCATCGGCGGGGCGCAGGACATGGCGGACGAGGCGCTGGTGCTCGACCGCTGCGACGTGACCGACCTGATCGCGCGCAACGGTGCCATCGCCCGCTATGGCGACGGCCATTCGATCGCGGTGTCCTTTCCCGCATCGCCGTGCTGGGTGCGGGCCGACCGGGTGATCCTGAGCCAGGTGATCGGCAACCTGTTCCGCAACGCCGCCGAAGCGATCGCGGCGCAGGGCGATGGCGACGGGCAGGTGCTCGTCACCGTGGCCGACGGGCCGGAGGTGACGGTGACGATCGCCGACGATGGCGACGGGTTCGATCCGGCCGATGCGCCGATGCTGTTCCAGCACGGCTATTCGACCCGCAAGGCCAAGTCCGGCGGCCTCGGCCTGCATTGGTGCGCGAACGGGATGGCGGCGATGGGTGGCAGCCTGCGGCTGGAAAGCGACGGGCCAGGCCTCGGTGCCCGCGCGGGCGACCGCTGACGCGGCGGGGCGCTTTCGATCCGGGACTGCGTTGCTCGTCGGTCACGATGCTATTGCATCGCTCCGCTCCTCGCGCCTTGCCCCGAACCGAAACCACCTCCGTGCCGGTGATCCAACATGGTCGGAAATCGCTCTAGGTAATCAGCGGCAATATCCGCGCGGCATCGGCATGGCGGCAGATCAGCAGGTCCGGCAGCCACGTATCCCGGCAGTTGTAATATAGCGGCGTGCCATCGATCCGCGACGCGTGTAGCCCGGCGGCAAGGGCCACCGCCACGGGTGCGCAGCTGTCCCATTCATATTGCCCACCGGCATGCAGGTAGATGTCGGCCTGCCCACGCACCACCGCCATCGCCTTTGCCCCGGCCGACCCCATCGGGATCAGCTCGGCACCGATCGCCTCGGCCACCGCCAGCGCCTGCGGCGCGGGGCGGGTGCGGCTGACGACCATGCGCGGACGCGGCGGGGCGGGGGGGACGATCGGCGCGGGGCTGCTCGACAGCACGACGCCCAGCGCGGGCAGCGCGACCGCGCCCGCCGTTGCCCGCCCGCCGACCGCCAGCGCGACATGCACCGCCCAGTCGTCGCGCCCCTCGGCATATTCGCGCGTGCCGTCCAGCGGATCGACGATCCACGTCTGCGACGCGGCGCAGCGCAGCTTGTCGTCGACCGACTCCTCCGACAGCACGAACGCGTCGGGCCGCGCCGCGCGCAGCCGGTCGAGGATCAGCATGTTGGCCGCCGCATCGGCACGGTCGCCCAGCGCCTTGCCCGTCTCGCGCCCCTCCGATCGGATCGCCAGCAACAGCTTGCCCGCCTCGGCGGCAATGGCGGTGGCCAGCAGCGCGTCGTCGGTCACAGCATCGGTATCCACACGCCCAGGATATGCTCGACGATCCGCTCGGCGGCGGCCTCCGGCGTCTCGCGCAGGGTGTCGACATGGATTTCGGGACGCAGCGGCGCTTCGTACGGGCTGTCGATGCCGGTGAAGTTGGCAAGGCCGCCGGCACGCGCCTTGGCATACAGCCCCTTCACGTCGCGTGCCTCGGCCACGGCCAGCGGGGTGTCGATGAACACCTCGACGAACTCGCCCTCGGGCAGCATCGCGCGCGCCAGGTCGCGTTCCGCGCGGAACGGAGAGATGAACGCGGTCAGCACGATCAGCCCGGCATCGGCCATCAGCTTCGCAACCTCGCCCACGCGGCGGACATTCTCCACCCGGTCGGCATCGGTAAAGCCCAGGTCGCGGTTCAGCCCATGGCGGACATTGTCGCCGTCGAGCAGGAAACTGTGCTTGCCCAGCGTATGCAGCTTCTTTTCGACCAGGTTGGCGATGGTCGACTTGCCCGATCCCGACAGGCCGGTGAACCACAGCACGCGGGGGCTCTGGTTCTTCTGCGCGGCATGGGCCTCGCGCGTGATGTCGAGCGACTGCCAGTGCACGTTCTGGCTGCGGCGCAGGCAATAGTCGATCATGCCGGCGGCGACGGTGGCATTGGTGATCTTGTCGATCAGGATGAACCCGCCAAGGTCGCGATTATCGGCATAGGGTTCGAACGCAATGCCGCGATCGGTGAACACGTCCGCCACACCGATATCGTTCAGTTGCAGCGTCTTGACCGACAATTCGGCCAGCGTGTTGACGTCGATCGCGTGGCGCGGCGGCTGGACCGTCGCCGACACGGTGCCCGATCCGGTCTTCAGCCAATAGGCGCGCCCCGGCAGCAAAGCCTCGCCGTCCATCCAGACGATCGTCGTGCGGAACTGGTCGGCGACCTGTGGCGGCGCGTCGGCGGCGGCGATGACGTCGCCGCGCGAACAGTCGATCTCGTCGGTGAGCGTGATCGTCACCGACTGGCCCGCCACCGCCTGGGGCAGGTCGCCGTCCATGGTGACGATGCGCGCGACCTTGCTGGTCCGGCCCGATGGCAGCACCCGCACCGCATCGCCCGGCCGCACCGTGCCGCTGGCGATCAGCCCGGCAAACCCGCGAAAGTCGAGGGTCGGGCGGTTGACCCACTGTACCGGCAGGCGGAAGGCACGCGCCGCCGCCGCTTCGCTGTCCAGCGCGACCGATTCGAGATGCTCGATCAGCGCCGGGCCGGCATACCATGGCGTATTGGCCGACGGGGCAGCGGCGATATTGTCGCCCTTGAACCCCGACAGCGGGATCGCGGTGAAGCCGGCGATGCCGATCGATTCGGCGAACGCGGCATAGTCGGCGACGATGCGGTCGAACGTCGCCTGGTCATAACCGACCAGATCCATCTTGTTCACCGCCAGCACGATGTGGCGGATGCCGATCAGGTGCGCCAGATAGCTGTGCCGCCGCGTCTGGGTCAGCACACCCTTGCGCGCGTCGATCAGGATCACCGCCAGGTCGGCGGTCGATGCGCCGGTCACCATGTTCCGCGTATATTGTTCGTGGCCGGGGGTATCGGCGACGATGAACTTGCGCTTTTCGGTCGCGAAGAAGCGATAGGCGACGTCGATGGTAATGCCCTGCTCGCGCTCGGCGGCGAGGCCGTCGACCAGCAGCGCGAAGTCGATCTCCTGCCCTTGCGTCCCGACCCGCTTCGAATCGCTCTCCAGCGCCGCCAGCTGATCCTCGAAGATCATCTTGGAATCATACAGCAGTCGGCCGATCAACGTCGACTTGCCATCGTCCACCGATCCGCAGGTGATGAATCGCAGCAGTGATTTCGACTGATGCTGCGCCAGATAGGCGTCGATATCGTCGGCGATCAGCGCATCGGGGGTATAGGCGGGGGCGGGCGTCTGGGCGTTCATATCTGCACGTCACCCCAGCGAAGGCTGGGGTCTCCCTGAAATGAGGGGATTCTATCGGCGGGAGGCCCCGGCCTTCGCCGGGGTTGACGCTTCGTCACGCTGCGCATGACGTGGCGCCATCAAAAATAACCCTCCTGCTTCTTCTTTTCCATGCTGGCCGATCCCGCATCGCGGTCGATCGCGCGGCCTTGCCGTTCGGAGGTGGTGGTCAGCAGCATTTCCTGAATGACCTCGGAAAGCGTCGCCGCCTCGCTCTCCACCGCGCCGGTCAGCGGATAGCAGCCGAGCGTGCGGAAGCGGATCGACCGCTCGACCGGGACCTCGCCGGGGTTGAGCGGAAACCGGTCGTCATCGACCATCAGCAACATGCCGTCGCGCTCCACGGTCGGGCGGTGCGCGGCGAAATACAGCGGCACGATCTCGATCTGCTCGGCCAGGATATATTGCCAGATGTCGAGTTCGGTCCAGTTCGACAGCGGAAAGACGCGGATCGATTCGCCCTTCGCTTTGCGCGCGTTATACAGGTGCCACAGCTCGGGCCGCTGCGCCTTCGGGTCCCAACGGTGATTGGCCGATCGGAACGAGAAGACGCGCTCCTTTGCCCGACTCTTTTCCTCGTCGCGCCGCGCGCCGCCGAACGCCGCGTCGAAGCCATACTGGTCGAGCGCCTGTTTCAGCCCCTCGGTCTTCCACAGGTCGGTGTGCAGGCTGCCATGGTCGAACGGATTGATCCCGCGCGCTTGTGCATCCGGATTCCGATGGACCAGCAATTCCATGCCGGCACCCTGCGCCGCCTTGTCGCGCAGGTCGTACATCGCGCGGAATTTCCACGTCGTGTCGACATGCAGCAGCGGGAAAGGCGGCGGGGCGGGATAGAAAGCCTTCTTGGCGAGATGCAGCATCACCGCCGAATCCTTGCCGACCGAATAGAGCATGACCGGGCGTTCGGCCTCGGCCACGACTTCGCGCAGGATATGGATGCTCTCCGCTTCCAGGCGCTGGAGATGGGTGAGGCGATCGGTCGGGAGGTCGGTCATGTCGGGATCGCAGGTAGCGATCCGGGTCCGGCCACCAAAACAACGATTCCTGCAGCGCGCGCCAGTTCAGCTATCGCGCAATGTTTGGGAGAGGGGGCTTGGCATGCCAACGCGCGACGGTCGGCCCAAACACGAATCAAAAGCGCCTGGACCCGCCCGGCGAACCGGATGGATCCAGGCGCCGGTTCCGTTCAGATCGGACGCAGATCGTCGCCGTAATGATCACGGAACAGCGCAAAAAATGCCTGCATTTTCTTTCTCCCAGTTACGCCGAAGCGTTCGTAACCATTAACGGAAAATTAACCGAACACCAAACCTGAATCACAGCCATTCGACGCAATCCGAGGGCGTTCGTCGTTAACCGAAGTTTTGCAGTTGGGCCTGTAGCGAGGACCGGCCATGCGCCGCGCCAAATCGGATCATTTCCCGCTTGCCGGGACCAGACATCGCCCGCGATCCCGTCGCGGGGCGCCGATTCGCGATGCGGCCGGGGTGGCGAACGTGCTGCGCGAGCTGCCGCCCTACCGCTTCCTGCTGCTGGCCGAACTGGAAGATTTCGCGGCGTTCCGCCGCAGCGTCGGGGTGTCGCGCGCCCGTCTGGTGATCGAGGATGTGATGGCGCGCCTGCTGCGGGCGTTGCCGATGATGCGTGCCACGCCATCGGGGCAGAAGGCGCTGGAGCTGTCGTTCGAATGTGATTCGTCGGCAGCGGGCGTCGCCATCGCCGAACAGGTGCGCGCAGCCATGGCCGACCCGTTCGACCTCGATGGCGAAACCTTTCGCCTGTCGTTGCGAATCGGCGGCGTCGGCGCGCCCACGCCGGATGCCGACGACCTGCGGCTGGTCGAGGGTGCCGAGCAGGCGCTGGTCGATGCGCGGGAAATCCGCAGCGACGTTGTTCGCGACCTTGCCAACCCGTCGGCGGGCGACGATCCGATCCAGTTGATGCGCGAATTGCCCGATGCGATCGCCAGCGGGCAAATCTTCCTGCAATATCAGCCGAAGGTGCGGGTGCGGCAGCAGCGGGTGGTCGGCGCCGAAGCGCTGGTCCGCTGGCGCCATCCGGTGCGCGGGCTGATCCTGCCAGGCATGTTCATCGAAGCGGCCGAGCGATCCGACACGATCGGCCCCCTGACACTGTGGATCATCGAACGTGCGATCGCCGATCAGCGGGTGCTGGCCGCGCGCGGGCATGACATCCCGGTCTTTATCAACATTTCCGGCATCCTGCTGTCGGATGCGGGCTTCGTCCGCGACGCCTGCGCGCTGGTCACTGCGGGCGGGGCGAAGATCGGGTTCGAGATTACCGAAACGGCGGTGATCCGCGATCCGGAAAGCGCCATCGCCAATCTGCGCATCTTCGCCGATATCGGGGTGCCGCTGTCGATCGACGACTACGGCGCGGGGCTGTCGTCGCTCGCCTATCTCAAGCGTCTGCCCGCCTCGGAGCTGAAGATCGACAAATTGTTCGTGACGCAGCTCACCAGCAGCAATCGCGACCCGCTGATCGTCCGGTCGACGATCGACCTCGCCCATGCGCTCGACATGGAGGTGACCGCCGAGGGTGTCGAAACTCCGGCGGCGCTGGCGCTGCTGGGGGTGATGGGCTGCGACATGGTGCAGGGGTTCCTCATCAGTCGTCCGATCGAATTTCCCGCGTTCCTGACCTTCCTGTCGGAAGACCGGCATGTCGCGGCGATGGCTGGGCCGCGTTTCTCGTTCCGGCGCAATGAAGGGCAGTGGAAGGCGGGTTGATGCACGCCGGCCGCTGGCCATCGATGGCGAAAGTGTACCGAATGCCTTCTCGATCGGGTCGTTGTCTCCTTGCCTTGCTGGTCCTGCCCCTGTCGATCGGCGTGGCCGGCGCGCAGGATGGGGACGGACTGCTGGAGCGTCGCTACGACACGGTGCGCAGCCGTCTGGCGGCCGAGCCCGAACGCGGCTTGCACGAAAGCGAAGCGCTGGAGCGCGAGGCGATCGCGCGCGACGGGCGACAGTCGCGCCTAGCCGCGGCCAGCATCTGGCTGCAGGCCGAAGCCTATTCGCGCATGGGCGACGCGACCAATGCCCGCCGCGAAATCGCCCACGCGCTGGCAATCGCCAGCAGGATCAAGCCACGCATCGCATTGGAGGGCGACATCCTCCGGACCCGCGGCGACGTCGCCTCCGACAGCGGCGGGGTCGCCCTTGCCCTGGCGGACTATCAGGCCGCCTACCGCATCTATCGCGAAACCGGCGACCGGCGGGGGCAGGCGATGGCATTGCTCAGCATCGGCGCGCTCTATCGCCAGGGCGCGGATTTCGATGCGGCCCTGCGCTATTACGGCCAGGCGATCGACACCTATGCCGCCGATCCGCCGCTGCTGGTCTCGCTCCTGAACAATCGCGGCAACGTCCTGACCGAGATGGGGCAATATCAGCGCGCGCTCGCCGATTTCCGGCGTGGCCTCGTCCTGGTGCGGGAGGTCAGGAACCCGATCTTCGAAGCGCGGATCTTCGGGAATATCGCCAGGGCCTATCATGGCGCCAAGCAGCTGGACGCCGCATGGCAGGCGGCGGTGCGGGGCATCGCGATCGCGCGCGCCGCAGGATCGTTGGCTACCGTCGGGCAGTTACAGGCGCTTGCCGGCAGGATCGCGATCGATCGCGGTCATGCCGCGCTGGCCGTGAAGCTGGTGGACGACGCCTTTGCCGACGTCGACCTGAAGAAGACGCCGCTGACCGCGCGGGACAATCATCGCAACGCCTATGGCGTCTATGCGGCTGCTGGCGAAACGGCGAAGGCGCTCCTGCATCTGGAGGCCCTCGACCGGCTGAATGCCCAGGCAACGCAACTGACCACCTCGACCAAGACCGCGCTGATGGCGGCACGGTTCGATTTCCAGAACCAGGAACTGCGCATCGCGCGGCTGAAGCAGGAGGAATTGCGCCGCAACGTCGCGTTCGAACGCGAAAGCGCGCGGTTCCAGCGGACGCTGTTCGGCAGCATCGCGGCGGCGGTGGCGGTGCTCGTCGCGCTGCTGGTCTTCGGCGTCGTCACGCTTCGCCGCAGCCGCGACGCGATCCGGCGGGCCAATATCGACCTTGCCGCGACCAATGCCGCGCTCGAACAGGCGCTGAAGGCGAAGGGCGATTTCCTCGCGACGACCAGCCACGAGATTCGCACCCCGCTGAACGGCATTCTCGGCATGGCGCAGGTCATGCTGCGTGACGACCGGCTGGCGCCCGAAATGCGCGACCGGCTGGATATCATCCACGACGCCGGGGTGACCATGCGGTCGCTGGTCGACGACATTCTCGACGTGGCGAAGATGCAGTCGGGCAAGCTGACCGTCGAACGCGTGCCGACCGATCTGGTCGCCACCACCCAGGACCTCGCCCGGCTGTGGCGGCGCCAGGCCGAGGATCGCGGGCTGCGCTTCGTCCTCGACCTGGGCGACGTGCCCCGGTGGGTGGAGGGGGACCCGGTGCGGTTGCGGCAGATCATGTTCAACCTGTTGTCGAACGCGTTGAAGTTCACCCAATCCGGCGAAATCGCGATGCGGGTCGCCGTCCGGGGGGGGCGGCTGTCGATCGCGGTGGCCGATACCGGCATCGGGATCGCGCCCGAGCGGCTGGAGGACGTGTTCGAATCGTTCCAGCAGGCCGACAACAGCACGACCCGCCGGTTCGGCGGCACCGGCCTTGGCCTGACCATCTGTCGCAATCTGGCGCGGGCGATGGGCGGCGACATCACCGTCGACAGCGTGCCCGGCAGGGGCACGACCTTCACGCTCGACCTGCCGCTGGTACCGGTCGCGCCCGAATCGGACGAGGCGTCTTCGGCCGATGCCGCCCCGGTCGAAACGCTGGTGATCCTCGAGCGCAATCCGATCGCGCGCGGCATGATGCGCACGCTGTTCGCCCGCCATATCGGCGAAACGGCGTTCGTCGACGATGCCGGCGCGCTTCGCGAACGGCTGTCGCAGGCGGAAACGCGGAGAGTGCTGGTCGACATGGCGTCGTTGTCCGCCGGGTCGGCGGACCCGGTGCGCGACCTGTCCGACCTGGCAGCGCTTGCCAAGGCGCGCAATTTGCGAATCGTCGCCATGACCCGCGCGCATGATGAAATCCACCTTGAAGGAAAAAATGTCAGATTGCTGCAAAAACCTGTTTCGGCTACGCAACTAATCGACGCGCTGTTTGTAGAGCAGCTAGAAGGCGCGCCCGCGGTGTCCCTTGTACCGAACGCCGCATAGCGCGATAGCGGGTTGCCATATGAACAGCGTCCTATCCTTCTGCGTCCGATCGGCGAACACACGATGAAAATCCTGTTCGTCGAGGATGATGCGATGAATCGTCGGGTCGTCCGCGACATGCTCGACGTGGCCGGGGCGGCCATGGTCGAGGCCGATTGCGCCGAAGCAGGGCTGCGGCGAATCGACGAGGATGATTACGATCTGGTCCTGCTCGACCTGCGCATGCCCGGCATGGACGGGTTCGAGGTGATCCGGCGGGTCCGCGCCCGCAATGATGCGAAGCGGACGCTGCCGATCATCATCGTGACTGCCGACACCGCGATCGACCTGACCGAGCGCTGCATTGCCGCCGGTGCCGACGAAGTGCTGTTCAAGCCGGTGGCGATGGACGCGCTGTTCGATGCGATCGGACGAATCCTTGCCGGACGTGCCGGAGGCGATCTGATCTTCTGAAACATGGCGGTTTGACTTGCCCGGCGGGGACAGTCCTGTTAGGGGGATTCGTCACGCCGCAGCCATGCTTCGGCGAACCCTATTCTATTGCGATAAAGACCCGGAGTTTTACGGCCCCATGCAGATCATCGTCCGTGACAACAATGTCGATCAGGCCCTTCGTGCGCTGAAGAAGAAGCTGCAGCGCGAAGGCGTGTATCGCGAGATGAAGCTGCGCCGTCACTACGAAAAGCCGTCGGAAAAGCGCGCTCGCGAGCGTGCCGCCGCCGTCCGTCGCGCCCGCAAGCTGGAGCGCAAGCGGATGGAACGCGACAGCGCCCGGTAAATACCGAATCGGGTCGCGGGCCAGCGGGCCGGCGACCCTGCTGGTACTGCGATGCGGCGCCGTGTGCCGCACGATAAGGGGTTTCGATGTCGGTCACTGCCGTTCCGCTGCGTCCCGTCAAGCAGCGTCATATCACCTGGATATGGGTTGGTATCGTGCTGGCCGTGCTGCTCGCAGCCGGGTTCGCATGGGCCGGCACGCGTAGCGATGTCGATTCGTTCCTGTCGGGCAATGCATCGCGCCCTGGCATCGTGACGACCGCCAGCGGCCTGCAATATGAAGTGCTGACCAAGGGTACCGGCCCGACCCCGACCGACGCCGATGTCGCGCTGGTCAACTATGTCGGCAAGTTCACCGACGGCACCGTGTTCGATCAGAGCCGGCAGCCGACCCCGATGTCGCCGAAGGGCGTCGTTTCGGGCTTTGGCGAAGCGATCAAGCTGATGCCGAAGGGGGCGAAGTACCGGTTCTGGGTGAAGCCGGAACTGGGCTATGCCGCGCCGCGTCCCGAAGGCGCGCCGCCGATGTCGCCGGAAGTCGAAAAGCTGGCGAAGCAGGTGCTGGTGTTCGATGTCGAGATGATCGACTTCATTCCGGAAACCGTCCTGCAGCAGTTGCAGATGCAGCAGATGATGCAGCAGCAACAGCAGCAGGGAGGCGCGGTCCCGCCGCCGGGTGCGGGAGCGCCGCCGGTCGGGCGCTGAGGCCGACAGGATCGATCGCAGACGGCGCCGGGCTTCCGGCGCCGTTTTCGTTTGTCTGGCGGATCGATGCGATCGGGGACGGTGTAGAAAGGGATGCGTCCTTTCCAGCGCGGCGTGCAGGCGGCGGAGGTCGCCATCTCCGGTGCGTAGCGTTCGCGGCGTCGCCCGTCGCGCACGGCGATCGCGAACGGGCGAATCGAGTAGCGACCGCATCGCCTGACCCGCCGGTTTCGTGGTAGGTGCACGGCATGGCTTCCCCCTTCTCCCCCCGCGTCCAGCGCGGGTCCCGTTTCCGGCTTGTGGCGTGGGCGCTGCTGGCGCTGCCGACCCTGGGCGCGGCGCCGATGCCGGTGTCAGCGGACGGGGCAACGCTGGAGGCGCTGCGGGCGGCCGATCTGCGACTGGGGGCAATCGGCTATCGACTGGCGACGGCCAATGCCTCGCTATGCGCCGACGTCGCGCCGGTGCCGGGCATGGTGGTGCATGCGATCGACCAATATGCCGAGGCGGAGCAGCCGGCGGCCCGCGCCGTATTCGGCTTTGCGACCGGTGTCGCGGTCGAGGGCGTGGTACCGGGCAGCCCCGCCGCCCGCGCCGGGGTGCGCGCCGATGATTCGATCGTCAGCGTCAATGGACAGCCGGTCCCGACGGCTAGCGGTGGAGGGCATGTCCGCACCCGCGACGCGGTGGCCGCGCTGATCGATTCGCAACCGGTCGACCGGCCGCTCACACTGGTTCTGCGGCGGGGCGGTGTCGACCGCACGATCGGCATCGCGCCATCGCCAGGATGCCGGACGCTGTTCGAACTGCGAGTGGGAACCGCGTTGGATGCGGTCGCCGATGGACGGCTCGTGCAGATTTCGAGCGCATTCCTCGACCGATTCGCCGATCCGCAAGTGGCGGTCGTCGTTGCGCACGAACTGTCGCACAATATCCTGCGGCATCATGCCCGGCTGGACGCGGCGAAGGTCAGTCGCGGCCTGCTGCGCGAACTGGGCCGCAACGGCCGCATCCATCGCCAGACCGAGGACGATGCCGACCGGCTGGGCGTCCATCTTTTGCGCAATGCGGGATGGGACCCACAGGAGGCGGTGCGATTCTGGCAGGGGCCGGGCGCGCGAATCGATGGCGGGATATTCCACAGTAGAACGCATTCATCGGCAGCGACACGCGCCGAATTGATTGCGGGTGAACTGGCAACCCTGCCGAATGGGGCGCCCATTCCGTACCAACCGCCAATACTGGCAACCCGCAACGCGCCTCTATCCTGAGGGGAAATGCGCCGGATCGAGCCTGTTGGGCCGGCGGAACTGTTTTTCGTGTCGGAACTAAGTAGAATTTAACCTGTTCCGGCGCAGTGACCCGCGCGACCACTATTGGTCCGCACGGCCAAACGGCTGGTCGCGAACGGGACGATAGTACTTGCAGGTGGCGTGCTGCTATGCAAAAGGCGATCCGACGTAGAGTTTTGCAAGGGAGTGTAGAAATGGGTTTTGCCAAGAAGATGCTGATCGCGGCCTCGGCCGTGTCGATGACCGTCGCTCCGACGATCGCCAACGCTGCCAACGCTTCGAAGCTGTCGGTTGCTCGCGCGTCGGCGCCGGCTGCCAAGGGTGAGAAGCTGGCCGGCGGCGGCATCATCGTCGCTCTGCTGGCTGCTGCTGCCGTCGTTGCAGGCATCGTTGTCGTCGCCGACTCGGACAGCGATTCGGACAGCAACTGATTGTTCGCGCGGGCAACCGCGCTACGATCTGCGGAAAGGGCGTCCCTCACGGGGCGCCCTTTTTCGTTGGGCGCCCTGCCGGCGATGCGTAGCGCGCTGGGGACGATGTTTAGCCTGCGGTGATGGCGGACGGCACGTCCCGCCAGATCAGTCGACGCTGGCGCCGCTGCCCTCCGGGCAGGCGGTGGTCAGGAACCGGTACGAATCGCCCGCCAGCACCAATGCGGTCAGCCGTCCCGTGCGGTAGGCGCCGGTATCGATCCCGATCCGGTTGCTACGGACATCGGGTTCCTCGGTCACGGTATGGCCATGGACGACGAACCGTTCGTGACGACTATGATGGTCGAGGAACGGGGCCCGGATCCAGAGCAGGTCGGAGGATTTCTGATCGTCCAGCGCGACGCCGGGGCGGATGCCGGCATGGACCAGGACATAATCGTCGATGACGATCCGATCCGGCAGCGTCCGCAGGAAATCGAGATGCGCGGCCGGTACATGGTCAAGGATCAGGCGCTGGACGCCCTTCAAATCCTCGCGTTCATAGGTCGCGTCGTCGACGCCGTAGCTGAGCACGGTTTCGCGGCCGCCGGCCCGGTTGAAGATACCGAGCGCCTGGCGCGACCCGGCGGCGGCCTCCAGCAACAATTCCTCATGATTGCCGCACAGGCAATGGACGTCCTCGCTCGCGGCGCACAGCGCCATCACCCGTTCGACGACGCCGCGCGAATCGGGGCCGCGATCGATCAGGTCGCCGAGGAAGACGAGGGTCACCCGCCGGTCGCCACGCTCCGGATCGGCGTCGATCCGGGCCAGCAGATCCTCCAGGCAATCGAGCCGTCCATGGATGTCGCCGATCGCATAAACGACGCGGCCATCGGCAATGCGGGGCGCAGGTGCGGCGGCCCGGCGAAATAACTTGGAGAAGACCATGATATTCTAACGCCTCTATGCCAAAGGGGCTGCACGATCAATGAACCGGGTGGCGGCGCGGGGCGAAACGCGTTTGCCAGCCGGTCGATGACGTTCTATTGCAGTGCAGCAAATTTGGGATGGAAGCGATGACGATCAAGAAGGTACGCAAGGCAGTCTTTCCGGTCGCCGGTCTCGGCACGCGGTTTCTTCCCGCCACGAAGTCGATGCCGAAGGAAATGCTGACCGTCGTCGACAAGCCGCTGATCCAATATGCGGTCGAAGAGGCGCTGGAAGCCGGCATCGAACAGATCATCTTCGTCACCGGCCGCGGCAAGGGCGCGCTGGAGGATCATTTCGACGTTTCCTACGAACTGGAAGCGACGATGAAGGCACGCGGCAAGTCGATGGCGCTGATCGAGGGCATCCGCCAGAAGCCGGGTTCGCCGGTCTATGTCCGCCAGCAGGAGCCACTGGGCCTCGGCCATGCGGTGTGGTGCGCGCGCGAGATCGTCGGTGACGAGCCGTTCGCGGTGCTGCTGCCCGACGAGCTGATGGTCGGCGGCTTCCTGAAGCAGATGGTCGACGCCTATAACCAGGTCGGCGGCAACGTGATCGGTGCGCTGGAAGTGCCCGACAGCGAAACCGATAAGTACGGCATCATTTCGCCGGGCAAGACCGACGGTCGCCTGACCGAAGTCACCGCGCTGGTCGAAAAGCCCAAGGGCAAGGCGCCGTCGAACCTGATGATCCCGGGCCGCTACATCCTGCAGCCCGAAGTGATGCAGATCCTCGATTCGCAGGAGCCGGGCGCCGGTGGCGAGATCCAGCTGACCGACGCGATGGCCAAGCTGATCGGGAACCAGCCGTTCCACGGCTTCACCTTCGACGGCAAGCGCTACGACTGTGGCGACAAGGCCGGTTGGGTGCAGGCGAACATCGCGCTGGCGCTGGCGCGCGCGGACATCGGTCCGGCGGTGCGGGCGTTCGCCGAGGAAGCACTGGCCAACTGAGCCACGGGGCGGGGGCTTGTTTCCTCCGCCGCTACAGGGTGACCAGCCGGTCGTCCTGAAGGGTCGCGAGCAGGTCGATCAGACCGCCTGCCGCGACCCTTTGCGTGTCCGCCGACAGCCCGGCAAGCGCCAAGCCGGTCTGGCACGCGAACAGCTCGACGCCGCTCTCCGCCGCGATGGTGCGCAACTCGGTCAGATCCGGCAGGCCGCCCGGCGCGGGCGCGCTGCCCGCCAGCAATCCGACCGACGCCTCGTGCAGATAGACCCGCGCCCGACCGCCCAGCGCGGCGGCGGCGCAGGCCATGGTCAGTGCGGCGCGCAACCGGTCGGGATCGGCACCGGCGACAACGATCGTCAGCCCGCGCATCGGCAGCCGGGGTCCTTGGGCAGGGTCAGCGTACGGAAGCGGAAAGCCAGCAGGTCGGCGATCAGCAGCTTGCCCGCCGTGTCGTCGCCGAAACCGACGATCGCGCGCATCACTTCCAATGCGGCCATGCTGCCCATGATCCCGGTCAGCGCGCCGAGCACGCCCTGGTCGGCGCAGCTGGCATCGGCGCGGGTGGGATCGTCGCCCACGAAGCAGCGATAGCAGGGCAGCTGCGGTTCCCAGCCGCGGAACACGCCCAGCTGCCCTTCGAACTGTCCGACCGCCGCCGATACCAGGGGCACGCGGGCGGCCAGCGCCGCATCGGCGACGGTCAGGCGGGTGGCGAAATTGTCGCAGCCGTCCAGCACGACCTGCGCCCCCGCCAGCAGGTCGGCGGCGTTGGCGGCATCGATCCGGACGCGGTGCGGCTCGACCGTCACGAACGGGTTGATCCGCGCGATCGCCGTCGCCGCCGCCGCGACCTTCGCCGTGCCGATATCGGTGTCGCCGAACAGCGTCTGGCGTTGCAGGTTGCTGGCATCGACCTGATCGTCATCGATCACGACCAGCGTGCCGATCCCCGCCGCCGCGAGATACTGGAGCGCGGGCGATCCGATGCCGCCGGCACCGATGACCACGACCCGTGCGGCCTTCAGCGCGGCCTGTCCCGCGCCGCCGACCTCGCGAAGCACGAGGTGGCGGGCATAGCGGTCGAGTTCGGCGTCGGAAAAATTCATTCGACCCAATCGAACAGCAGCACCGCGCGATACCAGTTGCCGGGGCTGACGAAGCGCGGGACCAGATTGCCGCGCGCATAGCTGATGACCAGACCGGCGGCATATTGTTCGACGGTCGGACAATCGATCGCGCGCGGGATGGTCGCGCGCACGACATGATCCTCGCCGATCAGCACCGCGACATCGACCTGCAGCTGCGCGCGTCCGCTAACCGGCAGGGGACGGGGGCAACTGGCGCGGCGCAGTTCGGACTGGACGAACGCCGTCATCTGCGCGGTCGGGCGCGGCGTCCGGCGATAGGGGAGCGGCGGCAGCGCCTGCCAGTCGATCGGCGAGCGTGCCAGTGGCACCGGCACCAGTGGCGGTGCGACCGGCACGGGCGGGACCAGCGGCGTACCCTGCGCCAGCTGCGCGGTCAGACCGAGCAGGGCGAACGGGATCATCGTCCGGTCGACCCGAATCCGCCGGCGCCGCGCGCGGTATCGTCGAGCGTGTCAACCACGTGCCAGTTCGCGCGGGTGACCGCCGCCGGCACCATCTGCGCAATGCGTTCGCCGCGCACCACGCGAAACGGCTCGTGGCCCAGATTGGCGAGGATCACCTTCACCTCGCCGCGATAATCGCTGTCGATCGTGCCGGGGGTGTTGAGGCACGTGATACCGTGCTTCAGCGCAAGTCCGGAGCGCGGGCGGACCTGCACCTCATACCCCTCCGGAATCGCGATGGCGAAGCCGGTGGCGACGGCATGGCGCGCGCCGGGGACAAGGTCGACATCCTCGGCCGCGACGACATCCATCCCCGCCGCACCGGCGGTGGCATAGGCCGGCAGCGGCAGGTCGACACCATGGGGCAGGCGGAGGATCTGGAGCGCAATCATGGGGTCACCACAGCGTTTCGGGGCGGTACCGGCGCCGGATCGGCCGACATGCGGCGCACCGCGTCGATCAGGTCGGCATCGTCCAGCAGGTCATGTCCGCGTCCGGGCAGCACGCGATAATCGGTAGCGATGCCGCGCAGCGCCAGCGCCTCGGCATAGGGGCGCGAGAAGCGTTGCGGCGTCTCGCCATCGTCGGCTCCCACGAGCAGCGCGACACGGGTGACCGGCGCCACCCCGCCGACCGTCATCAGCGGATCGAAACTGGTGACCGGCGCGGCGAAGCCGGCATGCCCCTGCTTCGCGCGGAACTTGCGCCACTCGGGCAGCATGCACGGGCATCCCGCCAGCACGACGCCATCGACCAGACCGGGCCGCAGGCCGGCGAGCGCCGCCGCCATCGCCGCTCCGCCCGACTGGCCGATCAGGATGCTGCGCGCCTGCGGATAGCGGGCGCGCCAGCCCTTGATCGTGTCGGCCACCACCGCGATCCGGTCGGCGGTATAGGCATCGCCTCCGGTCCCGCCGCGCGATCCGGGCGAATGGTTGCCGGCAGCGTCGTGATAGCCCGGTCGCAGCAGCGCGACGACATGAGCGGACGGGATGGCATCGGCCAGATGCTGCGCCGATCCCGCGAACGATGCCGGCACCTCGCCCTCGCCATCGCCGTGCAGCACGATGACGAGGGTACGGACGTCCCGCGCCGCACCGGGGCCGAACTCCTGGCCGGCCAGCGCCACGGCCGACGGAGCCGTCGCATGGGGGGCGCATCCGGCCACGGCGGCGGCGAGGAACAGCAGGGGGCTATGCCAGCGCATCGGCAATCCGGTCGGCCAGTCGGCCGGCGATGTCGTGCTTGGGCGCATCGGCCCAATGTTCGACCCCGTCGGCCGTAACGATATGGACGGTATTGCGGTCGCCGCCCATCACATCGCGCGACACATCGTTGGCCACGATCCAGTCGGCATTCTTTACCGTTCGCTTGGCCGCGGCATGGACCAGCACGTCGTCGGTTTCGGCTGCAAAGCCGATCAGCAGGCGCGGGCGGCGGGGGGAACTGCCGAGCATCGCGAGGATATCGGGATTGGGCAGCAGCGTCAGCACCGGCGGGCCATCGCCCTTCTTCAGCTTGGAGGGGGCGGCCTCCACCTGCCAGTCGGCGACCGCCGCGACCATCACCGCCGCATCGGCGGGCAGCGCCTGCGCCACGGCGTTGGCCATGTCGCGCGCCGATTCGACATCGACCCGATCGACGCCCGGCGGGGTCGGCAGCGTCACCGGCCCGGCGATCAGCGTCACCCGCCCCCCGCGCGCGGCACAGGCGGCGGCGATGGCGAACCCCTGTTTCCCCGACGACCGGTTGGCGAGATAGCGCACCGGATCGATCGCCTCATGCGTCGGCCCGGCGGTGACCAGCACATGCCGCCCGGCCAGCGTCTTCGGCGCGGTCGGCGCGGCCATGCGTTCGATCGCCGCGACGATCGCGATGGGTTCGGGCAGGCGGCCGGGGCCGAACTCGCCGCACGCCATCGCGCCCTCGTCGGGGTCGAGTACGGTGATACCGTCGCCGCGCAGCGTCGCCACGTTGCGGATGGTCGCGGGATGTTGCCACATCCGCACATTCATTGCGGGCACCGCCAGCACCGGCTTGTCGGTGGCGAGCAGCAGGGTGGTGGCCAAGTCGTCAGCGACGCCCGCCGCCATCCGCGCCAGCAGGTCGGCGGTGGCGGGTGCGACCACGACCAGATCGGCCTGGCGGCTGAGCTGGATATGGCCCATCTCCGCCTCGTCCTTCAGGTCCCACAGGCTGGTATGGACCGGCTGTTCGCTGAGCGCCGCCAGCGTCATCGGCGTCACGAACTGCGCGCCGCCATCGGTCAGCACACAGCGCACGCTGTGCCCGGCCCCGCGGAGCAGGCGGATCAGCTCGCACGCCTTGTATGCGGCGATGCCCCCACCGACGATCAGCAATATGCGTGTCATCGCGTGATCCTCTGCACCCGAACGCGCCGCCTGTCGAGCAAGGTGCGCGTCAGATCGCGCAGGGCGTCGGGCAAAAAGGCCATGCCGACCAGATAGGCAGGCGCAACGATCAGCACCCAATGAAAGCTGTCGGTGCGTGCGAACAGTGCGACCAGCAGCGCGAACGCGCCGAAGACGGCGGCGGTACGCACGCCCAGCGCCCCCGGTGCCGCCGCCCAGCCGACCAGCGCGACCATCGCCATCGGCGCGCCCAACCACCAGGGCAGCAGGGTGAGCGCGGTCGATCGCGCCATGCCCGATGCGAACAGCGCCGGGCCGTGCCAGCCGCCCCAGCCGCCGGCGCCCGCGTACAGCGGCCCGGCGACCATCGCGATCGCGCGCGCGTGCAGTGACAGGATGGCGACGAACAGCAACAGGATCGCGCCCCATGCCAGCGCCTCGCGCCGTTGCCGCTCGATCAGCGCCGCGACGAGCATGACGATGGCATAGAGCGCGGCGGTCTCGCGGATCAGCATGGCGCACAGCGCCAGCGCCACCGCCTCGATCCAACGGCCCTCCCGCCGGATGGCCAGCGACCATGCGACCAGCAGCCCGCCCCACAATTCGTGAAACTGCACCAGCGACGGCTGGACGAAGGCGACCATGCCGCCTGCCAGCAGGAACAGTGCGGTGATGCGCGGCG
This sequence comes from Sphingomonas sp. Leaf23, assembly GCF_001421585.1. Taxonomy (NCBI): domain Bacteria; kingdom Pseudomonadati; phylum Pseudomonadota; class Alphaproteobacteria; order Sphingomonadales; family Sphingomonadaceae; genus Sphingomonas; species Sphingomonas sp. Leaf23. Next base: position 162,134 of record NZ_LMKR01000004.1, on the reverse strand, counting down.
GCCCGCGACCGAACCAGTCGCCGATCCGCCGGGTCCAGGCAAAGCCGGTAGCGGCGGCGAGCAGTACCAGCAGCACGACCGACACGCTGTCGGGCAACGCCGCCTGCACCACGCTCAGCGTCGGCAGGCGGACGGCGGTGAACGGACGCAGCGGATAGCCCGCCGCGCGAAATTCGGTCGCGACCACGCCGTAATAATCGTCGCCGCGCCGGACCCCATCGACCACCGCGCCATAGAGGCCCAGATCACCCTGTCCGCGCGCGCCCACATCCTCGACCGGGCGCATCCATGCGGTCAGCAGCAGCGCGACCCCGAGGAGCAGCAGGACGAGCGCCGATATCGGCCGCAATCCCGCGAACCGGCTGGGCGACGACAGCCACAGCGGCGGCCGCGGCCGGATCATCCCAGCAGCTGCACCAGCGCCGCGCCCGCCGCCCCGCTGGCCAGTGCGACCAGCCCGTAACGCCAGCCGCCGCCGACCTTGACCACCGCGATATCGGGCAGCGGCGGGGAGGGCGGGGCACCACCGGGCGCGGGATAGCGCGCCTCGATATTGCGCAGCAGGTCGGGCAGGCGGGCAAAGGTGCGCAGGTCGGTGATAATCCGGTCGGCGACCATCGCTTCCGGCCCCAGCTCGTCGCGAATCCAGCCGCGCACGAACGGCGCCGCCGTTTCCCACAGGTTGATGTCTGGATCGAGCGCGGTGGCGACCCCCTCCACCATCACCATCGTCTTTTGCAGCAGCAGCAGATGCGGCTGGGTCTGCATGTCGAAATCGCGGGTGATGTTGAACAGCGAATCGAGCATCATGCCGACCGACATGTCCTTGACCGCCAGCCCGCGCATCGGCTCGCCCACCGCACGCAGCGCCGTCGCGAACTCGGCGACATTATGGTGCGCGGGCACATAGCCCGCCTCGAAGTGAATCTCGGCGACGCGTTTGTAATCGCCGGTGATGAGACCGTAGAGGATTTCCGCCAGCCACACCCGCGCGCGCCGGTCGATCCGGCCCATGATCCCGAAATCGATCGCGGCGATGCGCCCGTCGGGCAGCGCGAACAGATTGCCCTGGTGCATGTCGGCATGGAAGAAGCCGTCGGCGATCGCCTGCCGCAGGAACGCGCGGACGAGCCGCGTCGCCATGGCATTCAGGTCGTGCCCGGCGGCGACCAACGCGGGGCGGTTCGACAGCTTGATGCCGTCGATCCACTGCGTCGTCAGCACCTTTGACGTGGTGCGCTGCCAGTCGATATCGGGGACGGTGAAGTCCGGCTCGGCCTCCATGCTGTCGGACAGTTCCGACGCGGAGGCAGCTTCGCGGCGCAGGTCGAGTTCGCGCGCGGTCCAGCGCTTCATCGTTTCGATGACGAGGCGCGGGCGCAGGCGCTTCAGCTCGCCGCCCATCGTCTCCAGCCGGGCGGCGGCCCATTCATAGGTGTCGATCGCGTCGAAGAACTGCGCCTCGACCCCCGGGCGCAACACCTTCACCGCGACCTGCCGGCCATCGGTGGTGATCGCGCGGTGGACCTGCGCGATCGAGGCGGCGCCGACCGGCGTTTCCTCGATCGAGGCGAACAGCGCGGAGATCGGCTGGCCGAGACCCGATTCGATCGCCGGACGCACCACGTCCCATGGCAGCGGCGGCAGCGCGTCCTGCAGGCTCAGCAGGTCCTGCGCGACGGCTTCGCCGACCAGATCGGGGCGGGTGGCGAGCGTCTGCCCCAGCTTGATCGCGGCGGGGCCGAGCGCGGCGAACGCCTCGGCATAGCGCGGCGTTTTCGGCACGCGCGCGCCCAGTCGGGCGAGCCGCACCACGCGGCGCAGGCGCGCGGGCGTGCGCGGGTTGCGCTCGATATCGATCAGCGCGCCGTGCCGCGCCAGCGTGCGCCCCCATTTCAGGATGCGCCAGCCATGGGTGAGGGTGGACGTCATGCGGCCTTTTGCCCTGGACCCCCGCCTGCGCGGGGGTTCGATGCCTTCGGCATCAAATCTTCCACCCGCTATGGATCGCGACCAGCCCGCCCATGATCGGTTCGACCCGGGTGCGGATGAAGCCTGCATCGCCGATCATGCGTTCGAAGGTCGGCATGTCGGGGAAGCGCCGGATCGATTCGATCAGGTAGCGATAGCTGTCCTCGTCATTCGCCAGCAGCTTGCCGAGCTTGGGCACCAGCTTGTGCGAATACTGGTCATAGACATCGGCGAAGCCCGGCCACGTCACGGTCGAGAATTCGAGGCAGAAGAACCGCCCGCCGCGCTTCAGCACGCGGTGCGCCTCGCGCAGCGCCTTCGGGATATCGGTCACGTTCCGGATGCCGAACGCGATCGTGTACGCATCGAAGCTGCGATCGGCGAAATCCAGCGTCTCGGCATTCTGTTCGGACCAGAGCAGGCCGCCGATCTTGCGCTTTTCCGCGCGTTCCATGCCGACGCCCAGCATCGCCGGGTTGATGTCGGCGACGGTGATGTTCGCGCCGTGCTTGGCCATGCGGAACGCGATGTCACCGGTGCCGCCCGCCATGTCGAGGATCGATTCGCCCTTGCCCGGCTTTACCCGCGCGACGAACCGGTCCTTCCACAACCGGTGCATGCCCCCCGACATGGCGTCGTTCATCAGGTCGTAGCGCGCCGCCACGCTCGCAAACACATCGCCGACGCGCCGCGTCTTTTCATCGGGGGCTACGTCTTCGTAACCGAAGGATACCGTGTCGTTCATGCGTCTGCCCTAGCCGCGCCTTGTGGCGGGGGCAAACCGAACCTAGCTTTCTTTACAGTCAGGGACGTACCGGTCCCCATCGATTGGACCCCATGCCCGAGCTGCCCGAAGTCGAAACCACCGTCCGTGGCCTCGCTCCCGTCCTGCGGGGCCAGCGGCTGACCCGCGTGATTGCCAATCGTCCCGACCTGCGCCGCGCGATGCCGGTCGATCTGGGCCAGCGGCTGACCGGGGCGACGGTCACCGGCCTGTCGCGCCGCGCCAAATACGGGCTGATCGACACCGATCGCGGCGACAGCTTCATCTTTCACCTCGGCATGTCGGGGCGCTGGCGGGTCGACCCCGCCGAACCTTTGGCCCACGACCACCTCGTGCTGGAAACGGCGGCGGGGCGGCAGGTGGTGCTGAACGATCCGCGCCGTTTCGGATCGGTCGACCTGCTACCGACCGCGGAGGTCGCCGCATGGCCGCCGTTCGTGGCGCTGGGGCCGGAGCCGCTCGGTCCCGATTTCACGGCCGAGCATCTCGAGCGCCGCTTTGCCGGACGCATCGCGCCGGTGAAGCTGCTGCTGCTCGACCAGCGGATCGTCGCTGGCTTGGGCAATATCTATGTCTGCGAGGCGCTGAACGTCGCGCGAATCGCCCCGACCCGCCCGGCCGGGCAGATCGCGCCAGAACGACTCGCCGCACTGGTCGATGCGACTCGCGCGGTGCTGCTGTCGGCGATCGAGGCGGGCGGATCGACCCTGCGCGACTATGCCCGGCCGGACGGTGAACTCGGCTATTTTTCCAAGCAATTCCGGGTATATGGCCGCGAGGGCGAGGTGTGCCCCTGTGGTGGTATCGTCGAGCGCCGGGTGGATGGCGGACGCTCCACCTTCTGGTGCCGAACCTGCCAGCGATAGTTGACCGGAGCGCGATGACCGTTTAAGGGGCGCACCTTCTCCGGTCGGGATCTGCTCGATCGGCACCAATCATTTGCGAGAGTCGAGGACGGCATGGCGAATACGCCACAGGCGAAGAAGCGTATCCGGCGCAATGCGCGTCGTGCGGAAATCAATGGTGCGCGCGTTGGCCGCATCCGTACCTTCGTAAAGAAGGTCGAAGCAGCGATCGTCGCCGGCGACCGCGAAGCGGCCACCACCGCGCTGTCGAACGTGCAGCCGGAACTGGCCCGTGGCGTCGCCAAGGGCGTGCTGCACAAGAACACCGCGAGCCGCAAGTTCGCACGCCTGACCAAGGCAGTCGGCGCGATCGCCTGATCCGCTGACGCCATTGGCGGCAAGCATGACACCCCGTCGGCGACCCTGCCGGCGGGGTTTTCTGCGTGTGTCCGCTGCCGTTCGGGGCGGGTGCCGGCGGGGTCGGAGGGCCCGGAAATTTGGTTCCGCCTGCGTGCATCGAATCATGCTGTCGGGAAATGGCGGAAATCCGTGGATTCCCGCGATTCAGCTCGGCCGATTCACGTTAAGATATTGATTAAAAACACGAAAAAAGAAAATCGACGCATTTCTGCGGCTGGGGGCGTGTCAACCGTCTTTATTTCGGTTTGATGACTTGATCGAAGCGCGTTCCGGTTCCTAAACAGCACTCCCCGACGCCCTTGTGGCGATCCGGGGCCCGCGCGAATCTTTGCGTGCGACCGATGCTTCGGCGCGGTCGAGGGGGGATTTTTAGACGACGGACCAAGGGCGGTCGGGAAGCATGCTTCCCGGCGCGGGAGAGTTTTTGCCAGTGACGATACCGGTGGATCATGAACAGGTGGAGGTTGCGGCGGCATGGGCCCGCGTGCGCCAGAACCTGCGCGTGTCCGCCGGACAGCGCCTGTTCGACCGCTGGCTGAAGCCGATGGAGCTGGTCGCGCCCGATGGCGACGGCGTGGTGCGCCTGACGCTGCCATCGGCGTTCATGACCGATTGGGTCCGCAACCATTATGCCGAGCGGCTGGCGCATGAATTCCGCGCCCATCTGCCCCAGGTCCGGGACGTCGTCGTCGAAACCGCCACTGCCTTGCCCACGCGAATCGTTCCTCCCGCGCCGTTGTTCGACTCGGCCCCGGCCGATGCACCGCTGCCGCTGATTGCGGCCGCTGCGCCCGCGCCGCTGCCCGCCGTGTCGCAGCGCGCGCCGGCCGAGCGCCCTGCGTTCGACCCGCGCTATCGCTTCGACCGGTTCGTGGTCGCCCCGTCGAATCGTGTTGCGTTCAACGCGGCCAAGGCGCTGGCCGAACCGGGTGTGCCGCGCTTCAGCCCGCTGTTCCTCCACAGCGCCACGGGGCTGGGCAAGACGCACCTGATGCACGCCATCGGCCATGCGTTCCTCGAGGCCGATCCGGCGGCGACCGCAGTCTATCTGCCGGCCGAGCGGTTCATGTTCGAATTCGTCGCGGCGATGCGCGCCCGCGACACCCACAGCTTCAAGGCGAAGCTGCGTGGCGTCGACCTGCTGATGATCGACGACCTGCAGTTCGTCGCCGGCAAGGACGCGACGCAGGAGGAATGCCTCCACACGATCAACGCGTTCATGGACGCGGGCAAGCGGGTGGTGATCGCCTGCGATCGTTCGCCGGCGCTGCTCGACGGGATCGATCCGCGGCTGCTGTCGCGGCTGGGCGGTGGCCTGGTCGCCGATATCAAGACGCCCGAGACGGAGCTGCGCCACGAAATCCTTGCCGCCAAGTTGGCCGAGGTTCCCGGCACGCCGGTGCCCGAGGACGTGATCGACCTGCTCGCCGGGCGGATTCGCGGCAGCGTGCGTGAGCTGGAAGGGGCGCTCAACCGCCTCGTCGCCTATGCCTCGCTCACCGGTGAGACGATCGACATGGCGTTCGCGCACGCGACGCTGGGTGAGATGCTGGCGGGGCCGGCGAAGCGCGTCACGATCGACGATATCCAGCGCGCGGTATCGGCGCATTTCGAGGTGAAGCAGCTCGACCTGATCTCGGCACGCCGGGCACAGGTGATCGCGCGGCCGCGGCAGGTGGCGATGTACCTTGCCAAGCGGCTGACGACCCGCTCGCTGCCCGAAATCGGCCGCAAGTTCGGCAATCGCGACCATTCGACCGTGATCCACGCCGTGCGCCGGATCGAGGAATTGCGCGGGGTCGATCGCGAGATCGACAGCGCGGTGCGCACGTTGATGCGCTCGCTCGAAGGCTGAGCGTACTTCCTACTTACACTATCCCGTTGGCTTCGAGCGCAGGTTCGAGCCTGTCGAGAACCGTAGTCGAGAAGGGGTTGCCCCAAAGGGGGCGTTCTCGACGGACGCTTCTCGACAAGCTCGCAGCTGCTCGAACCGAACGGATTGGGCGGGGGGGGGGTAGGATCTCCCTCACCCCGCCGATATCCGTCTTACGTGATGACGTCCGGTTCGTTGCGTCCGGTATGCGACTTTATCGACGCCAGCGTTTCCGCCGCTGCCACCAGCGGTGCCAGCGCGTCGCCGGTCTGCTGTGCCAGGTCGCCGTCGACCGGCGCATAGCGCTCGATATAGACGCGCAGCGTCGCGCCCTGCGTACCGGTGCCCGACAGGCGGAACACGATGCGCGATCCGTCGGCGAACAGGATGCGGATGCCCTGCTTGCGGCTGACCGATCCGTCGGTGCTGTCGTGATAGGCGAAGTCGTCGGCCTCGGCGATCGTCAGGTCGCCGATCGTCGTGCCGGGCAGCGTCGCCAGCCGATCGCGTAGCGACGCCACCAGGGCATCGGCCCCGGCTTGCTCCACGCCCTCATAATCGTGCCGCGCATAATAGTTGCGGCCATAGCGTGCCCAATGGTCGGCCATGATCTCCGCTACTGGCTGACGCCGCACGGCAAGGATGTTGAGCCACAGCAGCACCGCCCACAGGCCGTCCTTTTCGCGGACATGGTTCGATCCGGTGCCCGCGCTTTCCTCGCCACAGATGGTGACGAGGCCGGCGTCGAGCAGGTTGCCGAAGAACTTCCAGCCGGTCGGCGTCTCGTACAGCGGCACGTTCAGCGCCTGCGCCACGCGGTCGGCGGCGGCGGAGGTCGGCATCGAGCGGGCGATGCCGGCGATACCGTCCTTGTAGGCCGGGGCGAGGTGGGCGTTGGCCGCCAGCACGGCGAGCGAGTCCGAGGGCGTCACGAAGATGCCGCGGCCGATGATGAGGTTGCGGTCGCCGTCACCGTCCGACGCTGCACCAAAATCGGGGGCGTCGTCGCCCATCATCCGCTCGTACAATTCGTGGGCGTGGACGAGGTTGGGATCGGGGTGATGGCCGCCGAAATCGGGCAGGGGGGTGCCGTTGACGACGGTACCCGGCGCGGCGCCGAGGCGGCGTTCGAGGATTTCGGTCGCGTACGGCCCGGTCACCGCGCTCATCGCGTCGAACGACAAGCGGAAGCCGCCGGCGATCAGGTCGCGGATCGCGGCGAAGTCGAACAGCCCCTCCATGCATTCGGCATAGGCGGCGACGGGATCGACCACTTCGACGGTCATGCCGTCGACCTGAGTTTCGCCTAGCGTGTCGAGGTCGATGCCGGTCGCGTCGCTGATGACGTAGCGGTCGATTTCCAGCGTGCGGGCGTAGAGCGCGTCGGTGAAGCTCTCCGGCGCCGGACCGCCGTTCGACACATTATACTTGATCCCGAAATCCTCGTCCGGGCCGCCGGGATTGTGGCTGGCCGACAGGACGAGGCCGCCAATCGCACTGCGCGTACGGATGACGTTCGAGGCAGCGGGGGTCGACAGGATGCCGCCCTGTCCGACGATGGCGCGGGCGAAGCCGTTGGCGGCGGCCATGCGGATCGCGGTCTGGATGACCTCGCGGTTCAGGTAACGGCCGTCGCCGCCGATCACCAGCGTCGCGCCGTCCTTGCCCTCGACCACGTCGAACACCGACTGGATGAAATTTTCGGCATAATGCGTCTGTTGGAACACCCGCACCTTCTTGCGCAGGCCCGAGGTGCCGGGCTTCTGGTCGGTAAAGGGCGTGGTGTCGACGGTGGTGCTGGTCACGAACGGCGTCCCCTGTTGGGTGAGCAATGCTGCACGCATAATGTGCAGGGTCGTATACGGCCAGCAGCAACTGACCGTATTACCGTTCATCCATAAAACAAAAATTCAGACTTGAAGCCCCAACGCGTCCTGTGCGGCGCGCAGGGTTGGGCGGGCCAGTGCCTCGGCCTTCGCCGCGCCCTTGGCCAGCGTCGCACCGACCGCCGCCCGGTCATCCAGCAGTGCCACCAGCCGGTCGCGGATCGGCCCGAGCTTCGCCACCGCCAGATCGGCCAGCGCCGGCTTGAACGCGCCGAACCCCTGCCCGCCGAACTGCGATAGCACGTCCTGCGACGTCCCGCCCGACAGCGCGGCATAGATCGTGACGAGGTTACGCGCCTCGGGCCGCTCGGCAAGGCCAGCGACCTCGGACGGAAGCGGCTCGGGGTCGGTCTTCGCCTTGCGGAACTTGGTCGCGATCAGCTCGTCTGCATCGATCAGGTTGATGCGGCTCATATCCGACGGGTCGGACTTAGACATTTTCGCGGTACCGTCGCGCAAGCTCATGATGCGCGGCGTATCCTCGGGGATCATCGGTTCGGGCAGCGGGAACAGCTCGACCCCGAAGTCGAGGTTGAACTTGGTGGCGATATCGCGCGCCAGCTCGAGATGCTGTTTCTGGTCCTCGCCGACCGGCACATGCGTCGCCTTGTACGCCAGGATATCGGCGGCCTGCAGCACCGGATAGGTGAACAGCCCGACGCTGGCGCCTTCACGGTTCTTGCCGGCCTTGTCCTTCCACTGGGTCATGCGGTTCAGCCAGCCGACCCGCGCCGTGCCGCCCAATATCCACGCCAGCTCGCTATGCGCGGGCACACGCGCCTGGTTGAACAGGATCGAGCGATCGGGATCGATGCCGGCGGCCAGCAGGGTCGCCGCCATCTCGATCGTGTTCGACGCCAGCTCCTTCGGGTCCTGCGTCACGGTCAGCGCGTGGAGGTCGGCGAGGAAGAACAGGCACACATCGTCCGCGCCCATCCGGTCCTGCAACCGCACCCAGTTGCGGATCGCGCCCAGATAATTGCCGAGATGGAGATTGCCGGTGGTCTGGATGCCGGAGACGACACGCATTGCAGGGTTCCTAAAGGTTACGCGGCACGCCGCCGGAGCAGCGCGCGAAGATCGGCCAGCCGGAATGCTCCGGTGGCAAGGCAGGCGAGGCCGTAGACGATGGCGCCCGCGCCGACGAGGGCGACCATGCCGAGGATGCGGGTAACGACCGCCCCCGTCGTCCACGGTGCGACCAGACCATCGGCAAAGAACAGCGCCGCGCCCATCAGCAGCGCGGCAACGGCGAAGCGCGGCAGGCGGTGGGTCAGCTGCCGGTCGAGCGCGAAATGCCCGCGCCGCTTGAGCGTGACATACAGCATCGCGACATTCACCCATGCCGCGACGGCGGTCGCCAGCGGCGGGCCGATATGGGCGACGGTCGGGATAAGCGCGAGGTTGAGGACGATGTTGACCCCGATCGACCACAAGGCGAACCGCACCGGCGTCCGCGTATCCTGTCGCGCATAGAAGCCGGGCGTCAGTACCTTGATAAGGACATAGGCCGGCAGCCCGAGCGAGAAGGCGGCGAGCGACTGGGCGCAGCGGATCGTGTCGTCCGCGCCGAACGCGCCATGCTGGAACAGCGCGCGGATGATCGGTTCGGCGACGGTCAGGAACGCGATGGTCGCCGGCAGCGTCAGCAGTAGCGCCAGTTCGATGCCCCGATTTTGCGTATCCATGGCGCCGGCATCGTCCTTGCGGCTGAGCTGGCGCGAGATGGTGGGGAGCAGGATGGTGCCCAGCCCGATGCCGATCAGTCCCAGCGGCAGCTGGTTCAGGCGGTCGGCATAATAGATGTACGAGATCGATCCGGCATCGAGCAGCTTGCCCGACAGCGCGGTCGAAATGACCAGATTGAACTGCATCGCCCCCGCCCCGGCGGCGGCGGGAACGATCAGCTTCAGCATCGCGCGCACATCATCGGTCATGCGCGGGCGGCGAGGCTTCAGCGATACCCCGGCGCGGCGGCAGGCCAGCATCAGCCAGCCCAATTGCAGCGCGCCGCCCACCGTCACCGCCCATGCCTGCACGCGGGCGGTCGCATAGGGGTCGGGTCCGTGGAAGAACAGCAGGCCGGCGACCATCGCGATGTTCAGCAGGATGGGGGCGGCGGCATTCACCCAGAACTTGTCGAGCGAATTGAGGATCGCGCCGAGGAGCGACACGATCGAGATCAGCAGCAGATACGGGATGGTGATCCGCGACAGCGTGACCGCATAGGCGAACTGATCGGGCGTCGGATCGTTGAACCCGCCCGACAAAGCCCAAGTCAGCGGCCATGCGGCGATCAGCATCACGACGGTCGCCGCGACCAGCACCGGCAGCAGCACCGACAGCACGTCGCGGGCAAAGGCGATGGCGACGCCAAGCCCCTCGCCCTCGGCTGCCGCATCGCCCTCCGCCACCTTCTTGTTGAACAGCGGCACGAAGGCGGCGTTGAACGCCCCTTCGGCGAACAGCGCGCGGAACATGTTGGGCAGGCGGAACGCGACCAAGAACGCGTCGGACGCGAACCCGGCGCCGACGAACGTCGCCTGCAGCGAGTCGCGTCCCAGCGCCAGCACCCGGCTGGCGAGCGTCAGCCCGCCAACCGATCCCAGCGATTTCGCCAGCTTCATGGGATTAGCCCGCGCCTGCCCGGTCTGGTTCAGGCGTGGCCGGCGACTTCGCCGATCCCGGCCTGCTGTTCGGCCTGGGTGATGTAGAGCTGCGCGAAGTCGATCGGCTCCAGCATCAGCGGCGGGAAGCCGCCATCGCGCACCGCATCGGCCAGCACCCGGCGGGCGAAGGGGAACAGGATGCGCGGCGCTTCGCCCAGCAGGAACGGCTGGAGATGCTCGGCCGGAATATTGCGCAGGCCGAACAGCCCGGCAAACGACAGGTCGACCAGATACATCACCTGGTCCTCGATCTCGGCGCGCGCCTCAATCTTCAGCACGACTTCGTGCACGTCGTCGCCGACCTGGTTGGCGCCGATGTTGAACTGCACGTCCAGCTTCGGGCTGCCCGGCACCTGGTACACGCCCGGCGCGTTCGGATTCTCGAACGACAGGTCCTTGACGTACTGGGTGATGACGTTGACCGACGGCTGGCTGTCGTCCCCATTGGCAAAGGCGTCGATGCCGGTGGCGTCGTTCTGATCTTCCATGGTAGTTCCTGTCCGCTACGGCGGAAAGCTTTGGCGCTTGCCGCGTTAAGATGGCGCGGACTAGCAGCGGCAGGACCGCGATTCAACGGGTCGACCCACCCGGCGAAACAGATGGCCGCCGCAGCGTTTGTATCCGCGCCCGATCGGTCCTATGTCCGGTCGACGGAAGGAAGTGAAGGCATGGTGGTTTTTGTCGTCCTGCTCGCGATGATCGCGGCGTTTCTGGCCATGCGGCTCTATGCCGTACTGGGCAAGCGTACCGGTCATGAACCCCTGCCGCGCGCGGCCGAGGAACGCATCGGCACGCCGCCCGTCGCCCGCCCGATCGAGGTGACGCCCGAAGCGCGCGTGCTGGGCCCCCGCCATGTCGAAAGCGGTGCCGAAGCCGGCCTGCGTGCGCTGATCGCCGCCGACCCGACGTTCGACGTGGCGCAGTTCGTCGAAGGGGCGAAGTCGGCCTATCGCATGATCCTCGAAGCCTTTTGGAAGGGCGATGAGGCGACGCTGGAATGGCTGACCGAGCGCGATGTGCGCGTAGCCTTTGCGCAGGCGATTGCCGATCGCAATGCGGCGGGCCAGACGCTGGAAAACCGGCTGGTGTCGATCGAGCGCGCGGTCGTGACCGAAGCGTCGGTTGAAGGTGGCGTGGCGCGCGTCGCGGTGCGCTTCGATGCCGATATCGCCGCGATCACCCGCGATGCCGACGGCAACATGATTGCCGGGTCGCTGTCGGATGCGGTCGAGACGCATGACGTGTGGACGTTCCTGCGGGTGCTCAAGAGCAGCGATCCGAACTGGAAGCTCGCTGACACCGACGAAGCCTGACGGCGATGCACAAGGGGGGGATGGCGGCATTCGCCGCGCTGCTGCTGGCCGGCTGTTCGAATGCGATCGTGCCGCGCGGCGCGGAAAGCGCGGCATCGCGACCGGCACCCGAACGGGATGCGTATGAACGTCCAATCGCGACACCGGGTACGCCCACCCGGCCCCTGCCAGTGCGACAGCCGACCGCTGCGGTGCCGTTGCCGCCGATCACCGGCACGGAAGCCGTCGACGGCGCAACCACAGCGCTCGCCGCCGGGATCGTCGCCGGGCCGCCGGTCGCCAGCCTGCCGATCCCCGAGGACGTCGCCGCCCGCGCGCTGGCGGCGTTCCGCATCAGCTGCCCCTCGGTCACGCGCAAGGCCGATCCGACCGGGCTGACCCGACCGGCCGACTGGCAGGCCGCATGCGACGCCGCGCGCGGGGTCTCCGCAGGCGCGGCGCGCGCGTTCTTTGCGCAATGGTTCGAAACCGCGCAGGTCGGTGACGGCAAGGCGTTCGCCACCGGCTATTACGAACCCGAAATCCACGGCTCGCGGACCCGTCGCAGCGGCTATGAAACGCCGATCTATGGCGTGCCCGGCGATCTGGTCGAGGCGGATCTCGGCCTGTTCTCGCCAGACCTCAAGGGCAAGAAGATTCGCGGGCGGGTCGATGGCAAGGCCTTCGTGCCGTATTTCGACCGGACCGCGATCGAGGATGGCGCGCTGGCCGGGCGGGGCCTCGAAATCGCGTGGGCGGCCGATCCGGTCGAGATGTTTTTCCTGCAGGTACAGGGTTCGGGCCGGTTGCGCCTGCCCGATGGCGGCGTGATGCGCATCGGCTATGCCGGGCAGAATGGCCGCGACTATACCGGCATCGGCAAGCTGATGCGCGACCGCGGGCTGGTCCAGCCCGGACAGGCGTCGATGCAGGGGCTGATGGCGTGGCTGCGCGCGAACCCCGAACAGGGCCGTGCGATCATGCGCGAGAACAAGAGCTTCGTGTTCTTCCGCGAACTGACCGGGGCGGGGCCGTTGGGCGCGCTGGGCGTGCCGGTCACGGGACAGGCGAGCGTCGCGGCGGATACCCGGTTCGTGCCGCTGGGCGCGCCGGTGTTCCTGTCGATGGACCGCACCGATGCCAGCGGACTGTGGGTGGCGCAGGATACCGGCGGCGCGATCAAGGGCACCAACCGCTTCGACACGTTCTGGGGTGCTGGCGACGAGGCACGGGCGATCGCCGGCGGCATGAGCGCGCGCGGCACCGCGTTCCTGCTATTGCCGGTCGGCACCGTCCAACGGATTGCGGGTGGCCGGGCGACGCCTTGATCCGGGCGAGGCGGCGCTGTGGGCGCGGGTGGTCGCGGCGGTAAAGCCGCTGCACGCCGCGCGCCCGGTCGCCGTTGCGCCGACGCCGATGGAGAAGCACGGTGCGCCTGCGCCCAAGCCGGTGCGGGCGCGTCCGGCCGCCGTGCTGCCCGCGCCGGCCAAGGCGCGCACGCCGGGGCCGACGCTCGATGCCAGCTGGGACCGGCGGCTGTCGCGCGGGCTGGTCAGCCCGGAATCGACGATCGACCTGCACGGCCACACGTTGCAGTCGGCGCACCTGCTGCTCGACCAGGGGCTGGCCCGCGCGATCCAGCGCGGTGACCGGGTGCTATTGCTGGTGACCGGCAAACCGCCGCGCCCCGAGTCGGAACGGCCGCACGCGCGCGGTGCGATCCGCGCGGCGGTGGGCGACTGGATTCTGGCGGGGCGGCATGCCGACCGCGTGGCCTCGATCCGCCCGGCGCATCCGCGCCATGGCGGGCAGGGGGCGCTGTACCTGATCCTGCGGCGGCCAGCGGCGCGCTAAACGCGAAAGGGAGGCTCCGGCATGTGCCGGAGCCTCCCTTCGTCGCAGCCCTTGCCGGCCGGGGCCGGGGATCAGCTGTGGGTGATCATGCCCCACGACTTGACCGACAGCTGGTTGGCCATGACGCCCAGCAGTTCAATCGATCCATGGCCCTCCATCGACACGATCGCGCCGTGGTCGCCGTTCACGATCGACAGCTTCTTCATGTCGACCGCGCCGTCGGCGAACCAGCCGCGCAGGTCGATGCGGTCGTCGCCGTCGAAGTCGGTGATGACGTCGTTGCCCGACACGCCGCTGAACAGGAACGTATCGGCCCCGCCACCGCCGGTCAGCCGATCATTGCCCGCGCCGCCATCGATGCCGTTGTTCCATTTGTTGCCGACGATGAAGTTGTCGAGTGCGTTACCGGTGGCGCGGACGGCGTTGCCGATCAGCGTCAGGTCCTCGACCTGTTCGCCCAGCACATAGTCGATCGAGGCGAACACCTTGTCCCGCCCGCCCAGGCCGGCATGGAAATATTCGGTGACGGTATCGCGTGCATTGTCGACATAATAGATGTCGTCGCCGTCGCCGCCTTCCATCCGGTCGGCACCGACGCCGCCGTTCAGCACGTCGTTGCCGTCGCCGCCGATCAACCGGTCGTCGCCGCCATAGCCGAACAGCTGGTCGTCGCCTTCGTCCCCGACCAGCGTCTCGTTGCCGCTGCCGCCATGGATCGTGTCGTCGCCGGTGCCGCCGTACATCGTGTTCCAGCCGGTGCCGCCATACAGCGTGTCGTTGCCGGCCCCGCCGTAGAGGGTGTCGTTGCCGTCGCCGCCGTTCAGGATATTGTCCTGATCGTTGCCGGTGATGACATTGTGGCCGGCATTGCCGGTGCCCTTGATTGCGGTACCGGTCAGGACCAGGTCCTCGACATTGGCGGACAGGCTGTAGTCGACCGAGGCGAATACCTTGTCATAGCCGCCGGCACCGTCGTTGTGGAATTCGACCACCGTGTCGCGGACGTTATCGACATAATAGGTGTCATCGCCATCGCCGCCGGTCATCCGGTCGGCCCCGGTTCCGCCGTCGAGCAGGTCGTTGCCGAGCCCGGCGGTCAACACGTCGTCACCGCCGCCGCCATAAAGACGGTTGTTGTTCTCGTTGCCGTACAGCGTGTTGTTCTGGGCATTGCCGATGCCGGTGATCGCCGGGCCGACCAGCTGCAATTCCTCGACATTGTCGGACAGGGTGTAGTCGACCGACGAGCGGACCCGGTCATAGCCTTCGCCGAACAGTTCCTCGATCACGTCGCCGACATGATCGACATGATAGGTGTCGTCGCCCTGGCCGCCGGCCATGAAGTCGGCGTCATAACCGCCCGAAAGCGTGTCGTTGCCGGGTCCGCCATACAGCTTGTCGTTGCCGGCATCGCCGTACAGCATGTCATTGTGCGCGCCGCCGTCGATGACATCGTTGCCGTCGCCGCCGTACAGCACGTCATAACCGTCGCCGCCGTACATCTTGTCGTTGCCGGCACCGCCGTAGAGCTTGTCGTTGCCAGCACCACCGTCGAGCAGGTCGTCGCCACGCCCGCCATAGAGCGTGTCGTGCCCGCCAAGGCCCCGCAGCGTGTTGCCCAGGTCGTTGGCGGTCAGGATATTGTCCTGCTCGGTCCCGGTGCCGCTGCGGGCATTGCCGATCAGCGTCAGGTCCTCGACGTTGGCGGTCAGCGTATAGTCGACCGAGGCGAATACCTTGTCATAGCCGCCCTTGCCGTTGTTGTAATATTCGCTGACCCGGTCTCCGGCATTGTCGACATAATAGGTATCGTCGCCGTCGCCGCCGGTCATGTCGTCGGCCCCGGTCCCGCCGTCGAGCAGGTCGTTGCCCGCGCCGCCAGTCATGGTGTCGTTGCCCGCGCCGCCGAACATCTTGTCATGGCCAGCGCGGCCATCCATCACGTCGTTCCCAGCGCCGCCGGTCAGCAGGTCGTCGCCGAACGTGCCCTGCGTGTGCGGGACGCTGTCGTTCAGGTAGAAGGTCTCGCCCTTGCTGGTGTAGCTTTCGGTATCGCTGTTCGCATAGACGCGGACATAGTCGACCTTGAACTGCCCCGTGCCCGTCGTGGCATCGGGCGCACCCGGCCAGCTGCCGCCGACTGCCAGATTGATCATCATGTAGAATTCGGCCGTCGCGTCGCTCGGCGACTTGTAGCGCGCGGCCTCAACGCCATCGATGTACCAGACCAGTGCGTCCTTGGTCCAGTTCATGCCGTAGGTATGCGGCTCGCTGGAATCGACGTGCGTCGTCTGGCTCTGATAGGTGTGCGACCCCGTTTCGGCGGCGGTGTGGCTGCTCATGTAGATCGTGTCCGACCGGTCGCCGGTCGCTTCCACGACATCCAGTTCGGGCGGCCAGCGGCCATCCGCGGACTTCAGCCAGAAGGCGGGCAGGAAGCCCTTCCCCTCGGGCAGGGTCGCGCGGATTTCGAAATAGCCGTATTTCTGCGAGAAGGCATCCTTCGTCGACAGCACGCCGGTGGTATAGGTCCGGCCATCGATCAGGCTGGACAGCGCACCCGCCGGCCGGGCGGTAATCGCCAGCACGCCGTTATCGATCGAGAAGGGGTTCACCCCCAAGAGCTTCGACGCGCTGTTAAGGAACGTGTCGTTCACATAGGCGCCGGCTTCTCCGGGACGGAAATTGTCGTTGGTCCCGCCGTTGCCCCAGTCCGTGCGCCAGAACCCGCCCTGTGACTGGGTAACCAGCTTGTCGAAATTCTCCTCGAACGTCAGCTTCAGCGTGCTGCGATCGAGTTCGAGTTCGAAATTCTTCGCCGATAGCGTCTCGAGCTGCGTGTTGCGCAGCACCAATTTCTGATCGTCCGCCAGGGCGATCGTCACGTCGGTACCCGTCTGCGTCATGCGGGTCTTCAGATCGGCAAAGTCATGATAGCCGAAGCCGCTGAGGCGCACATTGTCCTGCGTGACGTTGAAATTATAGACTGCATCCGATCCTTCGCCCTTGCGCAGGATGAAGGTGTCGATGCCCGTGCCGCCGACGAGTACGTCGTTGCCGAGTCCACCGTTCAGCTCGCTGCCGGAATCGCCCGCAGTCAGAATGTTGTCGAGTGCATTGCCGATGCCGAACCGGGCGCTGGCCCCCGATAGCGTGAGGTTTTCGACCTGATCGGGCAGATAGGCCGCTTCGACATGGCTGTAGATCGTGTCGATGCCGCCCCCGGCCTTCTCGACGACGGTCCCTTTCGACCACAGGTGATAGGTGTCGTCGCCGTCGCCACCGGTAAGCGTGCTGTTGCCGCCGCCATAGCCCAGGCTGTGCAGCACGTTATTATCGGCGTTGCCGTTGCTTATGGTGCCGTCGGCATTCCTGACGGCGTTGCTCTTAACAGCCCCCGAAACCGAAAGCTTCTTTCCTGCGCCGTTGACGTAATCCATGTGGACGAATCCCTCTGACCAATCGGTCATCGGATCGCCGATTTGCTGTAAAGTTTCGGCTTGCGCATGAAGTTAAATCATTGTTCATCTTAATTTGCCTAGCCAGTGTGTCGTCCGCCGGCGCTGACGATCCGGTACGGTGCGGACTGAACCCGGATGCGGCGCGTCGTTTGGGGCGTTTTGCCCTCAGGCGCACCGGAATGCTGGTTTTTTTGCAATGCAGCATTGTTTTGACGTCGCCATCATCCTGGGTTAGGCGGACCCATGACTGAAACCGGCGCAGCTTGGAGATGCAAGGTGCCAATCCGTAAGCGAATCGGCGCGCGCCAACGGTGCAGTGTGGGTAAGGTGCTGACATCGGCGATGCTGGTGGGTGCCGTGCCTGCCATGGCGCAGCCGCGCGATGTCGCCGGGCGATCGCGCGATGTGCAGCAGCCCTTGTCGTTGTACCTGCCGTCGGCGGTCGCGTCGGCACCGGTGTCGCTGCGCGAAAACGATATCCGGATCACGCCGGCATTGTCGGTCGCCTATGACGACAACATCTTTCGTACCATCAAGGGGGCGTCGGGCCGGGAAGACGAGCTGATCGTCGCGCCTTCGGTGACGGCGCAGGTCGACCGGGTTCTCGCCGGCGCGCAAGTGACGGCAAGTGCGCTGTACGGCTACGAAGTCTTTACCTTCCACCCGGATCGCAGCCGTCCGCGCATCGCGCTGAACGCACGCGGCACGGCGGGGATCGCGGGTACGTGCAGCGTCACGCCTTACGGCGAATATCGCCGCGAACGTACGGATTTCGGCGATCTGAACGCCCCGCTCGACAACACCATCCGCACGTCGCGCTTCGGCGCGACCGCGACGTGCCAGCGGCCGGCAGGTCTCTATCCGCTGCTGTCGGCCGAGCGGTATCAGTCGAGCAACGACGGCGAATTCGAATATGCCGATCAGCGCACGACTTCCGGGGTCGTCGGCATCGGGTATCGCCGGCCGAGCCTGGGGCAGGCGCTCGCCTATTATCGCCGCGACGATATCGTGCGTCCGAACCAGGTGCGGGGCGACAGTTCGGTCGACCGCGCCGGGGTGGCGATTGACCGTGCGGTGTCGCCGCTGCTGACCGCCAGCGTCGACCTCCACTGGCTGTCGGTGCGCAGCCAGGACCCGCTGATCGAGGATTATGGCGGCCTTGGCTGGCGTGCGCAGATTGTCAGCCGCGCGCTCGCGCCGCTGAAGATCGAGGCGACGGCCGCGCGGTCGGTCGTGTTCGATACGCTGTTGACCACCGCCTATGCCGTGCAGTCGAGCTACAGCCTGGTCGGGCAGATGCAGGTCAACGAACTGACGTCCGCCACGCTCGGGTTCGATTACCGGACGCGCGATTTCCGCGCGCCCCCGAACGGTGTGCGCGGCGGGTTGGAAAAGGACCAGTCGCCGATCTTCCGTGCCGGTTTGGCACGGCAGATGACCGGGCGCCTGTTTCTGCGACTCGACGCGACCCATTCGCGGCGCAAGACGGAGCCATCGATCGGCGATTTCGATGCGACGCGCGTCACCGCGTCTGCTGAAATGCGATTCTGAGGAAAAGGCTGAGCCAAGATGAACAGCAACAAGATGCGCCTGGTCGGCGGGGCGGTGTTTGCCGCAATGACCTTCACGTCGGCCCTCCCGGCGCAGACCCCGGCGACCGCGCCGGCGGCCACGCTGCCGCAGGCGGGCTATATTCTGGGTCCCGACGATGAAGTCGCGATCAGCGTCTATGGCCGCACCGACATGGCGGTAAAGACGCGTATCGCCGCCGACGGCACGGTCAATATGCCGCTGCTGGGCCCGGTGCGGGCCGCCGGCATGACCGCCGCCGACCTGTCGCGCAGCCTGGCCGCCGAATATTCGCGTCGCGGATACCTGACCAAGCCGTCGATCAGCGTCGAGGTTTCGAACTATGTCAGCCGGTCGGCGACGGTGCTGGGCAATGTGCCCAATGCCGGCAACTATCCGCTCGACCGCCCCTACACCATCGCGATGCTGGTCGCGCGGGCGGGCGGCGTGCGGGCCGATGGTGCCAATGTCGTCGTGCTGACCCCGATGAACGGCACGCCCGAGCGGCTGTCGCTGGCCGATCTGACGGCGGGCGGCGCACGGCTGGTGCGCCCGGGCGACACGCTGTTCGTGCCGCCGGCCGAAATGGTCTATGTCTATGGCCAGGTGAACGAGCCGGGCGCCTTCGCGGTGCAGCCGGGCATGACCTATCGCCAGGCACTGGCGCGGGCCGGCGGCCCGACGCTGGCGGGATCGACGCGGCGGATCGAGGTGCGTCGCAGCGGCAAGAAGGTGGAGGGGCTGGGCCTCGACGATGTCGTGCAGCCCGAGGACGTGCTGATCATCAAGGAAAAGCTGTTTTGATCGCGACCGGTCTCTAAAGGGAATTTCGCATGGGCGTGTTCGCCAGTTTGAAGGCCATGTTCGCGCGGCTGATCGATCCGCCCGGCAGCGGTACGTTGCGGATCGAACGCGTCGTGCCGTATCCGCCGGCCGCGGCGCCTGCCGCGCCGGTCGAACAGCCCGATCGTCGGCTGCGCATCCATCGCGGCTTCGCAGCGGCGTTGCCGGTCGAGGACCGCTTCGGCCTGTCGGGCCGGACGGAAGAAGTCGACCGGATGGTGCGCGGCGTCGTGTGGGAACGCAAGCACGTCGTCGTGTTCGGCGCGCGTGGGTCGGGCAAGACGTCGCTGGTTCGCGTGTTCGGCGACTTCGCCGACGAAGTAGGCCAGGTCGTCCTGTACGAATCCACCAGCGGCAATATCGGCTTCACCGATCTGTTCCGCCCCTTCCTCGAATCGCTGCCCGGCACCGGTCGCGATACCGCGCTGATGCAGCGGCTGGCCGCGCTGGAGACGGCCTCGTTCGGCCCGCGCGAGCTGGCAACGGCCCTGGGAGAAGTGCGGCAGTCGACCGTCCTCGTCCTCGACGAATTCGACCGGATCGACGATCCGGCGGTACAGTCCGAGGTCGCCGCGCTGATGAAGCTGCTGAGCGACATGCATGCGCGCGTGCAGGTCGTGATCGTCGGCATCGCGGCGAATGTCGATGATCTGATCAGCGGTCACCCGTCGCTGCGGCGGCATATGCTGGTCGTGCCGGTCGGGCCGATTGCAGCCGACGACCTGCGCAGCCTGCTGGAGACCTGTGCGGGCAAGAGCGGCATGACCTTTGCGCCCGATGCGGCGGCGGCGATCGTGCATTCGGCCTATGGCTCGCCCTATCACGCCCGGCTGTTCGGGGTGGAATCGGCGCTGGTCGCCAACGCGCGGGGCAGCGACCGGATCGAGATGGCCGATGTGATGCGCGGGTTCCAGTCCGCGTTCGCGGCCTGGGCCGACATCAGCGGCAACGACCATCGCATTTTCGCGCGGGCGGTCGGTGAGCCGGGGGTCAACGACGATCTGCTGCGGCTGGTCGAACATGCGACGCTGGGCGCGGGTGAGGCAGCGGATGCTTCGCTTGGCCGTGCGATGGTGCAGGTCGACCCGGCATTGGTGACGATGGCGCATGGCGCGGTGATGTTCCGCGACAGCCTGGCGCCGCAGTTCCTGGGATTGATGATCGAACATGGGGTCGGGGCGCGCCGGTTCGGCGGGCAGTGATCGGGGACGGGGCCTGCCCCCGGAAAGGTGTGACGAAATGAGCTTCAACTTAGCCGATCTCTGGCAGGTCGTACGAACGCGGCTGCTGCTGATCCTGCTGGTCGGCGGGGTGGTGTTCGCGCTGGCCGCGACGCTGGCGCTGATCCAGCCGCGCCAGTACCGCGCCACCTCGTCGCTGCTGGTCGACTTGGCCCAGACCGACCAGTCGGAAAAGGACCAGCAGCAAAGCGCCGCCGTGATCGATTCGATCATCGGCACGCAGGTCAGCGTGCTGCGCAGCGAACTGGTCCTGTCCGAAGTTGCGACCAAGTCGGGGCTGATCGAAAAGCCGAACGACCCGGTCGAGGCACAGCGGGTGCGGGACGAGATCGCGAAGAACCTGAGCGTCGATACCGATCGCCAGAGCAACGTGATCACCATCGGCTTCATCGACCGCGATCCGGAAACGGCCGCACGGGTCGCGAACCTGTTCGCCGACACCTTCCTCGCCAAGCAGGTCGAGCTGCGCGTCAACCCGGCCCGCGTCAACGCCCGTTGGTACGATCAGCGGACGGCGGAAGTCCGCGAGCGGTTCGAGGCGGCGCAGCGTCGCCTGACCGATTTCCAGCGCGCCAATGGCATCATCGGCGTCGACCGCATGGACGTCGAGGCGGAGAAGCTGAAGAGCCTGTCGGCCGAGCTGACCAGCGCCGAAGCCGCCGCCGCCGAGGCACGGTCGAAGGCCGGTGGCGCGAACATGCCCGAGGTCAACGCCGCACTATCGGTGCAGGGCCTGCAGCAGCAGGTCGCGATCAAGTCGGCCGAGGCCGCCGAACTCGCCCGGACGCTCGGCCCGAACCATCCCGAGATGGTCGCGGCGCAGGCGCAGGTGGCAACGCTGCGCGCCCAGCTGGCGGCAACCCGCGGTATCCAGTCGAACGCCCTGTCGGCCGCCAGCGGTGCAGCGGTGCGGCGTGAGGCCGACCTGCGCAGCCGCCTTGCCGAACAGCAGTCGCGGATGCTGCGCATGTCGGGCACGCAGGACCAGCTGTCGGTGCTGCAGCGCGACGTCGATGCCGCGCGCCAGACCTATGAAACGGTGCGTCAGCGGCTGAACGATGCCGCACTCAAGAGCGAGGTGTCGCGCGCTAACACGACGATCCTCGACCGTGCGGTCGCACCGCTGCTGCCGTTCAAGCCGAACGTGCTGCTGTGGCTGCTGGGCGGACTGGTGTTCGGTGGCGTGCTGGGTTGCGGCCTTGCGCTGATCCTCGAAATCGCGTCGCCGCGGGCGCGCTCGGTCAGCGGGCTGTCGAAGGCGACCGAACTCGACGTCCTGGCCGATTTCACCGACGGCAGCTCGGACACCTCCACCGCCCTTGCGCTCCGTCACGCCTAAGCTTCGGGAAAGTACATCCTATGCGTTTGAAATCGACGGTACATCGCCAGGGGGCGGGGGACACGCCCGTTCAGGGTAACGACGACGCCCGGTCGCTGTTGCAGCCGGGGGACCAGCGCGTCGACCCGCTGGTCGTCGCGGCGTTCCGCAACGACGACATGGTGGCCAAGATCCGCGCGATCCGGGCCAAGGTGATCGCGGCGACCAGCGAGCAGACGGGCATGGCCACCCGCATCGCGCTGACCGCCATCGTCGGCGTCTCGCCCGGCGATGCGCCGTCGGTGCTGAGCGCGAACCTGGCAACGGTGTTTGCGCAGATGGGGACCGTCACCGGTCTGGTCGATGCCGGCCTTGCCGATCCGGCAATCGCATCGCTGCTGCGCGTGCCCGAAGCGCCGGGCCTTGCCGACAGCCTGCGCACGCCCGATGCCCCGATCGCGGCACAGCGGACCGCGATCCCCGGCCTGTTCGTCTTGCCGGCGGGCAGCGATGCCGCGTCGCAGGCGAGCCATCTGGAACGTGGCGCACTGGTCGATCAGGTCGAACAATGGTCGATGCCGGGCGTCCGCCAGATCATCGTCGCCTTGCCGGCGATGGGCGACCGCGTCCTGGCGCTGGGCAACCTGCTTGCCGGGTTCGACAATGTCGTGATCGTCGCGGAAAAGCACCGGACCAAGATCGCTGACATCCGCCGCATCGTCGACGTCCTCGACCAGCGCGGCATCCCCGTCGCCGGGTCGGTCCTCGTCTGATCCGGTGTTCCGGCTGGGCGACGTCCCGATGTCGCCCGGCCGGAGGACGATGACGATCCAGCCCGCATGAACCCGCGCCGCACCCCCCCCTGGATCGATGTGCTGCGCCGCTATGGGCTGGTCAGCGGCTCGTCGGCATTCGTCTCGGTCGCGCATTTCGCGATCCAGCTCGTGGCGATCGCCCGGCTTCCGGCCAGTGGGGTCGGATTGCTCGCCTTTGCGATCGTCCTGATCCAGCTGGGCTTCGGCCTGTCGAATGCGCTGGTCTGCGCACCCTATTCGATCCTCGCCCACCGCGCCGATGGCAGCGCGGATGGCCTGCCGACGCTGCGTGCGATCAATCTCGCGCTGTCGGCGGGTTATGGCGTGCTGGTCGGTATCGTCATGGGCGTCGGTGCGTCCTCGCTACCGGTCGGGCTGGGCTTTGGCGCGACCGCGTTCCTTGCACTGATCCGCTGGTTTGGGCGCAACCATGCCTATGCCGCCGACCAGCCGATGCGGGCGGCCCTGTCCGACCTGCTCTATGCCGCGATCCTAGGCCTGTGGGCCGGGGGCGTGCTGCTGCTGGGCGGCGGGCTGGCGCATATCGCGGCCGGGTTCGTGGTGGCATCGCTGCTCGCGCTGGTGCCGTTCGGTTCGGTGATCGGCGAGTTGGTCGGGATCGCGTCCTTCGGTGCCTATCGCCCGATCTGGCGCGATCAGGCGAGCTGGGCGCTGGTCGGTGTCGTGACCAGCGAGGCGACGACCAACGGCCATGCCTATCTGGTGACGGCGATGCTGGGGCCGGACGCGTTCGCCCCGCTCAGTGTCGCAGCACTCTTCCTGCGCCCGCTCAACGTCTGCGTGACCGCGCTGACCCAGACCGAACGTCCGCGCATGGCACGCGACCTGAGCGCCGGGCGCGTCGATGCGGCCGAGCGGTCGCGCCGCCATTTCCTGCTGGTCCTGCTGCTGCTATGGGCCGGCACGATCGCGCTGGCGGCGGGAATGCTGTGGCTGGTGCCCGGCACCGTCGTCCCGGCAAAGCTGGATGCGCGATCGGTCGAGATCGCGGTGGTGCTGACCGGGGTGATCGCGCTGCTGCAATGCCTGATGACGCCGTCGAGCGTGCTGTTGCAGGCCGCCGACCGGTTTCGCGCGCTGGCGACGGCCAGCATGGTGGCATGCGGCGTGTCGATCGCGGGCGTCGTGCTGGTGCTGACCAGCCTTGCCGCCGCGTGGTCGCTGATCGGCATCCTGCTGGGGCAGATGGTGATGATGTGGGGCATCGTGGTGGCCGAGCGGCGTTGGCGCCGCGACCGCCGGGAAACGGTATCGAGGGAACGGAACCATGCTTAAGGCTCTTGCCAAGACCCTGTATCTGGGGGCGCTGCGCCGCTACGCCTTCGTGCGGCTGCGCACGGTGCGGCAACGGCCGCATGGCCTGCCTTTCCCGCTGGTCGTGTCGCTGACCTCCTATTCCAAGCGGTTCGACACGCTGGCCCCCACGCTCGCCACCTTGCTGTCGCAGGCGGTGAAAGCCGATGCGACCGTGCTGTGGATCGCCCCGGCCGATATCGACGCGCTGCCCGCCGAGGTACGCGCGCTGGAGGCCCATGGGCTGACGATCCGGACCACCCCCGATCTGCGCTCGTACAAGAAGATCATCCCCGCACTGGAGGCATATCCCGACGCGGCGATCGTCACCGCCGACGACGATGTTTACTATCCCGCCGACTGGCTGGGGTATCTCGTCGACGACTGGCGCGCCGACCGTCGCGAAATCCTGTGCGCCCGCGCCCATCGCATGAAGCGGCAGGGTGACGGCCTTGCTCCCTATGTCGACTGGGAACATCAGGTCGACGATCTGGGCGACAGCCCCAATCTCTTCGGCACCGGCATTGGCGGCATCCTCTATCCGCCGGGCATCTTTCATCCCGACGTGACGCGGGTCGACCGGTTGCTCGAACTGTGCCCGACGACGGACGATGTGTGGCTGAACTGGATGGCGCGGCTGTCGGGTGCGACGGTGCGCCGGGTCGGCCCGCGCCGCCGCTTCCGCGAATGGCCGGGGTCGCAGGCAGTCGCGCTGATGAACGTCAATTTCGTCAATGATTCGAACAACGACCGCCAGATCGCCCAGATCGTCGAAGCCTATGGCGTGCCGGAGAATATCCGATGACGATCAAGGGTCGCGCCGTCGCCGCGGTGCGGTGGACCAGCTTTGCCACGGCGGGGCGGGTGCTGTTACAGACGCTGCAGATTTTCGTCCTCGCCCGCCTGCTGACCCAGCATGATTTCGGGTTGATGGCGATGGTGCTGACCGTCACCGCCTTTGTCCAGCTATTTGCCGATCTGGGCGTCAGTTCGGTCATCATTCACAGCCGGACAATTTCCGACGGCGCGCTGACCACGCTCTATTGGCTGAACGTCGCGATCGGCGCGGCGCTGGCCGGGATCGTCGCGGCGGCATCGCCTGCACTCGCCAGCTTCCTGGGCGACTCGCGCGCCGCGCTGCCGCTGGCATTGTCGGGATTGTCGTTCCTGTTCCTGGCGCTGGGGCAACAGATCAAGGTACTGGCCGAAAAGCGGCTGGAGTTCCGCACCATCGCCATCGTCGAGCTGTGTTCGGCGGCGATCAGCACGCTGGCGGCGATCATCCTCGCGTGGAACGGGGCCGGGGTCTATGCGCTGGTCGCGGCGATCCTGCTGCTGAGCGGTGGCAACAGCCTGTTCTACTGGATCTTCGCGCGGTCGGACGACTGGCACCTGCGCGCCTATTTCCGCTTCGCCGATGCCAAGCCGTATCTGGGATCGGGCATGTATCTGCTCGGCGCCAGCCTCGCCAATACCGCCGCGGTGCAGATCGATATCCTGATCGTCGGGCGGCTGCTCGGCAGCACGATGCTCGGCATCTATTCGGTGCCGCGCGAACTGTGCCTGAAGGTGATGATGGCGACCAACCCGATCATCACGCGGGTCGGTACACCGCTGCTGGCCGAGGTGCAGCATGACAAGGGGCGCATCCGCAACGTCTACCTGACCACGCTGGCGATGACCTCTGCGATCAATTTCCCGATCTACGGCTTTATCGCCGCCTTTCGCCAGGACGTCGCGCTGATCGCGCTGGGGCCGCGCTGGGGCGATGCCGCCGACCTGCTCGGCATGTTCGCGCTGTGGGGCATGTTCCGTTCGCTGGGCAATCCGGTGGGCAGCCTGCTCTATGGCACCGGCAAGTCGAAGGTCGCGCTGATCCAGTCGCTGAGCGTTGCCGTGGCGCTGGCGATCACCGCCGCGATTTCGGCGCATTGGGGTGCGATGGGTGTCGCGGTGGGTATCACCATCTTCTATGCGGTCTTCGCGATCGCGCTATGGGCGGGTGTCATCCGGCCGCTGACCGGCGCGGGGTTCGTCGAGTATAATCTGCAATGGCTGCGCCCGCTGGTGGCGACCGCCGCAGCGGCGGCCGTGGGCCTGTTCGTGGCGATGCCGATCACCGACCACTTCATCCGGATCGTGGCCGGCGGTATCGCAGGGGGGCTGGTATATCTTGGCAGCAGCTGGTTCCTGAACCGGCGCTGGGTACTGTCGATGATGGCGCTGGTCAGCCGGCGCAGGGCGGAGGCTTAGGCCATGGCGACGACGATCCCCGAAACGATGCTCCCGGCACCCGTGCCGCAGCGAAGCTGGCACCGTTCGACCGAAATGCTGCGCTATGACCGGCGGGTGCAGCTGTTCTTCCAGTTCGTGCTGCTCGCGCTGTTCTACATGATTTGCGTCAATCTGCGCTACATGCCCGCGAACGACGCGTATGCTGCGGCAGAGAATCTCGATGGCGAAGTGCTGGCTGCGCAGGCTGGCAGCGCGTTCCGGCAGTTCTTCTATTTTGCTCTCTTCGGGGTCGTGACGGTCGTCGTCTTCTACATGCGCGGCCTGAAGAACCTGCATGCCATTTCATATGCTTATCTGATTGCCTGCATGTGGTGTCTGCTGAGCGCGACTTGGGCGATCGATCCCGGCATCTCGATCCGTCGTTCGCTGGGCATGGTCGTCGTGCTTGCCAGTATGGCATTCGCCATCGAGATTCTGGGCGCGCGAAAGACGGTACGCATCATGTACATCTTTCTCGGATTGACCGTGGTCGCGTCTATCGTCACGGCCAGCCTCTCGTCGATCCCGCTTTTCTCGTTTGCGGTCCACCCGGCAAACGAGCTCGATCCGGAATTGATCGGGACGTGGAAAGGGATTTTTCGGCACAAGAACGTGACCGGCGCGGTCATGGCCTATGCGACGATCATCTTTTTCCATCACAGCTGGCGTCGGCGACACTGGCTGGACATCGTCCTGTGTCTCGGCGCCGTTCTAGTGCTGGCGAAGACCCACTCCAAGACGTCGCTGGGCTGGGTCGGCATCAGTCTGATGTTTTCGTACATATTGTATCGCTGCCGGGTGGGTAATCCGTCGAAGCGCATTCTGTTCTGGTACGGGCTGATCCTGCTTGTCGCCACGGCCGGCATGCTGGTCGCCATGAACTGGGACCTCGTTTACGCCTATTTCTCGGATTACGAGACACTGTCGGGACGGGTGGCGATCTGGGCGTCGATCATGCCGTACATCCGCGACCATTTCCTGCTCGGATCGGGCTATGGCTCGTTCTACGCGATCGGTGAAGCGTCGCCGATGTTGCGGCTGGGGGTGAACAAGGTCGTTGCGGCGGTCGGACACTCGCACTCGGGCTATTTCGAGATTTTGCTGACCACCGGCATCATCGGCCTGATCCTGGCGCTGGTCGCGCTGGTCGTCCTCCCCTTCTACCGGTTCTGGACGGCATCCGACCGCGACCTTCCGCTGGCGTCGATGGGGGCCGGGGTCTGGTTCTTCGGCGTGGTGCAGAACTTCACCGAGGCGCAGTTCTTTGCCCCCGACAAGGAAAGCTGGTCGTTCGTGGTCGTGTTCATCCTCATCATGCACACGCGGTATGTCGCGGCGTTGCGCGGCGAGGACCAGTGGCTGGTCGATACGAACTGGGACACCACCCGGCCCGTCCGTCGCCACGGTTGGTCGCGGCGCTATCGCCAGCGCCAACCAGGATAAGGGGCGGGGCATGGCACAGGAGCATCCGGCACCCCGCCAGTCGCGCGAGCGGCTGCTGCATATCGACGTGGCCAAGGGGCTGGGCATGTTGCTGGTGGTCTATGGCCATCTCGTACAGGCGGCGTCCCCCGGCGAGACCGCATGGTACGCGACGACGCGCGACATCATCTACACCTTCCACATGCCGTTCTTCCTGTATCTGAGCGGCTATGTCTTCTTCCTGACCAACGCGCATCTCCGTATCGGAGCGGCGTGGCGGTCGCTGGTCGCGTCGCGGGCGGATCGCCTGCTGGTCCCGTTCGTGTTTTTCGGCCTCGTCATCATCGTCGGCAAGGCTCTGGCCGCGCAATTCGGCGAGGTGCATGAAGGTGTCGGCAGCATTCCGGCCGGGCTGTGGCGGGTGTTGTCGAACACGCCGGACAACCCGACGATCTCGATCTGGTACCTGCTGGTCCTGTTCGTGTATTCGCTCGTCACGCCGTTCCTGTTCGCCGGTTTCCGGGGCAGGCTGGCATGGCTGGTCGGGCTGGCGCTGATCGTATCGATGGGCGCGGAATATTTTGCGGTTACCGAGCGATTCTATCTGGCGCGTCTGCTGCGCTATTACGTGTTTTTCGTCGCCGGCGGTTGGGCGTGGCTCCATTGGGACTGGTGCGTCGCGCGATTGAAGCGATGGTGGTTGCCGCTGACGCTGCTATTCGCCGCCGCCGCGTCGCAGGGGCCGTGGCATCCCTTCGCGCTCCTGTATTGCGGACTGCTCTCGATTCCAGCGCTGCACGGGGCGATGCTGTTCCCGATCGCGCAGCGGTCGCGGTTGTTGCGGGTCGTCGGCGCTAACTCGATGGCAATCTATCTGATGAATACCATTTTTATCGGGGTGGCGAAGCTGGTCTGGCTACGTTGGTTCCCAGCGGACGGAGGATGGAACGCACCGTTCCTCGCGGTGTTGATGGTTGCGGGGGTAATCGGGCCGATCGTCGCACGTGCGATCATCGTCCGGGTGCCGATAATTAGGCGGGTCGGAAAATATATCGCCTGATGCGGCGTAGGCCGACGGGTTGGTGAAAGGGATTTGGGGTGGCGCTGGCAGAGCGATTCGGTCGGGACGATCGCGGGTGGTGATGGACGCACCGCGCGCGACGGTTTCGGTCGTCATCCCCAATTATAATCGAGCCGATGCGGTAGTAGCGGCAGTGCAGTCCGCGCTGGCGCAGGATTTCGCGCCGCTCGAAGTGATCGTGGTCGATGACGGGTCGAGCGACGACAGTGTGGCCCGGCTGTGTGCGATCGACGATCCACGGCTGGTCGTGATCGCCATCGCCAATGGCGGTGCCGGCCCGGCGCGCAATCGCGGGTTCGACGTGGCGCGCGGCGATTACGTCGCGCTGCTCGATTCGGACGATCGTTTCCTGCCCAATCACCTGTCCGACCTGATGGCGTTGGCGGGTGGCGACCTGCGGGTCGCGGCCTACTCGGCGGTGGTGGCCGATCGTGGCGGGGGCCGGTTCGTCGTCAAGCCGCCGCGTGGTATTGGTGAAGAAGAGGACATGGCCTCCTACCTGATGTGCGACCGGGGGTTCGTGCAGACCAGCGGGCTGCTGGTCCCGCGTGCGATCGCGGCAAAGGTCCGGTACCGCGCGGACGTCACGTTCGGCGACGATACCGATTTCGCCGTTCGCCTTGCTTTGGCGGGCTGTCGTTTCCGCATGACCAGGTCGCCCAGCGTGATCTGGGCCGACGATCCACGCGATGACCGGTTGTCGGCGCGGGGGCATCGCGCCGAAAAGGTGCAGTGGCTGACCGACCTGCGCCCGCATATCCCCGAACGCGCCTATCGCGGCTATTTCGGCTGGCACATCGCCAAGGTGGTGCGCCACACCGATCCGATGGCCGCGTTCCGGCTGTACATGGCGGCATTGCTCCGCGGGGCCTATTCGCCGCGTCTGGCCAGCACCGTCTTCCTCCAGATTTTCTTGCCGCAGCGCGCCTATCGCAAGGCGGCCGACCAGTGGATCGCGTGGCGGGGCAAGTTGCGCGGTACGGTCGTTCCCCCGGCCTGAACCGGACGCCCGGCCAATCGCCGGTTGCGCTGCGGCGCGGCAATCGCCATCTCTATGCCCATGCTGTTACTCGCCCTCATCGCCTATCAGACCATGCTGCCGGTCCCGCCGCCGCGCCCGGCCCCGAAACCGGCGGTGATCGATGATACCAAGCGGATCGAGGTTGCGGGCTGGCCCTATATCGTGCGTCGCCTGCCGCCAGACATGGTCGAAATTACCGGAGGTGACCCGGCCGCACCGCGCAACAACACGATCCTCGCGCGGTTCCGCACCGCTGCGGAACGCACCACCGGTTGTACGCTCAGCAAGCCGAGCTTCTTCGACGGCGGTGTGCGCGGTGACCTCGACTGTTCGGCGCAGCGCATTCCCTGACGCATGCCGCCAGTGCTGATCGTCGGACGGTTGCGTACCGCCCATCGATCGACCTGCTAAAGTGCCTTGCCCGCGGCCATGCCACGCACGCGGATCGTCGCGGCGACGGTCGCGCCGGTGATCGGCTTTGCGCTTAGTTGCAGATAGCATTGCGCGCTGTCCGCGATCCAACGTGGGCTGCGCATGACGCCAGCCATGCCTTGCGCCGGCCACGGATCGGCAAGGCCCGTCGCCGGGGTGCCGAACGCGCGGATCTGCTGCCCGCTGCCACTGTGAAAGAGATACAGCCCGACCCCCGACAGCCCGGTCGTGCCCGGATCGACCTCGATCTCGGCAACGGCGCGCAGCACATCGCCGATCGTCGGCGTGATCGTTTGGCGCAACAGGATGACGTCGGCGGTGCCGCTGGCCGTGCCCGATAGCGTCACCTGCTGCCAGTCTTTCGTCGGCGGCCCATCCTCGTCGAGATAGCTGCGCCCGCCGAACGCGGTCGTCGTGACCTTCGCATAGGCACCGCTCACCCCGGCCGCCAGCAACGTCGTCCACCCGGTGCCGATCTGCCCCGTCGCGCCCGATCCCAAAGTCCCGCCGGTCCCGCCAAAATAGGGCTGCGTCGACAGCAGCGCCGCCGGATTGACGCCCGCCTGTCCCGCCCGCCCGCTCCGCCTGTCCGAACGGCAGCACCCCGCCCAGCGGATAGATACGCCGCCACTCGCGCGCCAGCACCCGCCCGACCTGATACGCCCCTTGGGTCGACAGATGCAGCCCGTCGATGGTGACGCCGGCCATCGCCTGTCCCTCCGCACTGGTCAGGTCGCCCAGGATCGCGGGCGTATCAACTACGCGGATGCCGCGCTGGCCATGCAGCGTCAGCAGCCAGCGATTGACGACGCTCCAATGGTCGAGCTGCGGACTGGCGGCGGTGTTGGACAGCCGCATCGCGGTATAGGCCGCTGCGCCGTGCGGATAGTCGAGCAGGATGGTCAGCAACATGCCCGCCCCGACGATCCGGTCGATGATGCCGGTCAGGTTGGCGATCGACTGCGCCGCGCTCCACGCATTGCGATCGTTCGCGGTGGGCGCGACCATCACGACATGGCCGACCCCGGTCGCCAGCAGCCGGTCGACCCGCGATCCCAGCCCCGGATAGTCGATGCCGTTCCACAGCATCGGCCCGGTCCATTCGCCGTTACGCGCGACCATGTCGGCCGGCTCCAGCACCGCGCGACCACCCGACAGGAAATTCGCCCAGTGCACCGCCCCGACCGTCTGGCCGAGCAGGGTCGGCACATCGCCCGCCGCATTGGTGCCGGCAAAATGCTGCGCGGCATGGCTGGGGCCGAACACCGCGATCCGGTTGTTCGCCGGCATCCGCAGGTTGCGGGTGGCCAGCTTCGTGTCGAGCGCCCGGTCGGTGATCCCGCCCTGCGCCCCCGATTGCCTTGCGGTCATGGTTCAGGCCTCCGCGATCAGGTTGGACGCGGTGGTGCCTGTCGCGCGGATGAACCGCGCGCGCACCGCGATGTACGATGCGTCAGGCAGGTTGCGATAGGTGACATCGGCCGCCCCCTCGACCCCACGCAGCGTGACGTCGCCGCCGCTGCCGACATAGATGCCCTTGGGCGACGCGGGCAGTTCGGCGGTGTCGCTCGGGACGATGGGATAGGGGGCCAGCGCCGGCCCGTTCGCCGTGTCGGGATGATTGGTATATGCCATGAAACGCCTCCGTCGCCGGCACCCCGATGATGCCGGCAGGCGTTCCCTATATGTTCACAATTTTTCTGTAGGAAAGTGGTTTTCGCGTTCCGGGCGATGCGTGCCTAGCCGCCATATTCCTTGAAGCCGTGGCCGGTCAGCCCCGCGATCCGACCGAATTGCCGTATCACCCGGCCGGTCGCGGTCAGCCGCCGCTGCGTGGAAAGCGCCGACAGCGGCCAGAGCAACAGCGCCGCCCCGGTCATCGCCAGCGTCCGCAGCACCAGCACCCCCCGCCGCGCCGCGCCGGCCCGGTTCCAGGCCACGATCGTATCGGTATTGCCGACCCGCCAGACCCGCCGCCATGCCCAGCGCAGCGAGGTGCGATCCGCCGGGACCGATTCGAACACCTCGGTCGTGTTGGTCCAGCCGAAGCGCCGCCCCGCCGCCGCCCAACGGGTGTAGAGGTCGAGGTCTTCTCCGCCGATCTGGTTCAACCGGGTGTCGAACCACGGGGCAGGGGTCGAATCCCACAATGCCCTGTCGGCGATCGCCGAGGTCAGGCTGAACAACATGTCCGTGGGACCATCGTCGCGCCGCTCGGCCTGGAACACGAACAGCGCATCGTTCCAATGCGGCGGGGGGCCATCGAACTGGTAGCGGACGGGTGCCCCGGTCATGTCCGCGCCGTACGCGCGATGCGACGCCAGCAGCCTGGCCAGCCAGTCCGGCGCCACCCACTGATCGTCATCCAGCATCGCGACATGGGTCACCCCGCGCACCGCAAGGGCATGGTCGACCAGCGCGTTGCGCGCATGGCACAGCCCCGGCGTCTCGACGACGAAGGCGTCGATCGCATGGATATATCCCGCCGCCGCCATCGCTTCGGCGGTCGCGACACCTTCGCTGCGCTGTCGATCGTTGTCGGCAATGACGATCGTCATCGGCGGCGCATCCATCTGTGCCGCCAGCGATGTGAGCAGGGTGCGCAACTGATCGGGCCGACGAAAGGTCGGAACGGCGATGGCGACATGCGTCATGCGGCTATCCCCAGCGCAGGCGATCCGGCACGGTCGCGCTGTCGTCGCAGGATTAGCCGATGGCCCGGCCGCTCGATCCACCAATAACTGGCCGCGCAGACCGCGATCGTGCCGATGATGAGTGCGACATAGGCGACCGCATCGATCTGAAACACGCCCCGACCGTGCAGCATCGTGACGATTCGCGCAGCACTATCGCGCAGCAACGGATGCCAGAGATACAGCGAATAGGAGATGATCCCCAACCACAGGCTGACCCGGTTCGCCAGAATCGCCCGCACCGCCCGCCCTTCGTAATAACAGCACAGAATCAGGATCGGCAGCAGCAGCACGACGATCAGATCGCTGTTGGGAACCAGCAACGCCAACGCGATCAACGTGATCATGACGACGAACGCGCCGTCACCCCCCAGTAGCCGTCGCACCCCCGGACGATCGGCGATCCGCTGTGCCAGCATACCCAGGATGAAGCTGCCCAGGCACCGCAGCACCGGCAGGACCGATGTACGCTGCACGACGTCCATCGATCCCCGCACCCCGATACCGGACGTCGCGACCAGCACCAGTAGCGCGACGGCCGCGACCGCCAGTCCCCAACGCAGCGGTGACCGCACCGCAATCGCCAAAAGCGGGAACAGCAGATAGGCGACCCATTCGGTGCTGACCGACCAGCTGTTGCCGGCCAGCGCCGTGGTGCCCAGCCCCCATGACTGGATCATCAGGAGGTTCGCACCGACATCGCCCGCGCTGACCGAGGTGCCATCCCCCGACACGTTGACCATCGCGCGTAGCAGAAATGCCAACGTGACGACCAAGTGCAGCGGAAAGACCCGCGCCAGCCGGTGCCGCAGGAACATGGCATACCGCGTGGTCGATGGCCGCGCGTCGACAAGGTCGCGATATCCGATCGCCATGACGAATCCGCTCAGCACGAAGAACAGGTCGACACACAAATAGGCGCGATCGAACAGCGGCAGCCGGAAAGCGGCAAAGACGCTGTGCTGCGGCAGGTGATAGACCATGACCGACAGCGCAGCGACACCGCGCACGCCGGTCAGCGAATCGACCCGCATCAGCCGACTTTGTTCGATCGGGACGCCTTCAGCTTCACGACATCCCACAGGCCGAGTGCCAGCGAATGCGGGTTGGTGGTGATGTAGCGCCACGCGAACTTGCGCGGTTCGGTCGCCATCCGGTGCAGCCATTCGAGGTTCGATGACTGCATCCATTGCGGCGCGCGGGTATATTCGCCGACAAAGTAATTGTAGCAGCCACCGCAGGTTACGATCCAGCCATGGTCCAGCCGCCGCCGCAGCGCGATGGAGAATTGCTGCTCGCGCGGCTTGCCCATCCCGACCCAGATGACGTCCGGCTTGGCCGCGGCGATCTGCTCGATCACCTCCGCATCCTGGTCCTGCTTGAAATATCCGTTGCGGCTGCCCGCGATCCGCAGGCCGGGATAGTCGCGCTTCAGGAAGGCGCAGAATGCCTGGTTCACCTCTTCGGTGCCGCCCAGAATATAGAAGGACAGGCCGTCGCGTTCGCAGCGCTCGGCAAAATCGGTCATCATGTCGGTGGTGGCGCTGCGCTCGGCGATCGGCGTGCCGGTCAGCTTCGACATGGCGACCCACACCCCGCCATCGGCATGGATCATGTCCGCTTGGTGCAGTGCATCACGATAGGCGCGATTGGTGCCGGCCATCGATATGCCGTGTCCATTGATGTCGAACACCAGCACCGAACCCCGCCCGGCGCCGTCCGGGCCACGTCGGCAATCGGCTGCCATCCGGTCGGTCAGCGCCTGGCGTCCAGCAGTAACTACCGGAAATCCGGCGATCCGTGTGGTTTCCATACCGGATCGGTCCATCCCTGCCTTGCCGTTCATCGCGCCTGCCACCCTGTTAATAGCCCCAGCCTTCCCGATGGAAGCACATGGGGCGAAAGCCGCGCGGCTATAGCCCATGCAGCATTTGTTTACTATCAAGTTTGCGGTGCAGCATAGAACGGTGTAATGCGCGAAACGCGGCAGGAGGTGCCGTCTTCACGGCCACGGCACAGGATAATCGCTGCGGACAGGGGTGGAAACTTGTACGTTCGGACGGTCTCGCTAGGGTAGAAGGATGACGGATTTGCAGCCCATGTTCTCGGTGGTCATCCCTGCGTACAACCGCGCGGACAAGATCGGACCGACTCTTGAATCGCTGCAGGCGCAGACCCTGGCGAATTTCGAATGCCTGGTGATCGATGACGGATCGAAGGACGGCGAAGCGCTGGAACAGGTTATCCACGCAATGGGTGACGACCGTTTCCGCTATATCCGTACTCCCAATCGTGGTGCCAGTGCGGCACGCAACACGGGGTTCGACGAAGCGCGCGCCCCCCATGTCGCACTGCTCGACTCCGATGACCAGTTCCTGCCCAACAAGCTCGAACATGCCGCCGGCGTGCTCGCCGCGCAGTCCGGCGACTGCATGCTGTTCACCCAGATCGCGATGGACCGCGGCACCGGCACCTTCTGGCTGAAGCCGCCACGCGGTCCCGCTGCGGAGGAACGGATCGACGAATATCTGTTCTGCGCGCGCGGATGGGTCCCGACATCGACCATGATCCTGCCGACTCACGTCGCACGAAGCGTCCGCTTCGACGAGACGCTGCCGTCGTCGCAGGACACCGATTTCGCAATCCGTTGCGCATCGACCGGGCTGAAGTTCGTCTATGTGCCCGAAGCGCTGTCGATCGGCGATGACGTGTTCGATCCCCAGCGTGTGTCGAAGCAGCCGAAATATGTGCCGCTGCTGCAATGGATCGACCGGATGCGCGGTGTCCATGTGTCGGAACGCGCCTATTGGGCGTTTCGCGGC
Organism: Sphingomonas sp. Leaf23; assembly: GCF_001421585.1. Lineage (NCBI taxonomy): Bacteria > Pseudomonadati > Pseudomonadota > Alphaproteobacteria > Sphingomonadales > Sphingomonadaceae > Sphingomonas > Sphingomonas sp. Leaf23. The sequence goes on along the minus strand of NZ_LMKR01000004.1, from coordinate 126,234 downwards.
TGGCACGCGGCGCGGGGCGCGGCGCGGGCACGGCGGTTGTATGGTGCGCGGCTGTATCTCCAGTCGCTGGTTCATGGCGCCTATCCACCCAAGCTGGCGCTGGTCGTCGGCGCGCAGGTGCTGTTGCCGACTACCGCTTATCAGCGCGTGGCCAACGGGATCGCCTATCTGTTCGGGCGGCGCGCGCCCGACGCCTGATTCCTTCAAGCAATCAGCGAAAATTAACGACTTTCAACTAGGCTGACGGCCTGCGGATGCCGATGTCCGCCTGTTGAAAGTTTGCGGATGATCCCCGTTTCCTCGGCCGGGCAAGTCCCGCCGCTTGCGCGTTCGCGCCTGAGCATTGCGCTGCGTGGGTGCCGGACGCATCTTGTCGCGGCGGCGTCGTTCAGCGCCATCGGCAACCTGCTGTACCTGGCCCCGTCGCTTTACATGCTGCAGGTCTATGATCGCGTCCTGCCCAGCCGGGGGCTGGGGACGTTGGCGGCGCTCAGCATCCTGATGCTCGGCGCGCTCGCCGCGCTGGCGGTGTTCGAATGGCTGCGGTCGCGCGTGCTCATCCGCGCCTCGGTCCAGGCGGAGCGGGTATTGGCCGGGCCGGCGCTGCGCATCGCGCTCAGCCAGCCCGCGCTGTCGCGGCTGGAACGGGGCGAGGTGATGCGCGACGTCGACACGCTGCGCCAGTCGATTGCCAGCCCGGCGGTCTTCGCCGCGCTCGATGCGCCATGGATCCCGATCTACATTCTCGTCGGTTTCCTGCTCCACCCGCTGCTCGGCGCATCGATGGTGGCGTCGGGCGTGCTGCTGATCGGGCTCGCGTGGCTGAATGAAAAGCGTACCGCCGCGCCGATGAAGCAGGCGAGCGAGGCGCAGAGCATTGCCTATGCCCGGCTGAACCACGGGGTCGCCCATGCGTCCGAAGTGCGCGCGCTGGGCATGGTCGACACGCTCGCTGCGCGGCACGAACGCGATCGCGGCGTCGCGGGCCTGTTGCAGCTGCGCGCCAGCTTCGCGGGAAGCAGCCTGCAGGCGGCGATCAAGTTCGTCCGCCTCGCGCTGCAATCGGGCGCGCTGGCGCTGGGCGCGGTGCTGGTGGTCGACGATGCGATCTCGGCCAGCGCGATCATTGTCGCCTCGCTGCTGACGGCGCGTGCGCTGGCCCCGATCGACCAGCTGGTCGCGGGGTGGAAGACGATCGTGCAGGCGCGCATCGCCTATGCCCGGCTGGACCGGATGCTGGCGCTGCCGTCGACCGACACGCCCGACCGTACCAATCTGCCTGCGCCAACGGGCGCGATCACGCTGGAGGGCCTGGGCATCGCAGCGCCGCTCGACGGGCATCCGATCCTGTCGGGGATCGACGGGGCGATCGGCGCGGGGGAAGTGATCGGCATCGCCGGGCCCAGCGGGTCGGGCAAGTCGACGCTGCTGCGCGCGATCGTCGGCGCGGTCGATATCGATGTCGGCCATGTCCGCTTCGACGGGATCAGCCGCACCGACTGGGATCGCGACCGCCTGGCCCGGCATATCGGCTATATGCCGCAGGACCCGGTGCTGTTCCACGGCACGGTGAAGGAGAATATCGTCCGCTTCTATGTTGGGACCGATGCCGCCGGCACCGCGCTGCTCGACGAGGCGGCGATCGGCGCGGCCAAGGCGGCCGGCGCCCACGATCTGATCGCCGCGCTGCCGCAGGGGTATGACACGATCCTCGGCGTCGGCGGTACCGGCCTGTCGGGTGGGCAGGCACAGCGCGTCGCGCTGGCGCGCGCGCTGTTCGGCAACCCGGCAATCCTCGTCCTCGACGAACCGACCGCGCATCTCGACACCGATGGCAAGAAGGCGCTGGCCCGGTTGCTGGCGTCGCTGCGGCAAGCCCAGCGCACCATCCTGTTCGCCAGCCACGATCCCGACCTGCTGGCCGCATCCGACCGGCTTATGCTGCTCGATCAGGGGCGGATCGAACGGTTCGGGCCGCTCTTCGGGCTGCGGTCGCGGCGCAAGCCCGACCAGGACCAGCCGACCTCGTTCGTAAAGGCGTAACCCCATGGACTTCTCGACCACGATCGACCGGCTGCGACCTTCGCCGTCGACCACGCCGCGCCGACCCCGCGCGCTCCATGATCCGGGGCGCGAGGTGCGTGCCGGCGCGGCGCTCGCCGCCGTGCTGGTGCTGGGGGTGGGCGGCTGGGCCGTCGCCAGCCGGCTCGATGCCGCGGTGGTGGGGCAGGGGGTGATCCGCCTCGCCGATACGCGACAGGTCGTGCAGGCGCCCGCCGCCGGCATCGTTTCCGCGGTGCATGTCGCCAATGGTGCGACGTTGCGCGCCGGGCAGCCGGTGATCGATTTCACCACGTCCGACGCACTGGCGCAGGAACGTGCGCTCGCCGCCCGCGCATTGGGGCTACAGGCGGAGATTGCCCGGTTGGAGGCCGACCTGCGCGGCGAATCGCGCGTGCCCGCGCCCGCCGCCTTCGCGGCCTTGCAGGGCGACGACCGGACCCAGGCGGCAGCGGCACTGGCCGCGCAACAGGCGCAGCTGAACGCCGAACGCGCGCTGCAACGCTCCGAAGCCGGCGTGATGGCCGACCGTTCGCGCCAGATCGCGCACCAGATCGATGGCGTCGGCGAACGCCTCGCCTCGCTGCGGGAGCAGGAAGCGCTCAGCCGCGACGAGCTGTCGGGATATCAGCGGTTGTACGAAAAGGGGCTGTCGACCCGCACCCGGCTGCTGGCGCTGCAGCGCTCGGTCGCCGATCTGGGTGGCGCGGCGGGCAGCAGCCGTGCCGACATTGCCCGGTTGCGGACCCAGGTGGGGGAGACGCGATTGCAGTTGCAGCAGATGCGCAACGAACGCATGGCCGCCGCCGCCGACCGGCTGCGCCTTGCCCGCACCGAACTCGACACCGTGTTGCCGGGCTGGCGTGCGGCACGGGCCGAATTGCAGCGGATGACGGTGCATGCCCCGATCGCCGGCACCGTATCCGCCACCCATCTGCCGGTGCCCGGATCGGTGGTCGCCGCGGGTGCCTCGCTGTTCGAAATCGTGCCCGACGCGCGTGTCATGGCGGTCGAAATGCGCGTGCCGATCAACGAAGCCGCCGACCTGCGCACCGGGCAGGCCGCACGGGTTCGCATGGTCGGGCCGGGGATGCAGACGCTGCCGCCGCTCGACGCGGTGGTCGCGCGGGTGTCGGCCGACAGCGTGCAGGACGATCGCACCGGCGCCTCCTATTATGTCGCGACGGTGCGGGTGTCGCCGGCGGCGGCGCAGGCGGCGGTACGATCGGGCAATTTCGCAGGCGGGGTTCGTGCCGGCATGCCGGTCGAGGTGATGATCCCCACCCAGTCGCGCAGCGCGCTGGACTTCGTGCTGGGGCCGCTGCTCTCGCGCAGCGGGGGCATGTTCACCCAGCGCTGATCCACCCACCCCGGAACGCGAAAACGCCGCCCGCTCCCTGTCGGAGCGGGCGGCGTTTTCGTTTTCCCGACGGTGCCTGACGGCGCTCAATAGGTGTTCTTGTGGACCAGCACCTTCAGCGTCATGACGACGATGGTCAGGTCGAGCCAGAACGACCATTTCGAGATATATTCCAGATCGGCCTGCAACCGCCCGGTCAGATCCTCTTCCTGGTGCGTGGCGCCGCGGAAGCCGCGCACCTGCGCCAGGCCGGTGATGCCGGGCTTCAGCGCGTGGCGGTGCCAGTAGCGTTCGTCGATGTCCCAGAACAGCCGCTCGCCTGCCAGCGAGCCGAGCGCGTGCGGACGGGGGCCGACGATGCTCATCTGCCCCAGCAGCACGTTGAACAGCTGTGGCAGTTCGTCGATGCTGGTGCGGCGGATGAAATAGCCGACGCGGGTGATGCGGTCGTCGTCGCGCCGGGTCGACTGGCTGCCGCTGGCGTCGCTCATGTCGGTGCGCATGCTGCGGAACTTCAGGATGTTGAAGAAAGCATTGCCCTGACCTACCCGGCGCTGGCGGAACAGCACCGGCCCCCGGCTGTCGAGCTTAATCGCCAGCGCGACCATCAGCAGTGCAGGTGCCAGCAGGATCAGGACCGGGATGCAGAACATCAGGTCGAACGCCCGCTTGGCGATCGCCTTGCGCAGCTGCAGCGGGCCGACCGACACCAGCAGCGTCGGCGACCGTTCCAGCTTCGACACGCCCAGCGCACCGAACTGGTCGACTTCCTGCGCGATGATCTCGCCGCGGACATTGGCGCCCTTCAGCATCATCGCCCAAGCCTTGCGCTCTTCGAACGGGCAGGCGATGACCACGCGCTCGCACCCGCCGATCAGGTTGCTGAACATGTTCAGCATCGCCGGATCGCGCAGGTCGGGGCGCAGGCCCACCGTGTCGGTGTCGAAATGGCGGAACCCGTCGGGAATCTTCGCGGGAACGCGGTCGCGGATCAGCAGCTGATAGACCAGCTTAGAGCGCAGGCGCAGCTGGACATAGGCGGCCAGGATCTGGCGGAACACGATCAGCAGGATCGACCCGGAAAACATGGTGATGAGCAGCTGCAACCGCGACAGGTCGCGATCCATGCGAAAGAAATAGGCGATCAGGAAGAAGGTCGCGTAGGTGAACAGCAGCGACCGAATCGCCGGGCCGGTCTCTACGGCCAGCCGGTCGTTGATGCCGACCGAAAAGGCGCCGGCATTGAACGCGATCACCGAATACATCGCGGCGGCGACGATGAACATCGGCACATATTGCGCCTCGGGCCGCATCAGCAGCGCGGGCAGCGCGAAGCCGATGCCGATCGCGGCGACATCGACCAGCAGCATGACGATGTACAGCCGGACGCGCACCGAATGCGGCTGCCCCCAGAACGCCGTAAAGCTCCGTTCGTCCGTCCCTGCAGGATTGACCAATCGCGCGTCCATGTTGTCAGAGGCTTCCCTTGTCGATGCCGGTGTGACCGGTCGAACCTTTTCGTGCTGCTACCCGATAGCCACAGCGTTCCGCAACTGCGAACATAATATTCGCCGTGATCCGACATTAATGTCCGACGACCCGATGCCTGATTCCAAGAATCGGACGTTAACCATTTGATAACCACGACTAGGGCACAAGCAGGCGGCACGACCGACCTGACACCTGCATTTTTGTCGACCGGGAATCGCTTAGCGACAACCCTTTCGTAAGCACTTCGCCCTACATCTTGGCAGGTCAGCCAATTTGGGGAACGTCGTGCCGCAACCCGCCCAGTCCGTTACCGCGTCCACTAGCGATCGTCGCATCGACGAACGCGTCGGGATTCAGCGCTCCGCCGTATTGCGGATCGACGCACACACCTCGATCCCGGTTACGCTTGTCGATCTGACCCGCGATGGGTGTCTGATCGAAAGCGACGTGGTGCTCACCGCCGACCAGCGTGTTGAGCTGGGCCTTGCCGGGATCGGCGCGGTAACCGCGCGGGTCGTGCGCTCCAGCACGGTCGGCTATGGCTGTGAATTCATCCAGCGCCTGCCACCCGGCGCGGTCACCAGCGCCAGCCAGGGCAATGTCGTCCGGTTGCAGGGCATGGCCGTGGGTACGCAGGCATCGTCGAGCCACGGCAGGAAGCTGTCGCCGCGGCAACAGGTCGCGGCGGCGGTCGGCGTCGGGATCGGCGGCTGGGTCGTCCTCGGCGCGGTGGCGGCGCTGCTGCTGCGCTGACGGGCGTTGCATCCTGCCCATGGGACGGGCAATCGATCGCCTTCGCCTCTGGGATTTGATGCTGCATGAACGGACCCGTCCTCATTACCGGTGCGGCCGGCTTTGTCGGCCATGCCACCGCCCACCGGTTGCTCGACCGGGGGGAGCGGGTCGTCGGCATCGACATCGTCAACGACTATTACGACCCGGCGCTGAAGCAGGCGCGGCTGGCAACGCTGACCGCGCGCGACGGCTTCCGCTTTCACCAGGGCGATATCGTCGAGCCGGGGCTGATCGCGCAGCTGATCGCCGACCACAATATCGTGCGCGTCGTCCATCTCGCGGCGCAGGCCGGGGTGCGGCACAGCATCGACAATCCCTTTGCCTATCAGCACGCGAATCTGGCCGGGCATCTGGCGGTGCTGGAGGCGTGTCGCCATGCGCCCGGCTTCGTCCACCTCGTCTATGCCTCGTCCAGCTCGGTCTATGGCGAGCGTGAGATGGGTGAGCGCGGCTTTTCCGAAGACGATGCGGCGGTCGCGCCGGTATCGCTCTATGCCGCGACGAAGCGGTCGTGCGAGCTGATGAGCATCGCCTATGCGAAACTCTACCGCTTTCCCCAGACGGGGCTGCGCTTCTTCACCGTCTATGGCCCGTGGGGCCGGCCCGACATGGCCTATTTCTCGTTCACCGACCGCATCCTGCGCGGGGAACCGATCGAGGTGTTCAACGAAGGCCGCATGGCGCGCGACTTCACCTATATCGACGATATCGTCGACGGGGTGGTCGGCGCGCTGGACCATGCGCCCGACGCCGGGCAGCACCGGTTGCTCAACATCGGCGACAGCCATCCGGTATCGCTGATGGAAATGATCGCGACGCTCGAATCGGCGCTGGGTCGCGACGCGATCAAGCAGATGCGCCCGATGCAGCCCGGCGACGTCCCCGTGACCTTCGCCGACGTCTCGCGGCTCCACGCGCTGACCGGATACCGGCCAAAGGTGATGCTGGCCGAGGGGCTGGCGCGTTTCGTCGCGTGGTATCGCGACTATTACCGCGCCGGCTGATCCGCCAGCGCGGCCAGCGCGATATCGGCATAGATATCGACCAGCGCGATCAGGTCGCCCACCGCCACCGCCTCGTCGATCTTGTGCATCGTTGCGTTCAGCAGCCCGAATTCGACCGTCGGGCACAGCCGCGACAGGAACCGCGCATCCGACGTGCCGCCGGTCGTCGACAATTCGGGCGTCAGCCCGGTGTGCCGCCCGATCGCTGCCGAGACCAGCGCGGAAAACGCGCCCGGCTGGGTCAGGAACGCCTCGCCCGAAATCCGCCCCTCGACCCGCGCCTCGGGCGCATGGGCGTGGACGATCACGGTGATCCGCTCGACCAGTTCGGCGCCACGATGTTCGTCGTTGAACCGGATCGACAGGCGTGCGGCGGCATGGCCGGGGATGACGTTGGTGGCGGGATTGCCGACGGTGATGTCGGTCACCTCGATATTCGACGGCTGGAACCACGCATTGCCGGTATCCAGCACGACCGCCTCGATCGCTGCCAATGCCGCGACCAGCTTCGGGATCGGATTGTCGGCAAGGTGGGGATAGGCGACATGCCCCTGCCGTCCGGGCACGTCGATCCAGATATTAACCGATCCCCGCCGCCCGATCTTCACCATGTCGCCCAGCCGCTGCTGCGAGGTCGGCTCGCCCACCAGGCACAGGTCGGGCGCGATGCCGCGTGCCGCCATCCGATCGATCAGCGCACGGGTGCCATAAATCGCCGGTCCTTCCTCATCGCCGGTGATGATGAGGCTGATCGTCCCCGCATCGGCCGGCACCCGCCCGGCGGCAGCGACGAAGGCGGCGACAGCGCCCTTCATGTCGACCGCGCCGCGCCCGAACAGCAATCCATCGCGCCGTTCGGGGGCGAAGGGCGGGCTGGTCCAGCCGGGGCCGGGGGCCACCACGTCGACATGGCCGGCAAAGGCGACATGCCGCCCGCCGTTCCCGCGCACCGCCAGCAGGTTTTCGACCGGGCCGTCGGGCGCCTCGCCCACCACGAACCGGTCGACCGCGAAGCCCAGCGGCACCAGCGCCGCCTCCAGCACGTCGAACACCGTGCCCGTCGCCGGGGTCACGCTGTCGCACGCGATCAATCGTGCCGCCAGATCCACGACATCCACCACCGGCATCGATCCTTCTTCCGCGCTGTGCATCGGCGCGCTGTACCGCAATTGCGAAAAATGGCTACTGTCGCCCACGACATGATGGGGTAGAGGCAGAGCGATGTTGCGTGTCCTGCTGGTCTGTCTTGCCGTGCTGCTGCTGGTCCCGAGCTGGGCGGGCAGCGAACGGCTTCCGCTGTATCGCGGCACGCCGGTCATCCACAGCAGGCCGGTCGCGCTGTTCCCTGACGATCCGAAACGGGTGAAGAACGGCGTCCTGACTTATCTCGGCGGGGTCGAACTGCAGGCATCGGACCCGGCGTTCGGCGGCTTTTCGGCGCTGCATGTCGATGGCGATCGCTTTACCCTGCTGTCGGATGGCGGCTCGCTGGTGCGGTTTCGCATGGGGGCCGATTGGCATGTCCGCGATCCGCAGGTCACCGAACTGGCCGGTCCCGGCACCGGTTGGGAAAAGCGCGACCGCGATACCGAATCGCTCGCCCTGCTGCCGAACGGTGACATGCTGGTCGGCTATGAACGGCATAATCAGGTCTGGCGGTTCGACCGCACCCTGCGCCCCGTCGCCCATGCCGCACCGCCGCTGATGAAGCGATGGTCCGACAATAGCGGGGCCGAGGCGATGGCGCTGATGCCCGACAAATCGGTCGTGGTGATGAGCGAGGCGTATCTGTCGCCGGGCAAATGGGGCTTCGTCGCGCTGCGCTTTCATGGTGGCGATCCGACCGTGGCCGGCGCACGGCCCAGCGTCTTCCACTATTACCCGCCGCTGCACTATGCCGTGTCGGACGCGGCGGCGCTGCCCGACGGGCGGCTGCTGGTGCTGACTCGCAGCGCCAACATCCACGACTTCTTCATCGTGCAGTTGCAGGTCGCCGACATCCGCAACCTGAAACCGGGGGAGGGCGTGAAGGGCAAGACCGTCGCGATCTTCAAGGGCCCCGTCCTCCACGACAATTTCGAAGGGATCGCGCTGACCCGTGAAGGCGGCCGGATGATCCTGTGGATGGTGTCCGACGACAACCAGTCGATGTTCCAGCGGACCTACCTGCTGAAATTCGCTTTGGCGTATTGAGCGTCCACACTGGCGCGAACCGGCGCGCGAACCTATGCTGTGCTGCAGCAAGGGTTGCCGCACGGGGGTGCGGGGGGCTAACGGGCGCATGGCGGCCGTGTGCGGCATAGCGGGGATGGTTCGAATGAAGATCGCGGTTTTTGGCCTGGGCTATGTCGGCATGTCCAACGCCGTCCTGCTGGCACAGCATAACGACGTCGTTGCCGTCGACATTTCGGAAGACCGCGTCGCGCTGGTCAATGACCGCAAGTCACCGATCGTCGATGCCGAGCTGGAACGCTTCCTGGTCGAGCGCACGCTCAACCTGACCGCGACGACCGATGCGGCGCAGGCACTGGCCGGCGCGGACTATGTGATCGTCGCCACCCCGACCAATTACGATGTCGAAACCGACAAGTTCAATACCGGCTCGGTCGAAGCGGTCATCCGCCAAGCGGCGGCTGCCGCCCCGCAGGCGACGATCATCGTCAAGTCGACCATCCCCGTCGGCTTCGTCGACGATGTGCGTCAGCGGCTGAACGCGCCGAACGTGGTCTTCAGCCCCGAATTCCTGCGCGAAGGTCGCGCGCTGTACGACAATCTCCACCCGTCGCGGATCATCGTCGGCGAACGTTCCGACCGCGCGCGCATCTTTGCCGACCTGCTGCTGCAGGGTGCGGAAAAGAAGGATGTGGCCGTCCTGTTCACCGATTCGCGGGAAGCGGAGGCGATCAAGCTGTTCGCCAACACCTATCTCGCGATGCGCGTCGCCTTCTTCAACGAACTCGACAGCTACGCCATTGCCGGCGGCATGGACACGAAGCAGATCATCGAAGGCGTCGGCCTCGATCCGCGCGTCGGCATGCACTACAACAACCCCAGCTTCGGCTATGGCGGCTATTGCCTGCCCAAGGACACGAAGCAGCTGCTGGCGAACTATTCCGAGGTGCCGCAGAACCTGATCCGCGCGATCGTCGACGCGAACCGCACGCGCAAGGATTTCCTGGCCGACCAGATCATCGCCCGCCGCCCGAAGCGCGTCGGCGTCTATCGCCTGACGATGAAGGCCGGATCGGACAATTTCCGCCAGTCGTCGATCCAGGGGATCATGAAGCGGGTGAAGGCCAAGGGGATCGAGGTCGTCGTGTACGAACCCTCGCTCCACGAGGACAATTTCTTCGGATCGCGCGTGGTGAAGGACCTGGGCGCGTTCAAGGCCGAGTGCGACGTCATCATCGCCAACCGCGCCGCCCCCGAACTGGGCGATATCGGCGACAAGCTGTTCACGCGGGATATTTTCGGGTCGGATTGAGGCCGGACTAGGCGTAATCTCCTCCCCGGTACGGGGAGGGGGACCAGCGCAGCTGGTGGAGGGGGCGTGCCCCGCAACGCAATCTCGACGGGAAGCCGGTCGTTGCGGCTGGTGGCATGATGCCGCACCTTCGGACCATGGCCATGCACATCCACTATGCGTCCACCCGCGCGGAGGTGTGGCGCTATTACTGGCGGTTGTGGCGGCAACGGATGTGGAAGGCGCACTTGGCGGTCTTCGTGGTGCTGGCGACGCTGCTCTTTGCGCATCTGTCGGAGCGTGACTGGCCCATAGCGGCTGGCCTGACGGCCGCCGTGCTGGCCAACTGCATCCCGCTGGTCTGCTTCATCCTGTACCCGATGCTGCGCTTCAACCCGGAAGTCCGCGAACTTTCGGCGACGGCAGACGGGCTCCAGACCTCGATCGGCCGGCGGCACGCCGCAATACCGTGGTGCGACATTGCGGCGATCGAATCGGTCGACGGGACGCTCGTGATCCGGCGGTCGGATTTCAACGGGCTGATCGTGCCCGCCCGCGCGTTCGCAAGCGACGAGGCTCGGCTAGCGTTCGAACGATTCGTGCGCGCGCAGGTCGACGCGGCGCACGGCGGTTGAGCCGCTCCCCGCTGTCCTGTGCTGCTGTCACAAACCGCCGCGGCGGCGTCGATTGCCCGCGTCGATACTGACCGCTAGGCTGGCGAGGTCGGACAAGGAGGCAGTGGATGATGCGGCAACGACTAGAACGCTGGGGCAACGTTGCGCTGGTGCTGGCCGGTATCTGCACCGCGTTCGAATATGGTCCGCGCGCGGCCTATGCCGTCGGCCTGTGGGTCGGGTCGCACTGACGACCCTGCCGGCGCCGTTCCTGCGCACCTCGGTCGGAGAGGCTTGGCGCGAGTAGCCCGCCGCTTTCAATGGGAAAAATCTGTCAGGCACCGCCCACGACAAAACCCGCCGGGTCGCTATGCAGCGCCCCGGCGGGTCCGTCTTGTAACCGGCGTGACCGAATCAGGCGGCTGCGGCGGTTGCCGCGGCGGCCTTCTTCTTCACGTCGCGCTTCAGGCGGCGGGCACGCAGCGACAGGTCGTCGTCGCTGGTCTTCAGCAGCCAGTTGTCGAGGCCGCCGACATGCTCGACCGAACGCAGGCCGTGGGTCGACACGCGCAGGCGGATCGAGCGCTCCAGCGCTTCCGACATCAGCGTGACGTTCTGCAGGTTCGGCAGGAACGTGCGCTTGGTCTTGTTGTTGGCGTGGGAAACATTGTGACCCACCTGCCGGCCCTTGCCGGTCAGCTCGCAGATGCGCGACATGATATGATCCTGATTCTGTGTCGGGACACATGCCCCGGAAAGACGGCGCGGATAGCGTCGAACGGCGTCCGCGTCAACCACAAGGGCACGCGTGCAACCCGCGCCGCCACGACTGCGTTGTTACGGCAACGATTCAGACGATGACAAGATCGGGAGACGGTAGATGCGCGGATTTCTGGGGCTGCTGGGCGTGGTCGTGCTGATCGTCGCAGGGCTGATGGCGTTCAATTTCATCAACATCGACCAGACGCAGCGCGCCGCGTTGCCGCAGGTGAAGCTAGAGGGCGGGCAGGCACCCAAATTCGACGTCGAGGTCGGCAAGGTCGAGGTCGGCACCGTCAACAAATCGGTAGAGGTGCCGGCGATCAAGGTCGAAAAGCCCGCCGGCCAGTAACAACTGGCTGACGGCGGCGGGTGCTGGCAAGGGAGGCGGCATGTTCGATGCCGCCCCGATGCGCCACGCGCTTGCCGCCGCCCGCGCCGCCGCCGATTCGGGCGAGGTACCGGTCGGCGCGGTCGTGATGCGGCAGGGCCAAGTGATCGCCACCGCCGCCAACGCGCCGCGCGCGTTGGCCGATCCGACCGCTCACGCCGAAATCCTGGCGCTTCGCGCCGCCGCGCAGGCGCTTGGCCGCGACCGGCTGGAGGATTGCGACCTTTGGGTGACGCTGGAGCCGTGCGCGATGTGCGCTGGTGCAATCGCGCATGCCCGCATCGCCCGGCTCTATTATGGCGCGCCCGATGCGAAGGGCGGGGCGGTCGAGCATGGCCCGCGCTTCTTCACCCAGCCGACCTGCCACCATCGCCCCGACATCTATCCCGGCATCGCCGAGGCCGAATCGGCGGCGCTGTTGCGCAATTTCTTCGCCAACCGACGCGGCGTTTGACCACGCGATATACGGATCATATATGGTTCGTATATCGAAAGGATGGCGATGGGTATCGTGAAGATTGACAACGCGCTGCACGAGGAAGTGCGGCGGGCGAGCGGGGTGCTGTGCCGCTCGATCAACGCACAGGCCGAATTCTGGATGACGATCGGCATGATCGCCGAGGCCAATCCCGACCTGTCGTTCAACCAGATTGTCCGCAGCCGCCTCGCCGCCGCGCAGGTGCGTGCGGTCGCCGCCTGACATGGTGAAGTCCCCCGCCGAACTCGACCTGATGCGTGTGTCGGGCCGGCTGCTCGCATCCGTGTTCGAGATGCTCGACCGCCAGCCGCTGGCCGGCATGTCGACGCTCGCGATCAACGATCTGGTCGAACGCTTCATCGTCGACGACTGCGCCGCGCGCCCGGCGAGCAAGGGGCAATATGGCTTTGCCTATGTCCTCAACAGCTCGATCAACGACGTGGTGTGTCACGGCGTGCCCGATGCGGCGGCGATCGTGAGGGACGGCGATATCGTGAACCTCGACATCACGCTGGAAAAGGACGGCTTCATCGCCGATTCGTCCAAGACCTATCTGGTCGGCAGCGTCTCTCCGCAGGCGCGGCGGCTGGTACAGGCGGCGCAGGGCGCGATGTGGGCCGGCATCGCACAGGTCCGCCCCGGCGCGCGGCTGGGCGACATCGGCGCGGCGATCGAACGCCATGCGAAGAAACAGGGCTATAGCGTGGTGCGCGAATATTGCGGCCACGGCATTGGCCGGGAAATGCACGAGGAGCCTTCGGTCCTGAACTTCGGCCGTCCCGGCACCGGCGCGGTGCTGCACGAGGGGATGACCTTCACCATCGAACCGATGGTCAATCAGGGATCACGCAAGGTGGTGCAGGAGGACGACGACTGGACCGTCGTCACCGCCGACGGAAAGCTGTCGGCGCAGTTCGAACACACCGTCGCGGTGACCGCGACCGGGGTGGAGGTGCTGACGCTGCGTAGCGACGAGACGCCGCCGCGCCGCTTTTGATCGGTGGGCGTAACCGCATAAGAACCGTCACCCCGGCCTTGAGCCGGGGTCCCGCTTCTTTCTCCACCGTCGCGAGAGAAGCGGGACCCCGGATCAAGTCCGGGGTGACGAAGAGGGCCAAACTAGTGATGGCTTACCGCAGCTGATCCTGCTCGATCGGCACGATCTTGATCTCGACGCGGCGGTTCTCGGCGCGGCCTTCCTCGGTTTCGTTCGACGCGATCGGCTGGGTCTCGCCAAAACCGCGCGTGCCGATGCGGGCCGACTGCACGCCACGCGACGTCAGATAGGTTGCAACCGACGATGCGCGGCGTTCCGACAGCGTCTGGTTATACGCGTCCGATCCGGTCGAATCGGTGTGGCCGTACACGTCGATATAGGTCTGGTTGTAGTCGCGCAGCACGTCGGCAACCTGATCCAGCGTCGAGCGGAACTGCGGCTGCACATTGGCACTGTCATAGGCGAACGTGATTCCGGCAGGCATGTTCAGCACCAGGTCGTCGCCACGCCGCGTCACTTCGACATCGGTGCCGGCGGTGCGGGCGCGCAGATCGCGCTCCTGCTTGTCCATATACGCGCCGATGCCTGCACCGGCGAGGCCGCCGATGCCGGCACCCAGGATCTTTTCGGTCCGGTCGCGCCGGCCACCGACCAGGTCGCCCAGCAGATAGCCGCCGACCGCGCCGCCGATGCCGCCGATCGCCGCGCGCGAGATGCTGCGCTCGCCGGTTTCCGGGTCGGTCACGCAACCGCCGGTCAGCATCGCCGCCGACAGCGCGCCTGCGATCCAGAATTTCGAGCCTTTCGCCATATGCTATTCTCCAACGTATCCGATTTTGTGTCCTGCCCGAAAAAACCGGGCAACGCGCCACTTGTTCCGCAGCCGTTTTGAACGGTTCCTGACGCAGCGGGCGACGTAATCGCACGCCGGCACGCGACTCGCCGGTTGTGCGGGGCGCGGCATTGCGGCATGGATGGGCCAGTTCAATGGAACCTCTCACACCCTTCCCCTGGTTCGACGTCGTCATCATCCTCGCGCTGGTGGCGTTGAACGGCGTGTTCGCCATGTCCGAACTCGCCATCGTTTCTGCGCGCAAGGCACGGCTGGAAGGCCTGGCGAAATCGGGGGGCAGGGGCGCGCAGACCGCGATGCGGCTGGCCGACGATCCCGGCAAGTTCCTGTCGACCGTCCAGATCGGCATCACCCTGATCGGCATCCTGTCGGGCGCCTATTCGGGCGCCAGCCTGGGCGGGCCGGTCGGTGAGCGGCTGGTGCTGCTAGGCCTGCCCGAATCGCTGGCGGCCAATGTCGGCTTCGGCGTGGTCATCGGCGTCACGACCTTTGCCAGCCTCGTGATCGGCGAACTGGTGCCCAAACAGTTCGCGCTGCGCAGTCCGGAGCCGATCGCGGTGCTGGTCGCGGTGCCGATGCTGTGGCTGTCGTACATCACCGCGCCGTTCGTGTGGCTGCTCGACACCACCTCGTCGCTGATCTTCAAGCTGCTGGGCATGAACCGCGAATCGGAAAACCGGGTGACGGCGGAGGAACTGCACCTGCTGGTCGCCGAAGCTAGCAAGTCGGGCGTGATCGAGGAGCATGAGCGCTCGATCATCTCGGGCGTCGTCCGCCTGGCCGACCGGCCGGTGCGCGAGGTGATGACGCCGCGTACCGAGGTCGAATGGCTCGACGTGACGCTGGACGAAGCCGGTATCCGCGCGGCGATGGCGACCACGCCGCACACCCGCCTGCCGGTCGCCGAAGGATCGGTCGATGCGGTGATCGGCGTGGTGCAGGCGCGCGATATCGTCGCGGCGATCTGTCGCGGCGAACCGCTCGACCTGCGCACCCTGCTGCACGAAGCGCCGGTGCTGCCCGATCAGGTCGACGCGATGGACGCGCTGCAGGCGATCCGCCGCGCCGATGTGCCGATGGGCCTGGTCCATGACGAATATGGCCATTTCGAAGGGCTGGTGACGCCCGCCGACCTGCTGCGCGCCATCGCCGGCGACTTCGCTTCGGACGCGGAGGAGGGCGATCACCCGCTGATCGTCCGGCGCGAGGACGGATCGCTGCTGGTATCGGGCCAGACCCCTGCCGACCAGCTGGCCGAACGCATCGGCATCGACCTGCCCGAGGACCGCGACTATGCCACCGTCGCCGGCCTCGCGCTGGCGGTGCTCAAGCACCTGCCGACCGAGGGCGAGTATTTCACCGAACAGGGCTGGCGCTTCGAAATCGTCGACATGGACGGGCGCAAGATCGACAAGCTGCTGGTCGGACAGGTGGCGTAGGCGGTCGGACGGTACGTTGGTGGATAACGGTCTTTTAACGACCCGCCATCTACCCGTGGCGTCGAAAGGTATACGATACCAACGATGATGGCGGCCGAACTGCTCACGCTGGTGACGAACCATATGCGTCACGGCATCGTCGTGTATGACGCCGAAGAGCGGATCGTGCTCATCAACCGCCACGTCAGTCGCATCGTCGGCTTTCCGGAAGCGGCGGTCTCGGTCGGATCGACGCTGCGCGATTATCTTACCTGTTCGGCCAAGGTGGTCGGCTGGTCACCGGAGCGGCTGGAAGGGGTGATCGACAATCACCGCCTTTGGGCCCGTACCGGCCAGCCTCGCCAGTTCGACCATCATTTCGACGACGGCAAGATTTTCGAGATCAGCTTCACGCCGCTGGGGCAGGGCGGTGCCGTCCTCACGTTCGCCGACGTCAGCCATGAACGGCACCTGCACCGCATCGGCGATCGCCGCGAATCGCTGACTCGCGAAGCCGGCACGATGCTGCGCCGGGTCGCCGAGATCGCTGCGCAGAACCGGGTCGTCGCGTTCAACGCCAGCATTGAGGCGGCCCGCATCGGCGAGGGCGGGCGCGCCTTCGCTGTCGTCGCCGACGAGGTGCGAAGCCTGTCGCGCCAGACATCCGACGTATTGCACGACATCAGCCACGTCATCGAGGAATCGCTGCGGCAGATGTAGGCCGCCCGGGGTGCGGACGGCGGGGTGTCCGGGATCCTACAGCTTCCCGAACGTCGCCTCGAACCCCGCCACATCGCCCGCCGCCAGGAACCGCGCCTGTTCGACCCAGCGGTCCTTGGCCATGCGCGGCGCGAACATGCCCAGCTGCGCGGCGACCGCTTCGGCCCGTGCCGCATCCAGCGTCGCCAGCGTTGCGATATCCGGCACGCCCTGTTCGACCAGCATCGCCGCGACCTTCGGCCCCAGCCCCTTCAGACGGATGAGATCGGTCGCGCCAGCCGCCGGGGCAGCGGGGGCAGGGGGCGTCGTTACCGCGACTGGGACCGGCGCCACGATCGGCTCCGCTACCGGTTCGACCGGCGCGGCGGGGGCGGGGGCCGGGGCCGGGGCCGGGGCCGGGGCCACGACCGGCTCGACCCGTGCAGGCGGCGGTGCCGCCACCCGCTCGACGGTGGCGGGCACAGGCGCGACCGGCGCTACCGCACGGGGGCTCTCGACCGCCGCCGGCTCCTCGACCGAGGTGTCGCCCCGCTCCAGATGCCCGCCATCCTCCAGCTCGCGCACACCCTGCCGCCGGGCGCGGGCGAGCTTCATGCCATAGGCGATGCCGATGATCGTCACCACCGCCAGCACGGCGATGATGACGAGATTCACCGTCGTCAGCGCGCCCAGGAAACCGGGCGATTGCAGGGGGGAGGTGCTGTCCATCGTCTCAATCCTTCATCGCCGCTTCGCGCGCGACTTCGCGCCAGCCGATGTCGCGGCGGCAGAAGCCCGGAAAGTCGAGCGCATCGACCGCCCGGTACGCCGCACCTTGCGCAGCGGTTACATCGGCCCCGCGCCCGGTCACGGCCAGCACCCGGCCACCGGCGGTCACAACGCCTGCACCCGCCGATCGGGTTCCCGCGTGAAACACGGTCGCGCCGGTCGCCTCCGCCGCCTCGATCCCGCCGATCGGACGCCCCGTCTCCGGCGTGCCCGGATAGCCCGGTGCTGCCATCACCACCGTCAGCGCGGTATCGTCGCTGAACACCGGTGGCTCGACCGTGCTCAGCGTCCCCTGCGCCACCGCCAGCAGCACCGGCAGCAGGTCGCTGTCCAGCCGCGCCATCAGCACCTGACATTCGGGATCGCCGAACCGGGCGTTGTATTCGATCAGCTTGGGCCCCCGATCGGTCAGCATCAGTCCGGCATAGAGGACGCCGGAATAGGGCGTACCGCGCGCGGCCATTGCCGCTACGGTCGGTGCGACGATCGTGTCGATCGCCAGTTTTTCGAGCGCCGGGGTCAGCACCGGCGCGGGGGAGTATGCCCCCATGCCGCCGGTGTTCGGCCCGGTATCGCCGTCGCCGACCCGCTTGTGGTCCTGCGCCGATCCGAACGGCAGCAGCGTGACGCCATCGGTCAGCACGAACAGGCTGGCTTCCTCGCCCGCCAGAAACTCCTCGATCACCGCCTCGCCACCGGGCTGTTCGAAGATCGCGGCCAGCGCGCCTTCGGCCTCGGCCCGGTCCATCGCCACCGTAACGCCCTTGCCCGCCGCCAGCCCGTCGGCCTTGATGACGACGGGAAGCGAAAAGGGGGAGAGGGCGGCAATCGCGCTGTCGAGGTCGGTCACGCGGACATAGCCGGCGGTCGGGATATCCGCCTCACGGCACAGATCCTTGGTATAGCCCTTCGACCCTTCCAGCTGCGCGGCGGCAGCCGATGGCCCGAACGTCGCGATTCCCGCGGCACGCAGATCATCGGCCAGTCCTGCTACCAGCGGCGCTTCCGGCCCGACCACCACCAGCTTGACCGCATGTTCGGCGCAGAACCGCACCACTGCGGCGTGATCGGTCACCTCCAGCGGCACCAGCGTCGCGTGATGGGCGATGCCGGGGTTGCCGGGCGCGGCATAAAGCGTATCGAGGAGCGGCGAGCGCGCCAGCTTCCACGCCAGCGCATGTTCGCGCCCACCCGATCCGATCAACAGGACATTCATGGACGATCGTTTCCCCGATTTTACCTCGAGCCGGCTCGTAGCCGAGCCGCGCGCGAACGACAACGCCGCGCCCGAAAGCGTCAGCGAACTCGCCGGCCGGCTGAAGCGCATGGTCGAGGGGGAGTTCGGCCGCGTCCGCCTGCGCGGCGAAATCTCGGGCTACAAGCGCGCCTCGTCGGGCCATGTCTATCTGGCGCTGAAGGACGATGCCGCGCTGATCGACGGCGTGATGTGGCGCGGATCGGCCGGCCGCCTTGCCTTCACCCCGCAGGACGGCGTGGAGGTGATCGCGACCGGCAAGCTCACCACCTATCCCGGTCGCTCGCGCTATCAGATCGTGATCGACCATCTGGAGCTGGCGGGCGAAGGCGCACTGATGGCGTTGCTGGAGAAGCTGAAGGCAAAGCTGGCGGGCGAGGGACTGTTCGACGCGGCCAAGAAGCGTCCGCTCCCGTTCCTGCCGCGCACCATCGGCATCGTCACCTCGCCGACCGGCGCGGTCATCCGCGACATCCTCCACCGCCTCGCCGATCGCTGCCCGACCCATGTGCTGGTCTGGCCGGTCAAGGTGCAGGGCGAAGGGGCAGCGGCGGAGATCGCGGCGGCGGTGCGGGGGTTCGGCGCACTGCCGGAGGACGGGCCGGTGCGTCGCCCCGACCTGCTGATCGTCGCGCGCGGCGGCGGGTCGATCGAGGATCTGTGGTGCTTCAACGAGGAAGTCGTGGTCCGCGCGGTCGCCGCCTCGCCGATCCCGGTCATCTCGGCGGTAGGGCATGAGACCGACACGACGCTGTGCGACCATGCCGCCGATCTCCGCGCGCCGACGCCGACCGCCGCCGCTGAACTGGCCGTGCCGGTGCGCGCCGACCTTGCCCACAGCATCGCCACGCTGGCGCTGCGGACGGAGCGGTGCGCGCGGCGCTATCACGACCGCGGGCGTGAACAGCTGGCCGCGCTGGTCCGCGTCATGCCCCGCCGCGACGCGCTGCTGGGCCCGCAGCGCCAGCGGCTGGACGATGCCGCCGGCCGCCTGTCGCTGGCGCTCGAACGCCGCGTAACCACTGCCCGGCGCAATCTCGACCGCCACGGCCATGCGCTGCGCCCCGCCATGCTGACGCAGCGGCTGGCGCAGGCCCGCGCCCGCTTCGACGGCACCGCCCGCATGCTGGAGCAGGTGAACCCCGACAACCTGCTGCAAAAAGGCTATGTCCGCGTCGTCGCCAAGACGAACGGTAAGACGGTGGCGACTGCCGCCGATGCCCGCGCCGCCGGCGCGCTCCAGCTCCACTTCCGCGACGGCGTGCTGGACGCGAAGGTTGAGCGTGCCGGGGGCCGCGCCTATGTCGAGCCCACGCAACCCACCCTGCTCTGATCCGGACACCCCCATGCTGAAGCCTGAAAGCCGCCCCGCCAAGCTCCATTACCTCACCAACAACTTCCGGGTGCTGGCCGATGGCGACTTCGTGACCTGCGCGGTCACCGGCGCCCGTATCCCGCTCGAAGAACTGCGCTACTGGAATGCGGAGCGGCAGGAGGCCTATTTCGATGCCGAAGCGTCGACCAAGGCGCTGGCACCGGAGTGATCGTTGCCGCCGCCCTGATCGTGGCGGCCCCCGCCGCGATCCTGCTCGACGGCACGCCGGGGCAGGGCGCGGTGCTGACCGGCAGCGTGGCCCCCGGCGCAACGCTGCAACTGGACGGGCAACCGGTCGCGGTCGCTGCCGACGGCCGTTTCCTGATCGCGTTCGACCGCGACGCCGGGCCTGCCGCGACGCTGATCGCGACGCTCCCCGATGGGCAGCGCATCGTTCGTCCACTCAGCGTCGCAGCCCGCAGCTGGCGGATCGAGCGGTTGCCGACCTTGCCGCGCGTGTCGCAACCCTCTGCCGAATTCCAGCGCCGCCGCGCCCCCGAACTCGGGCAGATCAACGCCGCGCGCGATCGGGCGACCGACGCGCAGGGGTGGCGGCAACGCTTCGCCTGGCCGGTGAAGGGCCGCATCTCCGGCCTGTTCGGCTCGCAGCGCATCTATGCCGGCGAACCCGGCGCGTACCATTCGGGCGTCGATGTCGCCCGGCCGACCGGCACGCCGGTCGCCGCGCCCGCCGATGGCGTCGTCATCCTCGCCGCATCCGCGCCGTTCACGCTGGAGGGCAACCTCCTGATGATCGACCATGGCATGGGGCTGAACAGCGCGTTCCTGCACCTGTCGCGGATCGACGTGAAACCCGGCGACCACGTGCGGCAGGGGCAGGTCGTCGGCGCGATCGGCGCGACCGGCCGCGCGACGGGTCCGCACCTGCACTGGGGCATGAAATGGCATGACGCGCGGATCGATCCGCTGCTGCTCGCCGGGCCGATGACGCCCTGACGGAACCGCCCGTGACCCCAAAACATTCCGCATCTGAATCAAAGGGGATTTCGACCATGCTGCGTGCCGCCTTGCTCACCGCCATCGCCGCCACCGCCCTTGCCGGCTGCACCACCACCACCGCGACGGGGCCGAGCGCGGGCCGCACCGCCACCGCGTCGCTGCGTACCGCCGCCGGGGCCGATGTCGGCACCGTGACCGCGACCGAGATGGCGGGCGGTATCCAGATCAGGATCGACGCGCGCGGCATGCCCGCCGGGATGCACGGCGCGCACGTCCACACCGTGGGCCGCTGCGACGCGCCCGACTTCACCACCGCCGGCGGACACTGGAACCCCACGGGCAAGCAGCACGGCACCAGCAACCCCGCCGGCCCGCACGCCGGGGATGCGCCCAACCTGACCATCGGTGCCGATGGGTCGGGATCGGTCACGATCATGCTGCCCGCCGGCACGATGGACGGGCTGCTCGATGCCGATGGATCGGCGTTCGTGATCCATGCCGGTGCCGACGACTATAAGACCGATCCGTCGGGCAATTCGGGCGGTCGCATCGCCTGTGGGGTGTTCGCCGCCGCCTGATTGCATGGCCGGCCCGGGCGGCGCATAGCGGGGCCATGACCTCGCGACGCTCCGTTCTGGCCGGCATGGCCGCCACCGCCACCTTGTCCGCCCTGCCCGTCCGGGCGCAGGGGTGGCGGCAGGCGCTGATCGCCGGCACCTATGCCGCAAAGGGCGGGGCGGGCGTGTATCGCCTGCCCGCATCGGGCCGCAGCTGGAGCGTCGGCGCGGCCGATCCCGCGCTCAAGGACGCATCGTTCGGGGTGTCGCGCGGCGACATGCGCTATTTCGTCCGCGAGTTCACGGCAGGGCGGATGGTCGCCACCGACCGCGACGGCAAGATCCTCGCCGACCTGCCGAGCGGCGGCGACGATCCCTGCCACATCGCCATCGCCCCCAACGGCGCGCTGCTGGCGGTCGCCAATTATTCGTCGGGCACCGTCGCGCTCTATCCGCTCGCCGCCGGCATGCCGCAGCCGCCGATCGTCCGCCAGCACAAGGGCACCGGCCCGCGCACCGATCGACAGGCTGGCCCGCACGCCCACTGGGTCGGCTTCACCCCCGACAACCGCTTCCTCCACGCGGTCGACCTGGGCGCCGATGCCGTCTTCGCCTATCCGCTGTCGACCGGGGAGATCGGCGATCCGGCGATCGCATGGCGCGCGCCTGCCGGATCGGGGCCACGCCATCTCGCCTATCACCCGACGCTGCCGATCGGCTATGTCGTCACCGAATTCGCCAACACGCTGACCACGCTCGACGCGCAGGCCGACGGCACGCTGACGGCGCGCGCCACCACCTCGCTGCTCCCGCCCGACTGGCAGGGCACGTCCTATGGCGCGCATATCGCGATCGATAGCGCCGGCCGCCGCCTCTATGCCTCGAACCGCGGGCACAACAGCATCGCGGTGTTCGACCTGGCCGAGGACGGCAGCGCGACGCTGGCCCAGCATATCCCGTGCGGCGGCGACTGGCCGCGCTTCTTCCTGCTGCTGGAGGATAGCGGGCAGCTGCTGGTCGCCAACGAACGCAGCGGCAACGTGGCGATCTTCGACCTGACCTATGACGGCCGCCTGCGCGCTACCCCTGCGCGCATCGCGGTGCCGGGCGTGGTGTTCCTCGACCGGGCGTAATTACCCCAGCCGGTCGACCACCCCCGCCAGCTTCTCGTCCAGCACGCCCAGCATCGCGGTCCACCCGCCAATCGCCTCCAGCTCGCCCGGCCCGTCCGAAATGCCGCGCAGCCCCAGCACCGGCACGCCGAACCGCGCGCAGGCCCGCACCACGGCATAGGTTTCCATGTCGACCATATCGGCATCGATAGCGGCATAGTCGTCGCCCCCGACGATATCCGCGCCCGTCGACAGCCGCGCCACCGGCCAGTCGAGCGGGGTGTTGAGCGGCAGCACCGCCCCGAAGTCGGCGAATGGCACCACGCCCTTCGCAAAGCCGATCCGCGACGCATCCATGTCGCGCCACGACACGCTGGCGACCTGCCACACCGACCCCAGCGGCAGCGTGCGCGACCCCGCCGACCCGATCGACACGATCAGGTCGGGCAGGGCGTCCATTCCGGCCAGCGCCTGCGCCGTCCCCACCGCCGCCTCGACCGGCCCCACCCCGGTAATCACCGGTACGAACCGTTCAGCCAGGCAGGGGCCATATTCGTGGCCCGTCGCCATGATGAACAGCACCCGCCGCCCCCCGATCCGCGTCGCCTGCATCGCCATTCCCCTGTTGCAATGGCGCCGTGGTGGCGACAGGGGCGGGCGCGGGCAAGGCCTTGCGTGCCTCTTCCTTGGCCAATCGCCGCCTGAACGCCTTCAGATTGGCCATCAGCAGCGCATCGGTTTCCGCCTCCGTCGCCCGATCCCACCCTTTGCTCGCCGGGAACCCGTGGGCTTCCGTTTCCGGCGCTGCCGTCACACCGCGCGTCAGCAACAGCCGCAGCAAGCCGTCTCGCCCAGCGCCCACAGAAACGCCCGCCGCCGCTGCGGCGTCCACCCGTCATTACCTGCCCTCCACTGCTGAAAGGGGAGCGTTACGCGAACAAGGACCTTGTAGGAAAATGGGCAGTCCTTCGGAACCGCCCGCTTGCCCATGACGGGCTCGCACCCGCCTACTCCGACAAATTCTCTCGATATCGCTATTGCAAATCGAAATCATTTGTGATGGACTAAAACTGGGGTCTACTGCGCCCATCAGGCGGATTCACCCACTTCCCCCCGCCGGACACGGTTGCTAAGGGCCACGGGTACAGCTCGATAACCTACCCGCGGCGGCCATTCCGTCGACGGCCCTCGGCCCGTCGAATCCCGCCCGCGACCAACTGGGAAGGATCCGCATGACCGCCATTGGCCAGGACACGCTCGGCACCCGCGACACGCTCGATGTCGGCGGCAAGACCTATTCTTATTATTCGCTGGCCAAGGCGTCGGCCAAGCTCGGCGACGTGTCGCGGCTGCCCTTCTCGATGAAGGTGCTGCTGGAGAACATGCTGCGCTTTGAGGACGGCACGACCGTCACGCCCGAGGACGCACAGGCGATCGTCGATTGGCAGAAGGACGCCCGGTCGGATCGCGAAATCCAGTATCGCCCGGCGCGCGTGCTGATGCAGGACTTCACCGGCGTTCCCTGCGTGGTCGACCTCGCGGCAATGCGCGACGCGATCACCACGCTCGGCGGCGACGCGGGGAAGATCAATCCGCAGGTTCCCGTCCACCTCGTCATCGACCACTCGGTCATGGTAGACGAATTCGGCACGCCCAAGGCCGCCGAACAGAATGTCGAGCTGGAATATCAGCGCAACATCGAACGCTATGAGTTCCTGAAGTGGGGCTCGAAGGCGCTCGACAATTTCTCGGTCGTGCCCCCGGGCACCGGCATCTGCCACCAGGTGAACCTGGAATATGTGGCCCAAGCGGTGTGGTCGTCGGAATCGACCGACGGTTCGGGCACCATCGCGTACCCAGACACGCTGGTCGGCACCGACAGCCACACGACGATGGTCAATGGTCTGGGCGTGCTCGGCTGGGGCGTGGGCGGTATCGAGGCAGAGGCCGCGATGCTCGGCCAGCCGGTGTCGATGCTGATCCCCGAAGTCGTCGGCTTCAAGCTGACCGGCAAGCTCGGCGAAGGCATCACCGCCACCGACCTCGTGCTGACCGTCACGCAGATGCTGCGCGCCAAGGGCGTGGTTGGCCGCTTCGTCGAATTCTATGGCCCCGGCCTGTCGTCGATGACGCTCGCCGACCGTGCGACGATCGCCAACATGGCGCCGGAATATGGCGCAACCTGCGGCTTCTTCCCGGTCGATGACAAGACGATCGACTATATGCGCCTGACCGCGCGGCCCGAGGAAGTGATCGCGCTGACCGAGGCCTATGCGAAGGCCAATGGCTTCTGGCGCGACGAGAACGCCGTCGACCCGATCTTCACCGACACGCTCGAACTCGACATGTCGACCGTCGTGCCATCGCTCGCCGGCCCCAAGCGCCCGCAGGACCGCGTCGAGCTGCCGAACGTCGACGATGTGTTCAACGCCGATCTGGAAAAGGTCTACAAGAAGGCCGCCGCCGTTCGCACCCCGGTCGAGGGTGCTACCCACGACATCGGCGACGGCGACGTCGTGATCGCCGCGATCACCAGCTGCACCAACACGTCGAACCCGTCGGTGCTGGTCGCCGCCGGTCTGGTCGCGCGCAAGGCGAACAAGCTGGGCCTTCGCCCCAAGCCGTGGGTCAAGACCTCGCTGGCACCCGGTAGCCAGGTCGTCACCGACTATCTCGACAAGGCGGGCCTGACCGCCGACCTGAACGCGGTCGGCTTCAACCTTGTCGGCTATGGCTGCACCACCTGCATCGGCAATTCGGGTCCGCTGGCGGCCCCGATCTCGGCGGCGATCAACGGCAACGATATCGTCGCCGCGTCGGTCCTGTCGGGCAACCGCAACTTCGAAGGCCGCGTGTCGGCCGATGTTCGCGCCAACTTCCTCGCCTCGCCGCCGCTCGTCGTGGCGTATGCGCTGAAGGGCACCGTGACCGAGGATATGGTGTCGACCCCGATCGGGCAGGGCTCGGACGGGCAGGACGTGTTCCTGAAGGACATCTGGCCGTCGAACGAAGAGGTCGCCGACCTGATGGCCGCCAACATCGACGACGGCATGTTCCGTTCGCGCTACGGGAACGTCTATGCCGGCGACAAGCATTGGGCGGGCATCTCGGTCGAGGGGTCTGACACCTACAACTGGCCGACGTCGAGCACCTACATCGCCAACCCGCCCTATTTCGACGGGCTGGGTATGACGCCGAACCCGATCGCCGACATTGTCGAGGCGAAGCCGCTGGCGATCCTCGGCGACTCGATCACCACCGACCACATCTCCCCGGCCGGCTCGATCAAGGCCGACAGCCCGGCGGGCAAGTGGCTCATGGAGCGGCAGGTCGCGCGCAGCGACTTCAACTCCTATGGCGCGCGTCGCGGCAACGACAATGTCATGGTCCGCGGCACGTTCGCGAATATCCGCATCAAGAACGAAATGGTCCCCGGCGTCGAAGGCGGCATGAGCCGCTATGACGGCGAAGTCATGCCGATCTATGACGCGGCGATGCGCCACAAGGCCGACGGCACCCCGCTGGTCGTGATCGCGGGCAAGGAATATGGCACCGGATCGTCGCGCGACTGGGCGGCGAAGGGCACCAACCTGCTGGGCGTCCGCGCGGTCATCACCGAAAGCTTCGAGCGTATCCACCGTTCGAACCTCGTCGGCATGGGCGTGCTGCCGCTGCAGTTCGCCGAAGGCGTGACGCGCCAGACGCTGGGCCTGACCGGTGACGAAACCTTCACGATCACCGGCGTCGCCAACCTGCGCCCGCGCCAGGACGTCGAGGTCGTCATGACCCGCGCCGACGGCACGACCGAAACCTTCGTGACCAAGTGCCGGATCGATACCGTCAACGAGCTGGAATATTTCCTGAACGGCGGCATCCTGCAGTACGTGCTGCGCAAGCTGGCCGCGTAAGCGGTCCAGCCTGACGGCGACAAAAAGGCCGCGTCTCCTGATCGGAGGCGCGGCCTTTTTCGTTTGGCGAGCTGGCGGTCGATCGCCCCTCGTCGAACTAGATGTCATGCCGGCAAGGGCTGGGATTTCCCGGTTATAGGCGGGGCAGGACATTCCGTCAGGCGCACACGCCCTCGGCCCTGTCCTACAGCATCGCGATCCGCGTATAGCCGCAGCGGCTCTTTCTCACCGTCGACCCGTCGCGCATCGATCGCCCGAACCGCAAGCGGCACGAACTGCGCACGAGTGTGAACTTAGTGAACTTTGGACGCGCCTTGCGCCCCATATCGACTGGAGGCGGGGTTACGCCATCGCAAGCGGTGCTGCTGGAACCGCCGGGCGGCTGCGGTGGAACACCCGCTCGACATAGGTCCACAACAGCGTGGCGATCACCGTCGAAATGCCCAGGATGAACGCGAAGTACGACAGCCGCTCGACCGCGAAGTTCAGCACGCCGATCCCCAGATTAGCTTCGAACCAATAGGGTTTGAGCTGGTCGGCGAGGATGCCGTGGCACAGATACAGGCTGTACGAGATCGCGCCGTAGAATTTGAGGATGCGATGGTCGAGGAACCGCACCACAGCCGAGGACTGGTGCGTGACGATATGGCCGAGGATGACGCACACCGCGATCAGCTGCACGATCGGCTGCGCGAACAGCGTGACCGGATTGCCGCTGAGCCACTGTGCAGGCATCGGCGCCAGCACGGCGCAGATGGCAACGGAAACCAGGAAGGCGGGAAACCCGAGCAGTCCCTTGAACGACCGCCCCTCCCGCCACGACAGCGCCAGCCATCCGCCCGCCGACGCCATCGAAAAACCGACCAGCGGCAACCGGTCGACGCTGAAGGCCGAAATCAGCCACGGCATCTGTCCCAGCGCCAGCGCCAGGACCAGCAACACGACCGCCGCCGCGCCCAGCAGCGGACGATGCCGCGCCGAAGGGGTGAGCAACAGCAGCGCCGCCGACAGGACATAGAATTGCTGCTCGACCGCCAGCGTCCAGGTATAGCCGAACGCGCCCCAGTCCCCGGTCCACAGGATCAGGTAATTCTGGACATAGGCGATATAGGCCGGGGCGTGCTCCAGCGGCATCTGACCGGTCAGCACCAGCCACGGCAGCGCGAAGGCCAGCACGACATAATAAACCGGACAGATGCGCGCGAACCGGCGCGTCCAGAAATTGCCGAGCGCGGTCCCGGCGGCGATCTCCCGCCGCTCGATCGCCCGGCGCGTATCGAACAGGATCGACAGGATCAGGAAGCCGCTGAGCGCGAAGAACAGGTTGACGGCATAGCCACCGATCTGGGTCCGGCCAGCGACCGTGTGACAGAACACGACCGCGATCGACGCGATCGCGCGAAGTCCGTCGAAACCTGCAATACGCTTGCTCAGCGGACGTCCTTCCCGAAATGCCAGACCGCCGACCTAGGCCGACTCATCACGGCTTGGCAATCGGGCATTTCGCCGCATCCGTACCGTTCCGGGCGCACTGCGGCGCGTCGATCCCCGGATCTGGTACGATAGTTGCCACGTGGCGATCCCGCCGCCGCACAGGGCGACGGGATCGACGGGTTATTTCTGGCAGGCGACGATCGCCTCGATCACGGCCAGCGTTTCCTGCGGATCGCGGATCTTCACCGTGTCCATGCCGGCGGCCTTCGGCGCATAGTCGTTGCCGCCAGGGAAGATCGCGTCGCCGATGAACAGCATGTCGTCGGTGGCGATCCCGCTGATATCGGCCAGCTTGGCAAGGCCGGTCGCCTTGTCGACGCCTTCCTTGGTGATGTCGATCGAGGTCGCACCACCCATGTTGATCGACAGGCCTGGCAGCCGCTGCTTCAGGTCAGCCTGGATGATCTTGCGCTTCTCGAACTTGGGGTCCCAATGTTCCTTGGCGTCGATCGGAGCCTGCTGGCCCAGCGCCGAGAAGGTGATCTGGCTGCCACGATCCTCGATCCGTTCGCCCCAGGTCTGTTCGGGGACGAAGCCCGTCGCCTCCAGCGCGGCATCGAACGCTTCGAGGATCTTGGCCTTGGTCGCATCGTCGAACAGGTCGGCATAGACCGTGTTCCAGCGGCCGTCGCCCCAGGTGTAGAGCTTCGTGCCGCTGGTCGGCATCATCCACAGCCGCGACAGGTCGGCGCGCGCGGGCAGGCGGGTGGCGACCTGCTTCTCGAACTGCGGCCAGTCGCCGCCCGAAATGATCGCGACGTGCGCGACGCCGAGCAGGTCGGCGAGCGCTTCGCCCATCGCCTCGGTCAATTGCTGCTTGCTCTCGGCCAGCGTGCCGTCGAGGTCGAAGGCTACCAGTTGCTTCATGGGATACTCCGGCAGGATCGGCGGGCGCACGGCCCGCCGGACAAGGATTATTTCAGGGCTTCGACCAGCTTCTTGACGTCCTGGCTGCGCCCGCGCGGCAGGATCAGCAGGTCGTTGCCGCTGGCCACGACGATCAGGTCCGACACGCCGACCATGCGAATCCGCACGCCATCGGTACGGACCAGACAGTCGCGCGTGTCGATCGCCAGCACTTCGCCGCGATGCGCGTTGCCGGTCTCGTCCCGCTCGCTGATCGCGTGCAGCGCGTCCCAGCTGCCCAGGTCGTTCCAGCCCATCGCGACCGGCACGACGACCACGCGGTCGGCCTTTTCCATGACGGCATAGTCGATCGACTGCGACGGGGCGGCGGCAAAGGCCGCTGCATCGGGGGCGATGCGGTTACCGGTGCGGTCGGCCTGATCCATCGCGCGCTGGCACGCGGCCAGCATATCGGGTTCGTGCTGGCCCAGTTCGGCCAGATATCGATCGGCGCGGAACAGGAAGATGCCGCCGTTCCAGACGTGATCGCCGGCTGCTAGCATCGCCTGTGCCGCCTCGAGCGGCGGCTTTTCGACGAAGCGGGCGACGCGGTGCACGCCATCGGCAATCTCTTCGCCGGCCTGGATCCAGCCATAACCGGTTTCCGGTGCATCGGGCGAAATCCCGAAGGTCGCCAGCCAACCGTCCTGCACCTTGGGCAGCGCGCGCTGTACCGCGGCGTGGAATGCCGCGACGTCCGCGATCACATGGTCCGACGGCATCACCAGCAGCACCGCATCGGGCGTCTCCGCCGCCAGCGCCGCCAGTGCGATCGCGGGTGCGGTGTTACGTCCCGCAGGTTCGAGGATCAGTGCGCTCGGCGCGGCGCCGACCGCGCCCAACTGGCGGTCGATCATGTCGGCATGGCGGGCGTTGGCGACCACGATCGGGGCGGCGAAACCATCCCCGACAGCGCGGGTCGCCGTCAGCTGCAGCATGGTCGCTTCCGCCGTCAGCGCCAGCATCTGCTTGGGCGTTTCCGGGGTCGACATCGGCCATAGGCGTGTGCCCGATCCGCCGGAAAGAATGACGGGTACGATCATGGGCATGGTCAAGCAGGTTCCTGTCTGTCGCACTGGAAAAGACGCCTGTCGACCGGCGTTGGGGCAGGATGCCCCGTGATTTGGGTATTCGGCGCGTAGATGCTTTTTCGTATATCATCCAACGCATGTTGAGAGGCTATCGTCCGCCTTCCCGCCGGGTCAGTGCGGCGACGCAACTGGCGCGGTCGATCGGCGCGCCGGTGCGCTGGCGCGCATCGACATGGCGCACGACGGGCACCCCGCCTTGCTGCGGCGCATAGAGATAGGCGTCGAGGACGCAGATGTTCGATCCGAATTGCAGCTTGCGCCCGGCCCCTTCGCTCAGGTCGAGCAGCGGTTGGCCGAACAACTGGGTAAGGGCATTGGCATTCTGCCCCATCACCCGCTCTAGGCCGATCGTGCCATAGCTGGGTGCGGGCGGGGTCGGCAGGGCGTTCTGGCGTACGACGGGACCGGGCGTGGCGCAGGCGGAGACAGCCAGCGCCAATCCCACGCTGATCCCAACGCTACGCATTCCCACCCCCTTTGCCCCGGCGCCGATGAAAGCCATGCGTCGCCATCGCCGCGCCGATCAGCGGCGCAACGAAATTCACAAACGGTATCAACAGCAATCCGGTTCCCACCAGCCCGAGAAGAAACCGCCGGCCGCCGCTTGCCCGTCGTTCGGCGGGCATCGCGG
This sequence comes from Sphingomonas sp. Leaf23, assembly GCF_001421585.1. Classification (NCBI taxonomy): domain Bacteria; kingdom Pseudomonadati; phylum Pseudomonadota; class Alphaproteobacteria; order Sphingomonadales; family Sphingomonadaceae; genus Sphingomonas; species Sphingomonas sp. Leaf23. The sequence continues at coordinate 95,773 of NZ_LMKR01000004.1, read as the reverse complement.
CGGGGGGCAGGTGGCGTGCCGCAACCATGTCCGACAGGTCCCGGCCGAGCAGCCAGCCATTGACGACGAAGAACACCGCCGCCGTCCCGATCCCGGTGGCGAGCAGCAGCAGATAGAGCGGCACGAAGAACAGGTTCACTGCCACCGCCCGCAGCACGGACTTGCCGCTCATGGCGAGCGACCGGCCGAGCGGCACCGGACGGGCGGTCGCCAGTGCGGCGGGATAATGTTTCGCCTCGACCGCCTCGACCACTTCGTCAGCGAACAGGCCGATGACGGCGATGGCGACGATGCGGAAGAGGAGCCAGGCAAGGCCGATCGCGACGATGACGGTGGCGATGACCGCCAGCGTGCCGGCATCGTCACCCAGCACGAAGACGTCGGTGGTCACCCAGCGTGCGCCATATGCCAGCCCGGCACCGACCAGCGCCAGCAATACAAGCGTCAGCGCCAGCGACTTGGCCAGCACCCGCAGGAACGCACGGTCGCCGAGCTGGGCGAGCGACAGGAAAAAGCTTTCGATCATGCATCGGACGATGGTGAGCCGGGAAGGGCACGTCAACGCCCGGCGGGGGCATGCGCTTGCTAGCGCGCGCGCCGCTGGCTAACGCGCAGGGCAATGCCCGCGCATCGTCGCCGGGCGCCATGTTTCGGAGACCTTGATTGACCCAGCCCACACTCGACGTCGTTGCGATCGGCAACGCCATCGTCGATATTCTCGCCCAGTCGGACGACGCCTTCCTTGCCGCGGAGGGCATGACCAAGGGGTCGATGCAGCTCGTCTTCTCGCCCGCCGATGCCGATGCGCTCTATGCTAAGATGGGTCCGGGCCGCGAAGTGTCGGGCGGGTCGGCCGCCAATACCGTCGCCGGCATCGCGGCGCTGGGTGGCAAGACCGGCTTCATCGGCCAGGTCGCCGATGACCAGCTGGGCGCGGTGTTCGCGCACGATATCCGCGCCGCCGGCGTCCGTTTCGACACCGCCGTCCGCGCAGGCGAGCCGACCACCGCGCGCTGCCTGATCTTCGTCACGCCCGACGGGCAGCGGACGATGAACACCTTCCTCGGCGCATCGCAGTTCCTGCCCGAAGCGGCGCTGGATGCCGACCTGATCGCCAGCGGCGCGATCCTGTATCTCGAAGGCTATCTGTGGGACCCGGAAGAACCGCGCGCCGCGATGCGTGCCGGCATCCGCATCGCACGTGACGCGGGGCGCAAGGTCGCCTTCACCCTGTCGGACACCTTCTGCATCTCGCGCCACGGTGATGATTTCCGTAAGCTGATCGCCGAGGGGCAGGTCGACATCCTGTTCGCAAACGAGAACGAACTGGTCGCGCTGGCGCAGGTCGAGGATTTCGACGCGGCGGTGGAGCGGATCGCGGGGCAGGTGCCGGTGCTGGTCGTCACGCGCGGCGAACAGGGCGCCATCGCGGTGACCGGGGGGCAGCGGACCAGCGTGCCCGCGCAGCCGATCGAGCGGGTGGTCGACACGACCGGCGCGGGCGACCTGTTCGCCGCCGGGTTCCTGCACGGACAGGCGCAGGGCTATGATATCGAACGCTCGCTGAAGCTGGGGGCGCTGTGCGCCGCCGAGATCATCTCGCACTATGGCGCGCGGCCCGAGGTCGACCTGACCCGGCTGATGCAGGAAAAGATCGGCTGAGCCCGTCGATCCTGTCCTGAAACGAAAAGGGGGGAGGCCGAACCGATCGGCCTCCCCCCCTTTTTTTGACCTTGGCGGGGATCAGTGACCGCCGTCCAGATCCGCCACCTCGACGATCCCACGACCCAGATGGCTGCGGCGATAGCCATAGAGGAAATAGATCACGAGGCCGACCGCGCCCCACACCGGCAGCACCAGCTTGGCATCGGGCGGCAGCGCCACGAACAGGCCGATGCAGCCGATCATCGTCGCCGGCGCGACCAGCCAGACGGCGGGCGTGCGGAACGGACGATGGCGATGCGGATCGCGCTTGCGCAGCACAAGTACGCCGACTGCCACCATGAAGAACGCGAACAGCGTGCCGGCGTTGGCGATATCGGCCAGCTTGCCGACCGGCAGGAATGCGGCGGCAAAGGTCACGCCGATGCCGGTGATCGCGGTGATGACGTGCGGCGTCTTCCACTTCGGGTGGATCGACGACAGCTTTTCCGGCAGCAGGCCGTCGCGCGACATGGTGAAGAAGATGCGCGTCTGGCCGAACAGCATGACCAGGATGACCGAGGGGAGGGCGAGGAACGCCGCCAGGCCGATCAGGTTACCGATGTTCAGATAACCGATCTCGCGCAGGACGTGCGCCAGTGCTTCCTTCGAACAGGCAAGCGGTTCGGTGCCCATGCCGGCCAGTTCGGTGCAGCGTGCGCCCAGCGCCTGCGACCCCGGTGCCAGCCATTCGCCCAGCGCACTGGTCACCGGCTGCGACCCGAGCGGCGAACCGATCGCGCCGGCGGCCACCAGCATGTAGAAGACGGTGCAGATGGCAAGGCTGCCGATCAGCCCCAGCGGCACGTTGCGCTGCGGATTCTTCGTCTCCTCCGCCGCGGTCGATACCGCGTCGAACCCGACATAGGCGAAGAAGATCGACGCCGCGGCACCGACGACACCCTGTCCTTCGTTGCCGAACCAGCCATTGGGGGCGAAGGGTTCGAAATTGTCCATCCGCATGACCGGCAGCGCGAGGATGATGAACGCGGTCAGCGCCGTCACCTTGATCGCGACCAGCACCGCGTTCACCTTCGCGCTCTCGCTGGTGCCGAGCATCAGCAGACCGGTGATGAGCAGCGCGATGATGACGGCGGGCAGGTTGACGATGCCACCGGGCACATAGGGGCCGGAGATGATCGCGGTCGGCAGGGTGATGCCGAACCAACCCTGCAACTGCCCGACGAAATAGCCGGACCAGCCGACCGACACCGCCGATGCGGCAACCGCATATTCAAGGACCAGCGCCCAGCCGACCATCCAGGCGAGCAGTTCGCCCAGCACGGCATAGGTATAGGTATAGGCCGACCCCGATACCGGGACCATCGACGCGAATTCGGAATAGCACAACGCCGCGACCGCGCAGACCAGCGCGGCGATGACGAATGCCACCATCATGCCCGGCCCGGCCTTTTGCGCGGCTTCGGAGGTGAGGACGAAGATGCCGGTGCCGATGATGGCCCCGACGCCCAGCATCGTCAGCTGGAACGCACCCAGGGTGCGCGTAAGCGATTTCTTCTCTGCGGTCGCAAGGATCGCATCGAGTGGCTTGATACGGCCAAAAATCATGCAGGCCCCCCAAACGCGGCGCCTTCTTCCGGGGCCGCGAAGTTACAAAGGCGTAAACCTACCCGCAAATCCGCCCCGCGCAATTCCTTTCGTGCAATAAAGCTGTCCTATCGCGCCAGCATCGGCCCCAGCGGCGCCCCGCCGAACAGGTGGACGTGGAGGTGCGGCACCTCCTGCCCGCCATGCCCGCCGATATTGGCGAGCAGGCGATAGCCCGGTTCGACCAGCCCCTCCGCGCGGGCGACATGGCCCACGGCGCGGACGAAGCCGGCGATTTCCGCATCGGGCGCGTTCGCGGCAAAATCGTCCCACGATACATAGCGGCCCTTGGGGATCACCAGCACATGGACCGGTGCCTGCGGGGCGATATCGTGGAAGGCGAGGGCGAAGTCGTCCTCATACACCCGCCTGGCCGGGATTTCGCCGCGCAGGATGCGGGCAAAGATGTTGGTGTCGTCATAGGGCTTCGTGGCGTCGATCGGCATGGGGATCACTCCTGGGGGCGGGACGCTTTTTCGGCGATGCCCGACTGGCCCTCGCGGCGGGTCAGTTCGGCACGGACATCGTCGAGGGCGATGCCCTGGGCTTGCAGCAGCAGCGTCAGGTGGAACATCAGGTCGGCAGCCTCGCCGATCAGCCCGGCGCGGTCGTCGGCCATCGCCGCGATGACGCACTCGACCGCTTCCTCACCGACCTTCTGCGCGATCTTGGCCGGCCCACGCGCGTGCAGCTTCGCGACATAGGATTGCGTGGGATCGCCGCCGATCCGGCTGGCGATCACCGATTCAAGCCGGTCGAAGGCGTCCATGTCAGTCCCTGTTCTTGCGTTGCCGATTGCGGATCGCCCGCCGCGCCAACACCACCATGAACGCAAACGCCACGAAGGTCGCGACGTCCGAAAAGGCAAAGCCTTCGCGGGGTGGGGCGATGCCGGAATGGGCGGCGGCAAGGGCGGTCGTGGCCATGGAGCGGCTGTAGGGGGTTTTGCCGGACCTGAAAATCCTCCCCGGCACGGGGAGGGGGACCGTCGCGAAGCGATGGTGGAGGGGGATGTCCGCATACGGGACCGTTGCCTTGCGCCGCGACCCCCTCCACCATCCTTGCGGATGGTCCACCTCCCCGCGGGGCGGGGAGGATTTTTAGTGCGACCGCACCGGCACCCCCGCCGCCGCCAGCGCCGCGTGCGCGTCCGCCACCGATGCCTCGCCGAAATGAAAGATCGACGCCGCCAAGACCGCGCTCGCATGGCCCTGCGTCACGCCTGCGACGAGGTGGTCGAGCGTGCCGACGCCGCCCGACGCCACCACCGGCACCGATACCGCATCGGCGATGGTGCGGATCAGGTCAAGATCATAGCCATCGCGCGTGCCGTCGCGGTCCATCGACGTCACCAGCAACTCGCCAGCGCCCAGCTTCGCCAGCTTCAGCGCATGGTCGACCGCATCGATCCCGGTCGCGCGCCTGCCGCCATGGGTGAACACCTCCCAATGACCATCGACCCGGCGCGCATCGACCGAAGCGGTGACACACTGGCTACCGAAGCGGTCGGCGATGTCGGCGACCAGTTCGGGACGCGCCACGGCGGCGGAATTTACCGCCACCTTGTCGGCCCCGGCCAGCAGCAGCGCGCGGGCATCGTCGGGCGACCGCACCCCGCCACCGACGGTCAGCGGCATGAAGCATACTTCGGCGGTGCGGCGCACGACGTCGATGATCGTGTCGCGCCCTTCGTGGCTGGCGCCGATGTCGAGGAAGGTCAGCTCGTCGGCACCGGCGGCGTCATAGGCGCGCGCCTGTTCGACCGGATCGCCCGCATCGCGCAGGTCGACGAAGTTCACGCCCTTCACCACCCGCCCGGCATGGACGTCGAGACAGGGGATGACCCGCGCCCGCACCGTCATGCGGTCGCGACCCGGATCGCTTCGGCCAGGTCGAGGCGACCGTCGTACAGCGCGCGGCCGGTGATGACGCCTTCGATCCCGGCCTTGCCCTTCAGCGCGTGGATATCCTCGATGCCGGCAACCCCGCCGCTGGCGATGACCGGGATCGATACGGCGGCGGCGAGCGCGGCGGTCGCCTCGACATTGCAGCCCTTCAGCATCCCGTCGCGCCCGACATCGGTGAACAGGAGCGCGGCAACGCCGGCATCCTCGAACCGGCGGGCCAGGTCGGTGACCGAAACGGTCGACACATCCGCCCAGCCGCGCGTCGCGACCATGCCGTCCCACGCATCGACCGCAACGACGATCCGCCCCGGACAGGCGGCGGCGGCTTCGCGCACGAAATCGGGGTCCTCCAGCGCGGCGGTGCCGATCACCACCCGCGCAACACCCAGGTCGAGCCAGCGGTCGACATTTGCGCGATTGCGGATGCCGCCGCCCAACTGCACCCGGCCCGGAAACGCCTTCAGGATGCCGGCGACCGCATCGCCGTTCACCGATTGCCCGGCGAACGCCCCGTCGAGGTCGACGACGTGCAGATGGTCCGCACCGGCATCGGCGAACAACGTCGCCTGGTGCGCGGGATCGTCGCCATAGACGGTGGCGCGGTCCATATCGCCCTCGGCCAGACGGACGACCTGTCCGCCTTTCAGGTCGATGGCAGGAAAGACGATCAAGGACGCCATGCGAGAAACCTCTCCAGCAGCGCCAATCCATAGCGCTGGCTTTTTTCGGGGTGGAACTGCACGCCCAGCAGGTTGTCGCGGCCGATCGCCGCGGTCACCGGGCCGCCATGGTCGGTGGTGGCCAGCACATGGCTGCCCTCGAACGCATAGCTGTGCAGGAAATAGGCTTCGCCGGGTACCAGCAGCGGATGCGGTGTGGCCGGTACGACATCGTTCCAGCCCATATGCGGCACGGTGATGCCGGGCGAAGCGGGCAGGCGGCGGACGGTGCCCTCGATCCAGCCAAGGCCGGCATGGCTGCCGAACTCCTCGCCGGTGGTGGCCAGCAACTGCATGCCCACGCACACGCCGAGGAACGGCACGCCACCCTCAAGCACGCGCGCGCGCATCGCCTCGACCATGCCGGGGATCGCGGTCAGCCCGTTCATGCACGCGGCAAAGGCACCGACGCCGGGCAGGACGATCCGGTCGGCCTTCGCGACCGCATCCGGGTCGGCGGTGATCGAAAGGTTCTGCGCACCGGCGGCGTTCAGCGCATTGGCGACCGACTGAAGATTGCCCGCACCGTAATCGATCAATGCGATCAAAACAGGTCGCCGATCTGGTCCATCGCCAGCGTCATGGTGAAGGCGACGACCTCGACCGTCGCGACGCCGTTGACGACGAACGGATCGGTCTCGACCAGCGCACGCACGGCGTCCTCTTCACCCCGAAACAGCAGCACGCCGCCGGTCGGCGGAGTACGGCGCCCGGCGAGCAGCATGGTGCCGGCGTCCATCGCCGCCTTGATCCACGCGACATGCGCGTCGCGGTGGACGTCGACTTCGTCCAGCGGCTTCACATAGGTCAGCATCGCCAGGCACATCGGCTGCATCGAACGGGCTACCATGTCACAACACTCCCTTGGTCGACGGGATGGCATCGCCCTTGCGCGGGTCGATCTCGGTGGCGGTGCGCAAGGCACGCGCCAGCCCCTTGAAGATGCTTTCGGCGATATGGTGGTTGTTGGTGCCGTAGATCGTCTCGACATGCAGCGTGATGCCGGCAGCCTGCGCGAAGCTGTGGCAGAAATGGCCGAACATCTCGGTATCCATCGTACCCAGCTGTGCCTGGGTGAACTGCACCTTCCACACCAGCCACGGGCGCCCGGAGATGTCGAGCGCGACACGGGTCAGCGTCTCGTCCATCGGCGACAGCGCGTCGCCATAGCGGCGGATGCCGCGCTTGTCGCCCAGCGCCTTGGCGAACGCCTCGCCGATGGCGATGCCGGTATCCTCGACCGTATGGTGCGCGTCGATATGCAGGTCGCCGACCGTCCGCACGGTCAGGTCGATCAGCGAATGGCGCGACAATTGTTCGAGCATATGGTCGAAGAATCCGACCCCGGTCGACACGTCGTAGATGCCGGTACCGTCGAGGTTGACCGTGACGTCGATCGACGTCTCGCTGGTCTTGCGGGCGATGGTGGCGGTGCGCATGGCCGTCTCATAGCGCTTGGCGACGCCCATGCAACGCAACGAATCTTGACGCCCCGTCAAACGCCGCTACCCAAGGGCGCCATGAGCCAGACCGTCGCCGACAGCCTGATCCCGTATGACGAGATCGTCCAGGAAGCCCTGCGCGCCGTAGTCGGTCGCGTCCTGGGGCAGGTCTCCGCCACCGGCGCGCTGCCCGGCGAGCATCACTTCTATATCACGTTCAAGACGCAGGCACCGGGGGTCGATATCCCCAAGCGGCTGATCGAACGCTTCCCCGATGAAATGACGATCGTCATCCAGCATCGCTTCTGGGACCTGACCGTCGATGCCGAGCGCTTCTCGGTGGGGCTTAGCTTTGGCGGCATCCCGTCGACGCTGGTCATCCCCTATGCCGCGATCACCGGCTTCCACGATCCGGCGGTCAATTTCGAACTGCGGTTCCAGGCGAACGACGAGCCGGGCGACGAACCCGAACCGCATGATCCGCCCGAAAACGACGCCCCGATCGCGGTGAGCGAGGACGGGTCGAACGTCGTCGCCGTGGACTTCAAGCGCAAGAAGTGACGATCGAGGTCGTCGCGTCCCCAAGCGAGGTAGAGCGCGAGGCGATTCTGCGCATCCTGTCCGCGCATAACGACGCCTCGGTCGGGCCGACCGAGCGGCGGCAGGTCGCGATCGTCTTGCGCGACGCGGCGGGCACGATCACCGGCGGGCTGTACGGCAAGATCGGCTATCGCTGGCTGTTCGTCGAATTCCTGGCGATCGCGCCCGAGCATAAGGGGCAGGGGATCGGCCGCGACCTGATGCAGCAGGCCGAGACCCTTGCGCGCGACGCGGGGTGCATCGGCATGTGGCTCGACACCTTCAGCTTTCAGGCGCGCGGCTTCTACGAAAAGCTGGGCTTTGCGCAGTTCGGAACGATCGACGATTTTCCACCGGGGCATGCGCGCTTCTTCCTGTCGAAACGGATCGACTGACGCGGCCACGGGTTTTGGTCGGCATGACCGATACCCGTACCGAAACCGACTCGATCGGCGCTGTCGAGGTTCCCGCCGCCGCCTATTGGGGGGCGCAGACCGAACGATCGATCGAGAATTTCCCCTTTCCGCCGTCCGAACGCATGCCGATCGGCATCGTCCACGCGCTCGCCATCGTGAAGCAGGCGGCGGCGCGGGTGAACCGGGCGCATGGTCTCGATGCCAACATCGCCGATGCGATCAAGGCGGCAGCGGGCGAGGTGATCGCGGGAAAGCTCGACGACCAGTTCCCGCTGGTCATCTGGCAGACCGGCAGCGGTACCCAGTCGAACATGAACGTCAACGAAGTGATCGCCGGCCGCGCCAATGAAGCGCTGACCAGTGTCCGTGGCGGCAAGGTGCCGGTCCACCCCAACGACCATGTGAATATGGGCCAGTCGTCGAACGACAGCTTCCCGACCGCGCTGCACGTCGCGGCGGTCGTGGCGCTGAACCGCGACCTGCTCCCGGCGCTCGACCGGCTGGCCGGATCGCTGGAGGCGAAGGCGCAGGACTGGGCCGATATCGTCAAGATCGGCCGCACCCATTTGCAGGACGCGACGCCGCTGACGCTGGGCCAGGAATTTTCGGGCTATGGTGCGCAACTGCGCGATGCGAAGCGCCGGTTGCAGGCGGCTGAGGGCGATCTGTTGCGCCTGGCGCAAGGCGGAACGGCGGTTGGCACCGGTCTGAACGCCGCACCCGGTTTTGCCGAGGGCGTCGCGGCGGAGATCGCATCGATCACCGGCCATGCCTTCGTCACCGCACCCAACAAGTTCGAGGCGCTGGCGTCGAACGACCCGCTGGTGCAGTTGTCAGGCACGCTCAACACGCTGGCTGTCGCGCTGACCAAGATCGCCAACGATATCCGCCTGCTGGGATCGGGACCGCGTTCGGGGCTGGGCGAACTCGACCTGCCGGCCAACGAACCGGGCAGTTCGATCATGCCGGGCAAGGTTAATCCGACCCAGTGCGAGATGCTGACGATGGTCGCGGCACAGGTGATGGGCAACCACCTGTCGGTAACGGTCGGCGGCATGCAGGGGCATCTGGAACTCAATGTCTTCAAGCCGCTGATCGGTGCGGCGGTGCTGCGCTCGATCGATCTGCTCGGCATCGGCATGGTCAGTTTCGCCACACGCTGCGTCGACGGGATCGAGCCGAACCGCGCACGCATCGGCGAATTGGTCGAACGCAGCCTGATGCTGGTCACCGCGCTGGCGCCCGAGATCGGTTATGACAACGCCGCGAAGATCGCCAAGCACGCGCACGCCGAAGGGTTGACGCTGCGAGAGGCCGGGCTGGCGCTCGGGCTGGTCGACGAGGGGACGTTCGACCGACTGGTCCGGCCGGAAACGATGGTCGGATAGCGCCGATCGCCGACCGCTTTCCTACATGGTGGGTGGATGCCATGCTGCCTGCTGGGGGTGTTGTCCTTCGAGCAGTCTGACGTGGTTTGACGATCGTGATGCGTGAGGCCGCGAAAACGTGGCGAGTGTGAACTTTGTGAACTTTGGCGTCGGCGATGGCGCGAATGCCTGCGAACGGTAGTGTCGCGACAGGGAACATCCCGGCCGTTCCTGCGCTGTATCTGTATAACTCCAGCGAGGGAAACCATGGGTGCGACGACGATAGGGGCACTGGTCGGTGCCGCGATCGACAAGATGAGTGGCGATGACGATTCGAGCGTCGATGGCGCAATCAAGGGTGCCATCATCGCCAACGTCCTGAAAGTCACGATTCCGATGGCGATAACCTATGCCGTCGGCTGGGCCGTCTTGCGCGGTGCGGCCGAGCTGAAGGAACAACTCTTCGAAACGGAGGATGCAGCATGATCGGACGGATTATCGGCGCGCTTGTCGGGCGTCAGATGGATCGCCGCGATGGACGTGGTGGTGTGAAGGGTGCTGCGATGGGCTGGGCCGCTGGCGCCGTGATGCGCCGGATGGGGCCGCTGGGCATGATTCTCGGCGGCAGCTATGCGGCCAAGAAGGCATATGACCGGCGCAAGCTGGACAAGATGCGACGCGGCTACTGACGAATGCCCGGTTCGCCGCAATGGCGAACCGGTGCCGGACGGGGCCGCCCGTGACCGGCCGGATAGACCTCCACATTCCGTGGACCAAGAGCAAGGGGCGATGGCTTTGTGCCGTCGCCCCTTGACGCCGCGCGTCTGCCCGCGCGAATAGGCCGGTCCATGAGCCATCTGCCAGACCCCGACCTCCACGGCTTCAAGCGCCGCGGCGTGTTGTTCGTCCTGTCCTCGCCCTCCGGTGCGGGCAAATCGACCATCGCGCGCAAGCTGCTCGCGGCCGAGGACGACCTGTCGATGTCGGTATCGGCGACGACTCGCGGCCCCCGGCCCGGCGAGACCGACGGCAAGGAATATCACTTCGTCGACCTCGAGGAATTCCGCCGCATGGTCGCCGACCATGAATTCCTCGAATGGGCGCATGTGTTTGACAACCGCTACGGCACGCCGCGCGCGGCGGTCGAGGCGATGCTGAGCGCGGGCAAGGACGTGCTGTTCGACATCGACTGGCAGGGTGCGCAGCAGCTGTTCCAGATCGCGGGCGGCGACGTGGTGCGGGTGTTCATCCTGCCGCCGTCGATGGCCGAACTGCGCCAGCGGCTGGTGTCGCGCAACACCGACAGCGCCGAGGTGATCGAAGGGCGCATGGCGCGCGCCGCAGCCGAGGTCAGCCACTGGGACGGCTATGACTATGTGCTGGTCAACGACGACGTCGAGGCGTGCTTCCGCAAGGTGCAGACGATCCTCGCCGCCGAACGCCTGCGCCGGTCGCGCCAGACCGGGGTCATCGGATTCATCCGCAAGCTGATGCGCGGGCCGGGGGAATAAGCCCTGCCCGACTGTCCGATGTAAGAACGCCACCCCGGATCAGGTCCGGGGTGACGATGCGAACAGCGGGGCACACCTTCAGGGGTGGGCGACCTTGATGTCGGCCGCATTTGGCGCAACTGCTGCACCTGCGGGCTTTTCCGAGAATACCGGCTCGCCCGGAACCGTCCCCGCATCGACGATCCGTGCGGCATGGGACGCGCGGGCATCGGTGCCGTCCGCCTGATCGCCACGCGGCGGCGGCAGCAGCTTGGGGCCCTCCGCCGGACGACGCGGCGTCGATCCGCGCAGCGACAGCAGCAGGCCGGCCGCGACACCGATCCCGCCCAGCACCGCCGCAGTCGTCCACGGCCGCATCTGCGCCTCGAGCGCGAGGCTCTGTTTGCGGACATACTGGTCCTGGTTCGACCGGGTACGGCCATCGGCGCGGGGGCGGAACAGATTGTCCTGCGTGCCCGGCGCTGCCGGCGTGTCGGTCGACTGTGCGTCTTCCTTGAAGAATTTTTCCATGAAGCGGTCGGCGCTGCGCGGCAGCAGGTTGCTGATCCTGGTCATCGCCATGCCGGTGCCGCCCACGCTCAGGTCGCGTTTCGGGTGCGCGGCGGCGAAGCAGATCGCCTTGGCCACCAGTTCGGGGTCATAGACGACCGGGGGCACGCGCGCGGGCTGGTCCATCCGGTTGCGGGCATGTTCGGGATAGGGGGTGTCGATCGCCGCCGGCTTGACCAGCGTCACCGACACCGGCTTGCCATCGGCTTCCAGTTCCATGCGGAAGGCATCGGTGAAACCCTGCACGGCGTGCTTCATGGCGCTATACGCACCCTGCACCGGAACCGAGCGATCGGACAGGATCGACCCGATATTGACGATCGCGCCGCCACCCCGCGCGGCCAGTTCGCGCGCGGCATAGAGCGATGCGGCGACCATCGCGAAATAGCCGACGTCGAATAGGCGGCGCTGTTCCTCGACACTGGTGTCCGCCAGCCGGGCATAAAGCGCGACGGCGGCGTCGTTGACCCAGGTATCGAACCCGCCGAACACCTCGCGCGCCTTCGCTCCGATCTGCTCGGGCGCATCGGCGGCGGTCACGTCGATGGCGAGATGGTCGGCCTTGCCGCCGCGCAGCCGGATGCCCTCGACCGCTTCACGCAGCGCGTCTTCGTTGCGCGCCACCAGCAGGACCTTCGCACCCTCGCGCGCGGCGCGGCGGGCGGTGGCCAGGCCGATGCCGGACGAGGCACCGGTGATAACGAGAGTCTGTTCGGATAGCGGCTTGAGCGTAACGGCCATGACGATACTCCGGGGGCTGAAAGGTCGCGCGCTCAACGCACGATCCCACCCCGGGGTCCGCCCGGCTATTGCTCCAGAACGGCCATCCGTTCGGGCAGCGTGGCCATCACCACGCGGCGGGCATCGGCGTCGATCGTGGTCCAGCGGGCGATTTCATCCCGCGTCCGTCCACACCCAAGGCACCAGCCGGTGGCGATATCGATCGAGCAGACCAGTACGCACGGGCTTTCGATCGCCTGCACGGCGACCGTTTCGAACGGGTCGTCAGCCACCGGATCAGCCGGGGATGCGGACATTCAGGAAGGCGGGCACCGGGCCGTTCCATGCGCCGTCCTCGACCGCATCCTGCTGGACATAGCGGGCGGGGCGTTCGTCGCGACGCTGGTCGTAGCGGTCGTCGGAACGCTCCTCGCGGTCGCGGCGGGGGCGGCGTTCTTCGCGCGCAGGCCGTTCCTCGCGGGCGGGCTGTTGCTCGCGCTCGGCGCGTGCCGGGCGTTCCTCACGCTCGGCACGGGCGGGGCGTTCGCTGCGCTCGCGCGCCGGCGCCGCGTCCACCTCGGCGGCGGGACGACGGCGGCCACGACGCGGGGCCTCCTCGACCGGTGCCGCTTCCGGCTCGGCCACGACCTCGGCCGGGGCATTGCCCAGGTCGAGCACCGGGATCTTCTGACCAGTCAGCTTTTCGATATTGGCGATGTTCTCGGCATCGTCGGGCGTCACCAGCGTATAGGCGATGCCGGTCGCACCACCGCGTCCGGTGCGGCCGATGCGATGGACATAATCGTCCGGGTGCCACGGCGCGTCGAAGTTGAAGACGTGGCTGACGCCCTTCACGTCCAATCCGCGTGCGGCGACGTCGGACGCGACGAGGATCGTGACGTCACCCGACTTGAAGCGTTCCAGTTCGGCGATCCGCGACGACTGGTCCATGTCGCCATGGATTTCGGCCGAGCGGAAGCGGGCGCGCTGCAGCACCTTGTTCAGTTCGCGCACGGTCGTCTTGCGGTTGCAGAAGATGATCGCGTTGCGGACCTCTTCGGTCGCCAGCAGCTGCCGCAGTACGTCGCGCTTCTTGGCGGCAGTCACCGGCACGACATGCTGGGCGATGTTGAGGTTGGTCGATGCCGGGCGCGACACCTCGATCGTCTTGGGATTGTCGAGGAACTTGTCGGCCAGCTTCTTGATCGGCGGCGGCATGGTGGCCGAGAACAGCAGGGTCTGGCGCTGCTTGGGCAGCTTGGTGCAGATTTCCTCGATGTCGGGGATGAACCCCATGTCGAGCATGCGGTCGGCTTCGTCGATGACCAGCATCGAACAGCCGGTCAGCAGGATCTTGCCGCGGGTGAACAGGTCCATCAGCCGGCCCGGCGTCGCAATCAGGACGTCGACGCCCTTTTCGAGTGCCGCCAGCTGGTCACCCATCGACACGCCGCCGATCAGCAACGCCATCGATAGCTTGTGATTGGCGCCGTACTTTTCAAAATTCTCGGCAACCTGCGCCGCCAGTTCGCGCGTGGGTTCGAGGATCAGCGAGCGCGGCATGCGCGCGCGGCTGCGCCCCTGCGCCAGAATGTCGATCATCGGCAGCACGAAGGATGCGGTCTTGCCGGTGCCGGTCTGGGCGATGGCGACCAGATCGCGCATCATCAGCACCGACGGAATCGCCGCCGCCTGGATCGGGGTAGGTTCGGTATAGCCCGAATCATTGACGGAACGCAGCAGTTCGTCGGACAGGCCGAGATCGGCAAAGGTCATTGCGGTTCCATGGCTGGGGAACGCAACTGGTCCGCGCTCCTGATATATCCGACGGCCCCTCGCGAAAAACGCCGGAAAAGTCAAGTTTTCGGATGGGTGGTGTTTGATCCAGAGAGACTGGATCAGACGGTGCCGGCCCGCTCCCCCACCCGGCCACCCATCGATGATACCGTGTGGGTGGCCGGGTGGGGGAGCGGGCCGGCACCGCATCCCCGCGAGCGAATCTAATCTAGCGCGCCGGTACGAGCGCCCGGAACGCGGCGATGCGGCACTGGCCGCCCGAACGCGAGCGGATGACGTCGCGCGACGCGCACATTCGGCCGTCGCCGCTGGGCCGGATATACAGGCCCGACACGAAATCGAGCGACGGGCAATCGTCGGCCAGACGCGCACGGACCCGGCCGCCGCTGCTGAGCAGCAGGTCGACGCTGTCGGTGCGGTTGATCGTTACCGCCGCGAGATTTTGCAGCGGCACGCAGCGGTCGGTGCGCTTTTCGACCCACTGGATCGGCGGCAGCGCGCGCGGGGCGCTATAGGCGACCGGGGCGAACGGCGCGCGCGGCACGCGCAGGATCACCCGTTGCACCCGCACTTCGGTCCGCACGGTGGTCACCGCCGGCGGGGTGTCGACGGGACGACGCTGCGCCGCGCCGGGCAAAGCGAGCAGGAGCAACATCATGGTCGCTGCGGAAAGCGGCAGGGCGGTCACGTTGGGATCATCCTACGATGGAATTTAACCTCAGATGAACTGGCGGCAAGGGGGAGCGGGATGCTAACCCGTTTAGATGACGACCGCAGCCATCGCCGCCATGGTCGCCGACGCCCGCAGCGCGTTTGGCGACCGGATCGTGACCACCGATGCCGACCGGATCGCGCCGTGGCTGACCGACTGGCGCGGGCGCTATCATGGGGCCAGCGCCGCGTTGTTCGAACCGGCGGATACCGGCCAAATCGCCGCGCTGGTGGCGTTGGCCGGGCGGCACGGCGTCGCGCTGGTACCGCAGGGGGGCAACACATCGATGGTCGGCGGCGCAACCCCGCCGGCCGATGGATCGGCGGTGCTGCTGTCGCTGCGCCGGCTGAACCGCATCCGCCAGGTGGGCGAGGGGCAGGCGGTGGCCGAGGCGGGCGTGATCCTGCAGCATCTGCACGAAGCGGCGGCCGACGCGGGGCAGCGTTTCCCGCTGACGCTGGGCGCGCGGGGGAGTGCCACGATCGGCGGCCTGACCTCGGCCAATGCCGGCGGTACGCAGGTGCTGCGCTGGGGCAATATGCGTCGACTGGTGCTGGGGATCGAGGCGGTGTTGCCCGATGGCAGCGTGCATGACGGGCTGGCCGCGCTCCCCAAGGACAATCGTGGCTATGACCTGACGCAGCTGCTGGTCGGGGCGGAAGGGACTCTGGGCATCGTCACCGCCGTCACGCTGAAGCTGGTACCTGCGATTGCCGAGCGGGCGGTGGCGTGGGTCGGGATCACCGATCCGCAGGCGGGGCTGGACCTGCTGCGCGCCATGCAGGCGGCGACCGACCGGATCGAGAGTTTCGAGATCATTCCCGCCGACACGCTGGCGCTGGCGGTCGCGCATCTGCCCGGCGCGCGCGCACCGCTGTCGGGCGACCATCCGTGGCAGCTGCTGGTCGAGGCGGTGGCCGCGTCCGGCGAATCGCCGCCGGGGCCGCCGCTGGAGCAATTGTTGGCAGACGGTATCGAGGCGGGGCTGGTGGCGGACGCGGTGCTGGCAAGCAGTGAGGCGCAGGCCGAGGCATTCTGGACGCTGCGTGATTCGCTGTCGGCGGCGGAAAAATCGACCGGGCCGGCGGTACAGCACGATATCTCGGTCCCGGTCGACACGATGCCGCGCTTCATGGTGGAGGCCGCGCGGGCGGCCGAGGCACAGTTTCCCGGCACCCACGCCACCGCCTTCGGCCATCTGGGCGACGGCAATGTCCATTTCCACGTCCGCGCGCCTGCCGGCGTCGATCCGGCGCGCTGGTATGCCGAGGATGCGCCGGTCGTCACCCGCTTCGTCCATGATGCGGTGAGCGCGGCGGGCGGATCGATCTCGGCGGAACATGGCATCGGGCAGATGAAGCTCGGCGAACTGGAGCGGCTCGGGCCACCGGCGCGGCTGGCGGCGTTGCGCGCGATCAAGGCCGGGCTGGACCCGCGCGGCCTGTTCAATCCCGGCAAGCTCGTATCGCTTGCGCCGCGCACCGCCAATCCATAGACGTTGCTCCCGAGGCTCGCCCGGGGGGGCGGCCGTCCGGCATGGTATGACCGGGCCGACTATAGAGTATCTGGAGACCCTGAAATGGCCAGCGCGCCGCAGAATCAATCGCTTCCGCTGTTCTACAACCAGCTCGAACCGCTTTCGAGCCAGACCCATGGCAACTGGAAGGTCCGCGCGAGCGAGACCGCGCCGTTCCTGGTCGGGCAGCACGCGATTCCCGTAACGGTCGAGGAATTCCCGCTGGTGCAGCGCCGGATGCCGATCGTGTTCTCGGTCGGTGACGATCCCGTGCCGCTGGCGCTGATGGGCCTGAACGAAGGCGTCAACACCTTCATGGACGACGAAGGCCGGCTGATCGACCCGGAAACCTATATCCCGGCCTATATCCGCCGCTATCCCTATCTGCTCGCGCGCCTGCGTCCCGAATCGGAGGACCTGTCGCTGTGCTTCGACCCGACGTCGGACGTCGTTGGCCCGTTCGAAGATGGCGAGCCGCTGTTCGACGGTGACCAGCCGAGCGAAGTGACAAAGCAGATCCTCGCCTTCAACGAGCAGTTCGAGCAGGCCGGGCAGCGCACCGGCATGTTCATGAAGGAGATCAAGGACCTGGGCCTGCTGATGGATGGCGAAGTCGCGATCCAGCAGGAAGGCAACGACCAGCCCTTCATCTATCGCGGGTTCCAGATGGTGTCCGAGGAGAAGCTGAACGACCTGCGCGGCGACCAGCTGCGCAAGATGCAGCAGTCGGGCATGCTGCCGCTGATCTTCGCCCACCTCTTCTCGCTGTCGCTGATGCGGGACGTGTTCGCGCGCCAGATGCGCCAGGGCAAGGTGCAGCCGCAGCCCGTCGCCGTTCCGACCTTCTGATGGTGACCGTCCAGCCGATCCACGCCCAGCGCTATTCGCGCGGCGCGATCCTGTTTCACTGGATCATCGCCGTGCTGGTGCTGGTCAATCTGTGGATCGGCATCGTCGGGGGCTCGATGTCGGCGCACAAGGCGATCGGCATCTCCGTGCTGGCCCTGACGATCGGCCGGATCGGCTGGCGGCTGGGCCACGCCCCGCCGCCGCTCCCGCCGGAAATGGCGTCCTGGGAGCGGACGGCGGCCAAGGCGTCGCATGTCCTGTTCTATGTCCTGCTGCTGCTCGTGCCGCTTACCGGCTGGGCGATGGTGTCGGGTGCGAAGCGCTATCCGCTCGACTGGTTCGGGCTGTTTCCGCTCCCCTATCTGCCGATTTCGTCGTCGGCGGCGCATCTGGGGCATGAACTGCACGAAGTGGTCGGATTTGGGATGGCCGGGCTGGTCGCGCTGCACGTTGCCGCCGCGCTGCGGCATCATTTCCTGCTGCGCGACGGGGTGCTGTCGCGGATGCTGCCGGGGGCCCGCGCGGTACGCTGACGCGCCGTTGCGATAAAGTCACGGTCAACTGCAAAATGGGTCTTGAACCTGTCCGACCCGCTCCCTAGATTGCAGTTACACGGTTCGATGTCCCCCCTTTCGTTGGACCGTGCGGCGCGTTTCACGCGCCTCCTCCCTGAACCTTGGCCACTCCGTGCAACCGCACGGGGTGGCTTTTTTCTTGGGGCTATTCCGCTGCGATGCGGTGCGACGTCGCCAGCGCGGCGCCGGCCAGCGCGTCGATCGCGGCGCGAACCCAGCGCGCGGTAGTCGTGACGCCCGCGCCCGGCCGATCGAGCAGCTCGTCGAGATACAGGCTGCGATCGATTTCCAGCTGGAGCGCATGGATGCCGGCGCGGGGGCGGGCGTGGGCGGCCAGGATATACCCGCCGGCATAGGGATGGTTGATCGCCACGCGCAGCCCGGCGTCGCGCACGATGCCGGCGGCAAGATCGGTGAACAGCGCAGCGCAGCTATGGCCGTGGCGATTGCCCAGCACGACTTGCGCCGGGGTGACGCCCGGCAGCGGCGGCATCGAATGCAGGTCAAGGAGTAGCGCAATGCCGAACCGCGCGCGGGCGGCGTCCAGCGCAGCGCTCAGCGCCGCGTGATAGGGCGCATGGTCCTGCGCGATCCGTGTCGTGACTTCGGCGTCGCTCAGCTTGCGCCGCCACATATTGTCGGCACCGCCCGCCCGGCGGGGGATCAGCCCGATGCCGTTGCGCACCTTGTCCGATGCCTGTGCGGCAAAGCTGCGCGGATCGACGCCGGCATCCACCTGCGGATCGCGGTCGCGATCGGGCGATCGGTTGAGGTCGATCCAGCCGCGCGGGCGGCGGGCGACGAACATCGTCTCCTTGCCCCGGACCAGCCCGGCGACCGCATCGATATGGCGATCCTCCAGCGTGCTCAACCGCGCGACCGGTATGGTCAGCAACGCCTGCATCGCTTGCGGATAGTCGCGCCCGGCATGGGGCACCGACACGACCACCGGCGACGCCGGTTCGTCCGATCCGTACCGGTCGAACAGGGGCGGGGCGTTGGGGGCTTCCATCGGTCGCAAAGGATCACGCCCTGTCGCGCTTGTCGAGCGTCCGGCTGGAAAATGTTAACCACCCTCGCCTAGGGTCGGGGCTGGCATCGAAGGGAGTCGGATGTTCAGAATCTTGCTGGCCGAGGACGATCAGGTGATGCGCGAATATCTGACGCGCGCACTGGAACGTGCCGGCTATTTCGTCAGCGCGGTGGATCGGGGCACGGCGGCGATCCCGCTGCTGCAGACCGAATCTTTCGACCTGCTGCTGACCGATATCGTGATGCCGGAAATGGACGGCATCGAACTGGCGCAGCGGGCCGGGGAGATGGTGCCCGACCTGCGCGTGATGTTCATCACCGGCTTTGCTGCGGTGACGCTGAAGGCCGGGCGGCAGGTGCCGCACGCTCGCATCCTGTCAAAGCCGTTCCACCTGCGGGAGCTGGTGGCGGAGGTCGATCGGCTGTTCGAGGGAGAAAGAATCCCGACCAGCAATTAAGGGCTTGTCAGGCGGAATCGGCGCGGCTAACAGCGCGTCTCCGGTTTCGCTCCCTTCCCCGGAAGGACAGCGCCGGGCGCGTAGCTCAGTGGTAGAGCACTGTGTTGACATCGCAGGGGTCGCAAGTTCAATCCTTGCCGCGCCCACCATTTCGAAAACCCCGTCAGTCCATTGGATTGGCGGGGTTTTTGCTGTCCGGGGTCCGTTTCGGCCATTGCGCGCGGCCGTGGCTGCGATAGCTTTCCGTCCGTGGATCGAAGGGGGCGGATATGCGCAGATATGGACTGACGGGCGTCGCGGCGCTGGCGATCATCGCGGCACCGGCGGCGGCACAGACGACGGCCGCGCCGGTCGAGGAAGTGTCGGTCGACCAGCTTCAGCAACGGATGCAGGCCGGCGCGACCAGCAGCGTCGCGATCACGCAGGCGTATCTCGCCCGGATCGCTGCGATCGACCGGCAGGGGCCGACCCTGCGCAGCGTGATCGCAACCAACCCCGATGCCCTGGCGCAGGCCAGGGCGCTGGACGATGAACGGCGCGCGGGGCGGGTGCGCGGGCCGCTGCACGGCGTGCCGGTGCTCATCAAGGACAATATCGAAACCGCCGATCCCGTGCCGACCACCGCCGGCAGCCTGGCGCTCAAGGATAACGTCACCCGCCGCGATGCGCCGGTCGTCGCCTATCTGCGCCGTGCCGGGGCGGTGATCCTCGGCAAGACCAATTTGTCCGAATGGGCAAACATCCGCTCGACCCGATCGATGAGCGGGTGGAGTGCGGTCGGTGGGCTCGTGCGCAACCCTTATGCGCTCGATCGCACCGCCTGCGGATCGTCGTCGGGATCGGGCGCGGCGATCGCCGCCAGCCTGGCCGCCGTTGCGGTCGGGACCGAAACCGATGGGTCGGTGGTCTGTCCGTCATCGATCAATGGGCTGGTCGGGTTCAAGCCGACGCTGGGGCTGGTCAGCCGCAGCCGGGTCGTGCCGATCAGCCATAGCCAGGACACGCCGGGACCGATGGGTCGATCGGTACGCGACGTCGCGTTGCTGCTGTCGGCGATGGCTGGTCCCGATCCGACCGATGCGGCCACCGCGCGGACGGTGGTGCGCGACTATGCCGCCGGGCTGTCGGCAGGCGCGCTCAAGGGCAAGCGGGTCGGCGTCATTCGTCCCGCCGGGCTGCCCTCGGCATTGGCCGAGCGGTTCGATGCGGCGCTGAAGGTCCTGCAGGCTGCCGGGGCGACGCTGGTCGAGGTGACGCCGCCCAAGCGCGACGGGCTGGGCGAGGCGGAACTGCTGGTGCTGAAGACCGAGCTGAAGGCCGATCTCGACGCCTATCTGGCGACCACGCCATCGGCGGTGACGGCACGGACGCTGCAACAGGTCATCGCGTTCAACCGCGCCAACGCCGCTGCCGAGATGCCGTTTTTCGGGCAGGAATTGTTCGAGGCGGCGATGGAGACCAAGGGGCTGGCCGATCCCGCCTATCGCA
This sequence comes from Sphingomonas sp. Leaf23, assembly GCF_001421585.1. Lineage (NCBI taxonomy): Bacteria > Pseudomonadati > Pseudomonadota > Alphaproteobacteria > Sphingomonadales > Sphingomonadaceae > Sphingomonas > Sphingomonas sp. Leaf23. The sequence goes on along the minus strand of NZ_LMKR01000004.1, from coordinate 74,827 downwards.
CCGCCCGCGCAACCTCGCTGCGGCTGGCGGGGCGCGAGGGGATCGACGCGATGCTGAAGACCGCGCGGGCCGATCTGCTGGTCGAACCGACCTATGCCGCCGCGTGGCTCAGCGATCCGGTCTATGGCGACCAATATGGCGGGCCGTCGGCGTCCGAACTGCCTGCCGTCGCCGGCTATCCGCATCTGACGGTGCCGATGGGGCTGATGCAGGGGTTGCCGGTCGGACTGTCGTTCATCGGTACGGCGGGCACCGATGCGGCGATCCTGTCGGCCGGCTATGCCTATGAACAGCGATCAAAGGCACGGGTCGCGCCGCGTTACCTCTCGCAGGCGGCGGTGGCACCGGGGCTGGAGGGGGCGGGGCGCTGACCCGCGCCCGCCGTCATTCCCGCCTGCGCGGGAATGACGAAGGTCGCTTCTAGCGCGGCAACCGGGCGATCGCCGCCGCCTGGTCCGCGACCAGCCGGATGGTCGTGTCGCCGGTGAAGATGCCGTACCAGCCCTGCGGTTCATGGGGCGGATCGCCCATATACTGCCGGTCGCCCTCGGCGAAGCGATAGTCGGGATGCTGTGCCCGCGCCTCGCCATTCCATGCCCAGAAGTTGGTGCCGACGATCGGCCCGCCCTCGGCCATGCTTTTCAGCGCAGCGGCATAGATGCGACCATAGAAACGATCCTTGTAGGTGGTCGCCACGGACGGGTCGTTGCTGCCGCCGTCGCGTGGGTAGCCGAACTCCTCGATCACCATCGGTTTGTTCAGTTGCTTCGCCAGCGCGACATGATCGGCGATATATTTGTCGGTCAGTGCTTCGCCACGGGCGGCGGTGTTGGCGAGGTCGGTCTGTTTTACCCAGTCCCAGTTGTTCGGCCAGATGTGTACGGTCAGATAGTCGATTTCGGGAATGGCATGTTCGGCCAGCACGATGTCGGCGCGCTCCAGCCCGCCCTTCAATCCCTCGCTGCCGGTCGAGACGAGGTGGTTGGGATCGATCGACTTGATGAGCTGCGCGCTGGAGCGGACCCAGGCGTAGAATTGCGGCAGGTTGGCGTGCGCGAGGTCGCCCGAGGGGCGCGGTTCGTTCGACAGCTGCCATGCCATGATCGCGGGATCATCGGCATAACGCTGGCCGGTCACGCTGTTGGTGCGGCCGACGACGGTGCGGATCCAGTCGCGATACAGCTCCATCGCGCGGGCATTGCCGTAGAATTGCGCATTGTAGTTCGCGAATTCCGGCCAGGGATGCGCCGGATCGTTCATGTTCAGATACTGGCCGCCGTTGACGTAGGACAGGTACGTCATCATGCCGCCCGACCATTCCCAGAAATTGGTCAGGTACAGCACCGCGCGCATGTTCCGCTTGGCCATTTCGGCCAGCGCATAGTCGAGGCCGGCGAGCAGCGTCTGGTTGTAATCCTTGCCCGGCCCCCGAAAGCCCGGCTTGATCGAATTCTTGAGCGGCCCTTCCTCAGCCGAGGCCAGCACGCGCAGATTGGTGACGCCCATCGCCGCCAGCGCGTCCAACTCGCGTCCCAGCCGCGCGCGGTCACCGTAAGGGGCATCGGCGCCGAGATAGGCCGCGTACCAGATGTTGGCACCGGCAAAGCGATAGGGCTCGGTCCCGACCATCAGCCGCGCGCCATCGCGCCGGACGAAGGCGCGGTTCGTGGCGGCCGGCGTGGTCGCGACCGGCGGCGCCATGGTGCACCCGGCCAGCAGGGCGGACGTGCCGAGGAATGTGCGTCGAGCGATGTTGGTCATCAGGTCCCCTTCGTGCGCGTCGATCCGATGTCGCCGCGTCCTTGTCTTGATCGATGCCGACAGATTGGGCGGGGAGTGTCATCGCTGTCAACGGCAATATTGATATTTGTTTTCTCAATTACCCGGCGGCGGCTCGGCGTAGAAAAAAGGGGCCGCAACCGGATGGTTGCGACCCCCTGAACAGGCATCCTTCGAAGCCGAAGGATCAGAGCGTCAGGCGGACGCTCAGCTGGAACTGACGATCGCTCTTGAAGTACGAGCGCGGCGCTTCGAGGCCGTCGCCGTTCAGCACGAACGAGGTCTTGGTCGTCGCGTCGAGCAGGTTCTGGACCTGCACGCCGATCTTGAACTGCTTGTTGACCGTATAGAACAGCGAGGCGTCCGCCTGGCCCGTCGCGTCCGAATAGACCGGCAGGAACGGGAAACAGCAGTCGCGGTTGGTCAGCAGATACTTCGAACGCCAGCTATACGCGATGCGCGCATAGACCCCGGCCAGATCGTAGAAGGCCGAGACGTTGAAGTTGTACTTCGACAGCTGTGCCAGCGGCAGGCCGTCATATAGACCCGCGACGTCGAGCGGCGGACGGTTGCCGTCTTCCGGACGGTTGTCCGGCCGTGCATTGGGCAGCTGACCCGGCGAGATGTACGTGAACGTCGCCTGCGTCCCCAACCCACGCAGCGCGCCCGGCAGGAAATCGTAGGTCTGCTGGTACGAGAATTCCGCGCCCTTGATGTTCGCCTTACCCGGCACGTTGACCGGGCCGTTGATCGTGGCGGCGAAGGTCTGGCCGTTATTCGTGAAGCTGCGGCTATACCCGAAATTGTCGAGGATGATGTTCGACAACTGCTTGTAGAACACCGCGGCGGTCAGCGAACCGACCTTGGCGAAATACCATTCAGCGGTCAGGTCGACCTGCTTCGCATCGATCGGACGCAGGAACGGGTTCCGGGCATTGGCCGAGAAGCCGTAGATGCCGGTCGTGTTCGACGACGACGGCGACAGGCCGACGAAGTTGCGCAGATCGGTGAAGCCCGGACGCGAAATCGCCTTCGATGCCGCGACGCGGAACAGCAGCTGGTCGGTCGCCTGATACTTGATGTTCAGGCTGGGCAGCCACTTGTCGAACTTCTGGGAAGCGACGTCGTTGATCGACCCGTTGTTCGAGAAGGCGACGATCGCCTGCTGCTGTGCGGCCGACAGCGTACAGATCGGGCGAACGGTGCCGGTGGTGTTCGGGCTGGCGCAGAATGCCGCGACGGTCGGGAAACCACCGAGCGTGTTGGCGATGTTCGGGAACGCAGTCGCACCGAAGGACTGGTCCTCGGTATGCACGAAGCGCAGGCCGATATTGCCCGACAGGCTGGACGAGCCGCCGCCGATGTCATCGACACCGAAGTCGAGGCGCGCATAGCCCGAATAGGTCTTTTCGGTGATGCGATAGACTTCGTTCGGCCGAAAATAACCGTCGACGAGCGGCGCGGCGGCCGTGCCGCGATCCTCGAGTGGGGTATAGCCGCCGCCGCCCTGCTTGGTGGCAGTGCGCAGCAGTGCGGTCAGCGCGTCATGGTCGGTCAGGATGTTGTCACGGATGCCCCATGCCGTCGGCGGCTGCACCGCTTGACCGCGATAGAAGTCGGCGAAGTTCACCGGCGACATGCTGTCGCGATACTTGTCCACCGACGCCAGTCCGCCCGAGGTCCAGGTGTCCGACACCGCGCCCCAGTTGTTGTAGTCGTTGGCCTTCACCGTCTGGTCGCGGGTCGCATAGCGGCCGCCGACGCGGATCTTGCGCAGGAACGAATCGTCCGACACGTCATACTGCGCATCGGCCCGGAACGCCCATTCGTCGCCATCGCTGTGCGTGCGATTGTTCATCGCGTCGCGGATATACGTGTTGGTCTGGCTGCCGAAATAGTTCGCGACCGACTGGCCGTTCCCCGGGATCAGGTTGATCTGCGGCACGTCACCGCGACCGTCGATCGACACGCCGTTGAAGTTCGCCAGTTCGACGACGTCGTCCGAATCGCGCGCCTTCGAATAGACGTACTGGCCGTCGAAGTTCAGGTGCAGGCGATCGGTCGGGTCCCACTTCACGTTCAGCGACTGGTCCTGGGTATAACCCTTCGTCTGGAAGTAGCGGTTGCCCAGCGTGGTGTACTGCCCGCCACCCTGACGGATCAGCGAGCCGCTCGTGAACAGGCCGTCGTCGTTATAGGTCGGCGTGGTGCCGGCCTGCGGGAAGATCGCGTTTGCATCGGCATAATAGACGTTGGGTTCGACGGTGCGGTCGAGCCAGGTCTGCGACGATTCGGCGCGCAGGAACTGCGCGGTGACCAGCAGGTTGCGCGAGGCGTTCTCATACTGCGCGGCGCCCGAATAGCCGACGCGCTTGCGGTCGAAATTCTGCATGCGCATGCCCGCGCCCAGCGGCACATAGACGACATCGCGGCCCGACGGGACCGGATAGCGGTCGAACAGCGTCGACTGGTACGGGGTGCCGCCATTCAGGACGCGGCCTTCGCCATTGTCCTGTACGCCGTTGCCGTTCTTGTCGTCGTTGTAGCGCGGCAGGAACGCCGAATAGAACACCGAGTCCGACCGGCTGCGCTGGCGGTTGTAGCTGCCGCTGGCCATGATGCCGAAGCGGCCGCCGCTGTTCAGGTCCCACTGCTTCGAAAACAGGCCGACCACGGCCGGCTCGCTGCGGCCGTTATAGTCGCCATAGTTCACGCTGCCCGACAGATAGACCAGCGTGTCCTTGGTATCGAACGGCTTGCGGGTGTTGATGTTGACCGAACCCGAAATGCCGCCTTCGATCATGTCGGCGGTCAGGTTCTTGTACACCTCGACCGAGCCGACCAGTTCGGTCGGTACGTCGTTGAAGCCGATTTCACGACCGCCGCCGACGCCGAAGCTGTCGCGGCCGTTGAATTCGCCACGGACATAGGCGAGGCCGCGGATCGTGACGCCCGAGCCTTCGACCGAGAAGTGCGCGGTGTCGGTCGCAGCGGCAAAGCGGGTGATCGCGACGCCGGCGACGCGCTGCAGCGCTTCGTTGACCGAACGGTCGGGAAGGGCACCGATATCCTCGGCGGTGATCGCGTCGACAATGGTGTCAGCATTGCGCTTAATCGACTGTGCGTTCGCCAGCGATTGACGCAGGCCGGTGACAACGATGTCATCTCCGTCCGTCGTATTGGCGGCCGGGGTCTGAACGTCCGATGCCGTCACGTTGGACTGGTCGACGGTGCCCTGGTTCTGGATCGACATGCTGCCCGAAACGGGGCGCTTGCCAGCACCGCTGCCGGCCGGAATGCCGTCGGTCTGCGGCGCGACTTCGGTCTGCGGCTTCGACGTGTCGTCGCGCGATGCGGGCGCCGCCGTCGTCTGTGCCATGGCGCCGGTGGCTGCCAGCTGCACCGCTACCGTCAGCGCCAGCATCGATGCCGTTGCACCCAGCCGCTTGCGCGCGTTCAAACCGTCCATAGCCGTCTGCTTATGGCGTACCACCATCACGCTTCCTCCCCATGGTCCCTGCAGGACCCGATCAACAACCTCGCTAATGCGGGTTATCGTCCCGGTAGGTCTGCGACTTCAGCAACACAACAGAAATATGATAAATGACTTTCCTAATATACGATCTTGCGATCACTGTTGCTGTATGGTGACATATCGGGTGACGGGGAGCGGATGACCGAAGAAGGACAGGGCGTCAGGGTCGTCGTCGTGGGCGGCGGCACGGCGGGATGGATGACGGCGGCGGGGCTGGTCGGGCTGTTGCCGGCCGCGTGCACCGTGACGCTGGTCGAATCCGAATCGATCGGCATCGTCGGCGTGGGCGAGGCGACGTTGCCGCACCTGCGCCTCTACCTCGAACGCCTTGGCATCGACGAAGCGGCGTTCATGGCCGCGACCGAGGCGACCTATAAGCTCGGCATCGAATTTTGCGACTTCGGCGCGCTCGGCGACCGCTACATCCATCCCTTTGGCACCTATGGCCGGCCGCTGGGCGGGGTGGCGTTCCACCATTACTGGCTCCGGCGGGCGGCGGCAGGCGCCATGCCGCCGATCGGCGCGTTTTCGGCGGGCGTGACGGCGGCCGAGCAGCGCCGGTTCGAACGGCCGGGCAGCGACCCGAACGATCCGACGACCTCGTTCGGCTATGCCTATCAGTTCGACGCGACCCGCTTCGCACCATTTATGCGCGACTGGTCGGAGGCGCGCGGCGCGACGCGGATCGAGGGGCGGATCGTCGCGGTGGAGCGCGAGGGCGACACGGTGCGCGCTGTCACGCTGGACGATGGGCAGCGGATCGAGGGCGACGTGTTCATCGACTGCTCGGGGTTCCGCTCGCTGTTGCTGGGCGATGCACTGGGGGAACCGTGGGAGGACTGGTCGCACTGGTTGCCGTGCGACCGGGCGGTGGCGGTGCCGTGCGCCAGTCCGGCCGGGGTGATCGAACCCTATACCCGTGCGACCGCCATGCCCGGCGGCTGGCGCTGGCGCATTCCGCTCCGCCACCGGGTCGGCAACGGCTATGTCTATGCCAGCGGCCATGTGTCCGACGACGAAGCGGCCGCGGCGTTGCTCGCCGGGCTGGACGGTGAAGCGCTGGCCGAGCCGCGGTTCCTGCGCTTTCGTGCAGGACGGCGGCGGCGCAGCTGGGCGGGGAATGTCGTCGCAGTCGGGCTGGCCTCGGGGTTTCTCGAACCGCTCGAATCCACCAGTATCTATCTGGTGCAGGCGGCGATCACCGCGTTGATCGAACATTTCCCCGATGGGCGGGTGGCCGAGGTCGATCGCGACGGGTTCAATGCGGCGATCGATGCCGAATATGACCGTATCCGCGACTTCTTGATCCTGCATTACCACGCGACGACGCGCGACGATTCGCCGTTCTGGAACCATGTGCGGACCATGACGATCCCGACGACGCTGGCTGACAAGCTGGCGCTGTGGCGCGGCAGTGCGCAGGTGTCGAAATACAGCCATGGGCTGTTCCTCGAACCCAGCTGGGTCGCGGTGTATCTGGGGCAGGGGGTGCTGCCCGCGGGGTGGGACCCGCGCGCCGACCGGCCCGATGCCGCCGGGCTGGACCGTGCGCTGGGGTCGCTGGCGACTGCGATTGCCGATCGGGTTGCGGCGATGCCCACGCACGATGCCGCGCTGGAGCGTCGGGCATGAACGCACGAACGGGGTTGCGATCGGTCGCGGTGGTCGGTGGCGGGCCGGTCGCGCTGGTGAGTGCGGTGGCGCTGAAACAGGCGTTGCCGGATGCCGAGGTGACACTGACCCCGGCACCGGTTGCCGACGATGCGCTGGCCGACCGGTTTCCGCTGGCGCTGCCCGCGGTCCATGCCGTGCTGGCGCGGATCGGGATGCCGCGCGAACTGCTGCTGGCGCGCGGGGTGGCGCGGGCGCGCTATGCCAGCGCCTTTGCCGACTGGAGCCGCGACGGCGCGGAATGGATGGTCGGCGACGATGCCGCCGCGACGCTGGCCGAAGGGCGGGTCGCAGCGCTCTGGCTGCGGGCGCGGGTGGCACGGGAGCGGGTGCCGCCGTTCCATGCGCTGGTCCCGGCCTGTGTCGCGGCGGCGGCGGGCATCGCCGACGCCCAAGTCGAGCCCGCGCTGCACCTCGACCCCGCGCGGATGGTGCAGGCGCTGCGCTCGATCGGCGGGCAGGCGGGCGTGCGCTTCGCCGAAGCACTCACCGATGCTGACCTGGTGATCGACGCGAGCGGCCCCGCCCGCCTGCTGACGGCGAACCGCGCGTTCGAGGATTGGCGCGATGCCGTGCCGGGCGTGCGCGTCGCGTTCGCTGCGGCGGATGCCGACCCCGGCAGCTGCGACCGCTATCGCGCGACCGCGCGAGGGTGGCAGGCGACTTGGCCCGGCGTGCGGGTGGAGGCGGGCGGCGACGGCATCGCCATCGCCCCCGGCCGCCTGTCCGAAACCTTTGCCGGACGGGTCGTCGCGCTGGGCGATGCGGCGGTGCAGCCGGGGCCGCTTGGCCGCATGGGCTTCACCCTCGCGCTGGGGCAGCTGGCGCTGTTGCTGGAATTATTGCCCGCGTGCGATCCCGAACCGTTGTTGCAGGCCGAATATAACCGCCGCGCCGGGTTGCAGGCCGACCGGATGCGCGACTTCCTGGGGCTGCATTATCATGGTGGCGGGCGGACGCAGGGGCCGTTCTGGCACCAGTTCCGCGACACCAGCCGTCCGCCCTCGCTCGACCGGCTGCTGGCGCAGTTCGCGCGCCGGGGGCAGGTCGTGCCGGCGGACGAGGAACTGGTCCAGCGCGATGCATGGACCGCCGTGCTGCTGGGACAGGGGATATGGCCTGCGCGGCCCGATCCCATCGCCTTGTCGGTTTCCCCGGCGGAGGCCGCCCGCCTTATCAACGACCTTGTCGCCCGTCTTGCCGCACTGGATTATATCGCATGACCGACCGTCGTATCGCCCATGTCGTCATCATCGGCGGGGGCACCGCCGGGTGGATGACCGCCGCTGCCGCCGGACGGTTCCTCGACGATGGGCAGCGCCGCATCACGCTGGTCGAATCCGATGCCATCGGCACGGTCGGGGTGGGCGAGGCGACGATCCCGTCGATTCTGAACTTCAACAACCTGCTCGGCATCGACGAGGCCGAGTTCCTGCGCGAGACGAAGGGCAGCTTCAAGCTCGGCATCGAGTTTGCCGGCTGGCACCGCCCCGACAGCGGCTATTTCCATCCCTTCGGCAGCTTCGGCCGCGATATCGAGGGGATTAATTTCCACCAGCTCTGGCTGAAATTGCGCGGGGAAGCGGGGATCGGCCCGATCGCCGACTATTCGCCCAGCACCGTCGCGGCACGCGCCGCCGCGTTCAGCCCGCCGGTCGGCGATCCGCGATCGCCGCTGTCGGGCATGGCCTATGCCTATCATATCGACGCGACGCTCTATGCCGCGTTCCTGCGCCGCCGGGCCGAGGCAGAGGGCGTAAAGCGGGTCGAGGGGCGGATCGTCGCGGTCGAGCGTGCCGACAACGGCCATGTCGCGGCGGTCGTGCTGGACGACGGCCGCCGGGTCGAGGGCGAGCTGTTCATCGACTGCTCGGGCTTTCGCTCGCTGTTGCTCGGCGATGCGATGGGGGTGGGGTATGAGGACTGGTCGCACTGGCTGCCGTGCGACCGCGCCATCGCGGTGCCGACCGAGCGCACCGAACCGGTCCTGCCCTATACCCGCGCCACCGCGCACCAGGCGGGGTGGCAATGGCGCATCCCGCTGCAACACCGCACCGGCAACGGCGTGGTCTATTGCAGCCGGTTCCTCGACGACGATGCGGCGGAGGCGCTGCTCCTCTCCCGCCTCGATTCCGCGCCTACCGCTGCCCCCCGCCGCCTGTCGTTCACCACCGGGCAGCGGCACCGCATGTGGGAGGGGAACGTCGTCGCGATCGGCCTGTCGGGCGGGTTCCTCGAACCCCTTGAATCCACCAGCATCCATCTGATCCAGCAGGGGATATCGAAGCTGTTCGCGCTGTTCCCCGACCGCGATTTTTCGGGGGTGGAGCGCACCGAATATAACCGGCAGATGGCGGACAATTACCGGTCGATCCGCGACTTCATCATCCTGCACTATCACGCAACGGCGCGCGACGATTCGCCGTTCTGGCACCATGTCCGCACGATGGACGTGCCCGACAGCCTGACGCGCAAGCTCGACCTGTTCCGGCGCAAGGGGCGCATCTTCCGCTATGACGACGAACTGTTCGCCACGCCAAGCTGGGTCGCGGTGCTGCTGGGGCAGGGGGTCGATCCGGTCGGTCACGATCCGGTCGCCGACGCGCTGGACGGGGAGCGGCTGGCAGGGGCGCTGCGCCAGATGCGCAACGCGACGCAGTCGGCGGTCGCCGGGTTGCCGTCGCACGGTACGGTGCTGGCGCGGTTGGGGTGACGAAGGGGGGGCTCAACCCCCCAGCATCTGCCGCAGATACCCGCGAATCCGTGCATCCCGTTCCGGCCCCGGCGCGCCCAGCACCCCGCGTGCCGCCACCGGCAGGTGATCGGCCACCGCCGGGGCGTCGTCGCCGAACACATAATGGTCGAACCAGACGCGCAGCGCCGCGCGTTCCGCCGCCGGCCGGTCGCGCACCGCCAGGATCGCATGCACCAGCGCGAGGAACGGCGCATCGGGCGTGCCGCGCGTCCACCAGTAATTGACCAGCACGTTCAGCGCGCCGGTCGCGCGGATTTCATGCCACCACAGCGTCGGGATCAGGATCGCATCGCCCGGCCCCAGGTCGGCGACGATCGCATGGGCCTGCGCCTCGGCGAACCGGGGGAAGCGGGCAGGATCGGGCCGTTCGATATCGACCATCGTCGCCGGCTGTCCCGCCATGGTGACGTCCAGCGGGCCGATATACAGGTTGGCGATCTGTTCGGGCGGGAACAGCACGACCCGCCGCTGCCCGGCAACGACCACCGCCACGTTGCTTGCCATGTCGAAATGCGCCGACACCCGGCTGCCATTGCCGATCCATAGCCGCGCGGTGGCATCGCCGGTCGGCAGCGGCAGCACGTTGCTGTCGGTCCAGCCCGGAAAATGATCCTTGGCCGCACTGGCCCCGGCGTAGAAGGCGGGCGGATGGGCTTCGGTCGCGGCCTTTTGCAGCCCGTCGAGCAGGACGGGCAAGGGTATGTTGCCGCGTTCGAAATTGAATCCGCGCATGTCGTCGCGGTAAAAGAATCGCCCGTCGATCTCCGGCGCTCCGGCGAACAAGCCCAGCGGACGTCCGCCGTCGAAGCGCCGCAGATAAGCCGCCATCGCCGCCGGTCCCTGCTGCCCCGCCGCCACCGCCGGCCAATCGGCGACGAGGCCGCGCAGCACCACCGGGCGCGCGGCGTCGAGCAGCGTGTCGAACGCGGCGGCATCCTTCGGGATCGTTGCTTCGGGCACACGGGGCGCGGTATCGATCCAGTCGCTCATCATCCCATTCCGTCGTTTGTCGTTTCCGCTGGACCGGGCGTGCGTGCCAGCTATGGCCGGCAAAAGACACCGTTTTCGTGGGCGCCGCCCGTGTACGGCCAGAGGAGAATCCGATGCATCCGTCCCTGTTGCGCGCGGGCCTGCCGCTGATGTTGCTGCTGGGCACGGCCGCTGCCCCGGTGCAGGCACCCGCCGACCTGGCCCTGCGTCCGCTGCCCGCCGATACCGCGCCCGGCCGCGCGCTGCCGCTGACGATCGGCGGACGGGTGGTTGCGGGGGAGGGCGACCTGTCGCGCTACCGCCGGCAATGGCCCGGCACCTATTTCGAGGGCGGTTTCCAGGGGCGCGCGGTCGACCTGGCGGTCGGGCCGGGCGAGGTGTCGCTGCGCATCCGCATCGACGATGCCGCACCGATCGCGCTGGTCCGCCCAGCACCCGGTCGTTACCGGTTGAATGCCGCTACGCCCGGCCGCCACCGCATCCGCGTCGACGTGGTGAGCGAATCGCAGGCCGGGGCAACCGCGTTCGGCGGGCTATATGCGCCCGCCGGATCGACCCCGCTCACCGCCCCCGCCGTCCGTCGCCGCGCGATCGAGTTCATCGGCGATTCGCACACCGTCGGCTATGGCAACACCTCCACCAGTCGCGACTGCAGCGATGGGCAGGTATGGGACACGACCGACACGTCGCAGGGGATCGCCGGGCAGCTGTCGCGTCGCTACGCCGCGGCCTACCGGGTCAACGCCATTTCGGGGCGCGGGATCGTGCGCAACTATGGCGGGTTCGCCGCGCCGACCGTACCCGATGCCTACCCCTATGCACTGTTCGACGGAAAGACGCCCGCGAACGATGCCGGGTGGCGGCCGCAGGTGATCGTCATTGCACTCGGCACCAACGACTTTTCCACGCCGCTGAAGCCCGAGGAACGGTGGAAGAGCCGCGACGCGCTCCATGCCGATTATGAGGCGCGCTATGTCCGCTTCGTGCAGGATCTGCGCCGTCGCAGCCCGCACGCGTTCTTCGTCCTGTGGGCGACCGACCTTGCCGATGGCGAGATCGCGCGCGAGGTGGCGAAGGTCGGCGATCTGCTGCGTGCCAAGGGAGAAACGCGCTTTGCGGTGGTGCCGGTCACCGGCCTCAGCTTTGGCGGGTGCCACTTCCACCCGAACGTCGCCGATGACGGCAAGATCGCCGATGCGATCGGCAAGGCGATCGACGGGCGCAACGGCGTCTGGGGTAAATAATCGAGCCTTTCGTCACTCCCGCCGACGCGGGAGTGACGATTTCAACAGCGATCCTACGGCTCCAGCCGCACCATCGCCACGCCATGCGGCGCGACCTCGGCGCTGTAGCTGCGTGACAGCCGCCCCAGATCCTTGTGTGCCCACAGGTCGCGCGCCTTCAGTTTCGTCGCAGCGGGCAGGCCGAGCGTTGCCCAGTCGGCGGTGATCCGCGCAGGGGCCTCGCCCCGGTTCCACAGCAGCAGCGTGCGCCCGCCATCGGCCATCTGCTTGACCCACACCTCGCTGGTGCCGTCGCGCACGACGCGGTGGCCCTGCTGGCCAAGCTTGTCCTGGTCGACCGCGATCACATCGCGGTTGAGCAGGATGTCGCGCGTCGCCTGGTTCATGGTGGCGACGTCGTTGCCCGCGATCAGCGGCGCGGCCATCATCGCCCAGAGCGAGAAATGCGCGCGATATTCGGTATCGGTCAGGCCGCCATTGCCGACCTCCAGCATGTCGGGATCGTTCCAGTGGCCCGGACCCGCATAGGGCCAGAGCGGCTCGTTCATGTCGACGATCGAGGCGACGCCGTAGCTGTAGTTATGCTTGCCGGTCCATTTGTCGGTGATGTCGCCGGTGGTGCGCCACATATTGCCGATCTTCGACGCCCACAGCCACGGTCGGTTGTTGCCCCATTCGCACATCGAGAACAGGATCGCCCGCCCGCTGGCCTTCAGCGCGTCGGCCATGGTGGCGTATGCTTCCTCGGCGTTACGTACTCCGGTCGAGCACCAGTCGTATTTCAGGTAATCGACGCCCCAGCGGGCATACTGGATCGCGTCCTGATATTCATGGCCCTGGCTGCCGGGACGCCCGCCGCAGGTCTTGGTGCCCGCATCCGAATAGATGCCGAACTTCAGCCCCTTGCTATGGATATAGTCGCCCAGCGCCTTCAGGCCGCTCGGGAAACGCGTCCGGTCCTCGGTGATGAAGCCGTTGGCGTCGCGCGTGCCGTGCCAGCAGTCGTCGATCACGACATATGCATAGCCCGCCTGGCGCATGCCGTTCGACGCGATGGCATCGGCGGTGGCGCGGATGACCTTTTCGTTCACGTTGCACGCGAACTTGTTCCAGCTGTTCCACCCCATCGGCGGCGTCTGCGCCAGGCCGTTGGCAACGCGCTTGGGGTCTTTCGACGGGGCCAGCGTGTTGGGATCGGTGTCCAGCACCTCCTGCGCCGCGACCGGCTGTATCGCGCAGAACCCTGCGCAAAGCATGGCGACGATGGTCGAAAAACGTGCCGGCATGTGGCTCTCCCCTGACCGTGACGGCGCCGCCCGGCTTTATGCAATCAAATTATCTTATTAATATGACGGCGTTGTCAACCGTGCCTACCGGCGATCATTCCGGCGGGTCGATCCCGAACAGCCGGTCGACCAGCTTTTGCACCAGCGGCACGACCAGCAGCGAGGCGGGGAGCGCGGTCACGAAGCCGATCGGTGCGCCCTGGACAAACGCGCTCCAGAAGCCGGCCGGCCCGACCCGGACCAGCGCGCTGACCGCACCGATCAGGGAGGAGAAGATCAGGGCGTTGATGACCGAGGAGGTCAGGCGATAGCGAAAGCGCGACCGGACCGTCACGGCCTGCTGCGCGCGGGTGGGGGGAGAGGCGTCGTCCATCGGGCGTCCAAGCGGACGATCCGAGGCAAGGTTCCGACGATTGCCCGCTGACAGCGCCGCACGGCTATGCCAAAAGCAATAAAATTACACGCGGAAATGAGTCGGCAAGCGACCGCTCAACCGCGACCGACAGGAGAGTGTATGCGGGTCATCGATCATGTGATCGCGGGCGATTTCAATGCCACAGGCGGCGCGACTGGCGCCGTGTTCGATCCCAATCGCGGCGAGGTGCAGGCGCATGTCCGCCTCGGCACCGCCGCCGATCTCGACCATGCCGTCGCCGCCGCGCAGGCCGCGCAGCCGGCATGGGCCGCGACCAATCCGCAGAAGCGCGCCCGCGTGCTGTTTGCGTTCAAGCAGCTGGTCGAAGCGAACATGCAGGAACTGGCCGAGATGCTGTCGAGCGAGCATGGCAAGGTGGTCGCCGATGCGAAGGGCGATATCCAGCGTGGCCTCGACGTCATCGAATTCGCCTGCGGCGTGCCGCATCTGCTGAAAGGCGACTATACGCAGGGCGCGGGGCCGGGGATCGACGTCTATTCGATGCGCCAGCCGATCGGCATCGGCGCGGGGATCACCCCGTTCAACTTCCCGGCAATGATCCCGATGTGGATGTTCGGCGTCGCCATCGCGTGTGGCAACGCCTTCATCCTGAAGCCCAGCGAACGCGACCCGTCGGTGCCGGTGCGGCTGGCCGAACTGATGCTGGAGGCGGGTGCGCCCGAGGGCATCCTGCAGGTCGTGCATGGCGACAAGACGGTGGTCGACGCGATCCTCGATCATCCGGCGATCGGCGCGGTCAGCTTCGTCGGGTCGAGCGATATCGCGCACTATGTCTATCGGCGCGGCGTCGCGGCGGGCAAGCGCGTGCAGGCGATGGGCGGGGCCAAGAACCACGGCATCGTGATGCCCGATGCCGATCTCGATCAGGTCGTCGCCGATCTCGCCGGTGCCGCGTTCGGTTCGGCGGGCGAGCGGTGCATGGCGCTGCCGGTCGTCGTGCCGGTCGGGGAAAAGACCGCTGTCGCGCTTCGCGAAAAGCTGATCCCCGCCATTGCCGCGCTGCGCGTCGGGGTGTCGACCGATGCCGACGCACATTACGGCCCGGTGGTGAACGCCCAGCACAAGGCGCGCGTCGAGGGCTGGATCGCCAAGGGCGTCGAGGAAGGCGCCGAACTGGTAGTCGACGGGCGCGGGTTCTCGTTGCAGGGCCACGAGCGCGGCTTCTTCATCGGCCCGACGCTGTTCGATCATGTCACGCCGCAGATGGAATCGTACCGCGAGGAAATCTTCGGGCCCGTCCTCCAGATCGTCCGCGCCAACGATTTCGAAAGCGCCGTGCGCCTGCCCAGCGAGCACCAGTACGGCAACGGCGTCGCCATCTTCACCCGCAACGGCCACGCCGCGCGCGAATTCGCCGCGCGGGTAAATGTCGGCATGGTCGGCATCAACGTACCGATCCCGGTGCCGGTCGCCTACCACAGCTTCGGCGGATGGAAGCGCAGCGCGTTCGGCGACGTGAACCAGCATGGCGAAGAGGGCGTGCGCTTCTGGACCAAGGTCAAGACGATTACCCAGCGCTGGCCCGACGGATCGGCAATGGGCGGTCAGGCCGAGGATGGTGCCGCGGCGCGGACGCAGGATGCGTTCGTCATTCCGACGATGGGGTGAGGGCTGGGGTTTTCAAGCAACCGTGGTTCTGACCTTCGTCCCGACGCCGACCGTGCCCACGCCTGCGCGGGGATACGGGGAGCGTGTGGCCAACGTTCATGATGCTGCTCTAACATGGTCGGTAGCCACCCTCCGTTCGAAGGAACTGCCAAGATGATGCGACGCCTGATCGCAATGATCCTCCTGTCGCTGGCGGCGATGACCCCCGCCGTCGCCCAGAAACGCATCGCGCTGACATTCGACGATGCGCCACGGGCGCGCGGGCCGTTCCTGACGCCCGACGAACGCACTGCGCGGCTGATCGCGGGGCTGCGCAAGGCGAAGGTGCGGCAGGCGGCGTTCTTCGTCGTGCCGGGCAACCTGTCCGCGCCCGATGGGGTCGGCGGCGAGCGGCGGATCGCGGCCTATGTCAGGGCGGGGCATGTCATCGCCAATCACAGCTTCAGCCATCCGGCGCTCAAGTCGATGACGGCGGAGGCCTATCTGGCCGATATTGATCGGGCAAGCGGGTGGCTGATGGGGCGCAAGGGGCTGCGGCCGTGGTTCCGCTTTCCGTTCCTTGACGAAGGCGGCACCGACAAGGCGAAGCGCGACGCGGTGCGCGCCGGGCTGGCCGCGCGCAAACTGTCGAACGGCTATGTCACGGTCGACGGGTCGGACTGGAATATCGAAGGGCTGACGCTCGAGGCGCGCAAGGCAGGCAAGCCGGTCGACATGGACGCGCTGCGCGACCTGTATGTTGAAACCCATGTCGAATCGGCAGAGTTCAGCGACCGGCTGGCGAAGCAGGCGCTGGGGCGGCAGCCGGTGCAGGTGATGCTGCTCCACGAAACCGACCTCGCCGCCTATTGGATCGCCGATCTGGTCGCCGCGTTGCGCAAGAAAGGGTGGGAGATCGTCACGGCCGACGTCGCCTATCGCGATCCGATCGCCAGGGCACAGCCCGATACGCCATCGGCACAGGGCAACCGGCTGGAAGCAATGGCGTGGGAAAAGGGCGTCCCGGCCCCGCGCTGGTACGAACGCAACACGCTGTCGATCGCGATCCCGCTCTATCGCGAGCGGGTGCTGCACAAGGTGCCATGACGGCGCCAGCTACAAGAGACGGCGCGCCCACAATGACCGCCGCCGGAACGATAATGGAGAGTAAAGCGTGACCCAGTTTGATCTGACCGACGACCAGCGCGAGATTCAGGAGCTTGCCCGCCGGTTCACGGCGGATGCGATCACCCCCCATGCGGCGGAGTGGGACGAGAAGCACATTTTCCCCCGCGACACGATCAAGGCGGCGGCGGAGCTGGGCTTTGCCGCGATCTATGTGTCCGAGGAATCGGGCGGTATCGGCCTCGGCCGGATGGAATCGGCGCTCATCATGGAAGCGATGGCCTATGGCTGTCCGTCGACCAGTGCGTTCATTTCGATCCACAACATGGCGGCATGGATGCTCGACGCGTTCGGATCGGCGGAGCTGAAGGCGCGCTTCCTCCCCGACCTCGTGACGATGGACAAGCTCGCCAGCTATTGCCTGACCGAACCGTCGTCGGGGTCGGACGCGGCGGCGCTGAAGACGAAGGCGGTGCGCGACGGCGACGACTATATCGTCACCGGGACCAAGCAGTTCATTTCCGGCGCGGGCGACAACGGCGTCTATCTGGTCATGTGCCGCACAGGCGGGGAAGGGCCGAAGGGCATTTCGTGCCTGTTGATCGAACGCGACATGCCGGGTGTGTCGTTCGGGGCGAACGAACGCAAGCTCGGCTGGCATTCGCAGCCGACCCGCGCAGTGATCCTCGACCAGGTGCGCGTGCCCGCCGCCAATCTGGTCGGTGCCGAAGGGCAGGGCTTTTCGATCGCGATGCAGGGGCTGGACGGGGGGCGGCTGAACATCGGCGCCTGCTCGCTGGGCGGGGCGCAGCGCTGTCTCGACGAAGCGATCGGCTATACCAAGGCGCGGCAGCAGTTCGGCAAGCCCATCGCCGATTTCCAGAATACGCAGTTCACGCTGGCCGACATGGCGACCGAGCTGGAGGCGGCTCGCGCGCTGCTCTACACCGCCGCTGCCAAGGTAACGGCGAATGCGCCCGACAAGACGCGCTTCGCCGCGATGGCGAAACGCTTCGCCACCGACACGGGATCGAAGGTGGTCGATCAGGCGCTGCAGCTGCATGGCGGCTATGGCTATCTGATGGACTATCCGATCGAACGCTTCTGGCGCGACCTGCGGGTGCATTCGATCCTTGAGGGCACGAACCAGGTGATGCGGATGATCGTCGGACGGGAGCTGGTACGATGAAGATCCTCCCCGGCACGGGGAGGGGGATCATGCGCAGCATGGTGGAGGGGGGTGTCCTGCTCCACCACGGTTGCGCGTGCGGCGCTCCCCCTCCGCCAGCTTCGCTGGTCCCCCTCCCCGCGAGCGGGGAGGAACTGGCATGATCGAGACGTTCGTCGAAAATCATGTCGGCCGCATCCGGCTGAACCGGCCCAAGGCGCTCCACGCGCTCGACCACGCCATGTGCGACGCGATGCTCGTCGCGTTGGAGCAATGGCGCGGGGACCCGGCCGTCTATGCAATCCTGATCGACCACGCCGAGGGTCGCGGTTTCTGCGCCGGTGGCGACATCCGCATGATCGCGGAAAGCAGCGCCACCGATGGCGCCGCCGCCCGCGCGTTCTTCGCGACCGAATATCGGCTGAACCACCGGCTGTTCACCTATGCCAAGCCGACCATCGCCGTCATGGACGGCGTGACGATGGGCGGCGGGGTCGGCATTTCGCAGCCTTGCCGCTTCCGCATCGCGACCGAGAACAGTCGCTTCGCCATGCCGGAAACCGCGATCGGGCTGTTTCCCGATGTCGGCGGCGGCTGGTATCTGTCGCGCCTGCCCGGTCGCATCGGCCAGTATCTGGCGCTGACCGGTGCGCGGCTGGACGGCAGCGAGATGCTGGCGCTGGGCCTTGCCACACACCTGCTGCCCGCCGACACGCTGGAGAGGGTCAAGCAGGCCATCGCCGCCGATCCGCTGGCGGCCGAGGCGATCCTGTCCGACCATGCGATGCCGGCGTGCGATGCGCCGATCCTTGCGCAGCGCGAAGTGATCGACCGGCTGTTCGCCAGCGACGATTTCGAGGAAGTCCTTGCTGCCCTGGAGGCGGACGGATCGGACTGGGCGCAGGCACAGCTGGCGACGCTCCGCGGGCGATCGCCGCTGTCGTGCAAGGTATCGCTCAAGCTGCTGCTGGACGGCGCGACCATGCCGACCTTCGAGGATGAGATGCGGCAGGAGTATGCCGTCGTCACCCGCATCGTGCAGCGCCCCGACATCGTCGAGGGCGTGCGCGCGGTGATCGTCGACAAGGATCACGCGCCCAAATGGGACCCCGCCACCCCGGCGGCGGTCAGCGACCATATGATCGACCGCATCTTCGCGCCGCTTTCCCCCGCCGACGAATGGCAGCCGTACTGAGTCCGAGGAACCCCGATGTCTGATTATGAAACCATCCTCGTCGAGCGCCGCGATGCGGTGACGCTGGTCACGCTGAACCGGCCGCAGGCGCTGAACGCGCTGAACGGGCAGATCCTGTCCGAACTGCTGGATGCGATGTGCGCGTTCGATGCCGATCCGGGCCAAGGCTGCGCGGTCATCACCGGGTCGGCCAAGGCGTTCGCCGCCGGGGCCGACATCAAGGAGATGCAGGAAATGGACTTCGCCGCGATGTATGGCGGCGACCATTTCAGCGGCTGGGATGCCTTCACCCGCACCCGCAAGCCGATCATCGCGGCGGTCGCGGGCTTCGCGCTGGGCGGCGGCTGCGAGCTGGCGATGATGTGCGACTTCATCCTGGCGGCCGATACCGCGAAGTTCGGCCAGCCCGAGATCAAGCTGGCGGTGACGCCGGGCATGGGCGGGTCGCAGCGGCTGGCGCGCGCGGTGGGCAAGGCCAAGGCGATGGAAATGTGCCTGACCGGCCGGATGATCGGCGCGGAAGAGGCGGAACGCTGCGGCCTTGTCGCGCGGATCGTGCCCGCCGACGACCTGGTCGAGGACGCGGTGAAGACCGCCGCCACCATCGCCGCGATGGCCCCGCTGGCGGTCAAGGCGAACAAGGAAATGGTCAACGCCGCGTTCGACACGACGCTGTCGCAGGGGGTGCAGTTCGAACGCCGCCTGTTCCACGGCCTGTTCGGCACGGCGGACCAGAAGGAAGGCATGACCGCCTTTGTCGAAAAGCGTCCAGGCAACTGGACCGGGCGGTGAGTCGGCCCGGACCCGACACATCCGTTCGTGCAGAGTAGGGGCTGAGCGCAGTCGAAGACCCGTATCGAAGCACCCGCGGCGGTCCTTCGCTACGCCGCTTCGACAGGCTCAACGGCTACTCAAGACGAACGGACGTACATTACAGGAGAGAAGCAGCATGGCACGCATCGGCTTTATCGGCCTCGGCAATATGGGCGGGGGCATGGCGGCCAATCTGGCGAAGGCGGGGCATGACGTCCGCGCGTTCGACCTGTCGGCCGACGCGCTGTCACGGGCGAAGGCGGCGGGGTGCCTGACGGTCGCCGATGCGGTCGAGGCCGCAAGCGGCGCGCAGGCGGTGGTGACGATGCTCCCCGCCGGGGCGCATGTCGCGCAGGTCTATGGCGACGCGCTGTTCGATGCGGTCGATACCGGCGCGGTGCTGATCGACTGTTCGACGATCGACGTCGATACCGCAAGGGCGGTCGCCGAAGCCGCGCGCGCCAAGGGGCTGCACGCGGTCGACGCGCCGGTATCGGGTGGGATCGCCGCGGCCAATGCCGGGGCGCTGACCTTCATGGTCGGTGGTAGCGACGCGGCCTTTGCCAAGGCCGAACCGTTCCTGTCCGACATGGGCAAGGCGGTGATCCACGCGGGCGCAAGCGGCGCGGGGCAGGCGGCCAAGATGTGCAACAACATGCTGCTCAGCGCATCGATGATCGCGACGTGCGAGGCGTTCGCGCTGGCCGAGAAATTGGGCCTGAACCCACAGACCTTCTACGACATTTCCTCGGTCAGTTCGGGCCAGTGCTGGTCGATGACCAGCTATTGCCCGGTTGCCGGCGTGGGTCCGGAAACGCCCGCCGATCGCGGCTATCAGGGCGGGTTCGCCGCCGCGCTGATGCTGAAGGACCTGCGCCTCGCCATGCAGGCGGCAGCAGGCGCGGGGGCCGACACGCCGATGGGCGCGCGCGCCGCCGAACTCTATGCCCGCTTCGTCGAGGACGGCCACGCCGCGACCGATTTCTCCGGCATCATCCAGACGCTGCGGCAAGGGGCGGCTTGACGGGCGCGCGGCGATCCGCTTGGAACGCCCCTTGCCTGCGGACGTGGCGAAATCGGTAGACGCAGCGGACTTAAAATCCGCTTCCCATCGGGAGTGCGGGTTCAAGTCCCGCCGTCCGTACCAGCATGGAGGTGGCATCGTGCGCATCCTGTTCCTCGCTCCCCTGCTGCTGGCGGTCGGGGCCTGTGACGGCGGGGGCGACAAGCGGCCGGTGATGGTCGACGCGATCGAGGATGGTGCGCAGGGGGATGCCGAGCGCGTCCTGCTGCGCAGCGCGCTGGCGCAGGGGCTGGTGCGGTTCGATGCCGCGGGACAGGTCGAGCCGGGCCTCGCCGAACGCTGGAACATGGTTGATGACGGGCGCAGCTATATCTTTCGGTTGGGCGATGCGACGTGGAGCGACGGGCGGCCCGTCACCGCCGAACAGGTCGTGGTCGCGATGCGCCGTGCGGTGCGGGTGGAGGCCGGGCACCGGCTGACGCCGTTCCTGCGATCGATCGACGAGATCGTGGCGATGACGCCGCAGGTGATTGAGGTGCGGCTGAAACGCCCCAACACCGAATTGCTGACGCTGCTGGCCCAGCCCGAGCTGGCGGTGATCCGGGGTGCGCAGGGGACCGGGCCGCTGCGCCGGTTGCGGGGGCAGGGCGTTCGCCTGCGCGCGCCGGCCGATCCCGAAGGACCGCCGCCGGTCGCCGCCGACGAAGTGCGGCTGCGGGGCGCCCGCGCGGCACTGGCGGTGGCGCGCTATGCCGAGAAGCGCAGCGACCTGGTGCTGGGCGGCGACGTTGCCGACTGGCCATTGGTCGCCGCCGCCAGCCCGCGCCCGGCCGACGTTCGGGTCGATCCGGCGCGCGGGTTGTTCGGCTTTGCGTTTGTCGGGCGCGACGGGTTCCTGTCGAACGTGCTCGGACGGGCAGCGGTGGCGATGGCGGTACAGGGCGCGAACCTGCCCGGTGCTATCGATTCGGGCTGGGGGCAGGCGGACACGATCCTGCCCGAACGGCTCGATTCGGCGGCCGACCCGGCGCTGCCGGCATGGCGCAACCTGACCGACGAGCAGCGCTGGGCGACGGCACGGGCGCAGGTCGCGGCCTTTGGCCGGCCGGTGCGGTTGCGGGTCGCGCTGCCGGACGGGCCGGGCGCGACGTTGCTGTGGGGGCGGATCGCCGCTGCGCTGTCGCGGATCGGCATCGCGGGCGAGCGGGTGGCGATGACCGCGCCGGCCGAGCTGCGGCTGGTCGACCGAGTGGCCCCCTATGACAGCGCGCGTTGGTATCTGGCGACCGCGTGCCGCAGCTGTTCGATGGAGGCGATGACGCTCATCGCCGCCGCGCGCGATGCCGACAACCTGCCCGAACGCGCGCAGCGACTGGCGACGGCGGACGCGGCGATGGCGGCGGACGTCGCGTTCGTGCCCGTGGCGCGGCCGTGGCGCTGGTCGCTGGTCGCGCCGCGGCTGCGCGCGTTCCAGACCAACGCCCGCGTGGTGCATCCGTTGAACCATCTCCGAGCCGACCCCAGATAGGGGACATGGCAAAGCCGAACCGCATCTCGCCCGACATGTTCGAACAGATCGCCGGGCATCTCGACAAGAACCCCGACGCCGTGCGCCGCCGCGTGGTGGCGATCGAGCGGCTGATGGAACGGTCGATGACCATTCCGGGCACGAAGCAGCCGGTCGGCCTCGACTTCCTGCTGAACTTCATCCCCGTGGTTGGCAGCTTCATCGGCGCGGCGATGGGCAGCTATATGCTGTGGGAGGCTCGCAACCTCGGCATGTCGAAGTGGCAGATGGCGCGGATGGCGGGCAATGTCGGCACCGATTGGGCGTTGGGGCTAATCCCGGTGATCGGCGCGGTGCCGGACTTCTTCTTCCGCTCCAACACCCGCAACCTGCGGATCATCCGCAAGCATCTCGACCGCCACCATCCCGCGACGGTGACGGTCGAGGGGTAATCAGCCCGCCTGCCGCCCGCCGCGCCAGATCTTGACGCGGGTATTGCCGGTCACGCCGCCCTGATGCGCCGGGCAGGTCGTGAAGCGGCGGCGCTTGTCGAGGCAGAGCCACAGTTCGTCCAGCCAGCCGCGCTGGTTTGTGGTCACCCGCATCGACTGCGCAGTCATGCCGGGGTTCAGCCGCGCGATGGCGCTGGCGATCTGTCCGGCGGTCAGATTGGGGCGGCGCGACAGGGCCATCATGTCGGGGAAACGCAGCCGCTGGAACAGCGCGCGCGATTCGTCGAAATAGGCCGCCGGGGGCACGCCCATACAGGTGCCGTGCTTGGCATATTCATGCTGGAGCAGCTGGGCCGAGGGCGTGACGCACAGGTTCTTCGCGATCACCGCATCGGGCAGGATCGGGGCGGCGGCGCAATATTGCGGCCAGTCCTTGCCCTCGCCATCGGGCCACAGGCCGTGCAGCGTGAAGCCGAAGCGGTTGGCGCCGCCGCATTGAAAGGCGTTGCGCGCATCGTCGCGGCGCGTGCGGCAATATTCCGGGCTCCAGGTGATGGCGAGCGTATAGCTGCCGATCGGGAGGACCCGGCGCGGTTGCTGCGGCGTCGGCAGGTCGGGGCGCGGGCGCTCGACTTGGGTCGGCGCGGAGCATTGCAGCGTCTGTGCCTGTGCCGCGACGGGCGCGAGCAGGACGGCGAGGGTGAGGGCGATGCGCTTCATATGTCTTCGTCCACTTGTGCCGGGGCGAACCATGCGGCGGCATCGGGGCGGAAGAGGAAGACGACCGCCGCCGTCTGCAACGCGACCGCGACCAACCGCAAGATGCCGCCCGCGTCGAGGATCACCGCACCGCTGGAGAAGCCGACCGCAAGGCTGCCGATCGCGAATACGGTGAAGGCCACCAAAATCCACTTGGCGACGGTGCTGCCGCGCTGCGCGATGAAGAACCACAGCAGCAGCGCGATCAGCACGCCCACCGCGATCATGCCCCCGGCCGCCACGGTGGCGGTCGACCCCAGTGCCGCCGTGTCGGGGTTTTCGGCCAGCCGCGCCATGGTCAGCGGCCATTCGATGACATTGCCGATCAGCCCGACGGCGATCGAGGCGAGGTAGAGCCGGTCGAACCGGATGATCGAAGACGGACGCATAGAGGCTCCCCTGATGACCCTGGCTGGTTATGCGGCGTCGAGGGTGAAATCCAGCCCGATATCGGCCGCCGGGGCCGACTGGGTCAGGCGTCCGACGCTGACATAGGTGACGCCGGTTTCGGCGATGGCGCGGATCGTGTCGAGCCGGACCCCGCCCGACGCCTCTGCGGGCACTCGCCCGGCGATGATCGTGACGGCTTCGGTGAGCGTCGGCGGGGCCATGTTGTCGAGCAGCAGGTGGGTCGCCCCGGCGGCCAGCGCCGGTTCGATCTGGTCGAGCGAATCGACCTCGACGATGATCCGCTCGATCCCCGCCGCCTTGGCCCGCGCGGTGGCTTCGCCGACCGATCCGGCGACCGCGACGTGATTGTCCTTGATCATCGCCGCATCCCACAGCCCCATGCGGTGGTTGGTCGCGCCGCCCATGCGGGTCGCGTACTTCTCCAGCAGGCGCAGGCCGGGAATGGTCTTGCGCGTGTCGAGCAGCGTCGTGGCCGTGCCGGCGATCGCGGCGACATAGGTCGCGGTAAGGGTGGCGATGCCCGAAAGGTGCTGGACGGTGTTCAGCGCCGATCGTTCGGCAGTCAGCAGCGCACGGGCATTGCCGCGCAGCCGCATCAGCGCGGTGCCCGCCGGTACGGCGTCGCCATCGGCCACCAGCGCTTCGATCTCGGCGGCGGGGTCGAGATGGCGAAAGAAGGCGGCGGCGATGTCGAGCCCGGCAACGGTGATCGCGTCACGGCTGTCCATGATGCCGGTGAATACCGCATCGGCGGGGATCACGGCGGCGGCGGTGATGTCGCCGGTTTCCCCCATATCCTCGGCAAGCGTCGCGGCGATGAAGGCGGGGAGGTCGAAACCGGGGATCATGGGGCAGCAGTCCGATCGCAAAGGGAGCGGCGACCTATACAGCTGCCCGCGCCGATTCGTAAAAAACCAACATCGTCGGTCAGTGTCGGTTCAGGCCGGTTCGCGTACACGATCGGCCTGACCTGCAAGAAGGGTAACGGCATGAAGTTTGCTATGATCCTTCCAGCATTGGCCATTCTGGCACCGCTGTCGCCGGCGGCGGCGCAGGTGTCGGGACGGTTGCCCGAGGTCCGCTCCTTCATCGTGACCTGCGATTGCGATACCGCGGCAAAGCGCGGGCGGATCATCGCGGCGGTCCGGCGGCAGGGTGGCACGCTGCTCTATGAGTACAAGATGTTGGGCGGGCTGGCGGTCACCGCGCCGAAGCGCGGGCGCGTCGCGACGTTCGAGCGGCGGCTGCGGCGCATTCCCGGCGTCATCGCGGTGCGGCCCGACGGCGTTTCGCAGACCACCACCCAGACGAGCTGACGTCCGTCGTCAGCCGCGCCGCTGCCCCTCGACGATGGCGATGGCGCGTTCGACGGCAGCTTCGATCGACAGGAAGCTGGTGTCGAGCGGGGCGGCGTCGGCGGCCATGGTCAGCGGGGCGGTCGAGCGGCTCGAATCGCGGTCGTCGCGGGCGCGGATGTCGGCAAGGACCCGGTCATAGGTGACGCTCGACCCGGCCTTGGCCAGTTCGTTGTGGCGGCGGCGGGCGCGGATTGCGGGGGTGGCCTTCACGAACAGCTTGGCATCGGCATCGGGCGCGATGACCGTGCCGATATCGCGCCCGTCGAGTACCGCGCCGCCCTGCTGCTGCGCGAATTTGCGTTGGCGGCGGAGCAGCGCCGAGCGCACCAGCGGATGCGCCGACACGATCGAGGCGGTCTGTCCGGCTTCATCGGTACGCAGCCATGGATCGTCGAGCAGCGTATCGCTGAAGTCGGACGCCGCGACGCAATCCGCTTCGCGCGTGGGGTCCATCCCGTCGCGCAGCACGCGGGTCGCGACCGCGCGGTACAGCAGCCCGGTGTCGAGATGCGGCAGGCCGTAATGCTTCGCCAGCGCCCGCGCGATGGTGCCCTTGCCCGATGCCGCCGGGCCGTCGACCGCGATGATCACAACGGCGCGCCAAGGCTACGCAGCAGCGTGGTGAAGGTCGGGAAGCTGGTCGCGACCGGGGCCATGTCGTCGATGGTGACCGCCTCGCGCGAGACGAGCCCGGCAACGACGAAGCTCATCGCGATGCGGTGGTCGAGCTTCGCCTCGACGGTGCCGCCACCGGGCAGCAGGTCGCCGCCGGTGCCGTCGAGGATGAGGCCGTCCTCGGTCTCCTCGACGGTCGCGCCGATCGCGCGCAGCCCTTCGGCCATCGTCGTGATGCGGTCGCTCTCCTTGACGCGCAGTTCCTCCAGCCCCCGCGTGACGGTGCGGCCCCTGGCCAGCGCGGCGGCGACGAACAGGATCGGGAATTCGTCGATCATCGACGGCGCAACCGTCGGATCGACCTCGATCCCCGTCAGTGACGAGGCGCGGACGACGAGATCGGCGACCGGCTCGCCACCGACGTCACGCGGGTTCTCGAAGCTGATGTCGCCACCCATCGCGCGCAGCACGTCGAACAGCGCGGCGCGGGTCGGGTTCAGGCCGACATTGGTGATCGTCACATGGCTGCCCGGCACCAGCAGCGCAGCGACGACGGGGAAAGCGGCGGAGGACGGATCGCCCGGCACGGTGATCGTCTGCGGCCGCAGTTCCGCCTCGCCGTGCAGTTCGATGACGCGGCCTTCGGGCGTTTCCTCGACGATCAGCTTCGCGCCGAAGCCTTGCAGCATCCGTTCGCTATGGTCGCGGGTCGGGACCGGTTCGACGACGCGGGTGATGCCCGGCGTGTTGAGCCCGGCGAGCAGGATCGCCGACTTCACCTGCGCCGAGGCGACCGGCAGAGTATAGTCGATCGGCACGGCGGGCACGACCCCACGCAGCATCAGCGGCAGGCGGCCACCGGGGCTGGCGGTGATTTCGGCGCCCATTTGCGACAGCGGTTCGATCACGCGGCCCATCGGGCGCTTGCTGAGTGAGGCATCGCCGGTGAAGGTCGCGGTGATCGCGTGGGAGGAGACGAGGCCCATCAGCAACCGGGTCGAGGTGCCCGAATTGCCCATGTCCAATGCGGTGGCGGGTTGCAGCAGCCCGCCGACGCCGACGCCATCGATCGTCCACACGCCATCGTCGCCGCGCGTGATCGTCGCACCCATCGCCCGCATCGCGGCGGCGGTGGCGAGCACATCCTCCCCTTCGAGCAGGCCGGTCACGCGGCTGGTGCCGACGGCAAGCGCGGAGAGCATCAGCGAGCGATGGCTGATCGACTTGTCGCCGGGAACGGGCGCGGTGCCGGTCAGCGGGCCGCTGGCGGCGACGGAAAGCGGGGTGGGGGTGGCGTCGTGCATATGACCGGCGGCTTTGACAGCGCGTGCCCGCTATGGCAAGGCGCGGCCCCATCCGGGGTTTCCGCCCCGTTTTCCACAGCACCGAAAGGTTTGGGCTACACATGGTGAAGCCGGAATGGGGTACGAAGCGTACCTGCCCGAAATGCGCGACGCGCTTCTACGACCTTGGCAAGGACGATCCTGTCACCTGCATCAATTGCGGCGTGCACTGGAATCCTGAGCCGATCCTGAAGTCCAAGCAGCCCCTGCCGTTCGAGCAGGTCAAGGTCAGCGACAAGGCCGAGAAGGATACCGATCTCGACGCCGATCTGGACATCGAGGGCGACGACGAGCCGTCGGCGGACGACGATGTCGATCTGGGCGGCGACGACGACCTAGGCGTCGATACGTCCGACGAGGACAACGAAGCCGAGCGTTGATTTTTTTGGGGCGGCGGGCGCAAAAGGCGCTTGCCAAACCAGCGCCCTCCGCATAGAGGGCGCTCCTCCCCAACGGGGACGCGAGGCCGCCGACCAGCGGCGGCTTCGATAAAATGGACGGGGCCGTAGCTCAGCTGGGAGAGCGCTGCAATGGCATTGCAGAGGTCAGGGGTTCGATCCCCCTCGGCTCCACCATTTTCCAAAGAACCCCGCAGCGATGCGGGGTTTTTTGTTGTCTGTCGCCCAGGCGCCGATGATCGCGCGGTAAGGGCGACGGGAATTTCATCCGATTAAACCAGTATATCGTGCGGTGCCGCGATAGCCGCTAGCTGAACGCCCCTATGACAGGGGGCCGTGACCTGCGCTTTCGTTCTCGTTTGCTCGCCTTTGCCGAACTGACCGATGCCGATCGGCGTGCGCTCGACGTGTTGCTCGATCAGCGCCAGCGCATCGTCGCGCCCAGGCGTGATGTGGTGACGGAGGGTGAGGTGCCGCGCTTCGTCCATTTCGTGCTCGACGGGTGGGGGTGTCGCTATCGCCAGCTGTCCGATGGGCGGCGGCAGCTGTTGTCGCTGCTGCTGCCGGGCGACCTGTTTGATCCCTGTCCACAGGCGGTGGCGCGTACCGACCATGCCGTCGGCTCGATCACGACGATGACAGTGGCGGAGGTGGCGCCCGAAGCGCTGGCGCTGCTGAGCTGCGAGCGGCCGGTCATCGTCCGCGCGCTGTGGTGGAACAACCATGTTGCGATGGGTACGCAGCGCGAATGGATCGCCAGCCTGGGCCTGCGCACTGCCCGCGAACGAATCGCGCTGTTGTTCTGCGAAGTCTATTTCCGGTTGCAGACGATTGGGCGGTCCGCGGGGGCAAGCTGCGAATTTCCGCTGACCCAGGCCGATCTGGCGGAGGCGACCGGGCTGACCCCGGTGCATGTGAACCGCATGGTGCAGGAATTGCGGCGCGACGGGCTGATCGAATGGGGCGGGCGGCGGCTGACCATCCTCGACCTCGATCGGCTGTGCGCGGTGGCGTCGTTCACCCCGGCCTATCTGCACCTTGACCGGGCGGTGGTCGTCGGCTGACCTTCGCCGGCCGTGTCACGCCCGTCCCGTAATCGGACAGCTGCCCGGATTTGCGGCAGGGGACAAAAGGGTAAAGAAAACGTTAACCCGGCCATGATGAAGCCGAATGTCGAACCCCGCCGTCACCCCTTCCGTGCCACGCTGCCGCGCATCGCCAGCGTGCCGGTGCGCAGCGACGACAGCGACCTGAAGCTGTTCACGGTCAGCTTCACCGCCTTCTTCATCTGCTTCTACACCTTCTTCCTGTAAGGCGTCAGGCCGGGCAGCACTCGTCGCAGGCGCGGTGAAGGCGCCAGGCGAGCCATGCCGACACCAGGCACATGCCCGCGACCAGCAGCAGCATGTCGGTCGGCCCCAGGCCCGCCTTGGTCAGCAGGATCACGCCGATCGCGCCGACCGTCATCGACGCGCAGTTGACGACGTTGTTCGCCGCTACCGTCCGCGCGGTCTGATCCTTGGTCACGGTCGTCGTCAGGAACGCATAGAGCGGTACGACAAACATCCCGCCGAAGATCGCGATCAGCGCCAGCGTGCCGAGCAGCAACAATGATTGCGGATGGGTCACGAAATCGAGCGCGCCGTAGAGCGTGCCATCGGGTGCTGGCACCCACGCTTTCGCCTCGAACGCGAAGGCCAGCACGCACACCGCCATCGCAACGACCGAGGCGGGCGAATAGCGCGCCGAAATCTTGCCCTTCAGCAGCGCATTGATGATGACCGATCCGATCGCCACCCCGATCGAAAAGATCGCGATGGTGAGCGAGGCGACCTGCTGGTCGGCGGTTAGGACATTCTTCACCAGCACGGGAAAGATCACGATCAACACCGATCCGATCGTCCAGAAGAAGCTGATCGCGACGATCGCCAGGAACAAGCGGCGGATATGCATTGTCGCCGCGATCAGGTGCCAGGACGAGGTGAACGGGTTGAAGTTGATGACCAGTTCGGGGCCACTGCGCGGCGCGGGCGGCACCTGTCGCCCGGTGAACCAGCCGATGATCGCGACGACCACCACCAGCGCGGCGGCATATTCCACGCTGATCCATCCGGCGACGATGGTCCCGGTCAGGACCGAGAGATAGGTCGCCGCCTCGATCAGCCCGGTACCGCCCAGCACCTGATGATCCTCCAGATGCTGCGGCAGGATCGCGTATTTGATCGGGCCGAAAAAGGTCGAATGGACGCCCAGCATCACGACTGCGCTCAGCATCATCACGACGCCGGTCGTGACATAGCCGGTGCGCGCGACCAGCATGCCCGCTGCGCCATAGATCATGATGCCGATCTCGGCGGTCTTCACGATGCGGATGATCCGCGCCTTGTCATGCGTGTCGGCCAGCTGTCCCGACAAGGCAGACAGCAACACGAACGGCAGGATCGCAAGGCCGGTGGCCAATGCATTGAAATTCTGTTCGCTCGCCGGGTCCTTGAACAGTTGATATGTCGCGAACAGCACCATCGCGTGCTTGAACAGATTGTCGTTGAACGCGCCCAGAAACTGGGTGACGAACAGCGGCAGGAAACGGCGCTGCTTCAGCAACCCCAGCGCATTATTCATTCCGGGTACGACCTGATCTACGTGCCTGTCGGCTTGGTTGGTCCGGGTGTAGCCAGCACGTCCGCCTGCTTCAACGCCGTTTTGCCGCTTTCGCGAGACCGGCCGGGAATGCTAAGCGCGCACTTGTGCTGACGCTTCCCAACATCCTCACCCTGTCGCGGATCTTCGCGGTGCCGCTGCTGGTCGCGTTCCTGTGGTGGCCGATGTGGGAGGCGGGCTATGCGATCGCCTTCGCGCTCTACTGCCTGATGGGCATCACCGACTATTTCGACGGCTATCTGGCGCGCGCGCAGGGTACGGTGTCGAAGCTCGGCGTGTTCCTCGATCCCATTGCCGACAAGATCATGGTGGCGGCCGTCATCCTGATGCTGGTCGGCACGCGGCACGACGTCGCGATCATCACCGGTATCCACCTGATCGCCGCGCTCGTCATCCTGCTGCGCGAGATCGCGGTGTCGGGCCTGCGCGAGTTTCTGGCCGGCATTCAGGTGTCGTTGCCGGTGTCGCAGCTGGCCAAGTGGAAGACCACGCTGCAGCTGGTCGCGTTCGGTGCGCTGATCCTGGCGGGGGCGGTGCCGAGCCAGGCGTTCGTCCACGTCACCGGGCTGGTGTGCCTGTGGGGCGCCGCCGCGCTGACCGCGATCACCGGCTGGGACTATCTGCGCCTAGGCCTACGCCACATGGATACGTAATGACGGTCGAGCTGCTGTATTTCGCGTGGGTGCGCGAGCGTGTGGGCATGGCGGGCGAGCGGGTCGATCCGCCGGCCGAGGTCGTGACGGTCGCCGATCTGGTCGACTGGCTGGCGGGGCAGGGTGAGGGCCATGCGGCTGCGTTCGCCGACCGGCAGCGGCTGCGCGCGGCGGTCGACCAGGCGTTCGTGCCGCTCGACACGCCGATCGCCGACGCGCGCGAGATCGCGCTCTTTCCCCCGGTGACCGGCGGGTGATCCGCGTCGTCGTGCAGGAAGCGCCGATCGACCTGGCGGCGGAGCTGGTCGCGGTGGAGGCCGCCGATGCCGGGGCGGTAGCGACCTTTACCGGGCTGGTGCGCGGCGACGACGGCGTGACCGAACTGGCGCTGGAACATTATCCCGGCGCGACCGAACGCGCGCTGGAGGCATTGTGCGAACAGGCGGTGGCGCGCTGGGCGCTGGCGCGGGCGACCGTCGTGCACCGCGTCGGGCCGATGGTGCCCGGCGACCGGGTGGTGTTCGTCGCGGCAACTGCGCGGCACCGGGCGGCGGCGCTGGAGGCGTGTGCGTTCCTGATCGATCGGTTGAAGACCGGGGCGCCGTTCTGGAAGCGCGAGCGGCGCGGTAGCGACGCGCGCTGGGTCGAGGCGCGGGAGAGCGATGATCTGGCGGCGGCGCGGTGGGGCGCGGTCGGGTAATGGTGCGTTCGGGGCGGTCCTTCGATACGCCCCTTCGACTTCGCTTAGTGGCTACTCAGGATGAGCGGTTGGGAGGTTTCGGACACCCGCTTCCAGCCCGGTCCACCTAGTTCGGTTCATAATACGGAACGACCTATCCCCTTCGTCACCCCGGGCTTGACCCGGGGTCCCGCTTCCTTGGCCGAGCGTGGAAAAAGAAGCGGGACCCCGGATCAAGTCCGGGGTGACGAGAGGGCTTTGCTTGGGGCGGGGCGTTCTCGACGGACGCTTCTCGACAAGCTCGAAGCTGCTCGAACCGAACGGGGTGACAGGGGACGGGAATAGAAAAACCGGGCGGGATCGCTCCCGCCCGGTCCATTCCTGCCATTGGACCCGGATCAGCCGAGCTTCGGGGCCAGCACGCCATTCACGACATGGACGATGCCGTTCGACTGCTCGACGTCATACTGCGTGACGTAGCTCTTGCCGCCGCCGACATCGGTCAGCACCAACGCGCCGTTTTCCAGCGTTGCCTTGAGAGGCTGGCCCTCGACGGTGGTCAGCGTGGCAGTGCCGCCGCCGGCTTCGACCTGCGACTTCAGCGCCGCTGCGTCCAGCTTGCCGGCCACGACGTGATAGGTCAGCACCTTGGCGAGCGACGCCTTCTGCTCGGGCTTCAGCAGCGAATCGAGCGTGCCGGGGGAGAGGCGGCCGAACGCTTCGTTGGTCGGCGCGAACACGGTGAACGGACCCGGACCCGACAGTGTGGCGGTCAGGTCGGCGGCCTGTACTGCCTTGACCAGCGTGGTGAGGTTGCTGGCCTTCGACGCGTTGGCGACGATGGTCTGGGTCGGCAGCATCGGCGCACCGCCGACCATCACCGGCGCCTTCGCCGTGGCGTTGGCATCGACCTGCACGCCAGCGTTCACGCCGCCGACTGGGGTCTGCACGGTGGCGGTGGTGCGGGTCTTTGCCCCGGTCTGCGCAGTGGGGGCGGTCGTCGTTTGGGCATGGGCGGCTGCGGTCAGCGACAGGGTGAGCGCGGCGGCCGAAATGGTTGCGCGAATCATCGGTTTTCTCCGGTGGTTGCGGTCAAAACACATTCGATGCCGGGGGCGGCATCGACCGGGGAAATACGGTTTGGCGAGGCGAACGGTTCCCCCGCTGCCCGAAGGATCAGGTCCGGTTCGCGGCAAGTACCTCTGCCAACAGCCGAAAATCCCGTTCGCGCGGGGACGCCTTTCGCCACACCAATGCGATGCGGCGCGATGCGTTCTTCGCCTCGATCGGCCGCGCGCTGACGGCGGTATTGTCGAGGATGCCGGCATCAATCGCCATCTGCGGTAACATGGTGGTGCCCAGGCCATTGTCGACCATCTGGACGATGGTGTGCAGCGACGTGCCCATCATCATCGCCTGTCCCCGCGCCTCCGGCTGTTCGCAGGCGCGCAGGGCATGGTCCTTCAGGCAATGCCCGTCCTCCAGCAGCAGCAGGCGTTCGGCATCGATGTCGTCGGCGACCAGCGGCGTCGTGTCGGCGGCATCGTTGCCCGGCACCGCGAGGAACAGCCGGTCGTCGAACAGCGGCGCAGTCTCCACGTCACCGCAGGCATAGGGCAGCGCCAGCAGCACGCAATCGGTGCGGCCATGGTGCAGCCCCTCGCACGCCGCCGCGCTCGGCTCCTCGCGCAGATAGAGTTTCAGGTCGGGATAGTCGCGGCGCAGGCGCGGCAGCAGTTGCGGCAACAGGAACGGGGCGATGGTCGGGATGACGCTCATCCGCATCTCGCCCGACAGCGGCCGCCCGGCGGCGCGCGCCATGTCGGTCAGCTCCTCCGCCTCGCGCAGCACGGTGCGTGCCTTGGCCACGATGCTTTCGCCCAGGGGGGTAAAGCGGACCACGCGGCGGGTCCGTTCGACCAGCACGACGCCGATCAGCGTCTCCAGCTCGCGTATCCCCGCCGACAACGTGGATTGCGTGACGAACGATGCCTCGGCCGCGCGGCCGAAATGGCCGGCGTCGCGGAGCGCCACCAGATATTGCAGCTGTTTGAGCGTGGGCAGATACACCGACATGGCGCCCTACTTATTGGCTCGGTCGATCAATCCCAAGGGCAAATTCGATTGGATCGGTCGGACACGTTCCCTATATCGCGGTGCAGCAATTCACGGTGCGCACTGCACCATAACGAAAAAGGGCATTTCCATGCTGACCGTTGGCGACAAGCTCCCCGAATTCACCGTTCCCGTGCAGCAGGGCACCAACGCGCTGCCGGCCGGCGAGACGCTTAGCCACGACGCATTCCCCGGCAAGTGGAAGGTGCTGTTCTACTGGCCGAAGGACTTCACTTTCGTCTGCCCGACCGAGATCGTCGGCTATAGCGAGCTGAAGGAAGACTTCGCCGATCGCGACGCCGTGCTGATCGGCGCGTCGACCGACACCGCGCACGTCCACTTGGCATGGCGCAAGTCGGACCCGGATCTGGCCGCGGCCGATTTCCCGTGGATCGCCGACAATGGCGCGGTGCTGGCCAATGCGCTCGGCATCCTCGACAAGAACGAGCATGTCGCGTTCCGCGCGACCTTCATCATCGATCCGGACAATGTGATCCAGGCGGTACAGGTCAACGGTCTGAACGTCGGCCGCAACCCGGCAGAAACGCTGCGCGTGCTCGACGCGCTGCAGACCGACGAGCTGTGCCCGTGCAACTGGAACAAGGGCGACGACGTCCTCCAGGTCGCAGCGTAATTCATTCGGGCGGGGCATGCGTCCCGCCCGCCACTTTCCGGCACCCCAGCGCGGACCACGGCCTTGTGCCCGGTCGGCTGGGGTGTCGTGTATCTGACGGAGTTTTTTCCATGTCGCTCAAGGAATTTGCGGGCCAGCTGCCCGAGTTCGCCAAGGATATCCGCCTGAACGTCGGTTCGCTGCTGAACGAGACGGTGCTCGACCCGCAGAAGAAGTTCGGCACGATGCTCGCCTGCGCACACGCCACCGGCCACAAGCCGCTGGTCGAGGCGGCGGAGGCGGAAGTGGCCGACAAGCTGTCGCCCGAGGCGGCCAATGCGGCGCGCGCGGCGGCGGCGGTGATGGCGATGAACAACGTCTATTACCGGTTCGTCCACCTCGCGAAGAACAAGGAATATGGCAACCTGCCGGCCAAGCTGCGGATGAACGTCATTGCCGCGCCGGGGATCGACAAGGTCGATTTCGAGCTGTTCAGCCTGGCGGTGTCGGCGATGAACGGCTGCGGCATGTGCATCGACGCGCATGAGGACGTGCTGAAGAAGCACGGCGTGAAGGCCGAGGTGATCCAGGGCGCGGTGCGGATCGGCGCGGTGCTGGCGGCGGTCGCGACGGTGCACGCGGCGGTGGCATGAAGCGAAGGGGCGGGGAAACCCCCGCCCCCGTTACGACAGCGCCCGATACACACTGTAGAGGCTGGTGACGGTCAGCACGATGCCGACCAGGATCAACAGCGTGCGCGCCGGGATGTGCTTGGCGAACATGGCCCCGAATGGCGCAGCGGCGATCCCGCCGATCAGCAAGCCGGCAACGGCAGTCGTGAACGCCTCCAACCCCAAGTGGACGAGGAACGTCGCGGAGATGCTGACGGTTAGGAAGAATTCGACCGTGTTGACCGTGCCGATCGTCGTGCGGGGCGTCGCGCCCTGCACCAGCAGGTTGGAGGTCACGACCGGCCCCCAGCCGCCGCCGCCCGCCGCGTCGAGGAACCCGCCGACCAGCCCCAGCGGGGCGATGACCTTCGGCTCCTTCGGTTCGGGCGGCTTCCGCAGGCCCCGCCACAGCAGGTACAGGCCGATCCCCGCCAGATAGGTCATGACGAACGGTCGCGTCACCGACGCATCGAGCGACGACAGCAGATACGCGCCGGTCACGCCGCCGACGATGCCGGGCAGCACCAGGCGCCAGAACAGTTTCCAGTTCACATTCTTGTGCAGCGCGTGGCTGATCCCCGACACCCCGGTCGTGAAGCATTCGACGACATGCACGCTCGCCGATGCGGTCGCGGGCGGCACGCCCAGCACGCTCACCAGCAGGGTCGACGAAATCACCCCGAACGCCATGCCCAGCGCACCATCGACGATCTGGGCGGCAAATCCGGCGGCAACAAATTCGGCCAGACGCGCCCAGTCGATATTCTCGAACATCCCAATCCCTTTGCTATGGCGCAGCGGGGGTCAGTGATGACGGCAAACGACAATGCCTACAAGATACATAGGGTTTGTTGCGCCTACAGTACGACTTGGCGTGCGCGGGCGGGCCGCCTACATCGGGTGCACTACCAAGGGGACTGCACATGGTTGCGCGGCTGTTGCGCTATCTGGATTCGATCAAGGCGCGCGATCCCGCGCCGCGGTCGCGCGCCGAAATCCTGACCTATCCCGGCGTGTGGGCGGTCGTGTTCCACAAGCTGTCGCACCGGCTGTTCCGCGCGCGATGGTATTTCGCCGCACGCGCGATCAACCATTTC
Source organism: Sphingomonas sp. Leaf23 (assembly GCF_001421585.1). Taxonomy (NCBI): domain Bacteria; kingdom Pseudomonadati; phylum Pseudomonadota; class Alphaproteobacteria; order Sphingomonadales; family Sphingomonadaceae; genus Sphingomonas; species Sphingomonas sp. Leaf23. The sequence goes on along the minus strand of NZ_LMKR01000004.1, from coordinate 38,887 downwards.
TCGCGCTTCCTGACCGCGATCGACATCCATCCGGGCGCGACAATCGGCCGGCATTTCTTCATCGACCACGGCTTCGTCGTGATCGGCGAGACGGCCGAGATCGGCGACGGGGTGACGATCTACCAGAACGTCACGCTCGGCGGGACCAGCCCTGACAACGGTATCGCGGGCAAGCGGCACCCGACGATCAGCGACGGTGCGATCATCGGGTCGGGCGCGCAGGTGCTGGGGCCGATCACCATCGGTGTGCGCGCCCGCGTCGGTGCCAATGCGGTGGTGACGAAGGACGTGCCCGAGGGAACGACCGTCGTCGGCATCCCCGCACGTCCGACGGTGGTCGAGGGGGGCCAGGCGCCCGATCCGCGCTTCGTCCCCTATGGCACCCCCTGCCGCGACAATTTCGACCCGCAGACGCAGCGGATCGAACTGCTGCGCTGCGAGGTGGAAACGCTCAAGCGGCAGCTCGACGCGCTGCTGGCCGAGCAGCAGGATCATCGCGACCGCGCCTGATGGGGATCGTCACGCCCTTTCCCGCCGCGCGCCAGCCGGGGCAGGTCGGCTTCGAGCGCGCCGAGCTGACCCGCATCCTCGACCTGTACGGCCGGATGGTCGCCGCCGGGCACTGGCGCGACTATGCGATCGACCTGGGCCGCGACGCCGCGGTGTTCAGCGCGTTCCGCCGCGCGGCCGAACGGCCCGAATTCCGCATCGAGAAGCGGCCGTCCCTGCGCAACAAGCAGGGCATGTGGGCGCTGGTCGGCGAGGCCGGGGCAGTGGTGAAGCGCGGGCACGAGCTGGGCCCGGTGCTGGCCCCGGTCGAACGCCGGCTGATGAAGCTGGTCGAGGAATAAAAAAAGCGGCTCCGGTTGCCCGGAGCCGCCAAGGTTCGCTTCGTAAGGAATGGTTTCACGCCATCGCCACCGGCGGCAGGCGTTGGCCGATGCCGCCGAGCACCCCAACCACCCGGCGGCGCATCGGTTGCCAGAAAACCGACAAGGTGAGCAGCGCCGATCCGATGACGAAGGCGGTGAATGCCGCCGACAGTTCGACCGCGCCCGCCTGTTCAAACAGCGCGTAGAGCGCGTAGAGGACGTAGGCGAGGCTGGAGACGAGCAGCGCGCGGCGATCGACCGCCAGCGCCACGATGCCGAACGCGACGTAGAGCGCGATCACCACCGCCGCCATCGGTGCGGTCACGCTCGGGCCGAACACGCCCAGCAGCTGGAACAGCGAATGCGCGATCAGCGGCGCGGCGACGAGGTGCAGCCAGAAGGCGACGTCGCTGCGGCGCGTCCGGCGATCACGGTCGGACAGGTCCCAGCGCATGGCGGCGGCGAACACGCCGATCCCGCCCAGCAACGTCACCGGATACACATTGTCCTTGAGCGCCGGAAAGGCGGCGACCAGCAGCGCGGCGGCGGTTCCGACCAGTGCCGCTGCCCCCGCTGCGACCGTGATCGGCACCATGAACCGCCGCCAATGCGCCCATGCCGCGCCCGCCGACACGATGCCGATCCCGGCAAAGATCAGCGCGGTCGTGCGGTCGGGGACATTCAGCGGATCGAGTTCGGCCACGAGGCCGACCAGCATGGCGGCTACCCCGCCGACAAAGGCGAGCAGCAGCAGGATGCTGGGCAGCGCCATCCGGCGGCGTGCGGTGAAATATTCGGCGAGGAACCACGATGCGCCGGCCACGCCCAGCCCGCCCAGCGGGCTCCAGACCGCACCGCCGATCCACGCGAGCGACACCAGCAGCAACGCCAGCGCGACCGAGACGAAGATATCGTTGAACCCGGTCAGCAGGCGGAAATGTTCCTCGTCCACCACCGGGGTCGCGCGTTGCCGCGCGATATGCGCACGCAGTGCATCGGCGGCGTCGCGCGACATCACGCCCGCCTCCACCGCGCCGTTCAGATCGCTTTCGCTGTACATGTCATGACCTCCCTGTATTGGTGAAGTATGACACTTGTGTATTGTCTTTGCAATACACGTGCTGCGTCTCAATAGACGGGCCAGATGCCGGGCGTCGCCATCTCGATGACATGGCCGTCGGGATCGGCGACGTAGAGGCTGCGCCCGCCACTTGGCCAGCGGACTTCGCCGGTGATCGCGATGCCGCGCGCGGTCAGATGGTCCTGCCACGCCGGATAGTCGGCATCGGCGATGGCGAACGCCATATGCAGTCGGCCGGTGCCGTCGTGGCCGGGGATCGTGCCGCCCGGCGTCGCCATGTCGCTGGCAGATGCACCGCGCAGGAACAGTAGCAGGACGCTACGCCGCCCGGCGTCCAGCGCGGCCATGCGGGCGTTGCGCAGGAGGAGCGGCCGGCCGAGATCATCGGCGTAGAAGGCGACCGCGCGGTCGAGATCGTTTACGTAAAGCGCCGTTTCCAGCACGCCGTCGATCGGGGGAGGGGGCACGGGTCGATCCTCACGCTGTCGGCCGCAGCATAACGATCGCGGGGCGGGCGGCCCATAAAAAAGGCGCCCCGCCACAGGGGCGGAGCGCCGTTGCTGGCCGTCAGGCCGGTGGTCTTAGCGACCGCCCGGATTGCGGCAGCTGTCCTTCACGGTGCGCGAGCACACCGGATAGCTGTCCTTCGCCGGCGGCGGCGGGGTCACCTGCGGCGGGGCGAACTGCACCTGGCCACCTGCCATCGGGGCACCGGCCATCGGCGCGCCTGCCATCGGGGCGGGCGGGGCCGGGGGGGCCATCGGTGCCGGGGCGGCGGTCGTCGACATCGGATCGGCCGGCGGGGTCGTCGGCGCGGCGGCCGGATCAGCCGAGGCGTCGGGGGCCGGCGGCGGGGTCATGTTGTCGGCCGGCGGGGTCGGCGCGGTGGTCGTGCCCGGCTGCATCGTCGCATCGGGCGCCGGCGTCGTCGGCGGCGTGGTCTGTGCAACTGCTGCGCTGCCTATCAGCAGGGCGGCCATGAAAGCGACAGTCTTCATCGGAAAACTCCTTTTCGACTTGTATCGTTGAGGCTGCGAACCAAACGACCCAAGTCGAAAAGGTTTCCGACGAAGTTTTCAGCCCGTCGCGTCCAGAGCGTATCCTGCCGAACGCACGGTGCGGATAATATCGGGCCGGTCGCCGACATTGATCGCCTTGCGCAACCGCCGGATATGTACGTCGACGGTACGCGATTCGATGTCCGAATCATGCCCCCACACCGCATCGAGCAGCCGTTCGCGCGAAAAGACCCAGCCGGGATGTTCGAGGAAGTGTTTGAGAAGACGGAATTCCGTCGGGCCGAGCGGCACGACTTCGCCCCCGCGCCGGACGCGGTGGCCGACCGTGTCCATTTCGATATCGGCATAGCTCAGCGCCTCCCCCGCCAGCGCCGGGCGCACGCGGCGCAGGACGGCGTTGACGCGGGCGACCAGTTCGCGCGGAGAAAACGGCTTGGTGACATAATCGTCGGCCCCGGTCTCCAGCCCGCGGACCCGATCCTCTTCCTCACCGCGCGCGGTCAGCATGATGATCGGTACGTTCTGCGTCTCGGCCTGGCGGCGCAGCTGGCGGCAGACCTCGATCCCCGACAGCCCCTCGACCATCCAGTCGAGCAGTACGATATCGGGCGTCGCTTCGCGCGCGAGGAGCAATGCCTCCTCGCCCTCATGCGTGCGGACGACCTCGAAATCCTCGCGCTGGAAATGAAAGGCGATCAGTTCGGCCAGCGCCGCATCGTCTTCCAGCAGCAACATCCGTGCCTTGCTCATGATTATCCTGCGAAATCGGGGGTTTCACGTTCGGCCATCGTCTGGCCCGTCGCGGCGAAATAGACCATTTCCGCGACGTTGGTCGCATGGTCACCGATGCGTTCCAGATTCTTGGCGACGAACAGCAGGTGCGCGACCTGGCTGATCGTCTTGGGATTTTCGACCATGTAGGTCACCAGCACGCGGAAGATGCTGTTGTAGTAATCGTCCAGCGCACTGTCGCGCTTGCAGATTTCGACCGCCGCCTGCGCGTCGCGCGCCGAAAAGGCGTTGAGCACGTCATGCACCATGTCCGATGCCAGCTGCGCCATGGCGGGCAGGATGCTCAGCGGCTCGATGCGCGGGTCGTGGGTTTCGCCGTGGATCGATGCGACCCGTTTGGCGATGTTCTTGGCATAGTCGCCGATGCGTTCGATCACCGCGGCGATCTTCAGCGCGGCGACCACTTCGCGTAGGTCGTCGGCCATCGGCGCACGCAGCGCGATGACGCGGACGGTCAGTTTCTCGACCTCCGCCTCGATCGCGTCGATCGCCTTGTCCTGTGCGCGGACCTGCTTGGCGAGCGCCGGATCGTTGCGGGTCAGCGCCAGCATCGCGTCGCTGATCGCCTGTTCGGCAAGGCCGCCCATCTGCGAAATCAGCGCACGCAGATGGCCGATGTCGCGATCGAACGCCTTGACCGTGTGTTCGTGGCCCGTCGCCATGTCGCTCCCCTCAGCCATACCGCCCTGTAATATAGTCTTTTGTGCGCTCCTGGCGGGGGTTGGTAAAGATGTCCGAGGTACGGCCATATTCAACCAGCGTGCCGAGGTGGAAGAAGGCGGTGCGCTGCGACACGCGCGCCGCCTGCTGCATGTTGTGGGTGACGATGGCGATGGCGTAACGGCCGCGCAGTTCGTGGATCAGCTCCTCGATCTTGGCGGTCGCGATCGGGTCGAGCGCGCTGCACGGTTCGTCCATCAGGATCACTTCGGGATCGACCGCGATGGCGCGGGCGATGCACAGCCGCTGCTGCTGCCCGCCCGACAGCGCGGTGCCGCTGTCCGACAGGCGGTCCTTCACCTCGTTCCACAGGCCGGCGCGGGTCAGCGAGCGTTCGACGATCCCGTCCATGTCGCCCTTCGATGCGGCAAGGCCATGGATACGCGGGCCATAGGCGACGTTTTCGTAGATCGACTTGGGAAAGGGGTTCGGCTTCTGGAACACCATGCCGACCCGCGCGCGCAGCTGCACCACGTCCATGGCGGGGGAATAGATATCCTCGCCATCAAGGCGGATGTCGCCGGTCACGCGGGCCGACGCCACGGTGTCGTTCATCCGATTCATCGTACGCAGGAAGGTCGACTTGCCGCAGCCCGACGGACCGATGAAGGCGGTGACATGCTCCATCGCGATGTCGATCGATACGTCCTTGATCGCCTGTTTCTGGCCATAGAACACGTCGACGCCGCGCGCCGACAATTTCGGGGTCGCGTTGGTGAGTTGGGTGTCGGTCATTACCAGCGGGTCTCGAAGCGATTTCGGAGATAGATGGCGAGCGCGTTCATCGCGAGGAGGAACGCCAGCAGCACGAGGATCGCCGCGCTGGTCTTTTCGATGAAGCCGCGGCTGACCTGATCGGACCAGAGAAAGATCTGGACGGGCAGCACGGTGGCGGGGTCGGCAAAGCCCTGCGGCGGCTGGCTGATGAAGGCGCGCATCCCGATCATCAGCAGCGGCGCGGTCTCGCCCAGCGCACGGGCCATGCCGATGATCGTGCCGGTCAGGATGCCGGGCAGCGCGAGCGGTAGGACGTGGTGGAACACCACCTGCACCTTCGACGCGCCGATGCCGAGCGCGGCGTCACGGATCGACGGCGGCACCGCCTTGATCGCATTGCGCCCGGCGATGACGATGACCGGCATGATCATCAGCGCCAGCGTCAGGCCACCGACGATCGGCGCCGAGCGCGGCAGGTTGAGCGTGCCAAGGAACACCGCCAGCCCAAGCAGCCCGAAGATGATCGAGGGCACGGCGGCGAGGTTGTTGATCGACACCTCGATCAGGTCGGTCCAGCGGTTCCGGGGGGCATATTCCTCCAGATACAGCGCCGACAGCGTACCGACCGGAAAGGCGATCAGCAGCGTGACGAGCATCGTCATCAGTGAGCCCTTCAGCGCGCCCCAGATGCCGACCGCCGTCGGATCGGTCGAATCGGCCGATTTGAAGAAGTCGGTGTTGAACCCGGTCGAGATCGCACCGGCCCGACCCAGCTTCGCGACCATGGCTTCGTCGGCGGGTTCGCCGTCCGCCTTGGCCGCTTCCTCGATGCCCGGCGCGGCGGGGACGGGGATCGACACTTTGCGCGACAAGATCGACGGGTCGGCCTTGATCGCGTCGCGTACCGTCAGCCACGCGCTGTCGGAGATGACGCGGTTATCCTCGCCGAAGGTGGCGGCGGCGGCCCCGTTGACCGTATTCTCGAGGCCCGCGCCGGCCAGCGCCAGATCGGCGCCGCGCGTCTTCAACTGCGTGCGGTCGACCTCCAGCCCGGCGGCCGGGAAGTCGATCGGCAGCGTGACCAGCGTCCGCTGGAACCCGCCGATCCCGCTCATCAACATCGTGATGAGCAGGAAGGCGAGGAACCCGGCCGACAGCGACACGGCGGCAAGGCCGAAGAAGCGGAAACGGCGTTCGGCGGCATAGCGGCGGCGGATGCGCTTCTGCATCGTCGCCGTCTTCCAGTCGGTCGGCACGCGCTCGGGCACGTCCCGCTGCACCGCGGGCGATCCGGCGACGTTCGCAGGACTATTCATACGCTTCCCGATACCGTTTGACGACGCGCAGCGCGACGACGTTGAGGAGGAAGGTGATCGCGAACAGCGTGAGGCCGAGCGCGAAGGCGGCGAGCGTCTTCGGGCTGTCGAACTCCGCCTCGCCGGTCAGCAGGTCGACGATCTGCTTGGTGACCGTCGTCGCGCTTTCGAACGGGTTGAGCGTGATCGATGCCGCGCCGGATGCCGCCATGACGACGATCATCGTCTCGCCGATCGCGCGCGACACGGCCAGCAGGACGCCCGCGACCACGCCGGGCAAGGCGGCGGGGAGCAACACCTTCGCGATCGTCTCGCTGGTGGTCGCGCCCATCGCCAGGCTGCCGTCGCGCATCGATTGCGGCACGGCGGCGATCGAGTCATCGGCCATCGACGAGACGAAGGGGATAATCATCACCCCCATCACGAGGCCGGCGGCGAGCGCGCTTTCCGAACTGGCAAACGGCATGCCGAGCATGACTGCGAGGTCGCGGATCGCCGGTCCCACGGTCAGTGCGGCGAAATAGCCATAGACCACGGTCGGCACGCCGGCGAGGATCTCGAGGATCGGCTTCATCCACTTGCGCACGGCCGGCCTGGCATATTGCGTCAGGTAGATCGCGCTCATCAGCCCGAACGGGATGGCGACGATCATCGCGATCACCGCACCGATGAAGAACGTGCCCCAGAACAGTGGCACCGCGCCCAGCGTCGCGCCGGGATCGTTCGAGCGGATGACCTGCGGGCTCCAGTTGGTGCCAAGCAGGAAATCGGTAACCGGCACGATGCGGAAGAAGCGCCAGCTTTCGATCACCAGCGACAGGAAGATGCCGAGCGTGGTCAGGATCGCGATCAGCGACGCGACCAGCAGCGCCAGCATCACCGCGCGTTCGACCTGGTTGCGTGCGCGATAGTCGGGGCGGATGCGGGTAAAGGCGAACGCGCCACCGGCAAAGGCGAGCAGGATCGCCAGCACCGTGCCGATCCAGTCATAGCGGCTCTGCGCGGCGGCATAGGCCGGGGCCAGCGCCTCAGCCTGCTGGTTGAACGCGCCGTACGCATTGCCGAGCGCCAGCGATCGCGCTTCGGCAAGGATCGCGGAGCGTTCGAAACCGGGGCCGGGTAGGCCGGCGGCGGCGGGCGCCTGCAACACCGCATCGCGCACCAGCGCGGGCGACACCGCGCTCCAGATGCTGAGGAACAGCAGGGCGGGCGCGGCGATCCAGATCGCCATGTGCCAGCCATGCTGGCTGGGCAGCGAATTGGGCCGGTCGGCGGCGGTTACGGGCTTGGCGAAGCGGGCGGCGCGTGCGCGCGCGACCATCCAGCCGATGCCGCCGAACCCCAGCATCAGCAGGATCAGGGTAAAGCCGTGCATCAGTGCAACCCCGCCGGGTTCATCGGGGTCTGATCCTTGATCTCGGCAGCCGATTCGGCGCGGACGGCGGCAGGGGCGGCGATCATGCCGCGCCGGGTCAGCGGCCCGTTCGGGTCCCACGACTTCGCATAGGCGGTGAGGAAGTCGATCATGCCGGGCACGGGCTTGATGTGCGCTTTCTTGACATAGATGAACAGCGGCCGGGCACCCGGATAGCTGCCATCGGCGATGCTGTCATAGGTCGGCACGATCCCGTCGATCGGCACGCCGTGCAGCCGCGACTTGTTTTCCTCCAGATAGGAATAGCCGAAGATGCCGATGGCGTTGGGGTTGGTCGACAGGTTCTGGACGATCAGATTGTCGTTCTCGCCCTTGTCGACATAGGCTGCGTCCTCGCGGATGCGGGTGCAGATGTCCTCGTACCGGTCCTTGTCGCTGTCCTTCAGCGCCTTGACCCCCGGCACCGCCGCTTCGCACGCCGGCACCATGATGAGTTCGACCAGCGCGTCGCGGGTGCCGCTGGTGGCGGGCGGGCCAAAGAACTGGATCGGAATCGCGGGCAGTGCCGGATTGATCTCGTTCCACATCCGCGCCGTATTGGGCTTGCCCAGCGGATTGGCCGACAGCGCCATATACACGTCGCGCCGGGACAGCTTCAGCTTCGGCCCGTTGTTCGATTCGGCCAGCGCCACGCCGTCGACGCCGACCTGCACCTCCATGATATCCTTCACGCCGTGCGACAGGCAGGTCGCATATTCCGACTTCTTCAACCGGCGCGATGCGTCGAGGATGTCGGGATGCTGCGGGCCGACCCCGGCGCAGAACAGCGCGGCACCCGCGCCGGTGCCGGTCGATTCGACCAGCGGCGCGCGCAGGTCGGGGTTCGCGTTCACCAGCATTTCGGCAACGGCGGTGGTGAAGGGATAGACGGTCGACGACCCGACCACGCGGATATGGTCGCGCGACGTCTGCGGCTCGCAGGCGCTGAGCGCGAGGCCGAGGGCCAGGACGGACGCGATCCGGCGGGTCATGCGGTTCCAGTTTCCAGATGCGTGTACGGTCATTCGCGACGCTCCGCCGTGCCATGTTACCATGGCGTTACGGCTTTATGACACCGTGGAGGGGAAGCAGGACGGAAACCGTCGTGCCATCCCCCACCACGCTGCCGATATCGAGCCGGCCGCGATGGCGCTCGACGATGTGCTTGACGATGGCAAGGCCAAGGCCCGTGCCGCCCAGCGCCCGGCTGCGCCCTGAATCGACACGATAAAAGCGTTCGGTCAGGCGCGGGAGATGTTCGATCGCGACCCCCTCGCCATGGTCGCGCACCACCAAAGCGGCCATGGTGTCGCGCGGGTCGAGGCCGATTTCGACCGGCGTTCCGGCGCGGCCATATTTCATCGCATTGCCCATCACATTGTGCAGCAGCTGCGACAATTGCGCCCGGTCGCCGATCACGGTCACGCCGGGCGCGATGCGCAGCACGATATCGGCCCCGCGCGTCGGGTTGGTCGCGGCCAGTTCGTCGCGCACCGCCGGCACCATCGCCGACAGGTCGATCGCCTGGTCGGGCGGGCGATATTTCTCGGCCTCGATCCGGCTCAAGGAGATCAGGTCGTCGATCAGCCGCTGCATCCGCCGCGCTTCGTCGTTCATGACCTTCAGGAAGCGTTCGCGCACCGCAGGGTCCTCGCCCGCCTCGTCGCGCAGCGTTTCGATGAAGCCCAGCAGCGAGGCGAGCGGGGTGCGCAGTTCGTGGCTGGCATTGGCGACGAAATCGACGCGCATCTTTTCGGTCGCGCGATTGCCGGTGCGGTCGACCAGATGGACGAGCCGGCGATCGTCAGCCAGCGGGCGGACCCGCATTTCCCAGCTCTGGTCACGCGCGCCAAGGCCGACCAGTCCGACCGGTTCCCGATCGTCACGCATGCCGAACAGCCGTTCGGCGGCGGCAGGATGGCGGATGGCGAGGCGGACGTCGCCGCCGACGATATGCTGGCCGAGCAGCGCGAGCGCGGCGGGGTTCGCCGCCTCGACATGGCCGCCGGCGATGACCAGGATCGGTTCGTCGACCGCATCGATCGCGGCCTGCGTCGCGGCGAACACCTGCTGGCGCTGGGTATCGGGCGATTCGCTGGGTCCCCGTTCGGGCGGGTGCAGCCCGGCGACCAGCACCGCGGCGACTGCCCCCACCAGCACCACCGCGCTGGCGTTGATCCCGGCACCCAGCAACAGCGCCAGCAGGGCGACGCCGATCGCGATGACGAGGGCGAGGGGCAGGCGGGGGCCGAATTCGTCCATCGCCCCCGATTAGGGTGCAGACCCATAAACGGCAATGGCCGTGATCGTCGTGGGAAAGGCGCAAGCAAGCGACGCGGCCAGCGACGTTCCCACGATGACCGCGAAGCGGAAGGCCGAAGCTGGTCGTTGCCGTTTATGCGTCTGCACCCCTAGCGGAAGTGGTGCCCAAGGGCAGCGCCGGCGGCATTGCCCCGCGATTGGACGCGTTAACCCTCTTTGCGATTGCGAAAACCGGTGCATTGGGGAAGATGGCGGGATGACCGACACGCCCACCCCTTCGCCCGATGGCAAGCTCGCGCGGCGCACGCTGCTGATCGGTGCCGCCGGCGCATCGGCGGTGGTGTCGATCCGCCCGGCGCTGGCCCAGACCCAGGCGTCGATCATGACCTGCGAAATCCCGATCCCCGATCGCGCCCGCGCCGGACAGATGATCGCGTCCGATGGACAGGTCGTCGCCCCCGGCACGCCCGGCGCCTTTCCCGGTGCCAACCGCCCGTTCACCGGCGAACAGGTCAAGCTGGCGATGAAGGGGCAGAATTTGCCGGGTGCCGATGGCGATACGACCCGCGCCTACCTGAAATATGTCCAGCGGTTGCAGAACGGGACCAGCGGCTTCACCTGTTTCGCCTCGCTCCAGATGCCGCGCGGCTGAACCGGCCGTGCCGGCACGCTATCGCGCGCCGCCGGCGGTTGCCCTGCGCATCGTGCCGCTCGACCGATTGAGCGTGCTCTACCACCGCGCATCGGGGCAGACCCATGTCGTGGCGCCGCCGGTGCCCGAAATCCTCGACCTGCTGGCCGACCGGGCGATGACCGCGGAAGAATTGCTCGCGGCGCTGGCCGAACGGTTCGACCTGCCCGATGGCGACGCGGCGGCGCTGATCGCGCGGCTGGACGAGCTGGTCGACACCGGGCTGGTCGAGCGCATGGACGAACCGGCGTGAGGTACGCGACGATGCTGCGCATCGGGCCGGTGGGGTTCCGTATCGGCAGCGACTGGCGCGGCCCCATCGATCAGTTGCGCGACCTCTATCGCGACTATCCGCAGCCGGCGGATGGCATCGTCGATTTCAACGTCCGCCTGTTCGCCGCGCGACCGTGGCGGCGGTTCGTGCGGCCGTCGGTGATGATCGGTGGCGACTTCACCATTCCCGACGCCGCGCCGTTGCCGCTGGCACAGGGGCTGTTGGCGGCGGAGATGGGGATGAACCTGCAGATGGCGCTGGCGCAGCGGCGGTATCTGTTGCTCCACGCCTCCGCCGTCGAGCGCGACGGGCGCGCATTGCTGATGACCGGCGAATCGGGCGCGGGCAAATCGACGCTGGCGGCGCTGCTGATGACACGCGGCTGGCGGTTGATGGGCGACGAATTCGCGCTGCTCGACCCGGCAAGCGGGCTGGTCCACGCCTTTCCCCGTCTCATCAGCCTGAAGAACGAAGCGATCGGGGTGATGGAGCGCGCTGCGCCCGGTGGCCGGTTCGGGCCGCTGCTGGCGGGCACGCCGAAGGGGGACATTCGCCACCTGGTCCCCGATGCCGCCGCGATCGCCGCGATGGATCGCCCCGCCGTCCCGGCGCTGCTGCTATTCCCGACCTTTGGGCCGGCGGAGGCGGTGCGATCCGTCGAACCGGCCGAAACCTTCGTGCGGCTGACCCAGGCGTCGACCAATTATGTCGCGATGGGTGAGCGCGGGTTCGATGCGCTGACCGGACTGGTCGCGCGGCTACCGGTGCGGGCGATCGACTATCCCGACACCGCGCTGGCGCTGGTCGAGCGGCTGTGGGGGGAGCTGGCATGAGCGGGGCGCTGGTCGCCGCCGTGCTGGCTGATCCGGGGCGGGCGGCAACGCTGACGCCAGATCAATGGAACGCGCTGATCGCCGCGGCGCGGGCGGAGCAGTTGATCGGGAGCGTGGCGACCCGGCTGGAGGGACTGCCGGTCCCTGCCGCACGCCTCCTGTCCGACGCCCGCGCGTCCGCCGAACAGGGCCGGGTGGCGGCATTGTGGGAGGCGGAGGCGGCGCGCCGCGCGCTCGCCCCGCTCGGTGTGCCGGTCGTGCTGTTGAAGGGGACCGCCTTCGTCGCTGCCGGGCTGGATGCCGGGCGGGGGCGCGCGATCGGCGACCTCGACATCCTCGTGCCGCGCGAGGCGCTGGACGCGGTGGAGGCCGCGTTGCTGGCCGCTGGGTGGGAATGGGTGAAGCCCGACCCCTATGACGACGCCTATTACCGCCGCTGGATGCACGAGCTGCCGCCGCTGATCCACCGGACACGCGACCGGATGATCGACGTCCACCACACGATCCTGCCCCCGACCGCGCGGCCGACGCCCGACGCGGCGCTGCTGATCGCGGACGCCGTGCCGCTGGCGGGCGGGCTGTCGGTGCTGTGCCCGGAGGACATGGTGGTCCACGCGGCTGCCCACCTCTTCGCCGATGGCGATCTGCAGGGTGGCTTGCGCAACCTGTGGGACATCGACCGGCTGGTGCGCAAGTTTGTCGATCGCGATGCCGGGTTCGTGGCGTCGCTGACGCAGCGGGCGGCACGGCACGAACTGTCGGCGGCGGTCGCGCGGGCGCTCAGGCTGGCGCGGCGGATTTACGGCACGCCCGGCGGCGGCGGCCCGGTGGCGTCGGACGCGCTGTTCACCCGGCGGCTATTGGCCCGCGACGGCTGGGGGCGGTTGCGGCACAAGGGCACCGAGTTGGGTTTCTACGTCCGCTCGCATTGGCTCCGGATGCCGTCAGCAATGCTGGCGCGGCATCTGTGGACGAAGTTTCGAAAGAAATAGACGTGCCCTCTGCTGGTCACGTCGGCTTTCGCCCAATTGCAGACTTAGAGTGGCTGCCGCATACATCGGCGATGACCAGCGGCCTCACTAAGCCCGAAAGGATGGAACTTCGTCGTGGCCTTGGCAATCGGAAGGTGCTGTGGTTGCCACCACGCCCTTGAATCGAGGTCCAGAATGCCTCTGGCCGCATGCTTGCTTTGACTGTCACAAGTCATGGAAGCGACCGGAAGATACTACGGCCAAGTGCCCAGAATGCCGGGGCGATCTTCGGTGGATGGGGCGCGCCTTCAAAGTTCCCAAGAGGGATGACACTGAGCAATGGGCTAAGGTCCGGGCACTCTGGTTTGCTGGTTTCCGCTTCATCAACCACACACGCTGGCGAGATGCAGAGCCATTCCCAGACCGTCTGCGAGAAGTTGAGGACTTCATCCGCAGGAACCCGCACCACCCGTTCCGGACGCAAGTAGCGGACGGCAGCTAACCACCAGCCCGGCCAGCTCGCCAGCCGCCTTAGCTGGAGTGACGATGCCCTACCGCCACATCCCCCGCGTATCGTACACCTGCTTGCCTTCGCGTGCCTCGACCGGCACGCCCTTGAACACGCTATGGTCGACCAGCACGACGAGGATGTCGTTGGCTAACCCCTCGTCCAGCGACACCAGCCGTCCGCCGCTCAACGACCGGGGCAGGGCGGTGACGAACGGTTCGACCAGATCGATCCGGTCGCTGTAGCGCGCGATCAGCGCCTGGGCGACCTTCACCGCCGGGCTTTCGCGCAGGTCGTCGATGTCCGCCTTGAACGCGAGGCCCAGCAGCGACGCGCGGGCGTCCGGCGACGCCTCCAGCATCGCGACGGTGCGGCCAACGACGTGATCGACCTTGCCGTCGTTCACTTCGCGCGCGGTGCGGATCAGCGGGGTCTGTTCGGGCGCAGCATCGACGATGAACCACGGATCGACCGCGATGCAGTGCCCGCCGACGCCCGGACCCGGCTTCAGGATGTTGACGCGCGGATGGCGGTTGGCCAGCTCGATCACGTCCCACACGTTCAGGTCCATCTTGTCGCACACGATCGACAGCTCGTTGGCAAAGGCGATGGCGACGTCGCGGCTGGTATTTTCGACCAGCTTGACCATTTCGGCGGTGCGCGCGGTGGTGACGGTGCAGGCCCCTTCGACGAAACGGCGGTAGAAGCCGCACGCCGCCTCGGCACAGGCGGGGGTGATCCCGCCGATCGAGCGTTCGTTGGACACGAGTTCGAGGATGATCCGGCCGGGCAGCACCCGTTCGGGGCAATAGGCGACGGCCATGTCGGGCGCATCCGACATGCCGGGCATGGCGAGGTCGGGGCGCAGTTCGGCCAGCAGATCGCGAATCTGTTCGGTGGTCCCGACCGGCGAGGTCGATTCGAGGATCACCGTATTGCCCTTTTCCAGCACCGGCGCGATCGCGCGGGTGGCGTTCAGGACATAGCTGAGGTCGGGCACATGCCCCGGCCCGAACGGCGTCGGCACCGCGATGACGAAGATAGCGGACGGCGCCGGCGCGGTCGCGGTGGTCAGCCGGCCCAGCAGCACGACGTCGCGCACCAGCGTGTCGAGATCGGCTTCCTCTATATGGATGTCGCCGCGCGCGACCGTGTCGACGACATGCTGGCTGACATCGATGCCGATGACCCGCGCGCCCGAGCGGGCGACGACGGCGGCGGTCGGCAGGCCGATATAGCCCAGCCCCACGACGCAGACATCATAGGTGTCGGCGGCGGTGATCCGCTGTTCAAGCATAGAGGGTCTCCACGATGCGGGCGGAGGCATGGCCGTCTCCGAAAGGGTTATGCGCCCGTGCCATCGCGGCATAGGCATGGGGGTCGTCGAGCAGCGTACCGACTTCGGCGACGATGCGGTCCTCGTCCGATCCGATCAGCTTGGCGGTGCCGGCCATCACGCCCTCGGGACGCTCGGTCGTCTCGCGCATCACCAGTACCGGCTTGCCGAGGCCGGGTGCTTCCTCCTGCACCCCGCCCGAATCGGTCAGGACGAGGTGGCACAGGTCGAGCAGGCGGACGAAATGCGGATAATCCTGCGGGCCGATCATCGCCACGCGCGGATTGTCACCGAGGATCGCGTCCATGACGGAGCGCACCTGCGGGTTGGGATGGACCGGAAAGATCACGCCGACATCCTCGCGCGCAGCGATGCGGGCGATGGCGCGGGCGATATTCTCCATGCCGCCGCCGAAATTCTCGCGGCGATGGGTCGTGACCAGCACCACGCGCTTGCCCGCAAACCGATCGGCCAGTTCGTTCAGTCCTTCCGTTCGCTGCGGTTCGGCGGCAAGGCGTTCGCGCGCCATGTGTAGCGCGTCGATGACGGTGTTGCCGGTCACCAGCACGCGGCTCGCCGGCACATTCTCGGCCAGCAGCGCGTCAGCGGCGGTCTGCGTCGGGGCGAAGTGCAGATCGGCGATGCTGCCGACGATCTTGCGGTTCACCTCTTCGGGCCAGGGGTGATAAATGTCGTGGCTGCGCAGGCCCGCCTCGACATGGGCGACGGGCACCTTGCGGTAATAGGCGGCAAGCGCGGCCACCATCGCGGTGGCGGTGTCGCCCTGCACGATCACCCGGTCGGGCTGCTCCGCGTCGAACACCGGACCCAGCGCATCCAGCAGCCGCGCGGTCAGGCCGTCGAGCGACTGGCCGGCGGTCATAATGTTCAGGTCGATATCGGGGGCGATCCCGGCGAACTCCATCACCTGGTCCAGCATCTCGCGATGCTGTGCGGTCACGACGACGCGGGTGTCGAAACCGGGATGGGCGCGCAGGGCGTGGATCAGCGGGAACAGCTTGATCGCCTCGGGCCGCGTGCCGAAGACGACCAACACTCGCTGCACCCGCTGACCCATCACACGCCCCCGCGACCTGAACTGGTCGCTATCATGGCCGATGTAGCTGCGGGAGCTTAATAATTGGTGGCTCTCAGATCCTCCCCGCTCTGCGGGGAGGGGGACCGTCCGCGCAGCGGATGGTGGAGGGGGTTCGCTGCGCAACGCAACTGTGCCGTATGCCGACACCCCCCTCCACCATGCTGCGCATGGTCCCCCTCCCCGTGCCGGGGAGGAGCTTCAGGCGTGATACCGATCCGCTACCTTGTCCCGCGACGCATTGGGCGCGATCTTCGCCTCGGCCGCCTCCAGCGCCTCCCAGTCCGCAACATCCGGCAGCGACGGGATGCATACCGCCTCGCCCAGCTCCAGCGCGCGCAGCGAGGCGACGACCAGATCGTCGGGCTCCATCACGCGCTCGGGCGGGAAGTCGTCGATGCTCTTGCCCGCGACATGGTGGAAGTCGGTCGCGGTGACGCCGGGGATCAGCAGCTGGACGCGGATATTGCCGCCCTTCGCCTCGGCCTGCATCGTGCGGGTGTAATAGGTGACATAGGCCTTGGACGCGCCATAGCCGGCATAGCCCGGCATCTTGGTGAACAATGTGCCCGACCCGACATTGATGATCGTGCCCTGTCCGGTGCGCTTCATGCCGGCCATCGCCGCATCGGCCAGCCGGCTGAACGCGACGACGTTCAGCAGCAGCATGTCAGTCATGTCGTCGCGGTCGCCCTCGCCGACCTTGCCCATCGCGGCGAAGCCGGCATTGTTGACGAACAGCGCGATCGGATCACCGGCCTCCAGCCGTTCCTCCACGACGTCGAGGTCATCGGGATCGGCGAGGTCGGCGGCGATCACCTCGATATCGATGCCGTGTTCGACCGACAGCTGTTCGGCAAGGTCGCGCAGCCGGTCTTCGCGCCGGGCGACGATGACCAGATCATGGCCGGTGCGCGCCAGATGATGCGCGAAGCTGAGACCGATACCGGACGATGCGCCGGTGATGAGGGCGACGGGGCGGGTCATGGCAATTCTCCTATGGTCGCGTGGGGGAGCGTTCGGCAGCAAGGTCGGTTCCGCACTCCCTTCCGTCACCCCGGATCAAGTCCGGGGTGACGATAGCATCTACAGCCTCGCCAGCGTCGGGATCAGTTCGTCGAAATAATCGATCACCGCATCGGCGCCGAGGTCCGCGACCGGCTGCATCAGGAAGCCAAACGAACAGGCGATGTTGGGAATGCCGGCATTCTTCGCGGCATCGATATCGAAATGCGAATCGCCTACGAACGCCGCGCGTCCGCCGCCGCACTGGGCGATCATAGCGTCGATTGGCGCGCGGTTGGGCTTCGACTTGCCCGGCCCCAGCGTGTCGCCGCCGATGATGCAGGCGAAGCGGCGGGTGAGGTCGAGTTCGTCGAGCAGCCGCCGCGCCAGCGCCTCCAGCTTGTTGGTGACGATCGCGACCGTCACCCCCATTGCGTCGAGCTGGTCCAGCGCCGCCATTGCCCCTGGAAAGGGCCGCGAATGCACCGCGATATGCGCCTCGTAATAATCGAGCAGCAGGCGGTGGAGCCGGGTCAGCTCCGCCTCGTCGCAGCCGCCGGTCGCTTCCATCCCCTGGCGCAGCATGTGCTTCGCCCCGCCGCCGATCATCGGAATGACCTGCTGCCGCGTCAGCAGCGGCCGGCCGGCATCGGCCAGTGCGTGGTTCACCGCATCGGTCAGGTCGCCGCTGGTATCGACGAACGTGCCGTCGAGGTCGAAGCCGACGATCGCGAATGAAATCTTTGTCATCATCGCCGCATTGGCGCGCGCGATATGGAATTGGCAAGGGTCGTGTGCCACAGACTGCCCCCATGAGCGCACAACCGATCGCCGCCGTGATCCTCGCCGCCGGGCAGGGCACCCGCATGAAGTCGTCGAAGCACAAGGTGCTGCACCCGCTCGCCGGTCAGCCGATGCTGTTTCACCTGCTCGACAGCCTGTCCGCCGCGAACGTCACCCGCCGGGTGGTGATCGTCGGCGCGGTCGGCGAACAGGTGGAAAAGGCGGTCGCCGGGCGCGGCGTCGAGATTGCGTGGCAGCGCGAGCAGCTGGGCACCGCCCACGCGGCACTGCAGGCGAAGGAAACGCTGGCCGACCACGACGGCATCGTGCTGGTGTGCTTCGGCGATACGCCGCTCCTGTCGGCGGATACCGTCGCGCGGCTGACCGCGCGGCTGGACGAAGCCGACGCTCCGGCGGTCGCGGTGCTGGGCTTCCGCCCCGCCGATGCTGCCGCCTATGGCCGGATCATCGCCGACGACGCCGGCAACATCACCAAGATGGTCGAGTATAAGGACGCCAGCGCCGACGAACGCGCGGTGAACCTGTGCAACAGCGGCGTGACCGCGGTGCGCTCGGCCGACCTGTGGGCGCTGCTGGAGCGGGTCGGCAACGACAATGCCGCCGGCGAATATTACCTGCCCGATATCGTCATGCTCGCCATCGCCGACGGGCGCGGTGCGGTGGTGATCGAGACGGCGGCCGACGAAGTGGCCGGCATCAACAGCCGCGCCGAACTGGCGGCGGTGGCGAGCGCGTGGCAAGGCAAACGCCGCGCGCGCGCCATGGCCGATGGCGTCACGCTGGTCGCCCCCGACACCGTGTTTTTCGCCCATGACACGCAGCTCGGGCGTGACGTGACGATCGAACCTAACGTCGTGTTCGGCCCCGGCGTGACCATCGCCGACAATGTGACGATCCACGCCTTCAGCCACTTGGAGGGCGCGACCGTCGCGGCGAAGGCCGACGTCGGCCCCTATGCGCGCCTGCGCCCCGGCGCGGTGCTGGGCGAGGGGAGCCGGGTCGGCAATTTCGTCGAGGTCAAGAACACGACGCTGGGTGTCGGCGCCAAGGCCAACCACCTGACCTATCTCGGCGACGCGACGGTCGGGGCAAACGTCAATATCGGCGCGGGCACGATCACCTGCAACTATGACGGCTATTTCAAATACCGCACCGAGATCGGCGAGGGCGCGTTCATCGGGTCGAACAGCGCGCTGGTCGCGCCGGTGAAGATCGGCGACGGCGCGCTGGTCGCCGCCGGGTCGGTGGTTACCCGCGATGTCGAGGGCGACGCGCTGGCGCTGGTCCGTGCCGAACGCGCCGACCATCCCGGCTGGGCCAAGCGCTTCCGCCACAAGCAGGCTGCCGCCAAGGCCGCCAGGAAATAACCCAAGCGGGCATCCCGCCGGAGAGACGAATATGTGTGGAATTGTTGGCATCATCGGCACCGAAAGCGTCGCCGACCGCTTGTTGGACGGCCTGAAGCGCCTCGAATATCGCGGCTATGACTCGGCGGGCATCGCCACCGTGGAGGGCGGCGCGATCGAGCGGCGTCGTGCGTCGGGCAAGCTGAAGAACCTCGCCGCCGAACTGGGCGAGCATCCGCTGCCGGGCAATATCGGCATCGCCCACACCCGCTGGGCGACGCATGGCGGGCCGACCACCGACAATGCCCATCCGCACGCGACCAACGAAGTCGCCGTCGTCCACAACGGCATCATCGAGAATTTCAAGCCGCTGCGCGAGGAACTGACCGCGCGCGGCCGGGTCTTCACCAGCGAGACCGATACCGAGGTCGTCGCCCATCTGGTCAGCGAACAGGTCGAGGCGGGCCGCACCCCGGCCGAGGCCGTCAAGGCGATCCTGCCGCGCCTGCATGGTGCGTTCGCGCTGGCGATCCTCTTCCGTCAGCATGACGACCTGCTGATCGGCGCGCGGCTCGGCTCGCCGCTGGTCGTCGGCTATGGCGAGGGCGAAGTCTATCTCGGCTCCGACGCGCTGGCGCTCGCCCCGCTGACGCAGCGTATCGCCTATCTGGAGGAAGGCGACTGGGTCGTCTGCCGTCGCGACGGCACCGAGATCTTTGATCGCGACAACAACCCCGTCGAGCGTCCGGTCACCCTGTCGGGCGTCACCGGCGCGCTGATCGACAAGGGCAATCACCGCCACTTCATGCAGAAGGAAATCTACGAGCAGCCGATCGTCGTCGCCCAGACGCTGCGCTCGTACCTGCAGCGCTTCGAGGGCAAGGTGACGCTGCCGATCCCCGATTTCGACCTGTCGGGAATCAAGCGTGTCACGATCGTCGCGTGCGGCACCAGCTTCTATGCCGGGATGGTCGCCAAATACTGGTTCGAACAGTTCGCCCGCGTGCCCGTCGACTTGGATGTTGCATCCGAGTTCCGCTACCGCGCGCCGGTGATGGAGGAGGGCGGCCTGGCGCTGTTCATCAGCCAGTCGGGCGAGACCGCCGACACCCTCGCAGCCCTGCGCCACGCCAAGAGCGAGGGCCAGACCATTGCCGTCGTCGTCAACGTGCCGACCAGCACGATGGCGCGCGAAGCCGACCTGCTGCTGCCGACCCATGCCGGGCCGGAAATCGGCGTCGCCTCGACCAAGGCGTTCACCTGCCAGCTCGCCGTCCTCGCCGCACTGGCCGCCAATCTCGCCAAGGCGAAGGGCAAGCTGTCCGAGGCGGAGGAGCGCAGCATCGTCCGCCACCTGGCCGAAGCACCCGCGTCGATCAACGCCGCGCTCGCCTATGACGAGGCGATCGAGGGGATGGCGGGCGTCATCGCGGCGGCGCGCGACGTGCTGTATCTGGGCCGCGGCACCGACTATCCGCTGGCGCTGGAAGGTGCGCTGAAGCTCAAGGAAATCAGCTACATCCATGCCGAGGGCTATGCCGCCGGCGAGATGAAGCACGGGCCGATCGCCCTCATCGACGACCAGGTGCCGGTGATCGTCATCGCGCCGTCGGGGCCGCTGTTCGACAAGACCGTCAGCAACATGCAGGAAGTGCAGGCGCGCGGCGGCAAGGTCGTGCTGATCTCCGACTATGACGGCATCCAGGCGGCGGGCGACGGCGCGGTCGCGACGATCACCATGCCGAAGGTCCATCCACTGATCGCGCCGATCGTGTACGCGGTGCCGGTGCAGTTGCTGGCGTACCATGTTGCGGTTGCCAAGGGCACCGACGTGGATCAGCCGCGCAACTTGGCGAAGAGCGTGACGGTGGAGTGACCTGAAGCTCTTCCCCGCTGCGCGGGGAGGGGGACCGTCCGCACATCGGACGGTGGAGGGGGTTCTCCGCGCAACGCAACCGTGCCGTAAGCGGGCACCCCCCTCCACCAGCTTCGCTGGTTCCCCTCCCCGTGCCGGGGAGGAGTTTTAATTCATGCATTCCCCATCAACGCGGTGCGGCGCGCCCGGCTCAGCGCAAATCCACCACCATCGGGAAATGATCGGACGGGTAGCGCGGGCCGCGATGGTCGGTCGCCACCCGCGCCGCAACCGGCCGGAACCCGAGCACGAACACATAATCGATCCGCCGGTCGGGCGTGCCGGTAAAGTCGTGGAAGGTCAGCACCGGCCCTGACCGCTGCGGTGCCCGCGCCCAGGCATCGGCCAGCGTGGCGGCAAAGGCGCGATAGGCTTCGCTGTCGGGCTGGGCGTTCAGGTCGCCGGTCACCACCACCGGCAACCGCCCGGCAATGCGCCGCATCCGCGCCAGCAGCACGCCCGCCGCCTTCGTCCGCGCGATCGCGTCGCTGTCGCGGTGCGGGAAATGGGTGTCGAATAGTACGAACCGCCGGCCATCCTTGCGCACGAACTCGCCCCAATTGACCATGCGCGGCAGGTCGGTGCCCCAGCTGGCGCTGCCCACCCGGTCGGGTGTGTCCGACAACCAGAAATCGCCATGCCGCACCAGCCGCAACCGGTCGGTACGATACAGGATGCCCATATGCTCGTCGGCATGGGCCCCGCGCCGGTCGCGCCCGAACCAGCGCCAGTGCGACAGCGCGCGGACGATCGCATCCCCCTGTCGCCGGTACAGCTCCTGCGTGCCCACCACATCCGGATCGGCGGCGCGGATCGTATCGATCAGGATCGGCGCGCGCGCCTCCCACCGGTTGGGGCCGTCGTCGGGATTGGGGTAGCGGACGTTGAAGCTCATGACGCGCAGGTCGCGCGCCTGTACCGGCATCGCGACGACCGCGAGGGTGGTCAGCAGCCAGCGGATCATGCCGCGATCCATTCGACGCCGGGGGTGACGGCGGCATAGGCCGGGTCGATCGCGCGGTCGGTGACGATGCGGTCGATATCGGCGAAGGCCGCCACCGCGACGATGCTCGCCCGGTCGAATTTCGACGAATCGACCGCCATCGTCACCCGGCGTGACTGGGCGATCATCTGGCGGCACAGCTCGCCCTCGCCGACGTGATAATCGGTGAAGCCCGCCGCGACATCGACCGATTCGGTCGACACGATCGCCATGCCCGGCCGGAACTGCGCCAGATAGGCCCGCGCCGTCGCGTCGAAGAACGCCCGGTACCGGTCGTCCAGCTCGCCACCCGCCAGATACAGCCGGTTGCCATAGCGCCCGCCCAGCTCCGCCGCGACGCCCAGGGCGTTGGTGACGACGGTCAGGTCGCGTTTGCCCTTGATCGCCTGCGCGACATGGAACGCGGTCGAACTGGCATCGAGATACAACGAATCGCCGTCCGCAACGGTCTGCGCCACGGCGGCGGCGATGCGCTGCTTAGGCCCGGCGTTGCGGTGCAGCCGCTCCTCGAACGGTCCTTCCTCCACCGATTTGGCGAGGCGCGCACCGCCGTGAATCCGCTCGATCAGCCCGTCGGCCTCCAGCAGCCGCAACTCGCGTCGCACCGTTTCGTCGGACACCGCCAGCGTATCGGCCAGCGTGTGAATGCCCAGCGGTTCGCCCTGGACAAGCAGGTCGAGGATTTCCTGGCGGCGGTCGCGGCGTTTCATCATCGCGCTACAGCATATCGTCCGTGACCGGGGACACAAGCGATCACCGCACAACTCAACAGTAATTCATCATAACGGTTCGTCTCTCCCAGAAATCATCAGGAAATCCACACCCGGATGCGCCATTGTCATAAATTATACACAAGCTTTGGCTAGCGGCGCGATCCAACGGGGAACAACCCCGCGACCAATCCAACATACCCTTGGGGGGAATATCCATGTCGTCGATCCCGACGCTGCCGGCACGCCGGCGGCGCGCCCATGCGCTTGTCCTGTCCAGCGGCATCGCCGCGCTGACGCTGGGCGCGCTGCTGCCCGCCGCCGCCCTTGCCCAGGACGCGTCCGTCGCGCCCGTCGCCGAGGAACCGCAGCAGACCGCCAGTGAATCGCTGACCGACGATATTGTCGTCAACGGCCGTCGCCAGCGCACCGCGTTGAACGAGGAACAGCAGGCGATTGCCACGATCGACATCGTGACCACCGGCGACGTCGCGATCCATTCGCAGACCAGCATCGCCGACCTGGCCAAGATGCTGCCGGGCGTGTCGGTCAGCCGCGACCAGGGCCGCAACCAGAGCGCGACCGGCGAAGCGCAGTTCGTGACGATCCGCGGGTTCGACACCAGCTATAACGCCTACACCCTCGATGGCCTGCGCCTGCCGCAGACGTCGGGCAACAACCGCGCGATCTCGCTCAACCTGTTCTCGCCCTTCGCGATCGGCGGGATCGTGACCGACAAGACGCCGGGCGCGGCCAAGGATGCCGACAGCATCGCCGGCATCGTCGACCTGCGCACGCCGACCGCGTTCGATTTCAACCAGAGCTTCACCCGCGCCCGCGTGCTGGGGCAGGTCGCCGGCCTCGCACTCGACCGCGAGCAGGAAGCGTTCGGCGGGGCGATCGGCCTCGACGCCGCGCGCCGCTTCGGCAGCGATCACCAGTTCGGTGTCTATGTCGCGGCGTATCTGGAAGAGCGCGGCAACGCCGCCGAATCGACCGCCGTGCAGAATGATTACAAGCCGACCCGCGCCAACAGCGGCAATTCGCGCGCCAACCCGAACGCACTGACCGCCGATGGCGTGCAGTGGAATTTCTACAACAACAAGATCAAGCGCTACGGCGCGACCGGCGCGTTCGACTTCCGCAGCGACCCCGTCGATCTCTACGCCCGCGTCAACTATGCGACGTATCTCAACACCAACACCATGAACCAGACCGGGCTGCGCAACGAACTGACGCGCGGCCAGACGAACCCGAACGGCGGGTCGTACAATGCCGCGGGCGTCTACACCCCGCTCGGCATCAACCCGGCCAGCTATTTCCGCACCGAGGATATCGAGCAGGAACTGTTCTCGGCACAGGTCGGCGCGAAGGCGCATTGGGAGGGCTTCACCGCCGCGCTGGAAGGCGCGTACGCCGATGGCCGGTTCGACCAGCCGACCCGGATCGAGGCGGCGTTCCGCGGCATCGCCTATAACGGCACCGCGACCAACACCGGTGCCGCGACCGAAGGCGTGAACGTCGACCTGTCGAACCCGAAGTCGCCGCGCCCGATCCTGTCGAACGGCGCCATCGCCTATGTTGCGTCGCTCGACCGGCCGACCCAGCTCTATGTCCAGCGCGGCTATGACTATCTGAGCGAGACCAAGAAGACGCTGAAGGGCAGCATCGGCTGGGACAGCCAGAGCTTCGTGAAGGTCGAGGTCGGTGGTCTGTACGAGGATTCGGACCGGTCGGGTCGCAGCCTCGCGCCCGACCAGACGCGCTATCGCTTCCTCACCCCGCTGCAGAACGGCACGGTGCAGGGGCCGTCGATCAACCAGTATCTCGGCTATGTCCTGAAGGACTTCCTCGATTACTATCCCGCCCGCCCGATCAAGGTGCTGTCGCGTGCGCAGCTCGACGCGCAGGTCCGCGACTATGTGCCGCTGATCCCGGTGTCGCAGACCACGCTGAACCAGGGCCTGTCGAGCGGCAACGAAACGCGCAAGGCGCTGTACGGCACCGCCACGCTGACCTTCGGCAACCTCGAAGTGATGCCCGGCGTCCGGTACGAGGATAACGGCTTCCGCGCACGCTATTACCTGAGCGACGTGAACGGCGCGCGCTTCGTCAACGCCGGGCGCGATTACGATCATATCGACCCCAGCCTGCTGGCGGCGTGGAAGCCCAACGGCAACCTGACGGTGCGTGGCGCGGTACGCTCCAGCTATGCCCGCCCCGCCTTCGACCTGCTCGCCGGCCCAACCCGGATCAGCGAACCGGCCAGCGACGGCACCGTGACGATCACCCAGCCGAACCCGGACCTGAAGCCGGTGCAGGCATGGAGCTATGACGCGGGCGTCGATTACCAGATGGGCGTCGGCCGCTATGTCCAGCTGGCCGCCTATTACAAGGACCTGAGCAACTTCATCGTCAGCACCGCATCGCGCAGCGGCAGCGAGACGGTCGGCAAGACCACCTTCATCCGCCCGATCAACGGCGGCGGCGGCACCGCGAAGGGCGTCGAGGCATCGGGCCGCTTCACCGTCGGCGACATGGTCGACAGCAGCTTCCTCAGCAATTTCGGCGTGGGCGGCAACGTCACCTACCAGAAGACCGAGGCGACCTACATCATCCCGGTGAACGGCGCGCGCACCACCCGCAGCAGCACGCTGCCCCAGGCGCCGGACCTGATCTACAATGCCGAGGTCTTTTATGCCGGCGGCGGGTTCCGCACGAACCTGTGGTACAACTATATCGGCAAGTTCCTGGCCGCGGTGCAGGACAGCCAGCCGGACATCTATGTCCAGCCGGTCGGCGAGCTGAACTTCGGTGCCGCCTATGAAGTCACCGACAACCTCAAAATCGGCGTGTCGGCGCGCAACCTGCTCGACCAGCACACCTATTGGGCGACGGTGGGGAAGGGCGAGACGTATATCTCGAACGACCGCAACGGCGGCTATCTGAAGACCGGCCGGGTGTTCCAGTTCAGCCTGACCATGAAGATGTAAGCGGGCGGGGCGGCGGCGTTAGCGTCGCCGCCCGTGTCCGTACGCCGCATCGTGACGCCCACCCCCTACCGTCACCCCGGGCTCGACCCGGGGTCCCGCTTCGTCTCCGGCGCTCGCGCAAAAGCGGGACCCCGGATCAAGTCCGGGGTGACGAAGCAGATATCCGTACCCCCGCCTGCGCGGGGGTATGGACCTATCGAACCACAAGGACCGACCATGCGCCTTCTGCTCCTCGCCGCCACGCTGCTGACCCCGCTGCCCGCCGCTGCGCAGGACAAGGTGGAGCGGGTCGTAATGCTGATGCGCCACGGCGTCCGCGCGCCGATCACGGGCGAAGCGCCGCTCGACACCAAGGTCGCGGGGGAATGGCCCGCATGGCCGGTCGCGCCGGAGTTCCTGACCCCGCACGGCGCGAAGGCGATCGCGCAGCTCGCCCGCCACGACCGCCACTGGCTGGGCACCACCGGCTGTCCGAAGCCCGGCACCGTCCGCATCCACACCAATACGCCCGAACGCACCATCGCCACCGGCCGCGCCTATGCCGATGCGCTGGCACCGGGCTGCAAGTTGCCGGTCGATCATCTGCCGGCGGGGCAGGTCGATCCGCTGTTCGAACCGCTGCGTGCCGGGGCGACCGCGTTCGATGCGACGAAAGCGGTGGCGGCGATCACTGCCTATACCGGCGGCGTGAACGGCCTGACTGCGCGCCATGCTGCTGCGATCCGCGAACTCGACCGGGTGCTCGGCTGCGGCCTGCCCGCCGGTTGCTCGACGCCGGGACCAGCGACGCTGAAGCCCAGCGCCGACGGACGCGGTGTCGACTTCACCGGGCCGATCCGCGCGACGTCGGGCACCGCGCAGGTGATCCTGCTGCAATATGCCGAGGGGATGCCGATGCGCGATGTCGGCTTCGGCCGCGCCGATGCGGTGACGATCAAGCGGCTGGGGGCGCTGCACGCCGCGCTGTTCGACGTCTTCACCCGCGCACCCTACATGGCCGCGCATCAGGCGGGGCCGCTGGGCGATCACATGCTGAAGACGCTCACCGCGCCGACCGGCCCGCGCCTCGACGTGCTGGTCGGGCATGACACCAACGTCACCGCGCTGGCGGCGGCGCTGGGCGTCGATCTCGACGCGCCGGGCTTTGCGCTGAACGATGCGGCGCCGGGCGGCGCGCTGGTGCTGACCCGCCGTCGCGATGCGCGCGGGCCCTATGTCACGCTGTCCTATCGCGTGCAGCCGCTCGATGCGATCCGTGCCGGCGCGGCGACCGTCGTCGACCGGCCGATCGCCATCCCCGGTTGTGCGAAGCGCTGTCCGCTCGACCGGTTCGACAAATTGTTGCGCGCGAAACTCGCCCCCGTCGTCACGGGGTGATAGCCTCGCGCCCATGCCGATTTACGCCCTTGCCGATGCCGTGCCCGACCTTGCCCCCGACAGCTGGGTTGCGCCGTCCGCCGACCTGATCGGCGCGGTACGGCTGGGGGCGGGGGCCAGCGTCTGGTTCGGCGCGGCGGTGCGCGCCGACAATGGCGTCATCGCCATCGGCGCGCGCAGCAATGTGCAGGACGGCGCGGTCCTCCACAGCGATCCCGGTGCGCCGCTGACCCTGGGCGAGGACTGCACCATCGGCCACCGCGCGGTGCTGCACGGCTGCACCATAGGCGACCGGGTGCTGATCGGCATGGGCGCGACCGTACTGAACCACGCGGTGATCGCCGAGGACTGCGTGGTCGGCGCCGGGGCGTTGGTGACCGAGGGCAAGACCTTTCCACCGGGAAGCCTGATCGTCGGTGCGCCGGCGCGGGCGGTCAAGACGCTGACCGACGAACAGCTGGCGGGGTTGAAGCTGTCGGCGGCGGTCTATGTGGAAAAGGCTAAGCACTATCGCGGGGCGCTGCGCCCGGTCGCATGATCCGGCCGCTTTCGCCCGATCTGGTTCATGAGGTGCCGGAAGATTTGGCGGACGCCCTCTCCGCCGAACTGGTCGCGGGTAAAAGCGCCCTTGCTGCTGGCCCGGCTGCATGCATCGCGCCGACAAACCGGCCAGCCGCTGGCAACAGGCGGTGCTGATCGAGCGTAAGCGCTGAACGCTCCACCACGTCACCCCSGACTTGATCCGGGGTCCCGCTTCTTTCTCTGTCATTGGTAAGAAGCGGGACCCCGGATCAAGTCCGGGGTGACGAAGGCACTACAGCGTAACCCCCGACTTCCAGATTCCGATTGCGCGTTCCTCGTTCACCTCGTTGCGCGCAGGCTCCCCCGAAGCCACCGCCACGATCTTCGCCAGCAGACGATCGGCAGCCGCCTCCTGCCCATCGTCCAGCGCCACGCTCGCGTCGAAGTCGATCCACCCGCCCTTGCGCGTCGCCAGGTCGCGATTAGTCGCGATCTTCATCGTCGGCACCGGCGACCCCAGCGGCGTGCCGCGCCCGGTCGAAAACAGCGTCAGCGTCGCGCCCGCCGCCGCCAACGCGGTCGTCGACACCGCGTCGTTGCCCGGCCCGTCGACCACCGACAGCCCGCGCTTCCGCACCGGTTCGCCATAGTCGAGCACGTCGGTCACGGTCGCCAGCCCGCCCTTCTGCACCGCGCCCAGCGACTTTTCCTCCAGCGTGGTGATCCCGCCCGCGATGTTGCCGGGGCTGGGGTTTTCCGACACCGGTTCGCCATGGTCGAGGAAATAGCGTTTGAAGCGGTTGGTCACCTCGACCAGCCGGTCGAACACGGCTTCGTCGGCACAGCGCGCCATCAGCAATCGCTCGGCCCCGAAAATCTCCGGGATTTCGGTCATCAGCACGCTGCCGCCCGCCGCCGCCACCCGGTCGGTCATCCGCCCGATCAGCGGATTGGCGGTCAGCCCCGACATCGAATCCGACCCGCCGCACTTCACCCCCAGCCGCAATGCCGACAGCGGCACCGGCTGCCGCGTCGCCTGCGCCGCTTCGGCCAGTGCGTCCACCGCCGCCACGCCCGCGGCGAATTCGTCGGCGCTCGCCTGCGCCCGCACCGTCCGTACGCGCGGCAGCATTTGCGGAGGAAGCCGGGCGAGCATCGCATCCAACTGGTTCGATTCGCACCCCAGCCCCAGCAGCACGACCCCGCCGGCATTGGGATTGCACGCCAGCGCCGCCAGGATCGCCGCCGTGCGGTTCAGGTCGTCGCCCAGCTGCGAACAGCCGAACGGATGGTTGAACGCATGGACCCCATCGACCCGCCCGGCATGGCGCGGGCCCGCCTGCGCCGCGATCCGCTCGCCCAGCCGCCCGACACAGCCGACCGTCGGCAACACCCAGATTTCGTTGCGCGTGGCCACGCTGCCATCGGCACGGACATAGCCGGCAAAGCCCGGTTCGGCGCGGGCGGCGGCGGCCGGCGGCAGGGCAGGGGCGTAGCGATAGGCATCCTCGCCCGACAGCGCCGTCCGCACATTATGGACATGGACGTGCGCGCCCGGCGCGATGTCCGCCGTGGCGATGCCGAACGCCGCGCGATAGCGGCGCACCGGCGCACCCGCTGCGATGCCGCGCACTGCAATCTTGTGCCCCTTCGCCACATCCTCCCGCGCCACCACCGCCGCATCGTCGACGCGCACCACGTCCCCCGCCGCGACGGAATCGAGCAACAGCGCGACGTCATCGTCGCGATCGACCCGGACGGCGCGGGCGGGATTCTGGTCGGCCATCATCGATAATTAGACCGTTGCCAGCGCTGGCACAATGTCGCATCGATGCCCCTGAGGAGATTTCGATGACCGCGCTGCTGCTGCATCCCGACCGCCTGTTGCCCGCAGA
Source organism: Sphingomonas sp. Leaf23 (assembly GCF_001421585.1). Lineage (NCBI taxonomy): Bacteria > Pseudomonadati > Pseudomonadota > Alphaproteobacteria > Sphingomonadales > Sphingomonadaceae > Sphingomonas > Sphingomonas sp. Leaf23. The sequence continues at coordinate 9,415 of NZ_LMKR01000004.1, read as the reverse complement.
CCCGACGACGCGGGGCATTGCCCGTGACCTGTACGGCACCGTCCGCGACCTGCCGATCATCAGCCCGCATGGCCATACCGACCCGGCATGGTTCGCGACCGACCGGCCATGGGCCAACGCGACCGAGCTGCTGCTGTCGCCCGACCATTATCTGTTCCGGATGCTGTATAGCCAGGGCGTCGCGCTCGACGATCTGGCGGTGCCGCGCCGCGACGGAACGATCGTCGCCGATCCGCGCAAGGCGTGGGGCGTGTTCGCCGCCCACCAGCATCTGTTCCGTGGCACGCCGTCGCGGTTGTGGCTCGATCATGTGTTCGGCGCGGTATTCGGGTTCGACGAAGCGCTGAGCGCGGCCAATGCCGACGAATATTACGACCGGATCGGCGAAGCGCTGGCGACCGACGCCTATCGCCCGCGCGCGCTGTTCGACCGGTTCGGGATCGAGCTGCTGGCGACGACCGAGGGGGCCGACGACCCGCTCGACGATCACCGCGCGATCCGCGCCAGCGGCTGGGGCGGGCGGGTCGTCACCGCCTATCGCCCCGATGCGGTGATCGATTGCGAGCATGAGGCCTTTCGCCCGGCGCTGGCGAAGTTCGCCGACCTGACGCAAGAGGACGTTCACGACTGGACCGGCTATCTGCGCGCGCACGCCAAACGGCGGCAGGACTTCATCGCGGCCGGTGCAACCTCGACCGATCACGGCCACCCTACCGCGCGCACCGCCAATTTGTCGCGCGCCGAGGCCGAGGCGCTGTTCGCGAAGGTCATTGCCGGCACCGCCGACGCGACCGATGCCGAACTGTTCCGCGCGCAGATGCTGACCGAAATGGCGCGGCTGTCGATCGACGACGGGCTGGTGATGCAGATTCACCCCGGCTCCTTCCGCAACCATAATCGCGGGCTGTTCGATGCCTATGGCCGCGACAAGGGTGCCGATATCCCGACCCGCACCGATTATGTCGCGGCGCTGAAGCCGATGCTCGATGTCGTCGGCACCTCGACCGACCTGACGATCATCCTCTTCACGCTGGATGAATCCACCTATGCCCGCGAACTGGCGCCGCTGGCCGGGCACTATCCCTGCCTGAAGCTGGGGCCGGCATGGTGGTTCCACGACAGTCCGGAGGGGATGCGCCGCTTCCGCGAGGCAACGACCGAGACCGCCGGCTTTTACAACACCGTCGGGTTCAACGACGATACCCGCGCCTTCCTGTCGATCCCGGCACGGCACGACGTCGCCCGCCGCGTCGATTGCGCGTTCCTCGCACGCCTCGTCGCCGAACACCGGCTGGACGAAGCGGAGGCGCACCAGGTCGCGCACGACCTCGCCTATGGTCTGGTCAAGCGGGCGTACAAGCTGTGAGGCTGTCCAACGCTACGCTTGGCGCACTGCCGCCTGAGGTCGCGCGGCCGGACTATGACCGCGCCAGCCTGACGCCGGGCATGGTTCATATCGGCCCCGGTGCGTTCCACCGCGCGCATCAGGCGGCCTATGTCGACGGCATCCTGCGCCGCGACCCCCGCTGGGCGATCAGCGCGGTTGCGCTCAATTCTACCGGGGTGGCCGATGCGCTGGCGCCGCAGGACGGCCTCTACACGCTGGCGCTGCTGGGGGTGGAGACACGCCACCGCGTCATCGGATCGATCGTCGGGCTGCTGACCGCGTCGCACCGCGATGCGATCCTGTCGCGCATCGCTGCGCCGACCACGCGGCTGGTCACGACGACGGTGACCGAGAAGGGCTATCACCTCGACGCGCATGGTGCGCTCGACCTGGAGCACCCCGCCATCGTCCGCGAGCTGACCGGGGCGGAGCCGTCCACGCTGTCGGGCTGGCTGGTCGCCGGGCTGGCGGCGCGGCGCGCGGCGGGCGGCGGGGCAATCACGCTGCTGGCGTGCGACAATCTGGTGGACAATGGCCATCGTTTCCGCCGCTCCGTCCGCGATCTTGCCGCCGCGCGCGATCCCGATCTGGCGGCCTGGATCGACGATCATGTCCGCTTCCCCTCCACAATGGTCGATTCGATCACGCCGGCGAGCGACGACGCACTGCGCGCCTCGGTGCGTGCCGCCACCGGCCTCGACGATGCGTGGCCGATCCAGCGTGAGGCGTTCAGCCAGTGGGTGATCGAGGACGACTTCGCCGGCGACCGCCCGCCGTTCGACCTTGCCGGCGCGCAGTTCACCCGCGACGTGCGCGGGTTCGAGAATGCGAAGCTGCGCCTGCTCAACGGCGCGCATTCGACGCTCGCCTATCTCGGCATCCTGATGGGGCTGGCAACGGTGCGCGACGCGATGGCCTGTGCCCCGCTCGCCGCCTTTGCCGAACGGTTGATGCGCGAGGATATCGCGCCGTCGATTGTGCCACCCGCCGAAATGGACCTGCCGGCCTATATCGCCGACGTGCTGGCGCGCTTCGCCAATCCGGCGATCGCGCATCAATTGGCGCAGATCGCGTGGGACGGTTCGCAAAAGCTGCCCTACCGCCTGTGCGACACGATCCGCGACGCGCGCGCCGCCGGCCGGCCGGTCGCGCGGCTGGCCGTGCCGATCGCGGCATGGTTCCGGTTTCTCGACCATCGCAAGGCGAGCGGCGAAGCGTTGGTCGATCCGCGCGCCGACGCGCTGCTGGCGCGTGCCGGGAATGTACGCGCGCTGCTGGCGATGGGCGAGGTGTTCGGCGATCTGGGCGCGGACGCCGCCTTCGTCGCGGCGGTCGAGCGGGCCTATGCCGCGTTGGCACCGGGCGGGGATCTGGCGGCGGCGCTGGCATAATTCGAACCCCCGCGCAGGCGGAAGTTCAGGCAGTATCGCCGCTAGTCCGGTGATGTCGCGCAGCGTACCCCCGCGCAGGCGGGGGTCCAGGGTTCCAAACGAACCGCTATCTTGCTTGGCTCTGGACCCCCGCCTGCGCGGGGGCACGGCTCACACCAGCAGTCCCGTCGCCACCCCCTCATGCGCCAGCAGCCACTGCTTGCGCGCCAGCCCGCCGGCATAGCCGGTCAGCTGCCCCGACCGCCCGATGATCCGGTGGCACGGCACGACGATCGCGATCGGGTTCGACCCGTTGGCCATCCCCACGGCGCGCATCGCGCTCGGCCGGTCGATCGCGGCGGCGATGTCGGCATAGGCGACCGTCCGTCCGGCGGGCACGTCGCGCAGCGCCGCCCATACCGCGCGCTGGAACGCGGTGCCGCCGGTCGCGGTCGGCAGCGTGTCGATCGCCGACAGGTCGCCCGCGAAATAGGCGGTCAGCGCGCGCCATGCGTCGCTCGCTCCGACCGCCGGTTCGATCCGCCACCCCTGCGGATAGTGTAGCCGCAACAGCCGCTCCATCCGGTCGTGATGGTCCTCGAACTCCAGCGCGCGCAGCACGCCATCGTCATCGGTCAGGATCGTGATCGCGCCGACGGGGCTGGGCAGGGTTTCGGACAGGAGCAGTTGCGTCATGCCCGCAACCCTGCCGTTCGCCGGGCGATGCTGCCAGCGGAAAGCGGACATCGTGTCACGGCTATGTCCGGTTTCCGCTAGTCACCATCGGCCGCACGGCTACACTCGCGCCATGCTCGACCCCGACCACTGCTATGCCGCGATTGCGCGGCGCGACCCGGCGATGGACGGGCTGTTCTTCACCGCCGTGCGCACCACCCGCATCTATTGCCGCCCGGTGTGCCCGGCACGCACGCCGGAGCGCGGCAATGTCGCCTTCTATACCAGCGCGGCGGCGGCGCAGGCGGCGGGCTATCGCCCCTGCCTGCGCTGTCGCCCCGAAACCGCACCCGACAGCCCGGCCTGGGCAGGCACGCTCGCCTCGATCCACCGCGCGCTGCGGCTGATCGATGACGGCGCGCTGGCCGAAGGCAGCGTCGCCGACCTCGCCGATCGTCTCGGCATGAGCGACCGCCATTTGCGCCGGCTGTTCGTCGAGCATCTGGGCCTGACCCCGCTCGCTGTCGAGGCGACGCGGCGGCTCCACCTCGCCAAGCATCTAGTCCACGACACGCGCCTGGCCCTGACCGACATCGCCTTCGCCGCCGGCTATGGCAGCGTGCGCCGCTTCAACGAAGCGTTCCAGGCGGCGTTCGGCCGCGCCCCCTCGACGCTCCGCCGCGAAGCCACTTTGCCCGATCCCGCCGCGCCGATCGCCGTCACCATCGCCCATCGACCCGATTTCGTGCCCACCGGCGCGGTGCAGGTTGCGCTGCCGGAGGGGCATGCCGAAGTGACGCCGGGCAGGGGGCGGAAGCTGTGCATCACCCTGACCGACGTCCCGCTTCCCGCCCTCGGCCGTGCGATCGCCGCCGCGAAACGCGCGGTGTTCGCCGGGGGCTGAAAGCGCTTTCCTACAGCGGGCCAGGCGGTCACGATGACGACCGGTCTTTCGCATCGCCGGTCGTCATCAAAGCAGAGGGTTTCCGCCAAACCCCGAACGCCACACTCGCGCGCAAATTGCGCGCGAGTGTGAACTTTGTGAACTTTGGCCTCAGACCAGCCCGTGCCGCGCCAGCATCGCCGCCGGATCGGGATCGCGCCCGCGGAACGCGCGGAACAGGTCGATCGCCGGTCGCACCGCGCCTTGGGCGAGCACCGTCTCGCGCAGCCGGTCGCCGGTCGCCCGGTCCATCGTCCCCGCCTCGACGAACGCGGCAAAGCCGTCCGCCGCCAACAATTCGGCCCAAAGGTAACTGTAATAGCCCGCCGCATAGCCCCCGGCGAAGATATGCGCGAAGGCGTGGGGGAAACGATGCCATGCGGGCGGGCGCACCACCGACACCTCGTCGCGCACCGCCTCGATCACCGCCATCGGATCGTCGCCCTGTGTGCCCAGATGCAGCAGCAGGTCGAACATCGCGAACTCGATCTGCCGGACCAGGAACATGCCCGACCCGAACCGCCGTGCCGCCAGCATCCGGTCGAACAGGTCGCGCGGCAGCGGTTCGCCGGTGTCGACATGCCCCGACATGGCGGAGAGTACGGAGGGCTCCCACGCGAAATCCTCCATCAACTGGCTGGGCAGCTCGATCGCGTCCCATTCGAACCCGGTCGTCCCGGCAATGTCGGGCCGGGGGACGCGGGTGAACAGGTGGTGGAGGCAATGCCCCGTCTCGTGCAGCAGCGTGGTCACGTCGTCATGGCTCAACAGCGGCGTCTCCCCGCCGGTCGGCGCGAAGTTGCAGACCAGATACGCGACCGGCAGGCTGGCATCGGCCAGATAGGGCCGGGCAGGGGCCATCCACGCGCCGCCCTTCTTGCCGGCCCGCGCGTGCAGGTCGAGGTACAGCCCGGCGAATACCCCGGTGTCGTCAGCGACGTCGTAATAGCGCGCATCGGGATGCCAGGTCGCGACGTCGCGCCGCTCGGTCAGCGTCAGCCCGAACAATTGTCCCAGCAGGTCACGCCATCCGGACAGCACCCGGTCGACCGGGAAATACGCCTTGATGACCGACTGGTCGATCGCATGGGCATGGCGCTTCAGCCGGTCGCTGACGAAGCCGACGTCCCATGGCTGCAGGTCTTCGATCCCCAGATGCTCGGCGGCAAAGGCGCGCAGCTCGGCGATCTCCGCTTCGGCATGGGGCCGCGCCCGCGTGGCCAGGTCGCGCAGGAATGCCAGCACTTCACCCACGTCGGGCGCCATCTTGGTGCTGAGCGAGCGGGCGACGGGATCGGGGAAGCCGAGCAGCCGGGAAGCCTCATGCCGCAGTTCGAGGATGCGGCGGATGCGTGGGCCATTGTCGAATTTCCCCGCATCCGGCCCCTGGTCCGACGCGCGGGTGCCATAGGCGCGATAGACTTGCGCCCGCAGGTCGCGATCCTCGGCAAAGGTCAGGACGGCGACGACGCTCGGCTGTTGCAGCGTCACGACCCAGCCCTCCAGCCCGCGTGCCTGCGCGGCGGCGGCCATCATCGCCCGGTCGGCATCCGACAGCCCGGCCAGCCGCGCTGCGTCGGTCACGTGCAGCGTCCATGCATCGGTCGCGTCCAGCACCGCGCTGGCGAACTCGGTCTGCAATGCCGACAGCTCGGTCGCCACGTCCTTGAACCGTTCGCGCGCGGCATCGTCCAGCGCGACCCCGGCCAGCGTCCGGTCGCGGATCGACCGTTCGACCGCCACCCGATCGGCATCGTCCAGCGTGGCGAAGTCCGGCGTGACCTCCAGCGCGCGCAGCGTGTCGAACATCGCCCGGTCCTGCTGCGCGGCGATGCCCCGCTCGGTCAGCACGGCCTGTCCTACCGCATGCGCCGCGCGCAGCTCGGGCGTGTCGGCGACTGCGTGGAGGTGCCACACGCTCGACCAGAAATTGTCGAGCGCGACATCGGCCTGCTCGACCGGCAGCCAGGTGTCGGCAAAGCTCGGGCTCGCCGCCTTGGCAGCCTCGGCCACCGCGTCGCGTTCCGCGAGCAGCGCGTCGAGCGTCGGGGCAATCGTCTCGGGGGTGATCGCGGCGAAATCGGGAAGTGCAGACAATCCGGGTTCCTTCAGCATTCGACGACATTGACCGCCAGGCCACCCTGGCTGGTCTCCTTATACTGGCTCTTCATATCCTCGCCCGTCTGGCGCATCGTTTCGATCACCTGGTCGAGGCTGACGATGTGGCGACCGTCGCCGTGCAGCGCCAGATAGGCGGCGTTGATCGCCTTGATCGCGCCCATCGTGTTGCGCTCGATACACGGGATCTGCACCAGCCCGCCGATCGGGTCGCAGGTGAGGCCCAGATTATGCTCCATGCCGATCTCGGCGGCATTCTCGACCTGTGCCGGGCTGGCGCCCAGTGCTGCGGCAAGGCCGGCGGCGGCCATCGAACAGGCGACGCCGACCTCGCCCTGACATCCCATCTCGGCCGCCGAGATGGAGGCGTTCTGCTTGTAGAGGAAACCGATCGCGGCCGCCGTCATCAGCAATGCCTGTGCGCCCGCGCGGGTCGATCCGTGGACGAAAGTTTCGTAATATTTGAGGACGGCGGGGATCACCCCCGCTGCGCCGTTGGTCGGAGCGGTGACGACGCGCCCGCCCGCGGCATTCTCCTCATTCACCGCCAGCGCCCACAGGCTCACCCATTCGAACACAACGCTGGGGTCGGTACGCGGGCCGCGCTCCAGCAGCTTTTCGCGGATCGCCCGCGCGCGCCGCTGGACCTTCAGCCCGCCGGGCAGCTCGCCGGTGCCGGCGCAGCCCCGGTCGATCGATGCCAGCATCGCTGCGCGAACGGCATCGAGAAAGCCGACCGTCTCCGCCTCCGGCCGCCACGCGCTTTCGTTGGCGGCGACGATCTCGGCGATCGACTGGCGCGTGTCGGCGCACAGCGCGAGCAGGTCGTTACCGGTGGCAAAGGCATGGGGGAGCGTCAGGTTGATCCGCGGCGGCGCCTCCCCCTCCGCCCGGATCGCCCCGCCGCCGATGGAATAGTAGCGGCGGGTGATGCGGCTGCCATCGGCCAGTACGGCGGTGCATGCCATGGCGTTGGGGTGCCCCGGCAGGAAGCCGGGGTGGAACACGATGTCACGCTCGGCATCGAAGGCGATCGGGATCGTGCCGGCCAGGTCGAGCAGGTTGCCGTCCCGGATGCCGGAGACGATCCCTGCCACGGCATCGGGATCGACCCCCTCGGGCGTCGCACCCGACAGGCCCAGCAGCACCGCAATATCGGTCGCATGGCCCCGCCCGGTTAGCGACAGCGAACCGTAGAGGTCGCAATAGACCCGCTCCGGCACGATCCCGTCCTCGGCCAGCATCGTGGCAAAGGTATAGGCGGCGCGCATCGGCCCAACCGTGTGCGAACTCGACGGCCCGATGCCGATGGTGAACAGGTCGGTGACGCTGAGCGGGCTCATGCGGCGGCTCCCAGAACGGCGGCATAACGCTCCGCTGCGGGGCGCCAGTCGATCCCCCGTGCGGCCAGCCAGGCATCGTCGAAATAGGTGTCGCTATAGCGCAATCCCGAATCGCACAGGATCGTGACGACCGATCCTTCCGCATCGATGGCTGCCATCTCGGCGATCAGCGCGGCGCAGGCGACGAGGTTGGTCCCGGTCGACCCGCCGACCGGCCGGCCAAGCCGCTGGCTGAGCGCGCGCATTGCGCCGATGCTGTCGGCATCGTCCACCGCGATCATCCGGTCGATGACGCTGGGAACGAAGGACGGCTCGACGCGCGGGCGGCCGATCCCCTCGATCCCCGAGCATTGGCCCTCGACCGTGGTGATGGTCGGATCCGCGAAGTGGCGGTGGAAGACCGACCCCTGCGGATCGGCCACGCACAGCCGGGTGCTGTGCCGGCCATAGCGGATGAACCGCCCGAGCGTCGCCGACGTGCCCCCGGTGCCCGCGCCGCACACGATCCAGCTGGGTTCGGGATGATCCTCCTTGGCGAGCTGGGCAAAGATCGATTCGGCGATGTTGTTGTTGCCGCGCCAGTCGGTCGCCCGCTCGGCATAGGTGAACTGGTCGAGATAATGGCCGCCATGTGCATCGGCCAACGCCTGCGCCGCCGCATAGACCTCGCGCGGGTCGTCGACGAAATGCACTTCGCCGCCATGGAAGCGGATCGCGGCAATCTTTGCGCTGGCTATATTGCGCGGAACGACCGCCACGAACCGCAGGCCCAGCAACCGGGCGAAGTACGCCTCCGACACCGCGGTCGACCCGCTGGTCGCCTCGACCAGCACCGTATCGCGCTCGATCCAGCCATTGCACAACCCGTAGAGGATCAGCGAGCGCGCAAGGCGATGCTTCAGGCTCCCCGACGGATGCACCGACTCGTCCTTCAGGTAGAGGGTGATCCCCGGCGTCGCGGGCAACTCCACCCGGATCAGGTGCGTATCCGCCGACCGGCAGAAGTCCGCCTCCAGTCGCCGGATCGCCTCGCGGGTCCAGTGGCGGTCGTCGGGACGTGCAGCGGCAGGGGCGGGGGACAAGGCGAAGGTTCCTCTCATACGGGGGTGCGTGCGTCGCGCGCGGGTAATCCTTATGGCGTGCGGGGTCCCGGTGGGGAAGGTGGCGTCCGAAACAGGCACGTCACGGCATATTCCGGCCCCGCCACGCACAAAAACGGCATGGAACCGAAAAAACCGCAAAAACGTTGTTGACGCCTTCCGAACCCGCCCATATAAGCAGCTTCACCGGACGACGAGACGCTCTTCGCTTCTCCCGCCGGTCGCCTCGCTGACCTTCGGGTCGCTCCGCTGAAGCGGATAGCGAGATTGCTCTTTTTCTAGCCGGAACGCGGTGCCGATCGATTGATTGGTGCCTCTGTTCCGGTCCTCCTATCGCCGGCTCGCTGGCGCTTCAACCGAGAGGTTTGAGGCAGGAACGTTCTTTGAAATTGTTGATGAGATGAAGGGACATGTGGGCGGCGGCTTGCGGTCTTGCGCATTCAAGGTGCGTGATGATCGTTTTAAAGCTAAGTCGGCTC